>NZ_JBAFVS010000009.1:0-184291 GCF_043194565.1 Xanthobacter autotrophicus ATCC 700552 | reverse complement strand
TATTGGCGTTTCGCTTCAAGCTGAGACACGACCAACGCATGAGACCTGCTGGACAGGATGACTGATACACTGTATCAAGAACCCCGTTGAACCACTTCCCGGCAGGTTCCATGCCTCTTTCATCCGCTGTCGATGCAGCTGCCGCGCCCACCGGGCCGAACCCGGCGCACGCGCATGGCGATCCGTCCGGCCGTCCACATGCGGACCGTGCCCATGCTGGCCACGCCCATGCGGACCATCTCCGGTCCGCCTCTCGCCGGCCGGAAGTGCGCATCGGCGCCTCGGTGCTGCGGCTCTCCCTTCTGGCGCGTCTCGCCATCTCCGGCACGCTCCTCGCCGTGCTGTGGACCATCGTCGCCCTCGTGGTGGGGAGCCAGCCGTGAGCGCACAGATCTCCTTCCGCAACCTGACCCTCGGCTATGAGCGCCACCCCGCCGTCCACCACCTGTCGGGCCATGTGCGGGAAGGCGCGCTGCTCGCCGTGTGCGGCTCCAACGGCGCCGGCAAGTCCACCCTGCTGAAGGGCATCTGCGGCGCGCTGAAGCCGCTGGGCGGCGCCATCGACCTGCACGGCGTCTCCCCGCGCGATATCGCCTATCTGCCGCAGGGTGCCGAGATCGACCCCAGCTTCCCCATCAACATCTACGACATGGTCTCCATGGGCCTGTGGCGGCGCGCCGGACTGTTCGGCGGCATCGGCCGCGCCGACCGGCAGCAGATCGCCGACGCCATCGCCGCCGTGGGCCTCGAAGGCTTCGAGACACGCCCCATCGGCACCCTCTCCGGCGGACAGATGCAGCGCACCCTGTTCGCGCGCCTGCTGCTGCAGGACGCCCGCGTGATCCTGCTGGACGAGCCCTTCACCGCCCTCGACGCCAAGACCGTCGCCGACCTCGTGGAGCTGGTGCGCCGCTGGCACGGCGAGAAGCGCACCGTGATTGCGGTGCTGCACGATTTCGATCTGGTCCGCGCCACCTTTCCCGAGACGCTGCTTCTGGCCAAGACCCCGGTGGCCTGGGGTCCGACGTCCGAGGCGCTGGGGTCCGAGAACCTCCTGAAGGCGCGCCGCATGGGCGAAGCCTGGCGGGAGGATGCCCCGGTCTGTTCCGACGCGGCCTGACCGGATCAGACCGCCCGCCCTTGTCATCGCCGTCCTTCTGCTTGGCCGGGAGCCGGGAAAAGGCTGTCCAACCCCGGTCCGGCTCACAGCCCCCGCCGGACCCCCGGCTTCCGGCCAAGCACAAGGGCGCCGCCGATCCCGAGCGCGGCGAATCCATCGCCGCGCGCCTGACCTGATCTGCCCTTCCGGCCCACGCGGCAGGTGCCCCGCGATCGCCACCGTTTCGGCCGCGGCCCCGACAGAGACGAGAATGAACCCTTACGATCTCCTCATCGCTCCGTTCTCGGAGTTCGAATTCATGCGGCGGGCGCTGGCCGGCGTGTTCGCGCTGGCGCTGGGGGCGGGGCCCATGGGCGCCTTCCTGATGCTCCGGCGCATGTCGCTGACGGGAGACGCCATGGCCCACGCCATCCTGCCCGGCGCCGCCATCGGCTTCCTGTTCGCCGGCCTCAACCTCTATGCCATGACAGCGGGCGGGCTCGCGGCCGGCCTTCTGGTGGCGGTGGGCGCCGGCGTGGTGGCGCGGGCCACCGGCATGAAAGAGGACGCCTCGCTCGCGGCCTTCTACCTGATCTCGCTGGCGCTGGGCGTGCTCATCGTGTCGCTGAAGGGGTCGAACGTGGACCTGCTGCACGTGCTGTTCGGCACCGTGCTCGGCATCGACGACGCGACGCTCATCCTCATCGCCGCCATCACCACGCTGACGCTGGTGACCCTCGCGGTGATCTGGCGGCCGCTGGTGCTGGAATGCGTGGACCCCACCTTCCTCGCCTCGGTGAGCCGGGCCGGCGGGGTGAGCCACATCGCCTTCCTGGCGCTAGTGGTGATGAATTTGGTGGGCGGCTTCCATGCGCTCGGCACCCTGCTCTCCGTTGGGCTGATGATGCTGCCCGCCGCCACCGCCCGCTTCTTCGTGCGCGACCTGACGGCGCTGGTGACGCTCTCCACGCTCATCGCCTTCGCCGCCGGTGCCATCGGCCTTCTCGTCTCCTACCACCTCGGCACGCCGTCCGGCCCCTCCATCATCCTGGTGGCCGGGCTCGCCTATGCCGGCGCCGTGGTTTTCGGCCCCATCGGCGGGCTCGCCTCGCGCCTGCTTCCGGGTCGCCATCTCGAAGCCTGAAGGAAAAGCCTGATGCTCAACCGACGTCTCGTCCTCGCGGCCTGCCTCGCCGCTTTCGCGGGTCCCGCCTTGGCGCAGGGCACCACCGCCCCCGCCCAGAAGCTGCCGGTGGTGGCCTCCTTCTCCATCCTCGGCGATTTCGTGAAGCAGGTGGGTGGCGACCGGGTGGCCGTCACCACCATCGTCGGCCCCAATGGCGATGCCCACGTCTACCAGCCCACCCCCGCCGACGCGAAGGCCGTGGCCGCCGCCAAGGTGGTGGTCGTGAACGGCCTCGGCTTCGAGGGCTGGATGGATCGCCTCATCAAGGCGTCCGGCACCAAGGCGCCGGTGGTGGTCGCCACCAAGGGCATCACCCCGCGCACCGGCTTCGACGATCATGACGAGGACGAGAAGCCCAAGGCCAAGGACAAGCACGCCAAGGACGAGCATGGCCACGACCATGGCGGCATCGATCCCCACGCCTGGCAGTCCATCGCCAACGCCAAGGTCTATGTGGCCAACGTGCGCGACGGCCTGATCGCCGCCGATCCGGATGGCGCCGACGCCTACACCGCCAACGCGGCCGCCTATCTCGCCCGGCTCGACACCCTGGAGAGAGAGGTGAAGGCCGCCCTCGCGCGCATCCCGGCCGAGCAGCGCCGCATCATCACCTCCCACGACGCCTTCGGCTATTTCGGCGAGGCCTATGGCGTGGTGCTGGTGGCGCCCGAGGGCGTCTCCACCGAGAGCGAGGCCTCGGCCAGGGACGTGGCGCGCATCATCCGCCAGATCAAGGCGCAGAAGATCCCGGCGGTGTTTGTGGAGAACGTCACCGACCCGCGCCTGATGCAGCGCATCGCCAAGGAAACCAGCGCCAAGATCGGCGGCACGCTCTATTCCGACGCGCTCTCCGATGACAAAGGCCCGGCGAGCACCTACATCGACATGATGCGCTCCAACGTGCGCGAGCTTTCCGCCGCCCTGGCGAGCTGAGCGCCACAGTTCGGTTTTCCAATCGCGGCGGCCGGAAGCTCCTTCCGGCCGCCGCCCGACATCAGGTGAATGCCATGGCTGAAACGCAGGCCGAGAAGATCCCCGTCACCGTGCTCACCGGCTATCTGGGCGCCGGTAAGACCACGCTGCTCAACCGCATCCTCTCGCAGCCCCACGGCAAGAAATTCGCGGTCATCGTCAACGAGTTCGGCGAGATCGGCATCGACAACGACCTCGTGGTGGGCGCCGACGAGGAAGTGTTCGAGATGAACAACGGCTGCATCTGCTGCACCGTGCGCGGCGACCTCATCCGCGTCATCGACGGCCTGCTGCGCCGCAAGGGCGGCTTCGACGGCATCATCGTGGAGACCACCGGCCTTGCCGACCCGGCCCCCGTGGCGCAGACCTTCTTCGTGGACGAGGAAGTGCAGGCCAAGACCCGCCTCGACGCCGTGGTCACCGTGGCCGACGCCAAGTGGCTGTCCGATCGCCTGAAGGACGCGCCCGAGGCCAAGAACCAGGTGGCCTTCGCCGACGTGATCCTGCTCAACAAGACCGACCTCGTCACCGCCGCGGAGCTGGACGAGGTGGAAGCCCGCATTCGCGGCATCAACCCCTACGCCAAGCTCTACCGCACCACCAAATCGGAGATCGATGTCTCGAAGGTGCTCAACCAGGGCGCCTTCGACCTCGACCGCATCCTGGAGCTGGAGCCCGCCTTCCTGGAGGACGACGACCACCACGATCATGACCACGTGCACGGCCCGGACTGCGGCCACGATCACGACCACGGCCACCATCACCATGGCCTGAAGGCCGTGCACGACGAGGAGGTGCAGTCGGTCGCCTTCTCCACCGAGAAAGAGCTGAACCCGGACAAGTTCTTCCCCTGGGTGCAGAATCTGGTGGCCACCGAAGGCCCGAACATCCTGCGCTCCAAGGGCATCCTGTCGTTTGCCAATGACCCGGACCGCTTCGTGTTCCAGGGCGTGCACATGATCCTCGACGGCGATCACCAGCGCCCGTGGAAGCCCGACGAGAAGCGCGTGAGCCGCATCGTCTTCATCGGCCGCAAGCTCGATCGCCAGGCGCTGGAAGACGGCTTCCTCTCCTGCGCGGCGTGATCGGCCGCACGGTTTCCGAACGCAACAAGGCCCGCGGCATCCCCGCGGGCCTTCTTCATTTCAGCACTCTCACGCCATCAGGCCGCGCACCAGCAGGTCGTGATACTCCTGCGCCACCTCCTCGGCGGATTTGCCCCCGCCCGGCTTGAACCAGCGCACCATCCAGCTCAGTAGCGAGAGCACCGCGCGGCCGGTCATGGCGGCGCTCACCTCCCGGAACGAGCCGTCGGCGACGCCGTCCTGGAGGATCCGCCGCAACAG
The DNA here is from genome assembly GCF_043194565.1 of Xanthobacter autotrophicus ATCC 700552. GTDB lineage: Bacteria > Pseudomonadota > Alphaproteobacteria > Rhizobiales > Xanthobacteraceae > Xanthobacter > Xanthobacter autotrophicus_F. The sequence goes on along the minus strand of NZ_JBAFVS010000009.1, from coordinate 179,688 downwards.
GCCCTCGTGGGCATCGCGCAAAGCCAGCGCGTCGTCCTTGAGCCCGCTGTTGGCCATGCCGGAGAAGCCCACCAGCATGGTGACGAAGCAATCGTAATTGTCGGCGAGGAAGCGGGCATGGGCCATCATGAATTGCCGCAGGCGCTCCACCGGCGGATCGGCCTCGTTCACCGCCCTGGCGGCGGTCTCGTACAGGCCGGTCAGGGTGAAGATGATGATGGCATCGTAAATCTCCTGCTTGGAAGAGAAGTAATTGTAGATGGCGCCCTTGGAATAGTTCATGGCGGCGGCCAGCTCGTTGAGTGAGCTTTCCACATAGCCCTTCTGCGCGAAGAGCTGCGCCGCCTGACGCAGGATCTCGGCGCGCGGGTCGGCCATGAGTGGCGGGCGGCCGAGCCGCGCGGCGGACCCCGCAGCCCCCGACGGCACCGCGCCCTTGGGCGGGCGACCGCGACCGCGGGGCGGCGCGACGCCCATCTCCGGTGCGGTCGCGGGCACCGGCGCTTTCTTCAGTTCGTCCTGCAGCGGTCCGCTCCCTTGACTGACGTGGGATATTTATATACCGACTGGATGGAATGTAAATGGAGCCCGAGCCCCCGGCCGGGTCCTCAGCGGGAGACACGTTCATGGCAGCCGCCTCCAAGCCCGTGTTCGACTGGACCGACCCCTTCGACCTCAACGGCCAGCTCACCGAGGACGAGCGGATGGTGCGCGACACGGCGCGCGACTATGCGCAGGAGAAGCTGCTGCCCCGCGTCACCTCGGCCTATCTGGACGAGCGGTTCGACCGCGAGATCATGAACGAGATGGGCGAATTGGGCCTGCTCGGCCCCACCATCCCGGCGGAATACGGCGGCGCCGGCCTCGGCTATGTGTCCTACGGCCTCGCCGCACGCGAGGTGGAGCGGGTGGATAGCGGCTATCGCTCGGCCATGAGCGTGCAGTCTTCCCTCGTCATGCACCCCATCTTCGCCTACGGCACGGAAGAACAGCGCCAGAAGTATTTACCGAAGCTTGCCACCGGCGAGTGGATCGGCTGCTTCGGCCTCACCGAGCCGGATGCCGGCTCCGACCCCGCCGGCATGCGCACCCGCGCCGAGAAGATCGACGGCGGCTATCGCCTGAACGGCGCCAAGATGTGGATCACCAACTCGCCCATCGCCGACCTTGCGGTGGTGTGGGCGAAGTCGGCGGCGCACGACAACGCCATCCGCGGCTTCGTGGTGGAGCGCGGCATGAAGGGCTTCTCCACCCCCAAGATCGAGGGCAAGCTTTCGCTGCGCGCCTCCATCACCGGCGAGATCGTGCTGGAGGACGTGGAGATCCCCGAAGAGAACCTGTTGCCCAACGCCACCGGCCTTGCCGGTCCGTTCGGCTGCCTCAACCGGGCGCGCTACGGCATCGGCTGGGGCGTCATGGGCGCGGCGGAAGCCTGCTATGCCCAAGCGCGGCAATACACGCTGGACCGCAAGCAGTTTGGCAAGCCGCTGGCCGCCAACCAGCTGGTGCAGAAGAAGCTGGCGGACATGGCCACCGACATCGCCTTCGGCCTGCAGGCCTGCCTGCGCGTGGGCCGGCTGTTCGAGGAAGGCCGCCTGCCGCCGGAGACCATCTCCTTCATCAAGCGCAACAATTGCGGCAAGGCGCTGGACATCGCCCGCATGGCCCGCGACATGCACGGCGGCAACGGCATCTCGGCCGAATTCCACGTCATCCGCCACGCGGCGAACCTCGAGACCGTGAACACCTATGAGGGCACGCACGACATCCATGCGCTGATCCTCGGCCGCGGCATCACGGGGATTCAAGCGTTCTTCTGAGCACGTTTTTCCCCTCGCCCCTTGCAGGAGAGGGTGGATCGCGGCGAAGCCGCGAGACGGGTGAGGGGTGATGCCACTGCCTGTCACACTTGCCGGCGGCATCGTGCCACCCCTCACCCCCAGCCCCTCTCCCGCAAGGGGAGAGGGGAGCGTTCTTCACTAACGAGTCCCCCGTCATGTCCCCTCCCCTCGCCGGCCTTCGCGTCCTGGAACTTGCCCGCATCCTCGCCGGTCCGTGGTGCGGGCAGTTGCTCGCCGATCTCGGCGCCGAGGTGATCAAGGTGGAGCGCCCCGGCGGCGGCGACGACACCCGCACCTGGGGTCCGCCCTTCCTGAAAGGCGCGGATGGGGCGGACCTCGGCGCCGCCTATTTCCATGCCACTAATCGCGGCAAGCGCTCGGTGGCGGTGGATTTCGAGACGGCGGAGGGGCAGGAGACCATTCGCGCCCTGGCCCGCCAGAGCGACGTGGTCATCGAGAATTTCAAGGTCGGGGGCCTGAAGAAATACGGCCTCGATTACGCGAGCCTGAAGGCGGAAAACCCGCGCCTCGTCTATTGCTCCGTCACCGGCTTCGGGCAGGATGGACCCTATGCGCCGCGCGCCGGCTACGACTTTCTGGTGCAGGGCATGGGCGGCATCATGGACCTCACCGGCGCGCCCGACGGCGAGCCGCAGAAGGTGGGGGTGGCGTTTGCCGACATCTTCACCGGCCTCTATGCCACCGTGGGCATCCTCGCCGCCCTGCGCCGGCGGGAGGAGACCGGCACCGGCGGCCATGTGGACATGGCGCTGCTCGACACCCAGGTGGGCGTGCTGGCCAACCAGGCCATGAATTATCTCACCTCCGGCACCGCGCCGAAGCGCATGGGCAATGCCCATCCCAACATCGTGCCCTATCAGGTCTTCCCCTGCGCGGACGGCTATTTCATCGCCGCCATCGGCAATGACGGCCAGTTCACCCGCTTCTGCGCCGTGCTCGGCGCGCCGGAACTGGCGCAGGAGGCCGATTTCGGCACCAACCCCGCCCGCGTGGCGCACCGCGCCGCGCTGGTGCCCCAGTTGTCGGCGCTCACCGCCACCTTCAAGCGCGACGACCTTCTCGCCGCGCTGGAGGCGAAGGGCGTGCCCGCCGGCCCCATCAACACGGTGGCGCAGGTGTTCGACGACCCCCAGGTGAAGGCCCGCGGCCTGCGGGTGGACCTGAAGGAGGCCGGCGGCGGCACCATCCCGGCCGTGGCAAGCCCCATCGTGCTCGACGGCGAGCGGCAGGTGGCGCAGACCGCAAGCCCCCGCCTCGGGGCGGATACGCAGGCCGTTCTGGCGGCGCTGGAAGCGCTGGCGAAAGGCTGAGCGCCGGCCCTCAGGCCGTGGCCCCCTCCTGGATCAGCTTCCAGGTGATGGAATCGATCAGCGCCTCGAACGAAGCGTCGATGATGTTGGGCGAGACCCCCACCGTGGTCCAGCGCTGGCCCTTCTCGTCGGCGCTCTCGATCAGCACGCGGGTCACCGCCTCGGTGCCGCCGTTGAGCACCCGCACCCGGTAGTCGGTGAGGTGCAGGCCGGCGATGAACGGCTGGTACTTGCCGAGGTCCTTGCGCAGCGCCACGTCGAGGGCGTTCACCGGGCCATTGCCCTCGGCGGCGGAGATCAGCACCTCATCGCCCACCTTCACCTTCACGATGGCCTCGGCCACGGTGCTCATTTCCCCACGCGCGTTGAAGCGCCGCTCCACGTTCACGCTGAAGCGCTCCACGTCGAAGAAGTCCGGCACGCTGCCGAGGATGCGCCGCGCCAAAAGCGCGAAGGAGGCGTCCGCGGCCTCATAGGCATAGCCCAAAGCCTCGCGGGTCTTCACCTCGTCCAGCAGCCGGGCGATGCGCGGGTCGGCCTTGTCCACCGCGACGCCGAGCCGCTCCAGCTCGGCCAGCACATTGGACTTGCCGGCCTGGTCGGAGACCAAGAGCTTGCGCCGGTTGCCCACCGCCTCGGGGGGCACGTGCTCGTAGGTGGCCGGGTCCTTCAGGATGGCCGAGGCATGGATGCCGGCCTTGGTGGCGAAGGCGCTCTCGCCCACGTAAGGCGCGTGGCGATCCGGCGCGCGGTTCAGCATCTCGTCCAGCGTGCGGGACACGTTGGCGATGTCGGCCAGCGCATCGCGCGAGACGCCGATGTCGAAGTGGGCCGCATAGTCCGGCTTCAACAGCAATGTCGGGATGATGGAGCAGAGGTTGGCGTTGCCGCAGCGCTCGCCGAGGCCGTTGAGGGTGCCCTGGATCTGCCGCGCCCCCGCCCGCACCGCGGCCAGCGAATTGGCCACCGCCTGCTCGGTATCGTTGTGGGCGTGGATGCCCACATGGTCCCCCGGCACCACCTTCACCAGCTCGGAAACGATGGCCTCCACCTCATGGGGCAAGGTGCCGCCATTGGTGTCGCACAGCACCACCCAGCGGGCGCCGGCCTCATAAGCGGTGCGGGCGCAGGCGAGGGCGAAGTCCCTGTCTTCCTTGAAGCCGTCGAAGAAATGCTCGCAATCCACCAGCGCCTCGCGCCCGGCCGCGACCGCCGCCTGGACGCTCTCGCGGATGGAGGCAAGGTTCTCCTCCTTCGTGGTCTCCAGCGCCACCCGCACCTGGTAGGCGGAGGCCTTGGCCACGAAGCAGATGGCGTCCGCCTTGGCCCCGATCAGCGCCGCGAGGCCGGGATCATTGGCGGCGGAGCGGCCGGGCCGCTTGGTCATGCCGAAGGCGGTGATGCGCGCCCGGGCCGGATGCTCCTGCGAAAACAGCTGGGTATCGGTGGGATTGGCGCCGGGATAGCCGGCCTCCACATAGTCCACCCCGAGATGGTCGAGCAGCGCCAGCACCCGCAGCTTGTCGGCGAGCGTGAAGTCCACCCCGTTGGTCTGCGCCCCGTCGCGCAGGGTGGTGTCGAACAGGTAGAGGCGTTCGCGCGCGCCGGACAAGGATGTGGTCATCGCCCCGTCCCCTCGCCGAGCGTCTTGGCCATGGAGGTGTTGCCGAGCCAGGTGTCGGCCAAAGGCACCATGTTGCGGCGGTGGGCCTCGAAGCCGCGGTGCTGGAAGAAGCCGAGGGCGGTGTCGCTGGCGTCCACCGTCAGCTTGAGGGTGCCGCGCCCCTTGGCCAGCGCCTCGGCGGCATCGCACAGGGCGCGGGCGACGCCCGTGCCGGCCGCATCCGGTGCCACATAGAGCAGGTCGATGTGGGCATTGTCCTTCAGCGACAGGAAGCCCACCTGCGCCCCGTCGCGCAGGGCCACCAGCGTCAGCGCACCGGCAAGGCGCGCCGCGAAGGCGTCCTCGTCGTCGGCCGCCGCGCTCCAGGCCTCCTGCTGCTCCTCGTCATAATCATCGCCGGTCAGTTCCATGATGGAGGCGCGGAACAGGGCGGCCAGCACCGGCGCGTCGGCCGGCAGGAACGGGCGCAGGGAGAGCTTGGCGGCGGTCATCGCGACACCTCCCAGCTGGTGGTTCCGTCCTTGTTGTCCATCAGCACGATGCCCCGTGAGGCCAGCTCCTCGCGGATCTGGTCGGCGCGCTTGAAATCCTTCGCCTTGCGGGCGGCGATGCGATCGGCCACCAGGCCGGCGATCACGCCCTCGTCGAGAGCGATGGCCTCCTTCTGCCGGGCCCGCCACCCGGCTTCGGTATCGCCCAGAAGGCCGAGCAGGTTGGCCGCGCCCTTGAAGCGCCGGCGCAGAGCGGAGGACGACTCTTCGTGCTCGGCAACCTCCGCCAGATGGTGCAGGTGGGTGATGGCCGAGGGCGTGTTGAGGTCGTCAGCGAGCCGGTCGGCGATCTCGATCTCGAAGGGATTGCCCTCCCCGGTCTCGGCCTCCGCCTCGCCGATGACGCGGTACCACTTGTCCAGGGTCTTGGCGGCGAAGCCCAGGCCCTGGCGGGTCCAGTTGATGGGCTGGCGGTAATGGGTGGAGAGCATGGCGAGGCGCAGCACCTCGCCCGGCCATTCGGCCAGCAGTTCGCGGATGGTGACGAAGTTGCCGAGCGACTTCGACATCTTCTCGCCTTCCAGCATCAGGAAGCCGTTGTGCATCCACATCTGCGCCATCACCCCGGTATGGAAGGCGCAGCGCGACTGGGCGATCTCGTTCTCATGGTGCGGGAAGACAAGGTCGATGCCGCCGCCATGGATGTCGAAGGTCTCGCCCAGGTGGCGCCACGACATGGCCGAGCACTCGATGTGCCAGCCGGGGCGGCCGGGGGTGGCGATGCCGCAGGGCGAGGGCCAGCCGGGAATGCCGGCCTCGCTCGGCTTCCACAGCACGAAGTCCATGGGGTCGCGCTTGTAGGGGGCCACATCCACGCGGGCGCCGGCCACCATCTCGTCCAGCGGGCGGCGGGACAGGCGGCCATAGTCCGGCATGGAGGGCACGTGGAACAGCACATGCTCTTCCGCCACATAGGCGTGGCCCGAGGCGACCAGGCTCTCGATGAGGGTGCGCATCTCGGCGATGTGCTCGGTGGCGCGCGGCTCCACGGTAGGCCGCAGGCAGTTCAGCGCCGCCGTGTCCTCGCGGAACCAGCGGTAGGTCTCTTCCGTGAGATCGCGGATGGTGATGCCGCGCTCGGCGGCGCGGGCGTTGATCTTGTCGTCCACGTCGGTGATGTTGCGGACGTATTTGACGTGGCCCTCGCCATAAAGACGGCGCAACTGGCGGAACAGCACGTCGAACACGATCACCGGCCGCGCATTGCCGATATGGGCGTGGTCGTAGACGGTGGGGCCGCACACATACATGCGCACGTTGGCCGGATCGAGCGGACGCAGCGTGTCCTTCGAGCGGGTCAAGGTATTGTAGAGCCTGAGCTCCATGGATCATTCCCCCGAATGGCGCATGTGCGCCGTGCCGGTGCACCGGCCGGGGCGTCCAGATCCTTAAGTCTTAAGGGAGCAGCAAGGGACGGCCACGGCCAGCTTTTCGGCTAACCGCAAATAATCGCCGCGATGGCGCAGGTGATGGCAAACCGACCGTTCATGGCGCGGGACAATGGTTCGGGCGGCGGCGGTCGTCAAGCGCTTTCGCGTCGGCGCGGCAGCCGGCCGGCGCGGCGCCGGCGCCCACGCTCGCGAGCCCTTGCCACGCCTGTATTTTTTGCCCGCAACCCGGCGGCCGCTCCGCCATTCGCCGTATGGCCACGCCTGACCATGCGGGGACCAGGGGCCTATCCCCGGCCCCGCGAGAGCGCCCCGGCGGGTCCGGGGGCGGGCTCACGAAAGGACCTCCGCGCCTACTTCAGGAAGTCGGCGCACTTGGGCACGTCCGCCCCGCCGCCCCAGGGCATGATGGGCACGGTGGAGGTGGAATTCTTCGGGCTACCGTCGATCAGCTTGTCCGAATAGACCAGGTACACCAGCACGTTGCGCTTGGTATCGCAGCCGCGGACGATCTGCATCCGCTTGAAGAAGAAGGAGCGGCCCTCGCGGAACACCACGTCGCCCTGCTCGAACTTGGACTTGAAGGCGATAGGCCCCACCTGCCGGCACGCCAGCGAGATATCGGATACCTCCTCGGCCACGCCGACCATGCCCTTCAGGCCGCCCTTTTCCGGCGTGGTGTAGTGGCAGGCGACGCCCTCCACCACCGGGTCGTCGATGCCGTAGACCGCGAGCTTGTCGTCCGGGGTCAGAAACTTCCAGACGGTGGACTTCTTGAAGATGAGGTTCGGCTCCTGCGCCGACGCCGGGGCCGCCAGGGCCGGCACCAGAAGCGCGGCGAGCAGAAGGCACACGCTTCGCACGCGAATCGCAACGCGGCTCGGACGGTTCGCAACGGTCATGAAAGCTCCTGCGGGTTGTGGCTCCTGATATGGGGAAAGTCGCGCTCAGGAAAAGGTGATCGATGGCCGGCAGCCGATAAAAGCCAACGCCGCGCTGCTGCGCCGGCTCGCGATTGACGCGGAGGCGCGGCCATGACACCCCTGTCGCCCCATCGATACCAGCGGCCCGGTTCGACCTGCGCCGCGACGGTTTCGCGCAAGCGCCGCGCGGTCCGGACCGATCGCCGATGAGACACTCCCATCGGCTGTCGGCAGGGCAGCGCCCGACAAGAAAAGGCCCGAGGAGCACCCCATGGACATCAAGCGCCGGCACTTCATTGGCGCCTCCGCCACCGCGCTCGCCACCGGCGCGCTCGCAGCTCCGGCCCTCGCCCAGAGCCAGCCCGAGGTGAAGTGGCGCCTGACCTCCTCCTTCCCGCGCTCGCTGGACACCATCTTCGGCACTGCGCAGATGTTCGCGCGCTACGTGTCCGAGGCCACCGACGGGCGCTTCCAGATCCAGACCTTCCCGGCCGGGGAGCTGGTGCCCGGCCTGCAGGCGCTGGACGCCGTCTCCACCGGCTCGGTGGAATGCGCGCAGACCGCAACCTATTTCTACACCGGCAAGGACCCCGCGCTGGCCTTCGGCACCGGCGTGCCGTTCGGCTTCAACTCGCGCCAGCAGCATTCGTGGTGGTTCTTCGGCGGCGGCGCCGAGATCATCAACGGCGTGCTGGCAAAGTACAATGTCACCGCCATGCCCATCGGCAATTCGGGGTGCCAGATGGGTGGCTTCTTCCGCAAGGAGCTTGCCGGCGTCGAGGACCTGAAGGGCCTGAAGTTCCGCATCGGCGGCATCGGCGGCCAGGTGCTGGCCAAGCTCGGCGTGGTGCCGCAGCAGATCGTGCCGGGTGACGTCTATGCCGCCCTCGAACGCGGCACCATCGACGCGGCCGAGTTCGTCGGCCCCTATGACGACGAGAAGTTCGGCCTCGTGAAGGTGGCCAAATATTACTACTACCCCGGCTGGTGGGAGGGCGGGGCGATGATGCACCTCGTCATCAACGACAAGCAGTGGAACGCCCTGCCCAAGCCCTACCAGGCCATCGTCCGCAATGCCGCGGAAGCGGCGAACAACTGGATGCTGGCCAAGTATGATTTTGTGAACCCGCCGGCCCTGCGCCGCCTGGTGCAGCAGGGAGCGGAGCTGCGGCCGTTCCCGCCGTCCATCCTGGAGGCGGGCCACAAGGCAGCGTTCGAGCTCTACAACGAGATCGCCGCCACCAACCCCGCCTTCAAGCAGGCGCTCGATTCCATGACCGCCATCCGCGCCGACCAGCTGGTATGGTGGCAGATCGCCGAATACGCCTACGACAGCTTCAACATCCGCAACCGCGGCAAGAGCTGAGATCGGGAGCGGGCGACGAGCCCAACGGCGCGCCCGGCTCCTGACGGACCGTGATGAAGCCATAGTTTCGTCACCATTCCCGTCCGGTGTCGGGCTATAGAGGGGCGGTCCGGCAGTGGGCGGCAAAGCGAGAGTCGAGAAGGTGAGGATGGGGTCTGAGCGAGGGATGGGCGTCGGCGGCACGATCCGCCATCTGGCCCGCAAGATCGTATTTGGGCTCGTCCTGGCCGGAACGGCGGCGGCCGGCGCCACGCAGGCGCTGGCGCAAGCCGGTAGCCCGGCCTGCATGCAGCTTGAATCCTCACTCATGTCCCTCGACCGGGGCGCCAACGGCGCCGCCGCCCAGCAGCAGCAGGCGGGGAAGCTGCGCTCCGACCTCGACCGGCTCACCTCCCAGGCCCGCGGCATGGGCTGCGATGCCCCGCGCGGCTTCTTCATCTTCCAGGGGCCGCCGCGCCCGCCCCAGTGCGACCAGATCGACGACCAGGTGTCGCGGATCCGCTCCCAGCTCGCCGGCGTCGAGCGCGGCGGATCGGACCAGAGCGGCCAGCGCCGCGCGCTGATCCTCGCCCTCGCCCAGAACAATTGCGGCCAGCAATATACCGCTGCCGTGCAGGCGTCGCGCCGCCCCGCCGAACCGCAGAAGCCGCGCAACTTCTTCGAAGCCATCTTCGGCACGCCCCAGAGCGTGCAGGAGGAGGAAAGCACGCCGGACCTCGCCACCATCCCGCTGGACCAGCCGAGGCAATATTCCTCCCGCACCGTGTGCGTGCGCACCTGCGACGGCTATTTCTTCCCCATGGCGAACTCCACGAACACCAGCCGCTATGCGCAGGACGACCAGCTGTGCAAGCGGCTGTGCCCGGGCTCGGAGGCGCAGCTCTTCACCTATAGCGGCGACATCAAGTCGGCGGTGAGCGTTTCCGGGCAGTCCTACATGTCGCTGCCCAATGCCCTGCGCTACCGCAAGGAACTGGTGCCGGCCTGCACCTGCAAGCCCGCCGGCCAGTCATGGGCGCAGGCGCTCGCAGGCCTTGAGGACGAAACCACCCTGCGCAAGGGCGACATCCTCGTGACCGAGGAGCAGGCCCGCGAGATGTCGCAGCCGAAGTTCAACGACCCGGCCCAGACCTCCAAGGGCAAGACCACGCAGCGCCAGCCGGCGGTCAATCCGGCGGCGGAAGCGGGCGGCCCCGTGGCCGCGACGGCCGCCGCCCCGCTGGCCCCGGCCTCCGAGCAGCCGGGCCAGCGCCAGGTGCGCATCATCCCGCTGCCGCGCTCGCAGAATGCCCAGAACCAGCAGAACGCGGCCGGCGCCGGACAAGGCACGGCCCAGTAACGCGCACGGCCACCGGTCAACCGCCGGGGCCGTTGGTATGGGTGACAGCGGCGGGGGCAGCCCCCAACCCGCTTTCTCTGAAGCAAGCATCCACCACAAGGCCGGCAGCAGCGGCCCGGCGACCCGCGCTGCTGTCGCGCGGTGGAACCCGTCGCTTCAAGCCGCTTCGCCCCCAAGGCGGCCTGCCACCCGTGCCCGGCCCATCAACGGCAGCAAAGCGGCAAGCTCCGGCCCCTTCTCCCGGCCGGTCAGGGCGAGGCGCAGCGGATGGAACAGGACCTTGCCGGCGCGCCCGCTCGCGTCCTTCACGGCCTTGATCCACGCGCCATAGGTCTGCGCGTCCCAGGGCTCGGCGGGCAGAAGCCCTGCCGCCTCGGCGAGGAAGCCGCGATCCGCTTCCGCCACAAGGCCGGCCATCGGGCGCGCCACCACGCTCCACCAGTCCGCCGCCTCCGAAAACCGCGCCAGATTGCCCCGCACCGCCAGCCAGAAGGCCGCGCCGCCGCCGATGCCCGCCGCCCCAAGGCGGGACGCCGCGGCCTCGAAGGGCATCATGTGCAGGGTGCGGGCGGTGAGTTGGGCGAGGTCTTCGGGATCGAAGCGGGCCGGCGCGCGGGAGATGTGGGCAAGGTCCACCATGCCCGCCAGCGCATCGAGGCTTTCCACCGCCTCCACCGCATGGGAGGTGCCCACCAGAACGGCGGCGGCGGCCACCGCCAGGGCCTCGTGCCCCGCCTCCCGGAGCGCCGACAGGGACAGGTGGCCAAGCCGCTTCGACAGGCCCTCCCCCGAAGGCAGGGTGAGCAGGTTGTGGTGGGCAAAGCGCGGCGCCGGCCCGCCCAGCGCTTCGAAAATCTCGATCTGGACCGCCGTGTTGGTCACATGGTCCTCGCCGCGCACCACGCAGGTCACGCCCATGGCGAGGTCGTCCACCACCGAGGGCAGCGTATAGAGGAAGCTGCCGTCGGCGCGCACCAGGACCGGGTCGGACAGGCTCGCCGTATCCACCTGCTGCGGCCCGCGCACGCCGTCGTCCCAGGCGACGACGCGATGATCGAGGCGGAAGCGCCAGTGCGGACGGCGGCCCTCTGCCTCCAGCCGGACGCGGTCGGCGTCGGTGAGCGCCAGCGCCGCACGGTCATAGACCGGCGGCAGGCCCCGCGCCCGCTGCAGCCGACGCTTCAGCTCCAGCTCCTCCTCGCTCTCATAGGCGGGATAGAGCCGCCCGGCCGCCTTCAGGCGCTCGGCCGCGGCCGCATAGTCGGCGATGCGATCGGACTGGCGGAAGGCGAGGTCGGGGGCGATGCCCAGCCATGCGAGATCCGCCGCGATGGCATCGGCATATTCCGTGCGGGAGCGGGCGGCATCGGTATCGTCGAAGCGCAGGATGAACGTGCCGCCGGCGCGCCGGGCGAGGAGCGCGTTGAGGAGGGCCGTGCGGGCATTGCCCACATGGATGAGGCCCGTGGGCGATGGCGCGAAGCGCAGGACGGGAGGGGATGGCACGGGGCTGGATGGAACAGGGCTGGATAGAACAGGGCTGGACATGGGGAGCCCATAGCCCGACGCGGCCGGCCCGTCGATAGGGGGCCTCGGGGGAGACGGGGTTTCGGGGGAGGATGAGTCTCGGCGTGTGGCCGAAAGAAAGAAGCCCGGCCGTGATGGCCGGGCTTCGGTTGGTTCAGCGGGGCGGCGGGCAATCCGGCCCGCGGCAGTCGGGCCGTCCGCCCTGGGGCCGCTGCTGAGGCTGGCCCTGAGGCTGCCGCTGCGGCTGTCCCTGAGGCGGCTGAGCCTGGGGCTGGCGTTGCGGCTGGCCCTGGGGCTGGCCCTGCTGCTGCGGCGGACGCTGCTGCTGAGGCGGGCGCTGCTGCTGGAACTGCTGCGGCGGACGCTCCTGACGCTGCTGCTGCTGCTGTTGCGGCCGCTGCTGCTGGTACTGCTCCGGCGGGCGCTGCGGGCGCTGCTCCGGCGGGCGCTGTTGCTGTTGCTGACGCTGCAGCTGTTGCTGCTGACGCTGCTGGTTCTGCTCCTGCTGACGCTGCTGCTGTTGCTGACGCTGCTGCATCTGTTCCTGCTGGCGCTGCTGCTGTTGCTGGCGCTGCTGGATTTGCTGCTGCTGGCGCTGTTGCTGCTGCAACTGCTGGCGCTCCTGTGACGTCGGCGGGCGGTTCGGCAGGCCGTTCGGTCCGGGGCCACCGGGGCGACCCGGCTGGCCAGGAACGACGCCGGGCTGTCCCCCAGGCTGGCCGGGGCCACCCTGCTGACCGGGCTGGCCGGGGCCACCGGGACGACCGGGGCCACCGGGACCACCCGGCTGGCCGGGAACGACGCCGGGCTGGCCAGGACCACCGGGACCGCCCGGCTGACCGGGCTGACCGGGGCCACCCGGACGACCGGGACCACCGGGGCCACCCGGCTGGCCGGGAACGACGCCGGGCTGACCGGGGCCACCGGGACCGCCGGGCTGGCCGGGACCACCGGGACCACCCGGCTGGCCGGGCTGACCGGGGCCACCCGGACGACCGGGGCCACCGGGGCCACCAGGACCACCGGGACCACCCGGCTGGCCGGGAACGACGCCGGGCTGGCCCGGGCCACCGGGACCTCCCGGCTGGCCGGGACCACCGGGACCACCGGGGCCACCAGGGCCGAAGTCACCCGGTCCACCGGGACGGCCAGGACCACCGGGACCTCCCGGCTGACCGGGACCACCGGGACGGCCAGGGCCGCCGGGATAGCCGGGCCCACCGGGACGGTTCCAGCCAGGCGGAGGCATCGGGGCAACGGGCGGGGGCGGCTGCATGCCGGGGGGAGCGATATAATTGTTGCGCCACCAGCCGGGCTGGCGCGGCCCGGGAGGCGGGGCATACCAGCCGGGCCGCGGCCGCGGCGCATAGCCTTCCCAGCGGTACCGGTCGGCGTACCAGGGCTGGTTCACATAATAGGGCCGGCCCACATAATACTGGTTCCAGTACTGGGAGGCGGCAAACGCCACGACGGGCACGCCGACGGCCGCCACGCCCCAGTCGGGAAGCACGGCAGTGCGGCCCTGCTGCTCGGAGCCGAGATATTCACTGTAGACCCAGCCGCGGTAATCCTGCCAGATCACGTCGCACCAAGATTCATCCTCCAGGCAGCCCTCGATTTCGAGCGGCGAGCCTTCGGGGATGACGCCCAGGCTGGGAAATTCGGTATCCGGGCCGGTGCGGATATTCACGTTCGCGGTGGAAAAGGCCGGTGCCGCTTGGGCCGCCGACACCATTCCTGCCATAGCCAGGCCTGCGACCCAGCCAGCCAGTCTGAGCACCCTCATGGATCACTCCCATTCGACTCGATAGAGAGTCGATGTTCTTAGTGTATCTCCGCCCTCATGGCGTTTCATGTGCCAAGGCAGGGTCATTCCTAAGCGGCAGGAAGGCGCAATTGCGTCAGGAGATGGTAAACGGAACGATATCCCGCACGTTCTCGTCGATGCGGATCTCCCGATCCAGCGGCGGGAAGGCCCGCAGGTCGCAATCGCGCCTCGGGCAGATGCGGCAGGAGACGCCAAGCTTGGCCACCGGCGCGGCCTTGAGGTCCAGCCCGTCCGCATAGACGATGTCGTGGGCGAAGGCGACCTCGCAGCCGAGCCCGAAGGCATAGGCTCGCGAGGGCTGGCCGTGACGCAGGGAGGGGCTGACCACGGCGCGGGCGAGGCAGATGTAGCGCGCCCCGTCGGGCATCTCGCCCACCTGCACCAGCGTGCGCCCCGGCATCTCGAACGCCTCGTGCACATTCCAGGCGGCACAGGCCCCGCCGTGGCGGGCGAACTGGAAACGCGTCGCCGAATGACGCTTGGTGATGTTGCCGGCGCGGTCCACCTTGGCGAAATAGAACGGCACGCCCTTGGCTCCCGGCCGCTGGAGCGTGGACAGGCGATGGCACACCTGCTCCAGGCTGGCGCCGGTCTCCAGCACGATGCGGTCGATGTCATGCCGCAGCCGCCGGGCCAGATCGTGGAAGTGGCGATAGGGCAGCATGAGCGCGCCAGCGAAATAATTGTGCAGCGCCAGCCGGCAGATTTCCGCTGCCGTCTGGCTGCGGAAGGCGCCGGAGGCCACCGTATCCTCCACCAGCGCGCCATGCTCCAGCTGGGCGATGGTGGCGGCGATGCGGAACGCCCGCGTCGGCGCCGACAAGACCCCCGACAGCACCAGCCGCCGCAGGCGCGGATCGAAGCGCGACAGCGGCGCATCCGGGTCCGCCGGCCCCACCTCCACCTGCACGCCGTGGTGGCGCGCGAGATGGGCGGCGAAGGCGGCGGCGGGGTCCGCGCCTTCCAGGATGCCGAGGCTGGCGGCGGCCTGTTCCGCGGCCCGGTCGAGGGGGTCCACGTAATTGTCGATATAGTGGAAGAAGTCCCGCACTTCCTCGTAGGGGATCAGCTTGGCCTCGTCCGCCCCCGGCGTGACGCCGGCGGTGAGCATGTCGTCGAGGGAGGCGCGCCACTCCGCCGTGCGCCGCAGCGCCACGTGCATGCGCAGGAAGGCATGGGCGAAGGCGGGGGAGAGATTGGCCACCGCCTTCATGTCCTGAAGGCCGAGGTCGAGATCCTTGAACAGCGGGTCGGCCGCCGTCTCGCGCAGGTCCGCCACCAGCCGGTCCAGGTCCTCCGCGCCAAAGGAGGTGATGTCCACCGCGAATGTGCGCGAGATGGCGATGAGAATCGAGGCCGTGAGCGGGCGCTGGTTGCTCTCGATCTGGTTGATGTAGGACGGCGAGACGGCGAGGCGCTGGGCCAGCTCGCTCTGCTTGAGCCCCAGCTTTTCCCGCAGCCGCCGTACCGCATGACCGGCATAGATCTTCTGACGCATGGGCGGCCCCGACTTCGGGATTGCAAATTCTTCACAATAAACAACGTGAATTTTTCACATATTCCCAAAGCCCGCAACTCCTGTTAGCCGACAGCAGCGTTCGGGAGCAGAGGCAGCGCAAAGCTTGGGCTTTCGCCACCTTTGAAGCCTCGATAGTCTCGTTTCACAAACACAGTTCCAAGCACGTACCTGGGGAGCGCTCGGCATGAAGGACATCCTCGAAGAGCTCGAAAGCCGGCGCTCGGTCGCCCGGCTCGGCGGCGGGGCACGGCGCATCGAGGCCCAGCACGCCCGCGGCAAGCTCACTGCCCGCGAGCGCATCGAGCTTTTGCTCGACCGCGGCACGTTCGAGGAATACGATACCTTCGTGCAGCACCGCTGCGTGGACTTCGGCATGACCGACCAGAAGGTCCCCGGCGACGGCGTCGTCACCGGCTGGGGCACGGTCAACGGCCGCAAGGTGTTCGTCTTCGCCAAGGACTTCACCGTGTTCGGCGGCTCCCTCTCCGAGGAGCACGCGCGCAAGATCACCAAGATCCAGGATATGGCGCTGAAGACCCGCGCCCCCATCATCGGCCTGTTCGATGCCGGCGGCGCCCGCATCCAGGAAGGCGTGGCGGCGCTGGGCGGCTACGGCGAGGTGTTCAAGCGCAACGTCATAGCCTCCGGCGTCATCCCGCAGATCTCGCTGATCATGGGCCCCTGCGCCGGCGGCGACGTCTATTCCCCGGCCATGACCGACTTCATCTTCATGGTCCGCGACACCTCCTACATGTTCGTGACCGGCCCCGAGGTGGTGAAGACCGTCACCAACGAGACCGTCACCTCCGAGGAACTGGGCGGCGCCAAGGTGCACACCACCAAGTCCTCGGTGGCCGACGGCTCCTACGAGAACGACGTGGAGATGCTGCTGGAGACCCGGCGGCTCATCGACTTCCTGCCCTCCAACAACCAGGAGGGCGCGCCCGAGTGGCCGTCCTTCGACGATCCGGGCCGCTACGACGAGAGCCTCGACACCCTGGTCCCGGACAATCCCAACAAGCCCTACGACATCAAGGAGCTGATCCTGAAGGTCGTGGACGAGGGCGACTTCTTCGAGATCCAGGCCGCCTACGCCCGCAACATGGTGACCGGCTTCGGCCGCATCGAGGGGCGCACGGTGGGCTTCGTCGCCAACCAGCCCATGGTGCTGGCCGGCGTGCTCGACAGTGACGCCTCCCGCAAGGCGGCGCGCTTCGTGCGCTTCTGCGACGCCTTCGAGATCCCCATCGTGACCTTCGTGGACGTGCCCGGCTTCCTGCCCGGCACGGCGCAGGAATACGGCGGCCTCATCAAGCACGGCGCCAAGCTGCTGTTCGCCTATTCGCAGGCGACCGTCCCGCTGGTCACCGTCATCACCCGCAAGGCCTTCGGCGGCGCCTATGACGTGATGGCCTCCAAGCATGTGGGCGCAGACGTGAACTACGCCTGGCCCACCGCCCAGATCGCGGTGATGGGCGCCAAGGGCGCGGTGGAAATCATCTTCCGGGCCGACATGGGCGACCCGGAGAAGATCGCCGCCCAGACCAAGAATTACGAGGAGCGCTTCCTCTCGCCCTTCGTGGCGGCGGAGCGGGGCTATGTGGATGAGGTGATCATGCCGCATTCGACCCGCCGGCGCCTCGCCCGCGCCCTCGCCATGCTGCGCACCAAGAAGCTCGAGCAGCCCTCGCGCAAGCACGACAACATGCCGCTTTAAGCGGCTTCCAAGCGGCACCGACGCTCCCCCTCTCCCCTTGCGGGAGAGGGTTGGGGTGAGGGGTGTGGCGCCAGTGGACCCGGCGCCGGGCAGACCCCTCACCCGCCTTCGCTTCGCTCCGGCACCCTCTCCCGCAAGGGGAGAGGGGTAAGGGGCCACACCGCACCTATCTCCGCGCCGATGGCGCCCAAGGAACCCGCACCATGTTCACGAAGATCCTGATCGCGAACCGGGGTGAGATCGCCTGCCGCGTCATCAAGACGGCGCGCAAGATGGGCATCAAGACCGTCGCCGTCTATTCCGACGCCGACAAGGACGCCCTCCATGTGGAGATGGCCGACGAGGCGGTGCATATCGGCCCGCCCCAGGCCGCCCAGTCCTACCTGATCGCCGAGAAGATCGTGGAGGCCTGCAAGCTCACGGGCGCCGAAGCGGTGCATCCCGGCTACGGCTTCCTCTCCGAGCGCGCCTCCTTCCCCAAGCTTTTGGCCGAGCACGGCATCGTCTTCATCGGTCCCAACCCCCACGCCATCGAGGCCATGGGCGACAAGATCGAGTCCAAGAAGGCGGCGGCGGCGGCCCATGTCTCCACCGTGCCCGGCTATCTGGGCGTGCTGGAGAACGGGGTCGAGGCGGCCCGCATCGCCGACGAGATCGGCTATCCGGTGATGATCAAGGCCTCCGCCGGCGGCGGCGGCAAGGGCATGCGCATCGCCTATTCCCGCGATGAGGTTCAGGACGGCTTCGACCGCGCCAAGAGCGAGGCCAAGTCCTCCTTCGGCGACGACCGCGTGTTCGTGGAAAAGTTCATCGTCGATCCGCGCCACATCGAGATCCAGGTGCTGGGCGACAAGCACGGCAACGTCATCTACCTGGGCGAGCGCGAATGCTCCATCCAGCGCCGCAACCAGAAGGTGGTGGAGGAAGCCCCCTCCCCGCTGCTGGACGAGGCCACCCGCCGGAAGATGGGCGAGCAGGCCGTGGCCCTCGCCAAGGCCGTGGGCTACGACAGCGCCGGCACGGTGGAATTCGTGGCCGGGCAGGACAAGAGCTTCTACTTCCTGGAGATGAACACCCGCCTGCAGGTGGAGCATCCGGTCACCGAGCTGATCACCGGCATCGACCTGGTGGAGCAGATGATCCGCGTCGCCGCAGGCGAGCCCCTCACCATCACCCAGGACGACGTGAAGCTCACCGGCTGGGCGGTGGAAAGCCGCATCTACGCGGAAGACCCCTACCGCAACTTCCTGCCCTCCACCGGCCGCCTGGTGCGCTACCGTCCGCCGGCGGAAGGCAAGGACGGCCCCATTACCGTGCGCAACGACACCGGCGTCTATGAGGGCGGGGAAATCTCCATCTTCTACGATCCCATGATCGCCAAGCTGGTGACCCACGCCCCCACCCGCGCCATCGCCATCGAGGCGCAGGCGGACGCTCTGGACGCCTTCGCCATCGACGGCATCGGCCACAACATCCCGTTCCTGTCGGCGCTCATGTCCCATCCGCGCTGGCGCGAGGGCAATCTCTCCACCGGCTTCATCGCCGAGGAATATCCCGACGGCTTCCATGCCCGCGCGCCGGAAGGCGAGCTGGTCCATACCCTGTCGGCCGTGGCGGCGGTGATCGACCACATCCACAATGCCCGCAAGCGGCACATTTCCGGCCAGACCTCCGGCGTGCCGGTGGCCTTCGCCAAGCGCCGCATCGTGCACCTCTCCGCCGCCGAGGAGACCCTTTCCACCCCGTGCGAGGTGGAAGCGGTGGACGGCGGCTACAAGGTGCAGATCTTCGACGCCGACGGCACCGCCGGCCACACCCACCTGCTGCGCTCCACCTGGAAGCCGGGCGACGTGGTGTGGACGGGCACCATCGACGCCGACCAGGTGGCGGTGCAGGTGCGCACCATCCCCAACGGCTACCTTTTGGCCCATCGCGGCATCGCCACCAAGGCGCGGGTCTACACCGAGCTGTCGGCCTCGCTTGCGGCGCTGATGCCGAAGAAGGAAACCGCCGGCGGCGGCAAGGAGCTTTTGTGCCCCATGCCGGGGCTGGTTGTCTCCATCGCCGTCACCCCCGGCCAGGAGGTGAAGAACGGCGAGATCCTCGCCATCGTGGAAGCCATGAAGATGGAGAACGTGCTGCGCGCCGAGCGCGACGGCGTCATCAAGGCGGTCCACGCCAAGGCCGGCGACAGCCTCGCCGTGGATGCGGTGATCCTGGAATTCGCGTGATGGGTGCGGCGCGGCTTGTTCCTTCTGGCCTTGAGGGGCTACCAAGAGGGGGCGGCAGCCGCGCCGCATTCTTTGCGGCCGGGGGCGGGGCCATGGCTCGCGGGCTCAGGATGGGGCGTAGGGCATACGGCGTGTTCATCGCGGTGTACGTGCTCGTGTGGGGCGGACTTATCGTGTGGGGCGTTGGCCAGATTCCCACCGTCGCGCTATTGAGCCTGCCACTTCTTCATTTCATTGCCTCTGCAGCCCGGCTAGCGGACACGGGTTTAAATTTCTGGTTCAGCCTACTTGTACTTCCCCTTGTTAACTTCGGAGCCCCGATAGGCATCTTGTGCATTTTGGTGGTAATTAGTAATTCTCATCCACCCTCGGGAGAGGCGATATTATACTTAATAATAATCGGCATCCCTCTTTTCGTTTTGTTCAACTTACTCATTTCAATCTTCTGCGCCGAGTTTCGACGACCTCAGCCCGTCCGGGGTGCCCAGCCAGCTGTCGTTCCGCAGACGCCGCAACCACGGCAAGGACCCACATGGGTTGACACCGGGGACGGTCAGCGTCTTTGGGTCGATACGTCAAACGAACCGTGAGCCCATTGATGCGCCTCCTCTCGCACCTCCTGAACCGCTTCGTGGAGAAGGGCAGCCTCACGGTGATCACCGCCGACGGGCAGCGCCATGCCTTCGGCTCGGGGGTGGATGGGCCCTCCGTCACCGTGCGCATGCATGACAGGAAGCTGGAGCGCGACCTGTTCTTCAATCCGGAGCTGGTGGCGGCGGAGGCCTATATGGACGGCCGCCTCTCGTTCGAGGACGGGGCGGGGGCGTTCGAGCTGCTGTCCCTGTTCTCGGTGAACCGCAAGGGGCTGGGCAGCCACCCGGTGCAGCAGGCGCTGCGCAAGGCGTGGCGCTCGGTGCGGCGGTTCCAGCAGGCCAACCCGGTCGCCAAGGCGAAGGAGAACGTCTCCTCCCACTACGACCACCCGGCCGCCTTCTACCGGCTGTGGCTGGACGAGACCATGGCCTACAGCTGCGCCTACTTTCACGAGCCGGACCAGCCGCTGGTGGAGGCGCAGCGCAACAAGTTCCGCCACATCGCCGCCAAGCTGAATGTCGCCCCCGGCATGCGGGTGGCGGAGATCGGCTCCGGCTGGGGCGGGCTTGCCATCTACATGGCGAAGGAATGCGGCGCGCAGGTCACCGCCATCAACGTCTCGCCGGAGCAGCTGGCCGAAAGCCGGCGGCTCGCGGAGGCGGCGGGCGTCGCCGGCTCCATCGACTTCCGCGAGGTGGATTATCGCAACCTGAAGGGCAAGTTCGACCGCGTGGTCTCCATCGGCATGATGGAGCATGTGGGCGTCTCGCACTTCGACGACTACTTCACCACCATCCGCAACCTGCTGGATGAGGGCGGCTTCGCGCTGGTGCACGCCATCGGCCGCATGTCGCCGCCCGGCACCACGGCGCCGTTCATCCGCAAGTATATCTTCCCCGGCGGCTATGTGCCGGCGCTGTCGGAGGTGTTCGCCTCCACCGAGCGCACGCACCTGTGGGTGGATGATTGCGAGGTGCTGCGCCTGCACTATTACTGGACCATCCGGGCGTGGCGGCGGAACTTCATGGCCCGCCGCGCCGAGGTGGACGCCATGATGGGCGAGCGCTTCGGCCGCATGTGGGAATTCTACCTCGCCGCGGTGGAGCTGGGCTTCCTGCACGGCTCCAACATGGTGTTCCAGCTGCTGCTCTCCGAGAAGCGCGACGACGTGCCGGTGCTGCGCGACTACATGTTCGACGCCGAGCGCGCGCTGGCGGCCCGGGAGGGGCGGTGATGGGCGCCTGTTTCGCCGATCCCCGGCACAGCGCGGCTCCCCTCTCCCCTTGCCGGAGAGGGGGTGGGGGTGAGGGGCCGCTGACCTCTCGTCCGGCGCTCGCGTCGACCCCTTGCGCATCCCCTCACCCCGGCCCTCTCCCGCTAGGGGAGAGGGGGCGCAAAGCCCAAGGCCGGTGCACGGCGCCCCGATCTCGCTCCCGGCGGCGGGTTGCGGATGCCCGGCATGACGCTGCCTCGAAGCGCAACATTTCTCTCCTGTTCCCTCTCCCGGAGGTCCGCTCATGACCGCCCTGCCCTTCGCGACCAACCTTGCCCCCGTCACCCGCGAGGACTGGCTGAAGCTGGTCGAGGGCGTGCTGAAGGGCGCGCCCTACGACAAGCGCCTCGTGACCCGCACCCTTGAGGGCCTTGCCCTCGACGCCCTGCCCGAGCGCAAGCCGAACGCCCCCATCGTGGCAGGACGGCCGGCGGGCGCGCCGTGGATCATCAGCGCGCGGGTGGACCAGAGCGACCTTGCCGCCGCCCACGCGCAGGCGCTGGAGGATCTGGACGGCGGCGCCTCCGGCCTCGCCCTGGTCTATGCCTCCGCGCCTTCGGCCTACGGCTTCGGCCTGCCGGACGGCGCCGACCTGAAGGTGGTGCTGAAGGACGTGCTGCTCGATCTCATCGAGACGCGCATCGAAAGCGGCGCGTTCCAGGGCCGCGGCGACGACCTCGCCTTCGCCGACCATGCCGAGGCGGCGGGCTTCGATCCCAAGGGCCTCGCCGTCTCCTTCGGCCTGAACCCGCTGGGCGACTTCGCCGCCGCCGGCACCCTGCCCATGGCGTGGCCGCTGCTGGCCAAGCGCTTCGCCGAGACCTCCGCCATCCTCGCCGCGCGCGGCTTTGCCGGCCCGTTCGCGCGGGCGGACGGCGGCGTGTTCCATGCCGCCGGCGCATCCGACGCGCAGGAGCTGGCGGCCGTGCTGGCCACCGCCGTGGCTTACCTGAAAGCCTATGGCGAGGCAGGCATCGCCCTGTCGGAGGCGGCGGCGCGCATCGAGGTCGCCCTGGTGGCGGACCTGAACCAGACCGCCACCATCGCCAAGTTCCGCGCCATCCGCCTGCTGTGGGGCGCGGTGCTGCGCGAGTGCGGCCTGCCGGAGACGGCGCTGAAGGTGCACGCCACCACCGCATGGCGCTCCCTGACCCGGCGCGACCCTTATGTGAACCTGCTGCGTAATACGGTAGCGGCGTTCGCGGCCGGCGTGGGCGGGGCGGACAGCCTCACAGTGCTGCCCTTCACCCAGGCCTTGGGCCTGCCCGACGCCTTCGCCCGGCGCCTCGCCCGCAACACGCAGGTGATGCTGCTGGAGGAGAGCAACGTCCACCGCGTGGCCGATCCCGGCGCCGGCGCCGGCGCGGTGGAGGCCCACACGGACGGGCTCGCCGAAAAGGCCTGGGACCTGTTCCGCACCATCGAGAAGCGCGGCGGCATGGCCGACGTGCTGGAAGACCGCTGGCTGAAGGCCGAGATCACCGAGGTAAAGGCCCGCCGCGACAAGGATGTGGCCACCCGCAAGGCGCCCATTACCGGCACCTCGGAATTTCCCATCCTGGTGCAGCAGGCGCCGGAAGTGCTGGCGCCCCTGCCCGCCACCTTCGAGCCCGTGGCCGACGGCGCGCTGACGCCCCATCGCACCTCGGAGCCGTTCGAGGCCCTGCGCGACAAGGCGGAAGCCGCCGCGAAGGCCCCGGCCGTCTTCCTTGCCACGCTTGGTCCCGTCGCCGCATTCACCGCGCGGGCGGGCTTCGCGCGGAACTTCTTCGAGGCCGGCGGCATTGCCGCTCCAGTACCGGACGGCTTCGCCGACCGCGACGCGTTGCTCGCCGCCTTCAAGGCTTCGGCCACGCCCTTCGCCTGCCTCGTCTCCTCCGACGAGGTCTATGCAGCGGAGGGGGCAGCCACCGCCGAGGCCCTGACGGCCGGCGGCGCCAGCACCGTCTGGCTCGCCGGCAAGCCGGCCGAGCTGGAAACGGCGCTCAGGGCAGCCGGCGTCTCCGGCTTCATCTTCGCCGGCTGCGACGTGCTGGAGACGCTGGCGCGGGCGCAGAGCGCGGCGGGACTGGACTGAACCGAAGGACGGGAACGAGCCATGCTGCACAAAATTGCTGGCCTCACCGCCATGGCGCTGCTCGGCGCGGCGATGGCGGCTGTTCCCGCCCGCGCCGACAACGCGAAGCGCTTCGACGGCAGCTGGGTGGTGCGCACCTCCGCCGAGGAGGGCAAGTGCAACAAGAATTTCGACTTCAAGCTTGCCGTGAAGAATGGCAAGGTCACTTACGCGGGCTATTGGCCGGTGAAGGCCGCCGGTGGCATCAGCAAGCTTGGCTTGGTGCGGATGACCTTGATCCACGGGCAGCGCAAAGTCACCGCCACCGGGCTCGCCGAAGGCGATCAGGCCTCGGGTGACTGGTCCTCGCCCCAGCCCAAATGCAACGGCTCCTGGTTGGCCCGGCGCGCCTGAGCCAGAACCCGCCAAAGCCAGAACCCGCCAAAGTCACGTCCCGCCCATGCCACCGCGGCCGATTTCGAGGGAACAGAAGATGAGCCGGATCCCCAACTTCGCCGACATCGATTGGCGCGCGCCGGAGCTGGTCGCCCCCTGTGCGGCCGCCGCCCCCTGGACCACGCCCGAGGGCATCCCGGTGAAGCCGCTCTACGGCCCGGCGGATATCGAGGGGCTCGGCTATATCGATACCTACCCCGGCATCGCGCCCTTCCTGCGCGGGCCCTATGCCCCCATGTACGCCACCCAGCCGTGGACCATCCGGCAATATGCCGGCTTCTCCACGGCGGAGGATTCCAACGCCTTCTACCGCCGCAACCTCGCGGCCGGACAGAAGGGCCTCTCGGTGGCCTTCGACCTTGCCACCCATCGCGGCTATGACAGTGACCACCCCCGCGTCGCCGGTGACGTGGGCATGGCCGGCGTCGCCATCGATAGCATCTACGACATGCGCACCCTGTTCTCCGGCATCCCGCTGGACCAGATGAGCGTGTCCATGACCATGAACGGCGCGGTACTGCCCGTGCTGGCGCTCTATGTGGTAGCGGCGGAAGAGCAGGGCGTCGCCTCGGCCAAGCTTTCCGGCACCATCCAGAACGATATCTTAAAAGAATTCATGGTGCGGAACACCTATATCTATCCGCCCACCCCTTCCATGCGCATCATCTCGGACATCTTCGCCTTCACGTCCAAGGAGATGCCGCGCTACAACTCCATCTCCATTTCCGGCTACCACATGCAGGAAGCCGGCGCGACGCAGGACCTGGAACTGGCCTACACGCTGGCGGACGGCGTGGAATATGGCCGCGCCGGTGCAGCGGCGGGCCTGCCCATCGACGTATTCGCGCCGCGCCTCAGCTTCTTCTGGGCCATCGGCATGAACTTCTACATGGAGGTGGCCAAGCTGCGCGCCGCCCGCCTCCTGTGGACGCGGCTGATGACCGACCTCGGGGCCAAGAACCCCAAGTCTTTGCCCCTGCGCACCCATTCGCAGACCTCCGGCTGGTCGCTCACTGCGCAGGATGTGTTCAACAACGTCATGCGCACCGCCATCGAGGCCATGGCGGCGACCCAGGGCCAGACCCAGTCGCTGCACACCAATGCGCTGGACGAGGCGCTGGCCCTGCCCACCGACTTCTCCGCCCGCATCGCCCGCAACACCCAGATCCTGCTGCAGCAGGAGAGCGGCACCACCCGCCAGATCGACCTGTGGGGCGGCTCCTACTTCGTGGAGAAGCTCACCGCCGATCTCGCCGCCAAGGCCTGGGCGCACATCCAGGAGGTGGAGGCGCTGGGCGGCATGGCCAAGGCCATCGAGGCCGGCATCCCCAAGCTGCGCATCGAGGAAGCCGCCGCCACCACACAAGCCCGCATCGACGGCGGGGCGCAGACCGTGGTGGGCGTCAACAAGTTCAAGCCCGAGCGCGACCGCATGATCGACGTGCTGAAGGTGGAGAACGCCACCGTGCGCGCCGCCCAGATCGACAAGCTCAACCGCCTGCGCGCCGAGCGCGACCAGCATGAGGTGGACGGCAAGCTCGAAGCCCTCACCAACGGTGCGGCCGGCAACGGCAACCTTTTGGCGCTGGCCATCGACGCGGCGCGGGCCAAGGCCACGGTGGGCGAGATTTCCGACGCGCTGGAGAAGGTGTTCGGCCGCCACCGCGCCGAAATCCGCGCCATCTCCGGCGTCTACAAGCGCGAGGCGACGGCCATGACCGACAAGGTGGGCAAGCTGCAGAAGCTGGTGGAAGCATTCGAGCAGGCGGAAGGCCGCCGGCCGCGCATCCTCGTCGCCAAGGTCGGCCAGGACGGCCACGACCGCGGCCAGAAGGTGATCGCCTCCGCCTTCGCCGACCTCGGCTTCGACGTGGACATCGGCCCCCTCTTCGCCACCCCGGAGGAAGCCGCCCGGCAGGCGGTGGAGAATGACGTGCACGTGGTGGGCATCTCCTCGCTGGCCGCCGGCCACCTCACCCTCGTGCCGGCGCTGAAGGCGGCGCTGGAGGCGGAAGGCCGGGGCGACATCATGGTGGTGGTGGGCGGCGTGGTGCCCCCGCAGGACTATGACGCCCTGAAGGCCGCCGGCGCCGAGGCCATCTTCCCCCCCGGCACGGTCATCGCCGATGCGGCGAAGGAGCTGCTGCATACGCTCTCGCACCGCCTCGGCCACACCCTCGAAGCGGCAGAGTGAGCGCGGGCGCGGAGGTGACTCCGGCGCCCCTCGGCTCCACGCTCCGCGTGTTGGAGCCGGCCCCGCATGTGCTCGCCTTTTATGACGGGCGCGTGCCGGGGGTGCGGCTGCACGGCGCCCATGAAAACTGGCTGGATGACGGCGCCTATGCCCTGGGCATCGCCTCCTATGCGGTGCGGGATGGCGACGAGGCGCTGGTCTACGACACCCACATCTCGCTGGCCCACGCCCGCATCATCCGCCACACATTGGAACAGCGCGGCGCCCGGCGCATCCGCGTGGTGCTGAGCCACTGGCACGACGACCATGTAGCCGGCAACGAAGTGTTCGCCGATTGCGAGATCATCGCCAACCGCGAGACGGCCGCCCTGCTCGCCCTCCACAAGGAGCGCCTGGAGGCGAGCGACCCGCCCATCCGCCCGCTGATCCCACCCAACCTTCTGTTTGAAGAGCGACTTCAGCTGAACATCGGTTCGGTTCCGGTGACGCTTGTCCACATGGATATCCACAGCCGGGACGGCACGGTCGCGCTGCTGCCCGACGGGCTGCTGCTGGCCGGCGACACGCTGGAAGACCCCGTCACTTACGTGGACGAGCCCGACCGCCTCGCCGTCCACCTCGCCGGACTGGAGCGGCTCGCGGCACTGGGGGCGACGCGCATCCTGCCCAACCATGGGGCGGAGGATGTGATCGCCGCCGGCGGCTACGGGCCGGAGCTCATCACAGCCACCCGGCTTTACGTGGAGCAGTTGTTGCGGCTGAAGGACGAGCCGGAGCTGGCGCGGCTGGACTTGCGGACGTTCGCGGCAAAGGCGTTCGCGACCGGGGCGGTGACGTATTTCGCCCCCTATGAGGCGGTGCACCGGCGGAATGTGGAAGCGGTCGCTGGGGTAGAATTGATACACTTTTGACGTGTATTCATGCCAATTCTTGTGCAGGCAAGATGCGCACGGAGAGCACGTCCAATGCGATGGTTGAAATCCCTGTTCGGACAGCGCAAGCCCACCGAAGACCCACAGGTGGCCGCTCGCATTCGGCAGGAGGCCGATTGGCAGAGGCTGCTCGCGGACTGGCCCTATCCGCTGCGCCTCGTCCCCGGAGCGCAGGCGGCGGCGGTATGGCAGGACGAGGCCGCGATCGGGGCGCGCGAGGGCTTCTCCCCGATCATCATCACCCCCGGGACACCGCAGCTGCCCAAAGAGCCGGCTGATGAGGCCGACACTCCGATCGAGGCGCCGGATGCCATCGTGGATGCCTATGTCCGCAGCCTGATCTACGAGAATTGGGCCTTGAAACGGCCCGGCGTGACATCCCAGTTTCGCAATGCCTTGCCGGAAGAGGTCGCTGCGGCACTGGCGTCGAATGCGGACTATGCAAACGGCGGCGCCTACGCTTATGAGGCAGCAGCATTCGAAAATACCACCGAGATACCTCCACCCCCGGCCGAGCATCTGACCTTCGAATCTCTGAGGTCACATGAGCTGAACGGGCCATTCCCTCAGCTGGCGATCACCCGGCTGCCCGTTGCCGAAAGCTGGCGGGCGGCTCTCCTGTTCCAGTTTGGCGGCTGGAATTCGGCTCCTGGCCCGAAGGAGGTCGCGGCCTTTGCCCGGCGCTGGAAACAGCTTCACGGCGCCAACATTGCCTGCATCACCGATGACACGCTGGAATTGGCCGTCGAGCACCCGCCGACGACCTTCGAAGCAGCAAAACGCCTGGCGCAGGAGCACATGCTTCTCTGCGGCGAGGGTTTGGCCGATGTCGATTTAAATTATTATATCGCCACGCTGCGCTCCCGGCGCAGCTGGTTCTTCTGGTGGGACTGAGAGCCGCCCCTCACCCCGCCCGGTGCAGCCCCAGCCCGGCCTTCGCCTTGCCCATCAGTCCCTCCACCTTGGCCACGATGGCGGCGGCGTCGAGGCCGGCGGCGGCCAGCTGGCGGGCTTGGGTTTCCTGGTCGATATAGATGTCCGGCAGGACCATGGCGCGCACCTTCACCGTGCCGCGGTCCAGCAGGCCCTCGTCGGTGACGAGCTGGAGCACATGGCTGCCGAAGCCGCCCACCGAGCCCTCTTCCACCGTGACCAGCGCGCCATGGCCGGCGGCGAGCTTCAGCACCAGGTCGCGATCGAGGGGCTTGGCGAAGCGGGCGTCGGCCACGGTGACGGCAAAGCCCGCCGCCTCCAGCCGCTCGGCCGCGTCAAGGCAGGCGGCAAGGCGGGTGCCGAGGGAGAGCAGGGCCACATCACCGCGCGGATCTGCGCCCTCCCCGGTTCCATGCACGATCCGGCCCTTGCCGATGGGCAACACCTCGCCCCGGTCGGGCCGCTCCACGCCCACGCCTTCGCCCCGGGGGAAGCGCACGGCGATGGGGCCATCATCATAAGCCACGGCAGTGGCCATCATGTGCACCAGCTCCGCCTCGTCGGCCGGGGCCATCACGGCCATGCCGGGCAGGCAGGCGAGGAAAGCGATGTCGAAGGCACCCGCGTGGGTCGCCCCGTCCGCGCCCACGAGGCCGGCGCGGTCGATGACGAAGCGCACC
The DNA here is from genome assembly GCF_043194565.1 of Xanthobacter autotrophicus ATCC 700552. GTDB lineage: Bacteria > Pseudomonadota > Alphaproteobacteria > Rhizobiales > Xanthobacteraceae > Xanthobacter > Xanthobacter autotrophicus_F. The sequence continues at coordinate 151,385 of NZ_JBAFVS010000009.1, read as the reverse complement.
GGCAGGCCCTGCAGCGCCACGTCGTGCACCACCTGGTCATAGGCCCGCTGGAGAAAGGTGGAATAGAGCGCGCAGAACGGCTTGAAGCCTTCCGCCGCGAGCCCGGCGGCGAACGTCACCGCATGCTGCTCGGCGATGCCCACGTCGAAGGTGCGCTCGGGATAGACCTGCCCGAACAGGTCCAGCCCCGTTCCCGAGGGCATGGCGGCGGTGATGGCGACGATCTTGGGGTCGCGCCGCGCCTCCGAAATCAGGCTCTCCGCGAACACGCGGGTGTAGGAGGGGGCGTTGGACTTCGCCTTCATCTGGGCGCCGGTCACCACGTCGAACTTGACCACGCCGTGGTACTTGTCGGCACTGGCCTCGGCGGGGGCGTAGCCCTTGCCCTTCTGGGTCACCACATGGACCAGGATGGGGCCGGTCTTGGCGTCCCGCACGTTCTTCAGCACCGGCAGCAGGTGGTCGAGATTGTGCCCGTCGATGGGGCCCACATAATAGAAGCCCAGCTCCTCGAACAGGGTGCCCCCGGTCCAGAAGCCGCGGGCGAATTCCTCGGCCCGCGCCGCGCCGCGCTCCACGAACTTGGGCAGGTGGCCGGCGATCTGCTTGCCGATCTCCCGCAGCGAGCGGTAGGTCTGCCCGGAAATCAGCCGCGCCAGGTAGGCCGACATGGCCCCCGTGGGCGGGGCGATGGACATGTCGTTGTCGTTGAGGATGACGATGAGCCGGCTATCCATGGCGCCGGCATTGTTCATGGCCTCATAGGCCATGCCCGCCGACATGGCGCCGTCGCCGATCACGCACACGATGTTGCGCTCCTCCCCCGAGAGGTCGCGAGCCACCGCCATGCCAAGACCGGCGGAGATGGAGGTAGATGAATGCGCCGCCCCGAACGGGTCGTATGCGCTCTCCGCCCGGCGGGTGAAGCCCGAGAGGCCGCCGCCCTGCCGCAGGGTGCGGATGCGGTCGCGCCGGCCGGTGAGGATCTTGTGGGGGTAGCACTGGTGGCCGACATCCCAGATCAGGCGATCGTGGGGGGTGTTGAACACATGGTGCAGAGCCACCGTCAGCTCGACCACGCCCAGCCCCGCACCCAGATGCCCGCCGGTCACGGAGACGGCATCGATGGTCTCCGCGCGCAGTTCGGCGGCGAGCTGGGCCAGTCTGTCCTGGGGCAGGCGCCGCACGTCGGCGGCATCGCGGATGGTATCGAGCAGCGGGGTCTTCAGCAAAGTCACGGACAACTCCGTCCGGAACGAACCGGGAAAATGAGCCTTACACACGCGCGCGGCAGCACGCAACGGACAAGGCCGAGGGGCGGGCCGTCAGCAGGCGGCCCCTCCCCCGGCGATGCGAGCGTCCGCCTCTGCCTCATACGTGCGCGGGCGGCGTTCGGCGCACCTCATCAAAACATCCCGCCATTTTTCCGGTCCGGATGGCGAACCGATGCAGATCAAGGCACGCCAGCGCCAGCACGCACCCTCCGGCCAGCCTGGCGATCTGCGGCAGGGTCGCGCGCGAGCGGCCGTACTTTTCCAGCACGTAGCGCTCCGACTGCATCTTGGCGCGATTGACCCGGAAGGTCTGGCCGAACGACGGCGCGCTGGAGCGCCCGCCCGCGTGCAGCACCCGCGCCCCTGTCACCACGATGATGGGAATGCGCCGGGCGATGGCGCGCAGGGAGAGGTCGTCGTCCTCATGGTAGAGGAAGATGGCCTCGTCGAAGCCGCCGAGGGCAAAGAAGGCGTCCCGCGCCATCATGAAAGCGGCGCCGTGGACGAAGCGGGTGCAATAATCCCCCGCGATCTCGCCGGGCGACAGGCGCAGGCGGCGCGGCACCTTCTCCAGGATGGAGCCTTCCTTGCGCATCAGCCGGCCGTTCTCGCCCACGATGGCCGGCATCAGGATGGCCGGGTCGCCATAGCAGCCGGCGGCGGCCAGCAGCGCCGGCAGGGTATCGGCGGCCAGCACCGCGTCGGGATTGAGGAACAGCACATAGGGCGTGGCCGCCCGCCGCGCGCCGGCATTGCAGGCGGTGCCGAAGCCCAGATTGGCCGGCATGTCGAGGAGGTCCACCGGCCGCGACAGGCCGGCCCGCCAGGATGTCCCATCGGGGCTCGCATTGTCCACGATCACCACCGGGCAGGACGCCGGCACGCTTGCCACCGCCCGGCCGATCACCGCGCCGCTGTTGTAGGTGACGAACACCACGGTGACGGCGGCCAGGGGGGAACCGGTGGACAGATCGGCGGACACGAGACCCTCGCAACCAGAGCAAATCCAGCAAAAGTGCGAAGCGGTTTTGCGTCCGGATTTGCGCGTTAACAAGAAGGTAGAGCGTTTTCGAGCGAAGTGGATACCGGTTCGCGTGAAGAAAACGCGTCAACACAAAATTCAAGATCGATTGCCGTGAGCGATGGCGAACGGAAATCGATCTTGCGGGCGGGTTGTCGCCCGCCCGGCTTTCCTGCCTTCAGGAGGCCGCGAACACAAGCTCCGGCTGTGGCGCGGCGCGCAGGCGCTTCAGCTCGGGATGGACGGCGACACCGGACATGGCAGAGAGCACCGCCTCGGGATCGATCACGCTCATGCACCGGCGCTGGTAGGGGCACAGGGCCTCGGTCGGCAGCCCGCACGGCGCGCAGCCGGCAGCGGCGTGCAGCACCACCGTGGCCGGCCCCACCGGCGCCCAGACGCGGATATCGGCAAAGCCCGAGAAGAGGGCGACGGTGGGCAGGCCGATGGATGCGGCAAGATGGGTGGTGCCCGTATCCACCCCGACGAAGGCGGCGGCGGGGCGCATCAGCGCCGGCAGGTCGGCAAGGTCCACCTGGCCCACGAAATCCCGCAGCCGCCCCGGTGGCAGCAGCTTGGCCATCTGTGCCGCCGTCTCGGCCTCCTCGCCGCGGCCGATGACGGCGATGTCGAGATTTGTGCGCTCCACAATGGCGGAGGCGAGGCCCATCCAGCCCTTGGCCGTCCAGCCCTTGATGCCGAGCCGCGTTCCCGGCGCGAGGATCACGCAATTCTGCGTCTCCCCCACCGGAACGGCGCCGGCCACGAACCGTGCCGTCTCGCCCCGCATGTCACGGGCATGCACCAGCGCTTCCACCAGCAGCACCAGCCGGGTGGAGGCATGGGTCATGGCCGGCCACGGCTTGCGGCGCATGCAACGCTCCATCTCCGGCAGCGCGATGTCGAGGGGGAAGGGATTGGACGGGTCGGCAAAGCCGGCGCGGACCTTGGCGTCGAGGCCCCACAGCAGCGCCCGCGCCTCGTCCTCCTGCCTCAGGTCGATGACGATGTCGTGGGCCGGCAGCCCCATGGCCCTGAGCTCGCTCACGTCGTCCGCGTTGGCGAAGCGTGGCTCCTGCATGCGGGCGCCGAAGAAATCGAAGCTGTAGACCGCGGCGAACAGGCCGGTGGAGCGCGCCAGCTCCACCACGAACGGCGCGCACAGCAGCGAGACGGTCGAGGTGGGAAACGCCGCCCGCAACCGCTCCACGGCGGGCAGGGCGGTGATGAAATCGCCGATATGGTCGAGCTTCACCACCAGAATGGACGGCGACGGACCAAGGGCGCGAAGCGTGTTGGAAGGGCTGGTCCACACCTGTGCCGCCGGCGCGCCCAAGGGAGCGACCCGGGGCTTCCTGGGTTTGCCTCCGCGGAAAATATCACGCAGCTTCATGACGGCGGTCCGGGGTGAAGATCACAGGTGGTACGAGTAACGGTAACCGCGTCTTAGCCCGAAAATTCTACCGCCGGCCAGTATGACATTGTTTCAAAGTGTGCAAATGCCATCATACAATCAAAATGTGCAGGCCTCTGCCTTGCCCTTGCGTTGAGCGCACAGGACCGCCCGGCGGCATCACCCGCGTCAGGGTCAGCGTGGCTGTCTTTTCTTGGGGTCACAAGGCGATTTGCCGCCGCGGCTGTTTCAACCTTGGCGAGCCCCTTCCGCGTCGGCACGGGCGGCACTGGCCATACGTGCGGCTTTTCGCTAGAAGGCGCCCCCATGCGGGAGGTGCCAGCAACGCGCGTCGGCCGGCGCCACGTGTTCTTCGTGGCCGGGTACGATCCCATGACGGTGGAAGGCCACCATCGCATCTTCCTGCGCGAAATGAAGCGCTTCGGCACGGTGTGGCAGGCGGCGACGCGCTGCCGCGACGCCGCTCCGGTGCCAACGCCCACCGGCGCGCTCTGGCGATCCGAGGCGGAAGGCCCGGGCTGGCACACCTCAACCACCTTCGAGATCCTGGCCTGGGACGACCTCGCCCGCGCGGACATGGGGCGGCCGGTGCGCTCCCACCTGCGCGGCTCCGTGCGGGCGATCATCGACATGGTGACCAGCGGCACGCTGCTCGCCTATTTCCGCACCAGCCGGCGCTATGGCGTCTTCTTCCTGTTCACCTATTTGCTGCTCCTGGCCTTCTGGGCGGCGGCGCTTGCGGTGGGCATCGGCGCGGCGCAATGGCTGGCGCCCCATTTGGGCGCTGTCGCCGCGGGGCTCTGCGGCATCGCCCTGGCGCTCGCCAGCGGCCTGCTGCTGATGCGCTGGCCGGGGCGGCGCTTTCGCCTGAGGCAGTCCCTCGACCTGGCGGAATTCTCTGTGGATTTCGCCCACGGCCGCCATCCCGAGGTGGATGCGCGGGTGATCGCGTTCGCCGACCGGCTGCGCGCCGTGGAGGACGAAGCCGGGCGCGAAGGCGTGGACGAGATCGTGATCGCCGGCCACAGCCTCGGCGCCATGCATGCGGTATCGACGGTGGCCGCCGCGCTCGATGAGGACCCGTCCTTCGGCACAAGGGTGCCGGTGCGCATCCTCACCCTCGGCAGCACCACGGCCAAGTTCGCGCTGCATCCCGCCGGCACGCGGCTGCGGGCGGCGGCGCAGCGGGTGGCCGACGCGCCGCAGATCGGCTGGATGGAGGTGCAGTCGCGGGACGACATCGTCTCCTTCTACAAGGTCAATCCGGTGACCCTCGACCGCGCCACCTTCGCCGAGCCGCAACTGGCGGTGGGGGATTTCGCGCAGCGTCCGCTGCTGCGGCATGTGCCGGTGCGCGACATGGTCTCCAGCGCCACCTACCGGCGCTTCTTCTTCGACGTGATGCGGCGCCACTGCCAGTGCTTCCTGGCCAGCGACATCCGCGCCCCGCACGATTTCTACGCCTATGTGTGCGGCCCGTTCGCCTTCGACGTGCTGGCCGCCCACCTCCACGCGCTTTGTGCCTATATGGCGCCGGACGGCGCCCCCCTGCCCACCTCCCTCGACGCGGGCGGGCGCCTGATGGCCCTTCCCGACCATGCCCCTTCCTCACCAAGCGAGCCCTGAATGAGCCTCGTCACCTTCGCCAAGATCGCCTGGGCGGTCGGCGTCGTCTCCTGGTACGTGCTGCGCATCCCCTTCCAGCGGAAAGCCAAGCGCCAGCAGGTGGCCGACGCGCGCCACCGCACCGCCCGCGACATGACGCTGCTCACCATCTCCACCCTCGGCCTCGGGGTGCTGCCGGCCATCTACGCCCTCACCTCCTTCCCGCGCTTCGCCTCCTACACGCCGGTGGCGGCGCAGGTGGTGGCGGGGGTGCTGGTGTTCGCGGCGGCGCTGTGGCTGTTCTGGCGCACCCACAGGCAGCTCGGGCGCAACTGGTCGGTGACGCTGGAGATCAAGGACAAGCACAAGCTCATCACCTCCGGCGTCTATGAGCGGGTGCGCCACCCCATGTATTCGGCCTTCTTCCTGTGGGCGCTGGCGCAGGCGCTGCTGCTGCCGAACCTGGTCGCCGGGCCGGCGGGGCTGGTGGGCTTCGGCACGCTGTTCTTCTTCCGGGTGGGACGGGAGGAGAAGATGATGCGCGAAGCCTTCGGTGCCGAATACGAGGCCTATGAAAAGCGCACCAAGCGCGTCATTCCCGGCCTCTACTGAGGCGCCGGGAGGGAGCGCGAAAATGCGCCCGCCGCTGTCCTGCCCTACCCGTCCGCGTCCAGTGGCGCGGTGCCGGAGGGGCGTCCATCCGCATCGCGGGTGATGGTCTCGACGCGGGCTTCCGCCGCCCGCAGCAGGGTGTCGCAGCGCATCTTCAGCGCCTCGCCCCGCTCATACATGGCGATGGACTCCTCCAGCGGCACGCTGCCCCGCTCCAGATTGCCGACAATGGCCTCCAGCTCCGCCAGCGCCTGCTCGAAGCTGAGCTTGTCCACCCCCGCCGCGGGTCCTGCGGTCTGGCCAGCGGTCTGGCCGCCCTTGGCGCTTGTTGCCTTTGCTGCTTCGGCCATGGCCGCCTCCGCTGATTCCCTTTGCGCCACCTTATACCGATCCGGAACCGGCTCACCTATGCCCCCAAATTTCGGGCGGTAACCCGGAGGCCAAAGGCGCGTCCTCGCGCCCTCAGACACCACCCGCAATCAGCCGGGGTGGCCCCGGCGCCCGCCCTTTGGTAGAAGCCGGCCAGAAATCTCAGGAAAACACCCTCATGTTGCCCGCGGCGTCCGCGCCCCTTCCGCCCCGCGATCCCTCAAGCCTCGAAGATGCGCTCATCGCGTGCTTCGAGACGGCCGGCTTCTCGCGCCACGATCCGCCCATCCTCCATCCGGCGGACGCCTTCCTCGACCTGTCGGGGGAATCCATCCGCCGCCGCATGTATCTGACGGCGGATGCGGACGGCCGCGAACTGTGCCTGCGCCCCGATATCACCATCCCGGTGGCCCGCGCCGTCATCGCCGAGCGCATGCCGCTGCCGGCGCGCGTGAGCTATCTCGGCCCGGTGTTCCGCTTCCGTGGCGAGGGATCGGGCGAGTTCCGGCAGGCCGGCGTCGAATCCTTCGGCCGCACCGACACCGAGGCGGCGGACGCGGAAATGGTCGCCCTCGGCCTGAACGCCTGCGCGCTTTACGGCGTCCCGCAGCCGGAAATCCGGCTCGGCGACGTGGGCCTGTTCGCCGCCCTGCTGGAGGCGCTGCCCCTCGCCCCGGCCCTGCGCCGGCGGCTGCTGAAGGATTTCGGCCAGAGCCGGCTCGATGCCGATCTCGGCCACCAGAAGGCGCGCCCGCAGGAAAGCGCCTCCGCCCACGCCGGCGTGCTGGCCGCCCTCACCGGCGCCGATCCCGAGGCGGCGCGGGCGCTGATCACCGATCTTTTGTCCATCGCCGGCATCTCCACCGTGGGCGGGCGCACCGTGTCCGAAATCGCCGAACGTTTCCTGGAGCAATCGTCGCTTGAGGCCGGCGCCGGCCTGTCCGGCGAGACCGGGGAAATCCTCTCCCGCTACCTTGCCATCTCCGGCACACCGGACGAGGCCTCCACCCGCATGCGGGCGCTGGCGGCGGAGGCGGGCATCGATCTGTCCGCCGCACTCGATACCTTCGACCGGCGCACCGGCTTCCTCACCGCCTATGCGGTGAACCTCTCCGACGTGCGCTTTTCCAGCGCCTTCGGGCGACCGCTGGACTATTACAGCGGCATGGTCTTCGAGCTGCACGACACCCTGGGGCGCACCGAGGGTCCGCTGGTGGCCGGTGGGCGCTACGACAAGCTGCTGGCCCGCCTCGGCGCCGAGACCAGCGTGCCCGGCGTCGGCCTCGCGGTGTGGGTGGAACGCCTCGCCGCCCTCGCCCTCCCCCTTGCCTCTGCCCCCGTCCTTGCTGCCGTGGAGGGCGCCCGATGACCAGCCCGCTCATTCTCGCCGTGCCCTCCAAGGGCCGGCTCCAGGAGAATGTCCACGCCTTCTTCTCCCGCGCCGGCATGCCGCTGATGCAGGCGCGCGGCGCCCGCGACTATCGCGGCGCCCTCGGCGGCGTGGAAGGGGTGGAGGTGGCCTATCTCTCCGCCTCCGAGATCGCGGCGGCGCTGGCCTCCGGTGCCGCCCATATCGGGGTGACGGGCGAGGACCTGGTGCGCGAGAACATCCTGGAGGCGGACAGCCGCGTCGCGCTGCTCGAAAAGCTCGGCTTCGGCCATGCCAACGTGGTGGTGGCGGTGCCGCAGGCCTGGATCGACGTGCGCACCATGGACGATCTCGACGACGTGGCGAGCCACTTCCACGGCCGCACCGGCCGGCGCATCCGCGTCGCCACCAAATATGTGAACCTGACCCGCGGCTTCTTCGCCCGCTACGGCATTGTGGATTACCGCATCGTCGAGAGCGCGGGCGCCACCGAAGGCACGCCCGCTTCCGGCTCGGCCGAACTCATCGTGGACATCACCACCACCGGCGCGACGCTGGCCGCCAACGCCCTGAAGGTGGTGGACGACGGCGTCATCCTGAAATCGGAAGCCAATCTCGTCGCCTCGCTCACCGCCAGCTGGAGCGGCTGCGCCCTTTCGGCGGCGCGGGCCATGTTCGACCGGCTGGGGGCGGAAAAGCGCGCGCGGACCATGCGCGAGGTGCGCACCCGCTTCGCGAGCTGCGACGCCACCCTGGTGGAGCAGGCGGTGGCGCGCTATCGCTGCGTCGCCCCGTTTGGCGGCCCCACCTCCTCCGGCATGCTGACCCTGCATTGCCCGCCGGACACGCTGCACCGGCTCGCCACCTTCCTGCGCGCGCAGGGAGCGAGCATGGTGACCGTGGGGCCCATCGAATATGTGTTCGCCGCGGACAACCCCCTCTTTGAGGCACTGGAAGCGCGGCTCGGCTGAAACCGCAACACCGCCGGCACCCCGCTGCGCCGACGGTGCGGACTGCTACTCGTTGCCGAGGCCGCGATCGCCCTGGTCGATGAACTGCTGATCGCCCCGCCAGGGTGCAGGCTCGATCACGATCACCCGCATCTGGGTGAACGGATCCGCTTGCAGCTCGACGCCCCGGGCATAGCCGAGGTCCCGGTACCGCATGGCCGGCTCCATGTAATAGGTGCCTGCCTCGGCTTCCGCGTCCGCTTGTGCTCGCGACCGCTCGTCGGCCGCCATGGCGGCGCCGGCGGTGAAAGCGATGGTGGCGAGGACGGTGGTGGCAAGGACGGTGGTGGCGAGAGCGATAGCTCCATGGGTTTGATGGCGCATCTTGATCTCCATCGGTTCGAAACGGGCGGGGTCCCGTTCCGGTAGATGGTCAACTGGGATGCAGCTCTTTCTGAATAAGAGGCTTTTCGCGCAACAGTGTGGGCCGGATTTCGGGTCAATCAGCGCCCCTGCCGGACCGGTGCGGATGCCGGTACGGCAAGCAGGGAGCCCGGTGCCGCCGTGCGGTACCAAGGGGATCGCGCCCATTGGCATCGGTATTCAAGGCCGGCGCCGCCTCCACCGCCTTCCCTCGCGGGTCCGGGGGCTTTAATCTCCCTGGCTGATTGAATGCGCCCCTGCGCCGCGGGATCGAGTCGGATCTGCCTGGACTGAAGGGTCCGGACGGGAAAGGCCGTCTCTGTCGAGGTCGCGTGCGATCCGTCTGGACGGAACGCACGTCAGGCCGCAGCGCCCGCGGCGGTGCCCGAGGAGTTCCTGATGCGTGATGCCGAGCCCAAAGCCATCCACCTCTCCGACTACCGCCCGCCGGACTGGCTGGTGGACAAGGTGGAGCTGGACTTCGCGCTCCACCCCTCCCAGAGCCGCGTCACCTCCCGCCTCGCGCTGCGCCGCAATCCTGAAGGAACCGCCGGCGCGCCGGTGGTGCTGGAGGGGGACGGCCTGACCCTGGTGCGCCTCGCCATCGACGGCAAGCCGCTGGCCGGCCCGAGCTTCGAGGCGAGCCCCGGGCGCCTGACCCTCGCCCACCCACCGGCCGATGCCTTCACGCTGGAGGTGGAGACGCTGGTGGACCCCACCGCCAACACCCAGCTCATGGGCCTCTACCGCACCTCCGGCAATTACTGCACCCAGTGCGAGCCCGAGGGCTTCCGCCGCATCACCTATTATCCCGACCGGCCGGACGTGCTCTCGGTCTTCACCACCCGCATCGAGGCGGAAAAGGCCGAGGCGCCGATCCTGCTCGGCAACGGCAATCTGGTGGAAAGCGGCGACATTCCCGGCACGTCGCGCCATTTCGCCATCTGGCACGACCCGTGGCCGAAGCCCTCCTATCTGTTCGCCCTGGTGGGCGGGAAGCTCGCCAAGGTGGCCGACCGCTTCGTCACCGCCTCCGGCCGCACCGTGGAGCTGGGCATCTATGTGGAGGAGGGCAAGGAAGCCCGCGCCGGCTATGCCATGGACGCGCTGAAGCGCTCCATGCGCTGGGACGAGGAAGCCTTCGGCCGCGAGTACGATCTCGACGTGTTCAATATCGTGGCCGTCTCCGACTTCAACATGGGGGCCATGGAGAACAAGGGCCTCAACGTCTTCAACGACAAATACGTGCTGGCCACCCCCGAGACCGCCACCGACGCCGATTATTCCGGCATCGAGGGCGTCATCGCCCACGAATACTTCCACAACTGGACCGGCAACCGCATCACCTGCCGCGACTGGTTCCAGCTGTGCCTCAAGGAAGGCCTCACCGTCTTCCGCGACCAGGAATTCTCCTCCGACCAGCGCTCGCGCCCGGTGAAGCGCATCGCCGACGTGCGCATGCTCAAGGCGGCCCAGTTCACCGAGGATTCCGGCCCCCTCGCCCATCCGGTCCGGCCGGAAACCTATCGCGAGATCAACAACTTCTATACCGCGACCGTCTATGAGAAGGGCGCCGAGGTGGTGCGCATGCTGAAAACCCTCCTGGGGGAGGAGGGGTTCCGCAAGGGCATGGACCTCTATTTCGAGCGCCACGACGGGGAAGCCGCCACCATTGAGGATTTCGTCGCCGCCTTCGCCGATGCCACCGGCCGCGACCTCACCCAGTTCGCCCTGTGGTACGCCCAGTCGGGCACGCCGCTCCTCTCTGTGAGCGGCAGCTATGACAAGGAGGCCGGCACCTTCCGCCTCGACGTGAAGCAGTCCGTGCCGCCCACGCCGGGCCAGACCGACAAGAAGCCCATGCTGATCCCGCTGGCCCTCGGCCTCGTGGGGCCGGACGGGCTCGACATGCCGCTGACGCTCGGCAACACCCCGGTGGAGCATGGCGTGATCGAGGTGAAGGAAGCCGCGCAAAGCTTCCTCTTCACCGGCCTGGACGCGCGGCCCGTGCCTTCCCTGAACCGGGGCTTCTCGGCGCCGGTGAACCTCGTCAGCGACCTCACCGAGGCGGACCGGGTGTTTCTTGCCGCCCATGATGGCGATCCGTTCAACCGCTTCGATTCGCTCCAGCGCATCGCCCTTGAGCTGTTGAAGACCGGTGCCCGCACCGGCACCCTGCCGGCGCCGGACGCGCTGGTCACCGCCGCCGGTGCCGTCGTGGCCGACGCCGCGCTCGATGCCGCCTTCAAGGCACAGGCGCTCGCCCTCCCCGGCGAGAGCGAGGTGGCCCGCGAACTCGGCAGCGATGTCAATCCCGACGCCGTCTTTGCCGCCCGCAAGGCGCTGCGGACCGCGGTGGGAACCGCCCTCGCCGCGGACTTCGCCCGCACCTACGACAGCGCGGGCGCCGGCGGGGCTTTCGCGCCCGACGCAGCTTCCGCCGGGCGGCGGGCGCTGCGGAACCTCGCCCTCGACTATCTCGCCGTGACCGGCGCGGCGGAGGGCATCGCCCGCGCCAAGGCCCAGTTCGCCGCGGCAGACAACATGACCGATCGCATCGCCGCCCTCGCCGTGCTGGCCCAGCATGACGTGCCGGAGCGCGAAGAGGCCCTCGACGCCTTCTATCGCCGCTTCGAGAGCGACGCGCTGGTCATCGACAAGTGGTTCGTGCTGCAGGCGCAGATCCCGTCCGAGGGGACGCTGGACCGGGTGAAGGGCCTGATGCTGCATCCGGCCTTCTCGCTTTCCAACCCCAACCGGGTGCGCTCCCTCATCGGCGCCTTCGCCGCCGCCAATCCCACCCAGTTCAACCGGGCGGACGGGGCCGGCCACGCCTTCGTGGCCGATACGGTGCTCAGCCTCGACGGCAAGAATCCGCAGGTGGCGGCACGGCTGCTGGCGTCGTTCAAGACGTTCCGCCAGCTGGAGCCGGTGCGGCGCGCCAGCGCCGAAGCCGCGCTGCGGCGCGTGGCGCAGACCCCCGGCCTGTCGCCGGACGTCGCCGACATCGCCACCCGCTCGCTGGGGTGAGGTGGAACATGGAACCGGCGCCTGGGCATAAGCCCCGGCGCCGGCCTCACTCCGCCGCCAGCTCCAGCATCCGCTCGAAGATGGCGCGCACTTTCGCCTGGGTATCGGCGAGGTCGGCGTCCAGGGTGGCGAAGTCCGGCATCTCGCCGGCGCGGGCCAGCAGCGCCCGCAGCGCCGGGCTCGCGTCCGCCGGCACGATATGGGCGTCCACCGCCAGCCGCAGCACCTGCGTGAGGTTCTGGTAGAGCCGGCAGGCGCGCTGGAGAACGTGCGCATCTTCCGGCGACAACAGCCCCAGCCGCGCGGCGGTGGCGAGCACGCGGGCGGTGGCCGTGTCCACGATCTGCGCATGGGCATGGGCATGCGCCAGCACGAGATACTGGGCGAGGAACTCCACATCCACCTGGCCGCCGGCGGCGTGCTTCAGGTTCCACATGTCGCCCTCTCCCTTCTCGGCGGCGATGGAGCGACGCATGTCGAGGATGTCGCCGGCCAGCCGGCGGGGCTCGCGCGGCTGGCCCATGACGGCGCAGATCACCTCCCGCACCTGCGCCGCAAACGCGGGCTCGGCCGCGATCACGCGGGCGCGGGTCAGCGCCATATGCTCCCAGGTCCAGGCCTCCTCCCGCTGGTAGGTGGCAAACGACGCAAGCCGCGTGGCCACCGGGCCGGAGCGGCCCGAGGGACGCAGCCGCAGGTCCACGTCGTAGAGCTTGCCGGCATTGGTGAGCGAGGTCAGCGCGGTGACGAGGCGCTGGGTGAAGCGGGCGAAATATTGCGCGCCGGTGAGCGGGCGCGGGCCGTCCGAGGTGGGATCGGCATCGGCATCGAAATCATAGAGCACGATGAGGTCGAGGTCGGACCCCGCCGTCATCTCCCGCCCGCCGAGCTTGCCCATGGCGAGCACCGCCGTCTGTGCGCCGCCGATGGTGCCGTGGGCCTCGTTGAAGCGGGCCCAGACCCGGCGGTGCAGGGCGCGGATGATCACCTCGGCCAGCGTCGCATAGGCCTCGCCCGCCCGCGCCGCCTCCAGCGTACCGGAGGCGATGCGCACGCCGATCAGCACATGCTGTTCCTGCCGGAACCGCCGCGCGCGGTCGAGCTGCTCCTCGTCGGTGTCCGCGGTGTCGAGCAGGTGCTCCAGATGGGCGGCGAGGCCCGCCTCGTCCGGCAGCACGTCGAAGAACTCGGGATCGAGCAGCGCGTCGGTGAGGGACGGCCGGCGCGCCAGTGTCTCGCCGAGGCGTGGCGCGGCGGTGAGGATGGTGGCCAGCAGCCGGACCAGGTCCGGGTGCCGGTCGAGGGCGGCCAGAAGCTGCGGGCCGGGCAGGTCGCTCAGGAAGCGGTCGGCCGCCGCCAGCGCCCCGTCGGGATCGCCGCCACGGGCGAGCGCCTCCAGCATCAGGGGAACGATGCGGGCCAGGTGAGCGCGCGCGGTCTCGCCCCTCAGCGCGCGCGGCCCGCCGGACAGCCAGCGCCGGACCATGCCGCTGGCCGCTGCCGGATCGCGAAAGCCGAGGCGGGACAAGGCGGCCAGCGTCTTGCGGTCGTTCTCCTCGGGCGCGAAGACCAGATCGGCGTCGAGCACCGCCGGCGGCGCGGCGTCCTCGAACAGGTTGGCGTAGTGGGTCTGCACCGCCTGGAGGCGCGTCACCAGCGCCGCCGCGAAGGCGTCGCGGTCGGCGTATCCCATGAAGCGCGCGAAGCCCTCCATGGCGGCGCGGCTCTCGGGCAGGGAATGGGTCTGGGCGTCCGCCACCATCTGGATGCGGTGCTCCACCCGGCGCAGGAACACATAGGCCTCGGCGAGCACGTCGCGCACATCCGGCTCGATCCAGCGGCGCGTGGTCAGGGCATCGAGCGCGTCCAGCGTCCGGGAATTGCGCAGCAGCCCGTCGCGCCCGCCGGCGATGAGCTGCTGGGTCTGGACGAAGAATTCCACCTCGCGGATGCCGCCGCGCCCGAGCTTCACATTGTGGCCTTCCACCGCCACCACGTCGTGGCCCCGGAAGGCGTGGATCTCCCGCTTCATGGCGTGCACGTCGGCGATGGCCTGGAAATCCAGCCCGCGCCGCCAGACGAAGGGGGACAGGTCGGCAAGGAACGTCCGCCCCACCGCCATGTCCCCGGCCACCGGACGGGCCTTGATATAGGCAGCGCGTTCCCAGGTGGCGCCCTCGCGCTCGTAGTAATCGAGGGCGGCGGTGGTGGAGAGGGCCACGGCCGTCGAGCCCGGATCGGGCCGCAGGCGCAGGTCCACGCGCAGCACATAGCCGTCCGCGGTGCGCTCCTGGAGCAGGCGCACGAGGCCCTGCGTGATCTTCACGAAGAAGGGGGAGGCGGACACGGCCTCGCTCAGGGGCGCCTTGTCCCGGTCGAACACCACCACGAGGTCGACGTCGCTGGAATAATTGAGTTCGCGCGCGCCATGCTTGCCCATGGCGATCACCGCGAGGCCGCAGCCGAAGGACGGGGCGGCGGGATCGGGCGGCAGCAGGCGGCCGGCGCGCGCCGCCTCGCCCAGCAGGAAGGCGAGGGCCGCGCGCACCGCCGCGTCGGCCACATCGGTCAGCGCCGCCGTCACCGCGATCAGGTCGAAGGCGCCGCCCATGTCGGCAAGCGCGATCAGAAGCGCCGCCTCGCTGCGCATGCGGCGCAGGGCGCGCATCACCTCGGCCTCGCCCCCCGTGGCGGCGGTCGCCGCGCAGTCGGCCATGAGGGCGGCAAGGTGGGCATGGGGTTCGCGCGACAGCACGCGCAGCAGCCGCGCCGGTTCCGCGCGCACCAGATCGAGCAGGAAGGGCGAGCCCTCCGCCATGCCGAGGCACACCTGGTGCGCCATGGGCGCGCACGAAAACAGCCCGTCGAGCACTGCCCGTTCCGCAGGGGCCAGACTCTCCGTGGCTTGGGAAAGCTTAATCTTTGCCGTCTCTCCATCGCCGAGGACGGGGGCTTCCCGCATCAGGACGGCGAGGGATGGCCGGTCGGCCGAATCCGGTTCGAGGGGCCCGCGCATGGTTTTCATCAAAAGCATTAGGACCTTGCGTTGCGCAAGCCCTCTTCGACAATTGCAACGCTCCGGAGCGGCGGAAAGCTGCATGGTAAACAGCAAATTATCGCAGGTGCGAAATGCTTAAGGCCACGCGCGACGCCATCGGCGCCGGCACACAATTATTTCGCCGGCAAATTAAGCGTCGCGACCAGCCCCGGCGCCCCATCGGTGAAGCTTAGGTTGCCGCCATGCAGGCGCGCCACCGCGCCCACCAGCGCGAGGCCGAGCCCGGACCCTGGCCGGGTGCGGCTCGCCTCCAGCCGCACGAAGCGTTCCACCACCCGCTCGCGATCCGCCTCCGGAATGCCCGGCCCGGTATCGGCCACGGCGAGCACCGCATCGCCGCCCGCCCGCGTGAGGCTGACCGTGATGCGCCCCCTGCTCCCGTCCACGGGGCGGCCATACTTGATGGCGTTGTCGATGAGGTTGGAGACCGCCTGCGCCAGCAGTTCCTTCACCCCGTGGATGGTCACCGGCGTCACCGTGACCACGAGGTCCAGGCCCTGCTCGTCGGCCAGCGGCTCGTAAAGCTCGGAGACATTCTCGGCGATCTCGGCGAGATCGAGGTCGCTCATGATGGCGCGGGCCTGCCCGGCCTCGGCGCGGGCGATCATGAGCAAGGCGTCGAAGGTGCGGATGAGGCCGTCGCTCTCCTCGATGGTGCCCTCCAGCGCCCCGCGCCAGTCCTCCTCCGTTCGCGCCGTGCGCAACGCCTCCTCGGAGCGGTTGCGCAGGCGGGTGAGCGGGGTCTTCAGGTCGTGGGCGATGTTGTCGGAGACCTCCTTGAGGCCCTGCATCAGGCCCTCGATGCGGTCCAGCATGGCATTCAGCGAATGGGCCAGCCGATCGAACTCGTCCTCGGTCCCGGTCATGGCGAGGCGACCGGAGAGGTTGCCCGCCATGATGGTCTCGGCGGTGGCGGTCATGGAATCGATGCGCTTGAGCACCCGCCGCGTCACGAACACGCCGCCGGCAAGCCCCAGCACCACGATGAGCAGCACCGCCCATTGCGCCGGCCGGGCCACGAGGTCGCGCAGGGTGTCGCGCTCCTCGATGTCGCGGCCCACCAGCATGCGGTAGCCGCCGGGCAGGATCTGGGTCTGCACGAAGGCCACATGGCTCTTCACGCCGGCATCGTCTGGCCGGTTGTAGGTGGTGAAGCGCGTGCCCGGCTTGTCCAGGAGGCCGATCGCCAGATCGGAGACGTTGGTGGCCAGCACCTCGCCCTGGAAATTGGTGATCATGTAGATGGAGGAGCCGGGCCGCCGTGTCCGCCGATCAATGACGTAGACCAGGCGCTGGATGCCGCCGATGCGGTATTGGTCGGCGAGGAAGCGCACCTCCCGGTCGAGGTCCTCCGCCACCTGCCCCTGGATCAGCTCGCGGGTGTGCCACGCCGTGTAGACGATGACCGATACCGCGAACACGGCGAACACCAGCAGATAGGCCGCCAGCAGCTTGAACGCCGTGGTGCGCACCAGCCGCGCGAGGTGGGCGAGGAACTTCATGTACAAAGGGTTTTCATGGGCAAAGGGTTTTCATGGGCGCCGGCCGTTCCCCGGCCCAGCGACGGCGCAGCCGGAGCGCCGAGCCGGGGGCCAGCGCAAGGCTCCTGCGCAGCAGGCAAGACCCGCCAGCGTACCAGCCGGCGTCAGATCCTGCAGCGCCTTCGGCGGACTCTTGCGCTGGGTCCCGGCTCTCCTTCCACTGCGCTGCGCTGCGTTCCCGTCGGCCGGGACACGTGCGCGGCGGCTGTCCTGCCGACGGTAATCCGCCCGCGCCGGGCCGCGGTGCTCCCTCACGCCGCACCCGCCCGCACCATGTAGCCGGCGCCGCGCACGGTGTGGATCAGCGGTACGTCAAACCCCTTGTCAATCTTGGAGCGCAGGCGGGAGACATGCACGTCGATGACATTGGTCTGCGGGTCGAAATGGTAGTCCCACACGTTTTCCAGCAGCATGGTGCGGGTCACCACCTGCCCGGCATGGCGCAGGAGATATTCCAATAGCCGGAACTCGCGCGGCTGGAGCGGGATCTCCTTGCCGGAGCGGGTGACCCGATGGGCAAGGCGGTCCAGCTCCAGGTCCGACACCTTGTACACCGTTTCCGCCCCCTGGGAGACGCCGCGCCGCGACAGGGCTTCCACCCGGGCCAAAAGCTCGGTGAAGGCGTAGGGCTTGGGCAGGTAGTCGTCGCCGCCGGCACGCAGGCCCTGCACCCGGTCGTCCACCTGGCCGAGGGCGGAGAGGATGAGTACCGGCGTGGTATGCCCGCGCCCGCGCAGCTCGGTGACGAGGGAGAGCCCGTCGCGCACGGGCAGCATGCGGTCCACCACCATCACGTCGTACTTGCCGTCGAGGGCGAGGGCGAGCCCCACCTCCCCGTCGGCAGCAAGGTCCACCACGTGCCCAGCCTCGCGGAAGGCCTTGCGCAGATATTCGGCGGCGTCGCGGTCGTCCTCGACAAGGAGGAGGCGCATGGCGGTGAGGGGATCCGGATCGAGATTCGCTGTCATCACTCTAGCTCACCTTGCCGGCAGGTCCATCGGGCAGGTCCATGCCGGCAAGTCCATGCGGGGTGTCGCTGCGCGCAACGCCCGCGCGCTCCCAACCGGGGAAAAAGGGGGAGGTGCCGGGCTTGCTCAAAAACATGGCGCGGGACGCCCTTGCGAGCATCCCGCGCCTTCGGAGCCGAAGCGTCATCAGGGGGGCGATGCTAACCCGCCTCGGGGTCCGAAAGACCTGCTCCGGCGGCACCCTGCCGCCGGAGCATTCAGGTTCAGCCTGAGGCTCAGCCTGAGGCTCAGCGCAGGGTTCAGCCCTTGGCCTTGGCGTCGAGCGCGATGGCGACGAAGCGCACGCCCTGCTCGCTCTTCACCTGGATCAACACCGCCTTGCGGTTCTCGGCCTTGGCGGCGGCGAGGCCGTCGCGCACATCCTTGGGGGTGGAGACGAGCTTGTCGCCCACCTTCAGGATAACGTCGCCGGTCTTGAAGCCGCGCTGGGCGGCAGCGCCGTTGGGATCGACGCCGGTCACCACCACGCCCTCGCCGCCGGCGCCCTGCACGCTCTTGGACGGAGCGAGCTGGAGGCCGAGACGCGGCAGGTCCTTGTTGCCGCCGGTCGCGTCATCCTCGCTCTGCGGCGCGCCGGGGCGCGAAGCCATCTGCTGCTCGGTCGGCAACTGATCGAGGGTCAGCGACAGGGTCATGGGCTTGGCGTCGCGGATCAGCGAGAGCTTGATCTCGGTGCCCGGCTTCATCAGGCCCACCTTGCGGGTGAGGTCGCGCGCCTCCTTGATGGCCTCTTCGTTCACCTTCACGATCACGTCGCCGGCCTTCAGGCCCGCCTTGGCGCCGGGGGTGTTCGGCTGCACCTGCGCCACCAGCGCGCCCTCGGCCTCCTTGATGCCGAGGCCGGAGGCGAGGTCCTCGGTCACCGGCTGGATCTGCACGCCGATGTAGCCGCGGGCCACCGATCCCTTGTCGCGCAGCTGGGCCACCACCGTCTTCACGGTCTCGGAGGGAATGGCGAAGGCGATGCCCACGTTGCCGCCCGAGGGGGACACGATGGCGGTGTTCATGCCGATCACCTCGCCGTTCAGCGAGAAGGTCGGGCCGCCCGAATTGCCCCGGTTGATGGGGGCGTCGATCTGGATGAAGTCGTCATAGGGACCCGAGCCGATGTCGCGGCCGCGGGCCGAGACGATGCCGGCGGTCACCGTGCCGCCGAGGCCGAACGGATTGCCCACCGCGATCACCCAGTCGCCGACGCGCGGGGCGCCGTCCGCGAGCTTCACCCACGGCAGGTTGGTGACGTTCTCGATCTTCAGCAGGGCCACGTCGGTGCGCGGATCGGTGCCGATCACCTTGGCCACGTATTCCTTGCCGTCGGTGGTGGTCACATCCACCTCGTCGGCGCCGTCCACCACATGGTTGTTGGTCACCACATAGCCGTCGGCGGAGATGATGAAGCCGGAGCCCTGGCCCACCACCGGGCGCCCACCACGGGATTCGCCCTTGGGGCCATTGCCGCCGCGCGGACCCATGCCCGGGCCGCCGGGACCCTGGCCGTCGCCGAAGCCGAAGCGCTTCAGGAACTGTTCGATCTGGGGCGGGACATTGCCGCCGAACTGGCCGCCGAGATCGCCGCCCATGGCCATCTGGTCGTTGCCGGCGTCCTTCTTCACCTTCACCGAGACGACGGCGGGCGAGACCTTCTCGACGATGTCGGCGAAGGAGAAGGAACCGGCGGGCTGGCTGGTGGTGATCTGCGCGGCGGCGGGCGCGTTCAGCGGCGGGACGAACTGGCCGGCCACGACGCCGGCGAGCGCGAGACCGACGACGCCGGCCAGGAGAGCCTTGCGGTGGCGCTTCGTCACGGAGGGGGTGTTGTCGGAGCGGGTCATGGGCGTCGCATCTCTCTGTTGTCTGCCTTGGGAGCAGGTTCGAGAGGCAAGCTAAGGCGGCGAGCGTTACGGCAGTCTGGCTGCGGAATTAAGGATCGGTAATGTGGCTCACGCGTGCGTGACGGTGCGCGCACCCTCGCCCGGCACCTCCGGCCGAACGCAAAAGGGCGGCCCGAAGGCCGCCCCTGTCGTCTGTTGCCCGCTCACTCCTGTCCCGCTCACTCCGCGGCGGCGGGCGGCGGCTCGGCCACCTCGGGCGCCGGGGTATAGATGAGGCCGCCACCGTCGCGGAACTTCTGCGCCATCTCCGCCATGCCCGCCGAGGCGAGGTTGTCGGCCTGGGCGCGGGCGATGTCGCCGGCTTCCAGCTTCAGCTCCTGCGAGATCTTCATGGAGCAGAATTTCGGCCCGCACATGGAGCAGAAATGCGCCACCTTGGCGCCCTCGGCGGGGAGCGTCTCGTCGTGGAAGCGCTCGGCCGTCTCCGGGTCCAGCGACAGCGCGAACTGGTCGCGCCAGCGGAAGGAGAAGCGCGCCCGGGACAGGGCATCGTCGCGGATGCGCGCCGCCGGATGGCCCTTGGCCAGGTCGGCTGCGTGGGCGGCGATCTTGTAGGAGATGACGCCGGTCTTCACGTCGTCGCGGTCGGGCAGGCCCAGATGCTCCTTCGGCGTCACGTAGCAGAGCATGGCGGTGCCGAACCAGCCGATCATGGCCGCGCCGATGGCCGACGAGATGTGGTCGTAGCCGGGGGAGATGTCGGTCACCAGCGGGCCGAGGGTGTAGAACGGCGCCTCGTGGCAGATCTTCAGCTGCTTTTCCACATTCTCGCGAATGAGGTGGAGCGGCACATGGCCGGGGCCCTCGATCATCACCTGGCAATCGTATTTCCAGGCGATCTCGGTCAGTTCGCCCAAGGTCTCCAGCTCGGCGAACTGGGCGGCGTCGTTGGCGTCGGCGATGGAGCCGGGGCGCAGGCCGTCGCCCAGCGAGAAGGCCACGTCATACTGGGCGAGGATTTCGCAGAGTTCCTCGAAATTCTCGTAGAGGAAGCTCTCCTTGTGGTGGGCAAGGCACCACTTGGCCATGATGGAGCCGCCGCGCGAGACGATGCCGGTGACGCGGTTGGCGGTGAGCGGCACGTAGGGCAGGCGCACGCCGGCATGGACCGTCATGTAGTCCACGCCCTGCTCGGCCTGCTCGATCACCGTGTCGCGGAAGACCTCCCAGGTCAGGTCCTCGGCGACGCCGTTCACCTTCTCCAGTGCCTGGTACATGGGCACGGTGCCGATGGGCACCGGCGAATTGCGCATGATCCATTCGCGGATGGTGTGGATGTTCTTGCCGGTGCTGAGGTCCATGACCGTGTCGGCCCCCCAGCGGGTGGCCCACACCAGCTTGTCCACCTCCTCGGCGACGCCCGAGGTGACGGCGGAATTGCCGATGTTCGCGTTGATCTTCACCAGGAAGTTCCGGCCGATGGCCATCGGCTCGGTTTCGGGGTGGTTGATGTTGTTGGGGATGATGGCGCGGCCGCGCGCCACTTCCTGCCGCACGAATTCCGGCGTGATGTCGGCGGGGATCGCCGCGCCGAGGCCCATGGCCTGATGATGCGGGTGGACACCGCCATTGGCGCGGGCGAGATTCTCGCGCGCCGCCACATATTCCATCTCGGCGGTGATGATGCCGGCCCGCGCATAGGCCATCTGGGTCGGGCGCTTGCCCGCCTTGGCGCGCAGGGGCCGGCGGCCGGTGAGGTCGAACTGGGGCAGGGTCGAGGACTGGCCGTCTTTGAGGCCATTGTCCTCGGGCTTGACCTGCCGGCCCTCCACCTCCTCCACGTCGCCGCGCTCGCGGATCCACTGGGCGCGCAGCAGCGGCAGGCCCTTGGTGAGGTCGATGACGGCTTGCGGATCGGTGTAGGGGCCCGAGGTGTCGTAGACCCGGACCGGCCGCTCTTCCGGCGTGGACAGGGTGATCTCGCGCATGGCGACGCGCACGTCCGGCCGTGTGGCGGAAACGAACACCTTGTGCGAGTGCGGCAGGGCGCCGGTGGTGACCTTGAGGGAGGACGTCGAGGCTTCGTCCAGCATGCGGTTCTCCTTTAAGCTTGCGCTTTCAACGAGAGCCGGGGTTAGAGCTAGGAGACGGGTACGATACGGCCGTAACGTGCCGTACGCACGGGTTCCGATCCCTTCGCCGGTATGACCCGGATCAGGTTCGAAGGGTCATCGCGGCACCGAAGAGCCTGAGGCGGCCGACGGACTTGCGAAATCTCAGCCCCTTCCGGGACCCCCCTTGGAACAGTCCGAGTGTGTGTATACGAAAGCCCAATGTCAACGCTGCACCGCAGCATGACGCCGGGCAGCCGGTCGATCAAAGCTCTGGATGGGCGGTGATGGGCCATTTGCCTGCCGGCCGGCATGCCCTACATCTATGGCCTCGAACCCCGGACGGTGGAGGCGCGCATGCAGCAGTATCACGACCTTCTCCGCCGCATCCTGAACGAGGGCGTGCGCAAGGACGACCGCACCGGCACCGGAACGCTCTCCGTGTTCGGGCACCAGATGCGATTCGATCTGGCGGCCGGCTTTCCCCTCGTCACCACCAAGAAGCTGCACCTGAAATCCATCGTGCACGAGCTTCTGTGGTTCCTCGCCGGCGACACCAACGTGCGCTACCTGAAGGACAACGGCGTCTCCATCTGGGACGAGTGGGCCGATGCGAAGGGCGATCTGGGGCCGGTCTATGGCCATCAATGGCGCTCCTGGCCGACGCCTGAGGGCGGCGTCATCGACCAGATCGCGCAGGTGGTCTCGGACATCCGCCGCAATCCCGATTCGCGCCGCCTCATCGTCACCGCCTGGAATCCGGCGGACGTGTCGAAGATGGCGCTGCCGCCCTGCCACTGCCTGTTCCAGTTCTATGTGCTGGAGGGCAAGCTTTCCTGCCAGCTCTACCAGCGCTCGGCGGACGTGTTCCTGGGCGTGCCATTCAACATCGCTTCCTATGCGCTCCTCACCCATATGGTGGCGCAGGTGACCGGACTCGGGGTCGGCGATTTCGTCCATACGCTGGGGGATGCACACCTTTACGTGAACCATCTGGAGCAGGCCCGCGCGCAGCTGGAACGCGCGCCCCGCACGCTGCCGCGACTGGCGCTCGATCCGGCGGTCACCGACCTCTTCGCCTTCCGTTACGAGGATGTGGAAATTGTGGGCTATGATCCCCACCCGGCCATCAAGGCGCCGGTGGCGGTCTGATCCCCAGCGCCGGAGCGCGCGTTCGTCCCTGTTCGCATTTCGGCGCGTACTACCGCTCGTTCCATTCAAACTGGTCCTGTCGGGACATCCTGGTCGGGACAGCCGTCTCCACACTCAAGACAAAGCACGTTCGTTCGCTTGCGAGGCAACTGGATCGCGACGGGCTTCAGGGAGGGTCTCATGGCGGATGCAGGAAGTCTTCTGGGGCAGCTCATCGGGGCTGCACTCGGCAACGGCAGCGTACGCGGCGGCGGGGGTGCCGGCGGCGGCGGCCTCGACCAGATCCTCAAGAGCGTGCTGGAAGGCGCCGGACAGGGCGGGCAAGCCCAGGGCGGTGCCGGCGGTGGCCTGCCCGGCGGGCTCGGCGATATCCTGGGCCAGGTCCTGGGGGGCGGTGCGGGCGGCGGCGGCCGCGCCCAGGGCGGAACCTCCGGCCTGCCGGGCGGGCTTGGCGACATCCTCGGCCAGGTGCTGGGCGGCGGCGGCCAGCGTCCCGGTGGAACGAGCGCCAGCGGCGGCGCGCCGGCCGGCCTTCCCGGCGGGCTCGGTGACATCCTCGGCCAGATCCTCGGCGGTGGTAGCGCTCCGGCGGGCGGCGGCATGTCCGGCGGCAGCACCAGCGGCTCGCTCGGCGATCTCGCACAGGCTTCCCTCGGAGGCCCGGCCACGACCTCGGCTCCGAACCCCTACCCCATCCCGGCGCCTGCGCCCGCTCCTGCCCCCTCCCCTGCCCCCTCGTCCCCTGCCCCGCAGTCCGGCAGCGGCGATCTGGTGAAATACGGCGGCATGGCCGTCATCGGCATGCTGGCCTGGAACGCCTTCCGCAAGTGGCAGGGCCAGTCGGCCGGCCGGTCGGCCTTCACCTCCGGCGCGCCGGACGCGGCCGGATTCACACCGGCCGCCGCACCCGGCGGGGCGGATGCCTTCTCCGGCGTCCTGCTTTCGGCCATGGCCGCCGCGGCCCAGGCGGACGGGCAGATCGACCAGGAAGAGCTGGAGCGCATCACCGGCGGCCTGGCCCGCATGGGGGCGCCGACGCCGGAGCGCGACGCGTTGATCTCCGTCCTCACCACCCCGGTGGACCCCCAGCAGGTGGTGGATGCGGCCACCAGCCCCGAAGCGGCGCTGCAGATCTACGCCGCCTCGGCCATCGCAATCCGTCCCGACAGCGCGGCCGAGAAGCAGTATCTCGCCAGCCTCGCCTCGGCGCTCGGCATCGATCCGGGCCTGAAGGCGCAGGTGGACGCGGACCTGAACGCCTGAGAGGCGGTCTGGACCTTCGGCCGGAGCGGCGCCCGCGCCCCTCCGGCACGTTGCTCACGCCATCGTGCGCGGCGGGGCCGTAACCGCGCCCTACCGCCGGGCGTATTGGGAAGCGGAGCGGCCGGCAGTGGCCGTTCCCTATGGGGCGGGCATGACCCGCCCCATAGGCCCTGCTTCCCATGCGCAGCGAAGGACACGAGCGAACACCCCATGCCCCTCTTCCATGAACGGTCCGGCACCTTCAGCCCCGAGAAGACGGCGTTCCTCGTCGCCTCCATGCTGCCTGCGGTCTGGCTCGCGGGCCTTGCCGCCAACGGCATGCTCGGCGCGCGGCCGTGGACCGAGGCCATCCACTTCACCGGGCTGTGGGCCATCCGCCTCCTCGCCGTGACCCTCGCCATCACGCCCCTGCGCAAGCTCCTGTCCTATCCCAAGCTCTATTTCGGACGGCGCATCTTCGGCCTTGCGGCGCTGTTCTACGCCGCCTTCCACCTGCTGCTGTTCGTCGTGGACCAGGGTGCCGGCCGGGCGCTGAGCGAAATCGCGCTGCGCATCTACCTCACCATCGGCGCGGTGGCGCTGGCGCTGCTCATCGCGCTGGGAGCGACCTCGTTCGACAGCGCCATCCGGCGGCTCGGAACGCAGCGGTGGAACCGGCTGCACATGGCGGTCTACGCCATCGCCATCCTGGGGGCGGTCCATTTCTTCCTGCAGTCGAAGCTGGACGTGACCCAGCCGGTACTGATGGCCGGCCTGTTCGTCTTCCTGTTCGCCTATCGCATCGGCGTGCGCCTTGCCGGCGAAGTGACGCCGCTGGGCGTCGCCGGCCTCGCCGTGCTGTCCGCGCTGCTGACGGCGGGGGTGGAAGTGCTGTGGTATGGCCTCGCCACGCGGGTGGACCCGTGGCTGGTGGCCGAGGCCAACCTCTC
Source organism: Xanthobacter autotrophicus ATCC 700552 (assembly GCF_043194565.1). Classification (GTDB taxonomy): domain Bacteria; phylum Pseudomonadota; class Alphaproteobacteria; order Rhizobiales; family Xanthobacteraceae; genus Xanthobacter; species Xanthobacter autotrophicus_F. The sequence continues at coordinate 126,404 of NZ_JBAFVS010000009.1, read as the reverse complement.
CTTCGATCTCGGCCCGCGCCCGGCCTGGTGGGTGCTGGGGGCGGGGCTTGCCTTGGCCCTGCTCGCCGCCCAGCGCCGGCAGGCTGCACCGACGCGGGGGCGGCGCCGGGCGGTTTCGGCGGGTCCCAATCCGGCGACGCGGACGGGAATCAAGGCCTCCTGAGGGGCCGGCCGCACAAAAGGGGGCGGCTGCCCGCCCCCTTCTGCGCCTGTATCCGATCGGATCAGGCGTCGGCCCGCTCCGGCACGGGCAGGCCGAGCCACTCCTGGTAGAAGCCTTCGATATCCGGCGAGAAATCGTGGATCACCGGATACCAGGGGGTGGGCGCCTCCACGTCGTGGAGGGTGCCGCACTCCGGGCAGAAATACTCGCGGATCACCTGCCAGGACGGCGTCGGCGCCATGAGGCGGGGATAGATCTCCTCCATCTTCTGCGGCGTGTCGCGGACATGGACGCGGGCGTGCAGCTTCCAATTGTCCTTCCAGTCACAGAAATCATGGCCGCATTCGCAGCGCACGGTCCACTTTTTGGAGACCTTCTGCTGCACGATGAAGAGTTTTGGACCGAGCGGCAGGACGATCTTGTCGTCCCACGGCATGCGTTCCTGCAAAATCTCCACATAGGTCACGAACCGCTCCGGGTCCTTGGGGGTGGAGAGCATCTGGTGGAGCGTGTCGGGATCGATCTTGCCATCCACGAGATCGACGATCTTCGAGCGGGTATAGGCCATCGGGTGTTCCTCCTGATTGTTGGATTGCTCCCCTCTCCCCTTGCGGGAGAGGGGTTGGGGGTGAGGGGGGCTGGGTCCGCGCACCGGGACAATGGGCGGCGGCCCCCTCACCCCGGCCCTCTCCCGCAAGGGGAGAGGGAGGGACGCGGCTGGCACGACGGGGACGCCTCACTCCTCCACGAACTGCACGGTGTGCACGTCCGGCAGTTCGGAGACGTCCATGGAATAGCGCGAGCCGTAGGTGGGCACGCCGATCTCTTCCTCCGGCAGGGTCCAGCTGTCGGGCAGGGTCCAGAAGGCGCGGAACTCCTGCTCGAAGCGCGGGCCGAGCTTGAAGGAGGCGGCGAACATCTGCCGCACCTGCGTGCCCGCGTCCTTGGCGAGGATCTTCTCGCGCTCGCCCTTCATCCATTCGGAGACCGGCACCGACTTGGCCAGGCGCTCCTTGCGGATCTGCGCGCGGGCGGTGGAGGTGGCGACCTCGTCCACCACGCACTGCCCGCCCTCGCCCTTGCGCACCACGACGCCATAGACGTCGCCGGCGAAGCGCTCCAGCACATAGCCGCCGTTGATGTCGTCGGCCACCGCCTGCGGGTCGCGGTCCAGCGGATCGCCGAAGCCGGGGCCGCCGCGCATGTAGTTGAGGTAGAGGTCGTAGTCGGAGAACATCTCCTCGGTGGTGATGGCCTGCTTGTCGCGCTTGATGACGGCGTCGGGCAGCATGGCGTCCCAGGTGGGGTTCTCCGGGTCGGTGTCGCCGCCGAGCGGGATCTCGGCGCCGGTGGCGATCAGCTCCTTGAGGTTGGTCTTGTGGGCGGCGAAGCGATAGCCGGAGGCCGCCGGATAACCGCCCATCAGCCCCCAGTCGGAAGAGATGTGGCCGTTGCCCATGAAGAACATGGTCCAGTCCTTGGCGTTCCAGACCATGCGCAGGCTCTCGAAGCCGCAGCCGCCGCGATACTTGCCGGAGCCGCCCGAGGACGCCTTGATCTGCCGGCCGAGATAGATCAGCGGCTCGGCCAGTTCCCAGATCTCCATGTCGCCCATGTCGCCTTCCGGGTTCCAGATGGCGGCGGCATGGCTGAGGCCGTCCTGCACCGCGGTGGCCCCGGTGCCGTTGGCGGCGCACTCGAACGAGTTCACGGCGTGGATCTCGTCATACTGGTTGAAGCCGCCGCCCTGCAGCCAGTTGGAGGTGTTGGCGTTGCCGGCGTTCACCTCCTCTAGGTAGCCGCGCCCGAAATAGGAGCGCGACAGGCCGCGCCACAGCGCCGTCCAGGCCGAGACCAGGAAGTGCCAGCTGTAGGAGAAGGCGACGCGGCGGTCGTCCGGGTTCATCCAGGTGCCCTTGGGCAGGCGGAACTCGGTGCCGTAGGCGGCGCCGTCGTTGATCATCTCGGAGGGGATGAGGGTCTGGGTCATCATCACCCAGATGCCCGAGGTGAAGCTCACCTGATGGGCGTTGTAGGTGTGCCAGCCCCAGCGGCTCGCGCCCTCGAAATCCAGCCGCCACGTGCCGTCCCGGCGGATGGTCATCTCGCAGGGGGCATGCATGATGGTGTCGAGCTTGGCGAAGTCGGAGGGCACCCGCACGTCCTCGTGGGCGTAGGGCACGTCCACGAAGCCCACCTGCCGGTAGGTGCCGGGGATGGTCATGGCCTTGATGCGGGCCTGAAGGCCGAGCCGGCCATGCTCCACCGCCTCATAGGCGAACTTCCAATAGGCCTCGATGCCCTCTTCCGCCACCACCTCCTCCACCAGCCGGCGGATCATGTGGCAGCCGGCGATGCGGGTGCGCTCATCCAGCATCCAGTAGCGGGTGGTGCGCACCATGCGCTGGCTCTCGTGCAGCCAGTCGCGGAACAGGGTGTCGTTGGCGCCCACCTTGCGGCAGGTGATCTGGTAGCCGTCGCCGAAGCGCTGCACCTGCCCCGTAGACATGGAGCCCGGCCCCACCGAGCCGGTATCGATGACGTGGGTGACGCCGCCCACCCAGCCGATCAGTTCACCCTGCCAGAAGATGGGCACGATGGTGTGGATGTCGCACGGGTGCACGTTGCCGATGAGGCAATCGTTGTTGCAGAAGATGTCCTTGTCATGGACGCCGGGATTGGCCTCCCAATTGTTCTCGATCATGTATTTGATGGCCGCGCCCATGGTTCCCACATGGATGATGATGCCGGTGGAGGTGAGGATGCTGTCGCCCGCCGCGTTATAGAGGGTGAAGCACAATTCGCCCTCCTGCTCCACGATGGGGGAGGCGGCGATCTTCTTCGCGGTCTCGCGGGCATCCACCACGCCGGCCCGCAGGCGCGAGAACAGCTTGTTGTAGAGGATGGGTTCCGCTGCGCGCAGCTCCATCGTCTTCAGGCCGGCATAGTGGCCGGTGGCCTTGGTGGCGGTCATGAGGCGGTCGCGATGTTCTTTCAGCGTCTCGCCGCCGCGCACGATGCCGCGCGCCGCACCCTCAAGGGTGCTCTGGTTCACAGTGACGTTCATGGGGTCGTTTCCTTTGAGTTCTTTTGAGTTGGCGTCCTTGGAAGTCCAATCTTGAGACGTGAGATCTTGAAAGCCGGCAGTTGTCGTGCGTCGCCGCTCAAGGCCCTCTCCCGCTTGCGGGGGAGGGTTGGGAGGGGGACGAGGGCGCGGGGATCAGGAGAGGCCGGCGGGCGTGGTTGCTGCCCGTCCAGCCCCCTCCCCACCCCTCCCCCGCAAGCGGGAGAGGGAGCGTCGTCGCGTCCTCACACCTCGCGCAGGTGGAACAGGCGGTGGCCGTCGAGCCAGGTCTCGAAGCCGTTCGGCACCACGAAGGTGGTGGCGTCGGATTCGATCACGGCGGGACCCATCACCCGGTTGCCGGGGCGCAGCGATTCCATGCGGTAAAGCTGCGCATCCACCCACTTCTTCTTGCGATAGAACTTGCGGGTGCCGATCTTGGCCTCTTCCGGCGGGGTCTCGCCTTCCTCCGGCTCCTTCGGGATCTTCGGCTTGGGGATCGGCACCATGCCGCGCATGATGGCGCCGGTGACCGAATAGCCCAGCTCCGGCGAGCGGGCCGAGGCGGCATAAACCCGGCCATAGGTGGCGTTGAAGGCCTCGGTCAGCTGGTCCCAGTCCGCCGCGGTGTGCGCCTGCGCCAGCGGGCTCTCGATCTCCAGATCGTTGAGCTGCCCGCGATACTGCATGCGGTAGCCGGGCTGGAGCGTCACCTGCTCCGGCGCATAGCCGTTCAGCTTGAACTCTTCGAGCACGTTGTGGGTCAGTTCCTCCCACGCCGCCTGGAGGGTGGCGGCGGCCTTCAGCTTGTCGGCATCGGGGGTTTCCGTCGGCATATTGATGTCGAGGGACTTGTCGTAGCGATATTCGAAATCCGCCGCCGCGCAGCCGAAGGCGGAGAAGCCCGCCGCCCAGGCCGGCACGATCACATCCTCGAAGCCGAGGCCTTCCGTATAGCCATAGGTGTGCACCGGCCCCGCACCGCCATAGGAGAAGCACACGAAGCTCGCCGGCGAATAGCCCTTGCCGGAGATCATGGCGCGCAGGTAGTCGCGCAGGTCGCTGTCGAGCAGCTCAATGACGCCGGCGGCGGCATCCTCCACCGACAGGCCGAGCGGATCGGCGATCTGCACCTTGATGGCATCCACCGAGCGCTGCCGGTCGAGCTTCACCGCCCCGCCGAGGAAGTTGTCGGGGTTGAGATAGCCCAGCACCATGTGGCAGTCGGAGATGGTCACGGTCTCGATGCCGCTCTCCTTCCAGCACACGCCCACCCGGTAGCCGGCCGAATCCGGCCCGAGCTTGATGGCGCGGGTATAGGGATCGAGCCGGATGAAGGAGCCGGCGCCGGCGCCCACCGAATCCATGGCCACCAGCGGCAGGGACAGGACGAGGCGCGCCATGTCCGGGTCGTTCTTGATGGTCATCTCGCCTTGCGTGATCAGCGCCACGTCGAACGAGGTGCCGCCGATGTCCGAGCAGGCGATGTTCTTGTAGCCCAGCACTTCGCCCAGATACTTGGCGCCGATCACCCCGCCGATGGGGCCGGAGACGATAGTGCGCGCCAGCTCCTTCGCCTTCCAGGAGATGGTGCCGCCATGGGTCGCCATCACGCGGAAGTCGAACTTGGTGCCGCGCTCCTTGAAGGCATCGGAGATCTTCGACAGCGTCTGCCGCGAGGGCTCGGCCGCATAGCCTTCGAGGATGGTGGTGTTGGTGCGATGGGTTTCCTTGCGCACCGGATAGTAATCGGCGGAGGCGAAGACCGGGATGGTCTTGCCGCTCTTTGCCACTTCTTCCAGCACGATGTCGCGCACGCGGCGCTCGTTGACCGGGTTCTTGTAGGAATGCAGCAGCGAGATGACGATGCCTTCCGCATCGGCGGCGATCAGGTCGCGGGCGGCGGCGCGGGCGCTGTCCTCCCGCAGGGGGATCACCTGCGTGCCCATCATGTCGGTGCGCTCCACCACGCCGCGGGTCAGGTGGCGCGGCACCAGCGGCGGGTCGTAGCGGTGGGTGTTGAGGTGGATGCGGTCCTCATAGGCGTAGCCCAGGTGGCTCTGCACCGCGCGGCCCATGCGGTGGAAATCCTCCATGCCGCGATTGACGATGAGGCCGCATTTCAGCCCCTTGCGCTGGACCACGCGATTGAGCATCGCGGTGCCGGAATAGACGCCGGTCTGGAGCTGGGCGAGGGCGTCGTGGAGCGACATGCCCCAGTTGGCGAGCCCGTCTTCAGAGGAGGCGATGAGGCCGAGGGCCTCGTTCTGGGGCGTGGACTGGGCCTTGCCGACGACAAAGTCGCCATCCTGGTCCACGAAAAAGGTATCCGTCATGGTGCCGCCGGCATCGATGCCGAGCACCTGGACGTTGCGCAGGTGTCCCACGGGAACGTTCACGCCTTTGTCCTCCCTTTGGTGCCGGCCTCACTTTTCGGTGCCGGCTCGCCATGGGAGTGGCAGGATGCGTGCCAGAGGCGTTCGACTGTAGAAAATGACGCGCTCACCTGAATATTGTGCAATGCATCATGTAATATGGAAGAATTCGACTGTCCGGTTTCCGGACACTTGTTGTCCGGAGCGCGGGCAACAATCCCGAACGACTGGGACGGCACCCCGCGCGGGCCTTGCCGATGGCACGAACTTGCGCTTATCTTGCCGACCAAAGCCGCCGCCGACGGTGAACAACCGGCGGATAGAATGCGGCATGAAAGGGAGTGAACCCGCCATCGGGCGCGGCGCCGGCCCATCAGCCGAGCGGACGCGCACGCTGGCCAACGGCTTAGGCGGCGCCTTTCGGGAACGCCGCGCCGCCCGGCCCGGAGGGCAGAGCTGGTGCCATATCGCGAGATTGCCCGTGCCTGGGAGGCGTTTCACCAGGACGGCATCGCCTCACCCAACGTCCGCCCCGCGGTGCTGGCCTCCTGGCAGCGCTCGCGCCAGCACGCCATCACGGCGAACCTCTCCGAAGCCCCCCTTGTGAGCGAGGCGGAGCTGCATCGCCGCCGGCAGCAGAACATGCGCCTCATCGCCGCCGCCCGCCCGGCCATGGACGAGGCGCGCCATCTGCTCTCCGACGCGCGCTCCATGCTCATCCTCACCGATACCGAGGGCACGATCCTCGAAACCGAGGGCGACGCGCGAGCGGTGGATACCGGCCAGGAAGTGAAGCTCCAGCGCGGCGGCCTGTGGTGCGAAGCGCAGATCGGCACCAACGCCATCGGCACCGCGCTCGCCTCCGGACGGCCGGTGCAGATCCACGCCGCCGAGCATTTCTGCGCCAGCGTGCAGCGCTGGACCTGCGCCGCCGCCCCGGTGCGCCATCCCGGCCATGGCGCGGTGATCGGCGCGGTGGATGTCTCCGGCTCCACCGACACCTTCAACCCGCAGAACCTCGCCCATGCGGTGGCTCTCGCCCAGCAGATCGAGGCGGTGCTGGGCCGGCGCATGGAGATGGAGCACGAGCAGGTGCTGCGGCACTTCCTCTCCAAGCGCTCGCTCTGGCTGTCGGAGGAAATTCTCGCCTTCGGACGCTCCGGCGCCCTCATCTATTCCACCGACAAGGCCCTGAAAGAGGTGGCCCGCCGCAACCACCGCTTCATCGCCGATGGCCGGCTGGAAGCCCTCAACGATGTCGCCCCGGCGGCCTGGGCCGAGCGCGTCGCGGCGCTGCTGCCGGGCGCCAGCGTGGAGATCGTGCGCGAGGACGGCGAGGAGATCGGCGGCGTGGTGGTGCTGCACGCTCCCCGCAAGTCCCGCCCGGTGATGCGCGAGGCGGCGCGGGAGCTGGAGGCCCTGCCCTTCGAGGCCATCGTGGGCGACAGCCCGGTGATGCGCGAGGTGCGGGAGAAGGCCCGGCGCATGGCCGAGAGCGGCCTTCCCATCCTGCTGGAAGGCGAGACCGGGGTGGGCAAGGAGGTGTTCGCCCGCGCCATCCATGGCGGGCGCGCGCCCTGCGGCCCGTTCGTGCCGCTTAATTGCGGCGGCCTGCCGCGGGACCTCATCGCCAGCGAGCTGTTCGGCTACGAGAAGGGCGCCTTCACCGGCGCCGACGCCTCCGGCAAGCAGGGCAAGGTGGAGGCGGCGGACGGCGGCCTGCTCTGCCTCGACGAGATCGGCGAGATGCCGCTGGAACTGCAATCCTACCTGCTGCGGGTGCTGGAGGATGGCGTCGTCTACCGCGTCGGCGGGCATAATGGGCGGCGGGTCAATCTGCGGCTCGTCTCCATGACCAACCGCGACCTCTCCGGCGAGGTGGCGGCGGGGCGCTTCCGCAAGGACCTGTTCTATCGCATCGCGGCGCTTCGCCTGCGCATCCCGCCGTTGCGCGAGCGGGGCGAGGATGTGGCGTTGCTGCTCGATCATTTCGGCCGCGCCGCCGCTGCCCGCGCCGGGCTGCCCCCGCCCCGCTTCTCGCCGGCCGCCCATGCGGCGCTCATGGCCTATGCCTGGCCCGGCAATGTGCGCGAGCTGCGCAATGTGGTGGACATGCTGGTGGCCATGGGCGGCACGGGTGGCGGGGCGGGTGGCGGCGACGGCGCGGTGATCGACATCGCCGACCTGCCGCAGGAGATCCGCGAGGAAACCCTCGAGACGGCACGGGCCACCGACCTCAAGGCGGTGGAGGAAGCGGCGATCCGCGCGGCGGTGGATGCCTGCGGCGGCAACCTCTCCCGCGCCGCCCGCCGCCTCGGCATCGCCCGCTCCACCCTCTACATGCGCCTCTCCGCGCTGGAGCGCTGAGCCTGACCGAGTTTCCGGGGGGCGCCTCAGTTCGAGACAATGCGCGGTCTTGCCCCCTCTCCCGCTTGCGGGGGAGGGTTGGGGAGGGGGCAGAGCCGTACCAAATGGAACCGGCGGTTCCTCGGAAACGCACCGGCAGCCCCCTCCCTGCCCTCGGTGCGCCCCGTCGGTGCGGCAGATTTTCAAACTGAGAAACCATTCGCCCCCGGCGGGGGCGCGGCTGCGCGCCTCCTCGGCGCGGTCCGGGCACCGTGCTAGCCTGCGCGCCGACGTAACTCATCCCGGCAGGATCTTATGCCCCAGGCACTGTTCGACATCCCCCTGAAACGCATCGACGGCACCCCGGCGACCCTCGGCGATTTCGGGGGCAAGGTTCTCCTCGTGGTCAACGTGGCCTCCAAATGCGGGCTCACCCCGCAATATGCGGCGCTCGAAAAGCTGTATGCGGCGCGCCACGGCGACGGGCTCGAAATCCTCGGCTTCCCGGCCAATGATTTCGGCGCCCAGGAGCCCGGCACCGAAAGCGAGATCGCCAGCTTCTGCAGCCTGACCTATGGCGTCACCTTCCCCATGTTCGAGAAGATCTCGGTGGTGGGCGCCACCCGCCATCCGCTTTACGACGCGCTGGTGGCCGCCCGGCCAGAGACCACGGACGAGGAAGGCCGGCGCCCGTCCGGCCGCAGCGCTTCCCCCTCCGACGTCTCGTGGAACTTCGAGAAGTTCGTGGTGGGGCGCGACGGGCATGTCATCGCCCGCTTCTCGCCGCGGGTGACGCCGGACGACCCCCGGCTCATCCAGGCGCTCGACGCCGCGCTCGAAGCGAAAGCCTGACATCCGCGCGATGCCCTCCCCGCTAGGGGGGAGGGCATCCGCCGCCTCAGTCGGCCACCGGTTCGGTCGCCACCAGTTCCGCCGCCACCAGATCCTCCAGCGCCGCGCCCACGGACTTGAAGAGCGTCACGCTCTGCCCTTCCGTTCGCCCCTCCTTCAGGCCGGCGCACAATTCGTGGAGGTCCGCCCGCACCAGATCCTTCGACCAGCGCCCCGAGGCCACGGGCTGGAGCAGGTCGCCGGCTTCCGCCAGCGCGCCGCCATAGGTGTCCACATAAACGGCGCTGTTGGCCACCAGATCGTCGTCGCTCTCGCGCATGGTCGGGGTGAAGGCGCCCACCAGGTCCACATGGGTGCCGGGCCTCACGTCCCGCCCCAGCACCAGCGGCTCCACCGAGGTGGTGGCGCAGGTGACGATATCCGCCGCCCGCACCGCCGCCGACAGGTCTTCCGCCGGCTCGGCGGGAAGCCCCAGCGCCTTCAGCCGCGCGGCCATGTCCTGCGCCCGCGCCAGCGAGCGGCCCCACACCAGCACCCGGCCGATGGGCCGCACGAAGCAATGGCCCTGGGCAAGGTGGAAGGCGAGATGGCCGGTGCCCACCACGGTCAGCGTCTCGCTGTCCATGCGCGACAGGAAGGAGGACGCGAGCGCGGAGGTGGCGGCGGTGCGCCGGTTGGTGAGGGCCTCGGCGTCCAGAATCGCCTTCGGCACCCCGGTTGAGCCATCGAACAGGACATAGAGGCCGTGCACCGAGCCCATGTTCCGCGCCGCATTGGCGGGAAAGATGTTGACGATCTTCACCCCCAGCGCCGCGCCCCGGCGCCACGCCGGCATGGCGAGGAGATGGGCCGGAGCGCCCGCCTGCCCTACCTCGTAGGACTGGCGCACCGGCGCCTCCACCCGCGCCTCCGCGAAGGCCGCGCCAAGGGCCGGCACCAGCCGCTCATAGCCCAGCGCCGCCTCCACCTCCGCCGCCTCATACACCCGAACCATGGCTTCCTCCCGCCTGCGCTTTTGCCAGACCGTAGAGCATGGGGCGCCTGTGCCCGCAACGGGCGCGGGAACCAATTGGGTCCGCTGCCACTTGGATCTGTAACAGGAGATCCACCATGCAATACGAGCACCCGACGATCCAAAGCGTGAGGCGTTTCTTTCCCCGCTTCTTGCCCCATGAGGGCGAAATCTTTCAGGCGGACCGGCATGACGACCCATTGCTCGAATGGAGCACGGCAGAAGACGGTGTCGAGCTGCTCGGGTGCAACGGAACGACTCTCGTCCGCCTCGACTGCCGCGACGGGCGCTGGTTCTTCAGCCTGATCGGCTCGAATGCGGAGCCCATCCGGTCCGGCTCGCGGGCCGAGGCCCGCCTCCTCGCCGAATGCTATGCGTATCGCATGGTCCAGGCCTGAAGACTGTCCATCGTGAAGACTATGCTTGCCTGCCGCGCCGTGCGGGTATGCCATCGGCGAATGGAGCCGGATCGAAGTGACAACGAGGGTGACAACGAGGTCGACCCATGGCGCCGCGTGCAAGCTGGAAAGGCTTCCTGACCATTGGCGCCGTGAGCTGCGGCGTCGCGCTCCATGCCGCGGCGTCGACCGCCGAGCGCATCGCGCTGCACATGGTCAGCCGCAAGAGCGGCCACCGCCTGCGCCGCCAGTTGGTGGACGAGGAGACCGGGCGCCCGGTGGAGCCTGACGACCAGGTGAAGGGCTACGAGGTGGCCAAGGGCGACTACGTCACGCTGGAAGCGGACGAGGTCGCGGCCGTGGTGCCGGAGAGCGACAAGACCATCGCCATCACCGCCTTCGTGCCCTGCGCCGACATCGATACCGTCTATCTCGACCGCCCCTATTTCCTTGCGCCGGTGGACAAGCCGAGCGCCGAGGCCTTCGCCCTGATCGCCGCCGGCATGGCCGCCGCCAAAGTGGCGGCCCTGGGCGAGGCGGTGCTGTTCCGCCGCGTGCGCAAGCTGCTGATCCGGCCGGACACGGAAGGCGGCGCGCTGATCGCCGACACCCTGAGCTTCGATTACGAGGTGCGCCCGGCCGAGGAGGCCTTCGCCGACGTTCCCGACGTGAAAGTGACGGGCGATATGCTGGACCTCGCCACCCATATCATCCGCTCCAGGGCCGGCGCCTTCGATCCGGCCGCCTTCGACGACCGCTACGAGAGCGCCCTCGCCGAGCTGGTGCGGGCGAAGATGGAGGGCAAGCCCTTGCCCAAGGCCGCCCCGCGCCGCGAAGAAAAGGTCGTGGACCTGCTGGAGGCTCTGCGTGCCAGCGCAGGTGAAGGGGTCAAGGACGGCAAGGGTGGAAATGATGGAAATGATGGAAATGATGGAAATGATGGAAATGATGGAAATGATGGCAAGATGAAACCCGCCGGCCGCAAGGCTTCAGCGAAGAAGACTGCGGCAAAGACGGGTGCGGCGAAGAAGCCGGCCGCTCCACGCAAGGCGGGCTGAGGAGGCGCTCCATGGCCGAACTCGACCTCTACCGCGCCAAGCGGAATTTCACGACCACGCCCGAGCCTGAAGGCCGCAAGGGCCGCTCCGCGAAGGCGCCGGAAGGCGTGTTCGTGATCCAGAAGCACGCGGCGCGACGGCTGCATTATGATTTCCGGCTGGCGATGGACGGTGTGCTGAAAAGCTGGGCCGTCACCCGCGGGCCGAGCCTTGTCGCCGGCGAGAAGCGGCTGGCGGTGCATGTGGAGGACCATCCCCTCGACTATGGATCCTTCGAGGGCACCATCCCGAAAGGCCAGTATGGCGGCGGCAGCGTCATCATCTGGGATCGTGGCACCTGGACGCCCGTGGGCGATCCCCATGTCGGCTATGCCAAGGGCCACCTGGAATTCACCCTCCACGGGGACAAGTTGACGGGCCGCTGGCATCTGGTGCGCATGGCCGACCGCAAGGGCGAGAAGAGGGACAACTGGCTGCTCATCAAGGCCGAGGACGCTGCCGCCCGGCCCGCGGGCGCCCCCGACATCCTCAAGGAAGAGCCCAACTCCGTCGTCTCCGGCCCCGACGTGGGCGACCTCTCCTCCGGCGACGCGCCCCGACGCAAGGCGGCAACGGCCCGCAACGGTGCGGCCAGGAAGACCACTCCGGCGCCGCGCCCGGCCCCCTCCTCCGACCTGCCCATGCCCAAGGGGGCGAAGACCGCGCCATTGCCCGACTTCATTCCCCCTGCCCTCGCAACCCTTTCATCGCGTCCGCCGGCGGGGCGGCGCTATGTCCACGAGATCAAGTTCGACGGCTACCGCATGGAGGCGCGGATCGACGGCGGAAAGGTCCGCCTATTGACCCGCACCGGCCTCGACTGGACCGACCGCTTCGGCCCGAAGCTTGTCGCCGCCCTCGCCCGCCTGCCCGTCGCCGACGCGCTCGTCGACGGCGAGATTGTGGTGGAGGGCGGCAACGGCGCCTCCGATTTCTCCGCCCTCCAGGCGGATCTCAGCGAAGGGCGCACCGACCGCTTCACGTATTTCGCCTTCGACCTTCTCCATTTGAACGGCCACGATCTGCGCGGCGCGCCGCTGCTCGCCCGCAAGGCGCTGCTGGAGAGGATCATTCCCAAGGAGGACGGGCGGCTGCGCTTCAGCGCCCATTTCGAGGATGACGGCGCGTTGGTGCTGGAACATGCCTGCCGCCTCAGCCTGGAAGGCGTCGTCTCCAAGCTCGGGGATGCGCCCTACCACTCCGGCCGCTCGCGCGACTGGATCAAGTCCAAGTGCTCGGAGCGGCAGGAATTCGTCATCGGCGGCTTCGTGCCGTCCACCACGGCGCGCCGGGCCATCGGCTCGCTGGTGCTGGGGGTGTTCGAGGCGGGCGGGCTTGTTCCGTTGGGGCGCGTCGGCACCGGCTTCACCCACAAGATGGCGGCCGAGCTTCATGCGCTGCTCGCGCCCGACGCGGTTGAGAAAAATCCGTTCGCTGGCCCGCTGAAGGCCGAGGCGGCGCGCGGCGTGGTCTTCGTCACGCCGAAGCATGTGGCGGAGGTGGAGTTCCGCGCCTGGACCGGTGACGGCCATCTGCGCCACGCGTCCTTCCGGGGCCTGCGCGACGACAAGCCGGCCGCCGACGTGGTGCGCGAAGCGCCCGCCGCGACTGCCGACCCGGAGCCGCCGCCGGCACGACGCGTGCGCCTCACCCATCCCGATCGGGTCTACTGGCCGGACGTGGGCCTGACCAAGGAGGGGCTGGCCGATTATTACGCCGAGGTCTGGCGGCACATGGCCCCCTTCGTGGCCGGACGTCCCCTCGCGCTGCTGCGCTGTCCCGAGGGCATCGACGGCCCCCACTTCTTCCAGAAGCACCCGTGGAAGGGGCTTGACCGCAACATCCTGCAGGTCCCGGACCCGCAGGAGACGGGCGAAGCGCCCTATCTCGCCATCCGCGACCTCGATGGGCTCACCGCCCTGGTGCAGGGCGCGGCACTGGAAATCCATCCCTTCGGCGCGACCGTGGCCGACTGGGAGCGGCCCGATACGCTGATCATGGACCTCGACCCCGGCGAGGGCGTCATCTGGCCGGATGTGATCGCCTGCGCCCAAGAGGTCCGCGCGCGGCTGAACGCCGTGGGGCTCGCCGCCTTCGTGAAGACCTCCGGCGGCAAGGGCCTGCATGTCTGCGCGCCGCTCAAGCCCGAGGCGGACTGGACAGTGCTGAAGGCCTTCACCAAGGAGATGGCGCAGGCCATGGCCGCCGACAGCCCCGAGCTTTATGTGGCGACCATCGCCAAGGCGAAGCGCAAGGGGCGCATCCTCATCGACTATCTGCGCAACCAGCGCGGCGCCACCGCCGTGGCGCCCTATTCCACCCGGGCGCGGCCGGGGGCGGCGGTCTCCATGCCCCTGTCATGGGACGAGTTGACGCCGCAGATCGGCCCGCAACACTTCACCGCCTTGAACGCGCCCACCCGGCTCGCGCATCTGGCGCACGACCCCTGGGGCGACTTTCGCAAGGCGGCAGTGCCGCTGCCCAAGGGGTGAGCATCGGTCAAGGGTCACCCCACGTCGAACGTCACGCCCTGGGCGAGCGGCAGGGTCGAGCCGTAATTGATGGTGTTGGTGGCGCGCCGCATATAGGCCTTCCAGCTGTCGGAGCCGGCCTCGCGCCCGCCGCCGGTCTCCTTCTCGCCGCCGAAGGCGCCGCCGATCTCCGCGCCGGAGGGGCCGATATTCACGTTGGCGATGCCGCAATCCGAGCCGGTGGCGGACAGGAAGCGCTCCGCCTCGCGCAGGTCGGTGGTGAAGATGGAGGAGGCGAGGCCCTGCGGCACCGCGTTCTGGAGCGCGATCGCCTCGTCGAGATTGGCATAGCGCATCACATAGAGGATGGGCGCGAAGGTCTCCACAGCCACGCAATCGGCCTGGAACGGCATCTCCACCAGAGCGGGGCGCACATAATAGGCGTCGAGCGCGTCTTCCGCGCCCAGGCGCTCGCCGCCGGTAACGACACCGCCGGCCGCGCGGGCATCCTCCAGGGCCGACTGCATGGCGGTGTAGGCGTCTTCATCGATGAGCGGCCCCACCAGCGTGCCCGCCGCCCGCGGATCGCCCACCGGCACCGAGCCATAGGCCTGATGAAGCCGAGGCACGAGCGCGTCATGGACGTTCTCGTGCACGAACAGGCGGCGCAGGCTGGTGCAGCGCTGGCCGGCCGTGCCCATGGCAGCGAAGGCCACCGCCCGCAAGGTCAGGTCCAGATCGGCGGAGGGGCAGACGATGGCGGCATTGTTGCCGCCCAGCTCCAGGATGGCCCGGCCGAACCGCCGCGCGATGCGGGGTGCCACCGCCCGGCCCATGGCGGTGGAACCGGTGGCCGAGACCACCCTCACGCGGGGGTCGTCCACCAGCGCCTCGCCGGCGTCGCGCCCGCCGAGCAGGAGGGTTGCGAGCCCCTCCGGCACGCCGCCGAAGCGGGCGGCGGCGCGGGCGAAGATGGCGTCCACCGCCAGCGCGGTCAGCGGGGTCTTCTCCGATGGCTTCCACACCACCGCATTGCCGCAGACCAGGGCCAGCGCCGCATTCCACGACCACACCGCCACCGGGAAGTTGAAGGCGGAGATGACGCCCACGACCCCCATGGGGTGCCAGGTCTCCATCATGCGATGGTCGGGCCGCTCGGTGGCGATGGTGAGGCCGTGGAGCTGGCGCGACAGGCCGGTGGCAAAATCGCAGATGTCGATCATCTCCTGCACCTCCCCGGCGCCCTCGGAGGTGATCTTGCCCGCCTCCAGCGTCACCAGGGCGGCAAGGTCGGCCTTGGCGGCGCGCAATTCCTCACCCAGCAGGCGCACCAGTTCGCCCCGGCGCGGCGCCGGCACGCTGCGCCAGTGCAGGGAGGCGGCATGTGCCTGGCCGATGGCGGCCTCCACCGGATCGGCGCCGGCATCGGCGTCGGCGCGGTCGGCTGCAGCGCCCGTGAGAGCACCCCAATAGGCCACCACCTCGCCGGTGAGGGGCGAATGCGCGGCGTTCGGGCCCGACAGGCGCTCCTGCGAAACCCCCAGCCGCTCCAGGACCGCCTTGACCTCGGCCGCGATCTCGCCGGTGCGGGGGAAGCTCGCCATTACCGTCTCCTCCTTGTGATTCATTCCCTTGTAGCCGCGGCGGCCACGACCGGGAACCGGCCGCGACGCAGGTCGTTGGTCTGGCGCAGGGCACGCCGCCGCGTGCCTGAAATCCAGACCCCTGGAGGACCACATGCCCCACACCAGCGCACCCAAGCCCGAGCCCCCTGCCCATCCCTCTGCCGCTGCCCCAGACGCCGCAGCGCAGGGCCTGACTGCCACCGAGCGTGAGCAAATCGGCCGCCGCGCCCGCGCCCTCTGGCAGGAGGAAGGCTGCCCCCAGGGCCGCGACCGCGAGCTGTGGGCACAGGCGGAGCTTCAGGTGCTGAAGAGCCGCACGGCTCTCCGGGATGGCCGGTGAAGGATCGGCATTCCGGCTTGAACGGTGCCTGAACCGACCCGTTCGGCTCGGTCACGGACTGATGCCGCTTTCACAAGGAGACACTGATGCCGGCAAAATCCAAGGCCCAGCAGATGGCTGCGGGCGCGGCCCTGGCAGCCAAGCGCGGCGAACGCAAGACGAGCGAGCTGAAGGGCGCCTCGCGGGAGATGGTGAAAACCATGACGGAGAAGGAATTGTCCGAGCTTGCCTCCACTAGGCGCAAGGGCAAGCCCGAGCACGTCTCCCGCGATTGAGAGAAGCCAGTCTGGGAACCAACTCGGGAGCCAACTCGCAGCCATGGCACAGCGCGCGTTCTGGAAGGGCTGGCTGAAGCTCTCCCTCGTCACCTGCCGCGTGGCCATGACCCCGGCCACCACGGAGCGGGAGAAAGTGCGCTTCCATACCCTCAACCGGGAGACCGGCAACCGCGTGGTGGCGCACTATGTGGACGAGGCCACCGGCAAGCCGGTGGATGAGGCAGACGAAGCCCGCGGCTACCAGACCGGCGACGACACCTATCTCCTCATCGAAGACGAGGAGCTCGACCAGATCGCCCTGGACAGCGCCCGCACCATCGATATCGACCGCTTCGTGCCGCGCGACGGCATCGGCTGGGCCTATCTCGACAAGCCCCATTATCTCGTTCCGGACGACACGGTGGGGGCGGAAGCCTTCGCCGTCATCCGCTCCGCCATGGCGCAGAGTGGCACCGCTGCCCTCGCCCGCCTCGTGCTCTACCGGCGCGAGCGCGCGGTGATGATCGAGCCGCGCGGACGCGGCCTCGTCCTGTGGACCCTGCGCTACGGTGACGAGGTCCGTACGTTCGACGGCGCGCCGCAGGCCGATGGCCAGCCGGACAAGGCGGCGCTGGCCCTGGTGAAGAAGCTGATCGCCGAGCGCACCCGGGACTGGTCCCCCGATATGGTGGAGGACCCGGTGCAGCAGGGCCTGCTCGACCTGATCGCCGCCAAGGTCCGCAAGCGCCCCGCTCGCAAGCCCAAGGCGGCGCCGGCCGAGGCCCCGCCGGGCAATGTCATCGATATCATGGACGCCCTGAAGCGCAGCCTTGCGGCCGGAAAGGGCGGCGCAGGGCGCAAGAAATAAGGCGCCCGGAGGCGCCTTATGGTTTCGGCAGGCCCGCCTCAGCCGGCCTTCTTGCCCTCGCCCTCGGCCAGGAAGTGCTCCAGCCAGTGGATGTCGTACTTGCCCTCGGCGATGTCGCGGGTGCGCACCAGGGTGCGGAACAGCGGCAGGGTGGTGTCGATGCCGTCCACCACGAACTCGTCCAGCGCGCGGCGCAGCCGGCGCAGGCATTCGTCCCGCGTCTTGCCGTGCACGATCAGCTTGCCCACCAGGCTGTCATAGGTGGGCGGGATCACGTAGCCCTGGTAGGCATTGGAATCCACGCGGATGCCGAGGCCGCCGGGCACGTGATAGTGGGTGATCCTGCCCGGCGAGGGCCGGAAGGTGGTGGGGTGCTCCGCATTCACCCGGCATTCGATGGCGTGACCCTCGATCACCACGTCATTCTGGGTGAGGGTCAGGGGCTCGCCGGCGGCCACCCGGATCTGCTCGTTGATCAGGTCGATGCCGGTGACCATCTCGGTCACCGGATGCTCCACCTGGATGCGGGTGTTCATCTCGATGAAATAGAACTCCCCGTTCTCGTACAGGAACTCGATGGTCCCCACGCCGAGATAGGCGAGGTCGCGCATGGCCTTGGCGCAGGTCTCGCCGATCTGCGCCCGCTGGGCGGCGGTGATCACCGGGGACGGCGCCTCCTCCCACACCTTCTGGTGGCGGCGCTGGAGCGAGCAGTCGCGCTCGCCGAGATGAATGGCGTGGCCCTTGCCGTCGCCCAGCACCTGCACCTCGATGTGGCGCGGGGTGGAGAGATACTTCTCCAGATAGACCGCATCGTCGCCGAAGGCCGCCTTGGCCTCGTTGCGAGCGGTGGAGAGGGCCTCGGAGAGGTCCTCCCTGGTCATCGCCACCTTCATGCCGCGCCCGCCGCCGCCGGCGGCGGCCTTCACCAGCACCGGGAAGCCGATCTCCTGCGCGACGCGGTGGGCCTCCTCGTCCGAATGGATGCCGCCATCGGAGCCCGGCACCACCGGGATACCGAGGGACTGGGCCGTCTTCTTGGCCTCGATCTTGTCGCCCATGATGCGGATATGCTCCGCCTTGGGGCCGATGAAATAGATGTTGTGATCGGCGAGGATCTCGGCGAACCGGGCATTCTCGGCCAGAAAGCCGTAGCCGGGATGCACCGCATCCGCCCCCGTGATCTCGCAGGCGGCGAGCAAAGAGGGGATGTTGAGGTAGCTCTCGCGGGCGGCCGGCGGGCCGATGCACACGCTCTCGTCGGCGAGGCGCACATGCATGGCGTCGGCGTCGGCGGTGGAGTGGACCGCGACCGTCGCAATGCCCAGCTCCTTGCAGGCGCGCAGGATGCGCAGCGCGATCTCGCCGCGGTTGGCGATGAGGATTTTTCTGAACATCAGCGGTGCCTGCCTCTAAAGCAGATGCGCGCTTCGAAGCGTAGCGGCCCTGCTCCAAGTTTCTGCGTTAACGCGTTTTCGTCACGCGAACCGGTGCCCACTTCGCTTGAAAACGCTTTGGTCTGCGCTAACGCGTTTTCATCACGCGAACCGGTACCCACTTCGCTTGAAAACGCTTTGGAGAGCCCGTTCATTCGATGATGAGCAACGGCTCGCCGTATTCCACGGGCTGGGCATTGCCCACCAGGATGCGCGTCACCGTGCCCGAGCGCGGGGCCGGGATGGCGTTCATGGTCTTCATGGCCTCGATGATCAGCACCGTCTGGCCTTCCTTCACGCTCGCGCCCAGCTCGATGAAAGCGGCAGCGCCGGGCTCGGGGGACAGATAGGCGGTGCCGACCATGGGCGAGGGAACCACGCCCGGGTGCTTGGAGAGATCGGCCGGGGCGGCCTCGGCGACGGCGGCCGCGGGTCCTGCGGCCAGCGGGGCCGCCACGGGCGCCCCATAGGGAGCCTGGGCGTAGGTGACGGGCGCAGGGGCGCGCACCACGCGGATGCGCAGGCCCTCGTGCTCCACCTCGATCTCGGTCAGGTCGCTGCCCGAGAGGAGATCGGCGATCTCCTTGACGATGGCGGTGTCGATGGGGGGGTGATTGGGCTTCATCTTGTTCCTGCTCTTGCCGGCCGGATCTGCTGGCCGGATCGGGCCGCACGAAGGCGTGTTTGACTTGGGCGCGTTTGACTTGGGCGCGTGTGATTTGGGCGCGTGTGATTTGGGCGCGTGTGAATTGGGCGCATGTTACGGGGGCGCATGTGAATGATGCGTCACGGGGCGCGCGGCAGGCTGGCGAGGGCGCGAAGCCCCAGCACGTAACTCTGCGGCCCGAAACCGCAGATCACGCCGCGCACCACCGGCGACAGAAAGGAGTGGTGGCGGAACGCTTCCCGCGCGAACACGTTCGACAGATGCACCTCTATGGTTGGCACCCCCACCGCCGCCACGGCGTCACGCAACGCCACGGACGTGTGGGTGTAAGCAGCGGCGTTCAGCACGATGCCCCGCGCGCCGCGCGCCGCCTGGATGAAATCCACCAGCGCGCCTTCCGAATTTGTCTGGCGGAAGAGGATTTCAAAGCCGAGCGCCGCGCCTTCGGCACGGCAAAGCGCCTCCACGTCGGCAAGCGTCGCCGCGCCGTAGATGCCGGGCTCGCGGGTGCCGAGGAGGTTCAGGTTCGGCCCGTTCAGGACGTGGACGGTATCGGACATCCGTGACAGATCTGCCGCCGGCTCCATTTGGCCGGGTCGCAGCCTTATAGGGGTGCGCGGCCCGCAAGGAAAGAGCAGGCCGCGCGGCGGGCGCACGCTCCTGTGAATGCGCGCCCGCTCATGGCCAAAGGGACTGCCGGAGCCGACGGCCCCGGCGCTCGGATGCTACTTCGCGGCCGGCGGGTGCTTGCGCGCCTCGGCGATGGCGGCCTTCAGCTTGTCGAAGCCCACCGCGCCGATCACCACCTGGTCGCCGATGACGTAGGACGGCGTGCCGTTCAGCGCCAAAGCTTCGGCCATCTTCATGCTCTCGTCGAGGGTGGCGTTCAGCTCGGGCGAGGTGGCCTGCTTCTGGATCAGGGCGGTATCGATGCCCACTTCCTTCGCCGCCGCCAGCGCCTTGGCCCGGTCCGCCTGGCCACGGCCATTGAGCAGGGCCTGATGGAAGGCCATGTACTTCTCGGGCGCCACCATGCGCACCGCCACTGCCACCTGGGCGGCTTCCACGGAGCCCTGGCCCAGCACCGGGAATTCCTTCAGCACCACGCGCAGGTTGGGATCCTGCTTGATGAGGTCCTGGAGGTCGGAGAGCGCCTTTTTGCAATAGCCGCAATTGTAGTCGAAGAACTCCACCAGGGTGACATCCCCCTTGGGATTGCCCGCCACAATGCCGCGCGGGCTGTTCACGAGAAGCTGGCGCACCTCGCCCACGGCCTTGCTGCGCTGGCTGGCGTCCTGAACCATCTGGCGGGATTCGAGGACCGAGATGGCCTCCTGCAGCACCTCCGGATTCTGGATCAGATACTCGCGGATGATGCCGCCAAGCTCCTTCTTCTCGCTGTCGGTGAACGCAGCCGCCGGGCGCGCGACCAGGACGACAGCCGAGACGGCGGCCAGCGCCAGCGTGAAGAGCCGGGGGGCGAGGCGCCGAAGGCTGGTGGTGGGCGAGCCCATATGGGGGGGCATTCGGATCTCCATGGGGTGAAAGGGTGTCACCGCTGGTTGGCGGCGCTTTTGGGCGGTTTGAAGTTCACCAGGTCGTCGGCCTGCAGCCAGCCCGGCGAACCCTGCGGAAAACGTTGGCGGGCGCGGGCGGCAAGCTCCCGCCCCAGCTTGAACTCACCCTCGGCGAAACTGCTCTGGGCGGCGGCAAGGTCGGCGTTGGCGAGGTCGCCGGAGCGGCCATAGGCCAGGGAAAGCGACCGCCAGGCGGAGGCGGAATTGGGATCGCGCTGGGTGGCCTGCACCAGCTCGCGAATCGCCTCCTGGGTGTAGGAGGGATTACCCGCCTGCACCAGCGCCTGCCCCAGCATGGAGCGGATGAGCGGGGCGCCGCCGGTCATGGCCACCGCCTTGCGCAGCGGGGGAACCGATTCGGCGGCCCGCCCGGCCTCCAGCAGGGCCTGACCCTTCAGTTCGTAGAAGTAGGGATTGGACGGATCGCGGGCGATGAGCGCATCGATCTGGGCAACGGAGCCATTCACATTGCCGAAGCGGTAGGCCGAGATCGCCCGCGCATATTGCGCTGCCATGGAGCTGTCGGAGGCCGGATAGCGCCGCGCCACCGTCTCCGGCCGTTCCATGAAGCCGATGAGCTTGGCCCGCATCATGTCGTGGCGGGCCTGGAGCGCCGGCGGGTCCTTGGTCTCGTAATAGGGGCTGGCCTTGGCGAGCTGCTCCAGCGCGGCGATGCGCTCGCGCGCCATGGGATGGCTCAGGGAATAGGGATCCACCCGCTGGCTGATGAAGAGCTGGTCGTTCTGGAAGCGCTGGAAGGTCTCCAGCATGCCCTTGGCCGACTGGTGAGTGGCATCCAGATACTTCACCGCAGACCGGTCGGCCGCCGCCTCCTCGCCCCGCTGGTAGTTGAGGAGCGAGCGGCGGATCAGTTCCTGCGGCGCCGACATGGCCGCGCCGCCCACATTGCCAAGGTCACGCCCGTTCATGCCGCCCGCGGCGCCCGCCGCCATGCCGCCCGCCGCCATCAGCATGGCGACGATGGCCATGGTCTGGGCGCCCGCCAGTTGCTCGCGCATGCGGGCAAGATGGCCGCCGGCGATATGGCCGGTCTCATGGGCCAGCACGCCGATGATCTGGTTGGGCGTGGTCGAATCCACCAGCGCGCCGGTGTTGACGAAGATGCGCTTGCCGTCGGCAACAAAGGCGTTGAACGAGCGTTCCGAGATCAGCACCACCTCGACATTCTGCTGGCCGAGGCCCGCCGACTTAAGGATGGGGCGGGTATAATCCCTCAGCAGGGCCTCGATCTCGGTGTCGCGAATGGTGCTCGGCCCCTTGCGGGCCTGCTCCTGCGCCACCGCCACGACCGGCAGCGCCACGGCGGCCACAAGGCACAGGCCGCGGGCAAAGGCCAGGGCAAGGGCCCGGCCGGCTGCGCGGAGAGCCGTGAGAATAGACGGCGATGAAGAAGGCATGGGCATTGTCGCTCGGCTTCGATCCGTTTCCTTGATCACTCTGGTCCGCGCCGATCCATGATGGGGACGGCGCATCATCCAGGTTCCGGGCGGCGCCGACCTCGACGCATTCGTTCCACGCGGCCCACCCATCGCACCCGCTCGTCGCACCAACGCATCGCACCAGCGCATCGCACCAACTCATCGTACCCTTGGCGACCGCGACGGCGCAGGCTACGAGACGGCCGGACACTGGTGCCCGCCGGACCCATGGTCAAGGCGCCGGTCTTCACGTTGAGGCGAACCCGTCTCAGGGACAGTCAGAATAAGGCGGCAGCACGGCAGCGCGGGCGTTCCGCCGCGTCGATGCCCGTCCGTGCACGAAACAGGCTGGAAATCGCAGCATGGCCACAGCGCCCCTTCCCCGCCCCATCGCCCTCTCCCGCCGCAGCGCGGTGGAGCCGTTCATCGTCATGGACGTGATGGAGCACGCCGCCCGCATCGAAGCCGGCGGCGGCCACGTCATCCATCTGGAAGTGGGCCAGCCGGCCGCCCCTGCCCCCGCCGTGGCCCGGCGCGCGGCGGCGGCGGCGCTGGAAGCGGGACAGGTGGGCTATACCGCCGCCCTCGGCATTCCGGCCCTGCGGGCCCGCATCGCCCGCCACTATGGCGAAGCCCATGGCGTGGCGGTGGACCCCGAGCGCATCGTGGTGACCCATGGGTCGTCCGGCGGCTTCGTGCTCGCCTTCCTGGCCCTGTTCGAGCCCGGCGACCGGGTGGCCATCGCCGCGCCCGGCTATCCGCCCTACCGCCACGTGCTCCATGCCCTCGGCTGCGAGCCGGTGCTGATCGAGACCCGCGCGGAAGACCGCCACGCCCTCACCCCCGAGCGACTGCTGGAGGCCCATCGCGCCGCGCCGCTCAAGGGCGTGCTGGTGGCGAGCCCCGCCAACCCCACTGGCACCATGATGGACCGCGCCGCCCTGACCGCGCTCCACGCCTGCGCCCGCGACCTGAACCTCGCCTTCATCTCCGACGAGATCTACCACGGGCTCGATTATGCCTTCCCGGCGGTGAGCGCGGTGGAGATCGGCGATGATGTCACCGTCATCAATTCCTTCTCCAAATATTTCTGCATGACCGGCTGGCGGGTGGGCTGGATGGTGGTTCCGCCCGGCGTCTCGCGGACCATGGAGCGGCTGCAGCAGAACCTCTCCATCTCCGTGCCCACCCTCTCCCAGATCGCCGCCGACGCCGCCTTCGAGGGCCGCGCCGAGATGGACGGGGTCAAGGCGACCTATGTGGAGAACCGGCGCATCCTGACCGAGGGCCTGCCCCAGGTGGGGCTGAAGCGCTTCCTGCCGGCGGACGGCGCCTTCTATCTCTATGCTGACGTGTCCGATTTCACCGACGACAGCGCCGCCTTCGCCCGCCGCATGCTGGACGCGGTGCATGTGGCGACGACCCCAGGCGTGGATTTCGACCCCTTCCACGGCCACCAGTTCCTGCGCATCTCCTACGCGGGCGCGGCCCCCGATATGGCGGAAGCGGTGGCGCGGATCGGCGACTTCCTGAAGCGGGGGTGAGGCGGGTGCCACACAGCCGCGCCAATTACGGCCGCGCCATTTCCTGCTATTCTTGTTCCCCATGAGCCGGCTGAGCGACCAGATCGTCGAGATCACCCCCGATGTGCTGCTGAAGGCCTATGCCTGCGGCATCTTTCCCATGGCAGAGAGCGCCGAGGATCCCGGCCTCTACTGGATCGAGCCGGAGCAACGCGGCATCATCCCATTGGACGGCTTCCACATTTCCTCCCGCCTCGCCCGCACCGTGCGCTCCGACAAGTTCGAGGTGCGCATCGATCACGATTTCGACGCCGTCATCGACGGTTGCTCGGAGCCGCAGGACGGCCGCGAGAAGACCTGGATCAACGAACGCATCCGCAAGCTTTACGGGGAGTTGTTCCTGCGCGGGCGCTGCCACACGGTGGAAGCCTGGCGCGACGGCAAACTGGTGGGCGGGCTCTACGGGGTGCGGCTCGGGGGCGCCTTCTTCGGCGAGAGCATGTTCCACCGCGAGACCGACGCCTCCAAGGTGGCCCTGGTGCATCTGGTGGGGCGGCTCATCGCCGGCGGCTTCCGGCTGCTGGACACCCAGTTCGTCACCAGCCACCTGAAGACCTTCGGCGCCATCGAGGTGTCGCGGCGGCACTACCACCGCCTGCTCGATCACGCCCTCCAGGGCGAGGCGGACTTCTATTGCTGGCCGCGGGCCGTGACCGGGGCCGAGGCTTTGCAGCCGATCAGCCACACGTCATAGATGGGGTGCTCCACCGCGTGGAGGCCGGGGCTGGCGGCGAACATCCACCCGGTGAAGATGCGCTTGGCTTGTCCCTGTAGCGTCACCTCGTTCACCTCGGTGAAGGAGGTGGTGTTCTGTGTCTCGGTGGCCGGCCGCGTGTAGCACACCCGCGGCGTCACCTGGAGCGCGCCGAACTGGGCCGTCTCGCCGATGGCCACGTCGAATGAGGTGATGCGGCCGGTGATCTTGTCGAGGCCGGCATAGACCGCATAGGCGTTGGCGAATTTCTGCGTCGGCGGCTGCACCACCACCACATCGCCGCCCGCATCCGAGCCCGGGGCGGGCGTTGGCGTCGCGCCGGGAGCCGGCTGGGTACCGGGGGGCAAGGCAGAAGGGGGCAAGGTTGGCGCCGGGCCGCGCTGGACCGCGCCGGGCGCCACCGGCCGGGGCGCCGGAGCGGCGGAGGGTGCAACCTGACGGGGAGCCGGAATGGTGCCCGGCGGCGCCGGAATTGTGCCGGGCGGCGGCAAAGGCGCGGATTCGATCTGGCCCGGACGCTGATACTGCACCTGCGCCAGTGCCGCGGATGCCGTGCCGGCGAGAAGCGCCGCGGCGAGAAGCGGCACGGTACGGTAAAGGCGCATCAGGACATCAACCCGTAACAAAATCTGAAGGCGGCGGGCATCCGCCACGCCGCCCTTCTGAAGCGCCGGATTCGGGCGGCGGCAAGGCGGCCCCACAAAGAAGGCGATCCGACGAAGAAGGCGGGCGCGCGGAACGGTGCCGCGCGACAGCGCGCCATCAATCGCCGGGGGTCCAGGCCTTGTAGTCGCCGGTGACGCGGGGGCGCAGCCCGCCGGCCAGGACCGAGCCCTTGGGCCGGTAGGCGCCGGGCGAGCCGGTCATGTTGCGGCGGTGCGGCTTCTGCCAGGCGTAGGGCGTATAGGCCTCGTCCACCGGCGGGGTATCCACGCGGTGATGCATCCAGCCCCACCAGCCGGGCGGGATGGTGGAGGCCTCCGCATAGCCGGGATAGATGACCCAGCGACGCTCGAAGCCCAGCGTGGGGTCGATCTTGCCGCCCTTGGTGCGGAAATAGCGGTTGCCGAACTCGTCCTCGCCCACGAACTCGCCGAACCGCTTCGTCCACCACATGGTGCCGACGGTCTGCTTGTTCCACCACGTGAAAATATAAAGCAGGAAGTTCTTCACGGCCCGCGCCTCGTTCGGGAAATCGGGCGGGAACATGCCATCTGGCCCGCCGCCTGTCCACCTGTCGCCACCCCGCCTTACGGCATGAACAGCAGCATCACATAGACGCAGAAGACGATGAGATGCACAACGCCGTTCAGCGCATTGGTCCGCCCCGTGCCGAACGACAGGATGGCCAGCACGAAGGTGACCAGCAGCATGGTGCGGTCCTCGGTGTCGAGGCCGAGGACCATGGAGTGGCCGATGAGCACCGAGATGACGGCCATGGCCGGGATGGTGAGCGCCACCGTAGCCAGCGCCGAGCCCAGCGCGATGTTCAGCGAATGCTGCAGGTGGTTGCGGGAGGCGGCCCGCACCGCCGCAATGCCTTCCGGCAAAAGGATCAGCAGCGCGATGAGGGCGCCGGTCACGGCGTCGGGATCGGCCAGCGCGAAATGGCCGAGGAAGTCCTCCAAGGCCGCCGCCACGTGCTTCGACAAGGCCACCACCGCCCCGAGGCTCGCAAGCAGCATGACAAGGCTCAGCGCAAAGACGCGCGGCGGGGGCGGCTGCTCGGTGTGGCCCTCCGGCTGGCTCTCGTAGTGCTCGCGGTAGCGCACCGTCTGCATGTAGAGGAACGCCCCGTAGAGCGAGACCGCGACGAAGCTCATGAAGATGAGCTGGCGCGGCGAGAAGGTGCCGGTTTCGCCCTCATGCGTCTCGGCCGGCAGCACCAGCAGCAGCACCCCCAGCGCGATCATCACCGAGAGGTAGCCCGAAACACCCTGCTGCTGGATGGTCTGTTCCCGGTGCTTGAGGCTGCCCAGCAGCAGGCACAGGCCGACGATGCCGGTATTGACGATCATCAGCACGGAAAACACCGATTCCCGCGCCAGAGTCGGGTTGTTCGCTCCGTGAAGCATCATCGAGGCCATCACCGAGACCTCGATGATGGTGACGGACATGGTCAGCAGCAGCACGCCGTAGGGCTGGCCCAGGCGGCCGGCCACCACATCCGCATGGGCGACGGACGAGATCGCCGAACCACACAGCAGCGCGATGGCGAGAACCGCAGCGATGCTCGGCACCACACCTTCCGCACCCGGCGCAAGGTCCGGCCACAACGACAGCAGCAGCGCGAGTGTCAGGCCCAGTCCCGGCAGGAGATAGTTGCGCATGGTCGGGCGGGGTGCCTTCACGCTGTGCTCCTGTCCGATGCGATCCAGCTCGCTGTCCCACATCCGTTACGGCCCCGCAAGGCTTCGGCACCCTGCCGGGCCGCCGGCTCAGAGGGCGACGGGCCGCCCGGTCGCCTTGCGCTCGGCGAGAAGGCACAGATAGACCGAGGCCAATGTCGCCCCCGCGAGGGCGGTAATCTCCGCATGATCGTAGGGCGGGGACACCTCCACCACGTCGAAGCCCTTGAGATCGAGGCCGCCGAGCCGCCGCAGGCACGAAATCGCCTCGCGGGTGGAGAGCCCGCCGCAGACCGGCGTGCCGGTGCCCGGCGCGAAGGCAGGGTCCAGCGCATCGATGTCGAACGTCACATAGACGGGGGCATTGCCCACCCGCTCGGCAATGCGGCGCGCCAGCGCGATCGGCCCCATCTCGGCGGCGGTAAGGCCATGGACGATCTCGATGCCGCAGGTCTGGGGCGCATAGGTGCGGATGCCCACCTGGATCGAGCGATCCACCCGGATCAACCCGTCCTTCACGGCGCGGGTGATCATGGTGCCGTGGTCCACCCGCTCGCCGCCGTCCTCCCAGGTGTCCTGGTGCGCATCGAACTGCACCAGCGCCACCGGCTCGCCAAGATGGGCGACCAGCGCACGCAGCATGGGATAGGTGAGGAAATGGTCGCCGCCGAGGGTCACCATATGGGCGCCCCGGGCATAATGAGCGCGCGCCTGCGCGGCGATGGCGGCCGGAATCCCGGCGGGCAGGCCGTAGTCGAACACGCAGTCCCCGGCATCCGCCACGTCCAGCGTCTCGAACGGATCGATGCCGAAGGGATAGAACGGGTCGCCGTCGAGGATGGTGGATGCGGCGCGGATGGCGCGCGGCCCGAATCGCGTGCCCGGCCGGTTGGAGACCGCCACATCCAGCGGCACGCCCCACACCACCACCTCCGCTCCGCCGCCGTCGCGCGCATAGCGCCGGCGCAGGAAGGAGGTGACGCCGGAATAATTGGGCTCGGTGGACTGGCCGTGGCGAAAGCCGGGATCAAGGGCGCGATCCACCGGGCGGGGATGCAGCGGATCGGTCGGGGTGGTGTTCGACATGACACTCCTCGAATGGACGGCACCCGAACGCAACCGGCGCCGCAACGGCGGCATCATAAGCATTTTCGCCGATCGGGTTGATGCAATCCGATCTGATCCGGCCTCAGGCTCTCACTCCGGCGCGAGGCGTCCGCGATAGACCACCTTGCCCGGGGGCTGCCCATCGGCGGAGGCCGCGCCGGACCCGAGCTTGGGACCCTGCGTCACCACCACTTCCGCCGTGCCGAGCCGGCTCCTGCCCAGCCCCGCGAGCCCCGGAGCGTGACCGGACATCCCGGCGCTGAACGCGCCGAGCAGCAGCGCCGGCCGGCCGGGGACCAGCAGCCACAACCGATTGATATCGCCGTCCGGCGGTGCCGGCGCGAAGCTGCGCACGAAGATCACGCCGCTGTCCGGATCGAGGCGGACGGCGATGGATGGCAGCGGCTCGCTCTGCAGCACGCCGACCCATTGGCCGTCCCGCGGCCAGAACCATTCGCGATAGGCCGCGAAGGCGGCGACACCGATGAGCAGCGCCAGGAGCGTGAGCGCCGCCGTCCGCCACGCAAGGGCATGCCGCCGCTGCGGCACGAAAAGACCAGCGGCCGCAGCGGGCTCAGTGACCGTCGCGGCCGGGTCCGGCAGCGCCGAGACCACGCCGGAGGCGACCACCGCCGCCCAGCCCGGCAGCGGCGACGCCTCCTCCCCCTTCGCACCGGCCGCCGGATCGGCGGAGGGCGGCTCGGCGGCGGCAGCTTCGATCGGGGCGGGCTCGATGGAGGTGGACTCGATGGGCGCAGCTTTGAGGGGCGCAGCTTTGAGGGCGGCGGATTGGAGGGGGGCGGATTGGAGGGGGGCCGCCTCGGGAGCGGAAGGCACGGCCAGCGCCTCGGCGGAAGGAGCCTGATCGGACGGAGCCTGAACACCGGCCGGCGGGGCTTCAGCCGATCGCGCGTCGACCACCGACGGCTCCGCCGCCCCGGGACCAACGGCCCCGGAGGACGTCCCGACTTCAGGTCCAGCGGGAAGCGCGGCAGGGGGCGCGGCGGGAGGCGGGGATGGTGCGGGGGCCGTCTCGACGCTTGTGTTCTGCTGCGGACCGTCGGGCAAAGCCGCGGACGGCAATGCCACCGGGACCTGCGGGCCAGGGCCGCCTTCGGCAACCTGGGCAACCGGCGCTATGGACTGGGGCGCATTGGACTGGGTGGGCGGAGGGGTCGTCGCGTCCGGCGAAGGAGCGACGGGAACGGTCGCGGCCGAAACGGACGCGGGATTGGCGATCGCCTCGGCATCGACACCGCCGGGCGCGCCGGGCGTCGGGCTCCCGGATGGCGCCGGCGCGAGCGTCACATGCTCCGTTGGCGGAGCGGTTGCGGACGGATCCGCGATCGCCGTGGCCTCGGGAACACTGGCAGCGGGAACACTGGCAGCGGGAATACTGGCCTCGGGAACACCGGCAGCGGGACCCGGGGCCGCAGGCTCCAGCAAGGTGAAGGCCGGCGGCGGTGCAATGGAGGCCGGCGCGCCCTCGTCCGCCAGAGGCGGGGCGGGCGCCATCCCATCCGGCCCAGTCCCGGTCTGGGGATCTTGGGCGGCGGGCGGCGGATCGGGCTCCAGGAAGATGAAAGCCGGGGGCGGAATCAGCGGCTCCGGCACCGGACGCGGGCGCGGCGGCGCAGGGGGCCCCAGCCTGAGCGGTGGCGGCAACGGGTCGGCCCGCTCGGCCGCGGGGGCGGGCGGCGGCTCCGGCAAGGGCGGGGCGGGCGGCAGCAGGCCGGCGGCGACCGCATCCTGAATGGCGCCGCCGAGGGTCCGTCCGCCGGGCACCCTGAGCGCAACCGGAACCGGCGGCGTGGCAAGGGCCGGAGCAGGAGCCGGCACCGGGGCCGCTCGCTTCGGGCGCGGGCTCCCCTCCCCGGCCCCGTGTCCGTGTCCGTGCCCGTGTCCGTGTCCCGGCAGGGCCAAGCCGAACAGCCGGCGGATCGTCGCCACCGGTCCCTGGGGGCGGGGGGCGGGCGCACGGCCGGGGCGCGCCTCTCCCACCACCGGGCGCGGCGCGGGCTCGGCAGGAGAGGGCGGCGCCTTGCGCAGCGCCTTGGGGCGCGCGGCGGGCGGCGCGGCCTTGAGATCAGCAACGATGACCCGCCAGATCGAGGGCGGCGGCATCACCGGGACGGCGAGTTCATGCAAGGGCGACAGCCGGCGCTCCCACAGCCGCACCAGCCCTGCGAACGCGGGATCGGCGGCGATGCGCACGCGCACCCTTTTGCGCTCCTCCGAATCAAGGGTGCCGAGCACGTATTCGGCCGCCAGCGTCCGATCGGCGTCGGTCAGGTGCGCCGCTGGGGCCGGCACCGTCATGAGCGGCGCCCCATGCACTCGCCGAGCTGGGCCACGCTACGCGCCATCCAGGCCCGGATGGCAGCCACCGGCGCGTCGAAATAGATAGAGAGGGCCTCGCGGTTCCAGCCGTCATAGAAGGCGAGCAGCACCATGCGGCGGCGCTCCTCGGGCAGCTTGCCGAGGCAGCCGAGCAGGCGGATCAGCGCCGGGCTCCGGCGTTCGGAGGCCAGCGGGTCCTCGCCCCTCTGGGCGGCGTCGAACGGCTCGAAGGCATCGCCCACGGGCCGCTTCCAGGCCATGTCGAGGGCACAGGAGCGAGCCACGGCCGCCATCCAGCAGACCGGGTCCTCCTGCGGGCGCAGGGTGTGGGCCTCGGCGCGGATGCGCCGGTATGCCTGCCGCATGGCCTCGCCGGCCAGCTCCGGCCGGCGGAGCAGGCGGAGCACGAGCCCGTACAGCTTCGGGCTCGTCAGGCGGTAAAGCTCCTCGAAGGCGTGGAGGTCGCCGGCGGCGACGCGATCGACGAGGGCATGGACCTTGCGGTGGGAGGTCACGGAACACTCGTGCTCGGTGGGGGACCGCGCAGAAGTTACCGGAGCGGCACCGCGCAATGGAAGCCTTGAATGCCACAGGACACGCGTGCCGCGCGCAAAAAAGCGCGCCGCACGACAGGATCAGTTACCTCTCTACCGCCCTCGAACCTTCCCCGGCCTTTCCGTCCCGCAGAAGGCTCCGAGCGAAGGCGTCAAGCGAAGGCGTCAGTGGCGCGCGGTCTCGCCGGGGCGCAACGGGGGACGCCGCCCCGGCGCCTCGACCCGCCCGGCGCGATCCATCTCGCCGGCCGCCTCCACCAGGGCAAGGTCGGTCTCCGCTTCGGCGAGGGTGGCCCGGGCCGCCTCCTGCTGAACTTTCAGATCCTGCGCCGACCTGTGAAGGTTGTCGCGCCGGTTGCGCGCGGCGAGGGCCAGCGGCGGATAGGCGAAATGCCGGGGATCGGAGATGCCGGAGCGCTCCTCTTCCGCGGCAATGTCGCGCTCGAGATCTTGGGCCATGCGCTCGAACTCGGCGATCATGGTGTCGATCTGGCCGAGGCGGCGTCGCGCATCGTCGATCTGGAATCGCTTTGCACGGATCAGGGGGTCACGCGACTTCATCGCCACTACTCCGGTACGCATACGGGAACGCGCCCCCAACGCCCGTGTGCGCTCGGAGCTTCCGGCCTCAGAGAATGTCGCGTGCTGGTTGCCCTTTCCTTACCTCGACCCCGGCAATGGGATGAAAATCGCGTTCGCGGACGCCACGGCAACCAATCGTTTACCGCCTTCATTAATGATGACGCTACGGTTCGGGTGAAGCGCCATGGCGTGCGTCACCCGGGCACCGCCCCAGGGCTCGGGCGGAAGGGGTGGCCGCACACGTGACCGAGGGCTTGTGGAAAAGACCTTAAGTGCTTGATGAAGAGTCAGTCTTGACTCTCCAGCATAAAGTTTTTTCGACAGACTCTTGTGGAATAGAATCAAGATCTGCTAACGATTCTACACACGTAACGCGAATCACCCCGATGGCCGAGCAACAGAAGTCGGCGAGCCCGATTTCTGGGTAGTTGCGAGGAAAGGGATAGCCATGCGCGTCTTGCTCATCGAGGACGACAGTGCTACGGCCCGAGGCATCGAACTGATGCTGAAGACCGAGAGCTTCAACGTCTATACGACCAACCTCGGTGAGGAAGGCGTGGACCTCGGCAAGGTCTACGAATACGACATCATCCTTCTCGACTTGAACCTTCCCGACATGTCGGGGTTTGAAGTCCTGCGCGCCCTGCGCGTAGCGAAGGTGAAGACACCCATCCTCATCCTGTCTGGCCTTGCCAATACGGAAGACAAGGTGAAGGGCTTCGGCTTCGGCGCCGACGATTACCTCACCAAGCCGTTCCACAAGGACGAGATGGTGGCGCGCATCCACGCCATCGTGCGCCGGTCCAAGGGCCATGCCCAGTCGGTGATCCAGACGGGGGACCTCGTGGTCAACCTGGACACCAAGACCGTGGAGGTTGAGAACAACCGGGTCCACCTCACCGGCAAGGAATACCAGATGCTGGAGCTGCTCTCGCTCCGCAAGGGCACGACCCTCACCAAGGAGATGTTCCTCAACCATCTCTACGGCGGCATGGACGAGCCGGAACTGAAGATCATCGACGTGTTCATCTGCAAGCTGCGCAAGAAGCTCGCCAACGCGTCCGCGGGCAAGAACTACATCGAGACCGTTTGGGGCCGCGGCTATGTGCTGCGCGAGCCCATGATGGGCGCCGAGCGCATCGCCGTCTGATCCCCGACCTCCTCGCAGCCAACAAGAGGCCCCGCAATGCGGGGCTTTTTCGTTTGGGGTCCAGGCCCGCGCCGCGAGCGGGAAAATGGTTCCGTGCCTCGAGCGGGAAAAATATGCCGCGCCTGGTGCGGCAAAAACACCCGCGCCGCGGAACGTCCGCCCCCGCGGCCGCCGCGGTCAGGCGGGCGTGGAGATGGTCACGGTGTCGCCCTCCTGGGCGAAGCGGATGGCGATGGCGCAGTCGCGGGCCAGCATGCCGGCATAGAAAGGCTGCACCGAATGGGCGTCGAGCCCGCCCTCGGGGGCAACGCCGTCCACCAGCGCCTGAAGGCCTTCCGGAATGCGCGCCTTCTCGCCGGTGGAGGCCAGCACGAAGCCGGTGGCATCGCCCTCTCCCACCGCAGCGATGCGGATGATGCCGCCGCGCGGAATGGTGGTGCCGGCGAGCAGCACCAGATTGAGCAGCAGTTTCACCCGGTTCTTGGGCAGCAGCTCCCGCGGCAGGGACCATTCCACCCGCGTGCGCCCGTCCTCGATCACCGGGCGCACCACCTGCTCCGCATCGCCGAGATCGAGCCGCGCCCCGGCCGAACCCGCCGCACCGAAGGCCAGGCGGGTGAACTGGAGCCGGGCCGACGCCTGCCGGGCGCTCTTGGCGATGAGGTCGAGGGCCACGTCACGCATGTCCGCGGCGTCCTCGTCCTCCAGCACCTCAAGTCCGTTGACGATGGCCCCCACCGGGCTGATCACGTCGTGGCACACCCGCGAGCACAACAGCGCCCCGAGATCGAGCGCCGAAACGGCCAAGATGACGGCGGGCGTGGCAGCAGCGGACTTTTCGGTGGCGGACTTTTCGGTGGACATGGCGTCTTCCGGTCAGCGACGGCGGGCGGCTCAATGCGGCTCCGCCGGACCGCGCCCGAATCCGTCTGGATCAAAGTCGGTCCAGTTACACCGCCGGCGCGGCGCGCCACAAGCGTTGCCGCTCTGCCGCCGGACTTGTCGCCGGACTTGCCTCTCCTTGCCGCACCGCACCAACCCTGAAGTCGCCCCGCGCATCGACACGGCCGCCGCACAGGGCTAGAGACTGCGTCCCCGAGACCCGCAAAAGCCGCCCGCCATGACCTTGCCCGTGCCCCGCGCGCCTGCCCCCACCGATGCCGCCCTGCTGGCGGGCCTTGCGGAGGCGGCGCTGGCGGCCGGTGTCGTCATCCGCCGCATCGAGGCGGGGGGCATCACCCATCGGCAGAAATCCGACCTGAGCCCGGTCACGGAGGCGGACCACGCCGCCGAGACCACGATTCTCGCCGCCCTGGCCCACCTCATGCCCGGTGTGCCGGTAGTGGCGGAGGAGGCAACGGCGGCGGGCACCGAGGTCGTCTGCGGCAACCGATTCGTGCTGGTCGACCCCCTCGACGGCACGCGCGAGTTCATCTCCGGCAATGGCGAGTACACGGTGAATATCGCCGTGGTGGAGGATGGCGCCCCCGTGCTCGGCGTGGTCTATGCGCCGGCCCGGGCCCTGCTGTTCGCCGGGCGGCCGGGAGCGGCCTTCCGGGCCATCCGCGCACCCGGCGCCCGTGTCGATGCGCAGGACTGGACCCCCATCACCTGCCGCAAGGTGCCGGACGGCCCCCTCGTGGTGGCCGAAAGCCGATCCCACGGCGATCCCGCCACCGACGCGCTCATCGCCCGCCACCGCGTGGCCGAGCGCATCCCGGCGGGATCGGCGCTGAAGTTCGGGCTCATCGCCGAGGGCAAGGCGGATTTCTACCCCCGCCTCGGCCCGGTGATGGAATGGGACAGCGCGGCGGGCCATGCGTTGGTGGTGGCAGCCGGCGGCAGCGTCACCCGGCCGGACGGCAGCCCCCTGACCTATGGACATGCGGAGATCGGCTACAGGGTCCGCGGCTTCGTCGCCTGGGGCGCCGGCGGGCCGCCGGAGACGGGATCGGCCGGTTAACCCACCGATAATTCCGGATCCCGCATGGTGATTTTCAGGTAACGCCCGACCATTCACGCGCGGCCGACGTCCCCGCGTCATACTCACCGCCATAATTTGAGCGATTCGCGCGGTCGCCATAGACGCCCCAGTTGACGCGGCCCCCTTCATCGAAGCCCACTGCGAGATCCCCCATGCGCTTCTCTTCGAGCTTCCTCAAGACCGCCCGCGCCCTGCCGCAGACACTGCGGCGCCAGATGGGGCGGCAGATCACGCGCCATCTTGGCGGCCTCGTTGTCGCCCTCGCCGCGCTCGGTGCCGCGGTGCCCGCGAGCGCCCAGGGCCAGGGGCCGACGCCGCAGGCCTATTCCACCAACGAACTGGTCAGCAAGGGCCACTCCTTCTTCGGCAGCGTCTCACGCGGGCTCGCGCTCAGCATCGAGAAGGCGGTAGGCCAGTGGGGCCAGCCCAACGGCTACATCCTCGGCCAGGAAGGCTCCGGCGCCTTCGTCGGCGGCCTGCGCTACGGCGAGGGCGTGCTTTATACCCGCAACGCCGGCGACCTGAAGGTCTATTGGCAGGGCCCCTCCGTGGGCTGGGACTTCGGCGGCGACGGCGCCCGCACCATGGTCCTCGTCTACAATCTGAGGAGCGTGGACGACATCTTCCGCCGCTTCGGCGGTATTTCCGGGTCGGCCTACGTGGTGGCCGGCTTCGGCATGACCGCGCTGGGGGCCGACGGCATCGTGGTGGTCCCGATCCGCTCGGGCGTCGGCGTGCGTCTCGGCGCCAATCTGGGCTACCTCAAGTTCACCCCCAACCCCACTTGGAACCCCTTCTGAAGCCCCCGTCGGGCGGCAGACGCACGACCCATCGACGCGCCCGGAGCGAAACGGGCGCGTCGCCGCTGGCACGCTGCGGCGCGTCGTGGCATGAATGAAAACGGGTTCCGGGACGGCGCGCGGTGGACGCATTCCACTACCGCCCGCCTGACGGAACGGCAGATGAGACATGGGACGGCCCCCTCCCGCTCGCGACAGCGAAACGGATCCGCCGGGCCGGCTCAAGGGGAAGGGCGAGTGCGCGCGTGATCGAGCAGATCATGTATTTCACGTTGGGCGTGCTGATTGCGACGCTCATCGCTTTGCTCGTGCTGCCAGCGGTCTGGCACCGGGCGGTGCGGCTCACCACCAAGCGGGTGGAAGCCGCCGTGCCCATCTCCATCTTTGAGGTGCAGGCCGACAAGGACCAGCAGCGCGCCTTCTTCGCCCTCAACCAGCGCCGGCTGGAACTCCAGACCGACGCCATGCGCGAGACCATCACCGCGCACGCCGCCACCATCGAGACCCAACGCCAGCGCACCTTCGCCCTTGAGGGCGCGCTGAAGGCTCTTCAGGTTCAGCACGATCTCTCCTCCGCCACCGGCGCCGAACGCGACGTGGTGCTGGGCGAGACCCAGGACCAGCTGGCCGACCGCACCGCGGCCGTCGCCCGCCTGGAAGACGAACTGGCCGCCCGCACCTCGGCGCTCACGGCGCTGGAGGCGGCGCACCGCACCCTGGAGAGCGACGCGCAGGCCCTCGCCGCGACCCTGGCGACCCGCGAGGCGACGCTGGTGAGCGAGCGCGAGCGCATCGCCGCGCTGGAAACGGCAGCAGGCGACCTGCGCGCCCGCCTGGCCGACACCACGCGGCAGCTTGAGGAAACCTCCGCCGCGCTGGAAACCGAACGCTCCACTGCGATCGAGGCGAAAAGAGTCGCGGCGGATGCGGCGACCACCCTGTCCACCGATCTGGCCGAGACCCAGGCAGCCCTCGCCCTGAAGGCCTCGGAAAGCGACCGGCGGCGCGACGTCATCGCCACGCTGGAGGCGGAGCGCGACCGGCTGACCGGGCTGCTTGCCATCGCCGAGCGCGATCTGGACGCCAACCGCGCCGTCGTTCATGCCTTCGAGCAGCGCCGCGCCAGCGAGTTCGCCGCCGCCGAGGGGGAGAACCGCCGCCTCGCCGAAACGCTCCACATGCTCAAGGCCGACCATGCGCTGATGGAAGAGGCGATCCAGCGCGCCCCCCGCGATACGACGGCCGAGGCCGTGCCGGCCCTCGCCCCCGAGGGGCTCGATGCCCTGCGCGACGGCGTCACCGAGGTGGCGGCGAAGCTCGCCGCCCTCAGCGCCCGTCTCGAAGGGCCCGGTTCACCGGTGCGCAAGCTGGTGGCCGACGACGCGACGGGCGAGCTCGCCGCGCGCATCCGGGACCTTCTGGAACAGGACGACGCCGCGCACATGGACGTGGTGGAGGTGGACGCGCAGCTGGCCGATGCCGGTGTGTCCGGCGCTACGGCGGATGCGCCCGCCGAACCTGCGGCGACCAAGCGCTCCGCACAAAAGCGCGGCCGCGCCATCGCCGGCTGATCGCCTGCGCAATTATGATCGGAAGGTCCAGGCGACCTCAGCCTCATGGAAAGGGGGCTTATCGGAAGCCCCCATGCTACCGCGACGCCATCTCCAGCTCGGACAGGCGCGCCCTGATATCCCGGGACAGTTCGGGAAACCGCGCGGGGGCGACGAAGTCGGCTTCGCGATAGGGCGGCCCTCGGCGGCCGCCGGTGAACACCCGGCTGCCCTCCTGCGTCATCACCACATCGCCCCGCCGAAGCGTCGGATCGTTCATCACGTCGATCCGGGTGAGCCCGCCGATGCGGCTGTCCGCCGTGCAGGTGCAGCCCTCCACCAGGCGCTGGCGATAGACGAAGGCGTTGGGCAGTTCGGAATAGGCCTTTCCGGACCGGGAGACCGCCGCGTCGATGCCTTTGCTGCTGTCGGAAGAGGTGTAGATCGCCATCTTCGCGGCCGGGCAGAACGCGTTGCACTGGGCGAGCGCGCCGTCGTCCGCGGCTTTGCCCTGGAGCGGGAAATAGCGGCCGTCGCAGGTGCGCACGCAATAGGCCATGCCCCCGCCCCAGCTGGCATTGGCCGACCCCTCCCTGCGGACGCGGGGCGTGATGACGATGCGCGGCCGTTCCGGCGTGTCAACGAAGGTGCGCGGGCGCATACCGCCGAACAGCAGTGAGAAGAAGTTTCCGGGCGAGGCCTGCGCGTGCGAGGTCTGCGCGTGCGACCCCTGCGGCGCGAACGGCAAGGGTCCGCCTCGCGACTGTGCACGCGCTTCGCCGGCGCCCAGGACGACAGCCACGAGCAAGCACGATGTGAAAAGCAAGCACGATGTGAACAGAACGGCACGCGAAATCGCCGGCCGGCCGATCGGGGCCGCCCCATTGTCCTGTCGTCCCAAGGCCAACCTCCCGTGCCAGCCGCCCCTCGCGACACGGCCGTCGTCTCTCTCCAAGCCCGGCCGTTCCTCACCCCTCCCGCGCCTCAAGACAAGGCGCAGGTCGAGGCTCCAGAATCAGGTGAAGGCTCCAGAAAAAGGGATCGCGTCCAGCAAAAGTGTCAGGCGAACGCAGAAACCGTAAGTAACGGCCGCGGGGCCTCGCTTGGTCGCTCCTGCGGATGGGTCAGGAACGCCAGCGTGGGCGTCGCCAGCAGAACTGCGGCGAACAGCATAGCCACGAGAGAAATCAGAACTGAACCATGAGCCAAGCCAGGCATGGCAGGACTCCCCTTCTTAACCCAGAGTCTCGGCCTCCGGTCCACCGCGCCGTTGCCGATCTTTAAGATAACGTTAAAAGCTTGCCTGTGGCTCTAGTGTCACAGTTCACGTTCGCGCGAGCATGGTTGCAATGCCGCAAATCTGCCCCCTGATACCTTCTGGAACTACCGGCACACCTGCTGCCAGTGGGACTGGCCCTGAGGACCGGTCCGAAGAACCCAGGAGCAGTTCGGACGTGGGGGCGGACCCCAGCTTTGGGCATAAAAGGGGACACGGACGTTGGACCGGGGCCGCCACACGCATCGGCCATAGGTGCAGACCCAGCGCACCTGCCGGGGCGCCACCTCGGGCCGCTCGGCCGCGAGCGCGGTGCCGGGGTTCAGCAGCGAAGCGGCCTGCCCCCCGCCTGCGGCGAGAAGCACGGCACCGGTGCCGAGCGAGAGCGCAACCAGCATGCTCTTCATGGACCACCTCTTCAGCCGGCAGCCCGGCCCACAACAGATATCGCAGGCGCGGCGCCCGGGCGCTACGGGCGCTGGTGGACCAGGGCGCTCGTGGACCAGGGCGCTGGTGGACCCCCAAGGGCGGAAGCCGCCGTAGCCTGGCCCGCGCAAGACCGACTGCGCTATCCGTGCCCGTCTACCGCCGTCATGCCGAAATGCAAGCGTTGCCCACCGGTTGCCCACCACGCCCTGCCGCGTTGGCGCTGCGCTGCGGCAACGAAGCCGCCTTGCGCAGCACCCCGTGTCTCCCTGATATGGCCCCATGATCGACAAACTCGAATACCTGATCGCCCTCGCCCGGGAACGTCATTTCGGCCGCGCCGGCGAAGCCTGCGGGGTGACCCAGCCGACCCTTTCCGCCGGAATCAAGCAGCTGGAAGAGACGCTGGGCGTGCTGCTGGTGCAGCGCGGCTCGCGCTTCCTGGGCTTTACGCCCGAGGGCGAGCGGACGCTGGAATGGGCGCGGCGCATCGTGGCCGATTCGCGGGCCATGCGGCAGGACATCGACGCCCTGAAGCGCGGCCTCGCCGGCCCGCTGCGCATCGCCGCCATCCCCACCGCCCTGCCCATGGTGGCAGCGCTGACCACCCCGTTCCGGGCGCGCCATCCCGACGTGCGCTTCACGGTGATCTCCCGCACCTCCATCGAGATATTGAACCATCTCGAAAACCTGGAGATCGACGCCGGCCTGACCTATCTCGACAACGAGCCGCTGGGCCGGGTGAACACCGTGCCGCTCTATCGCGAGCGCTATCGCCTCGTGACCTCGCCCCAGTCCCGCTACGGCGAGCGCGAGGCGGTGACCTGGGCGGAGGTGGCCGAGCTCCAGCTCGCGCTGCTCACCCCCGACATGCAGAACCGCCGCATCGTCGACAACCTGCTGGCCGCCGCCGGCGCCAGCCACAAGCCGACCCTGGAGTCCAATTCCATGATCGTGCTGTTCACCCATGTGCGCACCGGCCTGTGGGCGAGCGTGATGCCGGCCATGCTGGCGGACTCCCTGGGGCTCACCTCGGTGGTGCGCTCCATTCCCATCGTGGAGCCCGATATCTCCCACTCCATCGGCCTGGTGGTGCCCCACCGCGAGCCGACCACGCCCATCACCGCGGCGCTGGTGGCGGAAGCGCGGCGCATCGCGCCGAAGCTCGAACAGAGCGGTCTCGCCGACCCAGCCATTGCTGCAATGCAATAATTCCGCCGGCTTGGCGCAGGCCCGCGGCGGCTCATACATAGAAAAACACGATCAATATACCAAGAACCATCCCAGACAGACGTGATTGACGCAGCGCCGAGCCTTTGATTTAGGGATGCCGGTCTATAATACCTCCACTATCAATAGGGATGTTCTATTGCAACATCCTACAGCTGGCTTGATAAGAGGGCCGGTTGTGCCACACTTTCCCATAAGCAAGACGAAGCGGCGGCAATGCGCCCTCACGGCTTTTGGGAAAGCGAGACGTCCATGGCGGTCTATGAGGATTGGAGCACCGAACGCGCAGCGCAGGTGATCTCGGAGAACCGGCATCTGGAAGGGGCCACCATGCCCATCCTGCACGCTTTGCAGGAGACGTTCGGCTTCGTGCCGGACCCGGCGGTGCCCATGATCGCCGAAAGCCTCAACCTCTCGCGCGCCGAGGTCTATGGCGTCCTCACCTTTTACCACGACTTCCGGCGCGAGGCGCCCGGTCGCCACGTGGTGAAGATGTGCGCCGCCGAGGCGTGCCAGTCCGTCGGCGGCAAGGCGCTCGCCCACTATGCCGAGGAAAAGCTCGGCGTGGACATGGGTACGACATCTCCTGACGGGCGGGTGACGCTGGAGCCCATCTATTGCCTGGGCCTGTGCGCCTGCGCCCCTTCCGCTTTGGTGGACGGCCAGCTGGTGGCCCGCCTCGACCGCGATGCCATCGACGAGATCGCCGACTGCTTCGCCAACGGCAAGAGCTTCGGAGACGCCTGATGAAGTCCCCCCGCATCTTCGTCCCCAACGACGCCACCGCGGTGGCCTGCGGCGCCGACCGCGTCGCCCGCAAGCTGGAAGCCGGGCTGCTGGCCCGGGGCATCACCGCCGACATCACCCGCAACGGCTCGCGCGGCCTGTTCTGGCTGGAGCCGCTCATCGAGGTGGAGACCGAGCGCGGCCGCATCGGCTACGGCCCGGTGAAGCCCTCCGACGTGGAAGACCTGCTCCACGCCGGCATCCTCCATGGCTCCGACCATCCCCTGTGCGTGGGCGTGGTGGACGAGATCCCGTATCTGAAGAAGCAGACGCGGCTCACCTTCGCCCGCATCGGCATCATCGATCCGCTCTCGCTGACGGATTACAAGGCCCATGGCGGCTATCGCGGCCTGGAGCGGGCCATCACGCTGGGCCCGGCCGCCACGGTGGAAGAGGTGGTGGAAAGCGGCCTGCGCGGGCGTGGCGGCGCGGGCTTTCCCACCGGCATCAAGTGGCGCACGGTGGCAGCCGCCCCGGCGGACCAGCGCTACATCGTCTGCAATGCGGACGAGGGCGATTCGGGCACCTTTGCCGACCGCCTGATCATGGAGGCGGACCCCTTCTGCCTCATCGAGGGCATGACCATCGCCGGCCTCGCGGTGGGTGCCACCCGGGGCTACGTCTACTGCCGCTCGGAATATCCCCTCGCCTTCGTGGTGATGGAAAAGGCCATCGAGAAGGCGCGCATGGCGGGCCTGCTGGGGGACAACATCCTCGGCTCGGGCCTCGCCTTCGACATGGAAATGCGCATGGGCGCCGGCGCCTATGTGTGCGGCGAGGAAACCTCCCTGCTGGAAAGCCTGGAGGGCAAGCGCGGCCTGGTGCGTGCCAAGCCGCCGCTGCCGGCCCACAAGGGCCTGTTCCAGAAGCCCACCGTCATCAACAATCTGGTGTCGCTCGCCACCGTGCCGGTGATCCTGGACAAGGGCGGCAAATATTACCGTGACTTCGGCATGGGCCGTTCGCGCGGCACCATGCCCATCCAGATCGCCGGCAACATCAAGTTCGGCGGCCTGTTCGAGACCGCTTTCGGCATCCCGCTGGGCGAACTGGTCTATGACATCGGCGGCGGCACGGCGTCCGGACGTCCGGTCAAGGCGGTGCAGGCCGGCGGCCCGCTGGGCGCCTATCTGCCCACCCACCAGTTCGATACCCCGTTCGACTACGAGGCCTTCAGCGCCAAGGATGCGCTGATCGGCCATGGCGGCCTCGTGGTGTTCGACGACACGGCGGACCTGGCCGACATGGCCCGCTTCGCCATGGAATTCTGCGCCCACGAGAGCTGCGGCAAGTGCACGCCCTGCCGCATCGGCTCCATCCGGGGCGTCGAGACCCTCGACAAGGTGATGGCCGGCGAGCAGCGCGAGCAGAACCTCGCCCTGCTGACCGACCTTTGCCACACCATGAAGCTTGGCTCCCTGTGCGCCCTGGGCGGCTTCACGCCCTACCCCGTGATCAGCGCGCTCAATCATTTCCCGGAAGACTTCGGCGTCGCGCCGAAGCTGCCGGCCGCCGCAGAATAATTGGAGGAACACCATGTCCCTCGTTCACGAAATCGACTACGGCACGCCGGCTTCCAAGTCGCAGAAGCTTGTTTCCCTCACCATCGACGGCATGAGCGTCTCGGTGCCCGAGGGCACCTCTATCATGCGCGCCGCCATGGAACTGGGGAACCAGATCCCCAAGCTCTGCGCCACCGACATGCTGGAGAGCTTCGGCTCCTGCCGGCTCTGTCTCATCGAGATCGAGGGCCGCAACGGCACCCCGGCCTCGTGCACCACGCCGGTGGCCGAAGGCATCGTGGTGAAGACCCAGACCGAGCGCCTGAAGCAGATCCGCAAGGGGGTGATGGAGCTTTATATCTCCGACCACCCGCTCGACTGCCTCACCTGTTCCGCCAACGGCGATTGCGAATTGCAGGACATGGCCGGCGTGGTCGGCCTGCGCGACGTGCGCTACGGCTATGAGGGCGAAAACCACACCAAGCTCGGCAAGGACGAATCCAACCCGTACTTCACCTACGAGCAGTCGAAGTGCATCGTCTGCAACCGCTGCGTGCGGGCCTGCGAGGAAGTGCAGGGCACGTTTGCGCTCACCATCTCCGGCCGCGGCTTCGGCTCGCGCGTTTCCCCCGGCATGGACGAGCCCTTCCTGACTTCGGAATGCGTCTCCTGCGGCGCCTGCGTGCAGGCCTGCCCG
Organism: Xanthobacter autotrophicus ATCC 700552; assembly: GCF_043194565.1. Classification (GTDB taxonomy): domain Bacteria; phylum Pseudomonadota; class Alphaproteobacteria; order Rhizobiales; family Xanthobacteraceae; genus Xanthobacter; species Xanthobacter autotrophicus_F. Next base: position 83,787 of record NZ_JBAFVS010000009.1, on the reverse strand, counting down.
ACGGCGACGCTGAACGAGAAGGCCATGTACGACATCGGCACCCCCGAGCATTCGGTGGTGACCACCTGCGCCTATTGCGGCGTGGGCTGCACTTTCAAGGCGGAAATGCGCGGCGACGAGCTGGTGCGCATGGTGCCCTACAAGGACGGCAAGGCGAACCGCGGCCATTCCTGCGTCAAGGGCCGCTTCGCCTATGGCTACGCCGTCCACCAGGACCGCATCCTCAAGCCCATGATCCGCTCGTCCATCCACGAGCCGTGGCAGGAAGTGACCTATGAGGAGGCCATCGCCTACGCCGCCTCCGAGTTCAAGCGGATCCAGGAGAAGTACGGCAAGCGCGCGGTGGGCGGCATCACCTCCTCGCGCTGCACCAACGAGGAAACCTACCTGGTCCAGAAGCTGATCCGCGGCGGCTTCGGCAACAACAACGTGGACACCTGCGCCCGCGTCTGCCACTCGCCCACCGGCTACGGCCTGTCCCAGACCTACGGCACCTCCGCCGGCACCCAGGATTTCGACAGCGTCGAGGAGACGGATGTCGTCCTGATCATCGGCGCCAACCCCACCGACGGCCACCCGGTGTTCGGCTCCCGCCTCAAGAAGCGGCTGCGTGAGGGCGCCAAGCTGATCGTGGTGGACCCGCGCCGCACCGATATCGTGCGCTCGCCCCATATCGAGGCGTCCTTCCACCTGCCGCTCAAGCCCGGCACCAACGTGGCCATCGTCACGGCGCTGGCTCACGTCATCGTCACCGAGGGGCTGGTGAACGAGCAATTCGTGCGCGAGCGCTGCGACTGGGACGAGTTCCAGGACTGGGCCGCCTTCGTCGCCGACGAGCGCCATTCCCCGGAAGCGGTGGAGACCTACACCGGCGTCGATCCGGCCCTGGTGCGCGGCGCGGCCCGGCTCTATGCCACCGGCGGCAACGGGTCGATCTATTACGGCCTCGGCGTCACCGAGCATTCGCAGGGCTCCACCACGGTGATGGCCATCGCCAACCTCGCCATGGCCACCGGCAACGTGGGCCGCAACGGCGTGGGCGTGAACCCGCTGCGCGGCCAGAACAACGTGCAGGGCTCGTGCGACATGGGCTCGTTCCCGCACGAGCTGCCGGGCTACCGCCACGTCTCCGACGACGCCACCCGCTCGACCTTCGAGGCGCTGTGGGGCGTGCCGCTGGACGACGAGCCGGGCCTGCGCATTCCCAACATGTTCGACGCGGCGGTGGATGGCACCTTCAAGGGCCTCTACGTGCAGGGCGAGGACATCCTCCAGTCCGACCCTGACACCAAGCATGTCTCGGCCGGCCTCGCGGGCCTCGAATGCCTGATCGTGCAGGACCTGTTCCTGAACGAGACGGCCAATTACGCCCATGTCTTCCTGCCCGGCTGCTCGTTCCTGGAGAAGGACGGCACCTTCACCAATGCCGAGCGGCGCATCCAGCGCATCCGCAAGGTGATGGCGCCGAAGAACGGCTATGCGGACTGGGAGGTCACCCAGCTCCTGGCCAACGCGCTGGGCTTCCCCATGGCCTACACCCACCCCTCGCAGATCATGGACGAGATCGCGGCGCTCACCCCCACCTTCGCGGGCGTGAACTATGCCAAGCTCGACGATCTGGGTTCGGTGCAGTGGCCGTGCAACGACAGCGCACCGGAAGGCACGCCCATCATGCACATCGGCGGCTTCGTGCGCGGCAAGGGCAAGTTCGTCCTCACCGAATACGTGCCCACCGACGAGAAGACCGGCCCGCGCTTCCCACTGCTGCTCACCACCGGCCGCATTCTCAGCCAGTACAATGTGGGCGCCCAGACAAGGCGCACCGCGAACGTGGCCTGGCATCCGGAGGACGTGCTGGAAATCCACGCCCACGACGCCGAGAACCGCGGCATCCGGGACGGGGATTTCGTGAAGCTGGACAGCCGGGCGGGCTCCACCTCGCTCAAGGCGGTGATCTCGGACCGGGTGGCGCCGGGGGTGGTCTACACCACCTTCCACCATCCGGTGACGCAGGCCAACGTGGTGACCACCGACTATTCCGACTGGGCCACCAACTGCCCGGAATACAAGGTGACCGCGGTGCAGGTCTCGCCCTCCAACGGCCCGACCCAGTGGCAGGAGGACTACGAAAACCTCTCGCGCACCTCCCGCCGCATCGCCGCCGAAGCGGCGGAGTGAGGCAAGCGCTTTCGCGCCCCCTCTCCCGCAGGCGAGAGATCTGCGAAAGCCCCCCAGATGCCCTCCTCCCCTCTCCCCTTGCGGGAGAGGGGTTGGGGGTGAGGGGGTTCCACCACGAGAAACGCCTGTCTGCCCAGGATCGCAGCACACCCCTCACCCCGGCCCTCTCCCACAAGGGGAGAGGGGGCGGCTCTTTGGACCGGCTGGAGGGGACTTTCGCTGAGGTCTCGCTCGCGGGGAGTTCACCCCCTTCCGGAACCAACGCTCCGCTCCCATGTGAAACCTTGAGATGACCGAAACGCCCTCCACCTGCCCGCTGACGGCGGACACCGCCCTCCCCGCCCCGCCTCCGGTGCTGCGGGTGGAGCGCGTGCAGGTGCGGGATGGCTTGGTGTCTGCCGGCGAACGTGCCGTGCCCGAGGAAGTGCCGGTCGCCCTCACCTTCAACGGCACCACCCACGCGGTGATGATGGCGAGCCCCACGGACATCGCCGACTTCGCCCTGGGCTTCGCCCTCACCGAGGGTATTGTCGCCGCCCCGGCCGAGATCCTGTCCCGCGAGGTGATCGTGGTGGAGGAGGGCATCGAGGCCCGCATGTGGATCGCCGAGGAGAAGATGAAGCATCTCTCCGCCCGCCGCCGCGCGCTGGCCGGCCCCACCGGCTGCGGCCTGTGCGGGGTGGAGAGCCTTGCCGAGGCGGTGAAGCCGGCAGCGCTGGTGACCGCGGACATGCATTTCTCGCCGGCGACGCTGCTCGACGCCATGGCAGCCCTCGGCCCGCTCCAGAGCCTCAACCATGAGACCCGCGCGGTGCACGCGGCCGCCTATTTCGAGCCCGGCCGGGGCATCCTCGCCCTGGCCGAGGATGTGGGCCGGCACAATGCCCTCGACAAGCTGGTGGGCAAGGCGGCGGAAGCCGGGTTCGACACCGCCCAGGGCATCCTGCTCCTGACCAGCCGGGTCTCCATCGAGATGGTGCAGAAGGCGGCCGTGCTGGGGGTGGGGGTCATTGCCGCCGTCTCGGCGCCGACCTCGCTGGCCATCCGCACGGCGGACGCGGCGGGCATCACGCTGTGCGCCATCGTGCGCGCCGACGGCTTTGAAATCTTCACCCATCCCGGGCGCATTGCGCTCCCCTCACCGGAACGGCAGAACCATGTCGCATAGCACTGCTGAAAAGCTCGTCTACATGGCGAACCAGATCGCGACCGCCTTCTCGGCTCAGAAGCACGCCGAGGCGGTGGAGGCCACGCGCATTCACATCCAGAAATTCTGGGACCCGCGCATGCGTTCCAAGATCGCCGAGCACATCGCCCATGGCGGCGAGGGTCTTTCGCCCATCGCCAAGGAGGCGCTGGAAGGCCTTCAGGCGGCAAAGGCCGCCTGACCAGCCCACGCGGCGCATGAGCGAAGCCACGCAGAAGGCGGCGAAGGCCGCCTGAAGCCCGCGCGGCGCATGAGCGAAGCCACGCAGAAGGCGGCGAAGGCCGCCTGAAGCCCGCGCGGCGCATGAGCGAAGCCACGAAGGATCGGCAAAGGCCGTCGGATCACGCGCTGGCGACTAAACGACATCCTTCGGCGCGAGGGCGCAGGCCATGCGCCCCTGCTCGATCTGCAGCACCGGATGGGCGATCCCGAATCGCGCCGTGAGTTCGGCGCAGGTCTCGCTCAGGAAATCGTCGTCGAGCGCCGCCTCCGGCCGCACCAGATGGGCGGACAGGGCCACCGACGTGGTGGAAAGCGCCCAGATGTGCAGGTCATGCACCTCACTCACCCCCGGACGGGCGGCGAGAAAGGCTTCTACCTGTTCGGGATCGACGCCCGTCGGCACCATGTCCATGGCGAGGTTGACGCTGTCGCGCAGCAAGCCCCAGGTGCCGAGGATGATGGCGACGGCGATGGCCAGCGACACCACCGGGTCCAGCCACAGCCAGCCGGTGAGCGCGATCACCCCCGCCGCCACCACCACGCCCAGCGAGACGGCGGCATCCGCCACCATGTGAATGAAGGCGCCGCGCACGTTCAGGTCGCCCTTGCGGCCGGCCATGAACATCAGCGCCGTGCCCATGTTCACGGCCACGCCGATGAGCGCCACCACCATGACGATGCCGGTCTGGACCGGCTCGGGCTGCGACAGGCGCGAGATGGCCTCCAGGATGATGCCGCCGGTGCCCAGCAGCAGGATCATGGCATTGGCCAGAGCCGCGAGGATGGAGGAGCGGCCGTAGCCGTAGGTGCGCAGCCGCGTCGGCGCGCGCCGCGACAGCCAGGCCGCGCCCCACGCCAGCACCAGGCCGAGCACGTCGGAGAGATTGTGGCCGGCGTCGGCGAGCAGCGCGAGGGAGCCGGCATAGAGGCCGAAGATCACCTCGAAGATGACGAAGCCGAAATTCAGCCCCGCGCCGATGGCGAAGGCGCGCAGGGAATCGGGAACGGCATGGGCGTGCCCATGCCCCGCGTGAGCATGCCCCGCGTGGCTGTGCTCTGCGGGGCCGTGCTCTGCGGGGGCGTGCACGCCATCGCCTTGCGCGCCACGGCCATGGGAAGGACCAGCGTCGTGGCCGTCATGGTCATGGTCATGATCGTGTGCCCCGGTCTCCGGCGACGCCATCCTGTCCTCCCGGTCCATCCGCCGCGCATGTTCCACAGGCGCGCGCGATTGTCACCGGCTCATACCCACGGCCCATCAGATTGGCTCATCGGCCGCGGGTCTCAAGCCCGCGCGGCGCCTGAGCGATGCGCTCGGTTCCGGTCGAAGACCGGGCCGTGGGTATCGGAGATGTGGAGACCGGTCGCGCCTCAGCCGAGGAAGCCTTCCACCGTGCACACGAACGCCTCCGGCTGCTCGATGGCGGAGAGGTGGCCACCGGGCAGCCGCGCCAGCTTGGCGCCGGGGATGGCGGCGGCAATGGCCTCGCCCCAGGCCGCAGGCGTGGAACGGTCGCCATCGGAGACCATGACCAGCGTTTCCACGCGCACCGCCTCGAGGTCATGGCGAAAATCCATGTCGCGCATGGCGGCGCTGGTCCCCATGTAGCCGGCAGGGCTGGTGCCCGTCACCATGGCCCGCACCGCCGCCACCCTGGCCGGCGCCCCGGCGCGGAACTCCGGCGTGAACCAGCTGTCGATAACGGAATTGGCGATGGGCTCCAGACCGTCGCGGCGCACCGCCTTGATGCGCTGGTCCCAGAAGCGGGGCGGGCCGGCATGGGCGGTGGTGTTGGCGAGCACCAGCCGCGTCAGGCGCTGGGGCGCGTTCAGGGCCAGCCATTGCCCCACCATGCCGCCCAGCGAGAGCCCGCAGAAATCGGCGTGGGCAAGGCCCAGCCGGTCGAGGATCGCCAATACATCCCGGCCAAGGTCGCCCATGGCATAGACCTGATCGGGCGCCGCGCTGGCGCCATGGCCACGGGCGTCGTAACGGATGACGCGCCGGCTGCGGGCGAACAGGGGCGCCACCTCGTCCCACATGCCCAGCGTGCAGCCCAGGGAATGGGACAAAACGAGCGGCGGCGCGCCTTCGGGCCCCGTGACTTCGACCTGGAAACGCTCCCCGGACATGTCGATGAGCGGCACCGCACACCTCTTCTGGATTCATTATGCCACGACAGGTGTAGCGCCTTCGCATGGCGGCGCAAGAGGCCGGACGCTTCGATTCGCGGTCCGCAAGTCGTCGCCCGCAAACCGCCACCCGCAAGTCGCGGTCCCCAAGTGGGGGCAAGGTGGGAGGCGGCACCATCGCGCCGCCCCCCTTTCACGCGGCGAGACCGCGGGCCAGCTCCATGGCCTGCCGCTCGAACAGGCGGCGGTAGAGGCCGCCCTCGCGCCGCACCAGGGCGTCGTGCTCGCCTTCCTCCACGATCCGCCCCCGGTCGAACACCAGCAGGCGGTCGAGCGAACGCACCGTCGAGAGCCGGTGGGCAATGACGAGGGTGGTGCGCCCCACCATCAGCCGCTCCATGGCCTCCTGGATGGCGGCCTCCGATTCCGAATCGAGGCTGGAGGTGGCCTCGTCCAGGATCAGGATGCGCGCATCGGCGAGGAAGGCGCGGGCGATGGCGATGCGCTGGCGCTCGCCGCCGGAGAGCTTCACGCCCCGCTCGCCCACCAGCGTGCCGTAGCCGCGCGGCATGCGCTCGATGAAGCCGGACGCATTGGCCAGTTCCGCCGCTCGCCGGATCTCGGCAAAGGAGGCGTCGGGCCGGCCGTAGGCGATGTTCTCCATCAGCGAGCGGTGGAACAGGACCGGCTCCTGCTGCACCACCGCGATGGCCCGGCGCAGCGACGCCTGCGTCACCGCGCGCACATCCTGCCCATCCACGATCACCCGGCCGGAGGTCACGTCGTGCAGGCGCTGGATGAGCTTCACGAACGTGGTCTTCCCCGAGCCGGAATGGCCCACGAGGCCCACCCGTTCGCCTCCCTCAATGGTGACGTTCAGGTCCTCGAACAGCGGCGCAGCGTGGCCGCGATAGTGGAAGGTGACGTGCTCGAACGCGATGCGTCCATCCTCCACCTTGATGGGCACGGCCTCCTTCGCATCGGCGATGGCCACGGGCTGCTGGTGGATTTCCACCAGCTCCTCCAGCTCGTTGAGCGAGCGCTGGAGATTGTGCACGTGCATGCCGATGTCGCGCAGGTAGGAATGCACGACGAGGTAGGTGGTGAGCACATAGGCGATGTCGCCCGCGCTCGCCGCGCCCTGCCGCCACAGCAAGAGCGCCGTGCCGATGATGGCCGCCTGCAGCGCCACCAGCGCGAGAAGCTGCGCCGTGCCCGCCCAGGTGCCGGCCATCCAGGTGCGATAGGTGCGCCCGTTCCACTTGGCGAGCACGCGGTCGAGCCGCGCCTCCTCCCGCTCTTCGGCGCCGAAGCCCTTCACCACCGCGTTGCAGCCCACCGCATCGGCCAGCACGCCGCCGACGCGGGTGTCCCATGCATTGGAGAGGCGGGCCGCCGGCGCCACATAGTTCAGGGACAGCACCAGCGTCAGCGTCACGAAGGCCACCGCGCCCACCGCCACCACCAGGCCCATCACCGGCCAGTGCAGGCCGAGCAGGATCGCCGAGCCCGCCAGCGCCACCACGGACGGAAACAGCGCCACCAGCAGGGTGTCGTGCAGCACGTCGAGGGACCACATGCCGCGCGAGATCTTGCGCACGGTGGAACCGGCGAACGTGCTCGCATGCCAGTCCGCCGAGAAGCGCTGGACCCGCGCGAAGGCATCCGCCGCCAGGTCCGACATCATGCGCAGGGTGAGCCTGACGATGATCACATAAGTGAGGTGCCGCGCGGTGACCATCACCGCGCCAAGCGCCACGATGGCGAGAAAGGCCGCGCTCGCCGCCTGCCATGCCGCCTCCCGGTCCGCGCCCGCAAGCGCGCCGATGAGCCGGCCGGCAAACAGCGGCACGAACACTTCCGCCAGCGTCGCGACGAGCACGGCGGTCGCGGTGGCGGCGATGATGCCCTTCCGCCGCCGCCAATGGCCGAGGAGAAAGGCGAAAACCGCGCGGAAGGACACCCCGCGCTTGTGGGTCTGAAAGAGCGACATGACACGATTCCGGCCGCGCAAGGGCATGCGCCAGGCGCATACGCCAGGGCCGGTCCCTGGTTCGGACAAGGAGAGGCGGCGCAAGGCGCGCCGCGGACGTAAGGCGGAGGGAGGGCGGGCGTCGTCACCCCCGCCGGGTGCCGGGAGGCTGGCCGGCGCGAGGGAGACCGCGCACTGGAAGGAAAGGCTGGCTAGCGGCGGGGGCGTCGGGGAATGACGTCGGTGTGGTGGGTGCGCCGGAAGATGCCGCGCGCAAGACCCGCACCGATAAGGGCTCCAGACGGGACGCGGGCAAACCTTAAACGGGATGGTGCGTCGGACATGAAATGCTGCATGGACACGACCCTCCCCTTTTCCACCTGACGCAAGGATAACCCCGACAAAACCGTTCGTCGAGGCGGCGCCCGTTTCCGGAAACGCGGTGTTGGCCGATCTGCGGCCGATCTGCCGCGGACCGGGGCCTTTCACCGGCGCGCATCAGAGGCTAAGGTCGCGGCGCTTTTTTGAACGCACACGGGCGGAACCATGGCGGACACCGGCATTCCCCACTTCTGCAACGACCTCGGCGTCACCCTGATCGAGGTGGGCAGCAAGGAGTTCATGTGCGTCGGCGCCCAGCCGCCGTTCGACCACCCGCACATCTTCATCGACCTCGGCGGCGACACCGAGGCGGTCTGCCCCTATTGCTCCACTCTCTATCGCTACAACCCGGCGCTTGCCGCCGGCGCGGCGAAGCCGGAAGAGTGCGAGTGGCACGATACCCCGGCGGCCACCGCCGCCTGACCGAAAGCTGATCCGCCGGCTCCCCGCGCGGAGCCGGATGCCGCCATGGCCGAGCCCATTCCCTTCAAGCCCATTCCGTTTCGGCCAAAGCCCGTCCGCGCGGCGCGCAGTGCCGTCGTAGTGGGCGCAGGGATCGGCGGGCTGGCCGCCGCCATCGCGATGGCCCGCGCCGGCCTCGCGGTGCAGGTGGTGGAGCAGGCGCGAAAGCTGAAAGAGGTCGGCGCCGGCCTCCAGCTCACCCCCAACGCCACGCGTATCCTGCGGGATTTCGGCCTGCTCAACCGGCTTGAGCAGGTGGCGGTCGCCCCGCGCGCCCTTGAGGTGCGCGACGGGCGCAGCGGCGCGCCCCTCACCCGCGCCGAATACGGCCCCGCCGCCAGCCGCTACGGCGCGCCTTTCCTCGTGGTCCATCGCGCCGACCTGCAGAACCTGCTGGCCGAGGCGGCGCAGGAGGCCGGCTGCGCCATCGCCCTGGGCTGCGACCTCACCGCCGTGGAGCCGGCCTTCGGCAGCGTCCGGGCGGTGGTGAAGCAGGGCGAAAACCTCATCGCCCATGGCGCGGACATCCTTGTGGGCGCCGATGGGGTGCGCTCATCCGTGCGCGCCCATCTCGGCCTGTCGGCACCGCCCGTGTTCGCCCGCCGGCTGGCGTTCCGCGCCACCGTGCCGGTGCCGGACGGCCACCCGCCCGAGGTGCGGCTCTATCTGGGGCGCGACGCCCATCTCGTGGTCTATCCGGTGAAGGGCGGCGAGGTGCTCAATCTCGTCGCCATCGTCAAGCAGACCGAGCCGGTGGCCCGCTGGAACGCGCCGGGCGACAGCGCCACCGTGCACGCCGCCTTCGCCTCCTGGACCGGCGAGGTGCGCAAGCTTTTGGAAAGCGCCCCCCATTTCCTGTGCTGGGGGCTCTACGATATCGATCCCCTGCCCCGCTGGAGTTCGGGCCGGGTGACGCTGCTGGGCGATGCCGCCCACGCCATGCTGCCCTTCCTCGCCCAGGGCGCGGCGCAGGCCATCGAGGACGCGGTGAGCCTTGCCGGCGCGCTGACCCGCGAGAACGATGCCGCCACCGCCCTGCGCACCTACGAGGGCGAGCGGCGCACCCGCACCGCCCGCATCCAAAGCGAGGCGCGGCGCAACGGCATCATCTACCACCTCTCCGGCCCGCCGCGGATCGCCCGCGACCTGGTGCTGCGCCGCCAGGGCCCGGCCCTGCTCCACCGCTACGGCTGGATCTACGGCGCCTGACGGCCCGCCCTCTGGACCTTACCCGACGGCCGTGGTATCGGCCCGCCTCTCTCCCGGGGAAGATGTTCTCGTGCAGGACGTGATGGTGAACCACCTTCAGCGACGACGACAGGACACGGCGCGCACGACCGCCCGTGCCTTGCTGCCCGCCTGACGATCCGGTTGGTAATCCCTCCGGCTCTCTCGCGGGCCTTTTGTCCTGCCCGCGAAACGAGCCTTTCCATGACCGAGCTTCCCCTGTCCATCGCCGTCGAGACGGCGGCCGACGACTACGACATCGACAAGCTGCACGACCGCACCTTCGGCCCCGGGCGCTTCGCCCGCACCGCCTTCCGCATCCGGGAACAGGCGCCGCACGAGCGCGCGCTCTCCTTCACCGCGCGGGTGGGCAACATGCTGGTGGGCTCGGTGCGGCTGACGCGCGTGCGCATTGGCGCCACGCCCGCCTTGCTGCTCGGCCCGCTCACGGTGGAGCCGCCGTTCCAGTCGGTGGGCATCGGCGCCCGGCTGATGGAAGTAGCGCTGAAGGCGGCGCAGGAGGCCGGCCATGGCCTGGTGGTGCTGGTGGGCGACGAGCCCTATTACGCCCGCTTCGGCTTCAGCCGCGTGCCCGTCGGCCGGGTGACCCTCCCCGGCCCGGTGGACGCCGCCCGCCTGCTGGTGGCGGAGCTGGCGGAGGGGGCATTTGCGGACGTGCACGGCCTGGTGGGCGCATCCGCTTAAAGTCGTGTAAAACCATAGAGATCAACAGAAAAGGCGATTTTCGGACCGAAGTGTTGCAAGCTTCTGGGAGCATTTGCGTCCAGAGCGCGCCCGCCGCCGCATCCCCCGAAAACGAAAGCGGCGAGCCTGAGCCCGCCGCTTCCATGGATCACAGGATCCACATCACGCGATCCGCGTCACACGATCCACATCACTCCGCTGCCACCACCTCCGGGCGGCCGCGGGCGAGGCGCTCGCGCTTCAGCAGCTCGGCCACCAGGAAGGCGGTCTCGATGGCCTGCTCGGCGTTGAGGCGCGGATCGCAATAGGTGTGGTAGCGATCGCGCAAGTCCTCGTCCGAGATGGCGCGGGCACCGCCGGTGCACTCGGTGACGTTCTTGCCGGTCATCTCCAGATGCACGCCGCCGGCAAAGGTGCCCTCGGCCGCATGGATGTCGAAGAACGAGCGGATCTCCGACTGGATGCGCTCGAACGGCCGGGTCTTGTAGCCCGACGCCGCCTTGATGGTGTTGCCGTGCATGGGATCGCACGACCACGCCACCACGCGCCCCTCCTTCTCCACCGCGCGGATCAGGCCCGGTAGGTAGTCACCCACCTTGTCGGCGCCGAAGCGGCAGATGAGGGTGATGCGGCCCGCCTCATTGTCAGGCTGCAGCATGTCCAGCAGGCGGATGAGGCCGTCCCCGGTGATGGAGGGGCCGCACTTGATGCCGATCGGATTGCGGATGCCACGGAAATACTCCACATGCGCATGGTCCGGCTGGCGGGTGCGGTCGCCGATCCACAGCAGGTGGCCGGAGGTGGCGTACCAGTCGCCGGAGGTGGAATCCACCCGGGTCAGCGCCTGCTCGTAGCCGAGCAGCAGCGCCTCGTGGCTGGTGAAGAAATCCGTGGTCCGCATTTCCGGGTGGCTCTGCGGATTGATCCCGCAGGCGCGCATGAAGTCGAGCGCCTCGGTGATGCGGTCCGCGAGTTCCTGGTAGCGCGAGGACTGGGGGCTGTCCTTCACGAAGCCCAGCATCCACTGGTGGGCGTTCTCAAGGTTGGCATAGCCGCCGTTGGCGAAGGCGCGCAGCAGGTTGAGGGTGGCCGCCGACTGGCGGTACGCCTCGATCTGCCGGCGCGGGTCCGGAATGCGCGCCTCGGGGGTGAAGGCGATGTCGTTGACGATGTCGCCGCGGTAGCTGGGCAGCGTCACGCCATTCTCGGTCTCGGTATCCGAGGACCTCGGCTTGGCGAACTGGCCGGCGATGCGGCCCACCTTCACCACCGGCGTGCCGCCGGCGAACGAGAGCACCACCGCCATCTGCAGGAAGACGCGGAAGAAATCGCGGATATTGTCGGCCGAGTGCTCGTCGAAGCTCTCGGCGCAGTCGCCGCCCTGCAGCAGGAAGGCCTCGCCGCGGGCGACCTTGGCGATTTCCGCCTTCAGGCGGCGCGCCTCGCCGGCGAAGACGAGGGGCGGGTAGGAGGCAAGCTTGGCTTCCACCTCGGCGAGTTCTGCCTTGTCCGGATAATTGGGCATCTGCACGCCGGGATAAAATCGCCAGCTATCCGGACGCCAGCCTTCGGCGCGGCGAGACATCTCGGCGCCAGGGACAGGTGCGGATTGCGGGCGGGTCACCATTTCACTCTCCATGTTCTCAAAATCCGGGCCGGCTCGTCCGGCGCCGGGTCCAACCCCTGCGTTCCTCTTGTGTTCGCCGGATCGGAAGGCGGGCTTATACACGAAGCCGCGCCGCGCCGAAAGGACGCGGCGCAAACACGGTTTGGTGTCGGCGGACGGCACCTCTTCTCCTGCGCCGCGCCATCGCCTATGTGTCCCCCCTTGTGTTCTCCCTTGCCGGTCGCCCTTCCCCGCGCACCGCACCTCACAGCCGTGTCTGTTGCGGGACACGCCCAACGCCAGAGCGTTTCATGTCCCATCCCGAGCGCGCCGCCGCGCCCCGCAACGCGTCCGTCCCGGCGAAGGCGCCGGCACCCCTGCGTCCAGCCTTCGTGGAGTTCGTCGCCCTCATCGCCCTGCTCATCGGCATGACGGCCTTCTCCATCGACAACCTGCTGCCCGCCTTCGGCGCCATCCGGGAGGATTTCGCCCTCGCCAACGCCAACGACGTGCAGGTGATGGTCTATGCCTATCTGCTCGGCATCGGCGCCGCGCAATTCCTCTACGGCCCCATCTCCGACGTGGTGGGGCGCCGGCCGATCCTGTTCGCGGGCCTTGCCATCTATGCGGCGGGCACGCTGCTGGCCCTGTTCACCCAAGACTTCACGGTGCTGGTCGCGGCCCGCGTCATCCAGGGCGTGGGTGCGGCGTCGGGGCGGGTGCTCGCCATCACCATCGTGCGCGACCGGTTCGAGGGGCGCGAGATGGCGCGCATCATGTCGCTGGCCATGATGGTGTTCCTCACCGTGCCCATCCTGGCGCCGGCGCTGGGCAGCCTCATCCTGGCCTTCGGCTCCTGGCACCTCATCTTCATCGCCATGCTCGCGCTGGCCTTGCTGCTGCTGATCTGGTTCGGCCTGCGCATGCCGGAGACGCTGCATCCGGAATACCGCATTCCCTTCTCGTTCCGCGCCATCGGCAAGGCGGTGACGCTCACCCTCACCACCCGCCGGTCGACGGGCTATGCGGTGGCCATCGGCCTGATGATGGGATCGCTGATGGCCTATGTGGGCTCCGCATCCCAGGTGTTCCAGACCGATGTCTACAAGCTGGGCAACCTGTTTCCGGTGGCGTTCGCCGCGGTGGCGGGCATCATGGCGGTGGCCTCCTTCACCAACGCATCGCTGGTGCGGCGGATCGGCATGCGGCGGCTGTCCCACGGCGGCATCTGCGGCTTCATCGCCGTGGGCGCCATGATGGTGGCCGCCAGCCTCGCCTTTGGCGGGAAGCCGCCGCTGCTGTTGTTCTGTGGCCTCGTCGGGGCGGGACAATTCCTGTTCGCGCTCACGGTGCCGAACTTCAACTCCATGGCCATGGAACCCCTGGGCGCGGTGGCCGGAACCGCGTCCTCCTTCATCGGCGGGTTCACCACCCTCATGGCGTCCATGCTCGGCTATGTCGTGGGCCGCGCCTTCGACGGCACGGTGCTGCCGCTGAGCCTCGGCTATCTGGTGCTGGGCGCCATCGCGCTCGGGTTCGTGCTGTGGGCCGAGAAGGGCCGGCTGTTCGGGCACACCCCGTAGCGAGCGCCGTTCGCGACGCTCGGGCATCCCGCTACGTCATGGCGGCATGGCTGCCCTGCCCCCGCGTCGCCGATTCTGTCGGAGAACTGTCCGCAAGCCGTGGTAGAAGAAACGCTTGCGCCTACACGCTTGCGCGATCTTGCGCCCGCAGTTCGAACGACAACAGGAGCCTCATGCCTCAACTCTCGCCCGAAGGCCAGGCGGCCATCAACGCCATCTCCCAGCGCACCGGCTTCAGCCCGGATGCCGTCACATCCATGCTGTTCTCGGTCATCGCCGGCAACGGCTCGATGGCCCAGTTCAGCCATCCCGAGTTCGGCGGATCCGGCCAGTGGATGCGCGGCGGGATGACCATGGTCTCGGACATGTTCAACAATTACCTGAAGGGCCGCGTGGACGGCCTGTGCAGCGAGTTGTCGAACCTCGTCGCCAACCAGCCCGGCCTCACCCAGAGCGGCAGCTTCCAGTCCCAGAACCAGGGCGGCGGGAATTTCGGCAGCGGGCAGTGGCAGTCGAGCGGCGGCGGAATGGGCGGAGGAATGGGGACCGGTGGCAATCAATCCAGCCTGTTCGTGCCGGACGCCTCGGGCAACTTCAACTGGTGGCCGGCCGATCTTGGCCAGCCGGCCAGCACCGGCGCGCAGAACTCGGTGCGCTACGCCTATTTCCCGGGATCGCACCGCCTCGCCATCGACCTCAACGGCCAGGTGACGGTCTATGACAGCCTCGACCACCAGATCGGCGGCTTCTCCCAGCAGCAGGGCGGCTCGGGTTCCCTCACCTTCACCAGCCAGTATGGCACGGTGTTCGTCTCCAACCTGCCCATCGTGAGCGGCGCGCCCCAGGCCCCGGCCTATGCTCCGCCGCCGCCGGTCTACGATCCCCCGCCGCCGCCCCCGCAGCAGCAGACCTATGCGCCGCAGCCCCAGAGCTTCGGCAATGCCCTGCCGCCGCTGGGCCAGAACGAGGTGATCTCCGCCATCGAGAAGCTGGCCGATCTGCATGCCAAGGGCATCCTCAGCGACCAGGAGTTCAGCACCAAGAAAGCCGAGCTGCTCAGCCGGCTCTGAGCGCCCATTTGGAAGTTCATAAGGGCACCACCACAATCACCGTAGTCATGCCCGGGCTTGTCCCGGGCATCCACGCCGAACCGCTTGTGACAGCTTGCGAAAGCTCTTCCCAGCCTCCCCGCGTGGATGGCCGGGACAAGCCCGGCCATGACGATGGTAAAGCACTGCGGCGGCTGCAAGCGCCAATCTGGGCGAATTTTATCTGGCTCTGAGCGCGCCGGACGACCGCCGCTCAGACGCTGCGCGTGGGCGTGCGCAGCGTCACCAGTTCCTCGGCGGAGGTGGGGTGCACGGCGATGGTGCGGTCGAAATCCGCCTTCTTCGCCTTCAGCCCCAGCGCCACGCCGGCCAGCTGGATCATCTCGGAGGCGGCGTCGCCCATGATGTGGCAGCCGAGCACCACGTCACTCTCCTTGTCCACCACCAGCTTCATGAAGGTGCGCGTCTCGCGGCCCGAGAGCGTCGCCTTCAGCGGGCGGAACGACGTGCTGTAGATATCGATGGGCCGGCCGAGGGCACGGGCCGCCTCTTCCGAGAGGCCCACGGTGCCGATCTCCGGTTCGGAGAAGACCGCGGTGGCCACCAAGGAGTGGTCCACCGTCCACGGCTTGTTGCCGAACACCGTGTCGGCGAAGGCATGGCCCTCGCGGATGGCGACGGGGGTGAGGTTGATGCGGTTGGTCACGTCCCCCACCGCATAGATGGACGGCACATTGGTCGCCCCCTTCTCGTCCACCACCACGGCGCCCACCTCGTCGCGCTTCACGCCCACCCCGTCGAGGCCGAGCTGGGCCGTGTTGGGGATGCGGCCGAGGGCCAGCATCACGTCGTCCACCTCGACCACCGAGCCGTCCGAAAGCGTGACCCGCTTGCCGCCATGGATCACCTCGATGGACGTGAGCGTGCGGCCGGGGACAAGGTGGATGCCGGCGCGGGTCATCTCGGCTTCCAGATGGTCGCGGATCTCCCCGTCGAAGCCGCGCAGCACCTTGTCGGCACGATAGACCAGGGTCACGTCGGCGCCGAGCGCGCGGAACAGGCCGGCGAATTCCACCGCGATATAGCCGGCGCCCTGCACCAGGATGCGGTCGGGGAAGTGGGTGAGGTTGAACGCCTCGTTGGAGGTGATGGCCAGCTCGCAGCCCGGAATGGCCGGGCCGAGCGCCGGACGGGCACCGGTGGCGAGAAGGATGTAGCGGGCGTGGATCTCCTCGCCGGTGGACAGGATGCGCACGGTGTTCGGCCCCGCCACCACCGCGCGGGAGGCCACCACCTCCACCCCGGCATTTTCCGCATTGCGGCGGTAGATGGCTTCCAGGCGGGCGATCTCCTTGTCCTTGTTGGCGACCAGGGTGAGCCAGTCGAACTCCGGCTCATTCACCCGCCAGCCGAAGCCGGCCATGTCCTCGATATCATGGGCAAAACGGCCGGCATAAACGAACAGCTTCTTGGGCACGCAGCCGCGGATGACACAGGTGCCGCCGACGCGGTATTCCTCCGCCATCATCACCCGGGCGCCGTGCTGGGCGGCGATGCGCGCCGCGCGCACTCCGCCCGAGCCCGCGCCGATGACAAACAGGTCGACTTCTCGCCGTGACATTCCAATCCGTCCTTCGCGCCGCGCAATGGCCGCCACAAAACGGCCGGCGCTCCCATCCGTCAAGGGAAAGCCACGGTCGTGCCCCATGCGCCGGGGCGAAGGCCGGACGGATCGCCCGGCGGCCTGAGCCGGAAAATGCCGCAAAGGGGCGGGACCACATCTCATGCTGAACGACGTGATCCCGCCGCGGCCCCTGCGTGCCATCAAGTCCGAGCCGGGCGTGGCGGCCTTCCTTCCACCGTTCATCCTGCGCCTGCCGGGTGTCGGGGGCGCGGTGGTGGTGCTCGTCGCGTCCGGAGCCAGCGGTCCGCTGGTGGTCCGCATGGAGGATGGGCGCGGCACGCCCCTCGCCACCTTCGAGGCGCAGGCGGGCGAGCCGATGGCGGCCGAAATCCCCGCCGGCACGGCGCGGATCGTCGTCACGGGGAATGGCGTTTCGTCCGGCGCGGTGGGGCTGGGCTATTACCCCGTGCGCGGGCAGTTTCCCGCCGGGCGGCTGCTGTTGAAGCTCCATGCCTTCCGGAATGGATCGATCGTCGCGCCCGAAGGCGGCGTCAGGGGCCTGCGGCACCGCTGGCGGCAGGCGGAAGGGGCGGCACGCCATCTCGGCCTGAGCCTCATCGCCCTCAGCCAGACGGCGCAGGCGCGCCTGTCGCTGAAGCGGGCGCAGTACCAGCGCTTCCGCAACGCCTATGTGGGCGACTTCACCGCGGTTCCAGCGCCGGGGGCAGCGCCGGCCCTCGTCTTCCTGTCCGCGGCGGGAGACGGGCGCTCGCGCGCCCAGATCGCCGCCTGCGCCGAGGCCCTGAGGGCCCAGAGCGACCGGGCCTTCAGCTGGATCATTGCCGCAAGCGCGGATCGCCTTGCCCGCGAAGGCGCGGCGTTGGCGCAGGCGGTGGGCGATACCGCGCAAATCGTGCCCGCGCAGGCGGCAGACGACGCCAG
This sequence comes from Xanthobacter autotrophicus ATCC 700552, assembly GCF_043194565.1. Taxonomy (GTDB): domain Bacteria; phylum Pseudomonadota; class Alphaproteobacteria; order Rhizobiales; family Xanthobacteraceae; genus Xanthobacter; species Xanthobacter autotrophicus_F. The sequence continues at coordinate 66,496 of NZ_JBAFVS010000009.1, read as the reverse complement.
CCTCCTCAAGGCCGCCCTTGCCGCCAGTGCGGCGCCGGACGACGACCTCATCTGCCTGCTGGACCTGGAAGGGCGGCCCACGCGGGATGCCGTGGCCCTCATCCGCGCGACCTTCGCCGCTTATCCCGATTGCCAGCTGCTCTATACCGACGAGGAGCGCTGCGATGCGGCAGGCACGCCGCTGGCGGGCGTGTTCAAGCCGGCCTTCAATCGCCACCTGCTGGAAGCCTCGCCCTATATGGGCGCGCTCACGGTGATGCGGGCGGGGTTGAGCCAAACGCTGGGGATCGATCCCCGCTTCGGCGCGGCCGCCGTCTATCACCTCATCGTGCGCACGGTGGCGCAGGTCGGCGCCGGCGCCGTGCGGCACCTGCCGCGCATCGCCTTTTCAGGCCCGGAGCAGGCGCCCGGCTTCCCCGAGCCCGAAACCGCCCGGCTGGCGGCGCAGGCGCTCGAAGGCGTGCTCAACGTGCCGGTGAGCGTGGTGCCGGAGGCCGGGACCCACTTCCTGCGGCCCGATTTCCCCCTGCCGGCGGTGCCGCCCAAGGTGTCCATCGTCATCCCCACCCGCGACCGCGCCGGCCTTCTGGCCATGGCCCTTGATTCGCTGATCGGGCAGACCGCCTACCGCAATTTCGAGATCATCATCGTGGACAACGGCTCGGTGGAGCCGGAGACCTTCGCCCTGTTCGCGGAGATGAAGGCCACATGGCCCGACACGACCATCGTGCGGGACGACGGGGACTTCAATTATCCGCGCATCTGCAACAATGGCGTCGCGGTCTCAACCGGCGAGCTGATCTTGTTTCTCAACAACGACATCGAGGTAATCGAGGCGGGCTGGCTCGACGAAATGGTGGCGCTTGCGCTGCGGCCCGGCGTGGGCATCGTGGGGGCGAAGCTGCTCTATCCCGACCGCACCATCCAGCATGCGGGCGTCATGGTCGGCCTGTTCGGCTATGCCTCCCACTGGTTCGCCCATGCCCTGCCGGACACGCCCGGCCCCGAGGGCCGGCTGCTGGTGCGGCAGGACGTGTCCGCGGTCACCGGCGCGTGCCAGCTCATCCGCAGGGACGTGTGGGAGGCCATCGGCCCGCTGGACGCGGAGCGGTTCCAGGAGGATTGCAACGACATCGACCTGTGCCTGCGCGCCCGCCGCGCCGGATACGAGGTGGTGACCACGCCGTTCGCCCTGCTCATCCACCACGAATCCGCGTCGCGGGGGAAAGCCCGCAACAAGCTCCACCGGGAGCGGCTGAAGGCCCAGCACGAGCGCTTCGACGCCCTGTGGCATGCGCGGACGCTGGTGGACCCCCACTCCAACCCCAACCTCGACCGCAAGAACCTGTTCGCCGCCCCCGCCGACGCGCCGCAGGGCTCGCGCGACGCCCGCACCGACGCGATCTGAGGCGGGACACCAAACGAAAAGGCCCCCGGCACTGGGCCGGGGGCCTTTTTTCTTTGACCGAGAGCCGGCCCGCCCCGAAGGACGGACACAAGGGCAAGACCTACAGGTCAACGCCGCGCTTGCGCATTTCCGCGCGCACCCGCTCCACCGCCTGGGCATTCACTTGCGCGCCCCATGCCTGGATGCCCTGCACCGCCTCCTGGACGATGACGGGACGGTCCTGCACCAGCTTCGCGCCGGTGGCCGAGCGATAGAAGGTGATGGCCTCCTTCAGCTCCGCCTCGGTGAAGTGGCGGGCGTAGGAACTGGCGAGGATATCGATGATCTCCACCTGCCGCGCCTCGAACTCCGGCCGCACGATGATCGCGACTTCGCGCAACTGCTTGGCGAGGTCGGGATTGGTCTGGAGGAAGGAAAGCGCCGCCCCGTCGACGATGTTGGGAATGATCCCTTCAAAGGCGCGGGCCTCGCCGTTCACCGCCACGAGATCGCGGGCAAGCTGGAGATGCGGCGCGCTCACCTTCGCCGCCGGCTGGGCTGGCTGCGCCTGCTGGGCCAGGGCAAAGGAAACCGGAAGGGCCGGCACGGCAAGGGCGGCGGCGAGAAGGAGCCGCACGCCGAAGCGGCCGCGATGGGACATGAACATGGGTCTCTCTCCGGGAAGAGGAATCAGAAGCTGCCGGGCTCCAGCACGGTGATACCATCCGCGCCGGCGAGCACGACCCGGCTGGCAAGGCCAAGGAACAGCCCGTGCTCGACCACACCGGCGACCTCCTCCACCGCGCGGGCGAGCGCAGCCGGGTCCGGGATGCGGCCGAGATGGGCGTCGAGGATCAGGTGCCCCTGATCGGTGACAAAAGGATGGCCGTCGCCGTCGCGGCGCAGCTTCACCGGCCCTTCGCAGCCGGCCCTGCGCACCGCCTCGGCCACATGCCGCTCGATGGAGGCGACGCCGAAATCCACCACCTCGATGGGCAGCGGGAAGCGGCCGAGCATCGCCACCTTCTTGCTGGAATCGGCGATCACCACCATCTCGCGCGCGGCGCTGGCGACGATCTTCTCCCGCAGCAGCGCGCCGCCGCCGCCCTTGATCAGGGCGAGGCCGGGGCCGACCTCATCCGCCCCGTCGATGCACAGGTCAAGCGGCCCGGCCTCGTCAAGGGTCGCGATCGGCACGCCGAGGGAGACCGCCTGCGACAGTGTCTGCTCGGAGGTGGGCACGCCGAGGATGTTGAGGCCGGCATGGACCTTCTCCGCCAGCAGCTCCACGAAATGGCGGGCGGTGGAGCCGGTACCGAGGCCGAGGCGCATGCCGTCGGTCACGTAGGTCAGGGCGTGAGCGGCCGCGCGGCGCTTCGGGTCTTCGGCGTGCACCATGGGAGTTTCCGTTCCGGTGCCCCCTCGCGCGCAGCGAACCGGCGCGACGGGGGGCATTGGCGTTTCGTTGATGCGGGCCGGGTCGCCCCGCCGCGTTCCGGCTCTAGCTCCGATCCGGCCCGCCGACAAGCGGCGCGACGCCTCGGCGAGCCTAACGCCTCCATGCAACCCTCACCGCGCGGCGGGCGTGCAGACCAGGCTCGAATCGGTGCCGCCCTGGGGCCGTACCGTTTCACGCACGTAGCAGATGCTCATCTCCCCGGTGTCGCGATTGACCCGGAAGATGCCGGTCTCACCCTCGTAGTGGGTGGGGGCCAAAGCGTAGCTGCCGGCCTTCTGGGGGCCTGCCCCCTCCCCTTGCGCGAAGCAATGGGTGATGCCCACGGCGCTGCCTGCGGGCCGCTCGAACTGGCACACGTTCATCTCGCCGGTCTGGCGGTTGAGCCCATAGATGCGGTTCGCCTGGGCCGAGGGCGGGGCGGCGAACTCGTAGGCCCCTTGAGCCGGCTGGGCCGCCTGGGCCATGGCACCGCCGCTGCCAAGGCCCGCGACGGCCAGCGCCGCCAGCATGGCGCGCACCGCGGGCTTCAGAGTCCGCTGGTGGTTCCGCGATCCTGCCACGGCGAGAGCAATCCGCTGCATTCAAGACTCCTTGCGTGTTATGGACCTGCCAAGTTCAAGTCCGATCCCGGCATGTCCTGTTCCAAGGCTGCGCCATGCAGCCGCAGCCCTGCGAACGGCACGGACGCTCGCGCGAAAAAGCGGCAGGATTTAAGGCAGAGGGTGGGGTCGGCGCCCCCCATCCCTGTCTGTCCCCGAGGAAGAGGCCCGAACATGACTGCCCCGCCCGTTTCCACCCGCCCCGTGGTCGCCTTCGACCTCGACGGGACCCTGGTCGATACCGCGCCCGATCTGCTGGATGCGCTCGACCTCGTCCTCGCCCCGCACAAGATCCCGCCAGTGAACCGCGCCGAGGCCCGCAACATGATCGGCGGCGGCGCGCGCCTGCTCATCGTCCGCGCCCTGAAAAGCGAGGGTCTCGCCCTGCCCGACGGCGAGGTGGAAGCGATGACGCAGCGCTTCATCGCCCATTATGCCGACAACATCGCGGTGGGCTCGCGCCCCTTCCCCGGCCTCATCGAGGCGCTCGATCGCCTGTCGGCGAAGGGCGTGAGCCTGGCCGTATGCACCAACAAGCTGGAGCACCTCGCCCGGCTGCTTCTGGACGCGCTGGACCTCACCGGGCGCTTTAGCGTGATCACCGGTGCCGACACCTATCCGCGCTCCAAGCCGGACCCGCTGCCGCTCATCTCCACCATTGCCGCGGCCGGCGGCTCGGCGGCGCGCTCGATCATGGTGGGCGACAGCATCACCGACGTGCTCACCGCCCGCGCCACCGGCGTTCCGGTGGTCGCCGTCTCCTTCGGCTATACGGAAACCCCGCCCGCCGAGCTGGGCGCGGATGCGCTGATCCACCATTTCGACGAGCTGGAACGGGCCGTGGATGCCCTTCTGGCGCGCCCGGCGGCGTGAGGTCATCCACAGGCCGACACCACCGGCACTTGACAGGAAGGGGCGCGCCGGCCTAAACGGCGCTCCTCGCAATTGGCGCGGGCGATTAGCTCAGCGGGAGAGCACTCCCTTCACACGGGAGGGGTCGCAGGTTCAATCCCTGCATCGCCCACCATTCCTTCTCCGCACCATTCCAGATACTTGGCCAGATTTTTGGCCAAATACTTGGCCTTGCGCGTATCGCGCCAGCGCGCCTCTTGCTGCCCCTTCAACGCGAAAAGCCCCCGCCGCGGGTGCGACGGGGGCAAATGGCGTTTCTCCCCGCGGGAGGGAGAACTGCGGCGCCTGCCGCGGGGAACGGAAGGCGCCGGCGGTGGCCTTGTCAGGCCGCGCGCATGTTGATCTGGGCTTCGGCGAGGCTGGTGAGCTTGGCGTCGGCCGCCTTCTCCTCGTCGAGGGTGCGCTGGAGCACCGTGGCGCAGTCGTTGCGACCGAGGCGCTTGGCCCAGGCGATCAGCGTGCCGTAGCGGGTGATCTCATAATGCTCCACCGCCTGCGCCGCGGCGGCAAGGGCAGCGTCCAGCACCTCGGGATCGGCCACCTCGGATGCGACCTCCTCGGCCTCCGCGATGATACCGTCGATGGCCGGGCATTTCACCGTCTTGGCCTCGACGCCGTGCATGCGGAAGACCTCCTCCAGGCGCTTCACATGGCCCTCGGTCTCGCCGATGTGGGATTGGAAGGCCTGGCGCAGCGTCGCGCTCGATGCCGTCTCGACCATGGTGGGCAGCGCCTTCAGGATGCGCTTTTCCGCATAATAGATGTCGCGCAGGGTGTGCACGAACAGATCGTCGAGAGAATGGATGTCCTTCGAAAAGAAGCCCATGTCTGTCTCCTGATGTCGTTGAAAGGCCGTAGATTCCAGCCGGAGCGCGCCGGCTGAAATCGCGGTTGGCGTCAGCGCGCGCCGCCCTTGCGGCCGGCCTCGTTCTCCCGATCGCGGTCCTGGGTGGAGGCGCGCTTCTCCTCCGCCTGGCCACCCATGCGGCCGGCTTCGGAGGCGCGATCGCGGTCCTTCTCGAAACCGCCGCCCTGCTGGCCGCGGCCATGATCCTGCTGGTGCTGCTGGCGGTTTTCCGCAGCCTTGCGGGCCGCCTCCTTGGCCTGATCCGTCTCGGGAGTGTTGGAACCACCCTGCTGACGATTGGTCATGGGAATGCATCCTCTTGTTCAGCCCCGGTCATGCAACGGAGGGGAGAGAGGATGGTTCCTTCAATTTTTCAGAGCGTACAGCCACGCTATACTCAAACTCAAAGCGCGGCCGTCACCGTATTCTGGGTCGAATACGGTGACGGCCGCGCTTTTATTCGGTCAAAAAGGCGAGAAACTACAGCCTGCGACTATGATTGACGCGGCAGCACCGGAACCATCCTCAATTGTCGTCAGGGTGGCTCACATCGTCGAGTGCGATGTTGGTGCAGGAGATGGCGCCGTCGGGCTCGTCGAAGGCAGTCTGGGTGAGGAAGGCGCAGCGCGTGCCCTCGGCCGCGGCGATGAAGGAGACGATGCGCTGGGTGATGCCGGCGACCTGGCTGGAATCGTCCGCCGGGCGGAAGGCGGCATCGGCGGGCGGCTGCGGGCCCGCCTTCTTGGCGCTCTTCAGGTCGGTCACGGTGGGGATAAGCGAGAGGGTGTCGGCCGCGTCGTCGGGGGTCACCACCGGCTCGAGGGTCAGGGTGAACTGGTCGAAGCTGCCCTTGCCGAGACGCGTCGCCTCGGCCTCTCCGGTCACCGTCGCCTTGAAGGCGGGGCCGGACACGCCAGGCACCACGGCACCGGCGATCCTGAACTTGCGCGGCCCGGCCGCCGAGGCCTCAGGCGCCGCGCCGGACAAAAGGCGCGCCAGCATGGCTTCCGCATAGGATTTCAGCTTCGCCTCGGACACCTTGTCCGCGTCCCCCACCCGGGCGCGCGGGATGGTGGCGAGCGCCATCTCGCCGCACAGCGCCGGAAGCAGCACGGAAGCGACCTGCGGCACGCGGCGCAGCTCTTCGGCCTGTTTCGCCTCGCTGCCCACCGGCACGGCGATGTCCACGGACACGTCATCGCCTCCCCGCGCGGCGAGGCGCAGGCGGCTCCAGGCATCCTTCAACTTCTGCCGGGCCGGGCCGCCCTGCTGCGGCACCACCACCAGGTCTAGGTCCGCCATGGCGGCCGGTGCTTCTGCGGTTGCGGCCAGATCCTTGGCGCGGAACTGGACGGACAGGCCACCATAGACGCGCCCGCACCAGTCCTCCGGATCGTGCTGGAGCGCCAGCGCCGGCTCGGAGAAGCCCGCCGGCGGGCGGAAGAGGGTGACGGAATCAATGCCGGGGATGCTCGTCGTCTCCTCGAAGATGCGGTGCAGGCCGCGCTCGTTCTCGCTGAAGACGAACCGGTAGGCCTCCGTCCCCTGCCCCACGGTGAGGGTGAGCACCCCGTTGGCCAGCGTGCCGGACAGCGGCAGCGCCGGGCGCGAATCGCCCACGGGCGCTGCGAGGGTTCCCGTCACCTTGCCGCCGGCCACATCCATGCTGGCGATGGCCACATGGTAGGGATCGAAGAAGGGCAACCCCGTTGCCATGTAGCGATCGGCGGCTCGCGCGGTGGCGGGCGCGATGGCGGGCGCAAGCAGCCCGAGGGCTGCGACGAGGGCGAGACGCCCGGCTCGGGACACGAGAAGGTCGCGCATGGTTTGCCGCCTCTGCTGGCACTGCCGCGTTGGGTCCGCTCTATAGCACCCGGCAAGAGGCGCGCCCAAGGCGGCCCACCGGCTGCGCTTGCGCTTAAAGCGGGCGCCCCGGAATGCTATGCGAGGGGCATGAACGCTCCCGAGCCCCCTGCCCGCCGCACCGCCCGCATCATCACTCCCGACGGCATCGGCATCGCCGCCGAAGCCTTCGGGGCGGGGACAGGGGCGGGCATCGTCTTCATCCACGGCTTTTCCCAGTCCAGCCTGTGCTGGGCGCGGCAGACCGCAAGCCCGCAGCTCGTCGACTGCCGCATGGTCACTTATGATTTCCGCGGCCATGGCGGCTCGGACAAGCCCGCAGACCCCGCCTGCTACAAGTCCGCCGAGCTGTGGGCCGGCGAGGTGGATGCGGTGATCCGCGCCTTCGCCCTGGAGCGGCCGGTGCTGGTGGGCTGGTCCTATGCCGGGCGCATCATCGGCGACTATGTCGCCACCTTCGGCACGAAGGGCATCTCCGGGATCGTGTTCGTGGATGCGGTGACGGCCAACGAGCGACGCTTCTATGGGAGCTGCAACCGCCTCATGCGGCTCATGTGCAGCCCGGACGTGGCGGAGAACATCACCGCGACCCGCGCCTTCCTGCGCCGCTGCTTCGCCAACCCGATCCCGCAGCCCCTGTTCGAGCAGCTGTTCGGCGTGAACATGCTGGTGCCGCACCACATTCGGGCCGCCCTGTTCGACCGGGTAGCGGATTATGACGCCCTGATCCGCACCCTCGACGTGCCGGTCCTGGTGGTCCAGGGCGCCCTCGACGAGGTGGTGGCCCCGGCCATGGCGGAGCATATCAGCCAGATCGTGCCCGACGCCCGGCTTGATCTCCACGAGGGTGTCGGCCATGCGCCGTTCCTTGAGGCCCCCGAGCGCTTCAATGCGGCGCTGGCCGCCTTCGTCCGGGAGGTAGCCGGCAAGGCTTGAGCGTTGCCGCAGGGCCGCGCCTGCTTAGAATCCGCATCACACTCCCGTGCGGCTGGAACAGCCTTGCCACAAAGCGGTTGCAGTCATGTCCGTTTTGCGGCGACAAAATGGATTGTCAGAGCGCAACCCGCTCCGCGTGTGTCCCCTTCGTTCCTCAGTTGAGACGTAAGACCCATGACGCACTTCAGATCCCTCGCCCTGGCCGCCGTTGCGGCCGCGCTCGTGGCGGCGGGGCCGGCGCGAGCCGACGACCGCTACGACATCTTCAACTTCAACAAGCTGTTCAGCGGCGCCAACACCAATGCCGGCTACGTGGGCACCTCCTCGCCCATCGGCCGGCAGGTGGTGTCCATCGACCCGCGATACGCGCCGGGCACCATCGTCATCCGCACGTCGGAGCGGCGGCTTTATTACGTCACCTCCCGTGGCGAGGCCCTGCGCTACGGCGTCGGGGTGGGCCGCGAGGGCTTCCAGTGGTCCGGCGTGAAGACCGTCAGCGCCAAGAAGGAATGGCCGTCCTGGACGCCGCCGGCGCAGATGCTGAGGCGCCGTCCCGATCTGCCGCGGCACATGCCGGGGGGCATCGAAAATCCGCTGGGCGCGCGGGCCATGTATCTCGGCTCCAGCCTCTACCGCATCCACGGCTCCAACGAGCCGGAGACCATCGGCCAGGCCGTCTCCTCCGGCTGCTTCCGCATGACCAACGACGATGTGGTGGACCTCTACAACCGCGTCCGCGTGGGCACCACGGTGTACGTGCTGCGCTGAGGTGGACCTGCTGCGCTGATCGGGTTGCGCGGCGATCCGTTCGCGCCCATCTTTGATCATCGAGTTCCAAACGCAAAAAACCCCGGCCACCTTGCGGTGACCGGGGTTTCTATCAGAGCTTCAGCTCAGAGAGCGGCGAGGTTCGACGCCTTGCTCTTACCGCGGTTGTCCGCGACGATATCGAAGGACACCTTCTGGCCATCGTTCAGGCTGTAGAGGCCGGAGCGCTCCACGTCCGAGATGTGCACGAAGACGTCGGGGCCGCCCTCATCCTGCTGGATGAAGCCGAAACCCTTCTGGGAATTGAAAAACTTAACGGTACCTGTGGCCATGGTGGCCTCCTGTGCGCGCATGCCGCTCTTCAGCTGTGCGATGCGCCAGTCACCCCCGCGCACGACCAACGTCGCGGCGCAGCGGGGCGTAGTTCTAGACGAGTTCGAATTGGAAGGCTTTTGTGTCGCGGCCCGAAGGAAACGATGAAGCAGGCCGATGACGAACTGTCCGCTCAGCTCGCCCCTCCGCACATCCATGATCATGGAAAGCGGAGGAACGAACACCCTATGCCGCGGCGGGATCGGAGTACATCCGTCCGTCTCCCGAATGCGTTCGCGCTTTGGAGCGCGCCGCGTCCGGCGGTTTGGGTTGAGCGGAAGATAGGGGCCAATAACGGCCTTTTCAAGGGAGGTTCGGAAAATAATGTGAACCGCCTCCACCTATTTTCCGCCCGCCGCCGCCCTCGCGACGAAACGATCGTCGAAGGTCTTCGCCAGACCGATGGTCGCGGCCTTCAGCTCAGGATCAAATTTCACCCGCATGGCAAGCGCGCTTTTCATACGCTGGACGGGAATGACACCGGAGCGAGAATAGATGGGCATGGATTTATTGACACCTGAGAGATAAAGCGCGCGATCCCCTAGCAAATATTCTTCCGGCACCACCGGCCGCCACGTCCTTGGGCTGCGGCGTCTTCAGCCACATCAAGGTCCGGTGGAAGGCATTCACCAGCTTCCGGGTGGTTGCCGGGTTCGCATCGACGAAATCGCGCTTCATGTGGAGCACGACGGGGCGTTCGGGAGCGGCGGCGGCGAAAGAGGCAAGGCGCGAAAAGGCGGACAAGCCAGGGGCAGGGCCGGACGCGCGCCCTTCACCTTCGCCATGATCGGATGCGAGAATGCCGTTCAGGAATCCCCATGGCCCGCATTCTCGCCACCCTCACCCTGTTCGCAATGCTCCTCGCCGGCACGCCATGGCTGCTGCCCGTGGCGAAGGAGAGCATGAAGCTCGTCGCCGCGCGGGATGATCCGGCCGCCCTCGCCGATCTGGGTTTGGCCGGCTTCACGGCGGAAGACGCGCGCCGCTCCATCGCCGCGGCGCTGGCAGAGGACGATGCCGCCCTCGCCGCCTCGTTCCTCGCGCTTGCCGATGCCCGCGGCCTCCCGATCCCGCCAGAATTGCGCGCGCAGGTCACCGACGCCACCGGAGCGCTGCCCGAAGCTATGCGGTCGGCCAAGGCGTTCGGCCTCGGCTTCGTCACCGGTGAGCCGCGCGACCTCGCCGGACTCGCCGGTGCGGCGACCAGCGACCTCATGGTGTGGGGCGACATCCGCGACGCCGGCCGCGAGGGCCTGAAGCTCGCGCGCGGCGAGGATGCGGACGAACTGATTCTCGGCCTGTCCGCCGTGGGCATCGCCGTCACCGCCGGCACCTACGCCACCGTGGGCGCGAGCCTGCCGGTGCGGATCGGCATTTCGCTGGTGAAGGTGGCGAAGCGCACCGGCCGCCTGTCCGCCGCGCTGGCCCGCAGTTTCACCCACGCGGTGCGCGAGAGCGTGGATTTTTCTGCCCTGCGCCGGCTCGCGGCGGCACCCGCCACGGTGGATGCCGCCGCGGTGAAGGGCGTGGTGCGCACCCAGCGCCTCACCGACCTCACCCACATGCTGGACGACACCGCACGCATCGAGGCGAAGGCCGGCAGCCGCGCGGCCCTTGAAGGCCTGAAGGTGGCGGACAGCGGGCACGACCTCTCCCGCGTCGCCCGCCTCGCCGAAGCCAAGGGGTCCCAGACCCTCGCCATCCTCAAGACGCTCGGGCGCGGCGCCATCGCCATCACCAGCGCTTTGTTCCACCTGATCTGGTGGGCATTCGCGGCGGCGCTCTACGCCTTCGCCCTCGTCTCGTCCTTCAATTCGGTCTGCGTCGCCTGCGCCCGCCGCTGCTGGCGCGGGCAGCGCCCGGCCGGTCGCCATCGGCATGGCACGCCGGACCCGGCGAAGGCGGCCCTGCTTCCACCGGTGGCCGCTGCCGAGATGGAGGCCGCCGCCGTCCGCGTGCTGGCGGCGATACAGGTCGCGCGGGACCTCGCCGGGGCTCCCCCACCGCCGGACCATCGGCCGATGCGCCATTCGCTTGAAGACTTGGCACAGCAGGAGCGAGCTTCTAGTTTTCCGCCCCGTCATCCGCCCAGATCGGAGCCGCCGCCCGTGACGGTGCCCCGCGAAGGTCTCCCATGCCCCATTTCTCTTCCGCAGGCGTCGATATCGCCTATTTCGACATCGGCTCCGGTGATCCGGTCCTCCTGATCCACGGCTTCGCCTCCTCCAAGGAGATCAACTGGGTTGGCCCCTCCTGGACGAAGACCCTGACCGAGGCCGGCTACCGCGCCATCGGCTTCGACCATCGCGGTCATGGCGAGTCCGAGAAACTCTACGACCCCGCCCTCTACGACACCCGCATCATGGCGGAGGACGCCCAGCGCCTCCTCGCCCATCTCGGGTTGGAGCGGGCCGACGTGGTCGGCTATTCCATGGGCGCGCGGGTGGGGGCGCAGATGGCGCTGCATTTCCCGCAGGCGGTGCGCTCGCTGATCATGGGCGGTCTCGGCATCCATCTGGTGGACGGGGTCGGCCTGCCACAGACCGTGGCCGACGCGCTGGAGGCGCCGAGCCTCGATGACGTTGCCGACCCCATGGGCCGCATGTTCCGCGCCTTCGCCGATGCCAACAAGGCCGACCTGAAGGCGCTCGCCGCCTGCATCCGCGGCTCGCGGCAGGTGCTCACGCGTGAGGAGGTGGCGCGCATCTTCCAGCCGGTGCTGGTGGCCATCGGCACCCGCGACCTGGTCTCCGGGCCCGGCCAGCCTTTGGTGGACCTCCTGCCGGACGGTACCATGCTGGACATCCCCAACCGCGACCACAATCCTGCCGTGGGCGACAAGGTGTTCAAGGCGGGGGCTCTCGAATTCCTGAAACGCCGCCCCTGACGCGGCGTCGGGGAACCTCTCCCCTTTGCACCTCTTGTGCTAGAACAGGCACCAAGTTGCATCGTCGAGGAGGCAGGAATGCCGCAGTCCCCTATGCCGCAGTCCCCCATGTCCGCGCCTGTTGCGGACGCGTACGCCCCGAAGCTGACCAAGGCGGGAACGGAACGCTGGCACGACGTGGTCGATCCGGTCTGGGCCCGCCTGCGCAACGAGGCGGAAGAAGCCGCCGAGCGCGAGCCCTTGCTCGCCGCCTTCCTCATCGGTGCCGTGCTCGGCCAGCCGAGCCTTGAAGCCGTGATCGGGGAGCGCATCGCCGCCCGCCTCGACCACGCGGACGTGCCGGCCAGCGCCATCCGCGCCGCCTGGCTCGAGGCCGCCGCCCGCGACAAGGCGATCTCCCAGGCCCTGCGCGCCGACATCATGGCGGTGGTGGATCGCGATCCCGCGGCCACGCGCACCCTGGAGCCGGTGCTGTATTTCAAGGGCTTCCACGCCATCCAGGCCCACCGTCTGGCGCATTTCCTGTGGACCAGCGGCCAGCGCGATTTCGCGCTTTATCTCCAGAGCCAGGCCTCGTCAGTGTTTGCCGTGGACATCCACCCGCAGGTGCCCATGGGCCGGGGCATCTTCCTCGATCACGCCACCGGCGTCGTCATCGGCGCCACGGCGGTGATCGAGGACGACGTGTCCATCCTGCAGGGGGTGACGCTGGGCGGTACCGGCAAGGAGACCGGCGACCGCCATCCCAAGATCCGCCGCGGCGTGCTCATCGGCGCCGGGGCAAAGGTGCTCGGCAATATCGAGGTGGGGCGCTGCGCCCGCATCGCCGCCGGCTCGGTGGTGCTGAAGCCGGTGCCGCGCAACACCACGGTGGCCGGCATCCCGGCCAAGGTGGTGGGCGAAGCCGGCTGCGCCGAGCCCTCGCGCTCCATGGACCAGATGTTCGAGGACAACATCTGGTCTGGCGCCGATATCTGAGGGCTGTTGACCGCCGCGACTTGAATGCGCGCGCCTTGGCCGCCATAACGCGGCCATCCGTTCGCAAGGAGAACACCGTTGGAAAAAACCGAGCTCGAGCGCGTGCAGCGCTATTTGCGGACCCTGTTCGGCAACCCGCAGATCAAGGTGACTGCCCGCACGAAGAAGAAGGACTCGGCCGAGGTCTATCTGGGCGAGGAGTTCATCGGCGTCCTCTACCGGGACGACGAGGACGACGACCTCTCGTACAACTTCCAGATGGCGATCCTCGATTCCGACCTCGAGTGAGGCCGGGTGCCGATAAGCTTGCCCCATGAATCGGCATCATGGGTCTGGCATCGGTCTGGCTTCAGCTTGCATGCCTTGGGCACTAAGCCTTGCCCGCACGGTTCGCCCGCACAGATCGACGAGCCGTGCCGCTGACACACAGTGACGGTACGGGAGCGGAGTTTCCGCTTCCGCTCATCAAGCCCTTGTTTCTGAGATGGCAAGCCCCGGCTTCCGAGATGGGCGGCGCCCGCGAACGCCTGACCGCATCCGGCGCGAAGATCAGCCCGGCGTCGGCGGCGCGGTATCCACGATCTCGCGGTCCGGCAGCGCCACGAGGATCAGCACGCCGAGCACGACCATGGTGAAGCGGAAGGCCGCGGCCTGGCCGTTCCAGTCCCTGGACTGCCACATGGCGAAATACTCGCCGGCCACCACCATGAAGCCGAAAAACCAGACCAGGAAAGCCAGTGTGCCGCCCAGATAGACGAAGCGCTTGGCGCGTTCGAAGCGGGCCGCGGGCGCAGTGAGTCGCGCCAGCATGGCGACGGCCCCGAAGGCGAGGAGCAGCCCGCTTGTCGCCTCGCCTGCGATGATGGCGGCATAGGCCACGCGCCACGCCCGCTCATCGGTAACGGCGCGGTGCATCAGGGCGTTGCCGGGAAAGGTCGTGTCCATGCTCAGGACATGGCGCACGAAGGCGTAGTTGGACTCATAGTCCACGAGGTTGTCGTAGGCGACCAGAAGGCAGAAGGCCGACAAAGCCGCCACCATCATCGCCTTCGCAAGACGCAGTTCCATGTCGTCCCCGTTTCCGCGCCCGCTTCCGCGCCCACGTCGCCGGCCACGTCTGCGCCCACGTCTCCTAAGAGCCCGACGCGATCAGATTGAAGCAATCTGATCGGTGAACCGCCCTCCGGATTCAGGAAAGAGCGCGGCTGCTCGAAGATCAGCGGCGGCGGAAATTCTGCTGGCGGCGGGCGCCGGGCGGCGGGGCGTTGCCCTCGGCCTTGTGGCGGAAGTTGATGCGGCCGCGATCGAGGTCGTAAGGCGACATCTCCACCACCACGCGGTCACCCTCAATGGTGCGGATGCGGTTCTTCTTCATCTTGCCGGCCGCATAGGCCAGAATCTGATGATCGTTGTCGAGCCGCACACGAAAGTTACCGTCCGGGAGCACCTCGGTCACCGTTCCTTCGAACTCCAGCAGTTCTTCCTTCGCCATATAGTCTTCTCCAGATGCCCCGAACGATGGGGCGCAACTGCCGGGCTTATCTCACGAAAACACCCGTACGCCCATAGGTAGATGCGCGCGGCGGGCCATTTTCGCCATCCGCGCGCAGAATGATCAATGCAATGCGCCTCAGCGCACCGGGCGCTTGGCCCCGCCCGGACGCGAGTCCGAGCGCTGGCCGCGGTTCGGCACCGACTGCATGAAGCCGAGGCCGCCGATGTCGCCCGCCGGGCGCTGGCCACGCTCGGTCCTCAGGCCACGGCCCTCGGCCCGGGCCGGCTGGCCGGCGCGATGGCCCGCACCCTGAGCGCCGCTGGCATCGGGACGCCCTTCCGGACGACCACCGGCCGGACGACCTTCGCCGCGCGGCTGGGCAGCACGCGCCGGCTGGGGCCGGCCTTCTTCCGAACGCGGCGCCCGCGACCGGCCTTCGCCGGAGCGCTCCTCGCCATGGCGGGGACGCTGGCCGCGCGGGTTCTGCCGGCCGGACCGGCCGATATAGTCCGAACGCTCCGATGTCTCGTCCCGCTCGTCGAGGATGATGGGCTCAAGCTCCGGCACCGCGAAACGGGTGCCCGCGCCCCGGCGGTCGCTGGCAGGAAGCTGCATCTTGATGAGTTTCTCGATGGACCGCAGGAACGCGCGCTCCTCGTGATCACAGAAGGAGATGGCGATGCCCTCGCGGCCGGCGCGCGCGGTGCGGCCGATGCGGTGCACATAGCTCTCCGGCACGTTGGGCAGGTCGAAGTTGATGACGTGGCTCACCCCGGTCACGTCGATGCCGCGGGCGGCGATGTCAGTGGCGATCAGGGTGCGGATCTTGCCCTCGCGGAAGGCGGCGAGCACCCGGTCGCGCTGGTTCTGCGACTTGTTGCCGTGGATCGCTTCGGCGGCGATGCCGGCCTTGGCGAGCACGCGCACCACCTTGTCCGCGCCGTGCTTGGTGCGGGAGAAGACAAGGGCGCGGTCGATCTCCTCGGTGGAAAGCACCTCGGCGAGGAGCTGGCCCTTGTTGGCCTTGTCCACCAGGATCACCCGCTGCTCGACCCGGTCGGCGGTCTTGGCCACCGGGGTCACCGCGACGCGCACGGGATCGCGCAGCATGGAGCCCGCCAGTTCGGCAATGGCGTGGGGCATGGTGGCGGAGAAGAACAGGGAATGGCGCTTGTGGGGCAGCCGGCGCACAATGGCGCGGATGGCATGCACGAAGCCCATGTCCAGCATCTGGTCGGCTTCGTCGAGGACGAGAACCTCGACCTGGTCGAGCTTCACCGCATTGTTCTCGACGAGATCAATCAGGCGGCCGGGGGTGGCAACCAGCACGTCCACGCCGCGGGAGAGCGCGCGGATCTGCCGGCCCATGGGCACGCCGCCGATGGCAAGCGACACGGTGACGTTGGCATGACGGCCGAACCGCTCGAAATTCTCGACGATCTGGCCGGACAATTCACGGGTGGGCGAGAGCACCAGGGCACGCACCGACTTCGGCTCGGGCCGGTGGGGATGACGCACGAGGCGGTCAAGGATGGGAAGGGCGAAGGCGGCGGTCTTGCCGGTGCCCGTCTGGGCGATGCCGATGAGATCGCGACCCGCGAGAATCTGCGGGATGGCTTCGGCCTGGATGGGGGTGGGAGTGATGTGCTGCGCTTCAGTGAGCGCGCGAACGATAGGCTCGGCGAGGCCGAGGTTCGAAAAAGAGGTCAAGCTCTGACTTTCATATGCGAACGACACCGGCGCACGCATGGGCGCAGCGCGGTTCGCGGGGATATTCGACATCCCGCGTGGCCTGGGGTGTCTAAAGGCAATCGTTGAAGTCGGGCAAAGCCGCTCGCGACGCTTCAAAAGGGGAAGCTCCGGCGGTCTCCGCTACGCGGCCCGAGCGCGCTGCAAGGAGGATTGGGAATCCCTCCGGGGCGCTACGGCAGGGTGTATGACCGATCCCCATGACAATTTCAAGGCGCGCGCAGCTTTTTCGCCCAAGTCCTGCGGCATGACCCCTACGCCGCAGGGTGACACCGACGCCGCCTCTTGCGGGAGGCGAGCCGCCTTCCGATCTCTGCGGCTGGAGGGGACATGATCGACCTACAGGCCATCATCGCTGCGACCACCACGTTCGTGCAGAACAACCACGGCCTTGCCGCGCCGATTGTGTTCGGCCTTGCCTTTGGCGAGTCGCTCGCCCTGGTGTCGTTCTTCATTCCGGCGACGGTGCTGCTGCTGGCCGTCGGTGCGCTGATCGAGGCGAGCGGGCTGCACTTCTTCCCCATCTGGCTTGCCGCCGCCACCGGCGCGGCGCTGGGGGACACCATCTCCTACTGGCTCGGCTTCCACTACAAGGAGCGGGCAAAGACCTTCTGGCCCCTGTCGCGACGACCGGACCTGGTGGCCCGTGCCGAGGATTTCTTCCACCGCTTCGGCGTGTGGGGCGTCGCCATCGGCCGCTTCTTCGGACCCGTGCGGGCAGTGGTGCCGCTGGTGGCCGGCGTGCTCGCCATGCGCCAGACCCCTTTTCAGGTGGCAAACGTCACCAGTGCTGCGGTCTGGGCGTTTGCCATGCTCGCCCCCGGTGCGGCCGCCTTCAAGCTGTTCGGATTCTGAGGACCCTCGCGGGGGGGCTGACCAGATCGCCCCAGCCGCCCGGGATCGATCGAGGCGGCGACGCGCCGGGCTGCGCCGTGGCGAGATGCCGCAACGCAACATAAGCCACTGTTTTTGTCCTCCGACCCCCGCCGATCCGACCGGTCGCGAACGCCGCGCCTCTTGTCTCGCCGCGGCGTGCTATATATGAGTGGACATATCAAAGGGGACCTTTGCCATGTCCAGCTTCATTTTGCGTCGCGGCCTCATCGTCGGCCTTCTGCTTGCCAGCCTTGCTCCGGTCCGGGCCGAGGAGCCGGCCAAGGCATCGACCGCCGGGGCCGAGACCACGGTCACCACGTTTGCTGCCGCGAGCCTCACCAACGCCTTCGAGGACGTGGCGAAGGCCTATGCCGCCAGGGGCGAGAAGACTCAGGTGAGATTCTCCTTCGCCGCCTCCTCGGCGCTGGCCAAGCAATTGGACGCCGGGGCGCCGGCCAACATCTTCGCCTCCGCCGACCTCAAGTGGATGGACTATACCGACGGCAAGGGCCTCACCCTGCCCGCCACCCGCGCGACCATCCTCGGCAATGCCCTCGTGCTGGTCGCCCCGGCCGACAAGGCCAAGCCGGTGACCATCGCCAAGGGCATGGACATGGACGCCCTCCTCGGCGCCAACGGCCGCATCGCCACCGGCCTCGTGGACAGCGTGCCGGTGGGGGTCTACGCCAAGACCGCCTTCACCAACCTCGGCCTGTGGGACAAGGTCGCCCCGCGCATCGTCGGGTCCGAGAGCGTGCGCGCGGCGCTCGCCCTGGTGGAACGGGGCGAAGTGCCCTACGGCGTCGTCTATGCGACCGACGCGGCCGTCGCCAAGAATGTGAAGGTCGTCGCTGTCTTCCCGGCCGACAGCCACCCCCCGGTGGAATATCCCTTCGCCCTCGTGAAGGGGCAGGACACGCCTGCCGCCAAGTCCTTCTTCGCCTTTCTCCAGGGGCCGGAAGCCAAGGAAATCTATAAGAAGTACGGCTTCACGGTGAAGTGAGCCCAGCCCGAGGCAGCCGTTCCCGCCCCGGCTGCGGCCCGGCGGGAACGGAACTTGCTTCGCGACTTCGGCGACTTGGGCTTAAGCTCGCGACGCGCTAGAGCACGTGCCGATCAGATGCATCGCAAGCTGATCTGAACGTGCTTTAAACCTTTGTTTCATCGCAATTGTGGACGCAAAACCGCTTCGCACTTTTGCTGGAATTGCTCTAAGCCCAGCACCGTCCCTACCCGGAAGTCTGCCCCATGCTCACCCCTGAAGAATGGACGGCCGTCAGGCTCAGCCTGCAGGTTGCCTTCTGGGCCACCCTCTGGAGCCTGCCGCCCGCAATCCTCATCGGCTGGGTGCTCGCGCGCTTCAATTTTCCCGGCAAGGGCATCTTCGACGGCATCGTCCACCTGCCCCTGGTGCTGCCGAAGGTCGTGGTTGGCTATCTGCTTCTGATCACGCTCGGCAATCGCGGCTTTATCGGCCAGTACCTCCACGAATGGTTCGGCATATCGCTGATCTTCTCCACCGCCGGCGCCACCGTGGCGGCGGCGGTGGTGAGCTTTCCCCTGACCGTCAACGCCATCCGCCTCGCCATCGGCGGCATCGACCAGGGCATCGAGACCGCGGCGCGCACCCTGGGTGCGACCAAGATGGATGCCTTTTTCACAGTCACCCTGCCCCTGATGATGCCCGGCGTGCTGTCCGGCTGCCTCATTTCGCTGGCCTCGGCGCTGGGCGAATTCGGTGCCACCATCACCTTCGTCTCCAACGTGGAGGGGGAGACCCGGACCATCCCGCTGGCCATCTACAGCGCCACCCACATGCCGGACGGCGACGCCATGGCGTTGCGCCTCACCGTGGTGTCGGTGATCCTGGCGCTCGGCGCGCTGGTTCTGGCCGAGCTGGCGGACCGGCGCATCAAGCTCGCGCTGGGGCAGATATGATCGAGATCGACGTTTCCCTGGCGCGCAGCACCGGCTTTCGCCTGGAGGCCCGTTTCGCGGCCCCGGACATGGGCGTTACGGCGCTGTTCGGCCGGTCGGGATCGGGCAAGACCACCATCATCCAGCTGGTCGCCGGCTCGGTGCGGCCCGATCGCGGGCGCATCGTGGTGGGCGACGAAGTGTTCTTCGACAGCGAGAAGGGCATCGACCTGCCCATGGAACGGCGGGGCGCGGGCTACGTGTTCCAGGACGCGCGCCTGTTCCCGCACATGAGCGTCGACAACAACCTGCGCTATGGCGAGCGCCGGGCGCGGCGGGAACGCACCATCCGCTTCGACGCCGTGGTGGACATGCTGGGCATCGGCCACCTGTTGAAGCGCCGGCCCCACACCTTGTCGGGCGGGGAGAAGCAGCGCGTCGCCATCGGCCGTGCCCTTCTGTCCCAGCCGCGCCTGCTGCTCATGGACGAGCCGCTGGCCTCCCTCGACGAGATGCGCAAGGGCGAGATCCTGCCCTATCTCGAGCGCCTCCGGGACGAGCTTCAACTGCCGATCCTTTATGTCAGCCATTCGGTGGAAGAGGTGCTGCGCCTGTCGGACGCGGTGGCGGCGGTGGCCGACGGCAAGGTCATCGCCTGCGGCCCTCTCGCCGACGTGCTGTCCCGGCCGGAACTGTTGCCGGTGCTTGGCCGCTTCGATCTCGGCACCATCTTCGACTGCACCATCGCTGCGCATGACGACGAGTTCGGCCTCTCCACCGTCTCCTTCCCCGGCGGCGAGCTTCGGGTGCCGCTGGTGGGCCGGCCGGTGGGAGCGCCCGCCCGCGTGCGCGTGCGCTCACGCGACGTCTCGCTCTCCCTGTCTCGGCCCATCGACGTCTCGGTGACGAATCGTCTCTCCGGCACCATCGCCAGCATCACCCGGGCGGAAGGCCCGTTTTCGGACGTGGAGGTGGCGCTCGCCCACGGCAAGCTTCATTCGCTGGTGACGCAGGAGAGTGTGCAGCGCCTGGCGCTGGAGCCGGGCATGGCGGTGTGGGCCATGATCAAGGCCGTCACTGTGGAAAGCCGACCGGCCGGCTTCAATTCGCCCGGAGCGGAAATCAGATCGCCTTCGCCTGTTTCCCCGCCGCGTCAGCCGTCTCCGGCTCCTCCGGCTCTGCGTGTGATTGCGGGCGGAACTCCGCCGAAAGTGCCTTCGTGAGTTCGTCCACGGCGGCGCTGGTGGCTTTGGCCGCCTGACGCTCCATGGCACGGTAGAGGGCGATGATGCGCTCGCCGAAGGCGGTCACTTCCGTTCCGGCGCCGCGGCGGCCGGGAAAGGTCACGATCACCCGCTGCTCGAACATGCGGTCAAGTTCGTCCACCAGAAGCCAGGCCCGCCGGTAGCTCATGCCGATGGCCTTGGCGGCGGAGAGGATGGAGCGGTGCTCGCGGATCGCCTCCAGCAACATGATCTTGCCCGGTCCGAGGCGGCGACCGTCGGGAAAATCGACGCGCAGAAACAGGCGGCTACCGACCTTTTTCGTCACGACGTCCCTCCTTGCGCCAGGCACAGCATGGCGGAGATCCATCCTACCGGAAGAGCCCCTGGCCGGGAACGCTTTCCCACAGGAAAGATGCGGCTGGAGGGAGCCGCCCCGATCGCCCCGAAAGGCGGGACGGCATGCCGTCCCGCCTGAACCGTCTGAGCCTGGGGCCTCAGGCCCGCGCCTGGCGGGCCGCACCCGTGGCGGGGGACATGCGGCCGTTCACCACCCCCGACAGAAGGACGATGGTGGCCACCGTTCCGAGATAGGCGATCAACTGCATGCCCGTGGGCTCGGCCCGATAGCCGACGAGGGTGCGCAACACGCGCCCCAGGGCACTGTCGTCGGCGAGCAGCCAGTTGGTGTTCCACAGCGGATCGGCCAGGGACTGGATGAAGCCGGCATCCTGCAGGATGCCCACCACCTGGGCCGCAAGGCCCGCGGCGAGCAGGGTGATGATGACGGCCGTCACCTTGAACAGGTGTTTGAGCGGAATGGCGACCAGCCCGCGATAAAGCACCAGCGAGACCGCCGCACCGCAGGCGAGGCCCACGAGCCCGCCAATGGCCACCGCGCCCACCGTCTCGTCGCCGGTGGTGGCAATGCCATAGAGGAAGAGCACGATCTCCACGCCCTCGCGCAGCACCGCCATGCCCACCACGATGGCGAGCGCCGCCAAAGGCCGGCGCCCATCCTTCACATCACGCCCCAATTCCTTCATCTCGAGGACCATCTGCCGGCCATGGCTCGCCATCCACACCACCGTCCACACCAGCATGACCACGGCGATGGAGAGGATGGCGGCGTTGAGGATGTCCTGGCCCGAGCCTTCGAAGGTGGAGCCGATCTGGTCGGCAAAAAGCGCCAGCAACGCCGAGCCGGACAGGCCGCCCAGGATGCCGAGGCTGATCCACAGGCCGCGGTGGCGGACGCCCTCCGAGGCGGCCAGAACAACGCCGGTGACGATGCCCGCTTCCAGCACTTCGCGGAAGACGATCAGCAGCGCGGCAATCATGGCAACCGTTCCTTCCTGTCAAGCATACCAATACGCATCCCGGGCAAGCATCCCCTGCAAGCATCCCTTGGCAAGCATCTCCGGTACGTTTCCGGCCGGCTTTCGACTTGCAGGCCTCAAAGGGCGCTCGGATACGACGAAAGACGAAGGGATGCCAAGATTTGAACACTTCCAAAACAACCAAAACCGGACGCTACGTAAGGAAAAATTCTGCGAACGACTGGCGAGAGCTTACCACCGCCGTCGCCTCACTGTCATCCGGCATCCCCTTGTTTTGAATTGTTCAAATGACAAGATGCCAATGCCGTCGGACCGGCCTGCAGTGTTTTACCGACCAGACCAGCCGTCCCGTGGAGCACGATGGCAGTTCTTGGCACGGCCATGCGCGCCATCCCGGAGCATTGAACAGGCGCATGGATTGGCGTAGCGTCATTCAACTGCCGCCTGCGTCGTTTTGACTTGGATTTTGCAAGTCTTCGCGA
The DNA here is from genome assembly GCF_043194565.1 of Xanthobacter autotrophicus ATCC 700552. Taxonomy (GTDB): domain Bacteria; phylum Pseudomonadota; class Alphaproteobacteria; order Rhizobiales; family Xanthobacteraceae; genus Xanthobacter; species Xanthobacter autotrophicus_F. The sequence continues at coordinate 44,406 of NZ_JBAFVS010000009.1, read as the reverse complement.
CCGATCAGAATATGGAATAATTCCATTGTCCCGGCCGGCACTTGCCGCCTCTTGGGCGGGTCCCTAAGGTCGGCCGGGAGGGTGCCGTCCCGCGCCCCTTTTCGAATATTCATTTCAAGGAGAGAAGGTCGATGCGCGCGCATGTTCTAGGCGCAGTCGTCGCCGCTTTTGCAGCTTTCGGGAGCCCGGCCTTCGCCGAGGCTCCCAAGGACGCCCCCAACAAGGACGCCGCTAAGCCGCGCGATGTGATCGTCCACTATGCCGACCTCGCGCAGGTGATGTACGGGTCCTCCGCCGCCACGGCCCGGGACATGCAGAAGGTCATCCTCTCCTTCCTCGACGCCCCGAGCGCCGACACGCTGGCCAAGGCCCGCGACGCATGGAAGGCCGCCCGTGTCTTCTACATGCAGACCGAAGGCTTCCGCTTTGGCAACCCGGCGGTGGACAAGATCGAGGGCGACGTGAACGCCTGGCCGCTGGATGAAGGCCTGATCGATTACGTGGACAAGACCAGCTATGGCGTGAAGTCGGACGAAAATCCGCTCTACACCGCCAACGTGATCGGCTCCAAGTCCATCCGCATCGGCAAGAAGACCATCGATACCACCAAGATCACGCCGGAGCTGCTGCACACCCTCAATACCGCCGGCGGCGTGGAAGCCAATGTGGGCTCGGGCTGGCACGCCATCGAATTCCTGCTCTGGGGCCAGAACCTGCACGATCCCAAGATCAATGCCGGCAACCGCCCCTATACGGATTTCGACCTGAAGAACTGTACCAACGCCAATTGTGACCGGCGCGCCGAATATCTGAAGGTCGCCACCGCGACGCTGGTGGCGGACCTTGACGAGATGGCCGGCCTGTGGGGACCGAAGGGTGCCGGCCGCACCGCCCTCCTGAAGAAGAAGGACAAGCCGGCGCTCGGCGTCATCTTCACCGGCCTCGGCTCCCTGTCCTACGGCGAACTCGCCGGCGAGCGCATGAAGCTCGGCCTCATCCTGCACGACCCCGAAGAAGCCCACGACTGCTTCTCCAACAACACCCACAATGCGCACTATTACGACGAGATGAGCATCCGCGACATCTATTACGGCCGCTATACCAAGCCCGACGGCACGGTGTTTTCCGGCCCCTCGGTGGCCGACCTGATCCGCGCGGTGGACCCCAAGATCGCCGACGAAATCGACCAGAAGTCGGACGCGGCCCTCGCGGCCTTGAAGAAGATCAAGGACACGGCCGATGCCGGTGAGATGTACTACGACGCCATGCTCGCGGAAGGGAACGCGAAGGGCGGCAAGCTGATCCAGGATGGCGTGGATGCCCTCGTCGCCCAGGCCCATGCCATCGAGCGCGGGGTTTCGGCCCTGAAGCTGCAGATCAAGGTGGAAGGCTCGGACAGTCTGGATGATCCGAAGGCCGTGACGAAGAAATGAGGCTGAGGTGATGATCTCGCGGCGGGCAGTCCTGCTCGGCGCCACGGCGGCGGGGGCGGCCAGTTTCGCCCCCTCCGCCCTCGGGCGCATGCCCCTCGCGCGCGACACGCTCCCCCCGAGCGCGCCGGTGCGCCACCTCACCCTCTCCGCCGCGGAGATGGAGGTGCCGCTTCTCGGCCCCGACAAGCCGAGGACGCAGGGCTTCTGCGCCTATAACGGCACGCCCTTCCTCACCTGGCGCGCGCCGCTGGGCACCCGGCTGATGGTGGATTTCGAAAACCGCCTGCCGACCCCCACCACCGTGCACTGGCACGGCATCCGCGTGCCCAACCTCTCCGATGGCGTGGCGCCCCTGACCCAGGAGCCGATCCCGGCCGGCGGGCACTTCACCTACAACGTGCCCCTGCCCGATCCGGGCTTCTATTTCTTCCATCCCCACTGCGACGAAACCGGACAGGTGGGGCGTGGCCTCGTGGCGCTGCTGCTGGTGGAAGACCCGGCCGAGGCCAGGCTCGGCTTCGATCTGGAACACATCATCGCGGTCAAGGACTGGCGGCTCGACCCGGAAGGTCGCTGGCTGCCCATGTTCACGGACGAAGGCGCCTCCACCGCCGGTAGTTTCGGCACGGTGCGCGCCACCAACGGCTCGGTGATCCCGCCGCGGGTCGAGGCGCCGGCCCATGGCGACGTGCGGCTGCGCGTGATCGTCGCCGATTCCACCCGCACCATCGAACTCGGCTGCGAGACCAATGACGCCGCCATCATCGCCGTGGATGGACAGGCCCTCGCCCCGCTCCCCCTCTCCAAGCTGCCGGACGAGGTCTGGCGCATGGGTCCGGCCATGCGGCTCGACGTGCATGTGCGCATGCCCGGCCCCGGCGAGGAGGTGAAGGTCTTCGATTATCGCACCGCCGAGCCCTATCTGCTCACCACATTGGTGGCGGTGGACACGGGAAGGAAGAAGACCCCCTTCAAGCCCATCGCGCTGCCCGCCGCCAAGGTGCCGCTGCCGGATATCAAGCGCGCGAAGAAGCGCGACTTCATCGTGCAGACCGCCGCCGGCGCCACCGCCATCGCGCCGCCCTTGCCGTCGGACGATCCGCTGGCGAAGGCGCTGATCGATTCCTACTGCGTGGGCGACAAGACCTTCTGGGCCATCAACCGCAATTCCTGGGGCGCGGGCGCCGACCTGCGGCTGCCGCCGCCGCTGGATATCCTGAAAGACGGCGACAGCTACCGGCTCACCATCACCAATGTGACCAAGCACGTGCATCCCATGCACCTGCACGGCCACGTCTTTCGCGTCCTGTCGTCCACGCGGAAGACCACCATCCCGCCCTATCTCGCCGACACGGTGATGACCGAGCCCAACGAGACGGTGGAGATTGCCTTCAAGGCCAACAGCGGCGACTGGGTGTTCCACTGCCACATCCTGGAACATATGGATTCCGGGCTCATGGGCTGGTTCCGGGTGGCATGATGGGGCGGATTGGTCTTCGCGCAGCCCTTGCGCTTGCCCTGTGGGCGATGCCCGTTTCCGCGCAGAACATGGCGGCGGGCGCGCAGCCGTTGGACAAGCTCGACCTCGCCATCGGCAAGGCGCTGTTCAAGCGACCATGGGTGCCCGCCCCCGCCTCCACCCGCGGCGACGACGGGCTCGGCCCCCTGTTCGACGCGCGCTCCTGCATCACCTGCCACCCACGCGACGGCCGGGCGCCGGCCAAGATCGAGGACGGCACGGCCGGGCGCGGCTTCGTGCTCATCATCGCCCGGCCGGACGGGTCCGGCGACCCGGTCTATGGCCGGCGCTTCCAGATCGACGCCGTGCCGGGCATCCCTCCGGAAGGGATCATCGGGGTGAGCGATACGCCGCTTCCCGATGGCCGCATTGCCCGCGCCCCCCATCTCCAGGCGCTGGGCTACGGCCCGCTCGATCCGGCGAGCGGGCTTTCCCTGCGCGTGGCGCCGGACCTGAAGGGGCGCGGGGCACTGGCGCAGGTGCCCGACGCTGCCATCCTCGCCATCGAGACGGAACAGGCCGAGGGCAACGACGGCGTTTCGGGCCGCGCCCGTCGCATCACCCGTCCGGACGGCACCGTCGCCATCGGGCGGTTCGGCTGGAAGGCGGCCCAGCCCGACCTCGCCAGCCAGTCGGCGGAGGCCTTCTTCCTCGATATGGGCCTGTCCAATCCGTATCACCCGGAACCGTGGGGCGATTGCACCCCCACCCAGTCCGCCTGCCGCGACGCCCCCCACGGCACCGCCAACCGCACCGAGGGCACGGCCGACGACGCCCTGGAAATCGGCCGGCCGCTGCTCGACCGGGTGGTGGCCTATGTGGCCTCGCTGCCGCCGCCGGAGCCAGAGCCCCTGCCCGAGCCGCAGCGCCGCGCCGGTGCGCGCCTCTTCGCCTCCACCGGCTGCGCCGTATGCCATCGCCCGGCCCTGCCCACGCGGGACGGCGGGCAGGCGCACATGTTCACCGACCTGCTGCTGCATGACATGGGCCCCGGCCTCGGCGACACCATGCCCGAGCCCGGAGCGGGCGTGTCCCAGTGGCGCACGGCGCCGTTGGCCGGCCTGTCTGAAGCGCTCGCCGCGGACACGGGCTTGCTGCATGACGGACGGGCGCGCACCATTCACGAAGCCATTGGCTGGCACGGTGGAGAGGCAGCGGAAGCGGCGCGACGCTTCGGCGCCCTCGCCGCGCCGGACAAGGCGGCCTTGGTGCGCTACGTGTCTTCGCTTTAAGGCGTTTTCGAGCGAAGGGAATTCCGGTTCGCGTAAAGAAAACGCGTCAACACAAGACTCTGGAGCGATTGCCGTGAGCCATGGCGAACGGCAGACGCTCCAGGTGATGAGAGACGGTCGGATGTTTTACCGCTTTTCAGCCCCCACCCGCCGCGCGGTTCTCAGCCTTGCGCTCGGCCTCGCGCTCGGCCCGGCGGCTGCACCGGCCCGGGCCGCCAGCCCGGCGCTTGATCCCGTGCCCCTCATCGAGACCTGGCTTTTGCCCCGCTACGACGCCTTCGTCAGCGCCACCAAGGCGCAGGCTGACGCCTGGACCACCTTCTGCGCCAAGCCCGAGCCTGCCGGCCTGCCGGCGCTGAAGGCGGCCTATGGCAAGGCCGCCGATGCCTGGAACGCGGTGGAGTTCGCCACCTTCGGCCCCATCAGCCTGTCGCTGCGGGCCGATCGCATCTCCTTCTTCCCGGACCGGCGCAACGCCATCACCCGCGGCCTCGCCGAGATCATCGCCGATCCTGACGCCGGCCGGCTGGAGCCCACCCGCTTCGCCCAGTCGAGCGCGGCGGTGCAGGGCCTGCCGGCGCTGGAGCGGCTGCTTTATGAGGAGAGCGCGGCGGATGCCCTCCTGGCCGGCCCGGAAGCCGCCCGGCGCTGTGCCCTCGGCACGGCCATCGCCATCAATCTCGCCACCATCGCCAGCGAGATCCGCACCGCCTGGGGCGATAAGGCCTCGGGAGCGCTCGGTGCCATCGTCGCAGGCAAGGGCGACCCGGCCCTGTTCCCGGATGTGGGCGCCCTGCCCGGCATGATCCTCACCGACCTCTCCGGCGCCTACCAGCGGGTAACGGATACCAAGATCCTGCCCGTGCTCGGCACCGGCCCCGCGGAGGCCAAGCCCACCCTGGCCGACAACTGGCGCTCCGGCCGTTCGGGGCGGGTGGCCGCAAACATGATCAGGAGCGCCGACGCCCTGCTGGTGGCCGTGGGCGCGCAGATGCCCAGCCGACCGCAATATGTGGTCAACAAGGCCGCCACCGGCGCCGATGCCGCCGCCGACAAGCTGCCCTCCGACTTGGGCGCCGCCGCCGGCACCGCCCAGGGCGCCAGCGCCCTGCAGGCCGCCATCAAGACGTTCAAGGTGGCGCAGGCGAGCGTCTACAAGCCCGTCGCCTCCTATTTCGGCATCTCCCTGGGCTTCAACGCGCTGGACGGCGACTGAGCATGCCTCTGGGTCTCGACCACGCCGGGCTGATGGGCCGGCGGCACTTTCTCCTCGGCGCGGCAACGCTGCTCGCGTCCTCTCCGCTAAGCGCGGCCACCCTTGGGGCCGATCCCCTCGCCGAGGGCTGGCTGGCGACGGCGGGCATGGGCGAGGGCTTCGGCGCCGTAGGCCTCGACACCACCTTCGCCGCCACGACCGAAGCGCAATCCGCCACGCGCCTGCATGGCATCGAAGCAAGCCCGACGGGTCCGCTCGCCGTGGCGGTGGGCCGGCGGCCGGGGCAGATCGCCCTGGTCTTCGACCGGCGCAAGGACGGCCAGAACGGAAGCATCGTCGCCACCCTCGCGCCCGGCGCGGGCCGGGTGTTCTCCGGCCACGCACGTTTCACGGCGGACGGCCGGCTCTTGCTTACCAACGAGATCGAGCGCCCGGGCGAGGGCGCCCATGTGATGGGGCGGGGCGTGGTGGCTGTGCGTTCCGTGGACGGCGGCTTCGCCATCGTCAGCGAATGGCCGAGCGGCGGCGATGGTCCGCACGATTTGATGCAGTCGGGCGCGGCCCTCGTGGTTGCCAACGGGGGTATCGAGCCCAACACGCCGGAAGCCCGCGACGCGGAGGTGACCGGCTCGAGCGTCTGCCTCCTCGACCCCGCCTCGGGCGCCGTGCGCGGCGAGGGCCGGCTCTCGCAGGACCTGGCCAGCCTCTCCCTGCGCCACCTCGCCCGTGACGGGAGGGGCGGCACGGTGGTCGCCGCGCAGGACCTGCTGAAGGACGGCGAGGCGCGACCTCTCCTGTTCCGCATCGCCGCCGACGGCGCGCTCTCGGCCTTCGACGCACCGGATGCGGAATGGCGGGCGCTGCGCGGCTATGTGGGCTCGGTGGCCTTTGACCCTTCCGGTCGCTACGTGGCCTGCGCCTCGCCGCGCGGCAATCGCGTGGCCGTCTGGCAGGCGGATGGTCGATTCGTGGGGGCCGTCACTCTCACGGATGGCTGCGGCCTCGCGGCGGGGCGGGAAGCGGGCAGCTTCGTCGCCGCCTCCGGCTATGGCGAGGTGATCCTCGTTTCGGCGGGACCCGAGGGCGTCGGCATCGCGGCACGACGCACCGGGGGGCCGCGCTTCGACAATCACCTGGTGCGGATCGGCTGATTCTTCAGCGCCACCGTGAAACTCAAACGCGAGCCTCACCGTTGTATCTTCCGACTCCGCCGCGGGCGGACAAGGAAAAGAAGAGGCAAGCCATGACCTGGGTCGTCCTGGTGGGCAGTGTGCGCAAAGGCTCCCTCAACGCGGCGCTCGCCCGCGCCCTCGCCGATCTCGCCCCAGAGGGGGTGAAAATCGCGCTGCTGCCCTCGGTGGCGGACATGCCGCTTTATGACGGAGACATCGAGACCGCCGGCTTTCCCGGCCAGGTGAGCGCCGTGGGCGACCGGGTGAAGGCGGCCGATGCCCTCATCATCGTGACGCCGGAATACAATTACTCGGTCCCCGGCGGGCTGAAGAACGCGCTGGACTGGCTGTCCCGCCTGAAAACCCAGCCGCTGAAGGGCAAGCCCACCCTCATCATGTCCGCCTCGCCCGGCTCCATGGGCGGCGCGCGGGCGCAGTATCACCTGCGGCAGGTGCTGGTGGCGGTGGACGCCCACGTGATGAACGCGCCCGAGGTGATGGTGGCGCAGGCCCACACCAAGATCACCGACGGCGTGCTCACCGATCCGGGCACCCGGGATTTCGTGGGCAAGCAGCTCGCCGCCTTCCAGGGCTTCGTGAAGAAGGCGCAGGCGGCGGCCTGATCCTGGAGCGTTTTCGAGCGAAGTGGACACCGGTTCGCGTGAAGAAAACGCGTCAACACAAGAGTCCAGAGCGGTTGCCGTGAGCCAAGGCGAGCGGAAAACGCTCTGGAGCGGGTCAGTTGCCGTCGAATTCCGCGAAGGAAAATGGCGTCTCGTAGACCCGCACGCAGGACAGCAACGGCAGGAGCGGCTTCACCCGCTCCCAGATCCAGGCGGCGATGATCTCGGCGGTGGGATTTTCCAGCCCCTCCACCTCATTGAGGCAGTAATGGTCGAGCTGCTTCAGCAGCGGCCCGAAAGCGGCCTCCACGTCGAAGAAATCCACCACGAAGCCCGTCACCGCGTCCACCGGCCCTTCCAGCGTCAGGTCCACGCGGTAGGAATGGCCGTGCATGCGCCGGCAGCGATGGCTTTCCGGCACATGGGGCAGGAAATGGGCGGCCTCGAAGGTGAAGCCCTGGGTGATGCGCGCGCGCCGCGGCACCGGGGTGGCGCTCGAACTCATGGAATACCAATCATCTTGTGGGTCTGGAGGGACAGCCGCCAGCGCGGATGCGAGAGGCAATAGGCCACCGCCGCCTCGGTATTGCGCAGGCGATCCGGCCCGTCCATGGGCTGAAGGAAGAAATGGGTGAAATCGAGCCCCGACACGTCCTCGGGGGGGAGGCCGGCCTGCGGGAAGACGAGCTTGAGCTCATGGCCGCGCTTGAGCTTGAGGCCAGTGCCGGCCTTGGGGCTCATGCAGATCCAGTCGATCCCGTGCGGCGCCTCTACCGTGCCGTTGGTTTCCACCGCGATCTCGAAGCCATGGGCGTGGACCGCGTCCACCAACGCGGCATCGAGCTGGAGCAGCGGCTCGCCTCCGGTGAAGACGACGAAGCGGCGATCGGGCGCGCCGGCGCCCCAGGTGCGGGTGATGGCGGCGGCCAGCTCTGCCGCGTCGGCGAAGCGCCCGCCGCCCTCCCCGTCCATCCCGATGAAGTCGGTGTCGCAGAAGCGGCATTGGGCGTCCGCGCGGTCGTCCTCCCGGCCGGACCACAGGTTGCAGCCTGCGAACCGGCAGAACACCGCCGCGCGCCCCGCCTGGGCGCCCTCGCCCTGAAGGGTGAGAAACATTTCTTTGACAGCATAGGCCATGGGCCGATGCCTTTAGACCGAAGGCGCGCGGGGGGGAAGCCGCCGCAGCGCCCGGCAGGCCCGCGCTTATTGCGCGGCGGGGGCCGGAGCGGGGGCAGCCACGTCAGCTGCGGCAGCCTGTTGCGCCGGCTGGCGCAGGCGATCGAGGCCACTGATGCGCATGCCCTGCAGGGCACCGTGGGACGCCCCCGCGGCATCGCCGGGCGTCTCCCCGCGCAGCACCGAGCCGCGCAGTTGCGGCGCCATTTCCGCAAGCTGGGCGAACTTGCCATGGTTGAAGCTGTCAAGGGCCTTCACGTCGGTCATGTCGACCACGACCGCGCCAAGCTCCACCAGTTCCGCGTCGTCGGAATATTCACCGAGCCGCTGCTTCTTGCCGGCGATGAATTCGGAGAAGCCCAGCGCCTTGTCGTCGCGCGAGACGATGACGACGAAGGGCTTCGCCGGCTTCCCGAAGCGCTTCAGCTGGCTCTTGAACACGTCCACGTCGATATCCGGGGCGGCGAGGATGATGTTGCCGATCTTGTTCTGCGGCAGGCCCTTGCCGGAAATCCGGATCTGCCGCAGGGCCTCCACCGTCACCCAATTGCCCATGGAATGAGCCATGATGCTCACCTCGTCCGCGCCGCTGCCGAAGGCGAGGCGGATGGTCTCTTCCAGGTTGTCGCGGGCGGCGGTGGCGCTGTTGTTGTCGTAGACATAGGCCTCGGTGGTCGCCCGCGAGGCCCAGGTGAACAGCACCGGCACGGCGGGCGCGTCGGCGTCATGCGCCATCTGGGCAAGGCGATAGAGCGCCTCGGAGAACTGCGTGTTGTAGCCGTGGACGAAGATGAACACCTTCTTCTGCCCCGCGGGGCGGCGGGCCAGCTCGCTTTTCATGTCGCGCAGGAAGTCCTGCTCGGTATCGCGATAGAGGGCCTCGTGCACCACCATGTCGGTGGCGGGGTCGCCGACGCCCTTTTTCGGCCATTCGATCTCGCCCGCCTTGTGGGCAGGCGGAACCGAGAGATCCACTTTCGCGAAACTGAGGGCGGTGGAGCGTTCGCCGTTGAAGATGACGCCGGGACGGGGATCGCGTTCACGGGTCGAGGCGACGAGGATCACATGCTCCCGAGCGCCGGGCGCCTTGGCGGCAGTGGGCGTCAGCGCCTCGGGGCCGGGACGGTCGGAGCAGCCGGCGAGCAGCGTGAGGCACAAAGCCGTGGCGGCAAGGCGCATCCCGGCGCGCCGCATACCCGCCAGTCCCGGCCTCCCTGTGCCGGACTCCGGCCTCGCCCGCTCGAAAACCTGCACGTCGTCCCCTCCGCGCGCACCCGCATAAGATGCCTTCATGGCACAGCAAAGCGCTGGATGCGCGGTAATTTGCGGCCAATGCTGAACGCCAGCTTTGCGGGAGGTATTAAGTTGGGGAGTGCCGCAAAGTCAGCTGGGACCGGCCTTAAAGACATCGTGCGTTGCAGCACACTCGATACCCCAATTCGAGCCCCATCGCTTGCAGTTCAGCAAATCTGCTTTGCGACTTCGAGTCTCGCTTAAGGGCCGCGGCAGCCCTATCTCCGAGCCAACGCCACCACCGGAGGCATGCCCTCCCCGGAGACACCCTTATGGAACTCACCGGTCTTCACCACGTCACCGCCGTCTCGGCGGATGCGCCCTACAACCACCGCTTCTATACCCAGACGCTGGGCATGCGCCTCGTGAAGAAGACGGTGAACCAGGACGACACCTCGGCCTATCACCTGTTCTATGCCGACGGCGAAGCCAGCCCCGGCACGGATCTCACCTTTTTCGACTGGCCTGTGCCCCGCGAGCAGCGCGGTACCCATGCGGCGGTGCGCACTTTCCTGCGGGTGCGCGACGACGCGGCGCTGGACTACTGGGCCGGCCGCCTCGCCGATTCCGGCGTCGACCATAGCGGCATCGAGACCCGCGACGGCCGCGACATGCTGCCCTTCGAGGACCGGGAAGGCCAGCGCCTCGGCCTGATCGTGGATGGCGGGCGCGGTCCCGGCGTGCCCTGGGCCAAGAGCCCGGTGCCGGCGGCGCACCAGATCCGCGGCCTTGGCCCCATCGTGCTGTCGGTGCCGGATCTCGCCCCCACCGCCGTGGTGCTGAACGAGGTGATGGGGATGCGCGAGGTGCGCACCTATGCCAGCGAAGAAGGCCGCGCCATCCATGTGTTCGAGATGGGAGAAGGCGGCCCCGCCGCCGAGGTCCATGTGAAGGTGGAGCCGGGCCTTGCCCCCGCCGTGCAGGGCGCCGGCGCGGTGCACCATGTGGCGTTCCGCGTCACCACCTTCGATGAATATGAGGAATGGGCGCGGCGGTTGAAGGACTTGCGCATTCCCAACAGCGGCAAGGTGGACCGCTTCTATTTCCGCTCGCTCTACTTCCGCGAGCCCAACGGCATCCTGTTCGAGCTGGCCACCGACGGGCCGGGCTTCGCCGCGGACGAGGACGCCGCCCATCTCGGCGAAAAGCTGGCGCTGCCGCCCTTCCTCGAAGGCCGGCGGGCCGCCATCGAGGCCGGGCTGAAGCCGCTCTGAACCGACGATGCAAAGGAAGGGGCCGGTTCCGCCGGCCCCTTCCGATTCAGCCCCGCTCGTCCAGCGGATTGGTGCGCAGGCGCATGGGATCGTAGAAGGGCGTGCGGACCACATTGGCCTCAAAGCTCTCCGCGCCATCCACCACCGTCACCGCCGTGCCGAGCGCGGTCACGTCCGGCCGCAGCGAGACGAGGGCGAGCGACTTCATGAGGTGGCGGCTGTAGGTGGTGGAATTCACCACGCCCACTTCGGCCCCGTCCTTGAAGATCTTCGCGCCGGGGACGATGGCCTTGGCGGCGAGCACTTCCAGCCCCGCCTGGTGGGTGCGCTCGGTGCCCTTGCGGGCGACGAGCGCCGCCTTGCCGCGGAAGTCCGGCTTGGAGAGGTCCACCGACCAGTCCATCAGCACCTCGAACGGGGTGGTGTCCGCGTGGGGCATGTCGAAGGGGAAGAACAGCAAAGCGCCTTCCACCCGCACGATGTCCAGGCAATCCCACGACACCGGCATGGCGCCATGGGGCTTGCCCGCCTCCAGGATCTGGTCCCACAGGGCGATGGCGTCCTTGGCGGCACAGAACACCTCATAGCCCCGCTCGGCCGAATAGCCGCCGCGCGCAAGCGACACCGGCACGCCGAAAAGCGTGGTCTTGCCATGCCCGAAATAGGGCAGGCCTTTCAGGTCCATGGGGGTGTGGGGCGCGAGGATGTCGAGGGCCTTGGGTCCCTGCAGCGACAGGATATGCACGTCGTTGTCGCGGGAGAAGGCGACCTCGAAGCCCGCGGCGACGAGGGGCAGCGCCTCTTCCAGCGCGCCGCCGCCGTGGGACAGGCGGAAGACGCCGTCGCCATCCACATAGATCAGCACGTCGTCGATCAGTCCGCCGTCATCGCCCACGATGGAGGCGATCATGGAGCGGCCGGCCGGGACCTTGGCGATGTCCGCCGTGACCAGCCGGTTCAGGAAGGCCAGGGCGTCCTTGCCGCCCACGTTGATGATCTTGAGGGCGGACACGTCGAACAGCCCCGCCCGCGTGCGCACCGCCTCCGTCTCCTCATAGGGATCGGTGGCGTAGTGCTGGGGAATCGCCATGTCGTTCCACGTTTCCTCGAGCTTCGACCCCAGCTCTCGGTGACGCGCGTTGAGGATCGATTGGCGCCAGATGGGTGCGCTCGTCATCCCGTCCCTCTCTCTTTTCAGCTGTCGGACAGCACTGAATGGGCAGGCGACGGGGTGCGATGCGCCGCCCGCCGCCGCGACGGGGCGCATCCTGTGCGGCACGACACTTCAGTGTCAATTGATTTTCCTGAGAAGAAATTATTTCTGCCTGATGTGCAATATCAAGGCAGGGCTAAGGCGCATGGCTACTCGATGGCGCCCATTCCGTTCGAAAATTGAGCACAACAACGCCCACCGAATGGGCTTGCACAAGCCGCAATCATCGGCACAGTGTTTCTACGGCGTCAAAAAAGTTCACTGAGGGGAACAGATCGCCGCCTTCGCGAGGATCGCAACTGCGGGACGGCCCAGTCTGGGCGCCGGCCCAGGCGGAGCTTGAAATCATGTCCGATGTCAAAATGTGGGGCAAGGAAGAGTTTTGGGGTCTCGGGTTCGAATGGGACCCCCAATGGCTGCTCACGCCGGCGCAGAAGGAGCTGCAGAAGAAGCTCATCGCCCTATGCGAGAGCACCTTGCGCGCCAACGCCGTGGAAAGCGACGCCAACTACGTCTACCCCCGCAAGAATTTCGAAGCCCTCGCCTCCCTCGGCCTGCTGTCGCTGAACGTGCCGAAGGACCTGGGCGGGCTGGGCGAAAATCACCTCTGCGCCGCCATGGTGGTGGAGACCATCGCCCGCTACGGCTGCCCCTCCACCGCCATGTGCTACACTATGCATCTGGGCGCCACGGCGGCGGCGCTGCTGCGCCACCACGACAACCCCATCCTTACCGACATCCTCAAGCGGCTGGATCAGGACGTGCTCATCGGCACGCTCTCCTATTCCGACCCCGAGACCGGCTCCCATTTCTGGTATCCCATCTCATCCAAGGCCGAGGCCTATGGCGACGGCTGGAAGGTGACGAAGAAAGCCTCCTGGACCACCTCCGGCGGCTTTGCCGACTGGTACATCGTGCAGACCACCAGCCCGGGCTTTGCCGGCGACTATTCGGACCTGTCCTGCTTCCTCGTCACCAAGGACGAGGTGAAGGCCAACCCCTCCGAATGGGATGGCCTGGGCCTGCGCGGCAACCAGTCCGGCCCCATCGTGGTGGAGAACGCTATCCTGCCGAAGGATGCCCTGGTCGGCCCCATCGGCGACGGCGCGAAATCCAATGACGAGGTGGTGGACCCGTTCTTCCTCACCTGCTCGTCGGCCTGCTGGAACGGCATTTCGCTGGCGGTCATCGACATCGCCAAGCGCCACACCACCCGCAAGACCCACAATGACGTAGGGCTCCGCGTCGCCGACTATCCCACCATCCAGGATTATGTGGGCGAGGCGATCATGGACACCAACGCCTGCCGGGCGCTGGACTTCCAGATGGCGCAGGCGCTCGACAGCGTGACCAACAATTGTGACTGGTCCATCCACGCCGATGTGGACGCCCTGCCCCGCTCCGCTTTGCTGCACTGGCTGTGGCAGGTGAAGTTCGAGGCAGCGAAGAACGTGGCCCATGTGGTGGACAAGATGCTCCACGCCACCGGCGGCACCGGCTTCCGTCCGGCGCTGCAGATCGAGCGCTACCTGCGCGACGGCAAGGCCGGCTGGGTGATGGGTCCCACCAACGAAGTGCTGCGCCAGTTCGTCGGCAAGGCCTCCCTGCTCGGCTTCGGCTCGCTGGACTACTGGAACAAGTCCATCAACGAGCGGGTGCTGAACAACGAGATCAAGAAGATGGACGAAGCCGAGAAACGCGCGCTGGCCGAAAAGCTTCTCGCCGAACTCCAGCCCGCCAAGGTGGCGTGAACGAGGCGTTTTGCAACCGGGAGGGCCGCGCGCCGGCCCTCCCCCATTCCGCGGCATCGCCGCCGGCTCCCTCCGCGCGCCCGCCATCAAGAGGGATTATCATGGGCAGAGTGACCCATTTCAGAGAGTCCCGTTCGATGACCACCATTGATCTCGACGCCCGTCTCGATCCGCGCGAATTGCGCAACGCTCTCGGCCGCTTCGCCACCGGCATCGCCGTGGTGATGGCGAAGGATTCCGAAGGGCCCATGGGCGTCACCGTGAATTCCTTTTCCGCCGTGTCGCTGGATCCGCCGCTGATCCTGTTCTGCATGGCGCGCTCGCTCCATTCCCTGGAGCGGCTGGAAAGGGCGAAGGCCTATTCGGTCAACATCCTGCTGGAGAACCAGCAGGACATCTCCAACCGCTTCGCCCGCGCCGGCGAGGACAAGTTCTCAGGCACGCCGTGGGAAGTCGGCCCCTCGGGGGCACCGCGCCTCGTGCCGGCCCACGCCGTGTTCGAATGCGTGCCCTATGCCCATTATGACGGCGGCGATCATGTGATCTTCGTCGGTCGCGTGGTGCACATGCATGCCGAGGGCGAGGGCGATCCCCTGCTCTATTACCGCGGCAGCTATCGGCTGCTAGCGAACCTCATGCAAGACAGCTGAGCCAGAGGGCTGTATGGACGCCTCCCTCCTCCCGCCCGGCCGCTCGCGCAGCGCTGCCGCCACCCGCCCCCGCGAGTGCGTGGTGGTGCGCGGCGGTGGCGCGGCCGTGATCATGCTCGGCACCGGCGACGCTATCACGATCCGCGACGGGGAAGGTCTCCAGCCGGCCCTCGCCTTCGCCATCGACGGTGAAGGACAGGCGGATGGCGCGGCGCTCGGCCTGGAAGGCCCGGCCGAGGCGCGGCTCGCGCATGTGCTGGATGTGGGGGGAGAGGGGAGCGCGCAGGTCGCGCATGCGCTTGCAAAGCGGGGCATCGCGCCGGAGGCCGTGACCGGGCACGAAGCGCTGGCGGGCGGGCATCCGGCGCAGACGCGGGTCACGCTCACGGCCCGCCGCGATCTCCTGGTCGTGGTGGCCGCGCCCGGCGGCCCCATGGCGCCCGATGGGCAGGACGCGCCCACGGACATCGAAGTCACCGTCACCCGCGCCCGCGGCAACGAGCACCCCTTGCCGGAGCCTCTCGCCGAGCCGAAGCTCGACCTCAGGATACCGGCCGCGCAGGCCCGCGCCTTCCGGGTGAAGGCCGGCGATTATATCCAGATCATCGACGTGGACGGGCGCCAGTGCTCGGACTTCCTCGCCTTCGACGCGGCGGCGCTGGAACGGGGCGAAGAATGCGGCCTCGACGCCACCACCACCCGCACCCTCATGGGCGCGGCCTATCCGGGGCCGGGGCTACACTCGAAATATTATGACGAGCGCCAGATCCCGCTGGTGGAGGTGATCCGCGACACGGTGGGGCGGCACGACACCTTCGCTCTGGCCTGCTCGGCGAAATATTACGAAGACATGGGCTATCCGGGCCACGCCAATTGCTCGGATAATTTCAATGCGGTGCTTCAGCCCCACGGCATCCGCCCGCGCGCCGGCTGGCCGGCCATCAATTTCTTCTACAATACAGCTGTGGACCACACCAACGCGCTCACCATGGACGAGCCCTGGTCGCGGCCCGGCGACTATGTGCTGTTGAAGGCGCTCACCGACCTCGTCTGCGCCACCTCGTCCTGCGCCGACGACATCGATCCGGCCAATGGCTGGGTGCCCACCGACATCCATGTGCGCGTCTACGACGCCACCGAGACCTTCTCCAGGGGGACCGCCTTCCGCATGACTGCCGCAGCCGAGCCGCGCCTGACGCGCGAAAGCGCCTTTCATCCGCGCCTGGCGCAGAAGACCCGCAGCTTCGTGGAGTATCGCGGCTTCTGGCTCGCCACCTGCTTCACCGGCGAAGGCCCCATCGCGGAATACTGGGCCTGCCGCGAGAAGGCGGCGGTGATGGATCTCTCCCCCCTGCGCAAGTTCGAGGTGACCGGGCCGGACGCGGAGCTGCTGCTCCAGCGCACGGTGACCCGCGACATGCGCAAGCTGGCGGTGGGACAGGTGGTCTATACGGCGCTCACCTACGACCATGGCGGCATGATCGACGATGCCACCGTCTTCCGCCTCGCGCCGTCCAATTTCCGGGTGGTGTGCGGGGAGGAGTTCACCGGAACCTGGCTGCGCGACAAGGCGCACGAGTGGGGGCTGAACGCTTTCGTGCGGTCATCCACGGACCAGTTGCACAATATCGCGGTCCAGGGGCCGCTCTCCCGCGAGATCCTCGCCGAAGTGATCTGGACCAGCCCGACGCAGCCCGCCATCACCGAGCTGAAATGGTTCCGCTTCGCCGTGGCCCGCCTCGGCGGACCCATGGGGCCGGCGCTGGTGGTCTCGCGCACCGGCTATACGGGGGAACTCGGCTACGAGATCTGGTGCCACCCCAAGGACGCCGGCGCGGTGTTCGACGCGGTGTGGGCGGCGGGCGCCCCGAAGGGCATGAAGCCGCTGGGCCTTAGCGCCCTCGACATGCTGCGCATCGAGGCCGGGCTGGTGTTCGCGGGATATGATTTTTGCGACCAGACCGACCCGTTCGAGGCCGGCATCGGATTCGCGGTGGCGGAGAAGGAGGAGGATTTCGTGGGCAAGGTGGCGCTCATGCGGCGCAAGGCCAGCCCGGCCCGCAAGATGGTGGGGCTGAGAATCGAGGGCAACGACGCGGTCGGCCACGGCGACCCGCTCTACATGGGCCGGGCGCAGGTGGGCGTCGTCACCAGCGCCACCCATTCGCCCATCCTGAAGGCACAGATTGCGCTGGCGCGCATGGATGTGGCCCATGCCGCCACGGGAACGCAGGTGGAGATCGGCAAGCTGGACGGCCTGCGCAAGCGCATCGGCGCCGAAATCGTGCCCTTCCCGCATTTTGACCCGCAGAAAGCCCGCGTCCGCGCCTGAGCAGCGCGGACTCCGGCAGCTTCCGGCTGCTCGATTTATGTATTTACCAGAACACCTCCAGACGAAATGTCGCCTGGAGGTGTTTGTGTTAGCGTAATGTTCGATTGATTAAAAATCAATCACAGTCATGTCTAAAATATAATCCATATCTAACCTTGCATTAGATCCATATGTCATTGACAAATTTTTTTCTTCTCTGGAAACTCCCTCACATAAAAATGAGGGGAACCACATGAGTATCGCAGCAACCACCGGGGCCGCCGCCCCGCCTGAGACCGGCACGCTTCAACGCAAGATCAGCTGGACCGGCGCGTTCTGGATCGCGAGCGGAGTGCCCGCGCTCGTGCTCTTCTCCATCGGCGCCATCGGCGCCACGGTGGGCGCGCCGGCCTGGTTCGTGTGGATCCTGTCCATCGTCTTCGGCTTCATCCAGGCGTTCTCCTATGCGGAGATTGCCGGCCTGTTCCCGCACAAGTCGGGCGGCGCCTCGGTCTATGGCGCCATTGCCTGGGTGCGCTACGGCAAGCTGCTCGCGCCCTTCTCGGTGTGGTGCAACTGGCTGGCCTGGTCGCCAGTGCTGTCCATCGGCTCGGGGCTGGCGGCGGGCTATGTGCTGTCCATCCTGTTCCCTGCGGATGCCGCCATCAATACCTGGCAGCTCACCCTGGTGGACCTCGGCTGGCTGAAAAGCGGCCTCGCCCTGCGCCTCAACGCCACCTTCTTCCTCGGCGCCGCGCTGCTCTTCGTCGCCTTCGCCATCCAGCATCGCGGCATCAGCCAGACCGCCAAGGTGCAGGTGGTCCTGGGCGTGGTGGCGCTGCTGCCGCTGGTGCTCATCGGCCTCGTGCCGCTCATCACCGGCGACGTGCTGGCGGCCAATCTCGGCCCGTTCGCGCCGCTGGCCAAGGACGAGGCGGGCAAGGTGATCGCCGGGTCCTGGAACATGGCCGGCATCACCCTCATGGCGGGTGGCCTGTTCATCGCCGCCTGGTCCACCTACGGCTTCGAGACGGCGGTCTGCTACACCCGCGAGTTCCGCGATCCCAAGACCGACACCTTCAAGGCCATCCTCTATTCCGGCCTGCTGTGCATCTTCGTCTTCACCATCGTGCCCATCTCGTTCCAGGGCGTGCTCGGCCTCGGCCAATTGGTGACGCCGGCGGTGATGGACGCTTCCGGCACCGTGACGACGCCGGCGGTCTATGACGGCATCCTGTCGGCCGATATCTATTCCGGCATGGGCGTCGCCAACGCCATGGCGGACATGATCAAGGGCGGCCCCATCGTCCACAACGTGATCGTGGTGATGCTGATCCTGGCGCTGATGCTCGCCATCATCACCTCCATGGCGGGCTCCTCGCGCACCCTCTACCAGGCGTCCGTCGACGGCTGGCTGCCCAAGTATCTCAGCCACGTCAACGAGAATGGCGCGCCCACCAGGGCCATGTGGACCGACCTTTGCTTCAACCTCATCCTGCTGATGATGTCGGACTACGTGTTCATCCTTGCCATCTCCAACGTCTGCTACATCCTGTTCAACTTCCTCAACCTCAACGCCGCCTGGATGCACCGCATCGACCGCCCGAACTGGGACCGCCCTTTCAAGGCGCCCACCTGGCTCATCGGCATGGGCACGGTGCTCGCCTTCGTGAACCTATTCCTGCTCGGCATGGGCGCGGACATCTGGGGCGCGGGCACGCTGGTGACGGGGCTCGTGGTCTCGGCCGCCATCATCCCGGTCTTCCTGTTCCGCCATTATGTGACGGACAAGGGCCGGTTCCCCGCCGCCATGATGGAGGACATGCACCTGAAGGCCGAAACCGGCGCCGGCACGCGGGCGGGCATGCTGCCCTATCTCGCCCTCGCACTGGGGGCCGTGGTGGTCATCGTGGCACGCATGCTTGCGGTCTATTGAGCGGAGACGAGATGAGCGATCAAGGCATCAAGAGCCGCCCCACGTATCAGCCGATCGCGCCGGACCCGCAGGGCCGCCACCATCTCCTGGTGGTGGACGGGTCCGAAGTTCCGGCCGAGGCTCTGGCGGAGGGGGTTGCCCCCTCCGCCTTCGAGGTGTGGACGGTGGCGCGCAAGAGCGCCGTGCCCGCCAGCCCGGCCATGGAGGAGGAAGCGGGCGCGGTGCGCCTCTTCCGCTCCGTGCCCCACCTGTTCTCGGCGCTTGAGGAGCGGCTTGCCCGCGAGACCATGGGCCTGCGCCTCTACGCCGTCGGGCCGGAACCGTTCCTGTGGGACGCCTACGGCATCGGCATGCGCGCCGGCCTCAGCCCGCAGGAAATGGCCTTCGCCCATGTGGGCGCGCAGGCACGGCGCATTTTCTGCGTCCACTGCCGCACGGTGATGGAGGGCGTCACCACCTCCATCGCCACATGCGCGGGCTGCGGGGCGCCGCTGTTCGTGCGCGATCACTTCTCGCGGCGGCTCGCCGCCTTCATGGCCGTGCAGATCGACGCGGAAGTGCCCGGCGAGGTGCCGCAGGCCGAGGAGCTGTATTCATGACCGCCGGGGAACCCCTTCAGGTGCGCGTGCGCGATATCGTCGAGCTGGCACCGAGCCTCAAGCGCTTCTCGTTCGAGCCGGCCCACGGCGGCCTGTTCCCCCCCCCGCCCGCCGGCGGCCATGTGATGCTCACCCTGCGCGACGGCGCGCGGGTGATGAAGAACGCCTATTCCCTGGTTACGCCGCCCATGGAGCGGGCACGCTACGACATCATCGTGCGTCTGGTCGCCCAGTCGCGCGGCGGCTCGGACTTCCTCCACCGCAAGGTCGCGCCCGGCGACGTGCTGGAGATGGCGCGCCCGGTGAGCCTGTTCCCGCTCGCCGCCACGGCGAAGAAGCATCTGCTCATCGGCGGTGGCATCGGCATCACGCCGCTGTTGTCCTTCCTGCCGGAGCTGAAGGCGCGGGGCGCCCGCTTCGAGCTGCACCACCTTTCAAACGGTGACGAGGCGCCCGTGTTCGAGCGCCTGCTCGCGCCCCATGCCGCCGGCGAAGAGATCCGCGTCCATGGCGGCGGCCGCGCCGCCTTCGACCTCGCCGGCCTGCTATCGCGCCAGCCGCTGGGCACCCATGTCTATGTCTGCGGCCCGCACGCCCTGATGGATGCGGTGACGGGCACCGCCGCCGCGCTGGGCTGGCCCAAGGGCAAGATCCACAAGGAGAGCTTCGGCGGCGCCACCGGCGGCCTGCCGTTCCGCGTCCTCCTCAAGCGCTCCGGCATCGAGGTGGACGTGGGCGAGACCCAGACCCTGCTGGAAGCCATCGAGGCGGCGGGCATCGACGCGCCCTGCCTGTGCCGCGGCGGCGCCTGCGGCGAATGCATGACCTCCGTCATCGAGGGCGAGGTGAACCACCGCGACGACTTCCTCTCCGCCGAGGAGAAGGCGGGCGGCACGCGGATGATGACCTGCGTCTCCCGCGCCCGCGGGCCGCGCCTTGTGCTCGATCTTTAAGCTTCGGAAGGACCATCCCATGACCCTCCAGTTCAAGCCCGCCGAGACCTTCCGCGACACCTTCACCTACAAGAAGTCGCCGGAGGACATCCTGCGCTTCCCCTTCCCGTTCCCCGAGGACGAATACATGTACTCGGTGAACATCGAGCCGCACGTCCGTGGCGGCCCCTCGCCCGCCTTCCAGGCGGCGTTCGACATCGACGAGCACTACATCGCCGAATGCCGCGAGCGCGAGCGGGTGCTGAAGGAAGACCCCAAGCGCTGCCAGGTGCTGCCGCACATGATGGCGGCGGAGTGGGACAGCCTCGAACTCATCATGGAGAGCCTTGCGCAGGACTATCCCGAGCACTTCTCCCTGACCAAGGCGGGTGACCTGTGGACCTGGGTGAACCGGCCGCTCAACATCCACCAGAGCTTCACCTTCGGTAAGGCCGAGACCCTGCCCTGCGGGCCGTTCGAATACATCACGAGGCAGGCGCAGGGCGACTTCACCCTGCAGGACCAGCGCGACGACAACCTCTATGTGGACGGCGGCATGGTGACCACCCAGGCCGACTGGTCGCTGGAATTCGACATCGGCATGAGCTTCCACCAATGGCATGGCCCGGTGCCGCTGGCCCACGAGAAGGGGGTGTTCGACCGGGCGCTGAAATACCTGCTGCGCCTTCAGTATGGCCAGCCGGTGCGGCGCCTCAACTGGACCATGACGGTCAATCCGCGCCTCGATACCTCGCCGGAGAATTATCCGGTGTGGGGGCCGGACAAGGCGAGCGTCACGCCGGACAACGTAGCGCAGAAGGTGTACCTGCGGGTGGAGTTGCAGACCCTCTATCGCCTGCCGCGCTCCAATGCGATCCTGTTCGGCATCCGCTGCTATCTCACCAGCGTGGCCGATATCGCGCGGGTGCCGAAATGGCGCCGGCGCCTGCACCGGGTGCTGCGGGACCTTCACCCCGACATCGCCGCCTACAAGGGCCTGCCCCGCTTCCGCCAGACGGTGCTGGACCACCTTGCCCCCCTGGATGACGGGGAACCGACCTCCAAGGGCATCGCGCCGGACACGGCAGTGCTGGCGGGATGAGGACCGGTCGCGACGCCCCCGGGCACGCCGGCCCGTTCAGCACGCGCTTTTCACGTTGGAGCCGGAGCTTTTCCGTTGGTTGACCTCACGCAACGACACCTTAACCGTGCTAGGTAATGTGCCGTGTCTGTGGAGGAAAACCAAAATGCTTCAGAACATAAAAAGCGTTCTCATCGGCATGACGGAAGAAGGCATCGACGAGCCCTCCTCCGCCCTCGCCTATGGGCTGTCCCTGGCGCAGAAGTCCGGTGCCCATGCCACCATTCAGGCCGCCTCTCTCAAGGTGGTGATGGGCAACACCTTCGTGAGCAACGTGGCCTCCGGCCTCGTGGCCGCGCACAACCGTCGCCTGCGCCACCTCGCCGACGCGGTGGCGGAAAGGGCGCGCGGCGATGCGGCCGCGGCCGGCGTTGCCGCCTCTGTGGACACGCCGCAGCTGTCCTACCCCCAGCTCGTGGATACCTTCATCGCCCAGGCCCGCGTCCACGACATTTCGGTGCTGGATGCGGAGACGGCGACGGTCAATGCCGACCGGGGCCTCATCGAGGGCCTGCTGTTCGAAAGCGGGCGCCCGTTGCTCGTGGTACCGCCCGGCTTCGACACCTTCCGGCACCATCGCGTGCTGGTGGCGTGGGATGCCAGCGCCCGCGCGGTGCGGGCGGTCAACGACGCCATGGACATCCTCAAGGCCGCCGAGACGGTGGAGGTGCTCGCCATCGGTTCGGAAAAGGAGCTGGCGCACGAAGTGCCCGGCGCCGAGCTTGCCCCTCACCTGGTTCGCCATGGCGTGAACGTGAGCGTGAAGAACCTCGTCGCGGGCCCTGAGGGCATCGCCGGCACGCTGCGCGAGCAAGCCTCGCTCATTGACGCGGACCTGATCGTCATGGGCGCCTTCAACCATTCCCGCGTGCGCGAATGGGTGCTGGGCGGGGTCACCCAATCGCTGCTGGAGGACTGCAAGGTCCCCCTGTTCATGTCCTATTGATCGTCCTGAGCCACTGAAAATAAGCGCCCGCACCGCCTCAGGCGACGGGCGCGTTTTCTGCCCCGCGGCGGGCACGTTGACGCGCTTTTCACGCCAGCCGGCATCCCCTTTGCTCGAAAACGCCGGGTATTCCTCCCGACAACCGCCTCAGCTCACCGGCTGCCAGCGCCCGTCCGCCGCGCGGCAGGCGGCGCCGCGGGCGATCTGCGGGCGGTTGTCGATGTAGATGGTGTGGGAATAATCGCGGCAGCTCTGGAAGCCCGCGCGATTGTAGGGCGGCCCGGCCACCACCGTGCCGTGGGTGCCATTTTCGCCCTTCCAGCCGATGGGATAGCCCGGGCCGCCGGTTTCCAGCGCGGAGATTTCGGCATCCAGGGCGCGGCGCCGGTCGGCCTCGTCGAGGCCGTTGCCGATACCGCCGCTGATGAGGCCTCCGGAGACCGCCCCGCTCATGACCGGGGCTGTCGGCAGTGCCGCCTGGGCGGCGATGGACCGGCCCGGCCCGGACTCCGTCGCGCAACCGCCGAGGGCCGAAGCGAGGGCGGCAAGGGCACAGAAGCGGACGCAAACCATGCGGGCGGGCATCGGATGGGGTCTCACGCGCAAGGACACTGGGACGACACCAGAGCACGCGCCGATCGGATCGCACCGCAGTCCGATCAGAAAACGCGGCTCCATCCTTGAGTTCAGAGGGCGATTCACCGAGCAGGTGGAGTCCATCTGCTCGCATCGCGCCCCAAGGCTCTCCTCCCTCTTAAGCGGTCGCGGGCCGCCTGAAAACAGACTTGGACGGGAAGGCGCTCCGGGCGCGTCACTGGAGCGCAGCCCTGCACCTGTGGCGGGGCCGCGCCCTTCAAGACGCGGCGGCCGCGGGCGGCGGCGCGGCGGCCGGCAACACCAGCTCGGTGCGTAGGCCACCGATGGGCGCGGAACTCAGCTCGAAGCGGCCGCCATAGAGCAGCGCCAGTTCATGCACGATGGACAGGCCGAGCCCCGAGCCCGGCTTTGATTCGTCGAGCCGCCGCCCGCGCCGGCCCACATCCACCCGCCGCGCCGGATCCAGCCCCGGCCCGTCGTCGTCGATGATGACGTGGTAGAAGACCCGATCACCGGGGGATTTCGGCTGGCCGATACATACCTCCAGCTCGACCCGGGACGAGGCCCACTTACAGGCATTGTCCACGAGGTTGCCCACCATCTCCTCCAGGTCCTGCTGCTCGCCGCGGAAATGGACGTCGTCGCGGATGTGAACCTCAATGGCGAGATCCTTGGTGCGGTAGATCTTCTCCATGGTGCGGGCGAGCGCGGTGATGACCGGCGTCACCTCGCACACGCTGGCCACCACGGAGACGCGGGCCGCCATGCGCGCCCGCTCCAGGTGGTGGGCCACCTGGTCGCGCATCACGCCGGCCTGGTCGCGCACCCGCATGGCGAGGGGATCGTCCCTGGTGCCGGCCTCGTTCATCAGCACGGAGAGCGGCGTCTTGAGGGCGTGGGCGAGGTTGCCCACATGGGTGCGGGCGCGCTCCACGATCTCCTTGTTGGCGTCGATGAGGGCGTTGACCTCCCGCACCAGCGGGACGATCTCATCCGGGTAGGAGCCGTCCAGCCGCTCCGCCTTGCCGGAGCGCACGTCGACGAGCACCTTCGAGATGCGCGTCAGCGGCATCAGCCCGAAGCGCACCTGCACCATTACCACCAGCAGGAAGGCGCAGGCGAGCACCACCAACGTGCCGGCGAGCGCCAGGTTGAAGGCGGAAATCTCCTCATCCAGTTCGGAGGCCACCGCCGCCACGGAGACCACGTAGCGCTCATTGGCGCCCAGATCCACGTCGCGTTCGGCAAGGCGCAGCTCCTCGCCGTGGGGGCCCTTCACATAGCCCTCGCGCATCAGGCCGGGCCGCCTCTTGATGCCCTGCTTTGCCAGCAGCGGCAGCGCTCCCGTCACCAGTGAGCGCGAGGCCCGCCGCCGCTCCTCGCCATTGCCGGAGAGAAGGGTGATCTGCCAGTACCAGCCGGAATTGGGGAAGGCGAACAGGGGATCGCCAAGGGCTATCGGCTCGGGAAGCGCATCGTCGGTGGCGTTGGCCACCTCCGCCACGATGGTCTTCAGGTACACGTCGAGCCGCCGGTCGAAGGCGCGCTCGGCCGCGGTGCGGTAGAGCGAGGACAGGACGAACCCGACCACCAGCAGCACCACCACGGTGATGCCCATCGCCGAAAGCACGAGGCGGAAGGCCAGCGAGCCGGGGGCGTATTCCGAGGGCCGCGACGCTTTTTCCATCATGGTTCCGCGCTTCAGCGCTGCCCTTCCGGCGCGGCGAGCAGATAGCCGAGGCCGCGCACGGTCTGGATAACGTCGCAGTCGAGCTTCTTGCGCAGGCGCCCGACGAACACCTCGATGGTGTTGGAATCGCGGTCGAAATCCTGGTCGTAGAGGTGTTCCACCAGCTCCCCGCGCGACACCACGCGCCCGGCATGGTGCATGAGGTAGCTCAGCAGCCGGTATTCGTGGGAGGTGAGCTTGACCGGATTGCCTTCCACGGTGACCCGGCCGGAGCGCGTATCGAGCCGCACCGGCCCGCAGGTCATCTCGCTGGAGGCATGGCCGGTGGCGCGCCGCAGCAGGGCGCGCAGGCGGGCCAGCACCTCCTCCATGTGGAAGGGCTTGGCGACATAATCGTCGGCGCCGGCGTCGAAGCCCTGCACCTTGTCGCTCCAGCGGTCGCGGGCGGTGAGGATGAGCACCGGGGTGACCTTGCCGGCACGGCGCCAGCTCTCCAGAACCGAGATGCCGTCAAGCTTGGGCAGGCCGATATCGAGAACGATGGCGTCATAGGGCTCGCTCTCGCCGAGATACTGCCCTTCCTCGCCGTCATAGGCGCGATCCACGGCATAGCCCGCGTCGGACAGGGCCTCGACGAGCTGTCGGTTCAGCTCGGGATCGTCCTCGACCACCAAAAGACGCACAGGTTTCCTCCGGCTTCGGCTTTCCATCTCTTAGAGCACGCGCCAGCCGGCCGGCATCCCCCTTTTTGAGGGATAACGTTTTCATCGTCGCCGCCCGGCCCGTCGAGAATGACAGAGGCGCGCGGCGGAGCAAGCGTGAACGGCGCCGCAGGGCCGCGCGCCCCTCAGTCAAAGCAGGATCAGCGCCAGTTGCACAGGCGAAGGCCCACCGCGTTGTGGGCCTTCGCCTGGCGGATGGTCGCGTCGCTGTCGGCCGCCGACCAGCGGAGGGGCTGGGCCGCGGCGCAATAGACCTTACTCGCGCCGGAACCCGTCGTCGTCGCGCAGCCGGCGAGCGTCAGCATCGCGGCGATCAGCGCCGGCCCGCGCAGCGCGCGCCGTATCGAGGATGCGCTCGGCATCGCGTTCTCCTTCCTTGATGGCGTGGGAATAGCCCTGCTGCGCGCCCTTGCGGTGCGCGAGGACGAAAGCGAGCACGGCCGCCGCCGCGAGCGCCGCGCGCGGTCCCGCGACCCGCATCAGCGCCGCGACGGCGAGAAGGCCGGCCACGGCCCAGAGCCACCAGGGCACGCCGTAGCCGAGGAGATGGGCAAGGCCGCTCACGACGCCGGCCCGGTGGGCAGGAGATCGAGGATCGCCGCTCGGCGCGCCCCGGCGCGGGCGCTCCACCACACATAGGTGACGCCGCCGAGGGTGAGGGCGAGGCCGAGCAGGGTCAGGCCCGTGAAGACGAGGGCGAGGGTCGCGGACGCCTGCGCATGGGGGGCGATCTGGCGTGCCGCCTCGGACACGGCGGAAGCGGCGAGGCCGCCCGCCGCCGCGCCGGCACCCGCCTGCGGCTTCGGCCCCGGGCGGGCACTGGCGACAGGGGCCTTGCCGGCCGGGATCGTGCTGCCCTGCCCCTCCAGCACCGGAATGCGGCGGGCGGGACCGGCACCCGTCGCCCAAGCCTTGCCGGCCTTGCGCACCTCCTCCACCCGCCGCCCCCAGCCGCGGCCGAACACCGGCCAGGTCTTGAGCGCCTTCAGCATGGCGAGGCGGCGGTCGCAGATGGCGTCCACGAGCCGGGCCGGCGCCGTTTCCGCCGCGGTGCGGGCGGCGGCCAAAGTCACCGCCCCCATCTCCCCGTCCGCCGGCAGGCCCAGCGCCCGCTGCAGCCATTTGACCGACTGGCCGGGGCCGGAATTCACCGCCCCGTCGAACACCACATAATCGATGCCCTCCGGCAGTTCGTCGGCGCGGATGGCGTTCCAGTACTGGCGGCGATAGATGTCCTGGAGTTCCTCCTCCGCGATCTCGCGCACCGGGCGCACGCCAAGCCCCTTGCCGCGCCGGTAGCCGTCATAGACGCGCTGGATGACGCCCTTCATGGTGGGGCCGCCGGGATCGTCGGGATGGTTGGAATAGCCGCCCTCGTGGCGCAGCACGGCATGGAGCGCCGGCGCGAAGCTCGTCTTGGCCATGGATATCATCCTGAAGCAGTTTTCCGCGCGGCTCGGACACCGGCCCACGCGACGAAGGAACGATGGAACAGAGCGGGCGGCGTCGCGGGTCAACGCGGCGCGAGGCCGCCCGGATGGCGTTGAAGGGTCACCCGTCGCCACGGCTGCGCGAGCCCCGAGCGGGGCCTCCCGCCGCCGTGGCGTGCCGGTCAGGTGAACCCGGTCAGGTAAACATGGACGGGGTGACGATGCCGGCGGCGACGAGGTTGTTCACGCCGCTGGTGTTGGGGTGCACGCCGTCATTGGTGCGGGCGACGGCGCCGGACGACACCCACTTGCCGGGCGCCGCCGGGTCCTCGAGCACCGCCGCCATGTCGATCAGGCCGGAGTGCCCGTAGGAGATCCAGTTGGCGCGCACGTCGTCGTTGTAGTCGAGGCGCACCGGTTCCTTGGCGGCATCGTAGATGGACTGGCCCGCCGCCGAGGTATAGGTGCCGGTGGTACGCGGCGGGCAGGTGACGATGTAGGTCTTCACCCCATAGTCCCAGTAGCGGGCGCAGACCGTCTGCGTATCCGCCAGGATCTGCGCCTTGGTGCGGCCGATCCAGAGGTCGTTGGTGACCATGGCGAGGATCAGGTGAGTGATCCCGCTGTTCATCAGCACCGAGCGCTCGCCGTCGTCGCGGGAGGCCAGGTACCAGATGCGGTGCCCGCCGCGCCCGGTATAGACCCACGGCAGGGCATTCTGCAGGCTCTTCTGGATGTAGCCCTTCCAGCCATAGGTGGTGGTGGGCGAGGTGTCGTTGGTGCCCTTGCCGATGCTGTCGGTGAGCAGGCCGATGACCGGCGTATCACCGTCCAGCAGCGCGTGGATCGCCACCGGGGTGAACAGGCCGCTGCCGGAATTCACCGGGGCGGCGGCGTCGAAGGCGTCCATGGTCCGGTTGGTGAGGTCGGTGCCGCGATTGCAGCCTTCGCCGGTCAGGACCACCGTGCTGTCGGGGGTGGCGGCCAGCTTCAGCGTGCCGGTCCACTTGCCGTAGGCGCGGACGATGAAGTCGGTCGCCGCCGCGCTGTCGATCCACAGGGGATCCGACAGGAGGGTGCCGCGCCCGGCGGTGATGGTGGTGGAGGGCTGGCCGCCGAAGAACAGGCGATGCACGACGCTGTTGATGACGATGCTCGCCGCGAAACTGGTAATGTCCTGGACGCGGTCGGCCTCGCCGTCCACGTTGATGTCGCCCCGCGACCACTCCACCCGGATGGCCCGCAGCGTCCGCCCGTTGGGAAGAAAGTGCCGCGACCAGTTGTTGAAGGAATTGTTGGTGGCATCAGTGCCGGCATCGCCGGTGAAGCCGACGCCGCGCTGGCCGATGCCGACCCAGCGGGTGCGGCTGTAGCTCTCCGCCAGGGTCCGGACCGCGGAGAAATCGGGGTCATTAATCAACAACATCAGGAAATCCTTCCGTAAAGAGCCCGACCCGTGCCGGACGAGAGGAAGCCGCCACTGCGGCTCCGCAGACGCTCCACGGCGACACCGCCCACCACCTTTCGGGATGGCAGGCCGGCCCGCCGCCAGAGCGAAGCGAGGGAAAGGGAAAGCGACAGCATGGGGACCTCGCGGTTCGGTGCCCCGCCCGCAGGACCCGGCACACCGCCCGGCACACCGCCCGGCTCACGACCGCGCGCGGCGCGCGCCGGGCCGCGGGCGGGTCAGCGGTCGGTGAGGGCGTAGATGGAAAGGCCGGCGGTGGTGCCGGTGGCCCACACCCGCCGCACCTGGCAGGGCGGCAGCGGCTGGAGGCCGGGGAGCGCAAGGACATCCACCGTGTCGGCATCGCCGCCGGCGACGGGGGTGATGCGGATGGTGGCGACGCCTTCGGCCACGTCCTCGGGCACGAACACCCACAGGGCTTTGGCATAGGTGGCAAG
The DNA here is from genome assembly GCF_043194565.1 of Xanthobacter autotrophicus ATCC 700552. GTDB lineage: Bacteria > Pseudomonadota > Alphaproteobacteria > Rhizobiales > Xanthobacteraceae > Xanthobacter > Xanthobacter autotrophicus_F. The sequence goes on along the minus strand of NZ_JBAFVS010000009.1, from coordinate 15,705 downwards.
GTCGGCGCCGTCGGCGGGGGTGATGCGCACCAGTTGGCGCGCCGGCGACGACAGGGAGGCCGCGAACCCCTTCAGGGGATCGCGGGCGGGATCGTAGGGCATGGGGATCTCCGATGGAGGGCAAAGGCTGGAGCGCGGCCTCGGGTCCAGGCCCGCGCGGCGCTTGAGCGAAACCGTCTCGGCACCGGTCGAGACCGGGGCCGCTGGCCTCACGCCTCGGGCGCGGAACAGGTGAGCAAGTGGAGCGCGACGCGCACCGTGCCGCCGGTAAAGCTGCCGCCGTTGGCGGTGAGGCGCACGGGCGTCGCGGCATAGAAGGCGGTGGGACCGATGACGCCCACGTTGGTGGCGCCCGCCGCCGCGCCAAGGCTGCCGCCGAATTTGGAAGCTTCTCCGGAAATGCCGCAATCGTAAGAGGTTGCGCCGGTCACGGCGGCAAGCGTGCGGGTGGAGACGGCGAGCACGATGGCCCGGTCCGGGATGGCCATGGCCGTCTCCACGAAGGCGCCGGCCAGCGTCACATCCTCTTCCATCACCTGTCCCGCGATGGCGGCGCGATGGGCGCTCGCGGCGAAGGGCGAGACGAAGGCGTCACCATCGAACAGCCCGAGCCGCCCCTCGTCGCGGATGAAGGCGAGGAAGCCCTGGGCCACCGGCAGGAAATCGAACGCGCCCTGCTCATGGGCGGCGATGGAGCCCGCGTGCCCCGCGAAGGCGCCGGTGGCGCCGGCCGGCACGAACCAGCGCGCGCCCTCGGCGGGGACGGACGGCGGGGCGGTGGCGGTGGCACTTTCCAGCACCAGTTGCACCAAGGCATCGAGGCGGCGGATGGCCTCGTTATGGGTGACATGCTTCTGCGCCTGCGCCGCCGCGATATAGGGCAACGCGAGGTTGGCCGACTGGTCGGTCATGGGGGCCTCGGAGAGGGTTGGGGGAGAGGGGGCGAGAGCGCCGAGGCGGTGCTCAGGCCGCGCCGACGTGCCCCGGTCGACTGGAGCGCGAGCGGAAGGAGAGCCGGGGCCCAGCGCAGGAATCCGCCGCAGGCGCTTCTGAACCCGGCAGCGCTGGTATCGACTGCTGCGCAGGACCTTTGCGCTGGATCCCGGCTCGGTGCTCCGGCTGCGCCGTCGCTGGTCCGGGACACGAGCGGCGGGCTTGTTAAGGCACCACCACCGCCGTCACCGCCGCGCCCAGTCCGACGCTGGCGGAACGCTGGGCGACGCGCACGGTGAGGACGGCCTGCGGCACGCCGAAATCGGCCATCTCGTCGGCGGCCCCATAGAGCAGCTGCGGCGCGCCCACCTCGAAGGCGCGCACCACGCTGGCGCCGGAGAGGATTTCCACCCGATAGGCCTCGCTGGCCTCGCCCAGGGGCACCTCCAGCGCGTCCCATCCATCGCCCGCGAGGCGGGTGCGGCGGATGAAGGAGAGCGCCACGCCCTCCGCCGTGCGCCGTCCGCGCACATGCACCGGCGACAGCGGGCTCAAGGCGGTGCCGGTGGCGGTGGCGGTGACTTCGGTGACATCCTCCGCCCCCTGGTCGTCCCGCGCCGCGCCGACCCGGTAGATGGAGCCGCGCCCCAGCGCCGAGAGGCCGCTCGCGACGACCACCAAAGTGCCGTCGATACGCACCAGGCGCGTTCCCGCCGGCCAGCTTTCGGAGCCCGCCGCCTCGGTGCCGGCAAGGCCGCGCAGCAGGCCGGAGAGGCGATAGGTGTCGGTGTCGATCAGCTCGGCGCCGGTGAAGGCGATGACCTCCGGCGCCCGCCCCTCCGCCACCAGCGCGGAGAGGTTGGCGCCGCCCAGCACGGCGTGCGCGCTGGCCGGGACGAGCAGGGAGGATTGCAGCATCACATCGACGCTGTTCCAGTGGTCGAAGCGCCAGACCGGCCCCGGTGGAAGGTCGGAAATCAGCGTCCCCAGGGTCGCGGATGCGGTGACCGGCGCCACCACCTCGAAGCTCTCGCCATCCCCCGAGCGCCAGATGGCGAGCGTCCCCGGCCAGGGGGTCGCTGCGGCGGCAAGATATTGCAGCGGCGCGGGTTCCGCCTCCGACAATGCGGGCAGGTCCAGCACCAGCACATCCGGCGGGCCGGACACGGCGGGCAGCGCCACGCTGCCGCCCGACCCCTGCGCCAGCGCCGCGTCGAACACCTCCGGCTCGATGCTGCGGCCGGTGACCGCGAGGGCTTCCGCCTCCTCCACGCCGGTGATTTCGAGGAGCCGCGCGCGCCCGTCCATGGTGAGGCGCACGAGGTCGCCCGGCGTCAGCGCGCGCTGCGAGGGCGGCAGCGAGAAGGTGACGGTCTCGCGTCCCGCCCACAGGTCCTGAAGCCAGATATCGGCGGCCCGCGCCATGGCTGCATCGGAGGCGACGACGGCGAGGTCCGCATGGCTCACATGGCGGCTGCCGCCCTTGAGCCGGCGGGAGGAGACGGTGGCGCGGCGATAATCCTTCAGGCTGTCCACGAAGCCGATGGAGACCTGAAGCGGCAGCTCGCTTTCCTGCGCGCGGGTGGAGGACACGAGCGGGTCGTCCTCGCTGCGCACCAGGTCGTCGGCGCCGATCTCGGTCACCGGCCCGGCGCCATGGGAGCGGAAGGCGATGCGGCCCTCCGCCTCCCCGGCCTCGAAGCCGAAGGCGCGGGCCAGAGGTTCCAGCGCGTCGCGGCCGGCCATGGGCTGATCCACCACATAGCCATCCACCGCGCCGGAGAGGGCTGAGGCCTCCACATCGCCGACGCCGAAATCGGCGCAGAGCGTCGCCACCAGCCCGTCGAGGGGGGCGCCGCCGAGACGGCCGGTGAGCCAGTGGCCGGTGGCCCAGTTGGCGCCATCGGCCCACACCGTCTCCGCGAGGGGGAATTGCGGGAAGGGCCGCGCGTCCCAGGTCCACGCGAATGCCGCCTCCACCATGCGCCCGCCATAGAGGGGCGCGGGCGGATTGTCGGCCTCGTCCGCATCGGGGGCGAAGGCGCCGAGCACGGCTTCCAGGAAGCGGCGCTGGATCAGGTCATCCCGCGCGCCGGTGGAGAAGGGCGGCAGGGCGTTCTCGGAGGACTTGGCGTCGGGAAAGACGCTCGGCCGGTTGGCGCCCTTGTCCACGGCGGGGCAGCCCGTTTCCATCAGGCGGATGGGCTTGGCGCCGGGCGCGAACGCGGTGGGCGTGGCCAGACGCGTGCCGGCGACGCGCTCGTGATGGGCATTGGCCCACCAGGATTTCAGGTCCTTCTGGCGGTACAGCCAGGGCTCGCCATGGGCGCCGTCGGTGATGGAGGTGCGCGCCTGCGCGGCGCGGGCGGCCTCATCCGCATAGAACCAGTCGAACGCCTCGCCGGAGGTGAGGTTGGCCTTCAGATAGGCGCGGTCGTGGATGTCGCTGGCCAACGCTGCGTCGAGGTGGCCGGCGCCGTCGCGCCAGTCGGCCAGCGGCGGGTAGAAATCGATGCCGATGAAGTCCACCGCCGGGGCGCTCCACACCGCGTCCAGCGGGAAGCGCACATCGCCGTTGGCCATCACCTGCGCGCCATATTCGGTCCAGTCGGCGGCGTAGGAGACGCGGGTGCCGGCGCCCACCACCGCCTTCACATCGGCGGCGAGGGCGGCCAGCGCGACGGCGGCGGGACAGGCGCCGGTGTCGTCGGTGAGGCGGGTGAGCGCCACCATCTCCGAGCCGATGAGGATGGCCTCCACGCCCCCCGCCGCCACCGCGAGATGGGCATAGTGGAGCACCATGCGCCGCAGGCTCCATTCGGCCGGGCCGTGATAGAAAACCGCCGAACCGGAGCGGGTGAAATCGGTGGGCGCGGCGGTGCCGAACAGGGCCGCCACCTGCGTCCCGCACGCGGCGGTTCCGTCCACCGTTCCCGGCTGCCCCGGCGCCGGATCGCACACCATGCGCCCGCGCCAGGGATAGGCCGGCTGGGCGGCGGCGCCGGTCCAGGGATCGGGGCGGGTGTTGTCGGCGGGAATGTCCATCATCAGGAACGGGTTCAGCGTCACCTTCAGGCCGGCCTCGTTCAGCCGCGTGATGGCCCGCACCACGCTCTCGTCGGAGGGGGTGCCGCCATAGGCCGAACGGCCCTCGTACTGGGAGACCGCGAGGGCGCTGAACCGTGTCTCGCCGCTCACGATCCAGGCGACGGACGTCTCCTTGCCGGAGCGCTCGGTGCGCGGGCGCACGGTGCAGGCCCCCGCCCTCAGGTCGTCGCCGAACCAGGCGGCCACGAGGGACACCTGCTCCACGTTCGGGCAGGTGCCCATGAGCTGGTCGAGGGCCACCTCGAAATCGCTCGACGCGGTGCTGACATGGCGGTTCTCCCGCCCGTAGCGCGCCGGCCCGTGCAGCTGGCGGATGGTGCGCGTGTCATAGGCGAACTCGCCGGCGCCGGGGATCAGCGTCACCGCCCGCACCTGCCGTTCCAGCGCGCCCACCGCGCGCTCCACCTCCACCGTGATCTGGGGCAGGCGATTGCCGTAGTCGGTGAGGTCCAGGTTCTCGAACACCACATAAGCGACGCCGCGATAGGCCGGCGTGGCGGCCACCCCCTGGCGGGCCTCGATCAGGGGGTCCGGCGCCTGTGTCTCGTCGCCGAGATGGAGGCGCACGGTCAGGCGTCGGGTATCCAGCAGCTTGCCGTCGGCCCAGATCCGGCCGATGCGCGAGACCGGCCCCTCGCACACCGCCACGGCGAAATTGCCGTAGTAGGTGTAGGTCGTGGTGGTCGGCGCGGAAGAGGTCAGGCTGGAGCCCTTGCCGCCGGTGGACTGGGTGGCGGTGGTGGCCACCTCCTTCAGCTGCGTCGCCCAAACGACCTGCCCGGCAAGGCGGGCCCGGCCGTAGACGCGGGGCAGCGGCGTGCCCTCGGTGGAGCCCATCACGTCGAGGTCGGTGAGGCGGGGGCCCTGGGTGTTGCGCGAGCGGCTGCCGCCGAACAGCGCGCCATCGATCACCGAGCCGCCGAGGGCGCCCAGCGCCCGCCCGGCGATGGCGCCGACGGGCCCGAACAGCGCGCCGCCGACAAGGCTGCCGGCGGCGCCGAGAAGCAGGGTCGCCATGGGATATCCTAAAGGGTTTGGGAGGGGGGCACGAAACGGCCGGGGTGTCAGCGTGTGGACGTTCACGCGAAGATCGTCGCCGTGGGTGCGGAGGGCAGCTATCGTGTTCGTATGGTCCGACAGGAAAGCGAGATGGCACGCAAGTCGAAACCCAGCGAAGAAGATGTGCTCGATCGTGCGCAGGAGCTGATCTATGAGGCATGGGATGCGCGCACGGCCAAGCGCCGCATTGCGCTCGCCGAGAAGGCGCTGACCGTCAGCGCCCTCTGTGCGGATGCCTACGTGCTTCTGGCCGAGCACGCCGAAGTCGGCTCCGATGCGGCACTCGACCTGTGGCGCCGCGGAGAGGAAGCCGGGCGCGCCGCGCTCGGCGCGGCGGCCTTCAAGAAAGACGAGGGGGACTTCTGGGGCCTCCTCGAAACCCGCCCCTTCATGCGCGCGCTGTTCGGCCTCGCATGCACCGAGAAGGTGCGCGGCGACCATGCAGCGGCCATCGACCACCTGCGCGAGATGCTGCGGCTGAACCCGAATGACAACCAGGGCGCCCGCCACATCCTGGCCGCCGTCCTGTTGGAGGCGGGACGTGACGACGACCTCGCGGCGCTCTTCGAGACGTATCCCGAGGACAGCGCGGCCGCGTGGTCCTGGACGAGGCCGCTGGCGGCCTTCCGCCGGTCCGGCGACGACGCGCAGAACCGCAAGCTGCTGGCCAAGGCCATGGCAGAGAACCCCCACGTGCCGGCTTTCCTCACCGGCGAGAAGCCGATCCCCGCGCGCCTGTCGCCCTACTACACACCCGGCGACGCGAACGAAGCGATCGAATATGTCCTCGACTTCCGCTCGGGATGGGAGAAGACGCCCGGCGCCATCGACTGGCTGCGCGCCCATGCCTCCGCCCCGAAAAAAGCGCCGCGGCGCAAGCCCTCGGGCCGGTCGAGTCCTGAATAGCGCCACGCACGGGCAGCGCCCCTACCTCACCCCCGGAAAGGCGAAGGCGAAGGCGAGGCGGCGGCGCCACCAGGGCGCAAGGTGCCCCTCGCACACGCACGCCCCGTCATAGGCGTGGATCATGCGCCCGCCCTCGGCGAGGATGGCGGCGTGCTTGGCCGGAAGGTGCGCGCGGAAGCGAAACAGCAGCACGTCGCCGGGCTGCGCCGCTTCCACCGGCACGGCCGTAAGGCAGCGTCGCGCAGCCTCCGCCAGGGTCTCGCGGCGGCCGGCCTCGGCCCAATCCGGCGCGTAAGGCGGCATGGCCTCCGGCTCGGGGCCGATCAGCTCCCGCCACACCCCGCGCACGAGGCCGAGGCAATCCGCCCCCTGCCCCTTCAGCGAGGCGCGATGGAGGTAGGGCGTGCCGATCCAGCCGCGCGCCTCGGCGAGGACGGCGGCGCGGGTGAGGGACGCGGTCATTCCATGAGGCTCCCGTCGTATCCGCCCTCGCCGGGAATGGCGACGGAGATGACGAAATCGTTGCCGGGCATGTGGGGGAAGCCGCGGAAATTGAGTGCGTTCGAGAAGCGGTCGCGACAGGTCGCGAACTGCTTGTCGCACCCGGCGGTGAGCGCGATCCCGTCCCCCTCCGCCACCGCGAACGGCGGGCGCTGCCACAGGCGCAGCAACACCCCCTCGGCATCCACCAGATGCGCCTTCACCTCGGTGACGAAGCCCGCGTTGGCACCGCTCGAAAACCGCGCGCGACCCCGCGCGAAGGCCGCCTCCGCGAAGGCGGAAAGGCCGGTCACGCGCAGGCTCAGCGCGCCCGGGACCGCCGCCACAATGGCGCTCGCCGCATGGGCCGGGAGGGTGAGGTCCACGCCGCAGCGCCCGTCGCCCAGATCCGCATCGCAGGTCGAGGACAGCAGGCGCCCGCGGGTCTGGTTGAGGCCATCGGAGAGGCTGCGGATCTCGGCGGTGAAGACGCCATCTTGGGCGCGCACCTCGCCGATGGTGCCGCGCCTCAGGAGGAGGTGCTGGCCGGGGTCCTGCCAGTTCACCAGCAGCAGGTCGACGGACGCGCCGTCATAGAGGCCGGCGGCGAGATCATCCTCCGACAGCGCATCGTGGGACAGCGCGCCGGAGACCTCCGCGCCGGTCACCGCGAGGCCGGCGGCGTGGGTGCTCTGCGAGCCGGAAATGCCCGATGCCGCCTTGCAGGCGAGCCCGTCGACCACGAGGTCGCGATCATGATCGGTGAAGCCGGTGACGAGGCCGTCGCGCCGGGTCACGCGCCAGGCATGGCACAAGGTGGTCGCGCCCGATGCGAGATGGGCCGCGAGGGCGGAAGGAAGGGTGCGCATCTGGCCTCACACGCGGATCTCGATGACGGGGATGCGCGGGATGTCGCCCGCGGCGAAGGCGGTGAGATTCACCTCGAGGAAATCGGTGTCGAAACGCACCGGGACATCGAAGGTGAAGCCGGCCGACACGAGGGCCGACGATGCTGGGACGGCGGCCGCGGCGAAGGTGATCTCGCCGCGCGTCGCGTCCAGAAAAAAGTGCGTGCCTTCAATGCGTTCGACCCCGTTCACGGCAACGCGCACGCTGCCCGCAACGGGCTTGGTGACGGCCCGCGCATAGGGCGCGTGGAGGCCGCCGTAGGTCTTCGTCAGCGCGAAGGTTGCGCGCGTGCCGTCGCCGGCCCCGATCACCTGGTCGAGGGGCGTCACGGCGTGCCCCGGCGGGGCCGAGGAGTGGTCGAGCCGGTCGCGCCAGCGGAAGCCGTAGAGACGCCCGCGACGCTCCTCGAAAAACGTCACCACATCGGCGAGCGCGGCGAGGCTCTTCACCCCGTATCCGGCGTCCCAGCGCCGACGCGAATCAGCCTGTCGCGTGTTGCGTTCCTCGCGTCCGGACGCGGTCGTCACCACTTCCGTGACGCGCTCGGGACCGCCCGAAGCGCCCAATGCGACCTCCAGCGGGAACAAAATCTCATGGAAGGCGGCCATATGATGCCCCTATTCCCCAATTCTTAGGCGAAAACAGTAGAGATGGCCTTGACATAGTTGAACGTGACGCCTTGACTTTGCCCCGCCCCGTTGAGCATGGAGCGAAAGCATGGCCCCCAAGCCCGCAAAAAAACCGGCCGCCGCCGCCGAGAAACCCGCCGAAAAGGCACTCGTCCCGAAGGCTGCGGCGAAGGCCGCTCCCAAGGCGGCGGTCGCCAAAAGCACAGCACCCAAGACCGCAGCGACTTCCCCAGCGACTGCCGCAGCGACCCCGAAGGCCGCCGCAGCGAAGGCCCCCGCGAAAGCCGCGGCGCCCAAACCGGCTGCTGCCCCCAAGGCCGCTGCCCCCAAGGCGGCAGCCAAGCCCGCCGCCGCAAAGAAGGCCGCAGCTGAAAAGCCTGCCGCTGAAAAGACCGCGCCGAAGGCCGTGGCGGCCAAGTCGCCGGCACCGAAGGCTGCATCTGCCAAGCCCGCCGCCGCGAAGCCGGCCAAGGCTGCAGCCAAGCCCGCTGCAGCTAAGCCCGCCGAGGTGAAAGCCCCCGCGAAGGCTGCCGCAGCCAAGCCCGCTGCCAAGAAGGCTGCCGCTCCCAAGGCTGCTGCCCCCAAGGCCGAGCCCGCGCCAGAAGCCAAGGCCGCACCGGCCAAGCCTGCGGCCGCCAAACCTGCTGCCGCCAAGGCTGCTGCCCCCAAGGCCGCCGCTCCGAAGGCCGCCGCCCCGAAGGCCGCTGCGAAGCCGGCCGCCAAGAAAGCTGCTGCCCCCAAGGCTGCTGCTCCCAAGGCTGCTGCTCCCGCCCCGGCTGCTCCGAAGCCTGCCGCTGCAAAGGCCGCCGCTCCGAAGACTGCTGCAAAGGCCCCCAAGGCCGCCGCCAAGAAGTGAGGTTCGCTTCCCCGATGGCTGGCACTCGGCCCTGTGCTGTGGTGTCCCATCGGAGCGAAACAGGCCTGTCGCCCACGGGCGGCGGTTGAACAGGGCCCGCATCCGGATCGGCGGAACGGATGCGGCCTGTGCTTGCGTTCTTAAAAGACCGGCTGTTCTTTCTCACGGGCTGTTCCTTCTCACGGTCCGTCGTCATCGCACCTCTTCAGGCTCCGGTTGTCGGCCCGCACCGGCGTCGCGGCGATCCCCGTCAGGTCGTGCGGCGCAGAAGGCTCTGAGCCTGGTATCGCATCGGCGCCTAAGGCGTGCATGCGCTGAGGTGCACCATTCGTCGACGTGCCCTCCAAGACACGCCTTCCAAGACGTGCCCTCCAAGACACACGCCCTCGAAACCGCACCGTCCTGAGGTGCATGCCGGGACCGATCATCGCCCCGCGTCCTTCGCCCGCCATCAAGCGGCCGGAACGCGCCGCGCGGTCCCCGTTTCCCGGTGCTGTTTTTCCAATGCCGACCTGGCGTTGAGGCATGCGCACCGTCGAACCGGGGGATTTTCCCACAGCTGCGGGCGCGCTATGGTCCGCCCGTCCCGCCTCAAGCGGCGGGAGCAATCCGGACCCGCCCCATGCCTGATGCAGCATCGCTCCCGCCCTGCCCCGCGCCGCGCCCGGCGCGTCTGGCGCGCCATGGAGGACACCCATTGCGGCGTGCCGGAGCGTTGGGCGCCGGCCTCGCCACGCTCCTTCTGGCGAGTGGCGCGCACGCCCAGTCGGCGGCCGCGAAGAAAGAGGATACCAGCTGCGCCCAGTACGGCGCCGGCTTTCAGAAGGTGCCGGGCGGCACGTCCTGCGTGCGCACGGGCGCGACGGTGCGGGCGGACGGCTTCAGCGGCTCCGCCCTCACCGGCGCGCCGAACCAGTTCGGCGGCACCCCCTCCGGCAGCGGCACCGCCGCCGCCAGCGACCCGTGGAAGAGCACGCGTTGAAACCCGGCGCTCACGCCCCGCGCTGGCCGCGCGCCACCGCCCGCGCCACCAGGCCCGACAGATAGGCCTCGGAGCGGCGGAAGCCGGCCACATCCGGGGTGGAGACATTCACCGTCACCGCCGCCCGTCCCGCCCCTTCCGCCGAGCGCACGCCCAGCTTGCCATCGGCGCCCCGCGCCAGCGGCAAAATAGCCTCCGCGCCCTTCTCGCCCATGAGGCCGAGGCTGGAGCCGCCGAGGGGAAAATAGGTGGGCGCCGCCACCACGCCGCCGCGCGCGAACGGCATCACCCGCCCGTCCGAGATCACCCCGCCCTGGGCAAATCCGAGCCCGCCGGCCGCCCCCGAGAACAGCGAGGACAGCCCACTCTCCAGGGGCTTGAGGGCCGCCGTGAGGGCGAGGTTGGAGAGCCGCGTGGCGAGCTGTTCCAGCACGCTGCCGAGGTCCTTGCCCTGCACGGCGATGCCGGTGAAGGCGGAGGCCAGCGCCGAGGCGAAGCCCTTGGCGGACACCTCCACCTCCCCCAGTGCCGCCTTGGCGGTGCGGGTGTCCACTTCGATGGCGATGTCGACGGTTTCGGTCATGGGTCGGCCTCAGGACAGATCGGGGAAGCGCGTCATCAGCGCGGAAAGATCGGGTCGCGACAGGCGCTCCGGCGCGGGCGGCAGGAGCGCTGAAACGGCGGCGGCCAGCTCGCGCGGCGTCATGCGCCAGAAGGCATCGGGGCTCAGCCGCAGCAGGCCGAAGCCGGCGCCCATGGCCGCCGCCCAGGGAAAGGGACGGGCGGCGAAGGGTTCCGGCCTCAGGCCCGCTGCGGCGACGGAGGGGACGCCGGCGCCTCCGCCGCCCCGTCGGCGGCAAAGGTGATGGCAAGAAGATCCGCGACGATGCGCGCAAAGCCCGCCGCCCCGCCGTCGGCGCGCATGCGCTCCACCTCGGCGAGGGTCACGCTCTCGCCCGCGCCGTTGAGGCCGGCTTTGATGATGCACGCCGCGTCGCGGGCCGACAGGCGGCCGGTCTCGAAGCGCGCGGCCAGCGCCATGAGGTCGTCGGCGCCGAAGGCGCTCTCCAGCTCCGCGAGGGCACCGAGGGTGAGCACCAGGACGCACGGGCGTCCATCGAGCACGGCCGCGATCTCGCCGCGTCGGGCATTGGGCATGGGATGTCCTTTCGGGGCCGGCGTCAAAGCGCGGCGAAGGCGAGTTCCCCGGCGCTTTCCAGCGTCAGGTCGAAGGTCACCTCGCGGTCGTGCTCGGCGGCGATCTCCAGCGCGGTGATCTGGAACGGCCCGGTGACGGTGCCGAAATCCGGGATCACTACCTGGCAGGAGGCCAGCACGCCGGAGAAGAAGGTCTGCCGCACCAGCGCGTCGGAAGCGGCATCCTTGAACACGCCGGAGCCGGAGACCGACGCCCGCTTCACCCCCGCCCCGTCCAGCAGCTCGCGCCAGCGCCCGGCGCTGTCGGAATGGGTCACGTCCACGCTCTGGGCGTTGAAGGCCAGCGTGCGCGAGCGCAGGCCCGCCACCGTGGTGAACTGGGTTCCGTCATGCATCTTGAGGAGCAGGTCCTTGCCCTTCTGCGCGGCCATCTCGATCTCCGAAAATTCACGTCCCAAAACTCAAAGGGGCTCGGTGACGGCGCGGAACCGCACCAGAGCGTGGAAGGTGCGCCCATCGCTGTCGCGGCGGACCTCGGCGGTGGTGGCGCGCAGATTGGCGAGCCGATGGCCGGCGAGCGCCAGCGGCGCATCGTGCAGCGCCTGGGCGACCGCTTCCGCCACCGCATAGGCCTCCGCCCGCCCGCCGGAGCGGGAGAAGACGTGCAGCGTCAGCGCATGCTCGGTGCCGGCCTCGGTGGCGGTGGACCAGTCGGCCACCACCGCCTCCCCGAGCGCCACGAAGGGGAAGTCGGCCTCCGCCGGCGGCACGTCATGGATGCGCGGGCCGCCCAGCAGCGCGGTGAGCGCCCCATCGGCGACGAGGGCCCCGTGGAGCGCCGCCCGCAGGGCCAGCGCCGGGCTGTCGAGGGGCACGCTCACGGGCGCCTCCGGGCGAAGGCGAGGCGGATGCGGTCGAGCACCGGATCGCCCGGCCGCCCCAGCCCGCCCCGGATGCGCGCCAGCAGCGCGGGATCGGCAACCCGCACCACCGGCCGCAACGGCGATCCGGCGATGGTGGCGGGGGCGCCGGTCTCGGCGGTGATCTCGGCGGCCAGTTCCCGCGCGGCGCGGGCAGCGGCTTCCGCCTGGGCCGCGGGCAGATGGCGGGCGGCGAGGCGCTGGGCCAGCCCCTGGAACCCCAGGCCCTGGAGGCCGCTGGTGCCGATGGTCGCCTTCATGTCTCTTCCTCGCGGCAGCGGATGTGGTGGAAGCGGCCGCGCCCGTCCGCGTCCACCACCGCCTCCACATGGAAGCGGCGGCCGGCATGGAGCAGGCGGTCGCCAGCGGCGACGGTGTTGGGCGCGCGCACGGTGAGGCGCAGCAGGCGGCTCGCCCGCGCACGCTCCTCAGCGAGGCCGTAGTCGGTGGAGAGGGCTTCGATGGCGCCCCACAGCACATCCACGGTGAGGAAGGTGCGGGCGATGCCGCCGGCCCCGTCGGGCAGGTCCACGGCGGTCTGGTGCGTCAGGCGGTGACGCAGGCCCCCGACGCTCACAGCCGCACCACGCGATAGGGCGCCATCAGCGCCCGCGCGGCGGCGGGCAGCGCGGTGGCCTCGCCCGGCCCGTCGCGATGCTCATAGAAGTGCGCCACCAGCAGGCGCACCACCTGCACCAGATCCGCCGGCACGTCAGCCGCATCGGGGCCATAGCCGGCGGTGAAGGTGATGATGATGCCGCCATGGCGCACCAGCGGCGCGCTCACCCGCCCCGGCTCCACGCGGAACAGGGCGGGGGCGCGATCGCCCACCAGCGCCAGCGCGCCGGCGGGCAGCGCCACGGGTGTCCCGTCCGCCGCCGCGACGGTGGCGCTGAGGATCTGCCGCACCGGCGACACGGGGGCGGGGATGATGCCGCGCAGGGGCCAGGCATCGAGGCTGAAGCGCCAGGTCTGCTCCATCAGCGCGCGGCCGGTCTCCACCTCCACCCGGCGCCGGGCGGCGGTGACGAGGGCGTCGAGGAGGGCATCCTCGTCCGTGTGGTCGATGCGCAGATAGGCCTTCGCCTCGGCGCGCGTGAGCGGCTCGGCGGCGGGGCCGGCGACAAGGTCTGCCATGGGGGGCTCCGGTGGATGTTTGGGGGCGGCGGTCGAAGATGGAAACAGCGATCCCCGCCCGCGCGATGCGCTCCCTCTCCCGCCTGCGGGGGAGGGCTGGGGAGGGGGCAGCCCGGCGGGGCCAAGAGCCGGCGGGAGACACGGCGAAATCAGGCGGTACACCCCCCGCCGCCGGAAGCCACCACGCGAAAAACCGCACACGGCCAAGCCCAAGACACGATGTCGGCGGCGCTGTGACAGAACGGCATCGCCTCGCGGGGAAAGGAAATTCCCAGCCCCGCCCGCCATTGACGCACCGTCCGGCGGGCGGCAGAAACGGGGGATGATCGCCGTTCGCCTTCCCGTCCTCGCGCTCGTCGCGGCTCTTCTTGCTCCAGGCGCGGCGCAGGCCATCATGGGCGGCACGCCGGCGGCGGCGGAGGTGGCGGCGCAGACGGTGCTCATCGTCTCCACCCGCGGCGCCTCCTGCACCGGCGCGGTGCTGGCCCCCGATCTGGTGCTCACCGCCGCCCATTGCGTGGCGCCGGCGTCGGACTATGCGGTGGCCATCATCGGCGACGGGCCGCCGAAGCTGGTGCCGGCGAAGCGCATCGCCGTGCATCCGCGCTTCGATGCCGGCCAGCTCGAGACCCGCCGGCCGACCCCGGACCTCGCCCTCGTGAAGCTCGCCGAGCCTTTGCCTGCGCGCTTCCGCACCGCCCGGCTGGCGGACGCCGATGGCCTGCCCGAAAACGGCACCGCCTTCCTGATCGCCGGCTATGGCGTCGTCGCCAACGGCCAGGGCAAGAGCGCCGGCACGCTGCGCGCGGTGGCGCTGCCCTCCATCGGCATCACGGGCGGCATCATGGTGCGGCTCTCCGCACCGGGGGGCGCGGCCGGCGCCTGCACCGGCGACAGTGGCGGCCCCGCCTTCCGCGACGGGGCGGTGGCGGGCGTCACCGGCTGGGCCACCGGGCCGGGGGGCAGCCGTGGTTGCGGCGGCGTCACCGGCGTGACCTTGGTGTCGCTCCATCGCGACTGGATCGAGGCCACGGCGAAGAGCCTCGGCAGCCCGCTCGGCAGCGGGAGATAGGGATGGCGCCGGCCGCATCGCCCCGTTGCAGGCGCGCCGGCCGGATCCTCGCTGTCGCCGTCGTCGCCCTTCTGGGCGCCGGGCCGGCTTTCAGCCAGACCGCGGGTGAAGCCGCGCCGGACACGCCGGCGGCCCCTCCCGCAAGTCCCGCACGCGGCGAAACCGTGGACCAGGCCATCTGTCGTCTCATCGATGCGGCGGCGGCGAAAGAGGGCCTGCCGGCCGCCTTCCTCACCCGCCTCATCTGGCGCGAAAGCTCGTTCCGCCCCCATGTGGTGAGCCACAAGGGGGCCCAGGGCATCGCCCAGTTCATGCCGGGCACGGCCAAGGAACGCGGGCTCGAAAATCCATTCGATCCGGAGGCGGCGATCCCGGCCTCCGCGGCGCTGCTCGCCGACCTCAACCGCCGCTTCGGCAATCTGGGTCTGGCGGCGGCGGCCTATAATGCCGGTCCCGGCCGCGTCTCCGGCTTCCTCAACGGCGGCGGCCTGCCGGAGGAGACGCGCACCTATGTGCGCCTCATCACCGGGCGCCCGGCGGAGGAGTGGGCCGCGCTGCGGCGGCAGGAAACTGAGAAGGCGGCGGACAAAGGCGCGGACAAGGCGAGCGAAGCCCCGGCCCTCCCGCAGGAGGCCTGCCTTGCCACCGTGGCCGCCCTGCGCAAGGGCGCGCCGGCACCGCTGGCGGGCGAGCCGGCCAACCCGCTGTTCGCCCCCTGGGGGGTGCAGATCTCCGGCAATTATGCGCGCGACATCGCGCTTGCCTCCTTCCGCCGGGAGGCGACCCGGCATCCCGCAGTGTTCGCAGACCTGACCCCGGTGATCGTGGCGACGCGGGTGGGCGGGCGCGGCCCACGCACCTTCTATCGCGTGCGCCTCCCGGCCCAGACCAAGGCCGAGGGCATGAAAATCTGCGACCGCCTGCGCAAGGCCGGCGGCGCCTGCCTGGTACTGCCGAACTGAGGGGGTGCGCGGGGGACCCGACGGCAGGACCGCCCTCGCCCCGGTCGCAACGCGGCGCCTCCCCGCACGCGGGGGAGGGTTCAAGAGCGGCGCGGAATGACAAACCACACTCTCCACTGGCCCCAACGCGGCCCCCTCTCCCACCTGCGGGGGAGGGTTGGGGTGGGGGTAGGAACGGCGGGGGCAGAAGACCAGCGGCGGGAAGGCGGAAACGCCCTGCCCCCACCCTGCCCTCCCCCGCACGCGGGAGAGGGTTCGGCCGCCGCGCGGAATGACAAACCTCCCTTCTCCACCGGTCGCGGTCCGCCCCCTCTCCCGCGTGCGGGGGAGGGTGGGGGTAGGAACGGTGGGGGCAGGAACGGCGGGGGCAGAAGACCAGCAGCGGGAAGGCGGAAACCGTCCGCCCCCACCCTGCCCTCCCCCGCAAGCGGGAGAGGGTTCTCCAGCGGCGCGGGAGGACAACCCCCTTCTCCACCGATCGCGGTCCGCCCCCTCTCCCACGTGCGGGGCAGGGTTGGGGAGGGGGCAGGAACGGCGGGGGCAGAAGACCAGCAGCGGGAAGGCGGAAACCGTCCGCCCCCTCCCTGCCCTCCC
>NZ_JBAFVS010000008.1:0-212658 GCF_043194565.1 Xanthobacter autotrophicus ATCC 700552 | reverse complement strand
GCGCTCCTTCCGTCCATGGCGCCGGGCCCCCGGCGCTCCTTCCGCCCATGGCGCCGGGCCCCCGGCGCTCCTTGCGTCCATGGGGATGAGGCAGACCATTGCGCCGGCCCAGGCCCCAGGGGTCGGCGCACCCGCCACCTGTCCGCTCAAAGCCGGATGGGAAGACAAGGCACGCGCCATGGCGTCGGCCGGCTATCCGGCTGACGCCGGCGGCCTCCTGCTCTCACTCACGCCCGGCTGCGACACGGCCCGCAAGGGTGCCGGCCAGTAAGCCCTTCACGGTTGTCCGCGCGGCAGACATAAAATGAAAAGAACAGGCGCATCACCACTTCTGTCGATGCGCTTGCGGCGGGGTAAGTATAATCAATTGGCATTCGGGTCGGCAAAGGCAGGTCTGCATGGTGCGGGCCGTGACCTTCCGGTGGCCCGGAACGTCACAATGCGAGTTCTCCCCATGCGAAACACCTTCGGACTGCTTTCCGGCTTGTGGCTCGGTGCGTTGGCGGCATTGCCGGCCTCGGCGATGCCGCTTGCGCCATCCCCTGTGCCAGACACCGCCATCGTGACCCCCGTCGCCCAGGGCTGCGGCCCGGGTGCGTGGCGCGGGCCGTGGGGCCATTGCCGCGACACCCCCTATACCGGCCGCGTGCCGGGCGGCGGATGGGCCTACGACCTGCCCCAGACCTACGGCTATTTCGGCAATGGCTGCCCGCCCGGCTACTGGCATGGGCCCTGGGGGCATTGCCGCGATACCCCCTATCACGGCCGGCTGCCCGGCGGCGGATGGCAGTGACGGCGGGCGCCGTCTCCCGTTCACCTCCAATCACACGAAAGATCCACCCTATGAACCGCACCCTTGTGGCCGCCCTGACGGGCGCGCTTCTCATCGCCGTGCCCGCCGCGCAGGCCCAGACGGTACCGTCCGCCGCCGTGCCGCCGGAGCCCCCCGCCGTGGAACTCTACAGCCCGGCGGATGCCCAGGCCGTGCTCGAGGCGCGCCTTCTCGCGCTGAAGACGGTGATGACCCTCACCCCGGAGCAGCAGAAGCTCTGGCCGCCGGTGGAGGCCGCCATTCGCGAGGTGGCCAAACTCTCCGCCGCGCGCCGGGCGGAGCGGGCCAAGGCGCCGGCGCCGGCCGATTTCGTGGACATCCTGGACCGGATCGCCGATGCCGAGGCGATGCGTGCGAAGGACCTCAAGACGGTGACACAGGCGCTGAAGCCCCTCGTCGCGTCCCTCACCCCCGAGCAGCAGCGACGCATTCCCGCCTTCCTCGGCCTGCGCGAGGGCGCTGGCGGCCTGCCCCAGCCCACAGCCGAGATCTGGCTGTTCGAGGAAGAGAACTAGCGCGCGCGCCGATCAGATTGCATCGCAATCCACTCGGATAGCACGTTCTCGTTTCTTGGAATTAGACCGCGACAGATGGGTTCCATCTGTCGCGGTAACTGGAACCACAACCCTTTGATCTGGTCGATCAACTTTTCGAAACGGATGGGTACCATCCGTTTCGGTTGATCCACTCGGGTGCGATCGAGGTCGTCCCCCAATCCACTTCAAGAAGGCTCCCATGTCCATATCCTTCCTGCATTCCAGGGGTACCGAAGCCCCGATCAAGATCCCGGCCATCGGGCTCGACCTGTTCGTGCGCATGCCGCCGGCGGCGAGTTCGGGCGAATTCTGCTTCATCGAGACCATCAACGCACCGGGCGCCGGTCCGCCCCGGCATCGCCACCGCGAAGCGGAGATCTTCCGCGTCATCGAGGGGCGATATCTCTATGAGGCGGACGGCCAGCGCTTCTATGCCGAAGCGGGCGACGTGGTGAGCATTCCCGGCGGGGTCGAGCACGGCTTCTGCAACGTGACCGACAAGCCCGCGCGCCAGTATATCCTGATGGCCCCGGCGCTCGATGCCGCGGCCTTCTTCACCGAGCTGGCCGGAGTGATGCACGATGGCATCCCCGACCAGGCCGCGCTCAATGCCTTCGGAGTGAAGTGGCATGTGGAGTTCCTCGGTCCGCCGGTGAGCAAGACCGACCAGCCCACGGCCTGAGGCGGGGACAGCCCGCCCTTTCATCGACCCAAACCACGGCCCGCGGCGCGGGCCGGCCAATGCGACATTCGGGAGGACATCGTGACGGATCGCGTTCTCATCGTCGGCGCGGGACCGGTCGGACTGACCATGGCACTGGAGCTGGCGCGCTACGGCGTGCCGGTCCGTATCATCGACAAGATCCCGGACGCCGCGCACACCTCGCGGGCGGTCGCGGTGTGGCCGCGCACGCTGGAGCTTCTCGACCGCTCCGGCGCGGCGGCCGACCTCATCCCCCTCGGCAACCAGGTCACCGTCGCCAACCTCCTGTCCGGCGGCCGGCCCGTGGCCGCCTTGTCGCTCGATCAGGTGCCGTCGCCCTATCCTTTCGTGCTCATGGTGCCGCAATACGACACCGAAACCGTGCTGCGGCGTCATCTTGCGGCCCACGGGATCGTGCCGGACCTCGGTATCGAACTGCTCGATTTCGAACAGGATGTGGACGGCGTCTCGGCCCGCCTGCGCGGCAGCGATGGTGCCGAGAGCACCGAGCGCTTCACCTTTCTGGTCGCCTGCGACGGGGCGCACAGCGTGGTGCGGCACGGCCTCGGCCTCGACTTCAAGGGTGACACCATGGGCCTCGACTGGACCCAGGGCGACTTTCACCTGAGCGGATATCCCTTCCCGCCCTCGCAGATGTCCATCTTCTGTCACGAGGACGGGCCGATGCTGTTCTTCCCCATGGGGCCCGATCGCGCCCGCATTATCACCAGCCTCGGCCAGACCACCGGAAAGCCCGCGGTGCCGCTGGACCAGGACGCCTTCCAGAAGGTGCTCGATGTGCGCGGCCCCGGGGGCATCACGCTCACCGGAACGGTCTGGATCAGCGCCTTCCACATCAACGAGCGGCAGGTGGAGAACTATCGGTCCGGACGGGTCTTCCTCGCCGGCGACGCCGCCCACATCCACAGCCCGGCGGGCGGACAAGGCATGAATACCGGCATGCAGGATGCCATGAACCTCGCCTGGAAGCTGGCGCTGGTGAGCCGCGGCATCGCCACCGCGCCGGCGCTGCTGGACAGCTATGATGCGGAGCGCCGCCCGGTGGGTGCACAGGTGATCGAGGCTTCCGGCCGGATGACCCGGATGGCGACGCTGGCCAACCCGATCCTGGAGCATCTGCGCGACGTGGCCGTCCATCTGCTGCTGGGGCTTGCGCCGGTACAGCGGGCCATGATCGGGCTGATGGCGGAAGTCTCCATCGGCTATCCCCATAGCCCGCTCAATGGTCCATCGCTGGGCGAAGCGGCGGCTGGCTCGCGGGTGCGGCCGGTGGTGGGGGAGGTGCCGTTCGGCGCGGGCGACACGCCGCTGTTCGCCGCGTGCGGCGGCGCCGGCGCGACCGAACTCGCCTCCCGCTTTCCCGGCCTCGTGGAGGCGCTGCCGCGTCCGTCCGGCGGGGAGCCTCTCGTCTCGCTGGTCCGGCCGGACGGCTACCTTGCCGCGCAGGTGCCCGATGACGATTGGCAGGCTCTCGTCCCTTATCTTCAGCAGATCGGGGTGGAGCGGTGACCGCTGATCCCACGGACCACATCAAACTCCATGAATAGGACACGTAGATGCAGGATGACCTGAGTGAGCTGATGCCCTCGGGGGAGAGCCCCACGGGTCGGCGCGTGTATCGCGAAGCCTCGCCTACGGAATTGATCTACATCGCCACGCGCATGATCGTCGTGAGCCGCAGCAGCATCTCCGGAGTGGTCGGCAGGGACCAGTTTGAAGCGGCCGTCGCCGATCTCGAAGCCAGATATGGCATCCTGCGTGCGGTGGTCGAGGACGGGCATTTCGTGGAGCGGACCGATGGACAGTCCGCGGTCGAGACCTGGTTGCCTGCCGATAGCTGCTCCGCCGAGACCATGTACGCGCAATTGCTGAACGCCGACCTGGATACTGGGAAGACCCTCTATGAAATCCACGTCATCGCCGCCGATGACGCGCTCGATGTCTTCATGCTCACGTCCCATGCGATCACGGACGCGACATCTTTGATCGAACTGCATTCCTGTCTTGCCCACATGTGCGACTGCGTCGTGCGCGGCGAGGCCCCGGCCCTCGGCGTGCAGCCGTTCCCGAGGCCGGTCGACGAGGCCGTGAGCCGCAGCCTGGCGGCGCTTGGAACGGATGGGCCCCCGTCTTCCTATTCCGGTGTGTTCGCCGAGATTCCCATGCGCGCTCCGCATGATGGCGGCCCCGTCACCCATCGCCTCGAACGCGTCGTGATCGAGGCGGAGGCGATGCATCGGATCAAGGAGGCGAGCCACGCAACCGGGTCCTCCGTGCATTCGCTTCTGCTGGCGGCGTTCGCCCTGGCGATCCGTGACGTTGCCGAGGGACACCCGCGCCAGATTCTCGTGCGATCGTCCGTGGACATGCGCCGGCGGCTCGAGCCCCACGTTTCACCCGAACTGGTCTTCACGGCCATCACTGGGCACATCACGCCCATCCTCGACCTCGACCGGCCCATGGTCGAGATCGCGCAGCTCATCTTTGATGACATCCATCAGGGCATGGCCAACGGAAGCATCTTTCACGATTACATCAACTACCCAAGGGCGTTCGGCAGCCCTCAACAGGCGCCGGTCGCCATCAACATCTCCGACATCCAGACGGTGCAGTTTCACTGGCCGATGGAGCGGCTGACAGTGACCGGTTTCGAGTATGCACTGGGTTGGCTCAAGAAGTTTCCAAATGTCTCTGTGTCGGTCTACGATGGGATGTTGATCGCCAATATCGTATATGTGGAAGAGTTCGCCACTCCGACAACGATCCGGACCATCTCGGAAGGCTTCGTCAGGCGGTTGGAGTCGGTCTGCGGACAATAGCAGCCCTGCGCCGACGAGCGCCGCGCGGTTGCGGGCGGTTACGCCCGCCTCGCCGCGAGCGGCACGTAACGCGGCGTCCAGACCTTGGCGCGCAGGCGCTGCTGGATCTGATCGACCGTGACATCGGGGGCATATCCTTCCTTATGGGCCTGCATCGCGACCGCGAGGGCGACCTTTGCCGCGACCTCGCGCAGGGCGCTCACGGGGGGCAGGAGATTGTGCCGCGGGTTGTCGCGCGCAGGCGACGCATCGGCCAGCGCCTTCGCTGCCGCCATGAACATGCCATCCGTCACGCGACTCGCGCCGACCGCCAGAACGCCGAGGCCAACTCCCGGAAAGATATAGGAATTGTTGGTCTGGTCCACCTTGAAGCGGACGCCGTTGCGGGTGATCGGGGGAAACGGGCTGCCGACGCCCACCAGGGCCCGCCCCTCGGTCCAGGCTTCCATATCCGCCGGCGTCGCTTCCGCGCGCGAGGTGGGGTTGGACAGCGGAAAGATGACCGGCCGCTCGTTGCATTGCGCCATGGCGCGGACCACCGGCTCGGTGAAGGCGCTCGCCAGGCCGGAGACGCCGATCAGCACGGTTGGCCGGGCGTTGCGCACCACGTCGAGGAGCTCGATCCTGTCCGGATGGTCGAGTGTCCAGCCCTCGATCGATTGCCGCTTCTGCACAAAGGGGAGCTGGAATGGGGCAAGTCCGGGCATGCCTTCGATCAGGAGCCCGTCGCGATCGACCATGAAGAAGCGCTCAGCCGCCTCGCTCTCCGACAGGCCGGCATCGCACATGGCTGCGCGGATCAGGCCGGCGATGCCGCAGCCGGCCGAGCCGGCGCCGAACACTGCCACCCGCTGCTCGGCGAGCGGCACGCCGGTGACAGTGACGGCCGCCAGCAAGGTGCCCGTCGCCACCGCGGCCGTGCCCTGGATATCGTCATTGAAGGTGCAGAGCCGGTCGCGATAGCGCTCCAGCAGGCGCGTCGCATTGTTCTTCGCGAAGTCTTCCCACTGCAGCAGAACCCGGGGCCAGCGCCGGGTGACGGCGGCCACGAACGCCTCGATGAAGTCGTCGTAGTCCTGGCCTCGCACCCGCTCGTGGCGCCAGCCCACATAGAGCGGATCGGCGAGGCAGTCGGCATTGTCGGTCCCGACATCGAGCAGGATCGGCAGGGTCGTCGCCGGATGCAGGCCGCCGCAGCCCGAATAGAGCGCGAGCTTGCCGATGGGGATGCCCATGCCGCCCGCGCCCTGGTCTCCCAGCCCCAGGATGCGTTCGCCGTCGGTCACGACGATTGCCTCCACCGCGTCGAAGCGCGGCTGCGCGAAGATCTGGTCGAGCCGTGACCTGTGGGGAATGCTGAGAAACAGGCCACGCGGCTTGTGGTAGAGGCGGCTGAACTGCTGGCAGCCGGCGCCGACCGTGGGCGTGTAGACGATCGGCAGCAACTCTTCCAGGTTCCCGACCAGCGTCGCGTAGAACAATGTCTCGTTGATATCCTGCAGCTCGCGCAGGAAGGCATAGCGCTCGATATCGGTCTCGAACTGGCGCAGCGACTGGAGCGCGCGGGACATCTGCTCGTCCAGGGTCGAGACATGCGGAGGCAGCAATCCGTGGAGATGGAAGGCGTCGCGCTCCGCCTCGGAGAAGGCCGTGCCCTTGTTGAGCTGGGGATCGGCCAGCAGTTCGTAACCGCTCAGCGCGGTGGCCATGGATGGGGCCGTCGCCTCAGACATGAAAATCGCTCCTGGCCTCGCCCGCCCGGGCGAGCTCGATGTAGGTGTCAGGCCCGTAATGCAGGGTGTTGCGGGCGTAATAGGGGGGCACCTGCATGTCGAACTGCGCGTGCCCATGGCTCACGTCGCTGCGCAGCAGGTCGGTGCGGCTGGCGATGTCGAGGACAAGCCGCTCGCCCGGCTTCAGCACCACCGGCTGGGGCGTGAGGCTGAAGCGCAGCGTCACCGGCACGCCCGGCACCAGCGGCTCGGGCACATCGATGTCGATGGCGACCTCGGTCAAGGTGGAGCGCGCCGCGTCGATCCTGCGGCAGGCGGGGCGGATCGCACCCATGGAGAGGATCTGGTAGCCACCATCCGCCGCGATGAGCCCGGTGCGGGCCACCACGTAGGAATCAATCTCGTTGGAGCTGAAGGAAAGGCACAAGGTGATGGGCCCGGTCAGCTCCATCTCTTCCTCAACCGGCAGTTCGAAGGTGAGGCGCTGGTTCTCCACCTCGTCGAAGCCGGCCGTGACGATGGCGCCGAGGGGCACCGCCGCCCATCGGTTCGTCCCGGCCGTGCCCGGCGCGCGGTCGAGCCGGTGCGTGGCGGCGCCGGCGCCATTGGAGGCCGGGTAGAGGCGGAGCGGTGAGCTGGAAGGAAGCGGCCAGTCCGACGCGCTGCGATAGTCCTTCGTGCCTTCGGTCCAGTATCGCACCCGCGGTTGCGCGGCATAGCCATTGTCCGCGCCGTAGACCAGATGGTCGAAGAAGGCGAGCGCCTCCAACTGCCAGGCATAGACCGGAAGATCATAGGTCGCCGGGCCAATGATCAGCCAGCGTTTATCCCTTGGCGTGCCGGCATTCTCGAACAGATCATAGGCGCCGAACTGGTGCAGGTTGAGGTAGCCGGCATTCTGCACCACCACGAACGGCACCTCGATGTCGCCGAGCGCGCCGGACGGCCCGGCGGGCAGCACGCTCGTCTCCCGGGTCTTGCCGTCGAGCATGAGGCCGGCGAACAACTTGCGCGCCTGCGGCGTCGGCACCTGCCGCTCGAAAGTCCTCATGATCCGCGTCATGCGCTTCTTCAACTGTGGCCACCACAGGTGCTTCAGGGCTGAGTTGGTGATGTGGCTCACCACCGCCCGCAGCAGCGGCGGCAGGTGCAGGCGGAACTGCAGGGGGGTGAAGTTCGCCCCCATCCAGAGCGCGAAGAAATCCGGCTGCGGCGCGCCGCCGAACATGGCGATGTGGCGGAAGAAATCCGTGCACATCTCGTTGGTGAAGAAGCCCTTCAGGGCGAGCGGGCGAAGCCGCGCCACCTGCGGCTGGGTCAGCCCGTAATAGGAGGTGCCGAACAGCACCACCTGCCCGTCGCACCAGGGCTGGGCGGCGGCCCATTGGATGACCCTGGCGTGGTCCTCCACGTCGGTATCGTTGAGATAGACCGCATCCTCCCCGCCCGAGCGGCCCATGCCGCGGCGGGTCACGATCACATGGGCATAGCCGCGATCGGTGAAGACCGGCGGGCTGCCGCTCTCGTTGTTGCCGGCGGGCACGCCTGCGGCCTGCAATTCCTTGGAATAGGCCGAAAAGGCGATGACCGCCGGCCAGCGGCCTTCGGTCCTGGGCACATAGACGTCGGCCGCCAGCGCAATGGAGGGCGCGACCTCGATCATCTGGTCGGCGAGGACGCGGCAGCCGAGCCCGGACCTCGCGGCCGGGCCGGGCGTCCAGCCGGCCAGCTGCGCGCCGAACAGCCCGCCTTTCGGCGCAATGAGGTTATCCCAGAAGCCCGGCTTCCCGTTTTTGGTCATGTGCGTTTCCCCCCTCTCTCAGGCTCGCCGCGCCAGGTCGTGGCGCGTGGCGTCCTACAATTGCGAGATGTCGAGGCCTGTCTTCTTCTGCGCTGCCAGCCGCATCTCCCGCACCACCCATTTCTGCTTGTCGTCCGGGATGAAGAAGCCGCCGATGCCGGACGAAAAGAGCAGGTCGAAGACCCGCTCCGTCACCTGGGTGAGCGCCTGCTCGAGATCCGTCCCGGCCTCGGGCTTCGGGGGCACCATGATGACGATGGTGTCTTCCGCCTGCTCGATGATCTCGATCCTGAAATCCGGGCCCGGCGTGTAGCCGAACTCTTCGCAGACCACCCCGACAGGGTCGGCGATGAGCTTCGCGCGATAGTCGGGATCGGTGGCGATGCGCTCGTAATTCTTCTCGACGAAATCGGCGTTGCTCACGGCTGATCTCCCTCGGTGCGGGCAGCATTACGCAGGGCCAGCAGCTTGAATTTGGCGGCGACGGGCACGAGCCAGATGAACAGCCCCTGGCTGGACCACAGGTCCATCTGGTTGAGGGGCGTCGTGGCGGGCGGCGAATGGGGCGCGCGGGCGGGCGGAATGGTGAAATAGACCCGGTCGCGCCGCTGCACCACCACCTTCACCTTGACGCCCGCCGGCACCTCGACGCCCATGGTCTTGAGCGCCGCGACGGGGTCGCTCTCCACTTGGGCAGCGAAGGCGTCGTCGGTCCACACGCGTCTGGTCAGTTCTTTCTCGAAATCTCCGGACATGAACCTCTCCTCCGGTCGCTTTGCGCGCTGCCCGTGCCAGCGCCCCGCCGCTGCGGCCGCGGCCTCATCCCTCGCAGCGCAGCTCGGGCTTGGCGGATGCCTGTCCGCGCGGCATCCAGTGCGCGCATTTGGTGGTGCGGCCGATCCCCGGATTGAACGCATTGCAGGGATCGAGCGCCTTGAAATGGTCGACCATGGCAGGCTTCGCGAAATAAAGGTGCCCCACATTGTGCTCGGCGGGGTATTCGGCGCCGCGCGCATCGAGGAGCTGCCACATGGCGTGCTCGATCTCCTCGCAGTTGCTGCCCTTCGCTACGATGTAGTCCTGGTGGAAGACGTGGCAGAAGAAGTGGCCGCAATAAAGCTTGCGGATCAGGTGCTTGTTGATTTCCTCGGGCAACGTCTCGAACCAGTTCCCGTCGTTGCGGCGGAGCGCGATGTCGAGCGCGACGATGTCCTCCACCTCCTTGTCGTGCACCGCGCGGTAGCGGATTGCCGCGCCGGCGGCGGCGAAGCGGTGCAGGAAGGCCTTGTCGCCTTCGTCGGGCGTGCACTCGAAATAGTCCCCGGTCTTCGAAGGAAAGATCGACTTGAGATAGGCGCGCGCCTCGCCGATCCCGTCGTCCCCCATCTTCAGGAGGAGATAATGCTCGAAGCGATCGCGGTAGTCGGTCATGCGCTTCG
Organism: Xanthobacter autotrophicus ATCC 700552; assembly: GCF_043194565.1. Classification (GTDB taxonomy): domain Bacteria; phylum Pseudomonadota; class Alphaproteobacteria; order Rhizobiales; family Xanthobacteraceae; genus Xanthobacter; species Xanthobacter autotrophicus_F. Next base: position 202,774 of record NZ_JBAFVS010000008.1, on the reverse strand, counting down.
GCAGATGCTTTGGAAACAGATGGCTCAAGGCCTGGAGGATTTTGGCGCTGAGATTTTTCGGCAGAAAACTGAAGCGCCGGCACAGATTGTCGAAGGCCGCCTCAAGGGCGTACAGCCGCGGGATCATGTCGGTGCCGAGAGTTTGGATCACCACGAAGGTGTCCTTGCCGTAGACCTCCGCGCAATTGAAGGAATCCTTGTGCATGTACTCGCCTTCGATCGGCAGTTCCTTGAAGCTGCCGAGGATATGGCGGCGGATGCCTTCCAGCTCGCCGGTGTCGTTCGAGCCGATGTAGAAGACGACCTGCTCTTTCTCCTTCGGGAAGGTATCGAGCCGCACCGCCATCAGCATCACCTTGCCGGCGCTGCCGGAGGCCTCGAACAGGCGGCGCGGATCGGCGTTGAAGCGGGACGGCGTCGCCGCCGCCACGTCGCGCACATGGTCCGCATAGTCGTGGTCGGAGGCGGCGCGGGAGGGGTCGTTGACGATGTCGGCGGGGGTGAAATCACCGCTCTCGATCCGCCGAAGGATGGTCTCCGGATCATTGCCCAGCGCGATGCCCAGATGATTGACGAGATGCAGCCCGCCCGCCTCATCCAGCCGCGCGAACAGGGCCAGCTGCGTGAAGGCCGGGCCGCGATGGATGAGGGCGCCGCCGGAATTGTTGCAGACGCCGCCGAACACCGATGCGCCGATGCAGGACGAGCCGATCACCGAGTGCGGCGCGCGGCCGATCTTGTCCAGGGCCTTCTCCAGGTGGAACAGGGTGGTGCCCGGCAGGCACACCACCTGCGTCCCATCGTTGATCAGGTGCAGGCCTTCGATGCGCATGGTGTTGATGAGCACCACGCCGCGGTCATAGTCGTCCCCGTCGGGGGTCGAGCCGCCCGTCACGCCAGTATTGGCCGACTGCATGATGATGATCTTGTTCGCCGCGACGCAGGCCTTCAGCACCCGCCACTGCTCCACCAGCGAGCCCGGCCGAACCACGGCGACGACTGGGCCGGAGCCGAAGCGGATGCCGGTGCGAAAGCGCCGCGTCGCCTCGGGGCTGGTCAGGACGTGCGAACGCCCGACGATCTCCTGAAGGTCCCCGATGAGGGCGGCCTCATCTTCGACCGTCTTTAGGCCAGCAGCGTCATGTGCCGGGACGGTCAGGTCGAGAAATGCCGCGTCCATGGTAACCGCTCCCTCGCACAAGCTGTGATTTCTGCGTCGAAAGAAGACGTTCCGGATGCTCAAGTCTCGGGCCAGGCGGTGGCGACCTCGATGAGGGACGGCTTGCCGGCCTTCAGCGCGCGGGTGAAAGCATCGGCGAAGGCCGCGTCGGTGTCGACGCGCACCGCTTCCACCCCATAGCCCGTGGCGATGGCGACGAAGTCGATGTCCGGCACATCAAGGGCAGGCACATGCTCCGCCTTCAGCACGCCGGCAAACCACCGCAGGGCGCCATACGTTCCGTTGCGCATGATGACGAACACCACCGGCACCTTGTGCTGCGCCGCCGTCCACAAGGCGGTGATGCTGTAATTGGCCGAGCCGTCGCCGATGAGCGCGATCACCTGCCGGTCCGGCTCGGCGAGCTGCACGCCAACAGCCGCCGGCATGGCGAAGCCGAGGCCGCCTGCCGCGCCGAAATAATAGCTCCCCGGCTGCTCCCAGCGCATGCGCTCCCACATGGCCTCGATGGTGGAGGTGGATTCGTTCACATAGATGGCGTCGGACGGGGCGAGCTCGTCCATGAGGTCGAGGACGCGCTCGGGCGCGAGGGGATGCGAGCCAGGAGCGGCGCGCGCCGGCTTCTCCCGCGGCTGCGGCGCCGGCCGCGCCGCCGCGCTGACCTTGTCGGCGAGCGCCGCGAGGATGAGGCCCACGTCGCCGACCACCGCATCGCCCATGGGCGCGCGGGCGGCCTCATCGGCATCGCAGGTGATCTGGATCAGCTCGGCACCGGGGGGCAGCAGGGGGCCGGGCTCGTACTGGTGATAGCGGAACACCGGCGCGCCGGCCACCAGCACCAGATCGTGGCCCTCCAGCTGCCGGGAGATGTCGGCCATGCTGGCGGTCAGGAGGCCGCGGAAATTGGGATGGGTGGTGGGGAAGGGGCAGCGCGGCGCCGAGGGGGCAACCCACACCGGCGCCTTCAGCCGCTCGGCGAGCCGCACCGCATGCGCGTTCGCCCGCGCCGCGTCCACGTCCGGCCCGAGGATGATGACCGGATTGGTGCTGCGATCAAGGCGCGCGGCGAGCGCCGCCAGCGCGCCGGCATCGAGGGCGCCGGCGGCGAAGACGATGCGCTCCAGCAGCCGCAGGGATTCCGGCTCGGCGGGCTTGGACCAGTCGTCATAGGGAACAGAGAGGTAGACCGGCCCCGGCGCAGGCAAGGCCGACAGGTGCAGGGCGCGGCTCATGGCAAGCGGCACGTCCTCGGCGCGCGCCGGCTCATAGGACCACTTCACCAGCGGCTTCGGCAGCATGGTCGCGTCGATGTTGGTCAGGAGCGGCTCGATGCCGATCATGGCACGGATCTGCTGGCCCGCGGTCACCACCAGCGGCGTGTGGGCGTTCCACGCATTGGCGAAACCGCCCATGGCGTTGCCGGTGCCGGCGGCGGAGTGAAGATTGACGAGCGCGGTGCGGCCCGTGGCCTGGGCATAGCCGTCGGCCATGCCGATGGCCGCGCCCTCGTGCAAGGCGAGGATGTAGCGGAAGTCGGACGGGAAGTCCTCAAGGAAGGGCAGTTCGTTCGAGCCGGGATTGCCGAAGATGGTGGTAATGCCGTGCCGTCGGAGCAGGTCGTAGGTCAGGTCGCGGATGGTCGTCATCATTTGCCTCCCAAACGGCCCCGGCGGTGGCTTGTGCGCCGTCCGGCTGTGATCAATGTGGCTTGAACCTATCTCGACCACATCGTCAGCGCATCGACAGAAGTGGTGATGCCTACGACCCTTTCCCCATGCCGCTCGAGGCCATGCGCCGCGCTGCGCACAGACGCGCACGGGATGCCCGGCGGGGGACGGCTAAGCGTTGAATACAAGCGGCGTCTCTGGCATCTTCGGGCGACTTTCGGGGCTGCCCAGCGTGAAAGACACGGAGCGTGATCTTGCCGACTGCGTCGGCGCCATCTATCAGGCCGGCGCCGGGGACGGCAGCTGGCTCGACGTCGGCGACCGCATCTGCCGGCTGATGGATGCCCGGCGCGCTTTGCTGAACCTCGGGGGGCCAGGCGGGCCGCGTAATCTTCTGATGCCCGCCGACGGCAGCGAGAGCACCTATTCGGCCTATTTCCACGCCAGGGACCCCTATGCCGCCAAGGCCCGCTATGACTTCGCGATGGCACGGGCCTACCACCTCGGCAACGCGAAGCTCGGCGCCGAGCTGGTTGCCGAGACCGAATTCCTGAACAGCGAGTTCTATTATGACTTCGCCCGGCATCACGAGCGTCGCCATGTGATCGGCGGCATGGCCGGCCTCACCGAGGCGACTCCGATATTGGTGTTCCGCGGCGACGACACGGGGGCATTCGACGAAACCCATGTCCGCCTGCTGAAGACCCTGATGCCGCATGTCCAGCGGGCCATCGAGCTGCGCGCGCGGCTGGGGCGGGACGACGAGACGGTCGCCCTGACGCGGGCCGCGCTGGACGCGCTTCCCGTGGGCGTGAGCGTCGTCGATGCGGGATTGAAGATCCGCTTCATCAACGATCTCGCCCGCAGGTATCTGGCCGGCCCGGATTCCGGCCTGTTCTCCCTGCGCTCGGGACCCTATGCCGGCAGCGGCGTCTACCTCGCCGCCATGTCCCGCGAAGAGGCCGGCGTGCTCCGCCGGCTCGTGGCCTCCGCCACGTCAGGGGGCACCGGCGGCGCCATGCGCGTGACCTCGCGCAACGGCGCAGTCGTGGCGCTGATGGTCGCCCCGGCGCCGCAGGGCCTTGCCAATGACGTGAGCGGCTCGGAAAGCGGTGGTGCCAGGGAGCCGCTTGCCCTCATCATCCTGCGCCCGCTCAACCGCAAGGTGGCGCCGCAGGCGGACACGCTGTGCGAGATGTTCGGCTTCAGCCGGGCCGAGGCGGAGGTCGCCGTCGCGCTCACCGGCGGCGCCAGCGCCGAGGACGTGGCGCGCGGACGCGGCGTCTCGCTCATGACCGTCCGCAGCCAGATCCGCTCGATTCTGGGCAAGTCGGAAGCGGAGAATTTGCGCGACTTCGAGCGCACCATGGCGACCCTCGGGGCGCTCGTGCCGCAGCTGCGCTAGAGCACGCGCCGATCAGATTGCATTGGGGGTCGCCTTCTACCTCCCGAAGCCCAGGGAAACTTCGGATGACCCTTGTGCCCGGTCGAACGGCGCGGGCCTGATCAGGCGCGCGCCTGGAGCGGGTCGCGGGCGCGCTTCATGATAGCGTCCACAAAGATGGGCTCCCAAGTGCGGATGTGCTGCCTGAGCAGGGTGTTGATGGCCGGCATGTCGCCCGTCTGCGCCAGAGCGATGAGGCGGTAGTGCTCGTCCACGGAGGCGGCCTGCCGCTCCATGCCGGCACGCGAGGAGATGCCGTAGAGGCGCATCTTGTCGCGCAGGCCCATGGCCATCTCAGTCAGAAGCGCATTTCCCGCCGCAGCAATGAAGGCCCGGTGGAAGCGTCGGTCCGCCGCGAGATAGCCTGGCACGTCATCGGCGGCGACCGCCAGCTTGACGTCGTCGGCGAGGGCCGTGAGGCCTGCAAGCTTCTTCTTGGCCTTCGGCGCCGCGGCGACGATCTCCGCGGCGCGCACCTCCAAAAGCTCGCGCATGTCAAACAGGTCGCGCAATTCCTCGACCGTGGGCTCCACCACCTTGAAGCCGCGATTGCGCATGGGCTCGATGAGGCCGTTGCGGGCAAGCTCCAGGAGCGCTTCGCGCACCGGCGTGGTGGACACGCCGAGATCGGACGCAAGGGTGGGAACCGAATACATCTTGCCAGGCCCGGTCTGCCCGGAGATGATTTCGGATCTCACGTGCTGCAGCACCTGTTCGCGTAAGTTCTGTTCCATTTTTTTCCGCGTCGTTTCTTCTCGCCAGCTGCGGCTTCCCGTCGCGGGCTCGGGTGCCATATTCAGGAAGGATCCAAAACTAATGTATTACTATGACGCATTACCGCCGCGCCTGCAAGGCTCGATCGCTTGGCCAATCCACACCTTTGCGCACAAGGCCCCCGGGAGCGGCAGGTGAGCGGGTCTGGTCCTGATCCCTCAATCGTCCCAACGCCGGCCGAGATCGAGAGCGGGCGCGATAGGGGGCCCGACGGCACGCTTGCGGTCCTGGCGGATCGCCTCGTGCGGCTCGCCGAGCGCTGGTTTCCCGACGCCTATGTGTTCGTCCTCCTGGCGGTTCTGGCCGTGGCGGGTGCGACCATGCTCCATGGCGGCGCACCGCTGGCGACCAGCCGGGCGTTCGGCGACGGCTTCTGGAACCTCATCCCCTTCACCATGCAGATGGCCCTCGTCGCCATCGGCGGATATGTGGTCGCCACCTCGCCGCCGGCGGGCCGCGCGCTCAAATGGCTCGCCGGCCTTCCCGCCTCGGGGCGCGGCGCCATCGTGATGGTGGGGCTGCTGAGCATCGCGCTCTCGCTGGTCAATTGGGGCCTCAGCCTCATCTTCTCCGGCCTCTTCGTGCGCGAGATCGCCCGCCGGGACGACATCCGTCTCGACTATCGCGCGGCGGGGGCGGCGGGCTATCTGGGGCTCGGCGTCGGCTTCACCCTCGGCATCAGCTCCTCCGCCGCGCAACTGCAGGCGAACGCGGCGAGCATCCCGCCGGCGCTCATGCCCATCACCGGCGTCATCGGCTTCTCTGAGACCATCCTCACCTGGCAGAACGGCGTGACAATCCTCTTCGTCATGGCGCTCTCCCTCGCCATCTGCTACGCCACCGCGCCCCGCGAGGCGGCGGCGCGAACCGCCCAGGATCTCGGCGTCCTGCTCGAAGACAAGCCCCACTCCGCCGAGAGGCCGGCCCGGCCGGGCGATGCCCTGGAACAGAGCCCCGTGCTCTCCATCCTGGTGGCGGCGCTGGCACTGGGCTGGTTGTGGCAAACCTTCAGCGCCGGCAATCCGCTCGTTCATCTGTCCGGCCTCAACACCTACAATTTCTTCTTCCTGGTGCTGGGCATCCTTCTGCACTGGCGCCCACGCAACCTCCTCGACGCCTTCGGCGCGGCCATGCCGAGCGTGGCCGGGGTGCTGCTCCAGTTTCCCTTCTATGCGGGCATCGCCCAGATGCTGACCCACGTGCCCAACGCCGCCGGCGTCACCTTGTCCGACACCATCGCCCATTGGTTCGTGAGCGCATCGGTGAACACCACCGCATTCTCCTTCCTGGTGGGCCTCTATTCAGCCGTGCTCGGCTTTTTCATCCCGTCCGCCGGCGGCAAATGGGTCATCGAGGCGCCTTATGTGATGGCGGCGGCCAACGAGATCGGCGCGCATCTGGGCTGGACGGTGATGGTCTACAACATCGCCGAGACCCTGCCGAACCTCATCAACCCCTTCTGGATGCTGCCGCTTCTGGGTATCCTTGGCCTCAAGTCCAAGGACCTCATCGGCTACACGGCCGTGCAGTTCTTCATCCATCTGCCGCTGGTGCTTCTCCTGGCGGCCGTGCTGATGGGCACATTCATCTATCATCCGCCAGTCCTGCCCTGACCCCAGCGAGGCGGAGGCGCACTCCTGCTCCTGCGGGCCGCCCTTTGGAGCGCAGGAACACCGGGATGCCTTGCTTGGTCCTCCGGCCGGCGGTTTGCCTTGGCCCGATCGACGGGACTTTGGGCGGGAAGCGGCAGGCTCTTTCCAGGATGCTCGCGAACCGAGTTGTCGATGGCTGGAATGGGGTGCTCGATCTTACGCTCGTGGACCATATAATTCAGCACTTCTGCCGATCATCGGCGATTTAATAAGTATAGTGTAACAGGGCAGATCCCGTCGAGATTGTTGTCGTGTCGGGATCGCAGTGTGTTGTTGTACCATTGGTTGACGCGCTCTCGCGTCGCCTGCGATTCCGCATCTGCGGGCTTGATGGGATCGTCGATACCTCATGAAGCTCATGAAGTCAGTATTCACGATCGCATCGGCATAGAGGCGGCGTTTTTTCGGGATGGGCGAAGCGGCGGGGTTGGCGACGCGGTGGGTATAGAGCGACGGATCGGCCAGCACCGCCGCCGGCCCGGCGAAGGGACACTTGGCATCGACCACCCACTCGGCCCGGCGCAGAGGCGCGAGCATCGCGTCGAACGTCCGCTTCTGGGTTGTTTATTCCAGCTTCGCGACCAGGTGAGCCTGCCAGGGGAACCCGGCCCCTGGTACGCCCTTGTCAAATTCTGCTCAGCCGGTCGGCGACCGCCAGCACCAGCGCGTCCTCGCCTTTTGGGCCGACGATCTGCAGTCCCACCGGCGCCCCGCTTTCCGCCAGCAGCGGCACCGTTGCGGCGGGGTGTCCCGACAGGTTGAAGGGGCGCACGAACGTCGTCATGCCCACCGCGGAGAGATCGGTACGCGCCTCAAGCAGCGTGGGCGGGAAGTCGGGCATGGTCGGCAGCACCAGCACATCGCAGGTGCCGAGGAGGGCGTCGATCTCCGCCGTGAAGTCCGTGCGCACATGCTCGGAGGCTGCGACGTCCTCCGCCGACACCGTGCCGGCCTGGGCAAGGCGCCGCGCCACGTCGGCCCCGACGCGCCCCGTCTTGAGCAGGTGTCCGAGACCGATGAAGTTCTCCGCATTGATGATGGCGACGCCGGCCGCGAAGGCCGCTTCGAGGCCGGCAAGCTCGACATCCAGGCTGTCGAGGCCAGACGCTGCGAGGGCCTTCGCGATGGCGCGCTCGATCGACGGATTGGCCTTCACCGCCACGCGGCCGATGCGGGGTGCCTCTATCTTCCGTCGCACGAAGGTGGGGTCGATGATCTCCATGGCGCTCATGAGCATGTCCGCGCTTGCCGCGAACGGGCCGACGCAGTCGATGGTGCTGTGCGCCGGCATCACCCCGCGCCGGCTCACCCGGCCAAAGGTCGGCTTCAGCCCGAACACGCCGCAGCAGGCGGCCGGAATGCGGACGGAGCCGCCTGTGTCGGTGCCGAGGGCAAAGTCGGCGAGACCCGCCGCAACCGCCGCAGCCGATCCCGAGGAAGAGCCGCCGGGCACCAGCTGCGGCCATTTCGGATTCTCGGGCGTCCCGCTCCAGTCGTTGATGCCCGTCACCCCGAAGGCGAGTTCGTGCAGCGTCGTCTTGCCGACGATGCGACAACCCGCCGCCAGCACCCGCTCCACCACCTCGGCATGATCGGCCGCAGACGCAGCACCGGCCAGGGCCCGGCTGCCCGCCATCGTCGGCAGTCCCGCGATGTCGATCGTGTCCTTCACGGCGACACGCAGCCCGTCGCCACCAAGGCTGACTTCCCTCACGAAGATGCTCATGGACCCAACCCTCGTTCAGGTGACTTGCGGTGACAGGGCGGCAGCCCCGCTTGGAACAAAGCGTTCAAGGAAGATCGCGGCCGGGTCCGCCCCATGCGCCGCCAGGAAGGTCCGGGCCGCGTCGGTCATGGGCGGCGGACCGCACAGGTAGATGTCGCGCCCCGGCACGTCCTCGGGGGTCAGGAGATCCGTGGCGTATCCCGCCTGCCAGTTCGGGCCGGCGCCACCGCGCGCCACCGCGACGCGTATGTGGAGGCCCGGCAGTCGTGTCTTGAGGTCGGAAAGATCGTCAAGGCAGAACAGGTCTTCGGGCGTGTTCACGCCGAAGCACAGCGTCACGGTGCGAGGGACGGTCGTGTTCGCCAAATGGCGCAGCATGGCCAGCATCGGGGCGAGGCCGGTGCCGCCGGCCACCATCAGCAGGGGGCGCGTGTCCTCGCGAAGGTAGAAGGTGCCACGGGGACCCTCGCACTCGATCTGGTCGCCGGGGGCCGCACGTTCCCGCAGATAGGCGGACATGGCACCGTCGTCGAGCAGCCGGACGAGCAGTTCGAGAGAGCGATCCCCGGACGGCGGGTTGGCCATGGAATAGGAGCGCGTGGCCCCCGTCCCCGGCACCTTCAGGTTGATGTACTGGCCGGACAGGAACGCCAGCGGCTTCAGGCCGAGCGTCTGTCCCCGGAGGCGGACCACGCCGGCGCCGAGGCGCTCAAGGGTTTCGATGCGCAGCGAGAAGGGTTTCGCCGGTAAAAGGCGGGTGCGCTCGTAAGGCATCCTGAGCGTTACATCGCCGTCGGCGGCGGCCACGCAGGTCAGCACCTCGCCGCTCTCCATCTCCGCCGTGGTGAGGGAGGTGGTGGCGAGTTCGTCATATTCCACCGCGCCGTCGAGAATGGTGCACCGGCAGGTCTGGCAGTCGCCCACCTCGCAATCGGAACTCAGCGCCAGGCCGTTGCGGCGCGCCGCCTGAAGGATCATCTCGCCGGAGCGGGCCTTGATCTCGGTCCGCTCGCCGTCCGCAAAGACGATGGTCACGTTGGGCATAGTCCGTCTCCTCAGGGCCGCCGGCCGGGCGCGCAGGTCTCCGCGCCCGGCCGCATGGCCGAACGGAACCGTGTGAACGGGATGGATCGGTCGCGGCGGGGTCGGCCGCCGCTTCCGGTCAGCGCACGAGGGCGAACTTTCCGTCCTTGACGGTGAGCATCACCACGCTGTCGGCCTTGGCGCCGAAATGATCGTTGGGGCCGTAGGAATAAAGGGCGGTGACGCCCACGTGGTCCTTCAGTCCCTCGATGGCATCGCGGATGGCGGCCCGGTCGGTGGCACCGGCCTTCCCGATGGCGGCGGCGAGCATCATCACGGCGTCGTAGGCATTGCCCGCGAATGTGGCCGGAGGCTTGCCATACTTGGCCTCATAGTCCTTCACGAAGGTGTCGATGACCGCCTTCTGCGGATCGCTACCGACGAGCGCGGCCGTCACGTAGATCTTGGACGAAGGGATGAAGATGCCGTCGGCGGCGGGGCCGGAAAGACGCAGGAAGTTGAAGTCGTTCGCCGCATGGGAGAGGTAGAGCGGCAGGTCGACGCCGAGCTGGCGGAAGTTCTTCACCGCGATGGCCTGACCGGGACCCGTCGCCCATACCACCACGGCCTGCGCCTCTGCGCCGCGGATCTTGGTGAGCTGGGGCGTCATGTCCTGGTCGGCATTGCCGAAAGACTGCTGCGAGACGATGGTGATGCCATAGCCCGCGGCGTTCTTCTCCAACTGCTCGCGGCCGCTGGTGCCGAAGGGGGAGTCGGCATTCAGGAGGGCAATCCGGGTGATGCCGCGCTTCTTCATGTCCTCCATCATCACGCTCTGCACCAGGACGTCGGTGAGGGGGGCGAGGAAGATCCACTTCTTCTCTTCCGCCGGCAGCACGATGTTGCGCGAGCCGCCGTTGGAGATCATCGGGATGGAAGCGCGCTGCACCGTGTCGATGATGGCGAAGGAGGAACCCGAGTTCATCGGGCCGACGATCGCCGCGATATCACCCTGTCCGATCAGGCGCTTCACGGCGGTGACGGCACGGGTGTTGTCGCTCTCCGTGTTCACATTCACGAACTCGACCGGGCGGCCGTTGATGCCGCCGGCCTTGTTGATCTGTTCCACGGCGAGCATGGCGCCGTCGAGGCCGGGCTGGCCGAGGGAGGCGACGGGGCCGGACGTCTCCAACAGCCCGCCGATCTTGATGGGATCGGCCGCTTGGGCGGTCGTGAGGCCGAGGGCCAGGAGCAGTGTGGCGAGCGAGGTTCTCAGGGGCAGCATGGGAACACCTTCGGTCGGGAGATAAAGATCAGGAGAGGCCTTGGAATGCCTCGGCGAAGAGCGCGAGGGGTGGTGTGTAGATCCCCCCGCCGATGCGTCCGCGGCGGCCTGCGCGGTCCAGGATGCCCAGCGCTACGTTCGGCACGGCCGCGTTCGCCACCAGCGTTGTGGCCGGCAGGCCGACGCGGGCGTGGCTTTGGACAAAGGCGGGATGTTCGAGGGGCAGGAGGCGGTCGCGCGGGAGGCCGTCCCGTTCGACCAGCATCGCACCGAAGCCGAGGGCATCCACCAGCGCGCTGTCGCCGATGGCCCCGAGGCGATCGTCGGCCGTCGCACCGTCGATGAGCAGCCCTTCGGGCGGGGCGGCCGGCACGGTGAACCAGCGGCCCGGCTGGCCGCCCAGTTGCACGCCCGTCTCCACCCCATTCGCGCCCATGGCCGTGATCAGGCTGGAGCCGGGGATTTCGGCGGCGGCGGCCATGAGCTTGGCCGCCGCCATCCACAGGTTCAGGAAGAAGCCGGGCGCGCCGTCGAGAAAATGGCGCTCCAGCGTGTCGGTGCCGAGGCGCGGCGCGATGGCCTCGATGACGCGCCGCGTCCCCTCCGCGGTGCGGCCGTGGCAGTCGTCGCCGGCCACCAGTGCCGCATCGGCGATGGGCAGGAGGGGAATGTCCCGGTCAACGACGATGGACAGCGTCGCCGCGAGGTTGCCGTTGATCCACTTGAGGTGCGCGAGGATATCGGGTCCTGCGAGGCCGAGCCGTTGGGCTTTCGCCATGCCGCCATTGATCGGGGCAAGCACGCGCCGGTCCGGACTGGCGAGGTCGACGACGATCTGGGCCGCCATGTTGGGGGAGAACACGGCGGCGAGCGGCACCATCGCGCCGTGGTCCTGCGCCGGAGCAAGGCGGATGGCGCCGGAGAGGATCATCGCCTCCGCTTCGCCGGGCTCGGCGGCCCAGTCTTCGAGCAGCGCGGCCATGATGGCGCTGTTGAGAATCGGCCGGGCGACCTGCGACGGGTCCATGGGCGGGCCGGCATGAAGAATTGTGCGCTCGGGAAAATCCATGGCATCGCCTGCCAGCGCGACGCCGCGCCAGGCCGGCTCCACCTGGTGCATGAGGGCGAGGGCAGCGCAATCGGCGTCCGAAAGGGCGCAGGGGGCCGTGATGTCGTCCATGTGTCCCTCCTAGATCGCGATCGTGAGGTGGGGGGCGGCGCAGGCGGTCTGCGGGCCGTCGCCGGCGCCGAGATAGGCTTCGGTGATACGGGGATCCCGCAAGAGCTCGTGACCGGTCCCGGTGGCGGCAACGCGGCCGCCGGCGAGCACCATGCCCCGGTCGGCGATGGCGAGCGCGGAGGCGATGTTCTGCTCCACCAGGAGGATGGTGAGCCCTTGGCGGCGCAGGCGCTCGATGGACGCGAAGATTTCGTCGATCACCTGCGGGGCGAGGCCGAGGGAGGGCTCATCCAGCATCAGGAGCCGCGGCTCGCCCATGAGGGCGCGGCCGATGGCGAGCATCTGGCCCTGTCCGCCCGAGAGCGTGCCAGCGAGCTGGTGGGCGCGCTCCTTCAACACCGGGAACAGCTGGTAGACCATGTCGAGCCGCTCGTCGAACACCGCACGCTCCGCCCGGCTCTGGTAGAGGAGGTGGGCGAAGCCCCGGGCACGACGGCGGGCATAGCGGCCAGCGGCCAGGTTCTCGGCCACCGTAAGCGAGCCGAACAGCGCCCGGCCCTCCGGCACGAGGCAGATGCCACGGCCCACGGCGGCATCCTCGGACAGCCGGGCGAGGTCCTCGCCGGCGAAGCTCATCTCCTTGGCGCGGGCGGGCTCGACGCGAGCGATGGCCTTCAGCAGGCTGCTCTTGCCCGCGCCGTTGGCGCCGACGAGCGCCAGCACCTCACCCTCCTTGAGTTCGAGGGACACGGCGTCCACGGCAGTGAGGCCGCCATAGGTGACGGTCAGGTCGCGAACGGCGAGCAGCGGCGCCGCAGTGGCGGTGACGGACGCAGCGGCCACCGTCGCCGGCTCCGCCTTCGGATCATCTGGCGCACGCCGGCCGAGATAGGCCTCGATCACCTGCGGGTTCGCACGCACCGCCGCCGGCTCGCCATCGGCGATGAGGCGGCCGCGGTCCAGCACCATGATGCGCCGGGCGATGCGGCTGACGAGGGGCATGTCATGCTCCACGAACAGCACCGTCTTGCCGTCGCGCCACATGGACAGGATCACGTCGCCGAGAAAGGCCTTCTCGCTCTCGTTGAGGCCGGCGCCGGGCTCGTCGAGCACCAGCATGCTGGCGCCCGTGGCCAGGACCCGGGCGATGCTGAGCAGGCGCCGCTGGCCGGCGGTGAGGAGGGCGGCCGGCGCGTCCGCCTTGTCGAGGAGACCAACGCGTTCCAGATGTCCGTCCGCCTCGGCGCGCAGGCGGCGGGCGGAGGGCAGCATGTCGACGCGGAAGCCGAGCCCGGCGACGAGGCCGAGGCCCGAGGCCGGGACGCCGCCCACCATGACGTTCTCCCGCACGGTGAGGTGCAGGAAGGGGTCGGCTGCCTGGAAAGTGCGGGCCAGCCCGCGCCGCGCCACCTGGTGAGGCTTGAGGCCGGAAAGCGGCTGGCCGCGGAAGCGGACGGCACCGGCGGTGGGCGCCACCTCGCCGGAGAGCACGTTGAGGATGGTGGTCTTGCCGGCGCCGTTGGGACCGATGAGCGCCACAAGCTCGCCTTCGGCCACATCGAACCGGACCTCGCTCAGCGCCGGGAAGGTCCCGAAGGTGACGCTGGCATTGTCGACACAGAGGAGCGGATGCGCGTTCATCGGGTAACGACCTTTCGCAGCCGGCGCGCCTGCGCCGCGATCGGATCGACGACGCCGGCGAGCAGCCCCTGCGGGAAGAAGATGACGGACACCACGAGAAGCACGCCGTAGGCGATGACGTCGAAGGCGCCGAGAGGCTTGAGGGCTTCGCCCACCAGGGTCACGAAGGCGACGCCGAAGAGCACGCCCCAGATGTTGGCGAAGCCGCCGAGCGCCACCATGAGCAGGAGCCGCACGGAGAAACCCACGTCGAACGGGCCGGGGCTGAGATAGCCGACATAATGGGCATAGAGCCCGCCGCCGACGGCGCAGAGGAAGCCGCTCAGCATCATCACCTTGCGCTTGACTGCGGCGACGTCATTGCCCAGCGACCCCACCACCTTGTCGCCTTCCGCAATGGCCCGCATCACCAGGCCGGCGGGGGAGGAGATGAGGTTCTGCGCAAACAGGAGCGCGAGGATCAGGGCTGTCCACACCACCGGCAGCACCTGGGCGTCGGTGATCAGGTCCTTGCCGAAGATCGACAGCGGCGCGATGCCCGACAAGCCGTTGGGTCCCCCGGTGAGGCCGTGCATCTCCACGAAGGCAATCTGCACGATGATGCCGAAGGCAAGCGTCGCCATGGCGAGGTGGTGGCCCTTCAGGCGAAAAACCAGCCAGCCCATGGCCCAGGCGATGCCGCCGACGAGCACCGCGGCCAGGAGCACGCCGAGGATGGGGGGCAGGCCGAGGGCGGAGCCGATCAGTGCCGCGCCATAGGCGCCGAGGCCGTAGAAGGCGGCATGGCCGAGGGAGATCTGTCCGGTGTAGCCGGTGAGCAGGGTCAGCCCCAGGGCCGGCAGGGCCTGCAGGCCGATGACCACAGCCAGGCTCATCGCATAGTCGCCACCGGCGAGAACGCAGGCCGCGAGGGCTGTCGTGAGGAGGGAAATGCGGAGCATGTCAGTTCCTCACCTTTTCCAGGTCGTCGAACAGGCCGCCGGGCCGGAACAGCAGGAAGACGAGGAGCAGGACGAAGGCGATGGCGTTCTTGTAGCCGGAGCTCACATAGCCCGCCGCGAAGGCCTCGAGGACGCCGAGCAGGATGCCCCCCAGGGCGGCACCGATGGGGCCGCCGAAGCCGCCGACGATGCAGGCGACGAAGCCCTTGATGCCGAGCTGGAGGCCGCTGTCGTACTGGGTGAGGGCGATGGGTGCCACCACGATGCCGGCGAGGGCCCCGAGCGCGCCCGACACGATGAAGCTGATGAGGCTCATGGTGCCCACGCGGATGCCCACTAGGCCGGCGGCGAACGGGTTGATGGCACAGGCGCGGAACATCTGGCCGAGGAAGGTCTTCCGGAACAGCAGTTCCAGGACCACCATGGCGGCGATCGCCGCGCCGATCACCCACAGGGCCTGTGGCGCGATGGTGGCGCCGCCGATGCGGATGGGCGCGTCACCGGAGAAGGCCGGCATGGGCTGGGCGTCCGTGCCCCAGAGCAACGCGGCCACGCCGTGCAGGATCACGCCGATGCCGATGGTGACGATGATGCCTCGCACCACGTCCGATCGTACCGGGCGGATGGCCGTGCGCTCGATGACGGCAGCCACCAGGCAGGTGACGAGGATGGCGAGCACGATCGCCAACGGCAGCGGTACACCCGCCGCGAGGAGGGCGATGGTCGACATGGCGCCCACCATCGCGAAGTCTCCCTGGGCGAAGTTCACGATGCCGGTCACGTTGTAGATGCACGTGAAGCCGACGCCGATGAGCCCGTAAATACTGCCGACGACGATGCCGCTGAGCAGGAACTGAAGCGCGTCCGTCATGGTCCGACCCTCCGCTGGTTGCCCGGTCAGGCTTCCGTTCGCATCCAGGATTCGGAAAATGCCAGAAAAGCCGAGCTCTTGACGGTATCGGCGCAGTTGCGGGTCGTGACGGAGCCCTTCAGCGGACGCCCGTTGATGGTCACGCTGGCGTCGGGCGCGTCGAGGAACACGCTGTACATCTCATGCTTCTTGGTGGGACCCTTCTCCGGTGGCATGTCCACCGCATAAGGCGCGCCGAGACCGTTCCAGGTGGCCACCACCTCGAAATCCGGCGACCGTACGATCTCGCGGTAGGTGCTGCGGGTGTCGCCCTCGCGGCGCACCTCGGTCGCCGGGAGATAGCTGATGGCGGAGGTGCCGGGCGAAACCCGGAAGGCGGCGAACTGGGAGAAGAAGTCTGCGACCAGGTAGCGCGCCAGCTCCTCGTTGTCGGAGATGCAGAAATTGGCGACGTCCGGCAGGCCCCTGGCGGTGTTCGGCTCGTCGAGCACGACGATGCCGTTGCCGAGCCCGTAGGGGGAATAGACGATGCGGAAGAAGCACATGAGCCCGGTCCAGGGGCCGTCGGGCTGCTCCTTCAGATAGATTCCGGGGTTCTCGCCGCTCCAGTCAACGGCGCCGGTATGGATCGGGTGCTTGGTCACGGGGCAGATCCTTGTGCTGTGTGGCCTTCAAACTGTGTGGCCGGCGTATCGGTGCGGCGGTGCTGTGTGGCCGCGAGAAAGGCGCCGGTGGCCGGGCAGGCCACCGGGACAGGTCACTCCGCCGCGCGGGGCATGAGGGAGCGCTGGTAGTCGAGGAGCTTGCGCCGCACGATCTCGAGCCGGTCGTCCGCGTCGTGGTGCTCACCCTCCAGGATGATCTCGGTGACGCGCCGGCCGACTTCCTCGAGCAGCTCCATATCGTCCACGCCATCCATGGGCGGGATGTCGAGGACGGTGTCATGGCAATAGGTGGGGACGAGCCCGTTGGAGCGGTGCCGCGAGAACGGGATCGCCTCATCGGCGGCAAGGCGGCGGATGTCGCGGCGCAGGAGCTTCCTGAACATCACCACACCCTTGTCGCAATAGGTGAGATGCTCCAGCGCATGGATGGCGATGGGCCGCTGGGTGACGATGGCGTCATAGTCCCCGGGCAGGCGCTGGCGCTCCTCGAAGCTGCCTCCGGCGCCCTGGCCGTAGAAATCGACGGAGCCGGGGCCGCACTGGTCTTCCCGGGCGAGGCCGCGCGGGTCCACCTCCGGGTGGAAATGGCGCCAGCCGATCACCTTGGAGGTGCGGTTGTCGATGGGCGTGGTCCAACGGGTGATCCCGACGCGGCCGAACTGCTTGGCCTCCTGCCCGTCCTCCCAGATATGGCCGACCTGGGCGAGGTTGGGCATGAGGATGTCGTTGGAGCGCACCCACACCTTGTCCTTCCACCGGCGGGTGGTGACATAGATCATGCCGGTCGGCGTCTCCACGAAATCCATCACCGGAAGCTCGCCCCAGGTGTCGGAGAAGTGGGAGAAGGTCACGCGGGTGTGCAGGAACACCGCGTGCGCCGGGTCCATCACGTTTTCCTGCACCTGGAGCCAGTTGCAGGGATAGGTGACGCAGTAGGGCACGAGCTTGTCGCCCGGATGATCAAAGGAATCGTAGATCGGAAATTCCGGCATCGTCTCGACAGGGCCGAAATATCCGAAGACGAGGCCCTTGTATTCGCGCGCAGGGTAGGCCGCGTGGTAGAGCCGATCCTTCAGCGTGCTCCCGGGCGGGTCGCCGGGCGTTTCCAGAACCTTGCCGTCCATGCCGAACAGCCAGCCGTGGTAGCAGCAGCGCAGGCCGCACTCGGTGGGGAGGCCGAATTCCAGCGACGTGCCGCGATGCGGGCAATGGCGGTCGATGATACCGTATTCGCCGGTGGTGTTGCGGAAAACCACCAGATCCTCGCCGAACATGCGGATGCCGAGCGGGACATCCTTGATCTCGCTGGTTAGAGCCACCGGCTGCCAATAGCGCCGCAGCAACTCGCCGGCTGCCGAGCCTTTCTCCACATGGGTGAGCTCGACATTCTCCTCGGGGGCCGGATCGTTCAGGTAACCGGCGAAGGGTTTCGAAAGAAACTGCTTCTGAATGGCCATGCATCGTGCTCCGGGGGCGGCGGAGGGGGAGGTGCTTCTCTTCGTGGAAGCGGCTCCGCTTGGGATGTCATGAGCATTGCGCCGGCTCTTGAGGTTGGCAAATCGAATTAGTGCGATTACAAAGTCAATAAATCCGAACCAAGGACGCAGTGAAATTTTGTGCTTTGCGATAAAATCGTGAGCAGATGCGAGATAGGTGGCGATGGATTTAGCTAAGTGATCGCAATCTAGGCTTCTTTCGCATGGCATTTGATCGCTTTTTGAGCGTCGCGGAGGGGTTCGGGTCAGGTGATGGGCAGCCTCTTATGGATATGGGAAGCACAGCATGAGCATGCCCGAGGGCCAGGACGGGTGGCGGGACGTCCCCAATCTCAGCCTGCGCCAGCTCGCCTATTTCCTCACGGCTGCGAACCAGCTGAGCGTGCTGCGCGCGGCCGAGACGCTGAACGTCTCGCCCTCCTCCGTCTCCACCGCCATTTCCCAGATGGAGCGCATTCTGGGATTGAAGCTGTTCATGCGGCGCCACGCGCGCGGCATGCTGCTGACCCCTGCCGGGCGGGACTTGGCCGTCCATGCGCGCAGCATCCTCCTCCATGTGCGCGAGATCGAAACCATGGGCGAGCGCGGCGGGCCGCGCGCTGCCATTCGGCTGAGCATCGGCTGCCTGAATACCTTCGCGCCCTATCTCGTTCCCCGGCTGATGCAGGAAGTGGAGAAGGAGCACCCCAAGATCCAGGCCCGCTGGCATGAAGACAGCCACGACGGGCTTCTTGAGGGACTGCAGAGCGGGGCGCTCGATCTCGCCATTCTCTATGACTATGACCTGCCCACCACCGTGCAGACCATCGCGCTGCGCACCATGCCGGTGCAGCTGGTGGTACCGGCGGGCCATGCGGTCCTGCAACAGGAACGGCTACGTCTGTCCAACGTCGCGAAAGAGCCGTTCATCCTTCTGGATCTTCCGAAGACGAGGGATTACTTCCTCTCCATCTTTGCCGCGGAGGGCATCGAGCCCCGCATCGCCTATCGGACCGGCTCGTTCGAGATGCTGCGCAGCATGGTGGCAAACGGCCTTGGTTATACTGTGCTCAACTTCTCGCCGCCCTACCTGGTCGAGGACCAGGGCCAACTCGTCTCGCGGCCGCTGGACGGGCCGTTGCGGCCGCAGGAGCTGGTGATCGCGCGCCTCTACCGGGCCCGCCCGCCATCGCGTCTCGACCAGCTTGTCGAGACGGTGAGGGCCTGCGTCTCAAGACTGAAGACATCCACCGGGTGATGGCAGAGGAGCTGATTTGCTCGGGTTCGACGGCGACACCGTCGCGACCATCCGCTTTGAGGGTGGTGACGAACGCGCGGGCCGGCGTCGGAAAGCCCCCAAGGGAGGAAACCGCGGTGCGACGAGTGCGACGGTCGCGGTCGTCGCGGTGCCATGGGGATTTGTGGTCTGGGCTGGCGGCCGGGGATCGTGCCGGCGAAGGCGCGCGGCAACGGCGGCTTTTTCAATGGAATCGACGCAAGGCTGTCTAGGCAGCGAGTGTGTCAGCGTGGGTCCATCAGGCCGAAGACGGCAACTAGCGCCAATACTCCGGCGCCGAGTGCGATCTCGATAAGGGTACCGGTGCGAATGCTTGCAACAGCGCGATCGTGCTGGGTTTTAAGGCGCGGCACGAAAACATACCGGTTGAGAACTGCAAGGCTGGTCATCGCAAGGACGAGGATGATCTTGACGTCGAGCAAGCGCTGATAGGGCGAGGTCGGATCGTCCGGCCATCGACCGAGGATGAGCGCGGTGTTGACGATCCCGGTCGCAATGACCAGAGCAACGGCAACATGGCCTGCCAGCGAAAAGCGGCGTAACGCCGTCCTCGCCTCCGCGCCAAGCACAGGATCCCGCAATCGCGACAGACAGGGCGGCAGCATGATGAGCAACCCGAGCCAGAAGCCACCCGACAGCAGATGCAGGCCGTGATTGAGAATATGGAGCGTCCTCCGTGCGCCTTCGTTCATCTCGGCGTGGCCGGAGAGAGCAAGGCTTGCGAGCAGCATGGCGGCGAGCACGGCCTGTCTTCGGTTCGCGCGCGGTCGAGCAACGAAGACAGCTGCGGTCAGCAGCGCGAGACTGACGCGAACCATCCAGGCGGTACCGATCATCGTGTCGAAGGCGAGCACCGACAGCGTCGAGCCGTCGATGGCCGAGGGCCAGCCGCCACCGATGACGGCGGCTTCGATCGGCAGCCAGCAAAGGCTCGCCGCGAACGCGACGACGCTGGCAACCCTGATGCCAGCGCCCGTCGCAGTGCTGATCTCCAGGCCCAATCGCGGCGGCGCAACGACGGCGAAGAAGCATCCCGCGCCATATACGATGATCGCCGCGGCGGAGAAGAGCAGCCGGCAGAGAGCCAGTCCGGTCTCCGGCGCGATCACGGCCTTACGGTGAACTGGTAGGAACCGTGGGTGGTGTGGCCGTCCTTCGAGAGCGCATGCCATTCGACGGTATATTCGCCGGCGGCGAGCGGGCCGTTAAGCGGAACGCTCATCTGCTTGTTGTCGCCGGGCGCGAGCGAGACCGCGCCGGTCGGGATGGGTTGGCCATCGGCTCCCTTGAGAGTGACGCCACTGAGACCGACCTCGAGCCCCTCCGAGAAGCTGAGCGACAGGGTGGCCGGCGACCCAGCGATCACATCGTCGGCGGAGGGGGTCTCCGCCGCCAGATGGGCATGTGCGAACGCGCCGCTTGCCGACAGGAGGCAGATGGCGAGCGCGAGCGCGGGGGTGATGGGACATTTCATGTTCTGGGTCCTCGACGACAGGCCGGCGCTGGTCGCGATGCCGTCCTGTCGCGTTGGTGATGATGGAAACTCGGCCGCTACCGGCCGACGCATATTGATCCCTCAATAGGCTGCGGCGGGATTGACCTGCCAGATCTCATCGACCAGCTTGCCGTCGCGATAGAGCAGCACGTAGCGCACCTTGACCGTGTTCTTGCCGGCGAAGGTGGCATCGATTGTCACCGTGCCGCCCTTTTGATTGGCTGCCTCGGCCGTCGCGGCGACGGTCGCCTTCTGGGTGCCCTGGGCGGCGAAGAATTTCGACCAGACCTCCTTGATCTTACCCGGCTGGCCATAGGTGCCGTCGAGCGGGCCGCCGACCCAGTGCAGGGTTGCAGCGGGGCCGTAAGCGGCAGTCACGGCGGCGAGGTCGCCGCTGGCAATGGCGTCGATGCGCGACTTGGCGAGATCCTCGATGGGTCCCGCCAGCGCGGCCGAGCCGGAAGCGGCGACGAGGACGAGGGTGGCGGCGAGGGCTGAAAGGCGCATGTGCGTGTATCTCCAAATGTGGCCTGTACACAGGAGACTCGCGCCACACCGATTTATTCCACCCGGCCGAACTTAAATCCCCGAATTTCTCCCAGTGCTGCGGGGGGCGCCGGATGGGCCGATGTGAAGGCCCGAAGAAAGTTTGTGTCGTCCCGGAATAATCGGCGCCGGTGGGAGTCCAACTTCCTGAAGGCGCCATCGCGCCGGACGGAGAACATCCCATGCGAAAACGACACCTCGCCTGTGTCGGCGTGCTGCTTGCGGCATGCCTCGCCGGCACCGGAGCCGGCGCCGGAGCACATGAGCACGATCACGGTGCCGGCACGGCCGCAGCCGCCAGCGATGAATCGCCCTTCCTCGCCGAGAACGCCGCTGCCATGGACAAGATGATGGCTGACATGGAGGTCAAGCCGACCGGCGATATCGAAGTCGACTTCACTGCGATGATGATCCCGCATCATCAGGGCGCCATCGACATGGCGGTGGCCTATCTACGCTACGGCAAGAATCCTCAGCTGCGGCGCCTCGCGCAGGAGATCGTCGTCGAGCAGCAGCAGGAGATCGCCGCGATGCGGCTCGCGCTCGGCCAGCCCCTGCCTCCCTCCGCGCCGGCACCGACCCAGCCGGATGCTGCTCCGGCCGCGGTCCAGCCTCACCTGACCCACGGCAATTCCTCCCTGGCGCACGACGCCTTCACGACCCAGCCAGCCGCTCCGGCGAAATAGGAAACACGAGCGATGAACAAGACTATCCTGCCCGCGCTGCTCGCCAGCACCATTCTGGCTTGCACTGTTCCGGCCTTCGCCGGTGAAGCTCCGTTCGCCGCCTCCGCGCCCGAAATCGCGGTCAGCAGCCATGACCGCGTCTATGCGGCGGAACAGTTCTCCAACACCATCTCGGTCACCGATCCCGGGACCAACAAGCTCCTCGGCGTCATCCGGCTCGGCGATCCGCAGCCGGGGAATTTCAGCCCGCTCTACAAGGGGCAGGTGCTCGTCCACGGCATGGGCTTCGCGCCCGACCGCAAGACCATCGCGGTGGTGTCGATCGGTTCAAACGCCGTCACCTTCATTGACACCGCGACCAATGCCGTGAAGCACACCACCTATGTCGGCCGTTCGCCGCATGAGGCGTTCTTCACCCCGGACGGCAAGGAAGTCTGGGTGACCGTGCGTGGCGAGGACTATATCGCCGTGCTCGATGGCGCGACCTTTGAGGAGAAGACCCGCATCAAGGTGCCGAACGGCCCGGGCATGCAGATCTTCTCGCCCGACGGGAAATACGGCTATGTCTGTTCCTCCTTCATGCCCGAGACGGTGGTGATTTCGGTCGCCGACCACCAGATCGTCGGCCATGTGAAGCAGGAGAGCCCCTTCTGCCCGAACATCGCGGCGACGCCCGATGGCAAGCAGGTGTGGTTCACGCTGAAGGACATCGGCAAGACGCAGGTGTTTAATGCACAGCCGCCCTTCGACGTGATCAAGACGATCGACACCGGGCCAATCACCAACCACGTCAATTTCGCCCATAACGCCCATGGCAGCTTCGCCTATGTTACGGTGGGCGGCCTCAACGAGGTGAAGGTGTTCCGCACCGACGATTTCTCGCAGGTCGCGACCATCCCGGTCGGCAAGCTGCCTCACGGCATCTGGCCGTCGGGCGACGGCTCGCGGGTCTATGTCGGGCTGGAGAACGCCGATGCGCTCGCCGGCATCGACACGCTGACCAACACGGTGATCGCCACCATCCCGATCGGCCAGGCGCCGCAGGCGGTGAACTACGTCCCCGGCGCGGTGCCCGAGGGCGATGGCATGCAGAACCTTCAGCCGCTCGGCGTGGCGGGTCAGACCGCGCATCTCACCCTCAGCCAGCAAGGCAAGGGAGAGGGGAAGGCTCCGACCAGCGTCTCGTTGTTCGATCAGGGGCTGATCCAGATCCTGCAGGCCTCCGTCACCGGGCTGATGCCGAAGAAGCCTTATGTGCTGGCATTGGCCAGCCAGCCCGATGGCAAGGGAGCGCTGGAACCGCTCTCGGCGTTCATGACCAACCCGGCCGGTTCGGCTATCGTCAACGCCACCGGACCCATCCGGCAGATCGTGCAGAGCAATGCGAAGGCACAGCGGCGCTATCTCGTCATCGCCGAAGGGACGAGCTCGCAGCCCGGCGCCGTCGTCCAGTCCCAGACGCTCGACTGACGCCTCTGGCCCAGGATGGAGGGGAAGGCGGGCCGCTCTCACGCGAGAGGCCCGCCTTCCGGGAAGGAGATGCCATGAACCACGAGATGGTGTGCCTCATCGAGCCGCTCATCCCCGCCTTGCGGCGTTATGCCCGCGCGCTGATGCGCGAGCGGGCGGCGGCGGATGATCTGGTGCAGGACTGCCTGGAGCGCGCCATCAGCCGCTGGCACCAACGGCGCCAGGAGGATGATGCGCGAGCATGGATCTTCACCATCCTGCATAATCTCGCCATGACGCGGCTGCGCCGCGCGACGCAGCGGCCGGTCCATGTCGCGCTTGACGAAGTCGAGGCGGTGAACCTGTCTTTTGCCGCGCAACAGGAGGACGGGCTGCGCCACCGCGACCTGCTCGATGCGCTGGCGCAACTGCCGGAGGAGCAGCGCACCGTGCTCCTGCTGGTCACCGTCGAGGAACTCTCCTATGCCGATGCCGCACGCGTGCTCGACATTCCGATCGGCACGGTGATGTCGCGATTGTCGCGCGCCCGCGAACGCCTCTCGCGGCTCATGTCCGCTGAGCCGCGGGCGACCCTCTCGCCGCCTTATCTCCGGAGCGTGAAATGAGCTCTCGCCCCATCACCGAAGACGACCTCAACGGCCTCATCGACGGCACGCTCGACCCCGCTCGCCATGTCGAGGTGAGGGCCTGGCTCGACGCCCACCCCGAGGTGGCCGGGCGTATCGCCCGCTATGGCGAGCAACGCGACATGCTGCGCGCCGCTTTCGCGCCGGTGATCGAGGAACCCGTGCCGACCGAGCTCGACCTCTCCCGCATGATCGAGGACCGTCACCGTCCGCAGCGGCCGCCACGCTGGGCGATGGCCGCGGCGGCGGCTCTGCTCATCTGCGTCGGTGGGCTTGGCGGCTGGTCGGTTCGCGGCATGGCGGTCCCGCCCTCCGAAGGCGTGCAGGCGCTGGCGCGCGAGGCGGCGGCGAGCTATGTCGCCTATGTTCCCGATCAGGTCCGGCCGGTCGAGATCCGCGCCAGCGACCGCGACACGCTCGCCGCATGGACCGCCAAGCGCGTCGGCCGCCCGGTTGCCATTCCGGACCTGGCAGCAGCAGGTTACCGTCTCATGGGCGGGCGGGTGGTGCCGACCGAGCACGGACCCGCGGCGCTTTTCATGTATGACGACGACCGCGGCACGCGGCTCGTGATGCAGGCTCGTCCCATGCGGAGCGACGGCGACATGCCCATGTCGCCCCACGCGCAGGGCGAGCTCAACGGCCTCGCCTGGGCCGACAATGGCCTCGGCTACAGCCTTGTCGGCGCGATGGCGCCGGATCGGCTGCATCCGCTGGCGAACGAGGTGCGTCGCCAGGTCCGCAGCGAGGCCTAGAGCACGCGCCGATCAGATTGCATCGCAATCTGATCGGACAACGCGTTCTCTTTCCTTAAGTTTAGAGGGCGATTCACCGAAACGGATGGTACCCATCCGTTTCGAAAAATTGATCCACTAGATCAAAGGGTTGTGGTTCGACCGCGACAGATGGAACCCATCTGTCGCGGTCGAACCACGAGAGCGTTTTCGAGCGAAGTGGATACCGGTTCGCGTGAAGAAAATGCGTTAACTCAGAGATTCAGAGCGTTTTCGAGCGAAGTGGATACCGGTTCGCGTGAAGAAAATGCGTTAACTCAGAAGTTCAGAGCGTTTTCGAGCGAAGTGGATACCGGTTCGCGTGAAGAAAACGCGTCGATACAAGAATCTAGAGCGATTGCCGTGAGCCGGTACGAACGGAAAACGCGTGCTCTTTCCTGGATATGATGTCGGGCGGTTGCCCGTCGCCGGTTTGACGAAAAGGACGGGGATCTCGGCACAGGCTCAACGGTCTCAAAACCTCATGCGGCCGGCCAGGCCGGATCGGTTCAGTCCGGTGCGCCCTCGACCAGCCGGGGTGAGGCCTGTGGATCCGCTGAGAACAGCACATCGAACCAGCCCCCTTTGGCGAGCATCCGCGTGTCGCCAAGCTCGGCGCGGCTCGCGAGCAGGTTGAGCGTCGCCTGGTCGGGGACGCCGGAATAGGCATCCTCGTGGGTGGACACAATGGCGATGCGGTCCCGGCCATCGCCCTGCTCCGGCAGCACCTTGTCGATCTGATGGCGCGGCGTTCCGTTGTGGCTGCCATGGTGGCTCACCTTCAGGAAATGCACCGGCCGCAGCGCGCCGTTGCGGTCCATCATCTCCCAGCTCTTCTCCTCGGCGTCGCCGGGAAACAGCAGGCGCCAGCCATTCCATTCGAGCTCGATCACCACGCTCGAATTATTGGCAGCCTTGTCGATGGTCCGCAGATTGGCCATCAGCCCACTGGAGCGGAACTTCACCAGGTCGAAGAAATGCCCTGCGGAGACCCCCGCCGGTGGCGTGATCGCCTTTGGGTCGAGGGTGGCCAGGCCGGCGCCTTCGATGAGCGGGCCGGCGGTGCGCGGGGGAAGGGCGCCGTAATAGATGGAGGTGTCCGCCTCGGGCGCGAGCAGCCGCACCTTTGTGCGCCGGAAGGGATGCCGGCCGTCCACGTCCGTGCCGCGGTGGATATAGAGCGGCGCCTTGCCGCCGACGCCGCGCGCGCTGATGTGGCTGACGCAATCGGCGGTGGCCCGTGGATTGTTGATCTCCAGCAGCCCCTGGATGCCGGAAGGCACCTGGACGGCGTTCAGGGCGAGGAAGGCCGCCACCCCCTCATAAGCGTCGAGGGCCAAGAGGCGCTTGCGCCGCGCTTCGGGGTGGTCGGCGTAATAGGCGTCGCCCTCGGAAGAGGCGGTCATCCAGACATCCCGCGCCTCAAGCGTGATGCCGAGCTTCTGCGCGCCGAACAGCAGGCCCTGCACATGGTCCATGTGCTCGTGGGTCATCACGTAAAGATCGAGCGGCGCGCCGGCGAGCTCGTCGCGGATGTTGCGCAGGACCGGGGCGAACACCTCGTCACGCCCGGCCTCCCCGGCAAGGGCATTGCCGAGATCGATCAGCACATGGACGAGGGCCTCCTCGCCCCCGGCGCCGACCTCCGGAATGGTCAGGAGGATCGCGTCGCCGAACAGCACGTTGTAGATCCGCACCCTGAGATCGCCCGTCATCTCAATGCCCCATCATGTGCAGCATCTGGCCCATGGCCCTGATGCGCAGGATGCCGTTCTGGATCTGGACGTTCGGGGAGCCGAGCTCCAGCACGCCGTCCTCAAGGCCGGCCTCGATGAAGGTGGCCCGCATGGCATTGTTGCTGGAGGTGGAGGCATCCACCTGCGAGGGATGAAAGTCGCTCGTGGACAGCAGGCAGGCCACCTTGCGGGTCTGCCAGTCGATCGCGAGCATGGTGCCCCGGGCCACCGCGAACTCCTGGAACAGGTCGCCATATCGCGGGACGGCCTGCACCGTCTGCCAGGCGACCTTGAACAGCAGCGCCCGCGTCAATCCCTCCGCCCCGCCCTTGCGCCAGGTGGTGCGGGTGACGTCCAGCCGCGGGCGCACCTCGAAGGGCAGGCCCGCGGGGATCAGGAGCTTGTCGCGCCACTCCTCGGCGAAGCGGTAGGCCGCCCAGTCGCTGCGCACGAGCAGATCGAGGTCGAGATCCTGCGGCAGCGTGAAGCCGGGATCGACGGGTTCGAGCGATGCCGGATCCGCCACCATCCCGCGGCGCGCGAATTCGGCCTTGATGAAATCGCGCGGCTCGCTGTCATCGGGGTTGGAATGGGTGTCCGCGGCCACCATGGCCCGGCCATAATCGGCGAAGCAGATCTCGCCCGGCGGCAAATAGTCGAGGGCACGGAAGGCGATGCGCTTGAACTTCTCGCTCGCCTTGAACAAGGCGAACCCCGAGACGGAGAAGCGAAAGTCCGCCTCTTCTGCCGCGTCCGGCGCCGGCAAGCCCTTCTCGGCGCGGGACGCCTGTTCCACGGCGCGCTTTTTCTCGAAGTCCTCCTGCTGGATCTCCTCGTATTCGCAGACGAGAAGAGCGTAGAGCGCGCCGGTGAGCACGGTGCTGAGCGTGTGGGGCTCGTTGCGCGCGCGGTCACTTGGTACCGGCATAACCATCTTGTTGAAGAGGTCGCGCAGCGGCCGGCCTGCGCCGTAGAGCGCCGCGCCGAACTGCTGGGCGATGCTGTTGAAGGCCTCGGCCTTGCGGATGTCGCCGCGGGTCTCGGCCATCACCTTTTTCTTGAGGCGGTCGGTGTCCACCGCGAGCATGACCGCGCCGAGATCGGCGATGGCCTCGTGCATGGCGAGGGACTGGGGCGAGGTGGCGTTGTAGAGGTCGGGGGCGATGCCATCGAGGATGGCGTGGGTTGTCTCGTGGGCGACGATGTCCGGCGACAGGCAGGTGTAGACGGTCTTGCCGGCGGCGGCTGGATCGTCGATGAAGAAGAATTGCAGGCTGCGGGAATCCCGGTGGTAGAAGGCGTTGGGCATCTTGCCCGCGCGCGGCACCACGAGAAGCTGCTCGCCGTCGAAGGCCCATCTGAGCTTGCGGCCGAGCACATCCGGCGCCTCGAAGATGTCCATCATCTTCAGCACCGCGGTGAAGACGCTGACCTGCTTGAAACCGGCCGAATCCACGTCGCGCTCGTCGGCGATCTGGTAATAGCCGAACGCCCGGTCCTTCGGCGGCACGAACTTCGCGCCCGCCGCGCCCGCGCCGGTCACCGGATCGAAATCGATCACCGCCACACGGCGCGACACCGGCCCATCGAGCAGCGGTTCCTCGGGGGTGAATTTCCATCCCTGCATCAGGGTGCGCGCGTCCGGCGGGGCATGACCGGGGTCGGAATCGAGGTATTTCAGCATCACGATGGTGTTGTCGCCCGGCTGTGGCATGGTTCATCCTCCCGGTGTCCGCCGCCCGCTTCGGGCGACCTTGTGGATGACCCCGCCCACCTCGAGATCGTCGCGGAGCAGCTTGTCGGTGCGGCCGTAACGGCCGAGGGCTTCGATGATGGTGGGCGGCCAGACCTCCTCCTTGTCCGGCGTCGTCAGGATGCTCCCCATGTCCCCCGGCGCCAGCACGACGTCTTTCATGTGCGGTCCCCCGAATGAAGACCCGGCGCCCCGGTCATTGCGTCGGTTCGAACGGCGCGCCGCAGTTGCACGTGAACGGAGCATGATTGCTCCCCGGCCAGCTCAGCCGGATGTGGCCGAGCCCGCTCCCGCCGGGGCTGCTGGGTGCGCCGTAGCTGCTCCTGCGGTCCTCGGTGCGGCGCTCGTCGACGCTCGCCGTGGGATAGCCGATCACCCAGCCGGCGGTTGTGAGGGCGGTGAGCGCGGGGGAGACGGTCCCGCCGCTGGCAACGATGGTGCGCGACAGCGGATGGCGGTAGCTGTTGTTGTAGCCATAGGAGAAGGCGGCTCGACTCCCTCCCGGGATTGAGGGCGACGGTGGGCTACCCGCGGCGCGGCCACCATGGTGCGCAACGGCAAGGGCCGTCACGCCCATCCCATTGGTCAGGCTGTTGATATCCAGGTATCCGGCATCGCCGGGAAGCAGCATCGGACCGGCGGACGCCGATCCGTCCACCCAGACGGCGATGCCGGTGCGGTTCTGGTCGCCGGCCGGACCGTCGCAGCGTTCGAGGCGCAGGTTGCCTGACGAAAGGATCGTGCCGGGTGCCGCATTCCAGAGCAGGAGCTTGCTTTGGGTCGCGATGCCCGCGGCCATGGCAAACTGAGGGCCCGTCGAGAGCTGCTGCAGCGGCGCGATCCAGGTTAGCGCCTGCGCGGCCGAAACGCGGTTCGCGGCATCGAAATGGTCATAGTGCCAATGGGTAAGAATGACCGGCGGGCTGTGGCACAGGCACAGGCCGGTGAGCGCGGGAGGCCAGGTGCCCGTATCGTTCTGCACGCCGCCGCCGAGATCCACATAAGCGACGACGTTACCTTGGTTCGAAAGAAGCGCGTTGGCCGAACCCTGCCCCACGTCCAGCACGAACACCTGGTCGATGGCCAAAGAACCCAGAGCTGTGCTGATAACGCCGTCTTCGACTGCAAATTCGGTCAGATCAGAGGCCTCATCGAGGATCACGGCCATCTCTTCCGACGCACGCCTGATGCTGATATCGACGCGCGCCGGCTCACCGGTGATGGTGTTGTAGGCGGCGGCCGGGCCTCCCGGATCCGGGGCGATCGCGATGTCCAGCCAGCCCGGCATCGGCTCCGGCCCGTACTTTTCGAGCCATGCCAAGGCGGCATCGCCGGAGATGGCCGGATTGACCTCTATGGCGTAGATCTGCGCGGCTTTGACTTGCTCGCGCCATGGGGCGCGGTCGGCGCGCTCAACATCGGCATACAGGTGGTGGAAAGAGGTGGCATCGACGGCGTCGAACAGGGCGAAGTCACCCTCTTCCCCCTCGATCCAGCGGGCATAGACGCGCCGCGGCGGCTCGAACGGCCCGGTCGGTTCACCAAAGAAGGGATGGATGCCGCCATCTCGCGGATGCTCGACCATATTCGCCTCGCAAAGCTGAACTGATCAACGCACTTACCCGCCGCTACCCGTATGGACCGGACCGGCGCAACGCGGCGTCCCACTTGGGTGCCGCGAGCTGTTGGGCCTTCGATCGAGCCCGGATTCTTGCGGGCCCGGATTCTTGAGTGGGATGAACTCAGCCCCCTCTTTCACTCAACTTATACCATCGGCCTCGGTCTTCGACCGATGCCAAGTGGGTACGCTCAAGCGCCGCGCGGGCTTGACCAATGGCCCATGAGTCAAGCTCACGGGCCATTGATATTAGCTATCCCTCGAGATCTGGCGTCCCCCAAATGGGTGACCTGGTGTCGAAATGAGCGTGTTTCCGGGCGATACATTGAAGATAATCGCTCCCGATTGCACCGCGGACCCATCGCGTTACCTGGATCATGTTGGTTGCTCCTCGTGAGCGCTCCGCCCCTCCGGTCCCGAGCAACGCTACTCCGGAGGGGAGGAGCCGACCGGCGCCGGCACCTTTCCGGGGCGATGCAGCAGAGTCAGCGACAGGAACGCGCCGACCCAGGACCCCACCGCCGCGAAGACCACGTACATCCAGTTCTCCGTGTAGCTGATCACGGCGAAGGACGAGAGCATGTACCAGACGCTCGACCAGTTGGCGGCAGAAAGCCGCTTGCGCGCCACCACGGCCGATGTGAAGGCCACGTAGCAGGCATCTGTCGCCGCCGTGGCGATGAAGACGCCGAGCGCGATGAGCGGGTCGAGGGCGGAAATGGCCGTGAGAATGTGCTGCATGGGCGGCCCAGGAAGAGGGAGGATGGTCGGATAAGCGCGCCCTCCATCATGGCGCAGGCGGACGCTCAGGCAATGGGCGGCTCGGCCAACGTTTGTCCCTATGGCTGGTACTGCTGGACCAGAGGTCGATCACTGCGACACGCCATGACCCACGGGGAGGTTCCCCTCATCGAGCCGGATCAGTGGGCGCACGGGCCGGCATTCGGGCGTGGTGATGCGGGCCATCCGATCGCCGAATCCGCCCGGCCGAGGAAAGCGGTGAACGCGGCGACGAACGATCGTTGCTATGCCGGCAGGACGACCACCTTTGTTTTGACCGGCGTTCGTGAGTACAGGTCTATCATGTCCTGGCTGAGGAGGCCGACACAGCCGCTCGTGACGCCACTGCCGATCGACTCGGGATCGCTGGTGGCGTAGATCGTATAGAGCGTGTAGGTGCCGTTCTGATAGAGATGAAGCGTGCGGGCACCGAGGGGATTGTCGAGGCCGCCCGGCATGCCGCGGGCGTATTTGGCCGCCTCGGGCTGGCGCTGGATCATCTCTTTGGGCGGTGTCCAGGTCGCCCATTCGCTCTTGCGCCCGACATAAGCGTCACCGCTCCACAGGAACCCGGCGCGGCCGACATTGGCCCCATAGCGGGTGGCGGAGCCATCATCCTCGACGCGGTAGACGTAGTAATTGCCGGGATCGACGATAATCGTACCGGGCGCTTCCTTGGTGTCGTAACTCACTGTCCGGCGGAAATATTTCGGATTGACCTTTTTGACATCGACCGCCGGGATCGGGAATTTCTCGGTGGGCACCGGCCCGTAGACCTTCTCCGCCTCGGCAAGGCTCATGCCATCGGATGACGCGCAACCGGCCAGCCCCAGCGCACCGAGACCGATGGCAGAGCCGAACAGAAACGACCGGCGGCTGAGCGATCCCGCCCGAAGCCCAGGGAAGGCGACCTCGTCGATTTCGCCGGCCGCGGCATTCTCACCGTCCATGATCATGATCTGGCAGTTCCCATGTCTTGTTGTCCGACGAAATATTACTCCGGCACCCGCTGGGCGTCTTGCTGAGCGGGTGTATGCCGGCTCACGCGTCGACTGGCAAGCTCGCGCTTCGCAACGCGGGGCTTGCCGCGCGCCAAAGCCGGTGAGCATCCGCGCGGTCCCGCAGTCTCAAGGTCGCTCTGGCATCGACAAAAACATGCAGATCATGGCATCAGTCAGGCCCGTGGCGCCCCGGCTCATCCGCCCGGCCGCCCGGGGGGCGCGAGCGGCAGGCGCGCCAGCCGGCCCATGTGGCCCACATCACGGTGCGTGAGGACGGCCTGGACACCAAGCAGGGCTGGCGAACCATCGAGCCCGGCATGGCGGTGACGGCGGAGATCAAGACCGGGCAACGGCGGATCATCGCGTTCCTGCTGTTGCCGCAGATCAGGTACTGGCATGATGCCGGGAGGGAGAGGTGATGAGACAGAACTCATCTAACAAAAGTATATATTAAAAAATACTTAATTTCTATGGAATGAAACATGATACAAAATGGAAATAAAAGATATAAAATATTGTGGATTAAAATAGCATGCGCAATAAATACGTTATTTCTTTTTATATCTATATTTTATTCAATAATGTCGTACAACATAAACTACAAAGAATTTTTAGAAGTGAAATTGCCAAATGGAAATAAATCTGTATCTATAGAACAATATCTATTTTTGCCACCTATTATGCTTTTTATTATGACAATTTATATGTATTACATATATTTTTCATGGGATAAATTTGTGTCGCGGTTTGATCGCAGTTATGACAGGGCGTCGCAAAAAGATCCAGAATTTCAGAACGTCAATAGAGGTGTGATTATGGCGTTAATAATTATCGGATTGAACGCGGCAGGTTTATTTATAATGTTTATATCTATATTTCAAACTAATAATTTCATTTCGATGTTGAATTAATGTTACGCACGAATAATCGAAATGGCACGATGTGCCTATATCTACTGGACGTAGCGCAGTCGGACATTTTGGAAGTCAACTATAGTTCTTCGCGCCGTTCCTGCTTGAGAGCGGCGCGCAGGGCGGTCGCCCGCCCTGCGATCATCGCAGGGTGCTCGACGCGGTCTTATGGGCCACGCGTACCGGCTCGCCCTGGCGCGCGTTTTTCTCGGCATCGACGGGGTTGCGTATTGTACGCACATGCTCTGTATGACGTGCGGCGGGTCGTATGCGAACCCGAATGCACTGCCTTGGAGAGTGACATGGCCGACCTTGTTATCATTGCCTATGAGTCTGAGGCCAAAGCGGAGGCCGCGCGTCAGGAGCTGCTGAAGCTCCAGAAGGAATATCTGATCGAGCTGGGCGACGCCGTGATCGCCGTTCGGCAGGACGACGGCTCCATCAAGCTGCACCAGCTGGTGAATACGACTCTCGCAGGCGCGGCGTCCGGCGGTCTTTGGGGCGGCCTCGTCGGGCTGATCTTCCTGAACCCGCTGCTGGGCATGGCCATCGGCGCCGGTGCCGGCGCCCTCGCCGGAAAATTCACCGACGTGGGCATCAATGACGACTTCATCAAGCAGGCCAGCTCGGCACTCGGCCCCAACCAGGCCGCGCTTTGCGTTCTCGTCGGCAAGGTGACTGCGGACAAGGTGGTCGCCGACATGGCCAAGTTCGGTGGCACCGTGCTCCAGACCAGCCTCTCCACCGAGCAGGAAGAGAAGCTCCAGGCCGCCCTCAAGGGCGCATAGCGCCTGCACTCTCCTTAAGTTCAAGGGCGGCTCACCGGGCAGGTCGCGCATTTGCCCGGATCGCGCTCCGGGCGTTGGCCAAGGGCAAGATGCCGTAGGCCGTGTGACCCCTCGCGGAATGCGGACGAGGCGCGCCTTGCGATGTGGCCCTACATCGCCGAGGACCGACGCGGCATTTCGATCACAAAGGTGGCGCCGGACCCCGGCGTCACCGACATCACCCCACCGAACTGGCCGAGCACGGAGCGGATCAGCCGCATGCCGAGACCTTGGCCGCCATCGATGCCGAAGCCGGCGGGCAGGGCACTCACCCAGATGGGAAGCTCCGGACCGGTACGGCCCACCGCCTCCTCCTCGGTGTAGCCGAGCACCGAGACGAAGGCATCGTTCACGTCAAGCAACCGGAGGCCGTCAAGCGTGGAGAGGAGGGTCGGGACGGGTGTCAGGCGGAAGGAGCGGGCGAACGCTCCTCGCTCTGGCGCAGGGCGTCTTCCGCCTTCTTGCGCGGCCCCATATCCATGAAGGTGAAGAGCATGCAGTTTTCTTTGCCGAGCTCGATGGGCTGACCGGCAACCATGACGGACTGGGCGCTGCCGTCCGGAAGGCGCAGCGTTGCTTCCGTCTGTGGGATGGTTCGTCCTTCGCGCAGGCTGGCGATGGCCGCTTCCTTATTTGCCGCGCCTTCCAGCACGTCGACCTCATAGGTGGAGCGGCCGATGATGTCCTCGCGGACATAGCCGGTCATTTCCAGGAAGCCCTGGTTCACCTTGACATAGCGCAGGTCCGACAGGCGGCAGATGATGGCGGGGGCAGGGTTTGCATTGAAAGTCCGCTCGAAGCGCTCCTCCGCCGTGAACCGCTCGGTCATATGGCGCGCGACCCGATCGGATCGCCCTCTAACCCTAAGATACAGAACGCGTTATCCGATCGGATTGCGATGCAATCTGATCGGCGCGTGCTCTGGGCCTATCGCCACACCGGTGGTTGGTGCATAATTGCTGCACTGCAGCAACCAAGCCGTCGCCAGCGCGTTGGTGAGTTGGCTGTCTAATCCCCGGGCACCACCATAAGGATGGCTCCCATGCGTACAATGTCTGACACTATCGCTCGTCTCGCCGCATTGCGCAGGCAGCACGGCGCTCACCTTCCCGGTGAGCATGCGCCCGATCGGCTCTCCACCCTCACCGGATTCGGATCAAATCCGGGCGGGTTGACGTCGCGCTTCTACCTTCCCCCCAATCTCCCGCAGGGTGCGCCGCTGGTCGTCGTGCTGCATGGCTGCAGCCAGACTGCGGCGGCATATGACCATCGGTCCGGCTGGTCGCAACTGGCCGACGAGGCAGGTTTTGCGCTGCTCTACCCGGAGCAGCACGGCGGCAACAATCCCAACCTGTGCTTCAACTGGTTCGTGCCCCACGATACGCGGCGCGATGCAGGCGAGGTGCTTTCCGTGCGCCAGATGATCGAGACGATGGTCGAAACCCACGGGCTCGACCGGAGCCGGATCTTCATCACCGGCCTGTCCGCAGGGGGCGCAATGGCCGCGGCCATGCTCGCGACCTATCCCGAAGTCTTTGCCGGCGGCGGCATCATCGCGGGGCTCCCCTTTGGCCTTGCGACGACGGTGCCGGAGGCGTTCGATCTCATGCGCGGCGCCGGTTCGGTGTCCGACGAGGCGCTCGGGTCGCTGGTGCGCGAGGCATCCGCTCATCCCGGACCCTGGCCGAAAATCGCCATCTGGCACGGATCGGCCGATATGACCGTCGTCCCTTCCAACGCCGAAACGATCGCCGCGCAGTGGCGGAGCGCGCAGGATCTGGATGAACTCCCGACGCAGTCGGATCAGTCCGGCGGGCACTCACGGCGCATCTGGGCCAACACCCAGGGAGAAGCCGTGATCGAGCTGAATACCATCGCGGCCATGGGCCACGGCACGCCGCTGAGCGCGGATCTGGGCGTGGCAGGGCCCTACATGCTCGACGTGGGAATCTCGTCCACGCGGGAGATCGCCCGGTTCTGGGGCATAGCGAGCGCGCAGGAGCCAGCGGTCGCGGGCTCGGTGCCGTTGCCCGTACAGGAGCAGCCGACCGCCGTGTCGGTGCCGGCCGTCCGCACCTTCGGCACCGATCGTCCGCTGGATGAGGCGCATCCCCTCGACCCGCGCACGACGCAGTCCATGCCAGATGTCTTTGGGGTCCAGAAGACCATCGAGACTGCCCTTCGCGCGGCCGGATTGATGCGGTAGGGCATCCTCCCGCGTGTGACCGTTCACTTGGTGCGCAGAGGCACGCCCTTGGTGGTGAAGCGCTGCGTCCCGCCGGTGCCGCGCACGGGGCGCCGCGTGCCGGCGGCCTTGCCTGTGCCGGGCGGCTGGTGAGCCGGCACGAGTTGGTCGGGGCGCCCGCCGATCAGATCGGCGCGGCCCATCTGCTTCAGCGCCTCGCGCAGCAGCGGCCAGTTTTCGGGATCGTGGTAGCGCAGGAACGCCTTGTGTAGCCGGCGCTGCCGAAGGCCCTTGGCAGTCACCACCGTGTCGCTCCCCCCGTGCCGCACGCCGCGGAGCGGATTGATACCGGTATGGTACATGGCCGTGGCCGTGGCCATGGGAGACGGCAGGAATGTCTGCACCTGATCGGCGCGATAGCGGTTCTTCTTGAGCCAGAGCGCGAGGTTCATCATATCCTCGTCGGTCGTGCCCGGATGCGCCGCGATGAAATACGGAATGAGGTAATATTTCTTGCCGGCCTGCTTCACCGCGGCGTCGAACATCTCCTTGAAGCGGTCATAGGTGCCGATGCCCGGCTTCATCATCTTTTCGAGCGGGCCGCGCTCGGTGTGTTCAGGCGCGATCTTCAGATAGCCGCCGACGTGATGGCTCACCAGCTCCTTGATATATTCGGGGCTCTTCACCGCTAGGTCATAGCGCACGCCGGAGGCGACCATCACCTTCTTGACGCCCTCCACCTCGCGCACCTTGCGATAGAGCCGGATCAGCTCGTCGTGCGAGGTGTTCAGGTTCGGGCAGATGTCGGGAAAGACGCAGGACGGCAGCCGGCACGCCGCCTCGATCTTGGGATCCTTGCAGGCCATCCGGTACATGTTGGCGGTTGGCCCGCCGATGTCCGAGATTACGCCCGTGAACCCCGGTGTCCGGTCCCGGATCTGCTCGATCTCGCGCAGGATCGAGCCCTCCGAGCGGTTCTGGATGATGCGGCCCTCGTGCTCGGTGATGGAGCAGAAGGTGCAGCCGCCGAAGCAGCCGCGCATGATGGTCACCGAGAACTTGATCATGTCCCAGGCCGGGATCTTCGCATCGCCGTAGGAGGGATGCGGCGCGCGGGCGTAGGGCAGGTCGTAGACCGCGTCCATCTCGGCGCTGGTCAGCGGGATCGGCGGCGGGTTCAGCCACAGGTCGCGGTCGCCGTGACGCTGGACCAGCGGTCGCGCATTGCCGGGATTGGCCTCCCGGTGCAGCACGCGCGAGGCGCGGGCATAGGCTTCCTTGTCCTCTTCCACCTGCTCATAGGCCGGCAGCCGGATGACCACATCGCCGGGTCGACGGGCCGCCCCCTCATCGGCGGAGTCGAGATCATCGGCGTGGAGCTCGGTGAAGGTCTCGGGCACCCTGCGGAACAGCGCGACGCCGCGGACATCGTTGATATCCCGCGGCGCCTCACCGGCGGCGAGGCGGTTCGCCACCTCCACGATGGCGCGCTCGGCGTTGCCGTAGACGAGCAGATCCGCCTTGGCGTCCGCCAGGATCGAGCGGCGCACCTTCTCGGACCAATAGTCGAAATGTGCGATGCGGCGCAGGGATGCCTCGATACCGCCGAGCACGATCGGCACATCCTTGAATGCCTCGCGGCAGCGTTGCGTGTAGACGATGGTGCAGCGATCCGGCCGCCGGCCGCCCTCACCGCCGGGGGTATAGGCGTCGTCGTGGCGCAGCCGGCGGTCCGCCGTGTAGCGGTTGACCATGGAATCCATGTTGCCGCCGGTGACACCGAAGAACAGGGCCGGCTTGCCCAGCGCCTTGAACGGCTCCGCCGACTGCCAGTCGGGCTGCGCGATGATGCCGACCCGGAAGCCCTGGGCTTCAAGCAGCCTGCCGATGATGGCCATGCCG
The DNA here is from genome assembly GCF_043194565.1 of Xanthobacter autotrophicus ATCC 700552. GTDB lineage: Bacteria > Pseudomonadota > Alphaproteobacteria > Rhizobiales > Xanthobacteraceae > Xanthobacter > Xanthobacter autotrophicus_F. The sequence goes on along the minus strand of NZ_JBAFVS010000008.1, from coordinate 165,644 downwards.
AAGCTTGGATGATCCACATAGGCGTCGCCGGTCACCAGCACGATGTCGCAGGCGTCCCAGCCGAGCGCCGTCATCTCGGCGCGGCTCATGGGCAGGAACGGCGCTGCCGTGCCGTCCTGGGGCCGGTGGCAGGGCAGGGAACTCAAGGGCTTTGCGGCGTCGGCTCGGGTGTCCATGGCGTCCACGCATAAGGCTCCACTGCAGCGAATTCAACTCACGGCAGGTCGTCGCGTTCAAGTTGCCCTCCTTGGTATGGACCTTCACCGCTAATCCGCGCACGTCGCGGGCAAGGTCGAACGAGCCGTTGGAGCCCGCAGCGGTGGAGCCAGGCTCAAGGACCAGCCAGGCTCAGGGACCAGCCAAGCTCAGGGACCAGCCAAGCTCAGGGACCAGCCAAGCTCAAGGATCATTGGTATCTCCGGAGCAGCTGGAGGTATTCACCGGTGCAATCTGGCATGTCCGCTGGTCTCGCGAGTTTCGCAAAATGCGTGCGCGGGTAAATGCTACCGCCATGCGCAAATATATATCTACTTTCTCTCCGTGTGAGCAAATCTGCACAGAAATCGTAAGGAAGAGGCCTAGCGTTGTCTAAATAGGACGCTTCCAGGCCCGAAAGCTGTCGTCGCATCGGACGCTTTCGCGATCTGCACTCTATCGTCCAGCGTGTATTGCGAATGCGATCAGACGACGTGAAACGAGCGTTATTCGCGACAACATCACGGAGGTTTCCAAAATGAAGGGCACATTTTACCGAGTGTCGGGTCTCGATCCCCACGACAGCGCAAATATCGTATTTGTCTGGTGTCGTGTTCATGATCAGGAGAACCGTATTCTCGTGGGATCGGGACATGTGGTCACCGCCGCCAGTGGTGCGCCCCCCGGAATCCGGGTTGGGCAGTTTTGCGTCGTATTTATGCTTCCGCCTGACTGTTCCGCTTCCAGTATCGTTGTAACACACGATAAGGATGGCAAAAGCATTCTGCCGGATATCAGCATAATGCAATGTTCGCCCGGCGTGGGCTATCGGCCTGCAGCGATCTCTGCTTCCGCCGCTCCTGCGGCGTGAGTTTCCCACATCGGCCATCGGCGGATACCATCAACGTTAGCTCAATGTTGGCGTGTGACGTCTGGCAAATAATGATGGAACACAAAAGGAGTCAACGCCATGAGCGAGCTAGTTCAAGTGCAGGGTCGTGACGTTTCCGGAACGACTATGTTCATATACTACAACAATGCCGGAACATTTACGCTTTTGGGAAGCGCATCCAATACGACTGCCGCGAACGATGCTCAGGATGGCCCCAATGTCGGGCTGGCGTCCTACTCCGCTCTCATCTACCTGCCGGATGGCTTTGATCCGGCAAATGTGGTCGTGTACAATCAGGCCGGAACGGTTCAGACCCTAGGGGTCGATCCTTCCCTCAACGGTATTTATACTGTCACTGAAGTCACGCCAGTCGGCGCCACGGGCGCCACGGGTGAAACAGGTGCGACCGGCGCCACGGGCGTCACGGGTGCCACCGGTGAAACGGGAGCGACCGGCGCAACAGGCGTCACTGGTGCCACCGGTGAAACAGGTGCGACCGGCGCCACGGGCGCGACCGGCGCCACCGGTATCGGAGAAACGGGTGCGACCGGCGCAACGGGTGCCACGGGCGCTACTGGTGAAACAGGTGCGACCGGAGCAACCGGCGTCACGGGTGCCACCGGTGAAACGGGCGCGACCGGCGCCACCGGTATTGGAGAAACGGGAGCGACCGGCGCCACGGGTGCCACGGGTGCCACGGGTGCCACCGGTGAAACAGGTGCGACCGGCGCCACGGGCGCGACCGGCGCCACGGGTATCGGAGAAACGGGTGCCACTGGCGCTACTGGTGAAACCGGTGCGACCGGAGCAACCGGCGTCACGGGTGCCACCGGTGAAACGGGTGCGACCGGCGCCACCGGTATCGGAGAAACGGGTTACGATCAACGACGCCACCATCGTCTACCAGCGCCCGCAATTGGTGCGCAGCGCGCTGCCATGGCGCTATGAAGGGGTGCTGCACGAATACCTCACCTGCGAGGGGGCTGCCCCGCACGGGCGGCTGTCGGCCATCACGATGCGGCGCAACAATGACGGCGCGCGCCGCAAGGATCCGAAAACATATCGGCGTGATGTGGCGGTTCTGGAAGCCGCGCTACAGATTGAGACAAATCCATTCATGCTCGCACGCTACCGATTCTACCTGGCGCAAAGTTACCGTGATTGCGCGGATCGGGAGAAGGCATTGGAGAACTACCTGCTCCGGGCTGAACTTGGGTTCTGGCAGGAGGAGGTCTTCATCAGCCTTTATGCGGCTGCGCAGCTGAAGGAGCAGCTTGGACGCCCGGAGCGGGAGGTCATCGACGCCTACCTTCGCGCCAGCGATGCGCTGCCCACGCGCGCCGAAGCCCTGCACAATGCCAGCCGGTTCTGCCGCCATAAGGGGCGCCACCAGGAGGGCTATGACATCGCCCGGCGGGGATTGACGATCCCTTTGCCGACAGGAGGTTTGTTCGTCGAATCATGGATTTACGAAAACGGGCTGTTGGACGAATTTTCCGTCAATGCGTATCATTGCGGGCGTAAGCGGGACAGCCTCGATGCAAGCCTGAAGATTCTCGCCACAGCGAAGCTTTCGGCCGCAGACATGGCGCGGGTGGTGGAAAATGCCCGGCTCGCAAGCGAGGGATTGCCGAAGGATCCCGATTGGGGCGGCCGCGGCACCGAAAGCCTTGCCGAGCAGCACGCCCTGCGGCCGCCGCGGCCGCTCCGGTCCCGCCTGGAAGGGGTGCCGCGCGTGCTCGTCGCCATCCTTGCGGACCAGAAGGAGGCGCTTCTGCCCCTGTATCTGGAGCGCATCGAGGCGCTGGACTATCCGAAATCGGCCATTGTGCTTCATATCCATACCTGCGGCAGCACGGATGGAAGCGAGCGTCTCCTGCGCGAATGGGTCGAACGGAACGGCGAACTCTATGCCGGAGTGGAGTTTGAATGCGACGATGTGGAGGCGCGCATCAGTCCGCTCGGGGCCCATGAGCAGCGCATGGAACGGGCGCGGATTCTCGGGCAGATCCGCAACGCCAGCCTGGGCCGCGCCATGGAAAAGGCTTGCGATTTCAGCTTCATCGCCGACATCGGCCACTTTGTCCGGCCCTGCACGCTGCGGGAACTGGTGGCGCTCGATCTGCCGATTGTCGCTCCCTTCCTGCGCTCGGTGGAGCCGGCCGATCCCTATTCAAACTATCATTCGCAGATTGATGCGAACGGATACTACCAGGCTTGCGATCTCTATTCTCTGGTCCTCGGCCGTCAGGTGCGCGGGATTCTGGAACAGCCGGTTGTCAACGGCTGCTATCTTGTCCGCACCGATGTGCTGGAGGGCCTCTCCTGCGAGGATGGGACCGCGCGCCATCCGTACGTGGTATTCTCCGAAAGCGCACGCAGGCTTTGCATCCCGCAATATCTGGATAATCGGCAGGTCTACGGCTATATCGTGCGCGGCGAGGCGGGTAATCCCCCCATTGCGGGCGAAATTAAGCAGGTCAGATATCTGCTGGAGAGCGTGACACCCTGGCCACAGGGGGCTGAAAGCCTGCCGCATGGGGCGTCGGGATTGGAAAACGCGGCTGAGGTTCATCCCGGAGCGGCGATTCGCCCTATCTGAAAACTTGAGTATAGCTGCCGTTTATAATGCTATTTTCCATGTTCATTTTTATGATATAATCATTCTTAATTATGTGTAGTACATAATATATATTCTATTCATCTGTTTCTTCTTCTCTGAAATGGCGATCTCTTATATGGGGATTATCAAGGAGTACGACATTTAAAAGAGATTTGTGCACCTCAATAGTTCCATTGTATTCAATAAATCCGAGCTTGCGGAATTTGTTCATGAAAAAGCTGACCCGAGAGCGCGTCGTTCCGATCATCTCCGCCAGGGTCTCGTGGCTGATTTTGGCGAAGATGGGCTCTGGCTTTTCATCTTTCCCGAAATTTGCCAAAATTAAAAGAAGTCTGGCAAGGCGTTTTTCGCTTGAATTGAACAATTGATCGATGAGGTCTTCTTCAATTCGGATGTTTCTAGACAAAAGATGTGATATGAATAGGCTGGAAAATTCAGGCTCATCTTTCAGAATGCGAACAATGGATTGCTTTTCCAGGCGTAATATGACCGATGCTGCCATTGTCGTGACGGTCGCCATGCGGAGCAACTGCCCCGCGAGGCATCCTTCGCCGAAAAAGTCTCCTGCTCCGAGAATGGCCACAACGGCTTCCCGCCCCTGTTCCGATACGACGGCGATCTTCACTTTTCCGCTTTGGATGTAGAAGACGGAGTCCGCCGGTGATCCCTGCACAAAAACAACACTCGCTTTCTGATACGAGTTTATGCTGCGACCATCCCCGATTTTCGAAAGAAATTCAGCCACATCAAATGATATTTTGGTCGCATTTTTCATATCGCATCGCTCTCTTCGATCAAATTTATACGTCTCGATCGTGTTTTTTGAAGGGTATTAATTTTAGCACATCGAAGTTAAATTCGGTGCTTCCTCGATCGCTGTTTGAGCTTCCGCGGCAGACGGGTGATTCGGTGGAGCATAAGGCTTCTGAGGGTAGAATGTATTATTTTGCGTCAAGCGTCGACCCACCTTGATTGATAGGTGATCTGATTTTGGGCGCGATCAAGCAGTCAAGAGGCAGTGTAACTCTACCTTGGCGGTAGGTTGAAGCTGGACTCATTGTTGAGCAGCGGCCGATTCGACGGCCCGATCACGCCCGAAAATCGTTATCATGGTGCGGGCTGCAAAATGGGCGCGAATGTCCCAAAGGCCGGGAGACCTTGGTCCTGAAATGCGGCGCTGAATGTCGAGGTATTGGGGTGACGTTGCACGTCTGTCGGCGCCGCGAGGGTTTCGCTCAGTCCCCCGCGCTCGCCGCCTTGGCGAAGCCATCGGAATCGATCCGTTTGATGAGAGTCAATGAGTTTATCCGATTTGCTGCCATTGTGAACGTTGATGTGCTAGAAAATAATATGTCATCGCGAGCATATCTTGTGAGCCGATCAGGTCAGAGCAAATGCCAAAGCTGCCCGCCCGTGCGGCGAGAAGGGGTTCGGCTCGCTTGAGGCGGCCGATCGTGTTGGCGCCAGACCTGATTGAGACAGACCTGATCCAGCCGGACCTGATTGAGCCGGACGTGGTCTGCAGGCCACGAGACCTGACCGTTGTCGGCGTGGGGGCGTCGGCTGGAGGCCTGGAGGCCTGCAAAAGGCTGCTCGCGGCCCTGCCCGACGGTCACGGCATGGCGCTCATCCTGATCCTGCATCTTGATCCCACCCATGAAAGCATGATGGCGGATCTGCTGGCCACCCACACTTCGATGGTGGTGCGGCAGGCTGCGGACGGCCTGCTGATCGAGCCGGACCACCTTTATATCATCCCGCCCGCATTCTATCTGTCCGTCGCCGGCGACCAGTTGCGCCTGTCCGCGCCCGAAGCGCCGCATGGCGCGCGCCTCCCGTTCGATTTCCTGCTGAAATCGCTGGCGGCCGAATACGGCGCCGGTGCCATCGGCGTGATCCTCTCCGGGACCGGGGCGGATGGCACCTTTGGCCTCAAGGCGTTGAAGGAAAAGGGCGGCTTCACTGTCGCCCAGGACCCGGAGGAGGCGGATTACGACGGCATGCCGCGCAGCGCGATCGCCGCCGGCGCGGTGGATCTTGTGCTGCCGCTGGAGAAAATCCCCGAGGCGCTGCTGACGCGCATCCAGGATCCGGCCGACGCGCCGGAAGATACTGCTCTGGCGCAGATCATCGACCTCCTGCGGGCGGGCACGGCGTTCGACTTCACCCTGTACAAGCCCGGGACGCTGCAGCGGCGGACCGAGCGGCGCATGGCCCTGGCGTCCATGGGCGTCGACGACATGGACCGCTATCTCGAACTGGTGCGGCACAATCCAGCGGAGCTCGATCTCCTGGCCAAGGACCTGCTCATCAACGTCACCAGCTTCTTCCGCGATCCCAAGGTGTTCGAGTATCTCGCCGAGAAGATCGTTCCCGACCTGGTGCGTAATCATCCCCTCGGCCGCCCGCTGCGCATCTGGGTCCCGGGGTGCAGCACCGGCGAGGAAGCCTATTCCCTGGCCATGCTCGTCAGCGAGGCGATTGCCGCAGACAAGCGCCACGTCCGGCTGCAGGTCTTTGCATCGGATATCGATCCGGATGCCGTCGCCCTGGCGCGGGAGGGCTTCTTCCCTCCGACCATCGAATCCGCCGTGTCGCCCGAGCGGCTCGAACGCTTCTTCACGAAGGAGGAGCATGGCTTCAGGGTTGTGCCGGACCTGCGCTCCGCTGTGGTTTTCACCGTGCAGAATGTGCTGGAAGACCCGCCATTCTCGCGCCTCGACCTGATTTCGTGCCGCAACCTCCTGATCTATCTTGGCGCCGAGGCACAGGCCAAGGTCGTTTCGCTGTTCCATTTCGCGCTGCTCGAAGGCGGGCTCCTTCTTTTGGGAACATCGGAAGAGGTCGGGAACGCTGCTGCCCGGTTCGAGGTTGTCTCCAAGTCTGCACGTCTCTACCGGCACACCGGCCAGCGCCGGCCGGGCGATCTGCGCTTCCCGCTTGGCTCATCGGATGGCGTGAGCCTGCCCCATCGTCCTGAAAAGGTGTCGTCATCGTCGCGCCAGGTGACGCTGGCGGAACTCAGCCGGCGCCTGATTCTGGAGGCGTACGCGCCCGCGGCGGTTCTGATCAACCGTTCGTACGAGTGCCTTTATTACCTGGGATCCACGGATGCCTATCTCAGGCTGGCGCCGGGCCATCCGGCCCACGATCTGCTCTCCATGGCGCGGGAGGGCGTGCGCACCAAGCTCAGGGCGGCGATTCAGCGGGCGTCCCAGGACAACAGGCGCGTCGTGGTGGAGGGCGGCCGGACGAAGCGGGACGGCAAGCCCCTTGCCTTCAGCATTGCGGTGCATCCGGTCCAGAGCCAGGGCGAGGACCTGCTGCTGGTCTGTTTTCTTGATGCCCCCGCTGTCTCGCCTGGCCGGACGGATCGGCCGAAGACCGAGCATGAGCTTTCGCGTGTGACCGAACTGGAGCGCGAGCTTGACTCCACGCGAACCGAACTTGAGAGCGCCATCCGCAATCTGGAGCTTTCCAGCGAGGAGCAGAGGGCGGTCAACGAGGAGGCACGTTCCGTCAACGAGGAATTCCAGTCCACCAACGAGGAGCTGCTGGCCTCCAAGGAAGAGTTGCAGTCTCTCAATGAGGAACTGACAGCGCTCAACGGCCAGCTCCAGGAAACCCTGGAGCGCCAGCGCACCACATCGAGCGATCTGCAGAACGTGCTCTACAGCACCGACGTGGCGACCCTGTTCCTCGACACCCAGCTGAAGATCCGCTTCTTCACGCCCGCGACCCGGTCGCTGTTCAGCGTCATCCCGAGCGATGTGGGACGGCCGCTCTCGGACCTCAACTCGCTCGCCGCCGACGGGACACTGATGCCGGACATCCAGGCGGTGCTGGCGGGCCAGCCGGCGCATGAGCGGGAGACCGAGACCCGCGACGGGGCGTGGTACGTCCGCCGCATCCTGCCCTATCGCACCCCGGACGGCGGGGTGGACGGTGTCGTCATCACCTTCACCGACATCACCGAGCGCCGGCGGGCCGCCGATGCGCTGGAGGTGGCGAAGCGGGATGCGGAACTGGCCAACAGCGCCAAGTCGCGCTTCCTCGCCGCCGCAAGCCATGATTTGCGCCAGCCGCTGCAGTCGCTGGTCCTGCTGCAGGGCCTCCTGGCGAAGGCGGCGGAGGGGGAGAAGGCGGAGCGGCTGGTCAAGCGTCTCGATGAAACCATCAGCGCCATGTCGGGCATGCTGAATGCGCTGCTGGACATCAACCAGATCGAGGCCGGGACCATCCAGGCGAATGTGGTCGGCTTCCCGGTCAATGATCTGCTCGACCGGATGCGGGAGGAACTGACCTATCACGCCCGCGCCAAGAAGCTGACCCTGCGCGTGATCCCGTGCGGGCTCTGGGTGGAAAGCGACCCGCGCCTGCTGGAGCAGATGGTCCGGAACCTGATCTCGAACGCCTTGAAATACACCCCGCGCGGCCGCGTGCTGGTGGGGTGCCGCCGGCATGGAGCGTGGCTGCGCATCGAGGTGTGGGACACCGGAATCGGCATTCCCGATACGGAGCTGCGTGCGATCTTCGATGAATACCACCAGCTCCACAACGCGGCCCGCGAACGCAACCTCGGGCTCGGCCTCGGCCTCTCCATCGTGCAGCGGCTCGGCCAGCTGCTCGATCATCCTGTTTCGGTGCGCTCGCGTCCCGGCCATGGTTCGGTGTTCTCGGTGGACGTCAAGCTCTCGCACGGCCGATCCGGGCGTCACGACGCGGCCTTGCCGGGGGGCGTCGCCGGCCCGATCACCGAACCGGCCGGCCGGAAGGCCGAGATCCTGGTGATCGAGGACGATCCCGACGTCCGCTCCCTGCTCGAACTCCTCCTCATCGGCGAGGGGCACGGGGTGACCGCCGCCCGCGATGGCGACCTCGCGCTCGGGCTGGTGGAACGCAGCGCCATCCGGCCCGACCTCATCCTCGCCGACTACAACCTGCCCAACGGCATGACCGGCCTTGAAGCCGCGGCTCGGCTGCGTGCCCGGCTGCGCAGCCGGATCCCGGTGGTGATCGTGACCGGCGACATTTCGACGGGCGCGCTGCGCGACATTGCCGCCCACGACTGCCTGCAGCTCAACAAGCCGGTGAAGGCGGAGGAACTGACGCGCATCATCCGGGAGCTGCTTTCCGATCATCCATCGGCCCTGGTGCCGGACGCTCGGCCCTCGGAAGCCACCGGGCCTGCGGCGGTGCCGGTCATCTTCATTGTCGACGATGACGACCACGTCCGGCAGGGCATGCGCGCCCTGCTGGAAGAGGACGGCCGAGTGGTCGAGGATTACGACAGCTGCGAAGCCTTTCTCGATGCCTATCACCCGGGCCGCGGGGGCTGCCTGCTCATCGATGCCTACCTGCCCGGCATGAAGGGCCTGGAACTGCTGCAACGGCTGCATGAGGCAGGCCATGGCCTGCCTGCCGTCATGATCACCGGAAACAGCGATGTGCGGATGGCCGTTCAGGCCATGAAGGCCGGCGCGTTCGACTTCATCGAGAAGCCGGTCGGGCGCAGCGAACTGCTCGGCTGTGTCGCGCAGGCGCTGGAGCAGGCACGGGACGCAGACACCCGGCCTGTCTGGCATGCCGCCGCAGCGGAGCATCTGGGGTCACTCACGCCGCGCCAGCGGGAGGTTCTCGACCTGGTGCTGGCCGGCCACCCCAGCAAGAACATCGCAATCGACCTCGGCATCAGCCAGCGCACGGTCGAGAACCACCGCGCGGCAATCATGAAGAAGACCGGCGCGAAATCCCTCCCCGCATTGGCCCGCCTCGCGCTTGCCGCGACCTGGACGGGGACCGGAGCGCCATTCGCCTGAGGTCGACCTGCTCTTGCGCGGCGCCCGGTTCCGTCTGCTGCCGGAACCGCTGTGGAGCGCAACCTGTCGGGGCCGTTGGTATGAGTAGTTTCCGAGCCTGCCGCCTCGCGCTCGACCGGCTAGAATGAATGTGGTGTTGCGATCCTGCGTGGCAGGACTGCTTGCCGCCTGGGACGGCGCGACGACTTCCGCATCAGACGTTTTGGGGTGCCCAGGGGGCGGGACTGAAGATCGGCGACAGTCGCTATCTTATTCGAGGAGGCCGGAACGTGGGAACAATACTTCTTATCGTGGTTCTGATCTTGCTGTTCGGTGGCGGAGGCTATTACGGCTTCAATCGCTACGGTGGTCGCGGGCTGGGCGGCGTGCTTGGCCTTGTGCTGCTCATCCTCATCGTGCTGTGGCTGGTGGGTGGACTTCAGGGGTTGAATCTCGGTCGCATCTGAACCGCGTCCGCCGCGCCGGATCGCGTCAGTCCGGCCGGTGTCGCCGCAGGGGCTGATGGTGCCGCGCCCTGGGCGGGCGCGGTGGTCGTCGTTGCGTCATCATGATTGGGTCAGTCGGGCCCGCGATCGCGCGGCGCGGCCATGTCGTCGACCATGCGCTGAATGACGCGCGCAAGCACGTCCTCCCGAAACGGCTTCTCAACAACGATTGCCGCCGGCAGGACAGCCCTGACGCTTGCGGCATCTCCGCTGACGAAGACGTGGGGCACCGGCCTGCTTCGACATATGGTTGCGACCGCCGCAATGCCGCTGCCATCTCGCAACCAGGCGTCCACGATCATGAGGTCCGGCCTGCAGCGCTCGGCAGCTGCGACCGCATCGGCTTCGGTCGCTTCGACGGAGCAGACCTCATAACCCATCCCTTCAAGCATCTCTGCGAGATGGATCCCGATCATGAAGTCGTCTTCGACGATGAGGATCCGAAGAGCCATGCTCTATGTCCTGCGGCGATATGGGGATGCTTGCCGGCGACAGAACGCCGCCGCCGGCAGGGCGCGATCGCGGTATGCCGCGGCGGGGGAACCGCACCACACCCACGTTAGCGCACTGGACCGGCGCAAGAGCAGGGTCGGAAACTACTCATGCCGACGGCCCCGGTCCTGACCGAGGCCGAACCCCGCGCGGCGGGCACCAACCTCCCGTGTGGCGATGGAGCCTTCGGTCTGAAGACTTCCGACAAAACGATATATCGGATTGGAGCCGCGGCCGGAGCGGCCGGCGCGTGGCATCGACGGCCGGGTTGAAACCGGGCTGAAACAATGGTGCCCTATCACCCAAGCCAAAGCGGGGCCGCGCCCATCCCCGTCGCACAAGCCCAGCCGGTGGTGCCGCACGAGGGTGGATGCGGGACGACGGGGACAGGAACGGGGGCAGGAACGGGGACAGGAGGACGCGATGACATCGCCTCTGGATACGCCGGAGATTGCACCGGACGGCGGCGACAATGCCAGCCTCGTCCGGCTTTCCGACCTCGGCCTGTTCACGGCGCTGTTCCAGTCCATCCCCGGCCGCGCGGTGCTGCTGGACAGCGGCGGCATCTGCCGGTTTGCCAACCAGGAGTTCATCGACTTCATCGGGCGTGGCCGCGATGAGGTGATCGACCGGCCCGTGCAGGACTTCCTCGAACCCATCGTGTTCGCATCCTACGCCCCGCTCATGGAGCGCGTCTTCGGCGGCGAGCTGGTGCGCCGGGTGGCCTGGGTGGATTACGGCCGCCTCGGCAAGAGATACCTTGAGGAGGTGATCTCGCCCTACCGGGTGGACCTCACCGGCCCGGTGGTCGGCTGCTTCGGCGTCGGTCGGGACCTGACCGACATGAAGCGCCAGGAGATGGAGATCGTCCGGCGCACCCAGGCGCAGATGGAAGCCGAGGCCTATCACGCGGCCATCGTCGGCACTGCCCTCGACGGCATCGTGGTGGTGGACGATGAGGGCATCGTGGTGGATTTCAACCCGGCCGCCGAGCAGATCTTCGGCTACCGGAAGGAGGAGGCCATCGGCCGCTCCATCGCCGAACTGGTGATACCGCCGGAATTCCACGCTGCCCATTTGGCGGGCATGCGGTCCTACCTCGCCTCCGGCATCACCCGCGTGATCGGCCAGCGGCTGGAACTGCCCGCGCTGCTTGCCGACGGCACGCGCATCCCCATCGAGCTTGCCATTACCGACGTGACCCGCGGCGAGCGCCGGCTTTTTGCCGCGCACATGCGCGACCTGCGCGCCACCAAGCGGGCCGAGGAGGAGATCAAGCGGCAGCGCAACGCGCTCCATCAGAAGGAGAAGCTTGCGGCGCTGGGCTCGCTGCTCGCCGGCGTCGCCCACGAGCTCAACAACCCGCTGTCGGTGGTCACCGGCCAGACCATGCTGCTGCGCGAGCAGGTGCTGAAGGAGGCCAATGTACGATCCGGGGGCCTGCCCAGCCTTGAGAAGGTGGTGCAGCGCTGCGACCGCATCGAGACGGCGGCGCACCGCTGTGCCCGGATCGTCCGCAGCTTCCTCGACATGGCGCGCCAGCGCGAGGCGGAGCGCCGGGCCACCAATCTTGCGGACGTGGCGCGCGAGGCCGTCGAGCTGCTGGGCTACAACATGCGGGCCTCGGGGGTGAAGGTGGTCCTCACCATCGAGCCCGGCCTGCCGCGCCTGATGCTTGACGCGGGCCAGATCCACCAGGTGCTGCTCAACCTGCTGGTCAATGCCCAGCAGGCGCTGGAGGAAACGGCGGGGGACCGGCGCGTCACCGTTTCGGTGGCTTCCGACACGGACCGCGGAGCCGTCATGATCAAGGTCGCCGACAACGGCCCCGGCATTGCGGAGAATATCCGCTCGCGCATCTTCGATCCGTTTTTCACCACCAAGCCCCAGGGCGTGGGCACCGGCATCGGCCTTGCCGTCTCGCGCGGGCTGATCGAGGCCCATGGCGGCACGCTGGAGCTGGGTGCGGGGCCGGACGGTGGCGCCCAGTTCACCATCCAGCTGCCGCTGGAGGAGGTCGCCGCCGAAGCGCCGCCGCCCGGTCTGCAGGAGGACGTGCGGGACGAAGGCGTGCATCTGGGATCGGTGCTCATCATCGACGACGAGCCGGACATTGCCGGGCTGCTCGCGGAGATCGCCGAAGGCATAGGCTATGCGGCCATGGTGGCGCACAGCGGCCGGGAGGCGCAGGCGCTGCTGGCCCACGCCGTGCCAGCCGGGGCGACTGCCGATGTGGTCGGCATCCTGTGCGACATCCGCATGCCCGATGGCGATGGCCCCAGCCTCTACAACTGGCTGCTCACCCATCGGCCCGACCTTGCATCACGCATCGGCTTCATTTCCGGCGACACCCTGGGGCCATCGGCCGGGCGCTTCCTGGCCCGCTCGGGCTGCCCGCTCATCGAAAAGCCGTTCACCCCGACCGATGTGCGCGCCTTCCTCGGCGCCCTTATCGGCGATGCGGCCCCGCCGCCTGAAACACTTGAAACACGGCGGACAGAGAGCTGACCGCCTGCAGCAACACAGGCCAGTCAGAGTGCGCCTCGTTCACCGCAAAGGACGGCCATGCAGGACGACCAGATCGCGCTCCTTGAAGCCAGCTTCGCCGAGGTTTCCGTGCATCGGGATGCGGCGTCGGTACTCTTTTACGAGCGGCTGTTCGTGCATGATCCGGCGCTGAAGCGGCTGTTCGGAGATACGGACATGACGGGGCAGGGCGAGAAGCTCTTCGCCGCGCTGGGTCTTGTCGTCACCTCGCTGCGGAGCCTGGACAAGGTGGTTCCGATGCTGGAGCAGCTGGCCGTGCGCCATCTCCACTATGGCGTGCGTGACGCGCATTACGCGACGGTGGGCGCGGCCCTGATCGAGACCCTGTCGCTCTATTTCGGCCGCCGCTTTTCCATGGACCTGCGGCGGGCCTGGTCCGATGCCTATGAGGCCGTGGCCGGCGTGATGATCGCCGCCGCCCATCGCGCTGCCGCCGTCCATGGCGTCGCCGCCGAGGGCGAGGGGGCCAGCACCATCTTTTCGCGTCCCGCCTCCGCGGGCACGCTCTGAAACGCGAACGGCGGCATCCCCCGCACCGCCGTTCCGTGTGCGATCCTCCGGCCGGAGCCTCCCGTTCAGGGAGCTCCAGCCGGAGGCGTCGTCATGGGCCCCTGTCGTCATGGGCCCCTGTCGTCATGGGCCCCGGGTGCCGGGCACGAACAGGTAGCCGACGCCCCGCACCGTCTTGATGGCCTGGGGCTTGGCCGGGTCAGCTTCGATTTTCTTGCGCAGCCGCGTCACCCGCACATCGATGCTGCGGTCGAAGGGCTCGTTGTCCCGGTCGTGGGCGAGGTCCAGCAGCCGGTTGCGGGTGAGGACGCGGTTGGGGTTCTGCAGGAACACCCGCAGCAGGTCGAACTCCATGGCGGTGAGCATCTCCCGCGTGCCGTCCCGCTTGACGAGGCAGTGGGCCTCCATGTCCAGGAAGACGACGCCGCACGGCACCATCTCCGCAGGTGTGGGCATGGCGCGGTTCGCCGTCGGCGGCTGCGTCGGCAAGGGCGCGGTGTTTGGGGGCGCGGTGTACGGGGGCGCGGTGGGTCGGGGCGCGGTGTAGCGGCGCATCACGGCGCGGATGCGGGCCTTCAGCTCGCGCAGGTCGAAGGGCTTGAGCACATAATCGTCGGCGCCGACTTCGAGGCCCGCCACCCGGTCCACGATGTCGTCGGCCGCGGTCAACATGATGATGGGCGTTGCGGCGGCGACGCGGATGCGGCGGGCGAGGCTGATGCCGTCCTCCCCCGGCATGTGGACGTCCAGGAGGAGGAGGTCGGCCGGCTCGGCGGCCAGAAGCGCGTCGAGCGCGCGCCCGCTCGCCGCTGAGCGCACGCGGAAGCCCTGGCCGGATAGATAGTCTGACACCGTCTCGCGCAGCGCTTCCTCGTCGTCCACCACGATGATGCGCCAGCCGGTCTCCCCGCTCGCCGATTGCCCCGCCATGCTCACGCGCCGGAAGCGCTCCCCCTCACAGATGCCCGCAGGACGCGTACTTTATACCAACGGCCCGGTTGTTCACCGTGCCGAGAGCGTGTCGCTCAAGCGCCGCGCGGGCTTATACAACAGCCGACGAAAAAGCTCATCGGCCGTTGATATTAGTTCGGACCGGGACCCGGATGGAATCGCCAAGGGGCAGGCCGGGGGGCGACCCCTTGCCCCGTCAGCTGCAATTGGTGACCTGATTGGAGCCGATGCCGCGCCTCATTTCGGGGCGATCACCCGCAGCGGAGTGGCATAGGGCTCCACCCTGAGGCTGTCGTTGCCGATGATGCTGATGCGGCGCGCCGGCGCCTGCTCCAGTTCGCCGTCCGGCGCCTTGCGTACCACATATTGCCAGATGGTCAGCTCGCCGCCGCCCTTGAGGGCGCGCCCGACCGCCGTGACATCGCTGCCGCCGAGGGCTGCGGCGTCCTGCGGTCCCACCCCCACCACGATCTCGTCGCGCACGGTGATGATCTTGAAGAGGCTCACGCCTTGCTCGGCACCGGCGCTTGCCGCCATGCCGGCGAGCGCCCCGGCCACAACGAGGGTGCCGAGAAGACGGCGTGCGGTCCGCCCGTTGTGCGGTCGGCGGGTCAGCGGCGTTAACATCGTCATCGGGTGCTCCCAGCTCCAGTAAAGCCGGGACGCTAGCACCTCTGTGTTTCCGGCGTTTTTCGTGCCGGGCTGGTCGCCGACGCAACCCCAGCCCGCCATCAGCCCCTCCCGGAGGACTGATGGCGCAGCCCGAGGTGGCTCAGTTCCGGCGGGCGCCGGTGTGGACGATGGTGCCCACGTGCTCGCCACGCAGGGCGCAGGTGAGGCGGCCCGGCACCAGGCCGTTCACCACCTGCACCCGTTCGATGTGGCGGGCGGTGGCCATCACTTCGAGGAGCGCGCGGTCGAAGGGCAGGGTGCCCTCGCCGGCGGTAAGGTCGGCGGCGCTGACCTCGGGCAGGAACTTCGCCGCCGCGCCGTCGGGGCCGTTCGGGTCGGAACTATAGACGCCGTCCACGTCCTCCACGATGGTCAGGCCCGCCGCGCCCAGCGCATCGGCGAGCAGGAAGGCGCCGGTGTCGGCCCGGTGGGCCGGGATGCGCGAGCCCGGGAATTCGTGGTGGTGATAGGGCGGGAAGGCGCTGCCCACCACCGCGCGGGCGGCGGAAAGATGGATGGCGAGCTGGCTGGCGATGGTCGGGTGCTCCACGTAGGAGACGCCTTCCGGGGCCAGCAGCGAGGCGAGGATATGGCCGTTCTGGCCGGCCTCGCTGGCGGCGAGCGGGGCGAGCGAGCCCACCGGCAGGCCGAGGTCGAGGCCGACGCCGTAGAGGTGGCGGGCGCGGATGCCGGCGCCGGTGAGGATGAGCAGGCGATGCTCGGGCAGCAGCTTGCGGATCTCGTCGACGATAGGAAGGATGGCCGACGGCCCGCGGTCCATGATGGCGCGGCCGCCGATCTTCACCACCTGCAGCCAGGGCAAAAGCCGGATGGGCTTGACGCCGGCCACGGGGCGGGTGAGCTGGCCGTCGAGGAGGGTCTGGCGCGCGAGCGGCGAGGCGACGTGCTTGATGTCGTTGGTGGTGTCAGACATGGCCGTTCTTCTTCAGCTCGCGGTGATGATGGTGCCGACATGCTCGCCGGCGAGCGCGCGGGTCAGGTTGCCCGGGACGAGGCCGTTCACGACCTGGACCTCGCGGACATGGCGGGCCTTCTTGAGCAGGTCGAGCATGGGGAATTCGAGGATCGAGTCGGCAAGGTCCCGCGCCTTCATCTCGTCCACCGAGATCCTGGGGATGAAGGTGGCGCCCTTGTCCGTCTTCGGGTTGGCGGTGTAGAGGCCGTTCTCGTCCTTCACGTAGATCATCTGCTTGCAGCCGAACTGCTCGGCCAGCAGGAAGCATCCGGCGTCGGTGCGGTAAGGCGGGATGACGCCTTCGGCGGCGGGGCGGGTCCACAGCGAATAGGGCGGCATGCCGGCGAAGACCACGGCGTGCACCTCGGCCAGATAGAGCGGCACGGCGGAGAGCCCGGCGCCGTCCACCTTGGAGATGCCGTGCTTCGCCAGCAGCTGGCCCAGCATCTCGGCATTCTGGTTGGCCACCGAGGCGCCCAGCTGCGACAGCACGCCGGCCGGCAGGTTGAGCTCCGCGGCGATGGAATAGAGGTGGCGGGCGCGGGTGCCGGCGCCGGTTCCGATCAGCAGCTTGTGGGCCTTGCGGGCGGCGACGATCTCGTCCACCAGCGGGTAGACCGCCGCGCGGCCGCGGTCGATGACGCTTTGGCCGCCGATCTTGATGACGGTTGCGTCCGGCAGGATGCGGAAATTCGCGGACGTTTCCGCCGCGGCCAGAAGCTGCGTGTCAGTCAGCGATCGCTGCGCGAGGAGCGCGTCGAGCTCCGCCGTCGTATGGGCCATGGCAATGCCTTTCGTTGTTCTATGTATTATTTTTATTCGAAGGCTTCGATACGCCCGGTGGGGCAACCCGGCAATATGCGATAATCGCGTAGCTTTTACGGCGTCGGGAAAAAACGACACAGAATGCACAAAAAAGCCAATGCCGATGGATTTTAATCATCGCCCGGTGATGCTCGGTTGTGCATAGTGCTTTGTTTTGGTATTTTATGTCGAAATTAGAATGAAGATTATATAATCATAAGAATATATTATCTATATCAGAAGCAAAATCGAAAATAATAGAAGTTTTTTATGGAAGACGTGGTTACGCGGTCAATACGTAACCGGTCTTGTCGGTCGGGTCAGCTTTACGGACATTTCTCGCTCCGGGATGGGCTGTGGAGCGGTGCCTGTATGAGGCGCATGTTCATGCGGCTGGAAGGTGCGGGCGCGGGTGCGCCCACATCCGCTCCTGTGGCGTCAGTGGGTGGAGAGCGTCAGCGGGTGGAGAGCGGCAGCGGCGGCGGCGGGGTGGTGGCGCCGGGGCCGAGCGAGCGCTGCACCATCACGCTGTCCGACCAGCGGCCGTAGCGATAGGCGACCCCCGGCAGCAGCCCCACGCGCACGAAGCCGAACTTCTCGTGCAGGGTGAGCGAGGCGGTGTTGTCGGCATCGATATAGCCGATCATCTGGCGAAAGCCGGCCGCCGCGCAGGCATCGATCAGCCCGCGCATGAGGTGGCGGCCGATGCCTTCGCCGAGATGCTCGTGGTGCACGTAGATCGAGTGCTTGACGCTGTAGCGGTAGGCCGGCCGCTTGCGGAACAGCACCACATAGGCATAGCCCACCACCGCGTCGCCGCGGGTGGCGACGAGGTGGGGGAAGCGGCGGCTCTTCAGGTTCTTGCGGCGCTCGCGCAGGTCATCCGGCTGCGGCGTGTCGCCGTCGTCCACGCCTTCCTCGACGCCGCGGCGGATATGGCGGCGATAGATCGCCAGCATGGCCTCCACGTCCGCTTCCCGCGACGGGCGGACGACGACAGCTTGCTCCTGCTCCATGGACGACACCGACACTCCCAAGCCTGCCTCACTCTATTCCGCGACCACGTAAGTATGGAGCCGCACGCGGCCGGATGCATCCGTCTCGCGATAGACGCCCTGGATCTCCACGTCGAAGCCGGGGAAGGTGTTGAAGCTCGATTCGAACATCTTGAGATAGTCGATCATGGGCTTGGCCCGCTCGGTCAGCCGCTCGCCCGGCACGATGGTGGCGATGCCCGGCGGATAGACCACGAATGGCGTCGTCGCGATGCGCCCGGCGATGGCGTCGATGGGCAGGTAGTCCACGTCGTTGCGTACCAGGCAGCGGGCCGCGTCGTGGGGCGACAGGGCGATGTCCGGCAGGTGCGCGGCCGAGAACTGCATGGCCTGGAGCGCGCTGACATTGGCTGAGCGGAAGAAGCGGTGCATTTCCCCGCACAGGTCGCGCAGCCGCACGCCGCCATAGCGGGCCGGCCGGCGGCGGAAGAATTCCGGAATGGCGTCTTCCAGCAGCGCATTCTCATCATGCAGCTTCTTGAAGGCGACGAGGCCGGAGATGAGGGTGCCCGCCTTTGACGCCTCGACCCCGGGGGTGAGCAGGAACAGCAGGGAGTTCAGGTCGTTCTTCTCGGCGACGATGCGATTCTCGCGCAGATATTGCGCCACCACCGGCGCCGGGATGCCGTGTTCGGAATAGGCCCCCGTGGCGCGGTCGAAGCCGGGGGTCAGCAAGGTGAGCTTGTTGGGGTCGGTCATGGCGAAGCCCGCCGCCATGCCCTCGAAGCCGTGCCAGGACGCGCCGGGGGTGAGGTGCCAGAAGGCCGGGTTGCTGGCGAGCTGGTCGGTGGCGACGCTTTCCCACGGCACGTCATGCACCGCGCCGGGGCTCGACACGTCGGGAATGGCGACCCGGTCGGGCACGAACGGCTCGAAGAACCAGCGCCGCTCGGGGCGCTGCTCCTTTTCCTCGAACTCGCGGCGCACCGCGCGGATCTTCTTGCGCAGCTCGATGCCGAGCCGGATCGTGTCGTCCCACAGCACTTCGCCCGAACGGCCCTTCATCATCTGCGCGCCCACGTCGAGGGAGGCGAACAGGGGATAGAAGGGCGAGGTGGAGGCATGCTGCATGAAGCTCTCGTTGAAGCGGCGGTGCTCCACCCGCCGCTTCTGGCCGGTGATGTGCCGGTCCTTCATGTGGATCTGGGAGGCCTGCGAGAAGCTTGCCAGCTGCTTGTGGGTGGACTGGGTGGCGATGATGCCCGGCGCGTCGGGGCCGAGGTCGGCCAGGCCCATGGCGAAGCGCCCGGCATAGAGCGGGTGGAACTTCATGAAGCCCGCCCACGCCTCGTCGAACAGGATGTAGTCGGTCAGGTGCCCGATGGCCTTCAGGATCATCTCGGCATTGTGGATGGTGCCGTCATAGGTGCACTGCTCCACCACCGCCACGCGGAACGGGCGCGGCTTCTGCCACGCGTCCGGGTCCTTCACCAGGGGATGGGTGCGGATGCGCTCGCGCAGGGCGGTCTCGTCCAGCGCCGCGAAGTCCATGGGGCCGATGAGGCCGTAGGCATTGCGCACGGTGGGCACATAGACCGGGATGCCGCCGGAGATCATCAGCGCGCCGTGGTGGGCGGCCTTGTGGTTGTTGCGGTCGAAGAGCACCAGGTCGCCGTCGGTGACGAGGGCGGAAAGCGCCACCTTGTTGGAGGTGGAGGTGCCGTTGAGCACGAAATAGGTCTTCTCGGCGCCGAAGATCTTCGCCGCCTCCTTCTGCGCCGCCAGCGCCGGGCCCTCATGGGTCAAAAGGTCGCCGAGGTCGAGCACGGAATTGTCGAGGTCGTCGCGGAACACCGCCTCGCCCAGATGCTCCATGAACACCCGGCCGATGGGGCTGCGGGAATAGAACACGCCGCCGTTGTGGCCGGGGCAGGTCCACAGCTGGTTGCCTTCCTCGGCATAATCCACCAGCGCGCCGAAGAACGGCGTCTTCAGCGTCTCGGCATATTGCTTCAGCCGGCTGATGAGGTTCTTGGCGATGAAGGCGGGGGTCTCCTCGGAGAGGAAGACGTAGCCGTCGATGAAGTCCAGCACCTCCACCGGCACGTCCTCGAAGCGCTTGCGGCGGATCAGCAGGATGATGGGGAAGTCGAGGCCGCGCCGGCGCATCAGGTTGATGAGGGAGGCGGTCTTGCCCTCCAGCCCCTTCTTGCCCCAGTCCACCAGCATGCAGCCGATGGCGGCGTCGGTCTGCACGGCGATCTCGGCGTCTTCCAGGTTGCGGGCCTTCACCACCTCGAATCCGGAGCGCTCGATCTCGGCGACAATCTGGTTGTAGCGGGCGCCCTCCAGGTCCTCGGCGTCGAACACCGGGGTCGCGAACAGGAAATTGAAGCGCTTGAAATAGTCCATGGGGGCACCCGATCTGATCCGGCGGGAGATGTCGACTCCTTCCATGACAAGCCCGCGACAAAACTGTGATCATCCTCCGCGCGGCGTCGCACCGGCCCCTGCGGGAGCTGCGCCGTCCGCCGGTCAGGGATCAGCTGCCGAGATAGGCCGCCCGCACGTGGGGATCGTCGATCAGCGCCGCGCCGGTGCCGGATTTCACGATGCGGCCTGCCTCCAGCAGATAGGCGTGGTCGCACAATTCCAGCGCCGCGAAGGCGTTCTGCTCCACGAGCAGCACGGTGGTGCCGGCATCGCGGATGGCGCCGATGATGGCGAACATCTGCTCCACGATGTTGGGTGCCAGTCCCAGCGAGGGCTCGTCGAACAGCACGAGGCGGGGACGGGACATGAGCGCCCGGCCGATGGCCAGCATCTGCTGCTCGCCGCCGGAGAGGGTGCCCGCCATCTGCGCGCGCCGCTCGGCAAGGCGCGGGAAGGTGGTGTAGATGCGCGCGTAGTCTTCCCTGAGGGCGGCATCGCTCGGGCGCAGATAGGCGCCCATGGCGAGGTTGTCGGCCACGCTCATGTGCGGGAACACCCGGCGGCCTTCGGGGCAATGGGCGACGCCCAGGCGCAGCATGGCTTGCGGGCCTGCGCGGGTCACGTCGATGCCCTCCAGCCGGATGGCGCCGGCGCGCGCCGGCACGAGGCCGGAGATGGAGCGCAGGGTGGTGGATTTCCCCGCGCCGTTGGCCCCCACCAGCGCCACCAGCTGGCCCTGGCCGACGGTGAGCGAGATGCCCTTCAGCGCCGCCACCTGCCCGTAGCCGCAGACGAGATCGGAAATCTCAAGCATGGGACGGCTCCTTGTGCTCCAGCTTCGCCGCGCTCTTGCCGAGATAGGCTTCGATCACCTTGGGATCGGCGCGGATCGCCGCCGGCGGGCCTTCCGCGATGAGCCGGCCGTAGTTGAGGCAGACGATGCGGTCGGAGACTTCCATGACCATGGGCATGTCGTGCTCCACCAGCAGGATGGTGACGCCCGCGTCCCGCACCTCGCGGATGAGGCGCACGAAGCCCTGGGTTTCGGAGGCGTTCATGCCGGAGACCGGCTCGTCCAGCAGCAGCATTTTCGGCTCCACCGCCAGCGCCAGCGCGAAGCCCACCAGGCGCTGCTCGCCATAGGACAGCGATCCCGCCTTCTCGTCGGCGCGGGCGGCAAGGCCCACGAGGTCGAGGATGGCATCCGCCCGCTCGCGCACCGCGGCTTCCGCGCGCCGGCCGCGCGGGGTGGGGAACAGGCGGTCGAGGAGCGCCACGTCGCCGTGGCGGTGCAGGCCGATCAGCACGTTGTCGCGCACCGTGTCGTCGGCGAACACGCTGGTGCGCTGGAAGGTGCGGGCAAGGCCCAGCCGGGCGATTTCGTTGGGCCGGGTCTTGGAGAGGTCCTGGCCGCGGAACAGCACCCGCCCCTGGGTGGGCTTCAGGAAGCCGGTCATGATGTTGAAGGCGGTGGTCTTGCCGGCGCCGTTGGGGCCGATGAGGCTCAGGATTTCGCCTTCCTGCACGTCGAAATGCAGGTCGGCGATGGCGGTGAGGCCGCCGAACCGCATGCCCACGTGCTCCACGCTGAGAATGGCGTTGCCCGCAGGATGGCTCATAAGCGGGTTTTTGGGCGTGCTCATAAGCGTGCTCATGGGTTCGCTCCCGCTTCGGCGGGTGTGGCCGCGTTCTTGGCCGCGCTTTCGGTCTCGGCCGCCGCCGGCCGGCGGCGGAGGGCGAGGCTCTCCAGCGCCGGCACGATGCCGCGCGGCATCAGGAACAGGATGGCGATGAGGATGGCGCCGTAGACGATCCACTGCGCTTCCGGCGCCATCACGGGCCGCAGCGCCACCGGCAGCAGGCCGAAGAGGATGCCGCCCACCAGCGGCCCGGCCAGCGTGCCCTTGCCGCCCGACACCACCATGATGACCATGGTGACGGTGTAGGAGAACAAAAACACATCCGGATCGATGATGCGGATGTAATGGGCATAGAGGCTGCCCGCCGCCCCCGCCATGGCGGCGGAGACGGTGGCGGCCACCGTGAGCGTGCGGGTGGCGTTGATGCCGAGGGAGAGGGCGAGGGATTCGTTCTCCTTCAGCCCGCGCATGGCGCGGCCGAAGCGCGAGGCCACCAGCCGGGCGACGACGAGATAGCTCACCGCCGCCACCGCGAGTACCAGGTAGTAGTTCTGCATCTTGGAGCGCAGCGCCACGTCGCCGAGGCCTGGCACCGGCAGCACCATGTTGGGGATGGCGGTCAGGGCGAGCGGGCCTTGCGTCAGCTCCACCCAGTTCAGCGCCACCAGCCGCACCACCTCGGCGAACGAGATGGTGACGATGACGAAATAGGCGCCCCGCACCCGGAACGACAGTCGGCCGATGAGATAGCCGCAGAGCCCGGTGAGCCCGATGGCCAGCACGAAGCCCATGAGCGGCGACCCGCCCTCGTGGGTCACCCGCAGGCCGAACGGCAGGCTCGCGTCGAAGCCCAGCGCGGTGAGCGCGCTCACATAGGCGCCGATGCCGAAGAAGGCCACGTGCCCGAGGCTGAGCTGGCCGGTGAAGCCGAGCAGCAGGTTCAGGCTCATGGCGCAGATGGTGAGGATGCCGGTGATGATCAGGGCGTTGAGCAGGTAGGGGTCCTTCAGCCCGAGCGGGACCAGGGCGAAGGCGACGAGGAAGAGGGGGGCGATGAGGCGCGTCATCCGATCCGCTCCGCGCGGGCGAACAGGCCGGTGGGCTTCACCAGCAGCACCGCGATGATGATGAGGAAGCCCATGGCGTCGCGATAGCCGGACGAGATGTAGCCGGCGCCCAGCTCCTCCGCGAAGGCGAGGATGAAGCCGCCGATGGTCGCCCCGGAGATGGAGCCGAGCCCGCCGAGGATGACGATGGCGAAGGCCTTCACCGCCGCCAGCTCGCCCATCTGCGGGGTCACCACATAGACCGGCCCGAGCAGCGCGCCCGCCGCCGCCGCCAGCGCCGAGCCGATGGCGAAGGTGGCGGTGTAGATGAAGGAGACGTTGACCCCCATGAGGGCGGCGGTGTCGTGATCCTGGAAGGTGGCGCGCATGGCGCGGCCGAGCCTGGTGCCGTTGATGGTGAAATAGGTAATGGCGATGAGGGCGATGGCTGCGCCCAGCACGAACAGGTTCACGTAGGACAGCGACACCGGCCCGATGACCAGCGGCTGCGCGGGGAACGGGGTCGGCACCGCCTTGGCGACGCCGCCAAAGATCCACAGGGTGCCCGACTGCATGATGATGCCGGCGCCGATCATCACCAGCATGGTGGTGTCGATGTCGGAGCGGCGCAGCGGCCGCAGCAGCGTGAATTCGATGAACGCCCCCAGCAGCAGGCCCGCCACCAGGGCCACCGGCAGCGCGACGAAGAAGTTGAGGCCGAGCGCGACGGCGGCCAGGTACATGGCATAGCCGCCGAACGTATAGAGCGCGCCGTGGGTGAAATTTACCACGTTCATGATGCCGAAGATCAGGGTGAGGCCGATGCCCAGCAGCGCATAGGTGCCACCCAGCACCAGCGCATTCAGGATATGTTGCAGCAATTGGTCCATCTGGCCTGTCCGTCTGGCATTCGGTGCGGTGCGGCCTTGCGGGCCGTGGAAGCGCGGAGCTGGGAGCGGGGTGAGGGAAGCGTGCTTAATCAGGGCATTGAATGCGCCCGCTCCCTCACCCCGGCGCCCCCGCGCGACGGCGGGGGAACCAGTGGCAGAGGGCGGGCATCAGCCGCCGAGCTGAACCTGCTTCACCTTCCCGTCGGTGATCTCGATCAGGTAGACGTTGGGCTTCGACTGGCCGCTTTCCTTGCCGGCCGGGCCGTTCTTGGCGAACTTGATGGGGCCGTTGAGGCCCACCATGTCCACCTTCCAGAAGCCCTTCTGGATAGAGGCGGAATCGGTGCCGCCGCCGGCCGCGATGGCCGCCGCCACGGTGCGGATGCCGTCATAGCCGCGGAAGCTCTCGGTGGCGCCGGCAAACGCGAAGCCGCGCTTCTTCCACTCGCCGAGGAAATAGGCGGTGGCCTCGGGGTTCGGGGTCTTCTCCGGCCACCAGGGCAGGAAGGTGGTGAGGTGCATGGTGTTGTCGGCGGCAGGTCCCGCCTGGGCGATGATCTGGTCCGGGTTCTGCGAGCCGCCGGTGGTGATGACGCGCTTCTTCAGGCCCAGCGCCGCCATCTGCTTGAACAGCAGGGTCAGCTGGTCGACGGCGCTGGTCACCATGATGGTGTCGGCATCCGAGGCCTTCAGCTTGGCGAGCTGGGCGCTCATGTCCTGGGCGGACTGGTCCATGGTCTCGGTGAGGCCGACCTCGACGCCGTTGGCCTTCAGCATCTTGGAGAAGTCGGCGGCGGCGCCGCGGCCCCAATCGTTGTTGATGACGAGGAAGTCCACCTTCTTCAGCCCGAGCTTCTTGGCGATGGGCTCGAACGCGTCGGCCTCCACCGAGGACGGCGGCGAGATGCGGAAGATGAAAGGGTTGCCGGAGGTGGTGATCTTGCCGGAGGAGGAGGTCTCCACCAGCATGGGCACCTGGTATTCCTCCAGCTTCGGCATGGTGGCCAGCGTCAGGCTGGAGCCCCAGGAGCCCATCAGCACCGGCACCTTGTCGGAGGTGATGAGCTTTTCCGCCACCGAGGCGGCTTCGGTGGGGTTGCTCTTGTTGTCCTCGATGATGAGCTCGATCTTCTTGCCGAGCACGCCGCCCTTGGCGTTGATCTCGTCGGCGGCGATCCTGGCGCCGTTCACCACATAGGTGCCGGAGGCCGCGAAGGCGCCGGTGAGGGGCTCGTTGACGCCGATCTTGATGGTGTCGGCGGCCAGCGCCGTGCCGGCGAGGAGGCTGAGGCCGAGGGCCGCGAGTGTCGTCCTGCGCGAAATCATCATGATGGTCTCCAGTCTCGAAGGGGCAGTCAGGGTCAGGAAGCGGGGCGGATGCGGCGCCACAGGGCGCCGAGGCGTTGCGAAATCAGGGCTGCGAGAAGCTTGAGCGGGTTGAGGCCGGGACCTGCCGCTGCCGGCGCGCCGGAAAGGCGGGCCTCAAGATTGGCGGCGAAGTCGGCGATGAGCCGGCCCGCCACCTCCCGCACCAGGCCCGGCCGGCCGAACTGGGCGAGCGGGCCCTTCAGTGTGTAGCCCACGGTGAGCGCCACCCGGGCCGAGCCGGCCGCCGGACCGGGCTCGACGCTATAGCGGATCTCGCCTTCCGTGCGCGAGCGCCCGTCCGCACCGGCGCCGTGGATGATGCCGCTGGCGGTGGCCTCATGGCGGCTGATGCGGGCGCGGCCGCGGAAGGTGGTGCCGATGGGGCCGAGCTTAACCCGCATGCCGCCTTCCACGAGATCGGCGGCCGGCATGGCATCGATGACCGCGCCGGGCAGGCAGGCCGCCACCTCCTCGATCCGGCCGAAGAAGGCGAACACGTCGGCGGGCGGGAAGGGCACCTCGAAGCTCTGCTCGAAGCTGTGGGCGGGGGTGAAGTTTTCGGCGAGGACGGGCGCGGTGGCCGACGGCGCTGAGAGTGTGGCGAGGCTCGCCAGTGGAACGGCGATGGCGGTCGCCCCGCCGGCTCGCGCGCCCACCGGCCCGAGCCGGCGTTCGGCCGTGACCGGGCCGATGCCCTGCGCCCGCCGCGCGGCGATGACGGAGGCGACCGCCTTGACGATGCCGGCATAGCCCGTGCAGCGACAGAGGTTGCCGGCAAGGCCGAGGCGGATGCGCGTCTCGTCCGGCTCGGGCAGGCGCAGCACCAGGTCGCGGGCCGAGACCAGCATGCCCGGGGTGCAGAAGCCGCATTGCAAGGCGTGCTCGCGATTGAAGGCGGCGCGCAGCTCGGCGGTCACCGCATCATCGTCGAGCCCCTCGATGGTGACCACGTCCGCGCCCTGGCACGCGGCGGCGAACGAGAGGCAGGCGCGGGCCGGCTCGCCGTCCACGAGGATGGTGCAGGCGCCGCACACCCCGTGCTCGCAGCCGAGGTGGGTGCCGGTGAGGTTCAGCGTATCGCGCACCAGATCGGCGAGATTGGTGCGCGCCTCCGCTTGGGTCGCGACGGGACGGCCGTTGAGGGTGAGGGTGATCATGGGCGAGGCGCCAATGGAGATGCCTTCCGGCCGGGGCAGGGCGTTCATGCAGCGCTCCGCGTCTCGGTGAAGAGGTTAGCTGCCTGAACTGCGGCGCGGCGCAGCACTTCCACATGGATGTGGCGGTCCACCGCATCATCCATCCCGGCGGCGGTGAGTGCGGCGTTGGCGGCCGTTGCGTCGAAGCGGGCGGCAAAGCCGGCGTCGATGCGGCCGCCGAACAGCACCCCGGCGTCGGGGAAGACGAGGGGCGGGGCGTCGATGGCGCCCATCAGCGCGCGGCCGGTTCCCGCAACAGGGTCCACCAGCACGGCGCCGATGGCGTGGGCGAACTCGCCCACCTTCCGGCAGTGCTTCACATAGCCGAAGCGGGCGGAGGCGGGCACCTTGGGCACCCGCACGGCGACGAGGATCTCGCCCGCCTCCAGCGCGGTCGAAAGGGCGCCGGTGAGAAAGGCCCCCAGGGCGAGGTTGCGGAGGCCGGCGGGGCCGGCGATCTCCACCTGCGCGCCGAGGGCGGAGAGGGCATTCACCCAGTCGGCGGCGGGGTCGGCATGGGCAAGGCTCCCACCCAGCGTGCCGCGATTGCGCACGGCGCGATAGGCGATGCCGCCCGCCACCCGGCGCAGGATGTGCGCGCCCACGTCCGGCACGCGCTCGTCTTCCACGTCCGCGTGGGTGACGAGGGCGCCATAGACCATGTGGCCCGGCTCCTCGCGCGCCGTGCGCAGGGCGTCGATGCCGGTGAGGTCCACGACCAGATCGGGCGTGGCGAGGCGCAGGTTGAGCATGGGGCCGAGGGACTGGGCGCCGGCCATGGCTTTTGCCCCGTCGCCGCCGGTGGCGAGGAGGGCCGTGGCGCCGGCGATATCGCTCGGACGCTCCAGGCGGAAGGGCGCGGGCTTCATGCGGCGCTCCTGCTGTTGGCGCGGGCCTTAAGCACCGCCTCGACGATGCGCCGGGGCGTGACGGGCGCGCGCAGCATCTCGCACCCCAGCGGGCGCAGGGCGTCGTTGATGGCATTGGCGATGGCCGCCGGCGGCGCGATGGCCCCGCCTTCGCCGATGCCCTTCACCCCGAAGCGGGTATAGGGCGAGGGCGTTGCCATGTGGCCGATGAAGGGCAGGGGCACTTCCGGCGCGCCGGGCAAGAGATAGTCCGCCAGCGTCGAGGCCAAGGGCTGGCCGGAGGTGTCGAACGGCATTTCTTCATAAAGCGCGGTGCCGATGCCCTGGGCGAGGCCGCCGAGGATCTGGCCGTCCACCACCATGGGGTTCACCAGCGTGCCGCCGTCTTCCACGATGGCGTAGTCGAGGATTTCCACCTCGCCCAGCTCGGGATCCACCGCCACCACCACCGCATGGGCGGCATAGCTGAAGGTGCCGCTGTCGCGCACGGGCTTGTAGCCGGCGGTTACTTCCAGCCCGTGGGGGTCCACATCCGCCGGCAGGTCCTGCGGGCGGCGGTACCAGGTATGGGCGACCTGGCTGACGGTGACGTCCCCGGCGGGTCCGACCACGCGACCGTTCTCGAGCCGCACCTGATCCACGGACGCCTGCAGCATGTGGGCGCCGATGCGCCGGACGCGTTCGCCAAGCTCGGTGCAGGCGGTGGCCACCGCCCCGCCGGCCATCACCATCACCCGCGAGCCCCAGCTGCCGGTGGAATAGGGCGTCATGGCCGTGTCGCCATGCACCAGCCGGGTGCGGGCGACGGGAATGCCGAGGATTTCGTGCGCGACCTGGGCGAGCGTCGTCTCCAGCCCCTGGCCGTGGGAATGGGCGCCGATGCGCAATTCCAGCCCGCCGTCGGGGGTGAGGCGCGCGCCGGCCTGCTCGTGGCCCGGCACCATGGGAATGCCCCAGCCGGAATAGACCGAGGTGCCGTGGGCCGCCTGCTCGCAATAGATGGAGAAGCCAAGGCCGATGCGCCGGCCATCCGCCTCGGCCGCCGCCTGGCGCGCCCGCACGGTATCGACCTTGATGGCATTGAGAGCGCGGTGGAGCGCCTGCGGATAGTCGCCGCTGTCGAAATGCTTGTTGGTGATGTTGTCGAACGGCATCTGCTCGGGCCGCACGAGATTCTTCAGCCGCACCACCTCGGGGGCAAGGCCCAGCTCCGCCGCCAGCGCGTCGAGCGCCACTTCCAGGGCGAAGCACACGCCGGTGCGCGCCACGCCGCGATAGGGCAGGATGGGACACTTGTTGGTGGCCACCGACCAGGTGCGGCAGCGATAGGCGGGAAAGTCGTAGGGGCCCGGCAGGATGCTCGCCACCTGCGCGGCCTCAAGGCAGGCGGAGAAGGGATAGGCGGAATAGGCGCCGCTATCCACGCTCGCCTCGCAGTCGATGCCGCGAAGCCGGCCGTCGCGCTCGGCATAGAGCGTGATCTCGTAATGGTGCTCGCGGCAATTGGCGTTGGCGGTGAGGTGCTCGCGCCGATCCTCCAGCCAGCGCACCGGCCGGCGCAGCTTCTGCGCCAGCCAGCCGAGGCAGACCTCCTCCGCTAGGAGGATGGCCTTGTAGCCGAAGCCGCCGCCCACATCGGGGGAGACGATGCGGATCTGGCCCTCTTCCATGGCGAGGCATTCGGAAAGGCCCGAGCGCACGATGTGCGGCATCTGGCTGGCGGTGTGGACCACCAGCTGGTCGCAGCGATGATCGAAATGGATCACGGTGCCGCGCCCCTCGATGGGGGCCATGCACTGGCGCGCGGTGGAAATGGTGCGTGAGACCTTCACCGGCGCGTCGAAGGCGGCCTCGATGTTGATGTTCACCAGGCTTTCGAGGAAGACGTTGTCGCCCCAGTGCTCGTGCACGAGGGTCGCGCCGGGCTTCTTCGCCTCCAGCATGTCGTGCAGGGCGGGCAGTTCCTCGAGGTCCAGCTCCACCCGCGCGGCCATGTCCTCGGCCTCGGCGCGGGTGTCGGCGACGCACATGGCGATCAGCTCGCCCACCTGACGGACCTTGCCGGTGGCCAGCACCGGCTGTTCCGAAACCTTGAAGCCCGGCAGGCCGGAGACGGCGCGGATGGGCTTGACCCCGTCGAGGTCGGCGGCGGTGAAGACGCGGCCCTTCAGGTCGTCCGGCACATGGATGGCACGGATGCGCGCATGGGCGAGCGGGCTGCGGACGAACGCCACGTCCTGCATGCCGGTCATGCGGATGTCGGCGATGAACTGGCCGCGCCCGCGCATCAGCCGGTCGTCTTCCTTTCGCGGCAGACGGGCGCCGACGCCCTCGTGCATGTGGGTCTCGCTCATGCGCCGCCTCCCGTCATCAGGTCGAGGGCGGCGCGCACCAGCCGGCCCTCGGGGCGGCGCAATTCGTCGAGGATGGAGAAGTGGTTGGCGCCGGGAATGGGCAGGAGCGCGCCCGGCGCGTGGGCCGCTACCCGCTGGGCGGCAAGCGCGCGGGAGTCATGCACCAGCGCCGGCAGTTCGTCCGTGCCGTAGGCGATGGCCAGCGGCTTCAGGGAGGGGGGGAGGCGCAGCGGCGAACAGGCTGCGATGTCCGCGTCCGACAGGTCGAGCGGGCCATTCAGGAAAGTGTCGCGGAGCGGCGCCAGCTCATAGACACCGGAGACCGCAAGCCCGGCGGCGACCGCCGGATGATCCAGCTTCATCACCGCCAGCTGTGCGCCGGCGGACCAGCCTGAAACCACCAGCGGCCCGGTGATGCCATAGGCCGCGCCATCGCGGGCGATAAGGTCGAGCGCCGCGCCGATCTCCGCCACGATCTGGCCGAGGCGCGCCTCGGGCGCCAGCGTGTAGCCGGGCAGGGCCACCGACCAGCCATGGGCCAAAAGGCCCTGCGCATAATGGGCGAAGGCCTCGCGGGTGTTGCGCTGCCAGTAGCCGCCATGGATGAAGACCAGGCACGGCGCGCCCGCGCGGCCGGGATAGAGGTCCAGCTTCTGCCGCGCGCCGGGGCCATAGGGGATGTCGAGATGGGCGTGCGCCGTGGCGCGGAAACCTGCCGCCGCAAGGTCGCGGGCTTCCACCCACGCCGCGCTGTCGGGCACCGCGGCGTTGTTGTTGTAGGCGGCGTCCCGCTCGGCCTGGGACAGGGTATCCCAGACCTCCTGCGGGGCCGGAGCGGCGGCCGCGCTCACGCCGCCACCGCCTGGGGCAGGATGGGGGCGTCGGCGTCGAAGCGCTTGCCGGCGCGCAGGCAGAAGGCGGGGGTCAGCAGGCGCTCGGCGATCACCCGCGTATCCTCGTTGTCGCGCAGCACGAAGCGGCCGCGATGGTCGTCCAGCACCGAGATGTCGGCCACAGTGCCCACCTTCAGCGCGCCGAGGCGGTCGGCGAGGCCGAGCATCCGCGCCGGGTTGGTGGTGACCATGGGCACCACGTCTTGAAGCGACAGGCCAAGCGCCATCATGGAGCTCATGGCCTGGGTCAGGCTGAAGCGGGCCTGGCCCTTGAAGGGGTGGTTCTCGTCGTCATGGTGCTCGGCCGGAGTGCCGGCGGGGGGCGGCACATGGGTGTTGTAGCCGTGCATGTCGGCGCCCAGCGTGTGCGGAACCACGCCGGCCGAAATGGCTTTCTTTGCAAGCCGATAGGAAAAGTGGCTGCCGTGGCCCACATCCACCTTGAGGCCGCGGTCGAGGGCGGCGCGGATGACGTGGTGGACCTCGCCCTGCTGGTTCACGAAGCCGCCGGGATGGCGGGTGAAGGGATGGGCCAGCACGTCGCCTTCCTTCAGCAGCGGGATGACGCGCTCCAGGATGGTGTCGGCATCCTCGCCGTTGGCGCCGCTTTCGGGCAGGCCCCAGAGGGTGCCGAAATGGACGTAGAGCGGCAGCTCGGCGCGGCGGGCGATCTCCGCCGCCATCTCCATCACCTTGATGCCCCAACGGGCGAAGCCGCCGATTTCCGCATGACCCTTGATGCCGCGCACCAGGTCGCGGTTGGCGATGGCCGACCGCACGGTGGCGTCGATATCAACACCTTCGGGACTGTACAGGTTCGGGTAGTAATGGCCTTCCAGCCCGCCCACCAGATAGGCCGAGAGGAAAGCATAGATCCGGGTGTCGGACGGTTCCGCGATGAATTTGCGAAAGCCCGGCAGGGTCATGCAGGAGGGACCGCCCTGGTCGATGACGGTGGTGACGCCCGAATGCACGCCCACCATGTCCGGATTCAGGCCGAAGCGTCCGGTGACGTACTGGTAGACGTGGCCGTGGGTGTCGATCATGCCCGGCAGCACCAGCTTGCCGGAGACGTCGATGGTCTCCCCCGCGCTCGACGGCAGGATGGTCTGCGCCACCTCCGCGATGAGCCCGTCGCGCACCGCGACGTCATAGGTGCCGTCGATACCGGAGGCGGGGCAGATGACGTGGCCGCCCTTGAGGAGGATATCGTAGCCCGCAGGGTCAGCCATCAGGATCTCCGTCCAAGTGTGCGCGGTCTCTGCGCGGTGGCGCGGCCGCATTAAAAAAGCGAAGTATGCTTCGTATTTTGGTTATGCATGGCATGTGCCAGAATTTGATCTGAATCAAAAATCGGGCCGGCCGGAGCGCCGGAAGGGATCGCCAGTGTGACGAAATCTCAAGCAAAATCAGGCCTATCCAAAGCAATGCCGGAGAGCCCGGAGGGCGAGGGTTGGCCCTTGTCCGATCGCCCCGGCTTCCTCGCCCGGCGGGTGCACCAGATCCATGTCAGCCTGTTTTCTGAGCTGTGCGCCCCGTTTGGCGTGACGCCGGTGCAATACAGCCTTCTGTCCGCCCTCGCGGGGCGGGAGGCGGCGGACCAGACCACCCTCTCGCGCATGGTGGCGCTGGATCGCACCACCACCACCGGCGCTCTCAAGCGCCTGGAAACACGGGGGTTGGTGCGGCGCGGGACCTCGGCCACCGACCGCCGGTCGCAGAGTTGCGCGTTGACGCCGGACGGGCGCCGCCTGCTGGACGAGATGGAAGCCATGGCCCGGAAGGCCCACGCTGCCACCGTGGAGATGCTCAGCCCCGACGAGCGGATGCAATTCATTGAAATCATGAAGAAAATTATATCCACACACGGCGGACGGCAGAGCGCTTTCGATCTGCTCTAATTATAGGCATGCGAGGGGCCAAAGAGCAGGCGCCCAGGGCGTGGGCAGGCGGTTGGCCGGCGCATGCCCATGGCCCCGGTCATCGACCCGGCGCCCAAGTTGGCTCGCCGGTCCTCGGATTCAGAAGCCGGGCAGGCCGTCATGGACGAGCTTCGCGCCGACCGCGGCGAGGATGAGGTAGATGATGCCGAAGAAGCGGTCGGCGGGCACGCGTCGCACGAGTTGCACGCCGGCAATGGTGGCGATCACCGCCACCGGCAGCAGCACGGCCGAGGTGGCGAGGTTGGCGCCCGTGATCTGCCCGAGGGCGAGAAAGAAGGGCACCTTCACCCAGTTGACCACCGAGAAGAAGGCCGCTGTTGTCGCCGCGAACTGCTCGGGCGAGAGGCGGGGCCGGCGCAGCAGGTAGATCATCATGGGTGGGCCGCCGGCATTGGCGATCATGCTGACGAAGCCCGACACCGCGCTCCACACCGCTGCTGAGGCCGGCCCGGCCTCGCCTGCGGGGCGCTTGAGCCCCTTCGACAGCCCCTTCGACAGCACATGGCGGCCGGCTTCGGCGATGGAGAGCAGCCCGATACCCAGGGCCACCGCCTGATCGGAAACCGATGCCGCCAGCAGATAGCCGACGACGATGCCCACCACCGCGGCCGGCAGCGTGCGGCGCAGCTCGGCCACGCTCCAGCGACGCCAGTAGGCTTGAAGGCTCACCACGTCCTGCACGATGAGCACGGGCAGGAGGATCGCGGCGGCCTGGATGGGCGACATGGCCAGCGCCAGGATGGGCTGGGCGAGGACCGAGAGGCCGGTGAAGCCGCCCTTCGACAGGCCCACCAGGATCGTCGCCGGCACCGCCGCCAGATAGAACCCAGGATCGACGATCACGCACGAGACTCCCGCTGACGCGGGGAGGGATACCCCTGTCCGGCCGTTTCCGCCAGAGTACCGGTCCGCAGGTGGCGGGGTGCCGGGTCCGGGCGGCAGGGTTTGGGACCGAGAGCGCTATGACCCCCCCCGCTTGCGGGGGAAGGGGCCGACGGCGCTTCGTTCCGAACTGGGACGCGAGCGACGCTCCGCACCGGTTTTCTTCGGTGCAGGACGGCCATATGATCGCGCGCAACATTCCCTGCGACCCCCGACCATGCCCTCTTTCCTGATGGACCGACTGGTGAAGCCCGCTGCCCTTGCCCTGAGCATCGCCGGCCTGCCGCTGGCGGCCGATGCCCGCACCGACCGTCCGGCCCTGTTCGTGGACGTGGCCACCGTGGTGCCGGACGCCGTGCTGGATGTGCGCTATTTCGGTGCGGACAATTTCGTCGGCACGCGGGTGGACGGCTACACCGCCGCGCGCTGCTTCCTCACCCGGCCCGCCGCCGAGGCGCTGGCTGCGGTGGCCGCGGAGGCGAAGGCCGGCGGACTGGGCCTGCGCCTGTTCGACTGCTATCGCCCCGCCCGCGCGGTGGCGCACTTCGCCCGCTGGGCGAGCGACCTGGCCGACACCCGCACCAAGGCCACCTTCTATCCCGACGTGGACAAGAAGGACCTGTTCGCCGAAGGCTATATCGCCGCCCGCTCCGGCCATTCGCGCGGCTCCACCCTGGACCTGACGCTGGTGGATCGCGCCACCGGCGCCGACCTCGACATGGGCACGCCCTTCGACCTGTTCAGCCCGCGCTCGTGGCCGGCTTCGGATGCGGTCACCAAGGCGCAGAAGGCGAACCGCGACCGGCTCGCCGGCCTCATGGCGCGGCACGGCTTCCAGCCGTTCGACAAGGAATGGTGGCACTTCACCCTGAAGGCCGAGCCTTTCCCGGACACCTATTTCGATTTCCCCATCGAATAGGCGGCGCGGCGCACCACCTCAGTTCGGGGAGATTTCCTCCACCTTCAGCCGCCGGCCCTGGGCATCGAAGAAATCGCCCTCATTGATCACCAGCCGGTCGGCGTCGAGCCGCTGCTCCAGCGCCCGCAGGCGCCCGCGCGCCTCGCCATTCTCCAGCGGGCCGTCGGCATCAAGCTGGGCGAAGAACGCGACGCCGTCCCAGGCCTGCCGGGCGCCGGCGAACAAGGCCGCGACCTCGGCCCAGCTCACCTCGTCCCCGACGATATTGAGGAAGGTGGAGGCGAGCGGCAGCACCTGCGGCTCGGCGATGCGCACCAGCACCACGAGGGCGGTGAAGCTGCCGTTCTCGCCATAGGTGGCGGACAGCCAGCGGTCGAAGTCGGTGGCTTTGCGGGTCTTCGTCTTGCCGGTCTTCATCTTGGTGATGCCCGCACGCTCAGTAGTCCACCAGGGGCGTGTCGGTCAGATAGTGCTCGAACAGGTACCAGAAGGGACTCTGCCGGGTCTCAAGGTACCAGTCCTCGAAGGCGGCGAGGGCGGCCGCGGGATCGCCACCGGCATCCGCCTCGCTGAGGGCCAGGGCAACGGCGGCAAAGCGGGTGAGCACCTCGGTGCGCGCGTCGCTGTCGGAGGTCCAGCCGAGCCGGGTGCGCAGCAGCGCCTGCCCGGCGGCCACGGCCATCTCGGCATCTTCGGTGGCGTCCACGGCGGCGACCAGCGCAGCCACGAGGTCGGCGCGCCGCCAGGCATGGGCGCGGGCCGCGGCCAGCTGTTCGATGCGCAAGGCGGCCTCGCGGCGGAAGTCGGTCTCCGCCACGCCGGCGTCATGCTTGGCCACGTCGAGGCGGGTGAGGAACGCCGCGCGCGCGGGGGAGGGCGCGGCGGGAGAGGGTGGGGCAGCTGCCGTCTCGGGGGTGCCCTGTTCAAGCTCCTGCGTCATTTGGCTTTCCCAAGGGCGGTTCGGGGATCTGGCGGAAGAGAGTGGGAGTCGAACCCACCAGGGACCGGCTCGCGGCCCCTCCCGGATTTGAAGTCCGGACGCCCCACCAGGGACGCTTCTCTTCCCTGCGCGGGCGGCGCCGGCGAATCGCTTGCAGATGCATCATTTCCCGAGCCGGCGAAGAGGTCCAGCCGGAACGGATTGATGCGGCGCAGATCGCCCCGGCGCAGGGTGACGCCGTGGCGGTCGAAGAAGTCGAGGATCTGGATCGCCACCTTGCGCCCGTTGGACACCTCGTCGCGGAACTGGGCGGCGGTGAATTCCTCCTTCATGCGCTCCCCGGAGAGGCGGGCGAGGATTTTCACCATCTCGGCCACCACCGGACGCAGGAAGAAATGGTCGTGGGCCACCTCGTCCACGCGTCCCATGCGGCCGGCGAGCTTCATGAGGCGGCGCACCTCCGGTTCGGCCGCGCCGAGGAGGCCGGCAAGGTCGCGCACCCGTGGCGGGCGGAAGCGCTCGGTGCCACCGATGAGCGGGGCGATGCGGCCCCACAGGGCCTCGTCGGCGGCGGAAAGGCGCACCTCGAAGCCGGCCCGGCGCACCCAGGCGCCCTCGCGTTTCACCGTATTACCTTGGCTTTCCAAGGCACTGAGGAAGGCGGGTGGGGGCAGGCGCGGCACCAGCAGCAGGCGCAGCCGCTCGCGGCCCATGCCCGGCAGGTCGGGATTTTCGGCGTGGAAGGCCTCCAGGGCCGCCACCAGCTGGCGCGTGAAGTCGGCGAAGCGGTCGTCGGCCACGGCGAGCGTCGCCTCGCCGGCCGCGAGCCGCACGAAGCCGAGACGGTCGGCGAGCGCCTCCGTCTCGTCGGTGGTCAGGACGTGGTCGCGGGCGAAGGTGGACAGATCCGTGAAATAGGGCGCAGCGGCCAGCAATCCCGCAAGCGCGGTTCCTGGATCGCGCTCGGCGAGGGCGGTGAGCTGGAGCAGCCGCTCGGGTGTGCGCCGCTTGCGCTTCGGCCCGCGCAGATCGAGGAAGCGCCCGCCGCCGATGGTGCGCTGGGCCGAGGTATCGCGGATGACGAAGCGGTCGCCCACCGCCGCAGCGATGGGTTCCTCCAGCACCAGCTGCACCTTGGCCGACGCACCGGGGGGGATGGGATCCGTGAGCAGCACCAGCCGCGCCCCCACCTCCCGGGCGGCATGATGCAGGCGCACGGGAAGCCACTGGGCCAGGGGACGTTTCTCGCTGGCCAGTACCGTGAGTTCGGCGTCGATATGGTCGGCGGGCGCGTGCAGCGCCGGATCGAGCACCACGTCACCGCGGGCGATGGCGCTTTTGCTGATGTCCTCGCCGGCCAGGTTGAGGCCGCAGCGGTCGCCGGCGACGCCGGCCTCCGCCACCCGGTCCTGCGCCCTTATGGAGCGCACGCGGGCCGCCAGGCCGGACGGGCTGACCACCACCCGGTCGCCGACGCGGACGGTTCCGGACAGGACCGTTCCGGTCACCACCGTACCCGCCCCGGCAAGGGTGAAGCTGCGGTCCACCGCGAGGCGGAAGCGCCCGCCCGCCGCCCGCTGCCCGAGGCGCCGCGCGGCTGCCGCGAGGGCGTCGCGCAAGCCGGCGATGCCCTCGCCCGTGGTGGCGGAAACCGCATGGATGGGGGCGCCGGCAAGGGCGGTGGGGGCCAGCAGGGCGGTGATCTCCGCCTCGACCGCGGTACGGCGGTCCGCATCCACAAGGTCGGCCTTGGTGAGGGCGACGATGCCTTGGGTGATGCCGAGGAGGTCCAGGATGGCGAGGTGCTCGCGGGTCTGGGGCATCACCCCGTCGTCGGCGGCCACCACCAGCAGGGCGAAATCGATGCCGCTGGCCCCCGACAGCATGGTGTGCACGAATTTCTCGTGTCCCGGCACATCCACGAAGCCGAGCACCAGAGGGGGCGCTTCTTCCTGTCGCGGGTCCTCTTGCTGCGCGCCCTCGCTCCCCACCCCCTCGCCCACGGGCAGGTAGGCGAAGCCGAGGTCGATGGAGATGCCCCGCGCCTTCTCCTCCTTCAGCCGGTCGGTATCGACACCGGTGAGGGCACGCACCAGCGTGGTCTTGCCATGGTCGATATGTCCGGCCGTGCCGATGATCACGTCAGGGCAGCTCCCCCAGCGGGATGGCGGCGCGACGCTGGGCGGCGGATTCCTCCTCCGGCGTCAGCGTGGCGCGCACGGCATCGAAGAAGCGGTCCGCAAGCGCGCTCTTGCCGGCGCGGGCGCGCAGCAGCCAGGCGAAGGCGGCGACGCGGTCGCGTGCCACGCCCGCACCCATGTGGCAGGCCGCGCCGAGCATGGCCTGGCCGTCCGCGTCGCCGGCCTCGGCGCCCTTGCGCCACCAGCGGGCGGCCTCCACCGCATCGCGCTCCATGCCGAGGGCATTGTGGGCGATCATGCCGAGCCGCGTCATGGAGGAAGCGATGCCCTGGTCCGCCGCGGCCAGCGCCCAGCGCCGCGCCTCGACGGGATCGGTGGGGATGACATCGCCTTCCAGCAGCATCCAGCTCAGCATGTCCTGGGCCGGGCCATCGCCGTCTTCGGCGGCGGCGAGGTAGAGCGCTGCGGCCCGCCCATAGTCCT
Organism: Xanthobacter autotrophicus ATCC 700552; assembly: GCF_043194565.1. Taxonomy (GTDB): domain Bacteria; phylum Pseudomonadota; class Alphaproteobacteria; order Rhizobiales; family Xanthobacteraceae; genus Xanthobacter; species Xanthobacter autotrophicus_F. Next base: position 127,686 of record NZ_JBAFVS010000008.1, on the reverse strand, counting down.
GGGTGACGCCCTCGCCCTTGAAGTGAAGGGTGGCGAGGTTGCGCCGGCCCACCGGGTCGCCGCTCTCGGCGGAGAGTTCCAGCCAGCGGCGGGCGAGGTCCAGGTCCTTGTCCACGCCCAGACCGTCGATGAAGCAGGCGCCGATATTGTTCTGCGCCCGGGCATTTCCGGTGCGGGCCAGCGGCTCCCAGATGGACAGGGCGGTTTCGTATTCCCCGACGGTAGCTGCGGCGAGGGCGGCCGCCATCTGCGCCTCCGGCGTGCGGGGGTCCACGGGGGCCTCGGGCTCCGGCTCCGGCTCCGGCTCCGGTTCGGGCAGTGCTTCGGCGCGCGGGAGCTCTGCGTCCATATCCTGCGGGGCGGGCTGGTCAAAGGCGGGCTGCTCGCCGAAGGTCTCCGCAGCGAGGCTCCGCTCGAACTCCGCTTCGTCGAAGATGGCTTCGGGGCGGGTCCGCACCTCGGGTTCCCGCGCCGGCGGGGCGCGGAAGGCAGGCGTTTCGCGGGCAGGCGCTTCCCGGGCAGGCGCTTCCCGGGCAGGCGCTTCGCGGGGCGGGGCCTGCGGCGGTACCGGCTCCATATCCTGCGCTGCAGGCTCACGCTCATCAAGCCGCGGCCGGCGATGGACCACGCTTTCCGGCTCGGCTGCCGGGCTCGCGACGCGGCTGCCCGACAGGCCGGAGGCGATGTCGCTCAAGAGGGCGTCGAGGTCATCCGCCGCCGCGGACGGGGGCGTTTCCTCGGCCGGGCGCTGCGGGCGGGCGGGGAAGGGGCGCACGCGGGGCGGATCATCGGGGCCCGCCGCCGGCTCGCCCGGTACCCCCTTGCCCTTCAGTCGGTCAAGCCAGCTCATGAGCCCCCTCCAAAGCGGTCACGGACGCAAGAAACGCCGCTTCGTCTTCAAGGCATCTCAAATCGAGCACAAGAGCGTTATCGTCAATCCGTCCGATGACCGGAACCGGCAGGCGGCGCAAGAGATCGGCGAGCCGGTTGAGGGCGCCGCCGCTGTCGTCGCGGCTGCGAATGGCAAGGCCCGCCCCTTCCAGCGTCTCCAGTGGCAAGGCGCCGGAGCCGATCTGGCTGCGACATGCTGTAACGCCAACGGTAAAGCAGGCTCCGAGGACGGCGGCCATGGCGGGCTTGAGGCGGGCGGCCTGGGCGGCCATATCGTCCAGCCTGCGGGTGAGGTATCGAAGTGTGGGCAGGCGCTCGGCGAGGCGATCGGGGTCGCGGTAGAGGCGCAGCGTCGCCTCAATGGCCGCAAGGCGCACCTTGTCCAGCCGCAGCGCCCGCTTCATGGGGTTCTTGTTGATCCGGGCGATGAGGTCGCGCCGCCCCACGATAAAGCCCGCCTGCGGGCCGCCCAGCAGCTTGTCGCCGGAAAAGGTGACGATGTCCGCCCCTTCGGCCACCGCCTCGCGCACCGTGGGCTCATGGACGAGGCCGTAGCGGCTGAGGTCCGCCAGCGTGCCGGAGCCGAGGTCGTTGACGAGGGGCACCCCGCCAGCCTGCGCGATCCCAGCAAGCTCGCGCGGCGATACCTCCGTGGTGAAGCCCTCGATGCGGTAATTGGAGGTGTGTACCTTCAGGATCACCCCGGTCTCGGGGCGGATGGCGTCGCGATAGTCGCGGGCGTGGGTGCGGTTGGTGGTGCCCACCTCGTCCAGCTCCGCGCCTGCCCGGCGCATGATCTCCGGCATGCGGAAGGCGCCGCCGATCTCGATCAGCTCCCCGCGCGAGACGATGGCCGGCCGGCCCTGCGACAGGGTATTCAGCACCAGCAGGACGGCGGCGGCGTTGTTGTTGACGAGGGTGGCATCCTCCGCCCCTGTCAGCTCGCAGACGAGGCCGCGCACATGGTCGTCGCGCTCCCCGCGCTTGCCGCCGTCGAGGTCGTATTCCAGGGCGACCGCGCTGCGCATGGCCCGCACCGCCGCTTCCACCGCCTCCTCGGCGAAGATGGCGCGGCCCAGATTGGTGTGCAGCACCGTGCCGGTGAGGTTGAACACCGGCCTGAGGCTGGGGGCCGCGGCTGCGTCCAGCCGGGCGAGGGCGGCGGCGGCGATCTCCTGCGGCGTCGCCGGGCCGCCGGCGCCGGCGCGCAGGGCGGCCCGGCGCTCATCGAGGGCGGCGCGCACCGCGGCAGTGGTGGCTTGCCGGCCGTGGCGCTCCACGGCGGCGCGGGCCAACTCGGCCTTCAGTACCGCATCGACGGAGGGCAGCTCCCGCAAGGGCGCAGGCGGAATGGCCTCGGGGCGGGCGACCGGGGGCGCTGCGGCGTGCGCTGGCACAACTGGCATGGCCGTCCCCTCAATAGCCGAGCAGGAACGGGTTGAAGGTGGAACGCCGGTAGGGCCCCTCCTTCTGCTTGAGGTCGAGGCCAAGGCTGGCCACGTCGTCGGCGACGGGATCGAGATCCGGGTCCTTCGCGAGGTAGAGCACCTTGGCATAGGAGTGGCAGGTGTCGCAGGTCTCGGCCTTGATGGAGCCGTCGCCGCCTTCCACCTCCTGATAGGCGATGCCCCCGGTGGAGCCGCACGCGGTGCAGCGCACCCGCACGAAGTTCCACAAGGTGCCGCACAGGGAGCAGGCGCAGTAACGCGCGCCGTGGGCCGCCGGCCAGTCCACCACCACGCTGGCCACCGGGGGGCCGCCGCAGGCGGGGCAGATTCCGTCGCCCACCGGCACCAGGCGCGTGGCGTCGAGCTGGGCGGCGCGGCGGGCGAAATGCACCTGAAGCGCCGCCGCCACATAAAGATGCTCGGCCAAGGCTTCCACCGGAATGGCATCGGCGAGGACGTTGCGGATCATCTCGCCACGCTCCGCGTCCGAGCCGGCCAGCACCCGGGCAAGCGCGGCCTCGGCCGGCTCCGGCTTCTCGATGGCGCGGGCCTGGGACAAAAGCCGGTCGAAGATGGATTCAAATGCCGCATCCGCGGTGAAGTGGCTGCGGTCCAGAGGCGGCATCTCATGGGTCCGGGCGCGTTCCACCGCTTCCGCATCGGGCGGCTCGGGCGCGGGCGCGCGTTCCGCCGCCCCATGCTGGGCGCGGGCGATGTGGGCCAGGAAGGCGAGATAGGCGCCGAGGGGGTGGCCCTGCGCCAGGCGGCTGAAGCGCTCGGCGCGGCGGGCGAACAGGGGTGCCGGGTCCGGCAGGTGGGCAAAGGCCGGCGCGGTGACCCCTTCCAGCACCGAGGGGTCGGGCATGACAGGGCCGGGAGCGGTGGAGAACGGACCGGACGAACGCACCATTTAAGCCTCACGAACCTCACGGGTCACGTGCAAGAGCGTTTTTTGCAAGAGCGTTTTCGGGCGAAGGGGATACCGGTTCGCATGACGAAAACGCGTCAAAAAGCTCTAACGGCCCGGCCGCGCGAGGTCGCAGCCGGGCTTGCATTATACGCCTGCCCCTATTCCGCGGGAGTCCCCCGCGTGCCCGAGTTGCCGGGGGGCTTGCGGGAGACCAGCTCACGGAGCCATTTGCGGTGGTGCCGCCAGGCCCAGCCGCCGGTGACCTGCCCGCGCGTCATGGCGCTGATGGTCCCCTTCACCCAGATGGCGGCATAAACGTGGATGATCCACACGCAAATGATCGCCACCGCCGCCACCGAATGCACCAGCAAGGCGACCCGCTGCTGCCCGATGCTGGTGAAAGTGGAGAAATAAGCGTTCCAGATCACCACGCCGGAAGCGATGAGCACGATGATCAGGAACGACATGCCCCAGAACACCAGCTTCTGGCCGGCATTGTACTTGCCCAGCTCGGGCAGTTTCTCCTCGTGTCCGGCGATGACATCGCGGATGCGCCGCATCCAGGTGCCGTCCTCGCTTTTCCACAGGTTGGCCTTCCAGAAGCGGAAGAACATGCCGGTGAAGGAGAAGAACAGCACCACCCCGATCCAGGGATGGAGGGTGCGCGTCATCTGTCCCCCGCCGAACAGGCCGGTGAGGAAGAACAGGCTGGGGTGGAACAGGGCGAGGCCCGAGATCGCCAAAAGGATCAGGCTGATGGCCGTGATCCAGTGGTTGATGCGGGCGCCCAGCGTGTAGCGATCCACCTGCACCGGGCGGCCGGGATGGACCGCGTCGCCGGATTCCACATCATAGGGTGCGCTCATGAACGGCCTCCCCCGGTCAGCTTCTCGGCGTTGGCCTCGTCTTCCGGCGTCACCTTGTTGGCGCCGGCCACCAGATAGTGCAGGGCGCCGGCGACGGCGGCGAAGCCCATGACGCCGAGACCGACATATTTGGTGACGCCCTTCCAGGCTTCCACGATGCGGCTGATGCGCGGATTGTCCGGCAGGCCCGCATAGAGGGAGGGCTGGTCGGCGTGCTGGAGCACATACATGACGTGGGTCCCGCCCACGCCCGGCGGATCATAGAGGCCCGCATTCTTGTAGCCGCGGGATTTCAGATCCGCGATGCGCCCTTCGGCCCATTCCTTCATCTGCGTCTTGGTGCCGAACACGATGGCCTGGGTGGGGCACGCCTTCTGGCAGGCCGGCCCCTGGCCCACGGCCACGCGGTCGGAGCACAAGGTGCACTTGTAGGCCTTGTGGTCGGTCTTGGAGATGCGGGGAATGTTGAAGGGGCAACCCTTCACGCAATAGCCGCAGCCGATGCACTTGTCGTGGTCGAAGTCCACGATGCCGTTGGAATATTGCACGATGGCGCCGGGCGCCGGGCAAGCCTTCAGGCAGCCCGGATCGGCGCAATGCATGCAGCCGTCCTTGCGGATGAGCCATTCGAAATTGTCGGTCTCGGGGTTCACCCACTCGGTGAAGCGCATGAGCGTGAGCGAGTTCTCGGTCAGGTCCGGCGGGTTGGTATAGGAGCCGTTGAAGGTGCCGATCTCCTCATGGAGCTCGTTCCATTCAAGGCACGCCGCCTGGCAGGCCTTGCAGCCGATGCACTTCGACACGTCGATGAGCTTGGCCACCGGCTCCTTGAACTCCACCGGCACCCGCAGGTTGGAGGCCGAGCGCCGGATGAGGTCGCCTTCGCCGAACTTCGCCGGGGTGGCGGTGACCGGAGGGTTGGGGATCGGAGGAAACATGGCTGGTTCTCCTTCTCCTTACGCCACCGGCCCGGTGGAGGGCTCGATGTTGACGAGGAACGCCTTGAACTCGGGCGTCTCGATGTTCGCGTCACCCACGAACGGGGTGAGCACGTTGGCCGGGAAGCCCTTCTTCGCCGCGCCGACGAAGCCCCAGTGGATGGGGATGCCGACGATGTGCACCGGCTTGCCGTCCACCATGAGCGGACGGATGCGCTTGGTGACATAGGCCTTGGCGAAGACCGAGCCGCGCTTCGACCACACCCGCACCCAGCCGGCATTCTGGATCGATTTCTCCTTGGCCAGTTCCTCGGAGATTTCCACGAAGAATTCGGGCTGGAGCACCGCATTCACGTGGTTGTTCTTGGTCCAGTAGTGGAAATGCTCGGTCAGGCGGTAGGAGGTCGCCGCATAGGGGAACTCCTTCGAGGCCACGTCGGCGAACTGGGCGAAGTCGTCCTTGAACACGCGCGCCACCGGATTGCCCCGGATCTTGGGGGCGATGAGGTTGGCGACCGGGCTCTCGAACGGCTCGTAATGCACCGGGAACGGGCCTTCCCGCATCATGCCCCGGGCGAACAGGCGCGAGACGCCTTCCGGATTCATGATGAAGGGTCCCACATCCTGCGGCTTGGCGGTGGGCGCGATGTCCGGCACGTCGTAGCCGGTCCATTTCGCCCCGTCCCACTCGATCAGCTTGCGCGTGGGGTCCCACGGCTTGCCGTCGATATCGCAGGAAGCGCGATTATAAAGGATGCGCCGGTTCGCCGGCCAGGCGAACGACCATTTCAGGTAGGCGCCGGTGGCGTCGGGATCGGAATTGTCCCGGCGGGCCATCATGTTGCCGGCCTCGGTGTAGCTGCCGGAATAGATCCAGCAGCCCGCCGCGGTGGAGCCGTCGTCGCGCAGGACACCGAAGGTGGCCACCTGCTTGCCGGCCTCCAGCACCTTCTTGGTGGGATCGTTGGGGTCCAGCACGTCTTTCAGCACCGAGCCGCTGAGCTCCTTGGTGAGCTCGACGGGCGTGGGCTCGTGCGGGTCCTTGTAGGCCCATGTGAGGTTGAGGATCGGATCGGGGAAGGCGCCGCCTTCCTTGCGATACAGTTCCTTCAGCCGCAGGTGGATGCCGGACATGATGGCGGCGTCCGTCCGCGCCTCGCCCGGAGGCGAGCCCGCCGGCCAGTGCCACTGGATCCACCGCCCGGAATTGACCAGCGACCCCTCGTCCTCCGCGAAGCAGGTGGTGGGCAGCTGGATCACTTCGGTCTGGATCCTGGCGGTGTCCGCCGGATTGTAGACGCCGTGGTTTTCCCAGAAGCGGGCGGTCTCGGTCTGGAGCGGGTCTATGACCACGAGCAGCTTGAGCTTGGCGAGCGCCTCGGCGAGCTTGGCCTTGTTGGGGAAGGCCTGCAGGGGGTTGAAGCCCTGGCAGACGTAGTTGTTCATCTTGCCCTGCTTCATCAGCTCGAAGGCGCGCAGGATGTCGTAGGCCGGCACGTCGAGTTTCGGCAGGTAGTCGAACGCCCAGTTGTTCTCCGCGGTGGCGGCGTCGCCCCACATGGCCTTCTGGAAACTGACGAAGAACTTCCTGTAGTTCTGCCAGTAGCTCATCTGGTTGGGACGCAGCGGCTTGAAGCCGCGGGTGGACATATAGGCGTTGAAGTCGGGTTCCCGCTCCGTGGGCAGGGTGAGATAGCCGGGGATCATGTTGGACATGAGCCCGACGTCGGTCAGCCCCTGGATGTTGGAATGCCCGCGCAACGCATTCATGCCGCCGCCGCGCACGCCGATATTCCCGAGGATCAGCTGCAGCATCGCCATGGTGCGGATGTTCTGCGATCCCTTGGAATGCTGGGTCCAGCCGAGCGCATACATGGAGGTCATCGTCTTGGTCTTGGACGAGCACTCCGCGATCATGGACGCCACCTTCAGGAACTTGTCCTTGGGCGTGCCGGTGATGCGCTCCACGAGTTCGGGCGTGTACTGGGCCACGTGGGCCTTCAACAGGTTCCACACGCAGCGCGGATGCTGGAGGGTGTCGTCCACCACCGCATAGCCGTCGGGGCCGATGTCATAGTCCCAGGTGGAGCGGTTGTAGTCGCGCTTCTCCGCGTCGTAGCCGGTGAACAGGCCGTCGCTGTAGGCGAAGCCCTCCTTGACGATGTAGCTGGCGTTGGTGAACGCCTTCACATAGTCCCACTGCACCTTGTCGTTGGCGATGCAATAATTGATGACGCCGTTGAGGAACGCGATGTCCGAGCCTTGCCGGATCGGGGCGTAATAATCCGCCACCGCGGCCGAGCGCGTGAAGCGCGGGTCCACGACGATGAGCTTGGCGCCACGGGTGGCTTTCGCCTCCGTCACCCATTTGAATCCACACGGGTGCGCTTCAGCGGCATTGCCGCCCATGATGATGACGAGGTCCGTGTTCCGGATATCGGTCCACGAATTGGTCATCGCGCCACGGCCAAAAGTTGGGCCCAAACTGGACACCGTGGGGCCGTGTCAAACCCGCGCCTGGTTGTCGAACACCAGCATGCCGAGCGAACGCACCGTCTTGTACGTGCACCAGGCGGTTTCGTTGGTCGTCGCCGAGGCGGCCAGGAAGCCGGTGGTGGTCCACCGGTTCACGGTCACGCCGTCCTTGTTCTTGGCGATGAAGTTGGCGTCGCGGTCGTCCTTGAACGCGCGCGCGATCTTGTCGAGCGCCTCGTCCCAGGAGATGCGCTCGAACGTGTCGGATCCCGCGCGCCGGATCATCGGATACTGGAGGCGCGTCTCGGACTTGACGATGTCGAGCAGGGCCGCGCCCTTGGGGCAGAGCGTGCCGCGATTGGTGGGATGGTCGCTGTCACCCTCGATGTGGGTGATGTCGGCCTTCTCCCCCTTCGCAAGGTTGCCCTTGGAAAAGATCAGGATGCCGCAGGCCACCGAGCAATAGGTGCAGGTGTTGCGCACTTCCGTGGTGTTGACGAGGCGGAACGGCTTGATGGTGGAGGCGTAGGCCTCCTCGATGGCGCCGAAGCCCATCGCCCCAAGGGTTGTTCCAGCCACGCCCGCGCCCGCCGTTTTCAGAAACTGGCGGCGCGAAAGCTCCATGTTCATCGAAGGAAACCTCCGACCCAGTGAGCCCCGAACCGGGGACCGTTGACGGCAGCCCCCGGAGGCTGCCCGATACCTTATTCCACACTTTGGGACGCTATTTTGGAACTGGAAAGATGTCAATTAACGCAGGGACAACTTCCTGTGTTTCCACCAGATTTTCCGCAGGCGCTTATGTTGCGATGCAATAGAAAAGCAAGTTTTGGATAGAAACACCGTGTGATCTCGAAATTTCAGGGGCAATGGCCAGGGTGCGGGCAAGGGAGCGGCCTGAGTTCACGGACTTGAGCGTTGACCAGCCGCGCCACCTGATCCAGATTGCCGGGGTGAAAATCATGTCCGCTCCCGCGTGGCGGGGCTCACAGCGTGTTTCATCTTTCCCCCCGAAAGATCAGGGCACAGCCGGTTTCGTGCGTGACGCAGCGCGCGCGGCCCTGAGCGCGGCCTGTCGCGCGCTTCTGGCCATCGCCGCTTTGCCGGCGGGTGCCTCTGCGGATGTCTCCGCGGCGGGGCCCCAACAGGCGCTTCAGCCCCTTCGTCCCGTGGCCGGCCAGCCCCTCGCCCCCGCGCTGCGGCTGGAGGCCCTCGACGGGCCGGGATTCGACCTTGCCCAGTCCCATGGTGTCACGGTGGTGCACTTCTTCGCCACCTGGTGCGCGCCATGCCGCACCGAACTGCCGGCCCTCGCGCGGTTCGCCGCCCGCACGCCGCAGGTGAGCGTGGTGCTCGTGGATGTGGCCGAGGTTCCGGTCCGGGTGCGGCGCTTCTTCGCCGATCAGCCGGCGCCGGGGCCGGTGCTGATGGATCTCGACCGCGCCGCCGCGCGCGCCTTCGGCGTCAGCCTTCTGCCGGCCAGTTTCGTGATCGCCGAAGGCCGCATCGCGCTGGCGGCGGAGGGGGAGGCGGCATGGGACAGCCCCGACACCGATATGGCCATCGCCGGGCTGCAAGGGGCGGGCGCCCCGCCGCGCGACCTTTCCAGCCCTGCGGAAAACCACAATAAAAGCCAGGAGGAGCAGTGACATGACCACGAGACGAGACCTGCTGAAGGCTGGTGCCCTCGCTGCCGCCGCCGGGGTCCTGCCCCGCGCGGCCTTCGCCCAACAGGCGCCCGCCCCGCAGATTTTCGCGCCCACGGTGGGCCAGTGGCGCAGCTACCAGATTGTCACCACGGTGGAGATCCTGAAGCCGGAGGGCCAGGTTCAGGCGTGGCTGCCGGTGGCCTCCTTCGCCAATCCGGACTGGTTCAAGCCCGGGGAGAACAGCTGGACCACCAACGCCCGGTCCGCCCAACTGGTGCGCGATCCCCATTCCGGGGCGGACATGCTGCATCTCGTCTTCGCGGACGGCGAGAAGGCGCCGCGGGTGGACCTCACCAGCCGCGCCACCAGCCGCGACTGGGCGGTGGACCTCACCAGGCCCGGCAAGCCGGCCCCGCTCGCCGCCGCCGACCGCGCGCGCAACACGGCATCGACCGATCTCATTCCCACCGACGGCATCGTGAAGGCGACATCCGACAAGATCGTCGCCGGCAAGAGCGGCGAGCTGGAGAAGGTGCGCGCCATCTTCGAGTGGATCGTCGAGAACACCTATCGCAACCCGGCGACGCGCGGCTGCGGCATCGGCGACATCGCGGCGCTGCTCAAGAGCGGCGATATCGGCGGCAAGTGCGCCGATCTCAATGCCCTGTTCGTGGGCCTGGTGCGCGCGCAGGGCATTCCCGCCCGCGACGTCTACGGCCTGCGGGTGGTGCCCTCGCGCTTTGGCTACAAGAGCCTCGGCGCCAATTCCGAGATTGTCACCAAGGCCCAGCATTGCCGCGCCGAGGTGTTCCTCGCCGATTTCGGCTGGGTGCCCATGGACCCGGCCGACGTGCGCAAGGTTGTTCTGGAGGAGCCGCCGGGCAAGCTCGGCCTCGACGATCCCAAGGTGGTGGCGGCCCGCAAGGCCCTGTTCGGCGGCTGGGAGGGCAACTGGTTCGCTTTCAATACGGCCCACGACGTGGCGCTGCCGGGCTTTGCCGGCCCGCGCCTCGGCTTCCTCATGTATCCGCAGGCGGTGAACGCGGCGGGGCTGCTCGACTGCCTCGACCCGGACAGTTTCAAGTACGTCATCCGCGCCTCTGAAATCGCGGTATGACCATCCTCGCCGGTCGGGGCGAATGCCCCCGTCGCCATGCCGGGTCGTGACACCTTTCGGGCCGTGACGACCCCTGGGGGCGTGGCAGAAGCGGCGGGGGTACCCGCCGGCGGGATCAGGGCAAGGTCCGGTCAGGTGACAGCCTGGCCGGACGGGCCATAACCGGAGCGCGTGTTCCGGAAACGGACAGCCAAGGAAACGGACATCCATGCTCGACGTGCCTTCCGTCCGCCTCACCAGCCTTGCCCATGGTGGCGGCTGCGGCTGCAAGCTTGCCCCCTCGGTGCTGCAGGACCTGCTGGCCGGGCAGGCGCAGGGCGGGCCGTTCGAGCGCCTGCTGGTGGGCACCGAGACCGGCGACGATGCCGCCGTGTGGGATCTCGACGGCGGGACGGCGATCATCGCCACCACCGACTTCTTCATGCCCATGGTGGACGATCCCGACCACTTCGGCCGCATCGCCGCCACCAATGCCATCTCCGACATCTACGCCATGGGCGGCACCCCGCTGATGGCGCTTGCCATCCTCGGCATGCCGCTGGGCAAGGTGGACATCGCCACCGTGCGCGCCATCCTCGGCGGCGGGGCGGCCATCTGCGCGCAGGCGGGCATTCCGGTGGCCGGCGGGCATTCCATCGACTGCCCGGAGCCGGTCTACGGCCTCGCGGTGATCGGCTCGGCGCCGCGCGGGCGCATCCGCCGCAATTCCACCGCCCGGCCGGGGGACGCGCTGATCCTCACCAAGGCGCTGGGGGTGGGGGTCTATTCCGCCGCCTTCAAGAAGGAGGCGCTGGGCAAGGCGGCCTATGACGAGATGCTCGCCTCGGTGACGAAGCTCAACCGCATCGGCACCGCGCTGGCGCAGGACGAGGCGGTGCACGCCATGACCGACGTGACCGGCTTCGGCATTCTCGGCCACGGCCTGGAAATGGCCCGCGGTTCCGGCGCCACGCTGCGGCTGTCGCGGGCGGCGCTGCCGTGGCTGTCCGAGGTGGAGCATCTGGTGCAGCAGGGCTTCGTCACCGGTGCGTCCCATCGCAACTGGGCGAGCTACGGTCACGAGGTGGATTTGCCCGAGGGCACCCCCGACTGGCAACGCCACCTTCTCACCGATCCGCAAACCTCCGGCGGCCTGCTGGTGGCCTGCGCCCCCGATGCAGCGGACCGGCTGCTGGGGGAGATCATCGCCGCCGGCTATCCCGCCGCCGCCCGCATCGGCGCGGTGGAGACGGGGCCGGGGCGCGTGGTGGTGGAGGATTGAGGCCGCCGGCTGGAGCCTTCGGCACGGGCCACCCTTCCTGAGGGACAAGACGGGAACCCTGCGGTTTTTCGAGACGTTCTCTTGGATGAAAGGAGAACGGCCATGGCCTCGAACGCACTTCACACCGCGCTCCGGCGCGCCTCTCCCGTGATCATCCCGCATGGCGCCCTCACGGGCGCGCGGGTTTTCGCCACCGGCCTCGTAGGGGCGGTGATGTTTGTTCTGGCCTCGGCGGGGCCTTCGCCCGCGGCGGCGGGCGCCGCAGAGCCGGAAAAAGGGGTGTGCGATCAGCAGCCCCACGCGGCGGCCACACCTCCGGCGCAGGGCGCGACCTCCGGCACCGAGCCGGGCGGGTCAGGCTCCACCGGCTGGTCCGGCGGCACGGGTGGGTCGTTCATCGGCACCACGCCCCAGGCTGGAACGCCCGCCTCGCCCGACCGCCAGCCGGAGGTGGTCACGGGGACGGATCCGAAGGCGGAGCCGCCGAAGGCACCGTGCTGAGGGAGGGCGCGCGGGTCCAGCCGATGGCGCCGAGATCATAGGACAATTGCCGGCGCACCACGGCCGCGTCGGCATCGGAAGCATCGCCCGAGCGGGCTTCCACGCGCCGGATCAGCTCGCCTTCCGGTGCGTCCAGCCAGATGCCGGCGAACGGCACGCCGGCCGCCCGCGCCACCTGAGCGATGGCATCGCGCTCGTCCGGCCGGGCATGGACGGCATCCACGATCACGCTGTGGCCGGTGGCGAGCACCCGGGCCGCGAGCGTCCGCAGGCGGGCGTAGACCTCCCGGGTCGCCTCCGGGGTGTAGGCGTCCGGCGGCAGTTTTTCCGTCTCCGCCGTGCCGGCGAGGCGCTTGCGCTCGATGTCGCTGCGCAGGATCACCGCGCCGGGCGCGCGGCCGAGGGCGGGTGCCATCTTTGCCGCCCATGTGCTCTTGCCGCTGCCGGAGAGGCCGCCCACGGCCCAAAGGGCGGTGTGGGCGGGCAGCGCCTCGGGCGGGGTCGCGCCGTTCAGGAGCGGCAGCGCGCCCGTCTCCGCGTGGCCGGGATCGAGAAAGGCCAGCGCCTGCGCGAACGCGGCGCGCACATGCCGCTCCGCCTCGTCCTTCCGCTCCCCGTGCTGATGCGCGAGCCCCGCCGCCTCCACCTTGGCGCGGATGCCGGCCCGCAGGCTGAGGAAGAAGGGCAGGGCCTTGAGCCCGTCCAGCTGCGCGTCGTCGCTCGCCCACAGATAGCGGTTGAAGACCGCATTGGCCTCGTCCCGAAGCCCCCGCTGCCACAGGTCCATGATGAGGAAGGCGAGGTCGTAGAGCAGGTCGCAGGTGGCGATGTCGTCGTTGAACTCGATGGCGTCGAACAGCACCGGACGGCCATCCAGCAGCACGATGTTGCGCAAATGCATGTCGCCGTGGCAGCGGCGGACGAAGCCGGCGGCGCTGCGGGCTTTCAGCAGGGGCGTGATGCAAGCCAGGGCATTTTCCGAAAGCCGCGCCAGCCGGGCCACCTCCTGCGGCGGGAACAGCTCCGGCCGGGCGGAAAACTCCCTCGTGTTGTCGTCGAGATAGGCGCGCAGCCGGGAAGCCGTGTCGAACCCGCGCCGCACCGGCGCCGCCGCATGGGCTTCAAGAACCGCCACCGCCAGCGCCTTCACGAGGTCGGGCGAAAGGTCGCCGCGCTCCGCCACCCTGTCCAGGGTCAGGCTGGTGTCGAAGCGGCGCATCTTCACGGCACATTCCACCACCTCGCCCGCGCCCCCCAACGCCAGGCCATGGGGCGTGCGGACGATGGGCACCACGCCGAGATAAAGCCCCGGCGCGCCGGGGCCGCTGATCTCCACCTCCGCATGGCAGGCGGCGCGGCGTTTCTCCAGGGTCGAGAAATCCATGAAGGGGAAAAAGACCGCCCGCTTCACCTTGTAGGCGAAGGGCCCGGCGAGGAAGACCGCCGCCCCGTGGGTGTCGATGCGCGTCACCGGTTCGGAAAGCCCATGGGTGGCGGGATCTTCCAAAAGGGCGAAGACGGCACTCTGGTCGCCGACCACATGGCCGGGCGCGGCGGGCGGTGCGGGCATATCCGTCGGCGCCGTCATGGATCGTCCCAGTCTGGAAGGAAGCTGCCCCGGCGCGGGGCCGGGGCGGCTAGAGCTTAAGGCGTGATGGCCACCTTGAGAACGCCGTCGCGCTGGTGGGAGAACAGGTCATAGGCCTTTTCGATGTCGTCCAGCTTGAAGCGGTGGGTGACGAGGGCGCGGGCATCCACCCGGCCCGAGGCCACCACGTCCATCAGGCGGCGCATGCGCTCCTTGCCGCCGGGGCACAGGGAGGTGACGATCTTGTTGTCGCCGAGGCCCGCCGCGAAGGCATCCAGCGGGATCTTCAGGTCGCTGGAGTAGACGCCCAGCGAAGACAGGGTGCCGCCGGGCCGCAGCACGCGCAGGGCAGCCTCGAAGGTCTCCTGCCGGCCGAGCGCCTCGATGGCCACGTCCACGCCGCGCCCGTCGGTGAGGCGCAGGATCTCCTCCACCGGGTCCACCTTGGAGAAGTCCACCACCTCGTCGGCCCCCATGGCGCGGGCGACGTTGAGGCGCTCGCCCACCCGGTCCACGGCGATGATGCGGGTCGCGCCCATCAGCCGGGCGCCCGCCGTGGCGCACAGGCCGATGGGACCCTGCGCGAACACGGCCACCGTATCGCCGATGCGCACCTTGCCGCTCTCGGCGCCGGCAAAGCCGGTGGACATGATGTCCGGGCACATGAGCACCTGCTCGTCGCCGAGGGCTTCCGGCACCGGGGCGAGATTGGTCATGGCGTCGGGCACGATGAGATATTCCGCCTGCGCGCCGTCGATGGTGTTGCCGAAGCGCCAGCCGCCCATGGGCTTGAAGCCGTGCTTCATGCGCGGGCCGTCCTGCGAGGCGCAGCCGCACAGGCAGGCGTTGGAATAGCCCGATGGCGTGATGGCGCCGGCAATGACGCGCTGGCCTTCGGCGAAGCCTTCCACCGCCGAGCCCAGCTTCTCGATGATGCCCACCGGCTCGTGGCCGATGGTGAGGCCCTTCTCGACCGGATACTCGCCCTTGAGGATATGGACATCCGTGCCGCAGATGGTGGTCGTGGTGATGCGGATGAGGGCATCCAGCGGCCCCACGTCCGGGATGGGCTTTTCGTCGAGGACGATGCGGTTCTTCTCCACGAAGATGGCCGCCTTCATCTTCGCCTTGCCGGGGCGGTTGCGCTCGACAAAGCCGGGGCGTTCGATGGTCTCGGTCATGGCGTTCCTTCCTATCCGTCCCCGGTGGGGAAACGTGGGGACGCTTCGGTGCCGTGGTAACTGGTTAGGACAACGGGATCGGAACGGCATTGATGCCGGTCAACCGCGCAGGGCAAGCGTGCGCGCCGTGTCCGGCGCTTTCGCGGCGCGGCTGCCGGAGGTGCGGAAAAACCCGGCCGCGCTGTCGGCCCGGCCGGTCGTCGCGCGTCATTCAGGCACGACACAGCGAGGATTGCCGCCATGGCTACCATTTCGACACCGAAGATCTCACCCTGCCTGTGGTTCGACGGCGACGCGGAAGACGCCGCCCGCTTCTACGTGTCGCTGTTCCCGGACAGTGCCATCGACAGCGTGTACCGCAACGCCGCCGAAGGGCCGTCCGGGCCGGAGGGCTCGGCGCTGATGGTGGCCTTCACGCTCGCGGGCCAGCGCTTCCTCGCGCTGAATGGCGGGCAGAAGGTGGAACACACCCATGCCATCTCCTTCCAGGTGGATTGCGAGGACCAGGCGGAGGTGGACCGCCTGTGGGCGGCCTTCACCGCCGAGGGGCGGGAGGAGCAGTGCGGCTGGCTGCGCGATCGCTGGGGCGTCGCCTGGCAGATCGTGCCGCGCGTCTTGCCCCGGCTTCTGTCCGATCCTGATCCTGCGAAGGCGCGGCGGGTGATGGAGGCCCTGTTCCAGATGGTGAAGCTGGACGTCGCCGCGCTGGAGCAGGCGGCGGCGGGATAGGTTGTCATCAGGCGGCGGGGGAACGCAGGTCGCGCGGCCAGAGCCCGGCCAGGATGTGTGCCCGGGCGTTCGGGTGTAGATTGAGGCCGGCCTTAATGGGCCGGTCTTTTCTTTTCGAGACGCTCCTGTCTTTTCAGGACGCTGTTGGCGTCTTCATTTTCATGCGAGGATTTCATGGTTCAGGACACTGCGGCCGACACGACCGACACGCCCCAGATTCCGCCCGCCGCGCTGGAGCGCTGGCAGACCTTTGCCGACGACACCCCGCTTCAGCTCACGCTGACCAAGGGCGATCTCGACAATCTGCTGCTGGCCCTGCGCAACCTCGCCATTGGCCAGAGCGAACTTGTGGCCGCCCTTGCCGCCCATACCAATCAGGACCAGGAAGCCGCGGTCGACGCCATGGTGCGGGCCAACGAGGTGGCGCGCGCGGCGTTCGGGCGCATCAACGCGCTGATCTCGGCGGTGATGAGCCGCGCTGTGCCGACGCCATAAGGCCTTCGGCACCGGTTTGCCACCGATGCCGAGTGGTCACGTTCAAGGGCCGCGCGGGCCTCAGGCGTGGGCCGGCTGGGCTGTGACCGTCGCGCCGGAGCGGGCCTTTTCCACCAGATGGCCGGCGAGGCGGTGGGCCATGGCCATGATGGTGAGGGTGAGGTGCTTGTCGGGAAGCACCGGCACCACGCCGCCGTCGCAGACATAGACATTGTCGAGGTCGTGGCACTTGAGGTTCGCGTCCACCACGCCCTTGCTCGGGTCCGCCGAGATGGCGGTGGTGCCGGCATAATGGATGCCGGTGCCGGAATTGTCCCGCGACGGATAGATGGAGGTCGCCCCGGCATGGCGCAGCACTGTGCGGCCCCAGGCTTCCATGGCGTCGATCATCTTGTCCGCCTTGGCGGAGGAGGAGAAGTCCACGGTCACATGGCGCACGCCGAAGCGGTCGTAGCTGGCCGCCGGCCGCACCCGGTTGGCGGGGTTGGGGTCGCCGGCGCAGAACAGGCCCAGCGTCACATAGCTGTGGAACATGAAGCGGGAGAGCCGCTCCTTCATGAAGGGCGGGAAGCGCTTCATGCCCACCAGATAATGCGGCACGTCCGGCACGCCGTGGATGGCATGGCCGATGAAGGGGAATTCCTCCCCGTCGGGCAGGGTGCCGCGCGACAGGAGGATGAGCAGGTCGCCGTAGCCGATGTCGAAGTCGCGCCCGCTGCCCCACAGCTTCCACAGGGAGGTGGACAGCACGGACTTGGGATTGTCCTGCAGCCGCAGGCCGAGCTGGCCGAAGGCGTTGCCCATGCCTTCCGGGGCCACGTCGTCGGCCGAGTTGAACAGGATGCGCGGGCTTTCCACCGCGCCGGTGGCCAGCACCACCTTGTCGGCGGTGAGCAGGCGCGATTCGCCGGTGGCCATGTCGCGGTATTCCACGCCCAGGACCCGCCGCGTGCCGGGCTCGCGCAGCAGGCGCACCACCTTGGCCCCGGTGCGCAGCTCGTAGTTCGGCAGCTTGGCGATCTCCGGCAGCAGGCGGGCGGTGAACTTGTAGACCGCGCCGGTGGGGCAGCCGGAGGTGCAGATGCCGGTGGAGGCGCAGGCGTTGGGGCTATCGGGCCTCGTGTCGATGGCCTTGCGGTTGGGAATGGCGCGGGAGTAGGGCTCCTCCAGGCCGTTCACCGCGTCGATGATCATCTGGTCGGCGGGCCGCAGGGGCTTGGGCGGCACATAGATGCCGTCGGGCAGCTCGGGGATGTCCTCCTTGGTGCCGCACACCACGATGCGGCGCTCCACCGCGTCATAGTGGGGCGCCAGCTCGGCGTAGCGGAACGGCCAGTCGGCGAAATCCTTTTCGGAAAAGCGCACGCTCACGCCGTTCCACAGGTTCTGCAGGCCGTTCACCTGGATGATCTGGTAGTGGCGGAAGCCGCCCTCCGGCCAGCCGGTGGAGCCGTCCTCGCCCTTCTCGAACAACGGGTGGACGAACAGGCTGTCGTGGGGCTCGGCGGGCCACACGGTGTTGGAGCGGATGCCGAAGTCCAGCGCGCTGCCCGGCGGGTCGACGCGCTTGAAATGGTCGTCGGCGAGCTGGCCGCCCTGCTCCAGGGAGACCACGTTGAGCCCGGCCTTGGCGAGTTCGTAGGCGAGGATGCCGCCACCGGCGCCGGTGCCGACGACGATCACATCGCAATGGGCCGCTTCAGCCACGCACGCCTCCCAGGGGCCACTCGCCCACCGTGCTCAGGAAAGCCGGCGAGGCGAAATAAACGTATTCGAAGAAGGTGTGCACCGCCGGCGCGTCGTCGCCCAGGTGCGCGCGCTCGATGTCGCCGCCCTCGGCGAAGCCGGCGCGCGCGGCGATGCGCCGGAAGGCGCCGTTGAGCTGGTCGTTGAGCACCACGATCCGGACCAGGTCGGGCAGCAGGGGTTCCAGCTCGCGGTGGTAGTGGTCCAGCGGCAGCACCGCCGCCACGAGCCGCTCGAAATCGAGCGGCGCCGCGGCGGAGTTCACGGTTTCGGCTTCGGGAGGGGGGACCATGGCTCGGCGCTCCTCAGGCGGCACGGGGCGTGAAGCGGCCGAGGTCCCGCAGGGGCCGGCCGCTGTCGAGGTGGCGCTCGATCTCTTCCAGGCTGACGCCGGAGGTTTCGGGCACCAGCCATTGGGTGAAGGCGAGGCCGACCACGCACACCACCGCATAGAGGCCGAACACGCCGGCCAGGCCGAACTCCGCCACCAGCACCGGGAAGCTGAACACCACCAGGAAGTTGAAGCCCCAGTTGACCAGCGAGGCGACGCTCATGCCCAGGGCCCGCACGTCGAGGGGGAAGACTTCCGACATCATCACCCAGGGTAGCGGCCCGATGGCGATGGCGAAGGAGGCGATGTAGAGCACCAGCCCGCCGAGGGCGAGCTTGCCCATCATCTCGCTGCCAGTGGCGGCGCCGATGGCGATGACGCCGAGCGCCACCGCCGTGCCGGCAAAGCCGATCAGCAGCAGCAGCCGGCGGCCCAGCCGGTCGATGAGCATCATGCCGACGATGGTCATGAGCACGTTGACCACGCCGATGCCGGCGGTGGCCAGGATCTGGGTGGTGGATGAGCCGAAGCCCGACAGCTCGAACACGGTGGGCGCGTAATAGATCACCGCGTTGATGCCGGAGAGCTGCTGCAGCAGGAACAGCCCCATGGCGACGATGAGGGCCGGCCGCACCCGCGGGGTGAGCAGGTCCGAGAGGCGCGCCTTGCGGGTCTCGTCCTGGACCGCGCCGGCGCGGATCTCGGCGAATTCCGCCTTCACCGCGGGATCGCTCTCCGGCTTCTCGCGCATGCGGGCCAGCGCTGCGCGGGCCTCGGCCTCGCGGCCGCGCACGGCAAGCCAGCGCGGCGTGTCCGACAGGCCGAAGATGCCCACGAACAGGGCGATGGCCGGCACCGCGCCCACGGCGAACATCCAGCGCCAGGATTCGTGGAAGGCGTAGCCCACCACATAGGCGCCGAGGATGCCGAGGGTGATGGCGAGCTGGTAGATGGAGACCAGCATGCCGCGCTGGGCCGCCGGCGCACATTCGGAGATGTAGAGCGGCGCCATCATGGCGGCGACGCCGACGCCGAGACCGATGATCAGCCGGGCGAAGGTGAGGGTCCACAGCCCGAAGGCGAACGCGCTCAGGAGGGCGCCAACCACGAACAGGACGGCGGCGGCCAGCAGCAGCCGGCGCCGGCCCAGGGACAAGGCGAGGCGGCCGGCGACGATGGCGCCGAGGAAGGCGCCGAACGGCACCGCCGCCGTCATCATGCCCTCGGCCACGGGATCGATGCCGAGGTCCCGGCGCAGCGGCGCGAGGGCGCCGGCGATGACGCCTTCGTCGAAGCCGAACAGCGCCCCGGCGATGCCGGCTATGGCGGCGATGAGGTACATCATGGGCGCCCCTCCCGGAGTGCGGTTTCTGGTGATTGTTGTGCGGTACCCCGAACGGGGCTTGGAGCGCGATCCGATCAGATTGACTTGAATCTGATCGGTGAATCTCCCTCCAAATTCAAGAAAGAGAACGCGTTGTCCGATCAGCTTGCGACGCAAGCCGATCGGCGCATGCTTTAGACCAGCACCACTTTCGCCACCTTGCGCATGGCGGTGATGATGTCGTCCACGTCCTGCGCGGTCAGCGTCGAGGCGATGGTGAGCAGCGCGCCGCGGGCGTTCAGCTCGTCGCAATGGGGCAGGGCGCCGGCGGCATAGCTGTAGTCGGCCCCGAACGCATTGAAGGGGTGGGTCCAGGGGAAGCCGTCGCGGCTGTCGGACCGCTTGTGCACCAGGCTCGGAATGTTCGAGTACCAGTGCATGCCCCATTCCCGCATGGTGAGGCAGGCCAGCGACCCGGGCGGGCCGGCGATGCCTTCGGCGCGCAGGGCATCCACGAAGTGGCGGGCGGTGGCCTCGTCCTTCAGGGTCATGATGAGGAAGGGGCCGGTGTCGCCCGCCGGGTCGGGAATGGTGCGGAAGCCGAGGCCGGGGGTGCCCTCCAGCGCGTCGCGGATGCGCCACTTGGCGGTGCGCATGGCGCCGGTGATCAGCGGCAGCTTGCGCATCTGGGCCAGGCACATGGCGCCGGTGAGTTCCGACATGCGGGCGCCCACGCCCCACAGCTGGCAGGTCTCGTCCGAGGTGTCGAGCCGGCCCTGGGCGTTGCGGGGGTAGCCGAGGTCGTGCAGCGCCACGATGCGGCGATAGAGGTCGTCGCGCTCGGTCACCACCATGCCGCCGTCGCCGGAGGTCATGTTCTTGTTGAGCTGGAAGGAGAAGATGCCCACGTCGCCGAAGGTGCCCACGGCCTTGCCGTTCTGGCTGGAGCCGGCGGTCTGGGCGCAGTCCTCGATGAGGCCGATGCCGCGCTCGCGGCAGATGCGGGCGACCTCGGCCACACGCCCCGGTGCCCCGCTCATGTGCACCATCAGCGCGGCGCGGGTGTGGGGGCCGATCTTGCGCTCCACATCGGCGGGATCGAGGGTGAAGCAGTCGTCCACGTCCACGAGGCGCGGGATGGCGCCGGCGCGCACCACCGCGCTCACGCAGCTCACCCAGAGATAGCCGGGCACCAGCACCTCGTCGCCGGGGCCGATCTCCAGCGCCGACATGGCGATGGAGAGGGCCGCCGTGCCGGAGGACACGCCGAGCGCGTGCTTGTGGCCGAAGGCGGCGCACCACTCCTTTTCGAGGGTGTCCACCATGTGCTGGAGGTCCGGCCCGTAGAAGCGGAACGGGCTCTTGGCGCGCACCACGCGGGAGACCAGCTCCAGCTCCTCGTCGCCGATCCAGTGGGCGCCGGGCAATTCCCACGGCAGCGGCGCCTTGCGCACCGGCTCCCCACCCTCGATGGCCAGACGATTGGCGTGCTCGTGCGCAGCGGCCGAGGCAGTCACGTGGCGCTCTCCCCTGATTACCGGATTTATCGATTGAAATCTGTCGAGCCGGGATTTTTGCGGTATTTATGCTCCAGCCTCGCCGCAGCTTACAAGCCCTTTCCGTTTGATGGCTAAGGGATACCTCACCCCGGCCGGGGACCTTCCGGAGCGACCCCATGAAGACGCTGCTGCTCACGGCCAGTCTGGTGCTGCTGTTCGGCATTCTGTTTGGTTTCAGCACAGCGTCCATCGCCGGCGTGGTCGAGGCCATTGCGCAGGCTTTCGCCCTGTCCACCCGCGCCACCGAGATGGTGGTGACCTCCCTGCTGGTCGGCTGCTTCGTGGGGGCCGCCGCGGCCGCGCCGGTGTCGGCGCGAATCGGGCGGCGTCCCGCCTGCCTGCTCGCCGCTTTGCTGGCCATTGCCGGCTATATTCTCATTCCGCTGGGACAAGGCGTTGCACCCGGGCCGGGCATGCTGGTGGCGGCCCGCATCCTCATCGGCCTCGGGGTCGGCCTCTCGTCCATGGTGGTGCCCATGTATGCGGCCGAGGTGACGCCAGCGCGCCACCGGGGGGCGGTGGTGTCCCTGTTCCAGCTCGCCATCACCGTCGGCATCCTCGCCGGCTATGCAGTGCCGCTCGCCCTGATCGACCGGGCCTCGTGGCAGCAGATGCTGGGCGGCGGGGTGCTGATCGCCGTGGCCTGCGGGGCCATCGTCCTGGTGCTTCCGGAAAGCCCGCGCTGGCTCCGGGCCAGGGGCATGGGCGCGCGTGCGGACGCGGCAGCCCGGGCGCTGGGCATCGCCGCCGAGATGGGCGAGGAGCGCGCGCCGGACGGGGCCAACTGGCGCGAAGTGCTCGGCCGCGGCGCCACCAAGGCGGTGCTGGTGCTGTGCAGCGTGCTGTTCGTGCTGCAGAACTTCTCCGGCATCGACGGCATTCTCTATTATGCCCCGCACATCTTCACCGAGCTGGGCTTTCCGGCGGGCACCGCGGCGCTGGCCGCCACCTTCGGCCTCGGCCTGTTCAATGTCATCGCCACCATCGCCGCCATGGCGCTGGTGGACCGGCTCGGCCGCCGGCCGCTGCTGATCGCCGGATCGGCGGCCATGGCGGCGAGCCTTGCCGCCGTCATCGTGGCGGCGCTGGCCGACTGGCCGTGGGTGGCGCTGGCGGGGCTGTGCGCCTACATCGTCGCCTTCGCCCTCAGCCTCGGCCCCTTGCCCTACGTGCTCATGTCCGAGCTGTTCCCCTCCGCCATCCGGGAGCGGGGCATCGCGGTGGCCTCGGCCACCAGCTGGCTGTTCAACGGCATTGTCGCCGGCACCTTCCTGTCGGTGGTGCAGGGCATCGGCCTTGCGGGCACCATCGGCATCTTCTTCGTGGTCTGTGTGCTGTCGCTGGTGGTCGCGGTGCTGTTCGTGCCGGAGACGCGCCGGGTGGGGCTGGAGGAGATCGAGGCCGACGTGCTCGACGGACGGCCGCTGCGGCAGCTCGGCGCCGGCAGCTGAATCCGCCCCCGCCGGCGGCGTGCGCGGGGCCGCCAGCGGGGCCATCACGCCTGCTCCAACAGGACCCGCGCGCTCTGGTCGCGTCCGGCGACCTCCGCTATAGGGGTGCGGGGTTGCAGTGCGGAAAGAGGAGTGTCCAGTGGCCGACGTGACGCATCGCGCGCCGAACGCAGGCGCTGTCAAAATGCGCCGGTGGGGCATGCCGACGCTGGCGCTGGGCGGGGCCCTGCTGCTGGCGGGATGCGGCGAGGCGCCGGAGGCGAAGGCGCCCGAGCCGCGCCCGGTGCGCACCATTCTCGCCACCAGCCGCGCGGCCAGCGATGCGGTGACCCTCACCGGCCAGGTGGAGGCGCAGAACGAGGCCACCTACGGCTTCCGCATCGGCGGGCGCATCATCGAGCGTCTGGTGAATGTGGGCGACCAGGTGAAGCCCGGCCAGGTGCTGGCGCGGCTCGATCCCCAGGACGAGCAGAACGCCCTGCGCTCGGCCCAGGCGGCGCTGTCGGCCGCCAATGCCAATCTCAGCCAGACCCGCAACCAGTACGAGCGCCAGCGCCAGCTGCTCGCCCGTGGCTTCACCCCCCGCGCCCAGTATGAGCAGGCCGAGCAGGCCTTCCTCAATGCCCGCTCCCAGGTCGAGGACACCGAGGCGCGGTTGCAGATGGCGCAGGATCGCCTCGGCTTCACCGAGCTGAAGGCGGATTCGGCGGGCGTCGTCACCCAGCGGCGGGCCGAGCCCGGCGAGGTGGTGCAGGCCGGCCAGCCGGTGATCGAGGTGGCGCGCCGCGACGGGCGCGACGCGGTGTTCGAGGTGCCGGCCGCCCTCCTGACCTCCCTGCCGGGCGATCCCGAGGTGGAGGTGACCCTTTCGGGCGATCCCGCGGTCAAGGCCACCGGCCGGGTGCGCGAAGTGGCGCCCCAGGCGGATCCGGTCACCCGCACCTTCCGCGTGCGCGTCGGCCTCATCGACCCGCCGGAGGGCCTGCGGCTCGGCACCACAGTCATCGGCCGCGTGGTGGTGGATACCGGCCCGGTGATCGAGATCCCGGCCAGCGCGCTCACCCGCTTCAATGACAAGCCGGCGGTGTGGGTGGTGGACCCCAAGGCGCAGACCGTCTCCCTGCGCACGGTGGAAGTGCTGCGCTTCAGCCCCGCCACCGTGAGCGTGGCCGAGGGGCTCAAGCCCTCCGAGATCGTGGTGACGGCGGGCGTTCAGGCGCTGCATCCGGGGCAGAAGGTGCGCCTTCTGGGGACGCAGCTGTGAGCGGCGGCTTCAACCTCTCCGCCTGGGCGCTGAAGCACCGCTCGGTCATCATCTATCTCATGGCCATCTCGGTGGTGGCCGGCATCATGGCCTTCAGGAACCTGGGCCGGGCGGAAGACCCGACCTTCGTCATCAAGACCATGGTGGTGCAGGCCAACTGGCCGGGCGCCACCCTGGACGAGACCTTCCGGCAGGTGACCGAGCGGCTGGAGCGCAAGCTCCAGGAGGTGCCCCAGCTCAACTATCTGGAGAGCTACACCAAGCCCGGCACCACCACCATCTTCGTGCACCTGAAGGGCTCCGCCACGGCGGCCGAGGTGCCGGACCTCTGGTATCATGTGCGCAAGAGCGTGGGCGATATCCGCCACACCCTGCCGCAGGGCATCGTGGGGCCGTTCTTCAACGACGAGTTCGGCGACACCTTCGGCATCATCTACGGCTTCACCGCCGACGGCTTCACCCATCGCGAGCTGCGCGACCATGTGGAGGACGTGCGCTCCGAGCTGCTGCATGTGCCGGACGTCTCCAAGATCGAGATCCTCGGCGCCCAGGACGAGCGCATCTTCATCGAGTTCTCCATGCGGGAGCTGGCCAGCCTCGGCATCGACCGGACGGCCGTGCTGTCGGCGCTGCAGAGCCAGAACATCGTGCGCCCCTCGGGCGAGGTGCAGACCGGGGCGGAGAACATCTCCATCCGCGTGTCCGGCGCCTTCGCCTCGGAGGCGGACGTGGCCAACGTGAACTTCGTGGTGAACGGCCGGCTCATCCGCCTCGCCGACATCGCCACGGTGCGCCGCGGCTTTGCGGACCCGCCCCAGCCCCTGTTCCGGGTGAACGGCAAGCCGGCCATCGGCCTTGCCATCGCCATGCGCGACGGCGGCGACATCCTCGCCATGGGCAAGTCCATCGACACCACCATGAACCGCCTCATCGCCAACCTGCCCGTGGGCATCGAGGCGCATCTGGTGGCGGACCAGGCGGTGACGGTGAACAGCGCCATCGCCGAGTTCATGGAAAGCCTGTGGCAGGCGGTGGCGATCATCCTCGTGGTGTCGTTCATCGCGCTGGGGGTGCGGGCAGGTGCCATCGTGGCCCTCGCCATCCCGCTGACGCTGGCCATCGTGTTCGCGCTGATGCAGCTCGTCCACATCGACATGCAGCGCATTTCGCTGGGCGCCCTCATCATCGCCCTGGCGCTCATGGTGGACGACGCCATGACCACCACGGACGCCACCCTCACCCGCCTCGCCGCCGGCGACGACAAGGTGACGGCGGCGGCCTACGCCTTCAAGGCCTATGCGGGGGCCATGCTGGCGGGAACGCTGGTGACGGTCGCCGGCTTCGTGCCGGTGGGCTTCGCCGCCAGCTCGGCGGGCGAATACACCTTCACCCTGTTCGCCGTGGTGGCCATCGCGCTTTTGGTGTCGTGGATCGTGGCGGTGCTGTTCGCCCCGCTGATGCAGGTGTTGATCCTGAAGGCTCCGGCCAGGGACAAGGTGCCCGATCCCGATGCCCCGCCCACGGGCGTCATGGGGCTCTACCGCGCCTTCCTCATCTTCTGCCTGCGGCTGCGCTGGGCGACCATCGCCGTCACCCTCGGCCTGTTCGCGCTCTCGGTGCTGGCGCTGCCGCTCATTCCCTCGCAGTTCTTCCCGTCGTCGGACCGGCCGGAACTGCTGGTGGACCTGGCCTCGCCGCAGAATGCCTCCATCTATGCCAGCGAGAAGGTGGCGGAGACGTTCGACGCCGTGCTCGCCAAGGACCCGGACGTGAAGCGCTGGTCCACCTATGTGGGCCGCGGCGCTATCCGCTTCTATCTCCCCCTCGACGTGCAGCTGCCCAACGACTTCTTCGCCCAGACGGTGATCGTGGCGAAGGACGTGGCCGGGCGCGACCGCCTCCGGCTCAAGCTGGAGAAGGTGCTGGCGGAGGACTTCCCCCAGCTTGTCGCGCGCGTCTCGCCGCTGGAGCTGGGTCCGCCGGTGGGGTGGCCGGTGCAGTATCGCGTCTCGGGGCCGGACATCGAGAAGGTGCGCGCCATCGCCTTCGACCTTGCCGCCGTCATAGCCTCCAACCCCAAGGCCGAGACCGTCAATTACGACTGGATCGAGCCGGCGCGGCAGGTGCGCATCAAGGTGGACCAGGACGAGGCGCGCCTGCTGGGCCTGTCCACGGCGCAGCTCGCCGGCGTGCTCAACACCGTGCTGTCCGGGCAGGCGGTGACGCAGGTGCGCGACGACATCTATCTCGTCAACGTGGTGGCCCGCGCCACCGACGAGGAGCGGGTGTCGCTGGCCACACTCTCCACCCTCCAGGTGCCGCTGCCCAGCGGGCGCACGGTGCCGCTCAGCCAGATCGCCACCTTCGACTACGCCCAGGACTATCCCGCCATCTGGCGCCGCGACCGGGTGCCGACCCTGACGGTGCAGGCGGACGTGCGGCGCGGCGTGCTGCCGGAAGGGGTGGTGAGCGAGCTTGAACCCAAGATCGACGCCCTGCGCCAGACCCTGCCGCCGGGCTACGCCATTACCGTTGGCGGCACCGTGGAGGAGAGCGCGGCCTCGCTCGCCTCCGTGGTGGCGGTGGTGCCGGTGATGCTGCTCTTGATGTTCTCGGTGCTCATGTTCGAGCTGAAGAGCTTCCAGCGCCTCGTCATCGTGCTGTCGGTGGCGCCGCTCGGCCTCATCGGCGTGGTGGCGGCGCTGCTCGCCTCGGGGCGGCCCTTGGGCTTCGTGGCCATCCTCGGCGTGCTGGCGCTGATCGGCATGATCACCAAGAATGCGGTGATCCTCATCGGCCAGATCGAGGCGGAGCGGGCCGCGGGCAAGAGGGTGTGGGATGCGGCGGTGCACGCCTCCTCCATCCGCTTCCGGCCCATCATGCTCACCGCCCTGTCCACGGTGCTGGGCATGATCCCCATCGCGCCCACCGTGTTCTGGGGGCCCATGGCTTTCGCCATCATGGGCGGCCTGCTGGTGGGCACCCTGCTCACCCTGATCTTCCTGCCGGCGCTCTATGTCGCCTGGTTCGGCCCGGACACGGGTCCCGAGCAGGTGGCCGCGACCGCGACGCCAAAGCCGGCCCGCGCCTGACGCGCGGGCTTGATGCGTGGGCTTGGCCCACCGGCATGACAAGGCATTCGGATGACAAAGCGTTCGAACCACAAGAAACGCGCGCCATAAAAACACGTTGGACGCCCGGGACGGGGACGCCAAGCCTCGCAAGCGCGCCCGCCCCATGAGGGCGCGGGCAAACCGACTGGAGACGTGACCATGGACCGCTCCCCCCTTCTCGTGGACCTCGCCCTGCAGGGCGGCGGCTCCCACGGCGCCTTCACCTGGGGCGTGCTCGATCGGCTGCTGGAGGAAAGCTGGCTCCAGATCGACGGCATCTCCGGGACCTCGGCCGGCGCCATGAACGCCGCGGTGCTGGCCGACGGCTTTGCGGCCGGCGGGGCGCAGGGCGCCCGCGACGCCCTCGACCGCTACTGGCGCACGGTGGCCGAGGCCGCCCGCTTCAGCCCGTTCCAGCGCGGACCGCTCGACCGGATGCTCGGCCGCTGGACCATCGACACCTCGCCCATGTTCGTGGGTATGGACATCATGTCCCGCCTGTTTTCGCCCTATGACCTCAATCCCGGCAACCTCAACCCGCTGAAGAAGATCCTCGACGAGAGCATCGACTTCGAGCGGCTGAAGACGTCGCCCATCCGCCTGTTCATCACCGCCACCAATGTGCGCACCGGGCGCGGCCGGGTGTTCCGCAACGGAGAGATTTCGGCCGACGTGCTGCTGGCCTCCGCTTGCCTGCCCACCATGTTCCAGGCCATCGAGATCGACGGCGAGGCCTATTGGGACGGCGGCTATTCCGGCAATCCCACCATGACGCCGCTGGTGCGCGAGCTGAGCTCCGACGACACCATCCTGATCCCCATCAACCCGGTGGAGCGCCCCGGCACGCCCAAGACCGCCTCGGAGATCATGAACCGGCTCAACGAGGTGTCGTTCAACTCGGTGCTGCTCAAGGAACTGCGCATGATCGCCCTGCTGCGCAAGGTGGCCGATCCCGGCAACACCGAGGGCGCCGAGTGGGCCAAGATGCGCATCCACATGGTGCCGAACCGGCTGATGTCGTCCCTCGGCTTCTCCTCCAAGCTCAACGCGGAATGGGACTTCCTGTCCATGCTGAAGGAGGAGGGGCGCAAGGCGGGTGCGGAGTTCCTGGAGCGCTATGGCGACAAGCTGGGCGTTGAATCCTCCGTCGATCTCGATGTGCTGCTGGAAGGGGTGTGACACATGGGTCTCATCGGCATCCTGGTCGGCCTCGCCGTCCTCATCTTCCTGGCCTTCCGGGGCTCCAGCATCCTCATCCTCGCCCCCATCGCCGGGCTGATCGCGGCCGCCTTTTCCGGTGAGCCGCTGCTGGCGAGCTGGACCCAGACCTTCATGCGCAACGCGGCGGATTTCGTCGCGCAGTTCTTCCCGCTGTTCCTGCTCGGGGCGCTGTTCGGCAAGCTCATGGAGGATTCCGGCTCGGTCACCTCCATTGCCAACACCATGACCCAGAAGCTCGGGTCGCAGCGGGCCATTCTCGCCGTGGTGCTGGCCGGCGCCATCGTCACCTATGGCGGCGTCAGCCTGTTCGTGGCCTTCTTCGTGCTCGCGCCCATGGGCGTCGCCCTGTTCCGCTCCTCCGGCGTGCCGCGGCGGCTGATGCCGGCGGCCATCGCGCTCGGCACCTCCACCTTCACCATGTCGGCCATGCCCGGCACGCCCTCCATCCAGAACGCCATTCCCATGCCGTTCTTCGGCACCACGCCGTTCGCCGCGCCGGGCCTCGGCATCATCGCCTCGCTGGTCATGCTGGGCTTCGGCATGTGGTGGCTGAAGCTGCGGGAGAACGCGGCGCGGGCCAAGGGCGAGGGCTTCGGCGCGCTGATCGCGGCGCCCGACGAATCCGCCGAGCTGGCCGCCGACGACCCCATCGTACGCGAGCGGGCCACCACGGCCGGCGCGTTCGACCCCTCCGAGATCCATTCGAGCGACGAGGCCGCCAAGAATCCACCCATTGTCCTCGCGGCCCTGCCCATCGTCGTGGTGATCGTGGTCAACCTGCTGATGTCGTTCGCGATCCTGCCGCGCATGGACACCTCCTTCCTGGCCGCCGACCAGTGGGGCGGCACCAGCCTCTCGGCGGTGGGCGGGGTGTGGTCGGTGATCGTGGCGCTGACGGCCGCCATCATCACGGTGATCGCCATCAATTTCCGCAGCGTGCCGGAGCTACGCGCCACCATGACGGCGGGCGCCAACGCGTCGGTGCTGCCCATCCTGTCGGTGGCGAGCCTCGTCGGCTTCGGCGCCATCGTCGCCTCGCTGCCGGCCTTCGCCGATGTGCGCAACTGGGTGCTGTCCATCGAGGGCGGGCCGCTGGTGTCGCTGGCGGTGGCCACCAACATCCTCGCCGCGCTCACCGGCTCGGCCTCCGGCGGCCTCACCATCGCCCTCGACGCTTTGGGACCCACCTACATGAAGATCGCCGCCGAGATCGGCATGGACCCGGCGCTGATGCACCGTGTCGCCGTCATCGGCTCCGGCACCCTCGACAGCCTGCCGCACAACGGCGCGGTGGTGACGCTGCTGTCGGTGTGCGGCGTGACCCATAAGGAAGGCTACCTCGATATCGTCATGGCGGCGGTGGTGGGTGCGCTCATCGCCCTTGTGGTGGTGATCGGGCTCGGCACCCTGGTCGGCAGCTTCTGAAGGGCGTGAACTGCCGCCCGCGCGGGCGGCAGTCGTTGTACTTTCCGCGCCGCGCGCGCTCTTCGCCCATGGGAGCGGGGGATCGCACTGCGGATCTGAGCGGCGGCCGGAGGGCCGCCGCGTCCGTCATCCAATCACACCACCACACCAGCCAGAATCGCGGGGGAAGACATGCCAGCCACCTTTGAGGTCTCCGGCTTCCTCACCTTCACCCTCGCCATCGTGGTCTATTTCATCGGCGCCGGGCTCAACGGCGTGATCGGGCCGCTGCGCCGCTGGAACATTCCCGAGGCGGTCACCGGCGGCCTGCTCGCCGCCGTGGTGACGCTCTTGTGCTATCGCGTGCTCGGCCTCGCCATCTCGTTCGATCTGGCCGCGCGCGACATGCTGCTGTTGTATTTCTTCACCGGCATCGGCCTCAATGCGCGGCTGTCCGACCTTGCCCTGGGCGGGCGGCCGCTGCTGATCCTGCTGGGGCTCACCGTGGTCTATCTGGGCCTTCAGAACGTGGTGGCTATCGGCGGGGCCAAGGCGCTGGGCCTGCCGGACGGCATCGCGCCGCTGCTGGGCTCGGTGTCGCTCATCGGCGGGCACGGCACCACCATCGCCTGGGCGCCGTTGATCTCCGAGCGCTTCGGCCTGCCCAACGCCCTGGAAGTGGGCATCGCCAGCGCCACTTTGGGCCTCGTCATCGCCAGCCTCGTGGGCGGGCCGGTGGCGGGCATCCTCATCGACCGCTTCAAGCTGCGCAGCGACGAGATCCTGCCCCCGATGGTGGGCCTGCCCGACGACGACGTGGGGCCGGACGCGGGCAAGGTGACCTATCGCAACATCCTGAGCGCGCTGCTGGTGTTGAACGTGGTGATCCTGATCGCCTATTCGCTGGAAGGGCTGGTGGAGCAGACCGGCATCAAGCTGCCCCTGTTCGTGGTGTGCCTGCTGGTGGCCATCATCATTACCAACACGCTGCCCCATGCCATGCCGCGCATGGCGTGGCCGGCGCGCACCCCGGCGCTGGCGCTGATCTCCGACCTGTCGCTGAAGATCTTCCTCGCCATGTCGCTCATGAGCATGCAGCTGTGGACGCTGGGGGGCCTCGGGCCGGCGCTGGCCGTGGTGCTCGGCCTGCAGACGCTGGTGGCGGTGCTCTACATCCTGTTCGCGGTGTTCCCGGCCATGGGGCGCAATTATCAGGCGGCGGTGCTGGCGGCGGGATTTACCGGCATCAGCCTGGGGGCGACGCCCACCGCCATCGCCAACATGACGGCGGTGACGCGCACCCACGGGCCGGCGCCCATCGCCTTCATCATCCTGCCGTTGGTGTCGGCCTTCTTCATCGACATCGCCAACGCCCTCGTCATCGGCTTCATGCTGCGCTGAGCGCGGACCGCTCACGGCACGAGAGCTTGGGCGGATCGGGACGGATCGCCGCGCGACACCGTTCGGACGCTGGCGCCATTTTGAGCCCTGAAGGCGCCGCGCGCGGCGGGGCCGGAGGTGGCCTGTCGGCAGGGGACCCGTCGAAACGTGGCCCGTCGAAACCTGGCCGCTCGACCTGCGCCTTTTTCAATTCAGAACAAATCGAAACTGAATGTCGATTTATAATAATTCTCGATCGAGCATTTTCAATACAGCTTACGGGTACGACGAATTTTATTATTATTCAATCCGTGAATATCCTGTGTTGTTGAGTTAATTTCATGTGGCTAGCATTTGCTTGCGCGTTGGGATGCCCGCGGCGGTTGGCATTCCCTTTCCAGATTTGAATCAATCCATAAAGAGACAAGTCCATGATTGTCACGGTGATCTTCGGCTCCGATGGCGGAGCCACGAAAGGGGTCGCGTCCAAGATTTCAAAGAAATGCCAGGGCCGTTCGGTGGACATCAAGACCGCGACCAAGGCCGATTTCGAAAATAGCGACCTGCTCATCCTGGGTTCGCCCACCTATGGCGACGGAACATTGCAGACAGACTGGGAAGAGAACATCGACAAGCTGCGCAGTGCCAACCTGAAGGGCAGGAAGGTGGCGCTGTTCGGCACCGGGGATCAGGAGAGCTATCCCACCTCCTTCGTCGATGCCATCGGCATCCTTTATGACGAGGTGACGGATCTGGGTGCGGTGGTGGTCGGCTTCACCGACACGGCCGGCTACGACTACGTGGGGTCCACGGCGGAACGGGACGGCCAGTTCGTCGGCCTCGCCCTCGATCTCGACACGCAATCCGGCTTGACCGACAAACGGGTGACGGCATGGCTCAGCAAGCTGCTCTAGGCCCCTTTATCGACGCGCCCGGGGATGCGCTTGTCGCCGGGGAGGCCGCGTGGCCTCCGGCCCCGGTTGCCGCGGTCGCGGAGGGCTGCGCCGCGCCGGTGATGCGGCTGTTCCAGCACCATGTCTACGAATACGGGCGGGGCGTGCGCGCCCTCTTCCTCATGACGCTGTGTCGCGCCGAGCTGCCGCTGGTGCTGGCGCGGCTGGGGCGGCACGGCATCGACCATTTCGTGCAGGAGGTGAGCCCGAGAAAGGTGAACGTCTTCTTCGGCCGTCCGGCCTTCGTGGCGGTGGCGCGGGCGGTGGTCACGCGGCCGCTCAACACGCTGACGGCGGAAGAGGATTTCATGCTCGGCACCCTGCTGGGCTACGACAAGGAGCAGCAGTGCCGGCGCTACCTCAGCCGGTCCGGGCGCGGCCAGCCGGAGGCGGTGGCCCTTGCGGCCGAATAAGGTCAACCGCCGGCGCCCCTGATCTACGGGGGCTCAGCGCGCGCCTTCGCTCTCGGCGTAGCGGGTGGCGAGCGGCAGGGAGGCGGTGGCGAGGAAGGAGCGATAGCGGCGCCGCGCATCCATGGCGGTGCCGTTGTCGGCGATGGCGGCTTCCTGCAATTCGGCGAGCGCCCAGGGGGTCGGCTCCACCGGGATGGCGACGATCTCGGGCGCCGCGCGCGAGGTGATCTCGATCACGTCGTGGGGGGTGAGGGCCTGGAGGGCGTGGGTGGCCAGCTGACGCTGGTAGGCCCGCCGCTCGGGCGAAAGCTCGTCCCACGGCTCCAGCAGGGGATAGCGCTGCCGGGAGAATGCGTGCATCGCGCGCGCCATGCGCTCCACCATGTCCGTCGCCACCATCCCCGCCTCACACCGTCTGACACCCTGAGCCCGGGACCCCGGATGGACGGCAGCATGCCGGATGCCCCTTTCCGGGAGGTTGCCGGGCGGACCAACCTTCCCGCATGGTTAATGGAGGGTTGATGGGGCAGGGCGGAGGGGGCAGGGAGATGGGGTGACGGCTGCGTCATCGCGCTGCCGCACGGGCGGGCGATTATCCGCCCCGCCTGCATTGCGGCTGCATCGGCGGCTGCTCTAGGATGCGCGCCGAAACGGGATAAGGGAGTAAAAGCATGTCCGTGAAGCTCAGCGACCTGAAGGTGAAGCTGTTCACCGACGGGGCCGACAAGGCGCAGATCGTGGAAATGGCCAAGCAGCCCCACATCGCCGGCTTCACCACCAATCCGTCTCTGCTGCGCAAGGCCGGCGTCACCGATTACGAGGCCTATGCCCGCGATCTCGTCGCCGCCGTGCCGGACCGGCACATCTCGTTCGAGGTGTTCTCCGACGACATCCCGGAAATGCGCGCCCAAGCCCGTGTCATCGCCACCTGGGGCGAGCATGTGCACGTCAAGCTGCCGGTCTCCACCACGCGCGGCGAGACGCTTTACGATCTGGTGCGCGATCTGGTGAATGACGGCGTGAAGGTGAACCTCACCGCCATCTTCGACGTGCCCCAGGTGGAAGAGGGCGTGAAGGCGCTGGCCGGCGGCGCGCCGTCCATCATCTCGGTGTTCGCCGGCCGCCTCGCCGACCTCGGCATCGACTACAAGCCCGCCATCTCGCGGGCGGTGGCCCTCGCCAACGAGACGAAGAACGTGGAGGTCATCTGGGCCTCCACCCGCGAGGTGTGGAACGTGATCGAGGCCGATGAGATGGGCTGCCACATCATCACCGCCCCCGCCGACGTGCTGAAGAAGCTGCCGGCCATGGGCTCGCGCACCGCCGCCGAGCTGTCCCTCGACGCGGTGAAGGCCTTCCGCGCCGATGCGCTGGCCGCCGGCCTCACCCTCGACCTGACGGGCCGCGCCGCCGCCGAGTGACCTTTTCCGGGGCATTGCCTTCTTTGGAGGCAGGTCCCGGCATTGCACACATCGCGCGCGCTGTTAAAATGGCCGCAAGGCGCAGCCGGTCGCTGACCCAGCGGCGGGCTTGAGCGCATGTTTCCGCCTTGCGGCGAGGGGATGGACATGAGGGACGAGACGCACGGACCCGGGGCGGGTCCGGGGCAGTCTTGCCGCGAGCGTGCCGTTACGGAATGCGTAACGGATGCACGCCGCGGGACGACGGGGCCTGCGGCTGCGGGCACAGATTCGGCCGCCGGCTCCGCTTCTCCTTGCTCTGATTCTCGCGGCTCCGATTCTCCCGGCTCCGAATTTTCCGGAGAGGGGCCGTCCCGCCAGCCGATTGCTTCTCCCGGCCAGAACCCTGCTCCCGGTCCGCTTCCCCTTTGTGCTCCCCCGGTTTCCGCGAATCAGGCGCCGGCCAGCGCGCATCCCGCGCCGTATCATGCTGCCGGCAGCGCCGGCGCGGTCTATGCCGCCATCGATCTTGGCACCAACAATTGCCGCTTGCTGGTGGCGCGGCCCACCGCCCGCAGCTTCCGGGTGGTGGACGCGTTTTCGCGCATCGTCCGCCTCGGCGAGGGGCTGACCGCCACCGGCCGCCTGTGCGACGAGGCCATGACCCGGGCCGTGGCGGCGCTGGAGATCTGCGCAGGCAAGATGGACCTGCGCGGCGTCACCCGCGCCCGCATCGTCGCCACTGAAGCCTGCCGCGCCGCCGATAACGGCGCTGAATTCTGCGCGCGGGTAGAAGAGCGCACCGGCCTGCAACTGGAAGTGGTGGACCGCCGCACCGAGGCGGGGCTCGCCGCCACCGGCTGCGCTCCGCTGGTGGACCCCACCTGCGACGGCGCCGTGCTGTTCGACATCGGCGGCGGCTCCACCGAGGTGGTGTGGCTCGGCCGGCGCTCGGCCGGGGATGACGGGCCGCCGCGCGCCCGCATCCGCTCGTGGGTGTCGCTGCCGGTGGGCGTGGTTTCCCTGTCCGAGCGGCATGGCGGTGTCCGGGTATCGCCCGATGTGTTCCATGCCATGGTGGACGAGGTCTGCGGCATGCTGGACGGCGTACGCCAGAGCTGGGGCGTGCGCGCCCCCGGCCGGCTGCACCTGCTCGGCACCTCCGGCACCGTGACCACGGTGGCCGGCATCCATCTCGGCCTCGACCGCTACGACCGCACCCGGGTGGACGGCGCGTGGCTCGGCGCCAGCCACATCGGTGAGGTGGTGGAACGCCTCATGTGCATGTCGTTTGAGGAGCGGGTGGCCAATCCCTGCATCGGCGCCCAGCGGGCGGACCTGGTGCTGGCCGGCTGCGCCATCATGGAGGCGGTGCGCCGGGTTTTCCCCGCCGATCGCCTGCGGGTGGCGGACCGGGGCTTGCGCGAGGGCATGCTGGTGCAGTTGATGCGGGCAGACGGCGCCTGGCGGCGCAACCGCACCGCCGGCACCTCCCCCGGAGATGCACGCGCGTGACCACACCACCCCGCGGGCCCGACGGCCGGCCCCTGAAAGTGCGCGTGAAAAAATCGCGCGGCCGCACCACGTCCTCGCAGAAGTGGCTGCAGCGCCAGCTCAACGATCCCTACGTCGCCCGCGCCAAGCGCGAGGGCTGGCGCTCACGCGCGGCGTTCAAGCTCATCGAACTGGACGAGAAGGCGCGGCTGTTGAAGCGCGGCATGCGCATCGTGGATCTCGGCGCCGCCCCCGGCGGCTGGAGCCAGGTGGCGGCGAAGAAGATCGGCCTGGAGGACGGGCAGGGCAAGATCGTCGCCATCGACCTGCTGGAGATCGAGCCCATTCCCGGCGTTGAATTCGCCCAGATGGATTTCCTGACCCCCGAGGCGCCGGAGCGGCTCATGGCCATGCTGGGCGGACAGGCCGACCTCGTCATGTCCGATATGGCGGCCAACGCCACCGGCCACAAGAAGACCGACCATCTGCGCATCGTCGGCCTGGTGGAGCTTGCCGTGGATTTCGCCCGCCAGGTGCTGGCGCCGGGCGGGACCTTCCTCGCCAAGGTGATCCAGGGCGGCATGGAAGCCACGCTGTTGGCCAATCTCAAGCGCGACTTCACGCAGGTGCGCCATGTGAAGCCGGCCGCGAGCCGCGCCGATTCGGCCGAGCTTTACGTGCTCGCCACCGGCTTCCGGGGTGATGCTGTGCTGGCAGAGGCGGGTTTGGCGCAAGCGGAAGATGCCGAGACGGACGCGCCCGAGGCTGCCTTGGGAGAGGCCCCCCGGGATCAGTGATCGGGTCCCACCTCGCTGCGCGGGTCGGCGAGGTCGGGCTTGCGGCCGGTGAGTTCCGCGCCGGCATTTTTAGGCAACCGGACGAAATAGGCGAGGCTCAGGAGGCTGACCACCGCCACCACCAGGAAGGCGGCGGCGAAGTCGCCTTGGGTCACCGTCATCTCGCCCCGGTCGGCGCGCAGGGTCTCCAGCACGAAGCCGGCCAGCGCCACGCCGCAGGACAATGATACCTGCTGCGCCACGCTGGCAAAGGAAGTGGCCCGGCTCATCTCCTGCGGCTCCACCTGCGCATAGCTCAGGGCATTGAGCGCGGTGAACTGGAGCGAGCGCAGGAAGCCGCCCGCCAGCAGCACCATCACGATCACCCAATGGGGTGTGAACGGCGTGAACGCCGCATTCACGGCGATGAAGCCGGCACCGACGGCCGCATTGACCACAAGTACACGCTTGTAGCCGAGCCGCCGCAGCAGGGGCGCGGCGGTGAATTTCATGACGAGGGCGCCGGCCGAGGCGGCGAAGGTGAGCAGGCCGGAGGCGAAGGGCGACAGGCCGAACGACAGCTGGAGCATCAGCGGCAGCAGGAAGGGCAGGGCGCCGATGCCCACGCGGAACAGGGAGCCGCCCACCACGCCGGCGCGAAACGAGGAATGCCGCAACAGGTTCAGGTCCAGCACCGCATGGGGGGTGACCCGCGCGTGGCGCACATAGAGCCACAAGGCGACCGCGCCGACGCCGGCCACCCCAAGGGCAGCCCACACCGGCACCAGTTCCTGCCCCAGCACGGCGAAGCCGAAGACGAGGCCGGCGAGGCCGATGCCGGACAGGACAAGGCCCTTCAGGTCCAGCGGCGGCACGTCCTCTTCCCGCACGTTCTCGATGAAGCGGGTGGCGAGGAACACCCCCAGAACCCCGATGGGCACGTTGATGAAGAAGATCAGCCGCCAGTCGAAATAGGTGGTGATGAAGCCCCCCAGCGGCGGCCCGAACACCGGCCCCAGCAGCGCCGGAATGGTGAGCCACGCCAGCGCGGACACCAGTTCCGTCTTCGGCACCGACCGCAGGATGACCAGGCGCCCCACCGGCACCATCATGGCTCCGCCCATGCCCTGGACGATGCGATAGAGCACAAAGTCGGTGAGCGAGGTGGAAAGCCCGCACAGGATC
This sequence comes from Xanthobacter autotrophicus ATCC 700552, assembly GCF_043194565.1. Classification (GTDB taxonomy): domain Bacteria; phylum Pseudomonadota; class Alphaproteobacteria; order Rhizobiales; family Xanthobacteraceae; genus Xanthobacter; species Xanthobacter autotrophicus_F. Next base: position 90,623 of record NZ_JBAFVS010000008.1, on the reverse strand, counting down.
GAGCCCACGGTGAAGATCACGATGGCGGACCGGAAAACCGTGCGTGCCCCGTAGCGATCCGCCGCCCAGCCGCTGGCCGGAATGAAGACGGCGAGGGAGAGCAAATAGGAGGTGAGCGCCAGCTTGAGCGCCACCGGGTCTTCCTTCAGGTCGGCGGCGATGGCGGGCAGGGAGGTGGCGATCACGGTCGCGTCCACCTGTTCCATAAACAGGGCGCAGGCGACGATGAGGGGGATGAGAACTTGCGGCGGCAGCGCGTGGCGCGGCATGGGCATTTCCGTGGGGTCGCGCCTGCGGGGCAGAGCGTCGCGTCGCGCCGGGCGTTTCCAATAGGGGCTCCGCACGCCGTGATCAACCATCCGCTACGGCAGCGGACGTTCACGATGCCTTGCGGGCGCACACAGCCACACCATATGGATGCCGAGGCCTTTAAGGAGGGCCTGACGCGACCATGATCTACATTCTCGCCGCTCTGCTTCCGCCGCTCGGCCTGCTGGTGAACGGACAGCCGATTTCGGCCCTGATCAACCTGATCATGATCGTGCCGTGCATCCTGCTCGGCCTGATCTTTCCGCCCCTGCTCCTGGTGCCGTCGGCCCACGCGGTCATCGCCGTGCACATGAAGCGCACGGATCGCCGTCAGCGTGAGGTGATCGAGGCGATCCAGCGCAGCGGCGCGCCGCCCGCCGATTGGCGGCCCTGAGGGGCGAAAGGCGCGCGCCTTTGCCCCTCCGACGGGTTCGTCAGTCCACCGTCAGGACGATCTTGCCCACATGCGCGCTCGCATCCATACGGGCGTGAGCGGATGCGGCGTCCTTGAGCGGGAAGGTCTCGTCCATCACCGGGCGGTATTGACCTGCCGCGATCAGCGGAAACACCTTCTCCACGATGGCGGCGGTCAGCGCCGCCTTCTCCGCCACCGGGCGCGAGCGCAGGGTGGAACCGGTGTGAGTCAGGCGCTTCAGCATGAGGCGCATGAAGTCCACCTCGGCCTTGGCGCCCTGCTGGAAGGCGATCTGCACGATGCGCCCGTCCTGGGCCGCGGCCTCGTAATTCTTCTGGATGTAGGGGCCGCCGATCATGTCGAGAATCACGTTGGCGCCCTTGCCGGCGGTGAAGCTCTTCACCTCGGCCACGAAATCCTGGGTGCGGTAGTTCACCGCCAGGTCCGCGCCCAGCTTCAGGCAGGCGGCGCATTTCTCGTCCGATCCCGCCGTCACCACCACCCGGGCGCCGAAGGCCTTGGCCAGCTGGATGGCCGTGGTGCCGATGCCGCTGGACCCGCCGTGCAGCAGCAGCGTCTCGCCCGCCTTCAACTGGCCCCGCTCGAAGATGTTGCTCCACACGGTGAAGGCGGTTTCCGGCAGGGCCGCGGCCTCGGCCGCACTGAGCCCCTCGGGGATGGGCAGGGCGGTGGCCTCGTTCGTGGTGCAATATTGCGCATAGCCGCCGCCGGTGACGAGGGCGCACACCCGGTCGCCCACCTTGAAGCGGCTCGCGCCTTCGCCGAGGGCCACCACGGTGCCGGCGATCTCCAGGCCCGGAATGTCGGAGGCGCCGGGGGGCGGCGGATAGAGGCCCTTGCGCTGCATCACGTCCGGCCGGTTGATGCCGGCGGCCTCCACCTTCACCAGCAGCTCGCCGGGGGCGGGGGCGGGCACCGGGCGGCTGCCGGGCACCAGCACTTCCGGCCCGCCGGGCGCGGAGATGAGGATGGCGGTCATGGTTTCAGGTAATGGGGCAGCAGACGACATGGACGGCTCCGGAAGAACGGGCGGCGCGGCACCTGAGGCGAGCGACCTTTCGGCAAGGACCTTTGGACAATAACCTTGGGGGCAACGACCTTGGGGCGCGGCGGGGCGAGACATGCTCCGGCCGGTCCGGCCGGTTTCCCGTCAAGGCGGCTGTTGCGTGCGGCCTCTTTCAACCGAGGCGGGGACGGGCAAAATAGGAGGAGGCGGTTCGGACCTGAAGTCCGTTCCGCCATGCGAGGCGACAATAGGGAGGGGCGCGCAAGATGCCAATGCAAGATGCCAATGGATGACGACGCTTTGCCCCCGCCGCGCGCGCCGCTGATTGCGGCGGATATCTCGCGCCTGTCGGTGGACGAGATCGAACAACGCATCGCCGACCTCAAGGCGGATATCTCGCGCCTGGAGACGGCGCTCGAAGCCAAGCTCGCCTCGCGGGCGGCGGCGGATGCCGCGTTCAAATTGTAGGGGCAATGACCGGGGGGCAGGGTTTCTAAAGGCGACGCGTTAAGACGGTCTTAATCCCTGCCTGCCAAACTCCACTTGTCCGCAGCGTTCCTCCCAACACCTGACCGGACATGTGACCGAGTATCTGGTTCAAGTACCTGGATCGAGTACCTGGCAACTCTCCCTGTCAGACTTCGGAGCCGCCGCAAGGCGGCTCTTCTTTGCGCGGGGTGCCCGATATCCCCAGCCCTTTGCCGGCTTGGCCCCTTTACGCGCGCGGCCCCATTCCGCTTGATGCACGCCCTTGTGTGAGGAGTGCGGCAGTGCGGGACCGGGACGGGGCGGCGTCTACCACCATCTTCAGCAGCGGCATGGAGAGGCTTGCCTCCGCGCAGGCGCGCCTGTCCTCGACTGCGCTCGACCCATCTGCCGCCGCCGCCCTGCGACGGCTCGTCCTGGATGCGTCCTCGGCGCTGCTGATGCTCGATATGCTAAGCGACGGGGACATGGCGCCGGACCGCGTTCAGCGTGAAGCGGAGCGGCTTCATCTGGCCTTGCCGTCCGGGCTCGTCGAACGCCTGCCGGCGGCGGCCCGGATCGGGGCGCTGGAGCTCGCGACGCTCTGCGGCATGCTCGCCGCGCGCCTTCAGGCGGCAGCGGCGATGGAGACCGCCGGCACACCACGCAACGCAAAAAGCCGCGACGGCGGCACAATCGCCCGCGGCTTCAACTGGTGATGCGATGAACTGGTTGGCGCAAGGGTTCCCCTGCGCCAGGACGGCAAAGCCGCACCGTCAGGCCCTGCGACGCAAATACGCAGGGCCGGATAACGCGGCGGGTGCCGATCAGCCCTTCAGCAGGGCGCCGAACTTGCTCTTGAAGCGGGAAACGCGGCCGCCGCGGTCCATCAGCTGCTGGGTGCCGCCGGTCCACGCGGGATGGGTGCGCGGGTCAATATCGAGCTGAAGGGTGTCACCCTCCTTGCCGTAGGTCGACCGGGTCGTGTACTCGGAACCGTCCGTCATCACCACCTTGATGAAGTGGTAATCGGGGTGGATGTCGCTCTTCATTGGTTTAATCCTTTATCGCCACGCCGACGCCCTCCCGGGGTCCGGCAGCGTCAATTTCGGTTCCTGACGGAAGTGGCGGGTCTATAACCGAGTGCATGCTTTGACACAAGCCGACACCTCAACTGCCCCCAAGAACGCGCCGAAAAACGACGCGCCCGAAGGCGAAGCCTCCCGGCGCCGCAAGGCCAACCTGAAACCGCTGAGGGGCCTTGCCCCTTACCTGTCGCGCTATCGCGGCCGGGTGGCGGCGGCGCTGGTCGCCATCCTGGTGGCGGCGCTGGCGACGCTGGCGCTGCCGCTCGCGGTGCGGCGCATGATCGATTTCGGCTTCGCCGCCGACCATGCTGCTTTGGTGGATCGCTATTTCGCCGTGCTGGTGGCGGTCGCGGCGGTGCTCGCTGCCGCCTCCGCCGCCCGCTATTACCTCGTGACCACGCTGGGCGAGCGAGTGGTGTCGGACCTGCGTACCGCCGTCTTCGCCCGTCTGGTGACTCTGGACGGCGCCTTCTACGATACCGCCCGCTCCGGGGAGCTGACCTCGCGGCTGACGGCGGACACCACCCAGCTCAAGTCGGCGGTGGGCGCCTCCGCCTCCACCGCCTTGCGCAACCTCGTGCTGTGCGTGGGCGGCATCGCCATGATGGTGGTGACCAGCCCGCGCCTCTCGGCCCTCGTATTGGTGGCCATCCCCCTCATCGTGCTGCCGCTGGTGGCCTCGGGCCGCAAGGTGCGCCGGCGCACCCGCCATGCCCAGGACACCCTGGCCGATGCCTCCGCCTATGCCGCCGAGGCGCTCAACGGCATGCGGGCGCTGCAATCCTCCAGCGCGGAAGGCGCCGCGCGGGCGCGCTTCGACGGGGCGGTGGAAGAGGCCTTCACCGCCGCGCAGGATGCGACGCGGGCGCGGGCCTGGCTCACCGGCGTCGCCATCTTCCTCATCACCGCCAGCATCGTCGCGGTGCTGTGGGCGGGCGCCCAGTCGGTGCTCGCCGGCACCATGAGTTCGGGGGCGCTCAGCCAGTTCGTGCTTTATGCGGTGCTGGCCGCCGCTTCGCTGGGTAATCTGTCCGAGACCTGGGGCGAGGTCTCCGCCGCCGCCGGTGCTGCCGAGCGCATCGGCGAACTGCTGAAGGTGGAGCCGCAGGTCCGCATTCCGGCCCATCCCGTGGCGCTGCCGGCGCGGCTGTCCGGTGCCATCAGGTTCGACGAGGTGTCCTTCGCCTATCCCACCCGCGCCGACGACAACGCCCTGCACGGCATCTCCTTTACCGTCCGGCCCGGCGAGCGGGTGGCGCTGGTGGGGCCGTCCGGCGCCGGCAAGAGCAGCGTGTTCCAGTTGCTGGAGCGCTTCTACGATCCGCAGGCCGGGCGCATCCTGCTGGACGAGATGGACATCGGCACCGCCGATCCGGTGGACGTGCGCCGGCAGATCGCGCTGGTGCCGCAGGAGGTCGCCATCTTCGCCGATACCGTGCGCGCCAACATCCGCCTGGGCCGCCCCGATGCCACCGACGCCGAGGTGGAGGCCGCCGGACAGGCGGCGGCGGTGGACGAGTTCGTGGCGCGCCTGCCGCAGGGCTGGGACACCCCGGTGGGCGAGCGGGGGGTGACGCTCTCCGGTGGCCAGCGCCAGCGTATCGTCATCGCCCGCGCCATCCTGCGGGCCGCCCCCATCCTGCTGCTCGACGAGGCGACGAGCGCGCTGGACGCGGAAAGCGAGACCCTGGTGCAGACCGCGCTGGAGCGCTCCATGGAGGGGCGCACCACGCTTGTGATCGCCCACCGGCTGGCCACCGTGCTGGAAGCCGACCGCATTCTCGTCATGGAGGCCGGCCGCATTGTGGATGAGGGCACCCACGCCGAACTGGTGGCCAAGGGCGGCCTCTACGCCCGGCTCGCCCAGCTGCAGTTCAACGCGGCGGCTTAAGGCGCGCCTGGCGCCTGAGCGGGGCCGAGAGGGTAGCGCTCAGGTGCCGCGCCATTCCATGCGGAAGGTGCGGCGGCCGGACATGGGGTTCTCGCCCTCGGCGACGATGGCGAGCCCCATCTTCTCGTAGAAATGCACCGCGCGGGGATTGTCCTGGTTCACGTCCAGGGCGACGAGGGCAGGGGAGATCCGCCGCGCCTCGTCCATCAGCGCCTCGGCCGCGCCCCGGCCCCAGACGCGCGGGGCGACGGCCAGCTGGTCGAGATATCCGGTGCCGGGATGAATGACCACGAACCCCACCACGGCTCCATCCCCTCGCCGATCCCCGTCCTCCTGCCCGTCGAGGGCGACCCGAATCAGCGCGCCCCCAGCCGCAAGCGCATCGAGATGGCTTTCCAGCCACGGCCGGCGGGCCTCGAAATCGATCTCGGGCAGGGTCTTCGCCCAGCTCTCCACCCACAGCTGCGCCATGGCGGGACGATGGGCGGGCAAAGCGGGCGCGATGGTGTAGGGCATGGCGTGATTCAGAGTGGCCGGCGCGACGTGTGGCGCACATGGAGAATGATGACCACATTGGGCCGCAGAAGATAAAAGATCCGAAACGGCAGACCGGAAACGGTCAAAAGGCGGATATCCTTGCGCGCTGTCGGTCGCCCGCTCGACGGGAAATCGCGCAAGGCATCGACCGCGTTCTGGATCCTGCGAACGACCGTCGCGGCACCGTTGGGGCTGTCGCGGGTGATGTGCGTAAAAATCGCATCGAGATCGTCGAGGGCGCGACGGGAATAGCGCAGCTCATGCGCCATGGCGGCGAAACAGGGCTTTCACTTCAGCGTCCGTGGCAAGCCGGCCAGCTTCCACGTCTTCCAGGGCGGCATCGATCGCAGCGTGTTCCTCCGGAGAAAGATCAGCGGGAACGACCCGCTCCTGCTCGATGCGTTCGAGCTGGCGCACTGCCTCCGCCTGGGCATCCTCCGGCCACTTGCTCAGCCGCTGCACCAGGATTTCAAGCCGCTTGTTCATGGCTCAAATCCTAGCACAATCCCTCACCGCTCCGTCAGCTTCAGCTCGATGCGGCGGTTGCGGGCGCGGGCGTCCTCGGTGGCGGCGGCAGCATCGATGGGCTGGTACTCGCCGAAGCCGGCGGCAATCAGGTGCTGCGGGCTCACCCCCTTCGAGATGAGGTACTGAACCACCGCGATGGCGCGTGCCGCCGACAATTCCCAGTTGGAGGGAAACTGCGGCGTGGCGATGGGCCGGTTGTCCGTGTGCCCGTCGATGCGCAGGGCCCATGAAATATCGGGCGGGATGGATTTTTCCAGATCGAGGATGGCGCCCGCCAGCTTGTCCAGTTCGGCCAGGGCCTCGGGGCGCGGGGTGGCGGCGCCGCGGTCGAAGAACACTTCCGACTGGAACACGAAGCGGTCGCCCACCACGCGCACATCCGGCCGGTTGCCGAGGATGTCACGCAGGCGGCCGAAGAATTCCGAGCGGAAGCGCGTCAACTCCTGCACCCTCTGGGCCAGGGCCACATTGAGCCGGCGGCCGAGGTCGGTGATCTTGGTCTGGCTTTCCGCGTCGCGTTTCTCGGAGACGTTGAGGGCCTCCTCCAGCGCCGCCATCTGCCGGCGCAAGGCGGAAATCTGCTGGTTGAGCAGTTCGATCTGGGCGATGGCGCGGGCCGCCACGTCCTTCTGGAGGTCCACCTCGCGGGCGAGGGCCCGGGTGCGGCCGTCGTCGGTGGGGGCCGGGGCGGTGGAAAGCTGGCCCTTGAGGCGGTCGCGCTCGCTCTCGGTGGCCTCCAGCGAGGCGCGCAGGGTGGCAAGCTCGCCGTCCGTGGTCTGGCCGGTGGCGCGCTCCAGCGACAGCAGTTCGGTCAACTGGCGGATCTGCGCCTGCAGCCGCTGCATCACATTGTCCTTGCCCGACATCTCCTGGGTCAGGAAAAACTGGGTGAGCATGAAGACGGACAACAGGAAGATGAACACCAGCAGCAGCGTGGACAGGGCGTCCACGAAGCCGGGCCAGTAATCGATGTGGCGGTCGCGGCCGCGTCTGCCCAAAGCCATGGCTCAGCTCCCGTTTCCACTCACGCGTTCGATCCCGCCGGCGCCCACGGCCTGACCGCCGCGGAAATTCATGCCTTGCCCCGGCCCGAGGTCTCGTCCTCCAGGCGCCGGATGAGCCGCTTGAGTTCCTCGTTCTGGACCCCCTGCGCCTCGACCATCTGCTTCAGCAGCGCCTGTTCCGAGCGCATGTGGGTGACGAGGCCCTGCAGGCTTTCGGCGAGCTGGGCCATGGCGGTGGTCACCCTTTGGGAGCCGGCTTCCGCCATGGTTTTTTCCAGCCGTCCCATGGCGGAGACCAGGGGCGCCGTATCGAACGCCGGCTGCGGCGGCGGCAAAGCGAGGGGCGGGCTGGCGGGAATGGGCTGCGCTGCCGCGGACAGGCGGGCGGGCTCGCGCTCGGCGCCGAACGCGCGCTCGCGCGGCGCTTCATGGGGCGCCACTTGGGGCGCATGGTCGAGGTCGCGCACGGTGGTGGAGAGCCAGTCCTCCAGATCGGTATAGAAGCGCGTCTGCGCCTGCCCGGCCTGAAGGTCGAGGAAGCCGAGCACCAGCGAGCCCGCCAGGCCGAACAGGGAGGACGAGAACGCCGTGCCCATGCCGCCGAGGGGGGCGGCAAGGCCGCTCTTCATGTCCTCGAAGATGGAGCCGGAATCAGGACCCACCTGCAGCGAGCTGATGACCGTGCCGATGGAGGAGACGGTTTCCAGCAGGCCCCAGAAGGTGCCGAGCAGGCCAAGGAACACCAGCAGGCCGGTGAGATAGCGCCCCATGTCCCGGCTCTCGTCGAGGCGGGTGCCGATGGAATCGAGGATGGAGCGCATGGTGGCCTGGGAGATGGACATGCGGCCCACCCGGTCGCCCAGCAGCGCCGCCATGGGCGCGAGCAGTGTGGGCGGGCGCGCCACCGCCAGCCCCGGATCGGAGAGGCGGAAGGAATTCACCCATTCCACCTCCGGAAACAGCCGCGACACCTGCCGGATGGCGAGGATGATGCCCACGGCGAGCACCCCGAAGATGACGCCGTTGAGGCCCGGATTGTTGAGGAAGGCGCTGACGATCTGGCGGTGCAGCACGGCGGCGAGCGCCGCGCACAGGGCCAGGAATACGATCATCCGCACCAGGAAGATCCGGGGGGACGATACCTTGATGTAGGGATCGACGACGCGCGCCATGAAGGGTCCTCGAGCGGAAGGAGCATCGAGCGGAAGATCCGACCCGGCCCTGATAGCAGATCGCGGTGAGTCTGGCTCACCCCAATCCGGTTTTGGCCGCGCGGTGCCCGACTATGGCACAGCGCCGCTGCCCGGCGAAACCGCCATCACCTTGCGGAATACCAGCGACAGGTTGTTCGAGGGCATCTCGACCACCCGGGCGAGGGCAAGGCCGTTCCGCGCCGCGCAGGCGGCCACGTCGGCCAGGTGGCGCAGGCCGAAGCGCGGGTCCTGCCGCTTCAGGTCGGCGTCGAAGGCCTCGTTGCTGGGGGCGGTGGGCACGCCGTCCTGCCGGAAGGCACCATAGGCGAACAGCACGCCGTCCGGCGGCAGGCGGGCACCGGCGCCGCGCATGAGGCCTTCGGTGGCCTCCCACGGGCTGATGTGGATCATGTTGACGCACACCACCGCGTCCAGCTTCCCCACCGGCCATTCGCCGGCGGCGGCGTCCAGGGCGAGGGGCGCGCGCACGTTGGCAAGGCCTTCGGCCGCGATCCAGGCGGCGATGGAGGCCCGCGCCTCGGGCGAAGGGTCGGAGGGCTGCCAGGTGAGGTGCGGCATCTTTCGGGCGAAATACACCGCGTGCTCGCCGGTGCCGCTGGCGATCTCCAGCACCAGCCCGGTCTCGGGCAGAAGGCGAAGAAGCTGGGCGGCGATGGGATCGCGGTTGCGCGCAACCGCCGGGGCGGAGCGGCGCGCGTCGGAAGACGGATCGGGCAAGGTGTGAATTCTCCGCTGTGTCGGGGCTCCCGGAGCCGGTCGGGCCGGGGCGGGTCGGCGTCATCTTGGCGGGCGCGGCTCGCGGGCTCAACCGTGCGTCATGGCTCCATCCGCCGCAGGGGCGTCGCGCGGGCTGAAAATTGACTCCGAGATAATGTGCGATCGTGCAGCCGCGGCGATATAAGGAAGCAAAGCCAGCGCGAGACCGGAACCCTTCTTTCATGACGACAAGCCGTGACGCCAGTTTCCTGGAAGGTGCCTTTGCCCGGGCGCGGCCCCCCGTGGCGGATCGCGCCGTTCATGAGCGTGGGGCTCATGAGAGTGCCGGGCTCGATCGGGCGTTCGACGATCTCGCCGCCTATATGAACGCCTGCATCCTGGGCCAGCCGGCCTTTGTGGAATTGCTGCTCATCGCCGTGCTGGCCGACGGCCACCTCCTGGTGGAGGGCGCGCCCGGCCTTGCCAAGACCAAGGCCATCAAGGCGCTGGCCCGCGCCATCGACCTGAGCGACCAGCGTATCCAGTTCACCCCGGACCTTCTGCCCTCCGACCTCACCGGCACCGACATCTACCGGCCCGAGGACGGCACCTTCCGGTTCCAGAAGGGGCCGCTGTTCCACAATTTCATTCTTGCCGACGAGATCAACCGCGCCCCGGCCAAGGTCCAGTCGGCCCTGCTGGAGGCCATGGCCGAGCGGCAGGTGACGGTCGGCGGCAAGACCTACCGTCTCGACGACCTGTTCATGGTGATGGCGACGCAGAACCCCATCGAGCAGGAGGGCACCTATCCCCTGCCCGAGGCCCAGCTCGACCGCTTCCTGCTGCATGTGCGCATCGATTTCCCCGATATCGCCGCCGAGCGCGAGATCCTGCGCCTGGTGCGCGGCGAAGCGCGGGGCGTGGCGCCGGACTTCGGCCCGCCTCTGCCGCAGGAGGTGGTGTTCGCCGCCCGGCGCGCGGTGGCGGCCGTGCATATGGCAGAGCCGGTGGAGGAGTACCTGCTCCAGATGGTGCAGGCGACGCGCCATCCCGAGCTGTACGGCGCCGACCTCGAAGGGCTGGTGAGCTTCGGCGCGAGCCCGCGCGGCACCATCTCCCTCGACCGCTGCGCCCGCGCCCACGCCTGGCGGCGCAAGCGCGACTATGTGGTGCCGGAGGACGTGCAGGCCGTGCTGAAGCCGGTGCTGCGCCACCGCGTGCTCATGACCTTCGAGGCCGAGGCGGACGGGGTGACGAGCGACGATTTCATCGATCTCCTCATCGCCCGGGTGCCGGTGGGCTGAGGTCGCGGACAGCCATGTCGGACCGGGAGATGTCGGAACGGGAGATGTCGGACAAGGATCCGTTGAAGGGCATTGTCGCCCGCCTGCCGGAGCTTCTGGCGGTACGCCCGCGCGGGGGCGGCGGCTTTGCGCCCGGCGGCAAGGTGCGCACCCACCAGTTCGGCGGCCACCGCTCGTCCTTCCGCGGCCGGGGCATGGAATTTGACGAGGTGCGTGCCTACCATCCCGGCGACGATGTGCGCACCATCGACTGGCGCGTCACCGCCCGCACCGGGCGCACCCATACCAAGCTGTTCCAGGAGGAGCGCGAGCGCCCGGTCCTGATCCTTGCCGACGCACGCGGGGCCATGCGCTTCGGCACGCGCGGCAGCTTCAAGTCGGTGCTGGCGGCCAAGGCGGCGGCCATCCTCGCCTGGGTGGGCATCGCCGGCGGCGACCGGGTGGGCGGCGTGGTGCTGGCGCCCTCCGGCGTCGGCGCCTTCCAGCCGGAGCGCAGCCGCCGGCGGATTTTGAATTTCGTGCGCGCCGTGGCCGACGCCACTGCCGAGCGGGTGGGACCGGAGGGGACGGGGCCCACGCTGGCGGAAGCCCTGGCGCGGACGCGTGCGCTGGCCCGGCCGGGCACGCTGGTCTTCCTCATCACCGACTTTGCCGATCTCGACGCCCATGCGGTGCGCGAGGTGGAGCGGCTCGCGGTGGACAGCCACGTCACCTGCCTGTTCGTGTTCGACCGGCTGGAGGCGCAGATGCCCGACCCCGGCCTCTATCCAGTCACCGACGGGGTGGCGGTGGCGCGGCTCGATGCGGAGCGCGCGGCGCTGCGGGACGCCTATGCCCAGCGCTTTGCGGTGCGCCACGACGGCGTCGAGCGGATCTGCCGCGAACGCGGCATGACCTTCCTCGATCTTGAGACCGGCAGCGATCCGGCGGATGTGCTGCACCCCGAGCGGCTGCGGCCGCTCCAGTCGGCGGGGCGGCGGGTGCTGGCATGACGTCTCCCGCGACGCCCGCTCCCCTCGCGCCCGATTTCTCGACACCGGATTTCCTGACGCCGGGCCTCAAGCTGCCCGACGCCCCGGCCCCCTCGCTTGAGGAACAGCTCGCCGGCCTGCGGGATATCCATCTGCCGCCGGACGTGCCGTTCTGGCCGCCCGCGCCCGGCTGGTACGCGCTGGCGGGGCTGGTCCTGCTGGTGGGATTGGTGCTCGCCATCCGCGAATGGCGCTGGCGGCAGACCCTCGCCTACAAGGCTTTGAAGGAGTTCGAGGCGACGCTGGCCCAGGCCGATGCGCAAGAGGGAGCGCGCGATGGCCTGCCCGATGCCCAGGCCATCGCCGTGGCGGCCTCCGGGGTGCTGCGCCGGCTCGTGCGCGCCCAGTCGGGGAATGCGGCCACGGCCCTCACGGGCGAGGCATGGACGCGGGTGCTGGTGGCCGGCAAGGCGGGCTTCGGCGTCGCCGAGGCCGCTTTCCTCGCCCGCGCACCCTATTACCCGCCCGCAGCCGCACCCGATGCCGGGATCGCGCCCAAGGCCTTCGTGACCGCCGTGCGGCGCTGGATCAGGGCGCGCTCATGATCACGCTCCAATGGCCCTTCGTGCTGGCGCTGCTGCCGCTGCCGTTCCTCGTCCGCCTGCTGCTGCCGCGCGCGCCGGAGCGGCGGGCCGGCGCCCTGCGCCTGCCGTTCTTCGCCGAGCTGGCCCGCGCCGGCCTCGTCACCGACGGCCGACCCCGCTTCAGCCGCCTGCGGCTGGCGGCGCTCGCCTTCATCTGGACCCTGCTGGTCATCGCCGCCGCGCGGCCAGTCTATGTGGGCTCGCCCGTCGCCATCCCCGTGGAGGGGCGCGAGATGATGCTGGCGGTGGACCTCTCCGCCTCCATGTCGTCACAGGACCTGGCCCAGTCCGGCGTGCCGGCGAACCGGCTCCAGGTGGTCAAACGGGTGGCGGACGACTTTATCGCCCGTCGCACCGGCGACCGCATCGGCCTCATCCTGTTCAGCACGCGGGCCTATGTGCAGGCGCCGCTGACGCTAGACCGCTCCGTGGTGCGCCAGCTCCTCGCCGAGGCCTCGATCGGCATGACCGGGGGCAGAACCTCCATCGGCGACGCCATCGGCCTGGCGGTGAAGACCCTGCGCGACCGGTCGGCGAAGGATCGCGTGCTGATCCTGCTCACCGACGGCGCCAATACCTCCGGCGTGCTTGATCCCATCGAGGCGGCGGCCATCGCGGCCAATGAGAATGTGCGCATCCACACCATCGGCGTTGGCGCCGACACCAATGCCATCGACATTCAGCCCGGCATGGCCTTGAATTCGTCCGGCGACCTCGACGAGAACGCGCTGAAGAAGATCGCCGCGATGACCGGCGGCCAGTATTTCCGCGCCCGGAACGACAAGGGCCTCGCCGCCATCTACGCCGATATCGACCGGCTGGAGCCGGTGGCGGGGGACCCGCAATATGTGCGCCCCACCATCGCCCTGTTCTACTGGCCGCTCGGGGCGGCCCTGCTGTTGAGCTTCCTCCTCTCGGCCCTGCTGCTGGTGAATCTGCCCCTGCGCCGCCGCGCGGGCGGGGGTGAGCTGGCGCGCGCGGAGGGTCCCGCCTGATGCCGGCGAGCTTCCATTTGCTGCGGCCCGAATGGCTGCTGGCCCTTTTGCCTGCGGCTGTGCTCGCAACGCTTTTGTGGCGCCGGCTCAGGCAGGGCGCAAACGACTGGTCGCGGGTGGTGGACCCCCATCTGCTCGTCCATCTCGCCGCGTCCGGTGGACGACAGGCCGGCCGCTGGCCGATCCTGCTGCTGCTGGCGGGCTGGATCGCGGCCATCCTCGCCATGGCCGGGCCCACATGGGAGAAGCTGCCGCAGCCGGCGGGCGGGCGGCTCGAACCCGTGGTGGTGGCGCTCAGCCTCACCCGCTCCATGGGCGCCAGCGACGCCAGCCCCACCCGCCTTGCCGCCGCCCGTTACAAGGTGGCGGACGTGCTGTCGCGCATGCGCGGCGGCGAGGTGGCGCTGGTGGTCTATGCCGACATTCCTTTTACCGCCGCGCCCCTCACGCAGGATGCCCGCTTGGTGGGCCAGATGCTGCCGGACCTCGCCACCAATTTGATGCGCGGCGGCCCGGCGCGCATCGACCTCGCCATCGAGAAGGGGGTGGAGCTTCTCAAGGGTGCCGGCGCGTCCTCCGGGCGCATCCTCATTCTGGCGGACGGTGTGGGGGATGACCCGTCGAAGGCGCAGGCGGCGGCCAGGGCAGCGGCGGCGGCGGGCTTCAAGGTCAATGTGATCGGCGTCGGGGCCTCCGGCGCGGACGGGGCGCCGGCTTTGGATGCGGCGGGCCTCTCCGCCCTCGCGGTTGCCGGGCGCGGCACCTTCTCCCGCCTCACCGCCGACGACAGCGACCTGGAAAGCACCCTGCCGCTGACGAGCGACTCCGCCACGGCGCCGCCGATCGAACAGGATGGTTTCACGGCGGATGTGTGGGCGGACATGGGGCCGTTCGTGCTCGTCATCGCCGTGCTGCTGGCGCCTTTTGCTTTCCGCCGGGGGTGGATCGCGGTGCTCTTTCTCGCCGCCCTGCCGGCCGTGTTCGCGCCCCATCCGGCGGCGGCGGGAACATGGGACGACCTGTGGTGGCGGCCGGACCAGCAGGGCGCCTCCGCCTTCAGCGCGGGCGACTATGGGGCTGCCGCCCAGCGCTTCGAGGACCCGGCGTGGCGGGCGGGCGCGCTCTACAAGGCCGGCGATCACGCGGGCGCGGCAGCGGCCTATACGGGCCTTCCCGGCGCCGACTATAATCGCGCAAACGCCCTCGCCCGCTCCGACCGGCTGGAGGAGGCCGTCGCCGCCTACGACGCCGCCCTCAAGGCCGATCCCGCCGACGCCGACGCCAGGTTCAACCGGGATCTGGTGCAGGCCATCCTCGACGCCCGCAAGAAGAAGGACGACGAGAAAAAGGACGACAAGGGCAAGCCCGGCGGAGGCGGTGGGGGCGGCGGCCAGCAGAATGCCGGCGGCAAATCCGATCCCAGCAAGCCAGATCCGAGCAAGTCCGATCCGTCCAAGGCGGACCCTTCCAAGTCTGATCCGGCGAAACCCGATCCGACCAAACCTTCCGCTGCGAAGCCAGATGGGACCAGGGCCGATCCGCAGGCGGCTGGCGCAGCAGCGCCGCCGACCTCCGCAACGCCACAGAGGCCAGCGCCGCTGCCCCCGCGCAAGCCCTCCGCGATCGCCGGTGCGCCGCCCCAGCAGCCCCTCGCGCCTCAGCCGCTGTCGCTGCCACCGCCGCTGCCGTTGGGCCTGCCTGGCGCCCCCCCCGACAGCGGCGACGCGAACACGGCGTTTGAGCCTCCGCCCGCCGCGCCCACCCAGTCCCCGCCGCCCCCGACGGCGGCCGCCGCGCCGCCGCCCCCAAGCCGCAATGACGGCACGGCAGTGGTCAATTCCACGGCGGACGACGAGCAGAATCGGGAGCAGGCACTGCGGCAGGTGCCGGACGATCCGGGCAGCTTGCTGCGTGCCCGTATCCGCGCCCGTTATTTTGGCGGGCCGGTGAGCGTTCCGGCGGAGGGCGAGCCATGATCCGCCGCGCTCTGGCCCTCGTCTTGCTCCTCGCCGTGCTGTTGCCGGCGACGCCGCTCTTCGCCGGCGCCTTCAAGGCGAGCATCGAGCGTATGCCCACCGACCAGGGCGAACCCTTCGAGCTGGTTCTGAGCCTCGCCGGCCGCGACAGCCTGGAACCACCGAACGTGTCGCCGCTGACGAAGGACTTCGAGATTCTCGACCGACGCAAGATCAGCCGGGTGGAGACCGTCGCCGGACAACGGGTCGAGGTGAACGAATGGGGGCTGATGCTGATGGCCAAGCATGCCGGTCGCCTCACCATTCCGCCCCTGTCCCTCGCCGGCGAGACAAGCGCACCCATCGACCTGGACATCGCTGCTATCGAGGTACCGGACGACGGGCCGATCGCCCTGGCAGTCCAGGTGCAAGCAACCCCGCCGTTCTTCCTGCAGAGCGAGATTCCGGTGGCGGTGCGCATGTTTGACCGCGTCGGTGCGCTGGAGGCGTCGTCCACCGAGCCATCCGCCAACGGCGCCTCCTTCACTCCTGATGGGGAGCTGCAATCTTCTGCCCGCATCATCGGCCGGCAGAACTACCGCGTGATGGACCTGCGCTACATCATGCGGCCCCAGCGCACCGGAACCATCCAGATCCCCTCGGTGGCGCTCAAGGCCATGATCCCCACGTCGCCGCCGGGCGCGCAGGAGCAGGCCCGCACGCTGGGCCGGTCGGACATGACGTGGCTCGGCGGCGTGTTTGATGCCGGCCGCCAGGTCACGGTTTTTTCCAATCCGGTGGAGGTGGAGATCAGCCCACGCCCCGCCGGCGTTACCGGCTGGTTCCTGCCGGCCCGGTCGGTGACGCTGCGGGAAAGCTGGTCGCGTCCGCCGGGCGAGGCCAAGGTCGGTGGCGCGCTGGTGCGCACCCTGCGTCTGGAGGTGAAGGGCGCGAGCCCGGGCCAGCTGCCGCCGCTGGCGGCGCCGGAGGTGGACGGCGTGCGCCAATATGCCGACGAGGGCAAGCCCGAGGCCTCATCCGTGGACGGCGGTATGGGCGCCGTGGTGGAGACGCGGGTCTCCGTGGTTCCGACACGGGCCGGCACGGTGACGCTGCCGGCCATCTCCGTGCCCTGGTGGAACGTGGTGGCAAACCGCGCCGAGACGGCCACCCTGCCGGCGGTGACCCTCACCGTGGCGGCGTCTGCCGATGGCAGTACGGCGCGGGCGCCGGCTTCTCATGTTGCCGCACCGGCGCCATCGCCGGTGGCCGATGGCGCGCAGGGCGGGTGGAGCGGGCGCGACCTGATGGCCGCTTTCGTCGTGGTCGTGCTGGTGGTGGGAACCGTCTATTACAGCGGGCGTCGGCGGCGTCCGGCGGAGGCCGAGCCCCGGCCGGACCCATTGCATCCCGGAGCCATCCGTCCGGTCGTGGCCGGTGGTGGCCGCATGGCCGGGCGCCCGGCGCTGGCGCCCCTGGATGTGGAGGCGGCGGCGCGGGCGCTCGATGCCGCCTGTCGCAGCCATGATGCCGCCGCTGCCCACCGCGCCTGGCTCGTCCTCGGTCGTGCCATGGGCGGCATGGGCGGCATGGGTGCACCGGCGCCGCGCACCCGCGAGATGGCGCAGGCGGTGGGCGACTTGAGCCAGTACCTGTATGCGGGCGGTGTCGGGGGGTGGGATGGGAGCGCCTTGCGCAAGGCGCTCGCCGCCGAACGGCGCGCCGCGCGCGGGCGCAACTCCGCCAAGGCCCGGGGCCTCCAGCCGCTCTATCCGGCCGGACCGGGCGCAACCTGAGGAGACCGCAGAGCATGACCAAGGCGCCTTTTGTGGTGATCGCGGAGTTTGATGTCGAGCCCGCCCGCCTCGACGATTTCCTCGCCGTTGCGCGCGATGACGCCGCCCATTCGGTGGCCGATGAGCCCGGCTGCCGGCAGTTCGAGGTGATTGTGCTGGAGGGGTCCTCCACCGTGGTGTTCTACGAGGTCTATGACGATCGCGCCGCGTTCGACGCCCATCTGGAAACGCCCCACCTTGCCCGTTTCCGCGATGCTTTTCCGGCCCTGATCCGCGCGGAGCAGAGGGTGCGTTTCGGCGTACTGCGCGGCGCATAGCGACTGGGCAGGCTCTGGAACCCTTCCGCCCCAACTCGGCTGTTGCCGAGTTCGGTTCTCCAAGAGCCCAGGCCGGAAACATCCGGCTTCGATGCGGGAGAGGGGACCTTTCGAATTGAGCCACGCCCCCCGCACCAAATCGCTTGCCAGCGGCGCCGCATTGTATCAATATCTCAATTGATCTTGAGGTATTGAAATGGATGAAGCCCGCGCCCTTGCCGCCTTTGGCGCCCTCTCCCAGGAGACGCGGCTGCGCATCGTCCGGTTGCTGGTGGAAGCCGGCCCGGACGGCCTGCCCGCCGGCGCCATCGGCGCGGCCATGGACGGGGCCTCGTCCTCGCGCATGTCGTTTCATCTGAGCCACCTGGAGCAGGCGGGGCTAGTGGCCTCCCGGCGCGAGGGGCGCTCCATCCTCTACAGCGCGGTCTATCCGACCCTCTCCGGGCTGGTCGCCTTCCTGATGCGCGACTGCTGCCAGGGCCACCCCGAAGTGTGCGCCCCCGCCATTGCCGCCCTGTCCTGCGCCTGCGAACCGAACGAGAACCCCCATGCCTGACGCGATGTTGCCTGAAGCGATGACGCCTGAAGCGATGAGGCCTGACGCCGCCACCGGGCACGTCTACAACGTGCTGTTTCTGTGCACCGGCAATTCCGCCCGCTCCATCCTCGCCGAGAGCATTCTGGCCAAGGATGGCGCCGGGCGCTTCCGCGCCTTTTCGGCCGGCAGCCAGCCCAAGGGCGAGGTGAACCCCTTCACCCTGAAGGTGCTGGGCGCCTTCGACTATCCCGCCGAGGGCTTCCGCTCCAAGAGCTGGGCGGAGTTCGCGGCCCCTGATGCACCGGTGATGGATTTCGTCTTCACCGTCTGCGACAACGCCGCGGGCGAGGCCTGCCCGCTCTGGCCGGGCCAGCCCATGACGGCCCATTGGGGCATCGCGGACCCCGCCGCGGTGGAGGGCACCGACATCCAGAAGGAGGCCGCCTTCGTCGCCGCCTTCCGCTATCTGCGCAACCGCATCTCGGTCTTCACCGCCCTGCCCATGGCGAAGCTCGACCGGCTCACCCTCGGCGCCCATCTGCGGGAGATCGGCCGGCTCGACGGCGCAACCCAGCCCCGGCAGGATGTCGCGTGAGGCCCGCCATGGACGTGATCATCTATCACAACCCCGCCTGCGGCACCTCGCGCAACACCCTCGCCATGATCCGCAACGCGGGCATCGAGCCGCATGTGATCGAATATCTGAAGACGCCGCCGGCCCGTGCCCTGCTCCAGCAGCTCATCGCCCGCGCCGGCCTCACGGTGCGCGATGCCCTGCGGGAGAAGGGCACGCCCTACGCCGAGCTTGGCCTTGCCGATCCGGCGCTGACCGACGACGCGCTGCTCGACGCCATGATGGCTCACCCTATCCTGATCAACCGGCCGCTGGTGGTGTCGCCCAAGGGCGTGCGCCTGTGCCGGCCGTCCGAACGGGTGCTGGACCTTTTGCCGCCCCAGCGGGGTGCCTTCACCAAGGAAGACGGCGAGCGTGTGGTGGACGACGCCGGCCTGCCTGTCACCGCCGGCTGACGCCCGGCAGAGAGATTGCGATCATGTCCATTTTCGAGCGGTTCCTGACCGTGTGGGTCGGCCTGTGCATCATCGCCGGCATCGCGCTGGGCCATCTGGCGCCCTCGGCCTTCCAGGCCATCGCCGCCGTGGAGGTGGCGAACGTCAATATTCCGGTGGCGGTGCTCATCTGGCTGATGATCGTGCCCATGCTGCTGCGGATCGATTTCGCCGCCCTCACCGAGGTCGGGCGCCATTGGCGCGGCATCGGCGTGACGCTGCTGGTGAACTGGGCGGTGAAGCCGTTCTCCATGGCGCTGCTCGGCTGGCTGTTCATCGGCTGGCTGTTCCGGCCGCTGCTGCCGGCCGACCAGATCGACAGCTATATCGCCGGCCTCATCATCCTGGCCGCCGCGCCCTGCACCGCCATGGTGTTCGTGTGGTCGAACCTGACCCGGGGCGAGCCCCATTTCACCCTGTCCCAGGTGGCGCTCAACGATGCCATCATGGTGGTGGCCTTCGCCCCCATCGTGGCCCTGCTGCTGGGGCTGTCCGCCATCACCGTGCCGTGGGGCACGCTGGTGCTGTCGGTGGTGCTCTACATCATCGTTCCGGTGATCGTGGCCCAGCTGGTGCGTCGCAGCCTGCTGGCGCGTGGCGGGCCGCAAGCGCTCGAGAGCGTGCTGGCGACCCTTGGCCCGGTCTCGCTGGTGGCGCTGCTGGCGACGCTGGTGCTGCTGTTCGGCTTCCAGGGTGAGCAGATCATCGCCCAGCCGCTGGTGATTGCGCTTCTCGCGGTGCCGATCCTGATCCAGGTCTATTTCAACTCGGGCCTCGCCTATATCCTCAACCGCATGGCGGGAGAGGAACATTGCGTGGCGGGGCCGTCCGCCCTCATCGGCGCCTCCAACTTCTTCGAGCTGGCGGTGGCGGCGGCCATCAGCCTGTTCGGCTTCCAGTCCGGGGCGGCGCTCGCCACCGTGGTGGGCGTGCTCATCGAGGTGCCGGTGATGCTCTCGGTGGTGTGGATCGTGAACCGCTCCAAGGGCTGGTACGAGCGCGGGGGGCAGGCTGCCAAGCCCGCGCGCCAGACGCCATGACACAGGACACCATGAGCGACGAGATCCTGCCCAATGTGGACGCACGCGTCCTCCACATCCCCTCCATCGACCGGCTGCTGCCGGCCGCGCCGTCCCGGCATCCGCCGCGCATCCTGCTGCTCTACGGCTCGCTGCGGGAGCGCTCCTACAGCCGCCTTTTGACGCTGGAGGCCGAACGGCTGCTCAAGCACTTCGGCGCCGAAACCCGCATCTTCGACCCCCGCGACCTGCCGTTGCCGGACGGGGCGCCGGTGGAGCATCCCAAGGTGCAGGAATTGCGCGAGCTGGCCCTGTGGTCCGAGGGGCAGGTGTGGTGCAGCCCCGAGCGGCACGGCGCCATGAGCGCGGTATTGAAGGCGCAGATCGACTGGATCCCGCTCGCCATCGGCGCCATCCGGCCCACCCAGGGCCGCACCCTGGCGCTGATGCAGGTCTGCGGCGGTTCCCAATCCTTCAACGCGGTCAACCAGATGCGCATTCTGGGGCGCTGGATGCGCATGCTGACCATCCCCAACCAGTCGTCGGTGGCCAAGGCCTATGCGGAGTTCGATCCCGCGGGGCGGATGAACCCCTCGCCCTATTACGACCGCGTGGTGGACGTGATGGAGGAGCTGGTGAAGTTCACGCTGCTGACCCGGGACGTGGCGCCCCATCTCACCGACCGCTACAGCGAGCGCAAGGAAGCCGCCGAGGCGCTGGACGCCCGCCTCGCGCTCGACGCGGCGGTGCGGTGACGGGGCATCATCGTCGCGCCCGGCGCGGCGCCAGCTCTGGCGGTCGCGCTGAACGGGCCGCCTGACGCGCGCGTTTCAAGGTCTTGTCGGGTCCGCTCGGGATGAGATCAGGATCAGCCGCTGCCGCCGGGGTGTGATCCACCGGGATGCAGGGTGCTGCGCGGTCATGGATGTCATCGTCCCGGCCATTGCGCAGCAAAAAGTCGGTCTTCCCGCCTGTCCGGACCGCCTGAAGATGGCCAGATGCCCTGCATGACCCAGAAAACGCTATTTCGCAAATTGCGAATACAGCGTTTGACAGGACCATGCGGCGATGAATTGCGCAGCTTTCCCTTGCCCTCGCGTTCGCCATGTGCACCCTATCCCGTAGTGTTCCCGACGGGGCGGACGGCAACATGGCAACGACAACAATCACATGGTCATGGGGCGCGCATGAGGTCGTTACATTCGACCCCGCAGCGGATGTCCTGGATTTCAGCTGGCTGAATGCAGACGATTTCACCATCTCCGAAGTGAACGGCTCGGTGGTCATCTCGCTTCCGGCCAATGCGCACAGCTACACGCTCGAAGGCGTCAGTCTTTCTGATCTTTCGCTGGTGAACATCAGCGCCTTCGATGCCTCGGTCTTCGCGGAATGGAGCGCCGCGCTCGCCGCCAGCAGCCCCACCGCGCCAGCCGCCGGCACCGTCACCACGCTCGCCTTCGCGCGCGACACCGACACGGTGCTGAGCTTCGATCCCGCCACGGACAAGCTTGATTTCAGCGGCCTTGCCGCGACCGACTTCTCCATTGCCGAGGTCAACGGCTCGGTGGTGATCTACCTTGCCGCCGAGCGCCAGACCTACATCCTGGATGGCGTGGCGCTCTCCCAGCTCTCGTTGGCCAGCATCGCGAGCCAGGACGGCGCCGTGCTCGCCGAATGGAGCCAGGCGCTGGCGAGCCCGGCGGCGGGCCGCGGAACGGTCGCGACCGGCACCGGCGATGCCGTCACCACGGCGCTCTCGTGGAGCTGGAACACGCAGACGGTGCTGGCCTTCGATCCCGCCACGGACAAGCTCGATTTCGGCTGGCTGACGCCGCAGGACTTCTCCGTCGTCGAGGTGAACGGCTCGGTGGTGATCCTGATGCCCGCCGCGCAGCAGAGCTATACGCTGGAGGGCGTGACCCTCGCGGCGCTTTCGACGGCGAACATCACCGCGCGCAGCGCCGTGGTGCTCGAGGAATGGACCACGCTCCTCTCCGGCTCAAGCGGATCGGAGCAGGGGAGCGAGACGGATGGCAGCGCCCTCACCGTCATCGAGGCGCCGGCCTGGACGAACGCCAAGGCCTATGTGGCCGGCGATCAGGTGAGCGTCGGCCACCTCGTCTACCAGGCCAATTGGTGGACGCTGGGCACCGATCCTGCGAGCGACCACGGCGCCGTGGGCACCGGCCATGTGTGGAGCGTCATCGGCTATGCCGATCTCACGCCCGTGGCCCCCGACGCGCCCGACGACCTGCACCTGCTGACCACCACCGAGACCTCGGCAACCCTCACCTGGGACGCGGCGGAGGTTCTGGGGGTGGGCACCGTATCGGGCTACGCCATCTATCGCGACGGCGAGCTGGTGGGCACCACCACCGACCTGAGCTTCAAGGTCTCGGGCCTTGTGGCGGACACCACCTATCAATTCTCGGTTGTTGCCATCGACGAGGCCGGCACCTCCCCCGCGGCCACGCCCATCGCGGTAACCACCGACGCCCCCGGCACCGATGCCACGGACCAGCAGTATTTCTCGCCCTATTTCGAGATGTGGCTGCCCGAAAGCCAGAACCTCGTCCAGACGGTGGAGGATGTGGGGCTGACCTCGGTCACCCTCGCCTTCGTGCTGGGCACGGGACCGGACCAGATCGGCTGGGGCGGGCTCGGCTCCATCGACGACGACACGCTGGCCAACGGCACCACCATCTCCTCCATGGTGGAGCAGCTGCAGCAGATGGGCGTGAACGTCACCATCTCCTTCGGCGGCGGCTATGGCCAGGAACCGGCGCTGTCCTTCACCAATGTGGCGGACCTGACCGCCGCCTATCAATCGGTGATCGACAAGTACAACGTCACCTCCCTCGACTTCGACATCGAGGCCGACGCGCTGACCAACACGGCGGCGAGTCACTTGCGCAACGAGGCCCTGGTGGCGCTGGAACAGGCCAACCCCGACCTTTCGATCTCCTTCACCCTGCCGGTGCTGCCGACGGGGCTGACCCAGGACGGGCTCGACCTGCTGGCCCAGGCCAAGGCCGACGGGGTGGACATCGACACCATCAACATCATGGTGATGAACTACGGCGACTATTACGACAGCGGCGACATGGGGCAGGACGCCATCGACGCGGCCGAGGCCACCATCGCGCAGCTGCAGCAGCTGGGGCTCGACGCCAAGGTCGCGATCACGCCCATGATCGGCCAGAACGACATTCCCGGCGAGGTCTTCACCCTGGAGGATGCCCAGCAGCTGGTGGACTATGCCGAGGGCAACGACCACATCGCCTATATCGCCATGTGGTCCCTGGGGCGCGACCATGGCGACGACGTGGGTCACCTGACCGACAACAACAGCGGCGTCGCCCAGCAGGATTACGACTTCGCCCAAGTCTTTTCCATGGTGTGACAGCTTTTCCATGGTGTGACAGCTTTTCCATGGTGTGACAGCAATGGCCATTGAGCTTGTCT
The DNA here is from genome assembly GCF_043194565.1 of Xanthobacter autotrophicus ATCC 700552. GTDB lineage: Bacteria > Pseudomonadota > Alphaproteobacteria > Rhizobiales > Xanthobacteraceae > Xanthobacter > Xanthobacter autotrophicus_F. Next base: position 67,377 of record NZ_JBAFVS010000008.1, on the reverse strand, counting down.
CATGGGCCATGGGCCGAGCCCGCGCGGCATGTGAGCGCTAACCACGCGGCATCGGTCGAAGACGAGAGGCCGATGGCATGAACACTGCTCTGAAGCCTAAAATCGCAAGCTATCCGAGCGTCCGCCGGGCGTCTGTTCCTGCCAGTCCTGATCAGGATGGGATGCAGTTCGATCGTGGATCGGGCTGGTGGAGCCGAGGTCCGACGAACTCCCGTCCGTGAGCGTCCGGCTCCGTCCGTTAAGTTTCATGTTTATCAATCAATTATCCTACATCCTGTCCGCGACCATTCCAGAGCGTCCGCCCAAAGCCGGCTTTTGCGGTGGGGTTGAAGGTGGGGTTAGTATGTTTAGGATCCCGGTGGGGTTGGCTTCCCATCGGAGGGGTATGTGGCACGCGCAACGAACCGGCTCACCGCACGGACCGTGGCAAACCTGAAGGAGCCGGGCCGCTATGCGGACGGTGGTGGGCTCTACCTCCAAGTCGGCCCTACCGGCACCAAGGCCTGGCTCTTCATGTTCCGCCGCGATGGGAAGCGCCGGGAGATGGGGCTGGGCTCGGCAAGGGACGTGGGGCTCGCTGAGGCTCGTCAGAAGGCCGAGGACGCCCGTCGCCTCACGGCAGAGCGGCAAGACCCACTGGAAAGCCGGAAAGCCTCCATGGCACGCCAAAAGGAGGCTGAGGAGGTTCCCTCCTTCGGCGCGTTCGCGGATGCCCTCGTCGAAAACATCGAAGGTGGGTTCCGGAACGACAAGCACGTCTATCAGTGGAAACAGACCCTCGGGCCGGCCTACTGCGCGAAGATCCGCGACAAGAAGCTGGGCGAGGTCACGACTGATGACGTGCTCGCCGTGCTTCAGCCCATCTGGCAGGAGAAGAACGAAACGGCCTCGCGGCTCCGAGGTCGCATCGAAAGGGTTCTGGATGCCGCCAAGGCCAAGGGGCTGCGCACGGGGGAGAACCCTGCCCGCTGGCGCGGCCACCTCGACACCCTTCTGCCGAAGCGCCAGAAGCTCCAGCGTGGTCATCACCCCGCCATGCCTTATGCCGAGGTGCCAGCCTTCCTCACCGAACTGCGGATGCGAGAGGCCATGGCAGCGCGAGCGCTGGAGTTCGCCATCCTGACGGCCGCCCGGTCGGGTGAGGTGCTGGGGGCGATGTGGGGCGAGGTCGATCTGAAGGCTGAGGTATGGACCGTGCCGGCCGCTCGCATGAAGGCCGGCCGTGAGCATCGTGTGCCTCTCACGGCGCCCGCCATTGCGATCCTGAGGGCACTGGAGGCCCTGCACCCAGAGGATGACGACAAGGGGGCGTACATCTTCCCTGGGCAGCGGAAGGGCCGCCCCTTGAGCGGGATGGCCATGGAGATGCTGCTCCGCCGCCAGAAGCTGGAGATCACCGTCCACGGCTTCCGCTCATCCTTCCGGGACTGGGCCGCAGAGGAGACGGGCTTCCCACGGGAGATCGCCGAGGCCGCCCTTGCCCATGTCGTGGGGGATGCCACAGAGCGGGCCTATCGCCGGGGTGATGCCTTGGAGAAGCGCCGGGAGCTGATGATGGCATGGGCATCCCATTGCCAGGCAGTGGCCGTGGGATAGGTCATAGAGGCATATCCATACTATAATACTACTACTTATAGAAAAATGTGTCTCTATGCCAGAAAATCAGAAAATCCAGAAAATAAGAATCTTAGTATTTCCAATGCGTTATGAGTGTCACTTTCTGGATGCTTGGAAATCCAGAAAATCCAGAAATTGGTTTGGCGCTCCGTGAGAGCCAATGCCTGGGGGGCATGGGGCGCGCATTCGGGGCTGTACCGTGAGCAGGGCCTAACGGAGCTTGGCGATCCCGATACCATCGATTTTCGCGCGGTCTTTGATGGATTCCTCGCTGCGCGTCATCGCTTTCGAGATCGCCTTGAGTGCCATGCCCTTCTTGGCGAGCACTTTGAGCTTTTCGAGTTCCTCATGGGTCCAAGGCTGGCGGTGGCGTTCAAATCGCTCGGCCATGATCTACTCCGACTCTGCCCGGACACCCCCGAAAGTTGGGCTCCGGAGATTAGAAAGAAGGCGAGCCCCACCAGTCCTGCTACGCCCAACTCGCGGACAATGCCTCGGCTTGGCGCAGCACGGTTTGCACGGCGTCGTCCTGAAAGTCGGGTGGATAGCCATGCTTCCGGAGAATGCGCTTCACCAACACCCGCATTCGCGCCCGCGCGCTATCCCGGTGGGACCAATCCACCGATGCGCTCCCTTTCAATCCGACGAGAAGTTCATGGGCGATCACTTTCAGTGAATCATTGCCCATCACCTCGACGGCGCTCTCATTCTCCGAAAGCGCGTCGTAAAAGGCGATCTCGTCCTGCGACAAGCCTTCTTCCTCGCCGCGCTCGCGCGCAGCGCGCACGTCTCTGGCAAGGCCGATGAGTTCCTGAAGCACCTCCACAGTGCTGACCGCATTCGTATGGTATCGTGCGATTGCCGCTTCAAGGCGTTCCGAGAACCGCTTGGTCTCGACGACGTTCGTCCGCGTGCGCGAGTGGATTTCATCGTTCAGCAGCTTGCGCAGGGCCTCTAGGGCGAGGTTCTTTTTCTCCAGCTGCTGCACCTCGGCCAGAAACGCGTCCGACAGGATCGAGATGTCGGGCGTCTGGAGCCCTGCGGCGCCGAGGATGTCAACGATCTCGGTCGAGACCACCGCGCGGTCGAGAATCTGCTGGATTGCGAACTCGCGGCCCGTGCCGCTACCCCCGCCCACCGCGGCCATCTTGACGAGTGCAGCGCGCACCGCCTGGAAGAAGCCGACCTCGTCCCTGATCTCGCGTGCCTCGTCGCTGGCGGCGGCCAGGGCGAAGGCTTTTGACAGTGCGAGGACCGCATCCTGATAGCGGCGATGCTCGCGCCTCTTGTCCTCTTCGCTGGTGACGCGGGCTGCCGCCTCCTGCTGGCGCGCCAAGATCCATTCTAAGGCTTCGGCCAGCATGGCGAGACGCTCATAGGGCGTGCCGGTGATGCCGCGCTGATAGTCGAAGCCGTGATACATGGCCGCGACGACCTCATGAGCCTCAAGCAGGGCGGCGACGGCTTCAGCCTCATTAATGCCGGTCTGGCGCTGGTCCGCGCCGGAATATTGGCCCAGCGCGGCCTTCAGGTTCTGCGCGATGCCGATATAGTCCACAACGAGGCCCGCGGGCTTGTCGCGGAACACGCGGTTCACGCGGGCGATGGCCTGCATCAGGCCGTGGCCCTTCATGGGCTTATCCACATACATGGTGTGCATGGACGGAGCATCGAAGCCGGTGAGCCACATGTCGCGCACGATCACCAGCTTGAGCGGATCGTTCGCGTCCTTCGCCCGCAAGGCGAGCTTTTCGCGCCGGGCCTTGCCGCCGATGTGCTGCTGCCAGTCGGGAGGATCGGAGGCCGAGCCGGTCATCACCACCTTGATCTTGCCGGCCGCGTCGTCGTCGCTGTGCCAGGCCGGGCGAAGCGCGATGATCTCGTCATAGAGCGCGACGCAAATGCGCCGGCTCATGCACACCGCCATGGCCTTGCCATCGAGGGCGGCGAGGCGGTTTTCCAAGTGCTGCACCAGATCCTCGGCGACCATCTTCAGTCGCTTGCGGGAGCCGACGAGAGCTTCGATGGTCGCCCACTTGCGCTTGATGGCCTCCTGCTCGGTGACGGCCTGATCCTCAGTCAGCTCCTCAATCTCGGCATCGATGCGAGGCTTCTCGTCCTCCGGCAGCGTGATGCGGGCGAGGCGGCTCTCGTAATAGATCGGCACCGTGGCGCCGTCCTCCACCGCGCGGGAGATGTCGTAGATGTCGATATAGTCGCCGAACACCATCGGCGTGTTCACGTCGTCCTTCTCGATGGGCGTTCCGGTGAAGCCGATGAAGGAGGCGTTGGGCAGTGCGTCGCGCAGGTGCTTGGCGAAGCCGTAGGCCATGGCGCCGGACTTCTCCACCCGCGCGCCGAAGCCGTATTGGCTGCGGTGGGCCTCGTCGGCGATCACCACCACGTTGCGGCGGGTGGTGAGGCTGGGGTAGCTCGTCTCGCCGATGCCGGGCGCGAATTTCTGGATGGTGGTGAAGATCACGCCGCCGGAGGCGCGTTGCAGCTCCGCTTGCAGCGCCTCGCGGCTGTCCACCCGCACCGGCGTCTGGCGGATCAGGTCACGGCACAAAGCGAAGGTGTTGAACAGCTGCTCGTCGAGATCGTTGCGGTCGGTGACGACGACAATGGTCGGGTTCTCCATGCCGGGATGGCGCACCAGCTGGCCGGCATAGAAGGCCATGAGCAGGCTCTTGCCGGAGCCCTGCGTGTGCCAGATGACGCCGATGCGCTTGTCGCCCGCCTCGTGGTCCTGAACATCGGGAAGGCCGTATTTGGCCGGCTCCTCGTGGAAGCCGTCGGGCTCGCTTCCCGTGTTCAGCGCCAGCGCGCGCAGGGTGGAGGCGACGGCGCGCTTGACGGCGTGGAACTGGTGATAGCCGGCGATGATCTTGGCGAGGCCAGAGCCGGTTTCGCCGAACACGGTGAAGTCGCGCACCAGATCGAGCAGGCGGCGGCGATCGAACACGCCTTCGATCAGCACGGAAAGTTCCGGCTGGCCCTTGGGGGCGATGGCGGCGCCGTCCGTGGTGCGCCAGGGCATGAAGCGCTCCTGGTCGGCGGTGAGCGAGCCGATGCGGGCGGAAAGGCCGTCGGACGTGACGAGCACGGCGTTGGTGTGGAACAGCGCGGGGATCTGCGCCTTGTAGGTCTGGAGCTGGGTATAGGCGCCGGCGAGGGTGGCATTCTCGCTGCCCGGCGCCTTCAGCTCGATGACGCCGAGGGGCAGGCCGTTGACGAACACCACCACGTCAGGCCGCCGGCTGAAGCCGCCCGCGACGATGGGGAACTGGCGGGTGGCGAGCCAGTCGTTAGCGTCCACAGTGTCGAAATCGATCAGCCGCACCGTATCGCCGCGGATGGTGCCGTCCTCGGCATAATATTCCACCGGAACGCCCTCCACCATCAGGCGGCTGAGACGGCGGTTCTCCTCGATGAGGGACGGCATCTCGGTGGCGAGCACCTTGCGCAGGGCATCGCCCCGCGCTTCTGCGGGGATCATGGGGTTGAGCCGGTCGATGGCGGCGGCGAGGCGCTTGAGAAGGAGGACGTCGGAATTGCTCTCCCGCTCCGGCGCCGTCCCGTCCGGCCCGATCTCCGCCTCGCTAGCGCAGGCATAGCCGAGCGCTCCGAGCTGATGGAGCACGAGCTGTTCAAGGGCGGCTTCGGAGAGATAGGGCATCAACTAAGCTCCGCGCTCGCGCGCTCGCCAAATATTGCTTCGCGCCGGTGACGTTCAGCCTCACGTGACTGATCGATTCTATTTTTGATCTCCGGAAGGCGCTTGGCTGGGCCCCAATCCGGACTCTCATTGCTTAGAGGAGCTATACTATACCTTTCTCGGAGCTCATTTGTGATTTCTATCGCGGCAAGGCCAAGCTCTGCATATTGAATCTGCCGCTCCTCAAAGCCTTCAGCATAATCCGGAGGCCCTCCAATCATATCAAAGGCAAAGTGTATTGATCGCTCTGCCTCATCAATTTTGCTGGGAAAGATAAGAATTTTATAAGCCATTTCTGGACTGAGTGATTTCCAATCGATGTCACTAGCAAAAGGCCCCAGGACTGGCTCGTCTACGGTGGGTTCACGCTCAGCTTGGCCGTGAGGTTGCGGCCGATCCTCTCCTCCGTCGGTCGCAACGCTGAGGCAGCCTTCTGTAAAGAGATCCAAAACACAAACAATTCGGATCGCTGCGTAGGTCGCTAAGCGCGTCTGATTTCGACGATCGAGAAATACGTCTTTCACGGTCGTAAGCAAACTTCCGACGATGACGCCAATCAACGCCCAGAAGGGTCCGCTCTTCAAAAAATCCCAAATCATGCCACCTCCTCGATGAGCTTCTCGGCGTCCTTCACCCGGATTTTGCCCGACATGAGCATGGGGAGGAGGAGGTCGCGGGTGGCCGCGAGTGACGCATTTTCAAGCTTGTTCAGACGTTGTCTTTGCCAGAAGGGTTCAAGTATAGATGCAAATTGCATTTCAACTTCGGGGGAGGGCCTGATGACAACGTGCTCATGTAAGTGATTGCGATTTATCCCCGGAACGGCTCCCTTATCGGAATAAATCATAAAATCGATAGATCCAAGAATATAAAAAATGAATCGCGGCGCCGATCCCTTGAAATCACAGACATAGAGCGCTGTGTTTAGCGGCCAAAAATCCTCTTCGATGAAGAAGACTTCGCCGATCGTGCCGTATCGACCTGTTGCGACGCCTGGTGCCTTTGCCATCGATCGATTATGTGTGCCCGAAAGGCCGGAAGAGGAAATGATCGGAACTGATCCCACCCCTCTATGGGCAATCGGCAAGTCATAACCGCGCTTGAGTTCGCAAAGATCCAACAAGCGACAATGTTGCCACCCCTCCGGCCTCCCCTCCTCATCCAGCCGGTCGGGAAACAGCGACCAGATGTCCGGGGCGAGGTAGGGTGCGCGGCCTTCTATCTTGGCGCGGGTGGGGCCGAAATCGACGAACCAATCCTTGAAGATCGCCCGCGCCATCGCCTCCAGCGTCTCGTTCATCTGGCGGTTGAGTTCAATCTTGTCATCTAGCGCGCCGAGGATGGAGGCGATAGCAGTTTGTTTCGTCTTATCGGGGACGCTAATGCGAATACGCCCGAAGGTCGACTTATTCATAATCGGTTGAGCTGATCCGCTCGCAGCGCTTCGGATCTCTTCCTTGCGAACACTTAGGTTATAATAGACGAATAATGGGTCGAAGTCAGCATTAACAACAATGCTATTAATTTGCTGATTAGTAATGCAGTCAGACCGAGCGATTGCTGCCTTCCCCATATCTGAACCGATGCATGAAACCATTACAGACCCTGATGGGATTTTCGCATTGGCTACTGTACGCAATCCTCTTTCTGTCAGACAGCGTGAGGTATCTGAGATTGAACGGCGACCGTCCATGTCGGATGGCGTAACGAATGGGATGGTACCACCGTAATTTTCAATATCGGCAGTCGGCGGAGTCTTTCCGGTTACAACTCGACCAAGCTGATCTAACGTTATGTCTCGCCAATCAGTCATTGGCGACCTCAGAGAGCCGATCACGGATTGCAATTGTTAGTTTGTCCGCCGCTGCAAACTGAGATTCGAGCTTTTCTCTCATAACGGCGAACTTCTCCGAAAATGGTAGATTGTCGTCTTCGACATCTGCTGCCCCTACATAGCGCCCCGGCGTCAGGACAAATCCGTGCGCCCTGATCTCCTCCAGCGTCGCCGCCTTGCAGAAGCCGGGCACGTCTTCATAAGCCCCCGCGTCGGCCTCGCCGCGCCAGGCGTGGTAGGTGCGGGCGATCCTTTCGATGTCGGCGTCGGAGAGTTCCTTGCGGGTGCGGTCCACCATGTGGCCGAGCTTGCGGGCATCGATGAACAGCACCTCGCCGCGCCGGTCCCGCAGCTTGGCGTTGCGGGCGATGCCGTTGGAGCGGTCGCGCGCCAGGAACCACAGGCAGGCGGGGATCTGGGTGGAATAGAAGAGCTGCCCCGGCAGCGCCACCATGCAATCCACAACGCCCGGCGCGCCCTTCACCCCCTCGATCAGCGCCCGGCGAATCTCGCCCTCGCCATTCTGGGTGGAGGACATGGAGCCGTTGGCCAGCACCACCCCTGCCACCCCGGCCGGGGCGAGGTGATGCACGATATGCTGCACCCAGGCGAAATTGGCATTGCCGGCGGGCGGCACGCCATAGCGCCAGCGCGCATCCTCCTTGAGCCGGTCGCCGCCCCAATCGGAGATGTTGAAGGGCGGGTTGGCGAGGATGAAGTCCGCCTTCAGGTCGCGCAGCTCATCCTTGTGGAAGCTGCCGTCATTGTTCCACTTGATGTCGGCGTCGATGCCGCGCACCGCAAGGTTCATCTTGGCGAGGCGCCAGGTGGTGTAATTGCTCTCCTGCCCATAGATGGCGATGTCGCCGATGCGCCCGCCGTGCTCCTCCACGAAGCGCTCCGACTGCACGAACATGCCGCCCGAGCCGCAGCAGGGATCGTAGATGCGCCCCTTGAAGGGCTCCAGCATCTCCACCATCACCCGCACCACCGAGCGCGGGGTGTAGAACTCGCCGCCGCGCTTGCCCTCGGAGCCGGCGAACTGGCCGAGGAAATATTCATAGACCCGGCCCAGCAGGTCGCGCGCCGTGCCCTTCTCCTGCCCGAGGGCGATGTTGGAGACAAGGTCGATCAGCTCGCCCAGCATCACCGCGTTGAGGGCGGGGCGGCCGTAATCCTTGGGCAGAACGCCCTTGAGGTTCTCGTTGTCCTTCTCGATGGCGAGCATCGCCTCGTCGATCAGCTTGCCGATGCCGGGCAGCTTGGCGTTGGCCTGAAGGTGAGACCAGCGCGCCGCGGGCGGCACCCAGAACACATTGTCGGCGGCGTATTCGTCGCGGTCCTCGGCGCCTTCTGGATAGTCCGCCAGAAGCTCGGCGCGCTTGGCCTCGAAGCTGTCCGAGATGTGCTTCAGGAAGATGAGGCCGAGGGCGACATGCTTGTAGTCCGACGGCTCCATGTTGCCGCGCAGCTTGTCGGCGGTCTTGAACAGCTCCGCCTCGATGCCGAGATCGCCGCCCTTGCCGTTGCCGTTCGTGGGCGCGCGGGGCGCCTTCGGCCGGGCTGCGGGGACGGGGGCCACCGCGGCGGGGGCCTCCTCCGCCTCCGTCTCTGTTGCGTCCGCAAGCCGGACCGAGCCGCCCCGTCCCCGGCCGGGCAGAATGGCCCCCTCGTCGATCAGCTCCGCCTTGACGACATCATAGGTGTCTTCCGCCCACCCGAGCGCCTCCCGAAGGCGTCCGTTGCCAGCGGACCCGCCCAGCTCTGTAAGCAGGGCGGTGAATTTATCCTTGAGTACCTGCCTCGCCATCGCCGCACACCCCATCCTACCGCACGTTACACCGCAGCGACTCAAAGCTCTCTCTTCGCCCATATTCAGCGTCACCGTAGAAGGAGCAAGAGCCCACTCGTTCGCCCCTGCGCTGAGAGGCCTATCCTCAGATGCGGCGGATTGCCTGGAGTTGCTCGATCGAGTTCACTTTGGGTATGCCCAAAGTGAACCACGCTTTGAGCGGTTCACTAAACACCTATTGACCATTCAAAATGAACTGGATATATATGAACCATCCAAAGTGAACTGTCCGGGGGGCATCCATGCTCGTTCGCCTGTATCTGAGAGCGTCCACTGATGAGCAGGATGCGTCCCGTGCTCGGGCCGATCTTGAGGCCTTCGCCAACGACAAGGGCCTGCGGATCGCGGCGACTTACGTTGAGAACGAGAGCGGCGCGAAGCTGGCGCGGCCGGAGCTGTTCCGACTGCTAGCCGATAGCCGGCCGGGTGACGTGCTGCTGATCGAACAGGTGGATCGCCTGTCCCGCCTCACGTCCGCCGACTGGCAGCACCTCCGCTCCGAGCTGGACGCCCGGCAGGTGCGCGTCGTGGCGCTCGACCTGCCCACCTCGTGGATGCTGGCGGCACCAGCCGACGAATTCACTTCGCGCATGTTCGCGGCCGTGAATGCCATGATGCTGGACGTGCTCGCTGCCGTGGCCCGGAAGGATTACGAGGACCGGCGCCGCCGTCAGGCACAGGGGCAGACCAGGGCGAAGGCCGAGGGCCGCTATACCGGGCGCCCCGAGGACGTGGGACGCAATGCCGGCATCACCGCGATGCTGGAGAAGGGGGTGTCTTGGTCGCAGATCCAGGCCGCGACGGGATGCAGCCGCGCGACCATCGCCAAGGTGGCGAAGAGGCGGGCGGCTTGATGCCGCCTACTCCCCCTTGGCGACCTGCTCTTTGAACCGGCGCACGGCCGCAGCATCTACGGCTTCCTCGGCGGCGGTGTTGTTCATGCCGCCCGCCCCCGAACCACTGTGAGCTGCAGGCCCAGCGCCTTCATCACCCCCAGCAGTGTCGACAGCTTCGGGTCGCCATCAGCGCTCAGAGCCTTGTAGAGCGCCTCGCGGGTCACGCCAGCCTCCTTCGCGACCGCCGTCATGCCCTTGGAGCGAGCGATGTCGCCGAGCGTCATGGTGATGACCGTAGGGTCGCCATCCTCGAAGGCGGCTTCGATGTTGGCGATGACATCCTCGGTGGTGTCGATGTAGTCCGCCGCGTCGAATTTGGTGGTCTTGGTTGCCATGTCATTCCTCCAGATCCTCGGCGAGCGCCTTGGCCATAGCGATGTCCTTTTCCTGCGTGCGCTTGTCCCCGCCGCACAGCAGGATCACCAGAACATCACCGCGTTGCACGAAATAGACCCGGTAGCCGGGACCGTAGTCGATCCGCATTTCACTGACGCCTGAGCCTATCGGCTTCACATCGCCGGGATTGCCGGCAGCGAGGCGGCGCATACGGTTGACGATCCGCGCTCGGGCATTGGCATCACGAAGCGCTTTGATCCAGGCGATGAATTCGTCGGTCTGGCGCACCTCGATCATGTGTAAACTATAGTTCACAAAAGATCGGCTTGTCAACGTCCGAGGACGTTCACAGTCGTCCGCCAATGTCCGCGCCTGTCCTCATAACTGTTTGATATTGCAGTATATTATGAGCCGCGCTATCGTTGGCGCATGAAGCTCGTTTCCCTCCACATGGGCGAAGTTCTCCGCATCGGCGACGCCGTGGTGATGCTTGCCGAACGCCGGACTTCAGGGGGGCACCACGCGCGTCTCGCCATCGAGTTCCCGGATGGGACGCGTTTCGAGCTGACGAAGAAGAACGGTACGACCGTTGGCAATGCTCCGGTCGCCGCCAACCGCACAGGAGCGCACGATGCGCCGCAATCCGTCTTCACCCGGCGCTGAGCCGGTTCCCGCCTTCATCCTCCGCTACTTCATCGGGTTCGAGCCTTCGGTATTCGATCCGCTGACGGCCTTCAGGCGCCTTTCCGCGCTGCAAGCCGCCGCCGCTGAGGGCGGTGCGGACATCTTCATCCTGCGCTCGACATCCCGCGCCACCGAAGCTGACGCCTCACACGCTGATGTGGAGCGGATCGCTGCCCTGCACCACGTGCAGGCTATCGCGCTCATGGCCATTGCGGATCTGGAGGGCGACCGGCGCCGATCCAAGATCGAGGCCAATGCTGCTCGCTTGCGCCGTGCGATTGATCGCGGCGACGCGGTGGAGACTGCGCTGCATCCCGATGTTCTGGCGCGCATGGCGGAAATCAAAGCTGCTTTCAATGGGGCCACGGCCAGCGTCGCCCTCACTACCAACACTGAGGGGGACGCGTGATGGCCAGCGGCGGATTGGGAATTGGTTCGTTCATGACCGGCTTTGCCACCATGGACAAGATGATGACCTCGAAGGAAGACCGCGAGCGCAAGCGGCGCTACGAGGATGAAGACCGCACCATTGCGGCAGAGGATCGGACGCGGCGTCGCGCGTCGGAAGACGAGAGCATCGGCTTCCAGCGGGAGCAGCGTGACCGCCAGCGGCAGGAATGGAAGTCGGCGGATACCATCAAAGGCGCCTACGATCAGGCCGCCACCGATGCCACCGCGAAGCGCAATGCCGACATCGGGAAATCGATCCAGCCTATCGAGGCGCAGGGTCCGACCATGGATGGCAAGGGCCTCCCGGCATGGCAGGTAGGCGATAAGACCTTCACAGATCAGGCTCAGGCCAAGACGGCCGCGCAGGACGGCGTGAAGCCCTTCCTCGACTATTACGTGAAGGAGGGCACACCCAAGGTGACCGAGGCTTACATCCGTGCCGGACAGCCGGAGAAGGCCAAGGCCTACCAGGAGTGGGTGAAGAACGAACAGGTCCAGAAGGGCATGGAGAGTTGGGTGCATGGCATGCAGGCGGCCCAGATGGGCGATGCAGACGGGTTCGCCAAGCACATCTCCGACGCCTACAATGCACCCGGCTACTTCGATGACGGAATGAAGGCCAAGGCGACCATCCGCAAGGATCAAAGTGGCCGGGCTATCGGCGCCGATATCGAGTTCACCACCCCGGACGGCAAGGTCACGAAGCAGTCTTTCGACGGCATGGAAAGTCTGTACCGCTACGGCATGATGGTGATGTCGCCGGAACAGGTGTTCAAGTTCGGCATGAGCCAGCTTGAGGCAACGGATAAGGCGCGCACTGAGATTGCGAAGGAAAATCGCAGCGAACAGCGCGATCAAAACAAGTTGCTGTTCGAGCACATGCTGAAACAGGCCGAAGCGCAGGGTCCTGGTGGCGTCGAGCAGTTCCGCAAGCGGATCGAGTCCGCGACGCGCACGCTTATGGCGAACGACCCCACCTTCTTCAGGCTCCCGGATCAGGAGAAGACGAGCCGGGCCGTCGCTCTTATCCGGGAGCAAGAAGCAGCGGCGCAAAAGGAGGTCGCTCAACGGCAGGCGCCGTCAGCCTCTACTATCCTGCCTCAAGCAATGCCCCCGGCGGTACAAGCCCCGTCGCTGTGGATGCCCGGCCGCCCTCAGCAACAGGATGCGTTGGCAAAGTCACGCGCGAAGCTGCCGCAGGTTGATTTCCTTGCGCAGGGCGCGACCGGAAGGACGCAGCCGACCGCGAGTTCCCCTCCGATCTGGATGCCAGGTGGCATCTCCCCTGAGGCCGGCACCACGGCCATTCCGCCACGGGCGAAACTACCCGAGGCGGATGAGCCGGGCGTGGCGGGCAAGGCCCGCGACATCGCTTTGCTGGGGTCCGCAGGCGTCTATGGCGCTCTTGGCGATACGGCTCACGGCGCTGGCGTTGCGTCCAAGATCATCGCGCGCAATGCCAGTGCGCCGTTGGTCGAGGCAGCGACGGGTACGGCGTATCGTCCAGCCAACCTCATGGAGGGAGTTGCCAGCACGCTTCACGGGATGGGTGAACGGACGCGTGGTGGTGTTTCGGAATATACCAAGCGCGCCATTGCGAACTCGACGCCGGAGGGTGATCTTCTCAAGCCATCGACGTGGACACTCGGCAAAAACCCGAGCTTCTACGGCTACGTCGCATTGGCCTCGGATGTCCTTGGCAGCGTGGTGCCTACCGTCGTTGCTTCGATGGCGACCGGCGGTAGCGCGACTGCCGGTGCCGTTGTGGGCGGCTTGCAGGGCGGTGGTGGGGCCGCGCGTGAAGCTGTCCGTGTGATTGATGAGATGGCGAGCACGCCGGCAGGGGGCGCTTCAGGTTCCTCAAAGCTTGCGGAGGAGAGCGCCTACTATCGCCAGCTTCGCGATGCAGGGTACGGTCACCTTCAGGCGGTGCGGCTGACGAAGGCCGCCGCACGAAAAGTCATGGACGCGATTGAGGATATGCCCACTGAGCCCGAGGAGTGAGCCGGCGGGCCACCGCAGGATTGCCAGCAACGGCGACGGCGTTTTACAGTGCTTCGCCGCCATCGCTTCGGGCGTTGGGACTTGGGGTTGGTTTTATCTTACCAGCATCGGTCGTGGCGGTGCCTTGATCCCCACGTCCGAGGGGGAGAAGCCGCTTTGGGAAGGGGCGCAGACCCATCAACCCATTGCTGGGTCCCCTGGCGCGGTCTCGGGCCAAAGCGGCGACCCCAAGCCACCATCAATACCGCTGCCATATCCGATCTAGAAGGACCGGCTGACCAGACACGGGGCGACCCGGAGCCATCCGAAAGATGCCGTCAGCAGCACTTGTGGTCAACCTGCGCTCCAGCCCAACGATTCATCCCCATGATGAATGCCGCTGGATCGATTCAAATGCTTCATTGGACGGCCGGCAAAGCTGCCACGTAGTTTCTTGGCGTTGCACGATCATATGATCGCAGAGCGGATCTTTAGTTCGCGAAGATCACCATAGAGTGCGAGCAAATCTGAACACGCTTCACGCTATAGCCAAGGAAAATACCCATGTCTGTCATGCAGAAATTGATCGAAGCACATCGCGACGCCCAGATTGCTGCCAATGCGGCATTCACTGTCGCTAACGACTTCGTTTATGGCTCGCAGGAGTACAAGCGGGCCGACGAGATTGCGGACGCGTTGTATGACAATCTTGTCGAGGCGCGGATTGCTTTGCTCGTGAGCCGTCCGCAGACTGAGGAGGAGGCGCGGGCGAAGGCAGCGTACGTGCGCTCCACGGGCGATTTTTTTGAAGTCGCTCGCGCGAACGTCGAGCTGGTCTCTCTTTTCGACAGGCTCTGTGAATTCCACGCGGCGCCTGCGCCCGCTCAGGCCTGATGGGGGGCATCACATGCGCACCATCACCGCATCCATCGTCCTGCTGCTGTCTGCCAGCACTGCCGGGGCCGTCTGCCCTTTCGATCCGAATTGCCTTTCCAATCCCTACGGCGCCGGAAGTCCCTACAAGCCCAATGGGTTGATGAACCCCTATTCCGACCGAGGGAGCCCGTACAGCAATAATTCGTGGACAAACCCCTACGCCACGAACGCGCCGAAGCTCTATGACGAGCAGGGCAACTATCGTGGGCGGCTCAGCACCAATCCCTTCGATCCGGATAGCACCAGCAATCCATTCGGGCGCTACGGAAGCCCATCTTCTCCCGACAGCATCAACAATCCGTTTGGTGCAGGTAGCCCATTTGGGGGAAATATCTACGTCAGGCCATAAAACCTTCTCTGCCAGATCACATTCGGCTATTCCTTCAGCGCCCTCGTCACCTCCATGGCGGGGGCATTTTTCATGGGCGAAGCAATTCGCTTCCGGACAATAATCTGTGGATTGTATACTGGCCGTAAGATTGGGTCATCTATAATACGTCCGACCACGTCCGCAGACGTGCGAGACAAACCAATTCCACGCGCAGGATGTGCGAAAATGGACCCGAAACCAGTTTTCGACATCAATCGTCTTCCGGCCGGAGCATGGCTTCGCCTCGACGAAGCTATGCAGTTCGCGCTTTGGGGTCAGGTGACGCCTGACGACTGTGATGTATACGAAGCGATCCCGCTTCAAGGAGCCTTGCTTGAAGGTCTCGCCGCAGACGACGCGGACGGGTTCAACGCGGCTGTTGCAAACCTCCAGCGTTGTCTCCAGGCGGCGGCGCTCGCGGGCAGGCTCCCAATGAGGGGGCAACCCAAGCGGTTCCGGGAGGATGAGCCAAATAATACAGGACGATCGGAGCTGATTGGCGAGTGGTGGTTCTCAATTGATGCCGTGCGGGGCTTTGATTTTGAAGATGGATCAATCAGTCCGTTTTCTCACGAGGCTGACAATACGAGAAGGTATACATCACTGATACGGCTAGATGGCGCGCTCCAGCCTAACAGCCCAGATGAGTGGCGCTTTGTCATCGTGGAGCGCGCTGCGTTCATTGCCTTTCTGCGGGATCACCTGGGTGCGGCCACGACAGAAGGCCTTGAGCTCGCCCCCGATACAACGTTGCCAACGACCTCAGAGGCCGAACTGCTTTTGATGATTGGAAAGATCAACGACTGGTTTGGAGGCACGAGCAAGCATCCGCTGAACCCAGCTAATCTGCACCGCGAGTTGAACAACGCTCTGGCCGAACGCTGCGCACCCGTCCCTCGCCGGAATGTTGAGAAGGCATCCAAGAAGCTGTTTCCTACCCGCAGCGGTTCAGGCCGCCCGTCCAAAGTGGAGGCGGAAGCACGTAAATTGCGCCAAGAAAATTACGCCAAGAAAATGAGCTTGGCGAAATTGTTGTTTTCGACAGGCGAAGATGGTTGCGAATAAGTGTGGATCACCGCGAACGCAAGGTGATCCCAATGACAAACGAAATCGTTCCCCGCGCAATCTCCATCAAGGACGCAGCACTTCGGTATTCCGTCAGCAGGACTACCTTGTACAAGCTTTTGACGCAGCGCCGAATTCGGGATTGCAAGATTTGTGGCCGCCGACTTGTTCTCGTCAGCGACCTCGAAGCCCTCCTTGGCATGGAGGGCTGACCGATGCGCACGGACAACTTCCAAAACCGTCGAGGAAATGGCTCACCGGATGGGACCTCGTGCTCCACTTGCCGCTTCTTCTTCCCGCTGGAGCGCGGCACGAACTGGCCGAGGGGCGAATGCAGGGTTGTAAACTCAAAACGGGCAGACGGAGCCCATCCGAAAGTCGACACCATCATCGGCTGGTGCGGCCGGTGGGTTCAAGATCCGTCCGCCCCGCCCGCGTCAGACTATCTCACGAAGACGCGCGCCGAGCTTGAAGAGGAACGCCGACGACGAGAAGCTGAATAGACGGATCGGGATGCACCTTCGGTGCGTGAAAAAGAAAAGGGCTGGCCTTTGCCGAGACCAGTCCATTCAAAACACAAAGGCCCTGCAACCGTGGGTAACATATCCAATTCGACACTGGCCGGCAACGCAAAATTCTCGGAAATCGCGACAGAAGAGCTTGCGGCCGCGCTCGATTATGCGACGAAGGGCTGGCCAGTCTTTCCCTGCGATCCCGCAACGAAGGCACCTTTGACCGATCACGGGCATCGCGACGCCACGACGATCGTCCCGATCATCCGCGCATGGTGGCAGCGATGGCCCCAGGCGATGGTTGGTTTGCCCACTGGCACGGCATCTGGCGTGTGGGTGCTCGACCTCGACGTTGATCCTGAAAAGCGCCTCGACGGCGGCGCCGCACTCGATCAGCTTGAAGCCACCCATGGCCGGCTACCGAACTGCCCCTGCGCAGAAACGCCCCGCTGCGGCACGCACCTTTTCTTCCGTTTCGACCCTGATCGGCCAGTCAAGAACTCAGTCGGCAAGGTCGCCCCTGGCATCGACGTGCGCGGCGACGGGGGTTACGTCGTCCTCGCCCCGTCCGTGCGCAGCGACGGTCGCAGCTATCAGTGGCTCTCCGTGCCCTTCGCCGACACCGATTTTCCCGACGCTCCGGATTGGCTTTACCGACTGATCGAGCGGCCGAAGCCGGAGCCGGCTAGCGCTCCATCACCGGCCATCCGCCTGCTGCCGGACACGCTTGATCCCCGCCGGCTGGCCTATGCACGCTCTGCTCTCGACCGGGAGGCCAAAGCCGTCGCTTCAGCAGCGGAAGGCGGCCGAAACCACCGCTTGAATGTCGCCGCACACAACTGCGCCACCTACGCCGCTGCCGGCTTTCTCGATGAGGGCGAGGCACGGGAGGCCCTGCTGGCGGCGGCGCTGGAATGCGGCCTCTCGGTTCCCGAGGCGCGTCGAACCATCACCAGCGGGATGAAAGCTGGTTTGGCGAAGCCGGCCTCTTTCCCCGCCGCATGGGCAGATGAGGAAGAGGAGGCGCGCCGGGCGGTGGAGTTGAACCGGGATCTCGCCAGTCCTGACAATGGCGCGCCCAGCGAGGTAGGCGCCGCCGCCGTAGCAGCGGGAGCGACGTGGGCCGCTCCAGACATGTCGATGCTCGGCGAGCACCGCCGTGCGCCTCCCGCGTTCGATTCAGATTGGTTCGGCCCCCAGCTCGCGGCGTGGGTGCGGGCAACCGCCAAGGCGACATGCGCGCCCGTTGATTATGTGGGCACTGCGCTCCTCGCGCTGGCCGGTGGGGTCATCGGAAACCAGCGCCGCGCCCTGGCCGGAGCCAAGTGGAACGAGCCCCCCATCCTTTTCAGCGCTCTCGTTGGTTTCCCTTCAGCGGGCAAGTCACCCGCCCTCGGCGCGGTCATGAGCCTTGTCTCGGACGAGGAGGCTCGCCTCGACTCCGTCTATCGCGAGCAGATGGCCGAATGGGAGACCAAAAAGGTCGCCGCCGAGGCGGTACGCGCAGCGTACAAATCAGCCCTTCGGGAGGCGATGCGGGGCGACCCGGAGTTGACAAGGGCCGTCCCGCTTTCGGTCCCCGAAGGCATGGACGAGCCCACAAAGCCATTCCTAGGCCGCGTCATGGTGCAGGATGCCACCATCGAGAAGTTGGCGCACATCGCGCAGGGCAATCCGAAAGGCTTCCTCTCCTTCCATGACGAACTTGCCGGTCTCTTCGCCAGTTTTGGCAGATACAGCGGGAGCGGTGGCGCAGATCGGACATTCTGGTTGCAGGCCTACAACGGGCGCAGCCACATCGTAGACAGGGTGAAGGTGGACGATCCGATCCGCATTCCACATCTTGCCATCGGCATTGTGGGCGGCATCCAGCCGGATCGGGCGGCAGAGCTGATCACCGGCACTGATGACGGTTTGGTCTCACGCTTCCTCTGGTGCTGGCCGGACCCTGTTCCCGGCTTCACCGTCGCTCGCGAGCGCGTGGATGACAGCGTGGCGCAACGCGTGATCAGCCGCCTCGCCCGCCTCGGCATGGACCCGCAGCCGGCCGGCCGCCCCGATACCCCGGTGCTTGTGCCGCTGGAGGAAGCCGCGATCCAGCGGCTTGAGCACATCGCGCGCGACATGAAGGCGAGAGAGGAAGGCGCCTCCCGGCTGATGAGGGGCACCCTCGGTAAAGTCCGGGGCAATGTCGTGCGCCTCGCCACGATCCTCGCCTACCTATGGTGGGCTGCCTCGTCGCGCGATCCGTTCGATGAGCCCACCGAGATCGGCGAGGCCGCTGTCGCGACGGCGTGCGAGATGATGCTCAGCTACTTCATTCCCATGGCTGAACGCGTGTTCGGCGATGCCGCCGTGCCGGCCGTAGAGAGCAACGCCGCGGCACTTGCGAGATACCTCCAGGCCAACAGCCTGAAAACCTTTAATGCGTCCAAGCTCCGATACAAGATCGGAGGGCAACTTCGGCAAGCGGCGGCGATGACCGCAGCTTGCGAGGAACTGGAAGACCTTGGGTACATAAAGGCGGCGGCAGTGCCCGGATCACGCGGCAAGGGCCGCCCGGCCAAGGACTTCATGGTGTGCCCCCCGACAGCCGTGCCTGATTAACTTGACGCCAGAAAATGCCGTCTATCCGTAAAGTGGATTTGCGTATCTAATTGAAATTAATTACAAAAAACACTTTCTGGATAACTGGATTTTCTGGACAGGGTAAGAGAGGAAGAGAGAGATGACACCCCGGCAGAGACGATTTGTGGAAGAGTACCTAGTGGACCTAAACGCCACCCAAGCGGCGATCAGGGCAGGTTACAGCCGCTGGACTGCGGTGAAGATCGGTAGTGAGAACCTCATTAAACCAGACATTGCTCGTGAAATTCAAAGGGCGATGGACGAACGGTCCGCTCGGACGGGGATCACTGCCGAACGCGTCCTTCAGGAGTTGGCACGCATCGCCTTCTTCGATATCCGCAAGGCGTTCAATCCGGACGGCAGCATGAAGCCGCTCGATCAGCTCGACGACGAGACGGCCGCAGCGATTGCCGGCCTGGAGGTCGCTGAGATCCTGAACGAGGATGGCGAGCACACCGGCAGCGTCAGGAAGATCAAGCTGGCCGACAAGCTGGGCGCGCTCACGCTGCTGGCGCGTCACCTGGGCATGCTGAACGACAAGCTCACCCTGAAGGGCGACGCAGAGAACCCGCTCACGCTGCTGGTGAAGGCGATCCAAGGCACGAGCATCAAGCCTGTCGCGACGCCGGCTTTTCCCCGCGCCGAGAATGACGACAGGGCAGCATGATTCGGGCGCCGAAGCAGGGGTTATCTAAGGGGCTGTCCACCGGATGGCCCCTTCCCATTTCAGGGGACAATCGTCCGGATGTGTCCGTGAGCATTCGCCCAAAGCCAGTGTCACGCAGTGGGGTTAGTAGTGGGGTTGATGCGAATCGAGCGTCAGAAACCCGTTATATTTCAATAGCTTATGTCATTTAAATGGTGGAGCCGAGGGGAATCGAACCCCTGACCTCTGCAGTGCGATTGCAGCGCTCTCCCATCTGAGCTACGGCCCCGATCCATGGGAGGCGCCATTTATGAGTTGGGCCCCCATGCTGTCAAGCGCCCCGGGGCGCGAAATCCGTGCCATCGCCGCGCTGTCCACCAAAGCCTTGGCTCACCCTTGGCTCAGGCCGTCTTCCGCTCGCCCCGCAGCACCACGTAGATGGCCGGGATCACCAGCACCGTCAGCGCGGTGGAGGAGGCGAGGCCGAACAGCAGCGAGATGGCGAGGCCCTGGAAGATGGGATCGGTGAGGATCACCGCCGCCCCGATCATGGCCGCGAGCGCGGTGAGCAGGATCGGCTTGAAGCGGATGGCGCCCGCCTCCAGCAGCACGTCGGTGAGGGGGCGGCCCGGCGCGCGGGCGTGGCGGATGAAGTCCACCAGCAGGATGGAATTGCGCACGATGATGCCCGCCAGCGCGATGAAGCCGATCATGGAGGTGGCCGAGAACGGCGCACCGAACAGCCAGTGCCCCGCCATGATGCCGATGAAGGTGAGCGGGATGGGCGTCAGGATCACCAGCGGCAGCTTGAACGAGCCGAACTGCGCCACCACCAGGATGTAGATGCCGAGGATGGCCACGCCGAAGGCGGCACCCATGTCGCGGAAGGTCACATAGGTCACCTCCCATTCCCCGTCCCACAGCAGGGTCGGCCGGCTTTCGTCGGTGGGCTGGCCGTGAAGGGTGATCTGAGGTTTCGGCAGGTCGCCGAAATCCGCCGCGTCCAGCGCCTTCGACACCGCCAGCATGCCGTAGACGGGAGCCTCATAGGCCCCGGCGAGGTCGGCGGAGACCATCTCGGCGGCGCGGCCGTTATGGCGGAAGATGGGGAAGGAGGCCGGCTCGCGCACCACGCGCACCACGTCGCCCAGCTCCACCACGCCGCGCCCGCCGGGCAGGGCGTTGGCGGGCACCGGAGTGGCGAGGGTGCGCGGTTCCACCGCCTGCTCGCCCTTGGGCAAGGCGAGGCGGATGGGGATGGGCGCCCGCCCGCCGCCGCGATGGGAATAGCCCAGCGTCGCCCCGGTGAAGACGGAGCGGATGGCGTCGTAAACGTCGCCCTGCTCCACCTTGTAGAATTCGAGGTTGTCCTGGTCGATGGCGAGGCGCACCCGCTCGCCCGGCGTGCCGAAGCTGTCGTCCACGTCCACGATGAAGGGCACGCTCTCGAACGCCTGGCGCACCTTGCGGGCGACCGCGCGCCGGGTGTCCGGGTCGGGGCCGTAGATCTCGGCGAGTAGTGTCGCCAGCACCGGTGGGCCGGGGGGCGGCTCCACCACCTTCAGCGCGCTGCCGGCGGGCAGGGGAATGGCTTCCAGCCGCTCGCGCACGTCGAGGGCGATGGCGTGGCTGGCCCGGCTGCGCTCGCCCTTGGGCTGGAGCGTGAGCTCGATGTCGCCCTGCCGGGGCGCGGACCGCAGGCCGTAATGGCGCACCAGCCCGTTGAAGTTGAAGGGCGCCGCCGTGCCCGCGTGGGTCTGGAACGAAACCGCCTCCGGCAGGTCCGCCAGCGCGTTCACCATGTCCTGCAGGGTGCGGTTGGTGGTCTCCACCGAGGTATCGGCGGGCAGGTCGAGGATGACGGCCAGCTCGGTCTTGTTGTCGAACGGCAAGAGCTTCACCGTCACGCCCTGGGTGTAGAACAGGCTCAGGGAGGCCAGCGTCGCCACCCCGACCACGGCGAGGAAAGCCCCCGAGCGTGCCCGCGAGGCGAGGATGGGCGCGGCCACGCGGCGATAGAAGCGCCCGAGCCGCCCGCCGTCCGCCGCCTCGGCATGGAGGACGGCGCCGGTGTCCCGGCCGGCGAGCTTCAGCATCAGCCAGGGGGTGAGCACCACCGCCACGAAGAAGGAGAACACCATGGCCGCCGAGGCATTGGCGGGGATGGGGCTCATGTACGGCCCCATCATGCCGGACACGAACAGCATGGGCAGCAGCGCCGCCACCACGGTGAGCGTGGCGACGATGGTGGGGTTGCCCACCTCCGCCACCGCGTCGATGGCGGCTTCGGCGCGCGTGCGGCCATCCTTCATGGCCCAGTGGCGGGCAATGTTCTCGATGACGACGATGGCGTCGTCCACCAGGATGCCGATGGAGAAGATGAGCGCGAACAGGCTCACCCGGTTGAGGGTGTAGCCCATGAGGCGGGCGGCGAAGAGGGTGAGCAGGATGGTGGTGGGGATCACCACCGCCACCACCAGCGCCTCGCGCCGGCCGATGGCAAATCCCACCAGCACCACGATGGACACGGTGGCGAGGCCGAGATGCAGCAGCAGCTCGTTGGCCTTCTCGTTGGCGCTCTCGCCGTAATTGCGGGTGACCTGCACCTCCACGTCCGCCGGCAGGGTACCCCCATGGGCGGCCTCGATCTGGCGCAGCACCTGTTCGGCGATCACCACCGCATTGGTGCCGGGCCGCTTGGCGATGGCGAGCGACACGGCGGGGCGGCGGGCAAGGCCCTCCGCCGTCTTCGCCACATGGAAGACGCGGCTCTCGGCGGTGTCGGTGGCCAGGGTCACCTCACCCACGTCGCGCACATAGACCGGACGGCCGTCGCGGGCGGTGAGCAGGATGTTGCCGATTTCGGCCGGGGTCTGGAGCGTCTGGCCGGCGACGAGGGTGCGCTGGGAGGCCGCCTCACGCACGGTGCCGGTGTTGAAGGTGCGGTTGGCGCCCTCCAGCTTGCCGGCGAGCTGGGCGAGGGTGATGCCGTAGAGCGACAGGCGCTCCGGATCGGGGGCGACGCGGATCTCCTCCGGCTGCTCGCCCACCATGTAGGTGAGGCCGATGTCCGGCAGCTTGGCGATGTCCGCCTGCAGCTCGCGGGCGACGCGGGTGAGGGCGTTGGCGGTCCAGCGCTCCGCCGCCTCCGGCTTCGGCGTCAGGGTGAGGACCAGGATGGCCACGTCGTCGATGGAGCGCCCGACGATGAGCGGCTCGGTGATGCCCACCGGCATGCGGTCGAGATTGGCCCGCACCTTCTCGTGCACGCGCAGGATGGCGGCATCCGGGCTGGTGCCGGTGAGGAAGCGGGCGGTGACGATGACGCCGTCGTCCTGGGTGGTGGAATAGACGTGCTCCACCCCGTCGATGGCCTTGACGATGGTTTCCAGCGGCTCGGTGACGAGCTTCACCGCGTCTTCCGCCTTCAGGCCCTGGGCCGAGACCGAGATGTCCACCATGGGCACGGAGATTTGCGGCTCCTCCTCGCGCGGCAGGGTGATGAGCGCGATGAGGCCGAAGGCGAAGGCGGCGATGAGCAGCAGCGGCGTCAGCGGCGAGGTGATGAAGGCGCGCGTCAGCACGCCGGCGAGGCCGAGGGGGCGGGGGGGCTGTTCGGTCATGTCAGTGCCCCGGGGCCTGGATCTGGTCGCCGTCGGCAAGGCCGGTGAGCACTTCCACCCGCTCCCCGCCGGCGTCGGTCAGGCGGGCGCC
Source organism: Xanthobacter autotrophicus ATCC 700552 (assembly GCF_043194565.1). GTDB lineage: Bacteria > Pseudomonadota > Alphaproteobacteria > Rhizobiales > Xanthobacteraceae > Xanthobacter > Xanthobacter autotrophicus_F. Next base: position 44,136 of record NZ_JBAFVS010000008.1, on the reverse strand, counting down.
CAGCACCACGGGCACGTCGAGGCCGCCGCGCGGCGTGGCGACGCGCACATAATCGATGCCGTGGCGGGTCGAGACCAGGGCTGGGGGGATGGCGAGCACGGCGCGGCGGCCGATCTCCACCCACACCAGGGTGCGCTCGTTGACGAAATAATCGCCGAGGCCGTCCACCTCCACGTCGGCCATGACCCGGCCGGCGGTGATTTCCGGATAGACCTTCACCACCCGGCCGAGGCGTGCGGTGGCCGGCGTTCCGGCCGTATCCTCGGTGATGCCGCGCCGGCCGATGCGCACGCTGCCGCCCTCGCGGATGTCGGCAGCGTGGCGCTCGGGCAGGCTGAGGCGCAGGTAATAGGGGCCGGAGGCGATGCGGGCGATCTCGTCGCCGGCCAGCACCACGCTGCCCGGCGTCACCGGAACGGTGAGCACCCGCCCGTCGGCCGGGGCCACCACCGCGCCCTCGCGGGCGCGCTGGAGCACCACGGCGCGGTCGGCCTCGGCGGCGGTGACCTGGTTGGTGGCCACGTCGAACAGGGTCTTGCCCGTATCGAGCCGGCTCTGGCTGGCGACGCCCCTGGCGACGAGCTGCTGGGTGCGGTCCAGCTCCACGCGGGCGTTTTCGAGCTGGGACTTCAGCTCCTTGATCTTGGCCTCGGCGGCATTGAGGGAGAGGGCGAGCTTGTCGTCCACCACCAAGGCGATCTCGTCGCCTTCCTTCACCAGGCTGCCCTCGGACACCGAGACCGCGCGCAAGGTGCCGCCGATGCGGGCGCGGGCGGGCACCACGGTGCGGCTTTCCACCTCGCCGAATACGGCTTTCAGCTCCGGCACCCGCTCCAGGCGCACGGTGAAATCCCCCGCCCATGCGGCGGAAGAGGCGAGGAGCGCTGCAAGGAGCGCGAGGGAGGGCAGGTGCATATTGGGTCTCTTCAGCCCGGCCGGCGCCGGGCGTGGGCTCAGGAGAAGGCGACGCCGGGCTTCAGGCCCAGCTTCTTCAGCACCATGGCGGCCGGGCAGAAGCCGGTGACGGAGGCCTGCATCAGGTTCGCGCCCACGAAGGCGGTGAGCCAGAACCAGTGCGGGGAGACGAAAAGGCCGAGGCCGAGGGAGGCGAGCACCATGATCCCGGCAAACAACATGACGGCGCGATCAACCGACATTATCCTAGTTCCTCGAAAACGCGCGGACCCCGTGCCCGTGCATGATCGTTTGCACTTAACATTCAAATATCATAAATTCAAGATCATGAATGTTGTTGATATGATGCCCGCTTCGGAACGGGCGGCCGAATTGATGCGCAGCCTGTCCCATCCGCAGCGCCTGCTGGTGCTGTGCGCGCTGGGCAGCGGGGAGAAGTCGGTGGGCCAGTTGCGGGACGAACTGGGCATCGAGCAGGTGCCCATGTCCCAGCAACTCATGCGCCTGCGCGCCGACGGGCTGGTGGAGGCCCGCCGCGAGGGGACCAGCGTTCACTACCGCATCGCCCGCGAGGAAGTGCTCCACATCATCGAGGCGCTGCACAAGGCCTTCTGCAGCAGCAAGGCGCAGGGGCCGTGCTGAGGGGGGTGCCAGTTTACGCGGCGCGCGGCCGCCAGACGCTGGTGCGCTTGATCTCCATGTCCTCCAGCTCCCGCGTCACCGGCACGGCGTATGCGGCGAGGTGCTCCAGCCGGTCCTTCGGCAGATAGGTGCGGCCGGGATCGCCGATGAGCACGGTGGCGCCGCGCGCGGACAGGGCGATCAGCCAGTCGAACACCCGCGCGGACAGGTCCCTTTCATAGGCGATGTCGCCGGCGAGCACGGTCTGCCAGCCGTCGTCCGTGCCGATGAGGTCGTGGTCGGTGGCGGTGAGGAGCACGCCGTTGGCCTGCCCGTTGAGGCCGATGGCGGCGCGGGCGAAGGGGTCGATATCGGCGCAGGTGACGGCCGCCGCTCCCGCCTTCATGGCGGCGATGCCCACGAGGCCGGAGCCGGAGGCGAAATCCAGCACCCTGCGGCCCGCCACCGTTTCGGGATGGTCGAGCACATGCCGCGCCAGCGCCTGCCCGCCGGCCCAGGCGAAGGCCCAGAACGGCGGCGGCAGGCCCATTTCGCCCAGTTCTTCCTCGGTGCGCTGCCAGATGGGCACCGCCTCGTCGGCGATGTAGAGCGAGATTTCCGGCACCAGCGGCACCGGGTTCAGGCGGGTTTCGGCGCGGATGAAGGCGAGCGGGTCGGCGATGGGCGCTCTCACACCCCGCCCATCCCGCAGACGATATCCCATTCCTCATCGCTCACCGGCTGCACCGAGAGGCGGGAGAACTTGATGAGCGCCATCTCCTGGAGCCGGGGCTCGGCCTTGACGGCGGCCAGCGTCACCGGGGTCTTGAAGGGCTTCACCGCCTTGATGTCCACCATGAAGAACTTGCCCGAGGGGTCGGAGGGGTCGGGGTAGGCCTCCTTGATGACCTCCACGATGCCGACGACCTCCTTGCCCTCGTTGGAATGGTAGAAGAGGCCCCTGTCGCCCTTCTTCATGGCCAGCAGCTGCTGCTTGGCGAGGTGGTTGCGCACCCCGTCCCAGTGGGTGCCCTTGGCGCCGGCCTTCACCTGCATGTCCCACGACCATTTGAAGGGTTCGGACTTGTAGAGCCAATGGGCCATGGCAAAGCTCGTGTTTCGCAATGATGGTGCGGGTTTGCCTCTTCCATCCCGGCTTGGCAAGTCCATTGGCAAGTGTGTTGGCGAGTGGGGTGGTGTCCCAGTTGAAGTTCTGCTGCTTCGACCGGGCACAATGGAACCCTCTCCCGACCGAAGCCGGATTTTTCCGGTTTCGGTCCTCAGGAGCTGAACTCGGCAACAGCCGAGTTCAGGCGGGGGAGGGCAGGGTGGGGGCAACAGGTGGTTTTCCTTGGCGCCGTCGGTGCCGATGCGCAGTCCCTCCCCCTCCCCAGCCCTCCCCCGCAAGCGGGAGAGGGGGCCGACGGCGTTTCTTTTCAAACTGAGATACGACCGGCGAGCGTGTTGGCGGGCCTCAGGTCCGGCGGCGGGTGATCTTGCCTCGACGGGGCGAAGCCTTAATGTCCCGCGCGGCGGCGCGGACGGGCCGCCACTGGGAAGGAAAACATCATGGTCTATGAGATCGCCACGCTCGACATCAAGGAAGGCTCGGAATCGGCTTTCGAAGCCGCGGTGAAGGAAGCCGCCCCGTTCTTCCAGAAGTCGCGCGGCTGCCGCGGCCTGTCGCTCGAGCGCTCGGTGGAAAAGCCCAGCTGCTATTATCTCGTGGTGACCTGGGACAGCGTGGAGGACCACATGGTCCACTTCCGCAATGCCCCCGAATTCCAGGAATGGCGCCGCCTCGCCAGCCCCCATTTCGCCAGCGCGCCGTCGGTGGAGCACACCAGCGTGGTCGGCTCCTTCTTCTGAGGCATCAGGAACCCGCGCCGTGCCGGTGCGGGTTCTCCTTCCTCGACGGTCGCGTAAGCCCGCCCTACGCAGTTTCCCCATGTTGATCGTTATGCCCGACGAAACATAGCTTGTTCCATCTCAATGCGCCGGCTCACCGCCTCGGAGAGCGTTGCGCGCGCCCTTTGCGGGCGGATGGCAGTTTTGGAGGCTTGCCGTGGCGAACGCTTCAGAGGGGCGGGCAGAGGAGACAGGTGAGCAGGATGCGAACGGGGAGGCCGGGCCGGCCGTGTTCTTCCGGGTCCAGCATTCCGCCTTCGGCACCACCCTCGGGGCCAACAAGGGCGCGGCGAATTTTCTCGACCGCATCTGGATGCAGGCCTTTTCCAGCTACGAGCACAACGTGGCCGAGCAGACCAAGGATCTTCCGCCGCTGGCCTGCCGCAAGGGCTGCGGCACCTGTTGCCGCATCCAGGTGGTGGCCACGGCCCCCGAGGTGCTGATGGTGGCGCGCTATGTGCGGGCCATGGCGGAGGGCTTCCGCAAGGTGGGCATCGACCTGCCCGCGCGCCTCGCCGCCGCGTCGGTCGCCACTCCCGAGACGTCCGGCACCATGGCGCTGGGGCGCGAATGCCCGTTCCTGGTGGACGGCATCTGCGTGATCTATCCGGTGCGCCCGCTGGCGTGCCGGGGGTACGTCTCGTTCAACGAGGAAGCCTGCGTCGCCGCCCTGGAGGGCGAGGCCGACGAGGTGCCGGTCTCCGAATCACACCGCACGGTGCGCGCGCTGGTGCAAGGCGCGTTGCAATCGGCGCTGCGCGATGCCGGCCACCCCTGGGCGCTCTACGATCTGGTGGGCGCGCTGCGGATCGCCTTGGCACGCAGCGATGCGGAAGCGGCCTTCGCCGCCGGCACCGATGTGTTCGAGCCCGCCATCATCGATCATGTGAGCCGCGAGGAGATGGCGCGCACCTTCGACCGGCTGAAGGCCTGACGCCTCACCGCCCGGCCCCCCGCGCCTCCACGATGGCGAGGGCCGCGGCGAACGCTTGGGCGATGTCCAGCGCCGAGGTGTCGAGCAGCACCGCGTCGTCCGCCTGCACCAGTGGCGCGGCGGCGCGGGCCGAATCACGCTCGTCGCGCTTGCGGATGTCCGCCAGGATGGTGTCGTAGGCCACGTCCTCGCCCCGTCCGATCAGTTCGCGGTGGCGCCGCTCGGCGCGCACCTCCGGCGTCGCCGTCACGAACAGCTTGGCCTGCGCCGTCGGACAGATGACGGTGCCGATGTCCCGCCCGTCCAGCACTGCGCCGCCGGGTTGGGCCGCGAATCGGTGCTGGAGATCCAGCAGCGCCGCGCGCACGCCGCCGCGTGCCGCCACCACCGAGGCGGCCTCGCCCAATTCCGCCGTGCGCAGGGCCTCGGGATCGAGCGTCGCCACGTCCAGCGCCCGCGCGGCCTCCACCGAGGCCGCCTCGTCCTGAAGCCGCCCCTGCGCCAGCACGATGGCCCCCACGGCCCGGTAGAGCAGGCCGGTGTCGAGGTGGGGCAGGCCGTAATGCGCGGCGAGCCGGCGGGCCAGGGTGCCCTTGCCGGAGGCCGCCGGCCCGTCGATGGCGATGACCACGGCTGCAATCCTCACGCGATGACGGCGCCGAGGGCGCGCATCATGGGCATGAAGGTGGGGAAGGAGGTGGCGATGAAAGCCACGTCGTCCACGCTCACGCCCTCTTCGCTGGCAAGGCCCAGCACCAGGAATGACATGGCGATGCGATGATCCATGTGGGTGGCCACCGGACCGCCGCCCTTGACCGTGGCGGCGCCGGTGACGAGGAGGTCGTCCCCCACCACCTCATGGGCCACGCCGCAGGCGGCAAGGCCGTCCGCCACCGCCGCCAGGCGATCGCTTTCCTTCACCCGCAGCTCGGAGAGGCCGCGCATGGCGGTGACGCCCTCGGCGAAGGCGGCGGCCACGGCGAGGACGGGATATTCGTCGATCATGGCCGGTGCGCGCTCGGGCGGCACCTCCACGCCCTTCAGGCGGGAATGGCGCACCCGCAGGTCGGCCACATGCTCGCCGCCCTCGGTGCGCTCGGCCACCACCTCGATGCTGGCGCCCATTTCGATGAGCGTGGTGATGAGGCCGGTGCGCAGCGGGTTCATCATCACGTCGGTCAATGTCACGTCGGAGCCGGGCACGATCAGCGCCGCCACCAGCGGGAAGGCGGCGGAGGAGGGGTCCGCCGGCACGTCCACGGGGGCCGCCACCAGGGTGGGCCGGCCCTTGAGCGCGATGCGGCGGCCGTGGGCGCCATGGGGCTCCACCCGCACGTCGGCGCCGAAATGGGCGAGCATCCGCTCGGTGTGGTCGCGGGTGGCCTCGCGCTCGATCACCACGGTCTCGCCCGCGGCGCCGAGGCCGGCCAGCAGCACCGCGGACTTCACCTGCGCGGACGGCATCGGGGTCTCGTAGGTGATGGCCCTGGTGGTGTCGCTGCCCCTGAGGGTGAGGGGCAGGCGCCCGCCCTCGGCGCTGTCCACGATTTCCACGCCCATGGCGGTGAGCGGGTCCAGCACGCGTTTCATGGGCCGCCGCCGCAGGCTGGCGTCGCCGTCGAAGGTGGCGGTCACGTCCTGCCCGGCCACGGCGCCCATCATCAGGCGCACGCCGGTACCGGAATTGCCGAAATCCAGCGGGGCGGCGGGGGAGGAGAGCCCGTCGGCGCCGGCGCCCTCCACCTCCCAGTCGCCGGGGCCGCGGCGGGTGACGCGCGCGCCAAGGGCGGCGCAGGCTTTGGCCGTGTTCAGCACGTCCTCGCCTTCCAGCAGGCCGGTGATGCGGGTGATGCCCTCCGCGAACAGGCCGAAGATCAGCGCGCGGTGCGACACCGACTTGTCGCCCGGCACGCGCACGCGGCCGGTGAGCGCAGGGGAGCGAAGGGCGGTCGCGGGCTCAGCCGGGCCGTCGCCGTGGCCGGAGGCGGGAGCGGCGCTGCGGGTGGCGGACATGGGGGCCTTCCTCAAGCGTTGGCGTCAAGCGTTGGCATCTTGGGCGATGACGGCTGGGCGATGGTTTGCCGGGCGATGGTTTTGCGTTGGCACGCCGGCTCGCGGAGAGCCGTATCCACTCGCCTCGCCGTGCAAGCCGACCGTCGCGTGCTCTAGCACAGGGCGCGGCGAGGCGTCACCGCCCCGCGCTTGCCTGATGATCGGCCCTTGACAGGGGATACGTCTGGCGCCAATGGAGCACGCTCCTGTTTAGCCCTTCCGAGGATCTTTGCCGTGGCGAAAGCTGAACTCGGCACGAAGCGCATCTGTCCTGTTACGGGGCGCAAGTTCTACGACCTGAATAAGGACCCCGTCGTGTCGCCGTTCACGGGGGAGTCCTATCCGCGATCCTATTTCGAGCCCGCCGTCCGCGGGTCGAGCCGAGCCGAGCCGCGTGGCCCGGTCGAGGAGGTGGAAACCGAGGACACCGAGGCCGAGGTCATCAGCCTCGAGGAGGCCGACGAGGAAGCCGCCGCCCCCGCCAAGGTGGTCGTGGGCGACGATGTGGACGTGGACGACGACATCGAGGCCGGTGACGACGACACCTTCCTCGAAGAAGACGAAGATGATGGGGACGACGTCTCCGATCTCATCGGTGAAGCCCTCGAGGACGACGAAGAGGCTTGATACCCGACGCGGCCTGTGCTTAAAGGCCGCTCTCGCTCGGCGGACCCGGTTTCACGATCAAGGTTCACCAAGCATCCGCCGCGGATTTCCCGGCACGCAGACAAGGCGTCTCCCCCCAACGGAGCGTCCTGCGCGCAGGCCGCGGTTAAGTGGGGCCATAGCTCAGTTGGGAGAGCGCTTGAATGGCATTCAAGAGGTCGGCGGTTCGATTCCGCCTGGCTCCACCAAATTTCCCATAAGCGTGCGGCACGCGGTTCGGGTTCGCCCGGATCGTCCCGGACGCGACCACGCTTCCCCGCGTGGGGCCATAGCTCAGTTGGGAGAGCGCTTGAATGGCATTCAAGAGGTCGGCGGTTCGATTCCGCCTGGCTCCACCACTTCACCGTCCCCCGCCGCAACACCCCCTGACCGCACGCCGCGCGCCGACGCTTTGAGAGGCAGGAAGCGGCGTGTCTGATCGCGGGCGAATCAGGGCGGGATGGCGCGAATCGCCGTGGCCGGCGCGGCCGCGCCTGCTTCCGTCCCCAGGGCTTTTTTCAAGCGAGGCCAACATGGGATCGGGCGTGGCGGATTCGGTCCCTTTTGGATCAGTCTCCCAACGCACTCCCCGATCGTGCGTGCTAGAGCGTTTTCGAGCGAAGTGGATACCGGTTCGCGTGAAGAAAATGCGTCAATACAAAAATCTAGAGCGATTGCCGTGAGCTCGTGCGAACGGAAAGCGCTCTAGAGCCGAATTGTATCGATCCATGCGCCGCCCGCGCCCTGCCGGTCTCGCGTCGGGCGCGCCTGCCGGGATCCCGTGCCAAGCCCTGACCGGCACGGGGTGGGGGGGTCGGGTGGTGGCCGTCCGCGGTGCCATCCGACCCGTTCCGGCTCCCGGAGTAAGGTGCCCTCTCTCCCTCTTGCTCCTTTCCCTCGCTCCTCCCTTGATCCGCGGGCGCCGCCGCCCGCGCGGGCAGACGCCGGCGGAGATCAATCCAGAGTGATGCCGAAGCGGTCGGCCTGGCGGCGCACGAACGCCTCCATGCGCCCGCGCCCGTGATCGGTGAGAACGACGATGATGCGCCGCCGGTCGCAGGCGTCGGGCGTGCGGGTCACGAGCCCGGCCGCCTCCAGGTCATCGATGCGGCGCAAGGCGGTGGTGGCGGGCGCGCCGGAGGCGATGCACAGGCTGGTGACAGAGATGGGGCGCTGGCTTGCCTCCGCCACGGCGAGATCGAGCATCATCTCCCATGCCGGGTCGGAAAACAGACCCGCCTGAAAGATGGCGTCGCGGTCGGCGCGGGCGGCCACCAGGGCACGCAGGTAATGGGCACGCAGGTAATGGGCACGCAGATCGGGGGGATGGGGACCGTGGCTTTCCGGGGGCGCTTGCGCTTCCAGCTCGGCAGCCGCGTCCTCCACCAGAGCGAAGGCGCGGGTGATGGCATGGGCGACCTCCTCGGTGGCAAGCGGCTTCTGCAGGAAATCCACCGCCTGCAGCCGCAGCGCCCCCACCGCACGGTCGAGGGAGGCGTGGCCGGTGATGACGATGGCTGCCATGGGGTGCTTGCGCCGCTGCACCGAGAGCTTCCGCAACAACTCGATGCCATCGATGCGCGGCATCTGCAGGTCGGTGACGATGACTTTAAGGTCGTCGTTACGCTGCACGAGATCAAGCGCATCGACCGCAGTGCTGGCGGTCAGGGACGCAATGCCCAGCAGGCCGAGGCCTTCCTGCAATTCGATCAACACGTCTGGATCGTCGTCCACCAGCAATACGCGAGGGGCCGTCTTGATCTGGCCGTCCATCATCTCCTCCGGTTCGCGAGTCCTCGCACCGCCGTGCCCGCCTGTTTTTAAGACCAAGTTTTCAGCAGCCCGAAGACCTCGGCAAGCTGAACTTTTCTGAAATCCCGAGCGTTTTGGATGCAAGAGCTCTGGACGCAAGAGCTCTGGACGCAATCAACCACTCTGGCTTTGAGCGACAAGTCCTCAAACGCGTCACGACCTTTCTGTAACCCCCTCGACCACAGGCGCCTCGTCGGGCCTGACGAAAGTTCGCCGGTATCCAAGTAAAACCCTCCCGGCTCCGGTCGAAGACCGGGGCTTTGGAATGTGACACGGGTACGGGCCTTTGGTGTAGACCCAGCTCCTATACGAAGGCCGCATGAGTTCGGTTCCCCGATCAATCCGATATGAATTGAATTCGGCTTGACGCTACCGCCCCCTCGTTGTGCATTTCGTTCCCGAACTGGCCGTGCGCAGCGCACTGGCGTGATCCGGTGGCTTCGTCATCAGGCCGGTCAGGCCGTCATTCCCCGCCGCCACCCCCACCGTTCAGGTCGGTCCAACCTGAGACGTCCGGCTTCGGTTGCCGGCAATGGTCGTGAGCGGTGACGCATGGACCGGCTTCTGGTGGTTGATGACGAGCTTGACTACCTCGAGGAACTGGTCGAGGCGCTGGGCTTTCGCGGCGTTTCGGCGATTTCGGTCGGACGGGGCGCCGAGGCCATTGCCACGCTTCGGCGCGAGCCCTCCATCGGTATCATCCTCACCGACATGCGCATGCCGGACATGGATGGCATCACGCTGATCAAGGCTGTTCAAGATGCCTTTCCCGGGCGCAAGATCGATTTCCTGATGATGACCGGCCACGCCGCCCCTCGCGATATGGCTCAGGCGTGCGTGGGCGGCGCGGTGCGATGCTTTGCCAAGCCGCTGGCCTTCGAGGATCTGTGTGCGGCGCTGGCGGAACTGGATGGCGGCAGGGATGACGGCGTCTGACACCCGCGGCGACGGCTTGCGGGGCCTCTTCGATCCCGTCACGCTGATGCTGGGCGGCCTCGTCGTCCTCGTGGGTGTCATCCCCTTTGTGGCTGCGCTCGTGCTGTACCAGCTGCACAGCAGGGCCGAGCGCGACGAGGCCGAGACCAATGCCCGGCGCACCGCGACCCTGCTGATGCGCAGTTTCGAGCAGGCCATCGCGCCCGTCGACGGTCTGCTCCTGCATATCGCAAGGACCTATGAGGCTTCCGCCACGCCGGTGCAGGTCCATGCGATGCTGCGCGGCCTGAGCCTGCCCCCCGCCGTGCTCCAGGTGAGCGTCACCGACCGCGCGGGCGCGTTGATCGCCAGCAGCCTGCCCACCGCGGGCGTCGAGCAGAAAGACCTGTCGGGGCGTGACTACATGCGGACCCACCTCGGCCGTGATTCGGTCCATGCGGGTCTCTTCATCAGCAAGCCGGTGCTGGGTCTGCTGTCCAAAAAATGGGGAATCCCGCTTGCCCGGCCGCTTGTGGATGACTCGGGCCGGTTTTCCGGCGTGGCGGTGGCATCCTACGCCATCAGCGACTTCATCGATTTCTACAAGCAGCTTCGGACCGAGGACGGCATGCTGATCGCCCTCGTCGGCCGCGACGGCATCGTGCGTGCCCGGGCCGCCGGGACCACCAGCTTCGGCGATGACGTGTCCGCGAGCCCGGCCTTCCAGGCCGCCCTCGCGCATGGCGGGGCCACCTATGAGGAGGTGAGCGTCGTCGATGGCGTTGCGCGGGTGGGATACACCGTCGCCTCCGGGAAATACCCCATCCTGGTGACTGTGGCCTATGCGCTGGCCCATGTGCAGCAACAGTCGGACGAGTTCCGCGCCGCCATCTGGAGCACGGCGCTGGGTCTTTCCATTGCGCTGCTCATCGTGGTTCTCCTGGGCGGGCGCTACCTGAACCTGCAGAAGCGGCTGAAGGCCAACGAGGTGCAGGCCCTGGCGCGCCAGCGCGAGGCAAACGTGCTGGAAGCCATCAGCCGCGTGCCGGGCGTCGCCGTCATGCATGTCACCGCCGCGGGCGCGAGCGAGGTGGGCACCACGTCCAACTCGGCCCTGTCGCCCGTGCTGCGCCGCTATCTCGCCAGCGGCCGCTTCCGCGCCCTGGTCCGCGGGCTCAGGGAGCCGCAACTGCGGGACGAGCACCTGTCCGACGGCAGCAGCGAACTGGAGGTGGAGATGGTGGTGGCGCCGCTCCAGGGCATGGAGCGGGTCTCGTCGCCGGGAGAGGAGCAGGACATGGTGGTCTTCGCCGTCGATCGAACCGAGCGGCGGATGGAGGAGAACAAGCTCTACCAGATGTCGAAGCTCGCCTCCCTGGGCGAGGTGGCGACGGGGCTCGCCCATGAGATCAACCAGCCCCTCGGCGTGATCCGGCTGGCGGCGTCCAATGCGTTGACCGGCCTGAAGATGGGGCTGCCGGCGGAGCATCTTTCCGCCAAGCTCGACCGCATCATCCAGCAGACGGTGCGCATGAGCCGCATCATCGACCACATGCGCATCTTCGGCCGCACCAGCGAGGAGCAGCTTCAGCCCTCGCAGCCCACCCATGCGGTGGAGGGCGCCCTGCAGGTGGTGGGCGCCCATTTCCGCCTGGACGAGATCGAGGTGATCCCATTGTTCGAGCCGGACCTGCCCGAAGTGCTCTGCCGCCAGGATCAGCTGGAGCAGGTGATCATCAACCTGCTCCAGAATGCGCGCGATGCCATCAACGAGCGCCGCGCCGTCCTGCGGGAGCAGTTGGGCGCGTACTTAGGGGGGCACTCGGGGGAGCCCTTCGCCGGCCGGATCGGCGTGCGCATCGCCCGCGAGGCAAGGACTGGCGCACCGGAACAGGTGCTGATCGAGGTCGCCGACAACGGCGGCGGCATCCCGGAGGCGGTGGTGGAGCGGATCTTCCAGCCGTTCTTCACCACCAAGCCGCCGGGCAAGGGGACTGGCCTGGGCCTGTCGGTGAGCTTCGGCATCATTCGCGACCACGGCGGCAGGCTTTCGGTCCGCAACGGGTCCGAGGGCGCCATCTTCAGCATCCGGCTTCCGGCCCGCCTGGCGGCACCGGCCCAGCCCCGCGCGGCGGAGGGCTGAGGCGTTCCACAGCGCCTCTCCTGGGCCGGCGTCCCGGACCCCTCATTCCGCGGCGGAGCGCATCTCGGTTCCGGCGGGGCCGGCGGCGCGGATGCCGAGGCGCGCGAACAGCGCCGCGTCCTTGTCCCGCTCCGGATTGCCGGTGGTCAAAAGCACGTCGCCGGTGAAGATGGAATTGGCCCCGGCGAGGAAGCACAGGGCCTGCGTCTCGTCGCTCATGGCGTCCCGGCCGGCGGAGAGGCGCACGATGCTCTTGGGCATCAGCAGGCGCGCCAGCGCGATGAGGCGCACGAAGGCGATGGGGTCCGGCTTGTCGGCCTTGCCCATCACCGGGGTGCCCTCGATGGCGTTCCACATGTTCAGCGGCACGCTCTCGGGATGGGGATCGAGGGTGGCGAGCACCAGCAGCATGGCGATGCGGTCGTCCACGCTCTCGCCCATGCCGACGATGCCGCCGGTGCACAGCCGGATGCCGCCCGCCCGCACCGAGGCAAGCGTATCCAGCCGGTCGTCCATGGTCCGGGTGGTCACGATCTCGGGGTAGAAGGCGGGCGAGGTGTCGATATTGTGGTTGTAATAGTCGAGGCCGGCGGCGCCCAGGCGCGTCACCTGATCGGGGGTGAGCATGCCCAGGGTCACGCAGGCTTCAAGGCCCATGGCCTTGACGCCCGAGATCATGGCGCAGACGGCGTCGAGGTCGCGATCCTTGGGGCTGCGCCAGGCGGCGCCCATGCAGAAGCGGGTGGCGCCGCCATCCTTCGCCGCCTGCGCCTGCGACAGCACCTCATCGACGCCCATGAGCTTGGTGGCCTTCAGGCCGGTCTCGTGGTGGGCGCTCTGGGAGCAGTAGCCGCAATCCTCGGCGCAGCCGCCGGTCTTGATGGAGAGCAGCGTCGCCGTCTCCACCGTGGTGGGATCGAAATGGCGGCGGTGCGCGCTCTGGGCGCGGAACAAAAGTTCGGGGAAGGGCAGGTCGTAGAGCGCCCGGGCTTCGGCCTCGGTCCAGTCGGAGCGCAGCTGGCTCCCCTCCGCCGCGAGGGCGGTTCCGGTCCCGGTGCTCGTGCCGGTGCTCGTGGTCATGCGTTGCTCCTGAGGTTTCCCCGATCTGGAGGCTAGGATTACGCCGCAACGCACATGCGGCGCAATCCTCCCCTGGTCGGCCCGTCAGGCGGCGGTCAGGAACGGCACCAGCACGCGGGCGAGGGCGGCGGGCTGCTCCACGCAGGGAATGTGGGAGGCTTCAGCGATCACCTCCAGCCGGGCGCCGGGAATGGACGCGGCCAGCGCCTGCGCGGAGGCGGGGGGTGTCGCCGGGTCCTGGTCGCCGACGATGACGAGGGTGGGCGCGGCGATGGTGGCCGCGGCTGCGCGCAAATCGGCGTCGCGCACCGCCATGGCGCAGCCGAGATAGCCTTCCAGCGTGGTGCGGGCCACCATGTTGGCATAGCCGCGCATGAGCTGCGGCGCCTTCTCCCGGAAGGCTTCCGTGAACCAGCGTCCCATCACCCCCGGCGCGATGGCGGCGAGCCCGTCGCGGCGGATGCCGGCGATGCGCTCGTCCCACACCGAGGCGGGGCCGATGAGGGCGGCGGTGTCGCACAGGACCAGCCTGTCCACCCGCGCGGGCGCGGTCGCCGCCAGGTGCTGGGCCACCATGCCGCCGATGGAGAGCCCGCACACATGGGCCTTTTCGATGCCGAGGGCATCCAGCAGCGCCAGCGCGTCGGCAGCGAGCAGGGCGATGGAATAGCCGGTGCCGTCGTCGGGTAGCGGCGTCGCGTCGGTCAGGCCGTGGCCGCGCATGTCGTAGCGCAGCACCCGGAAGGCCGCCGCAAGCTCGGCCATCACCTCGTCCCACACCTGGAAGCTGGTGCCGAGCGAATTTGCGAGCAGCAGCACGGGGGCGCCCTGCGGGCCTTCGAGCGCGTAGTGGGTGGTGATCTCTCCGGCGGCGATGAAGGGCATCCGGCTGTCTCCGGCAGGAAGGGGGCGCCGCCGGTCCGGCGGGGCGATCGGGGGTGAGGAAAGCCGCCCGGCCGCCCCGGCGCAAGGGGCGGGCCGTGCGACGCAATGGGCGACGCAATGGGGGGCGGCCGGGCGGGGCGCCGCGTGCCGCGCTCAGCTGGCGCGGATCTCGATGCCGGCGCGCGCGTTCAGGTCGTCGAGGCTCAGGCCCGGCGGCAGCAGGCGCGCCACGAAGCCCTCTGGGGTGATGTCGATGACGCCGTGGTCCGTATAGACGCGCGAGACGCAGCCAAGGCCGGTGAGCGGATAGGTGCAGTGCTCCACCAGCTTGGAGTCCCCCTTCTTGGTGAGCAGCTCCATCATCACGAACACGTTGCGGGCGCCCACGGCGAGGTCCATGGCGCCGCCCACCGCGGGGATGGCGTTGGGATCGTTGGTGGCCCAGTTGGCGAGGTCGCCGTTCACCGCCACCTGGAAGGCGCCGAGGACGGCAATGTCCAGGTGGCCGCCGCGCATCATGGCGAACGACAAGCTGTGGTCAAAGAAGGCGCCGCCGTCGAGCAGCGTCACCGGCTGCTTGCCGGCGTTGATGAGGTCAAAATCCACCTCGTTGGGCGAGGGCTTGGGGCCCATGCCGAGGATGCCGTTCTCGCTGTGGAGCAGGATTTCCTTGTCCTGCGGCAGCGCGTCCGCCACCAGCTCGGGCATGCCGATACCGATGTTGACGATGGCCCCGTCCGGGATGTCGGCGGCGATGAGCTGCGCCATCTCGGCGCGCGTCCAGGGCGTGAAGGCGGTGGCGATGTCGCTCATTGGGCGGCTCCCGTGCCGATGGCCACCAGGCGGTCCACGAACACGCCGGGGGTGACGATGTTTTCCGGATCGAGCGTCCCAAGGGGGACGATGTCCTCCACCTGCGCCACGGTGACGGTGGCGGCGGTGGCCATGACCGGCCCGAAATTGCGCGCCGTCTTGCGATAGGTGAGGTTGCCCCAGCGGTCGCCGCGGTGGGCCTTGATGAGGGCGAAGTCGGCCTTCAGCGGATATTCCAGCACATAGTTGCGCCCGTCGATCTGCCGCGTCTCCTTGCCGGCCGCGATGGGGGTGCCGTAGCCGGTGGGGGTGAAGAAGGCGCCGATGCCGGCCCCGCCGGCGCGGATGCGCTCCACCAGGTTGCCCTGGGGCACCAGTTCCAGCTCCAGCTTGCCGTCGCGATAGAGCTGGTCGAACACGAAGGAATCCGCCTGGCGCGGGAACGAGCACACCACCTTCTTCACCAGCCCCGCCGCCAGCAACGCGGCCAGCCCGGTGGTGCCGTTGCCGGCATTGTTGGAGATGATGGTGAGCTCCTTCGGCGCGCGGGCGATCACCGCCTCGATCAGTTCGTGGGGCATGCCGGCGCCGCCGAAGCCGCCGACCAGCAGGGTCGCGCCGTCCGGGATGTCGGCGACGCAGCTCTGGGTGTCGGGCCTGGTCTTGTCGATCATGGGCGCGCGCTCCTTTAGATCGCCGACGGGTGGCGCGCCAGCGCCGTCACAGTGATGTCCATGAAGGGGAAGAGCGGCAGGGAGGAGAGCAGGGTGTGCAGCTCGTCCACGCTCTCCACGTCGAAGATGGAGACGTTGGAATAGCGCCCGGCCACGCGCCACAGATGCACCCACTTGCCCTGTCGCTGCAGGTCCTGGGCATAGGCCTTTTCCGCCGCCTTGATGGCGTCGGCCTTCTCCGCCGGAAAATCGTGGGGGATCTTCACGGTCATCTCCACATGGAACAGCATGGCGGTGCGCCTTTGTTGATAGGGGGAGCGGCGGGGGTCACACCCGCTCGATGATGGTGGCGATGCCCTGGCCGACGCCGATGCACATGGTGCAAAGGGCGTAGCGCCCGCCGGTGCGGTGGAGCTGGTAGAGCGCGGTGGTGATGAGCCGCGCCCCCGACATGCCGAGCGGATGGCCAAGCGCGATGGCGCCGCCATTGGGGTTCACATGGGCGGCGTCATCCGGCAGGCCGAGGTCGGAGAGCACGGCGCAGGCCTGCGCGGCGAACGCCTCGTTCAGCTCGATCACGTCCATGTCCGCGAGGGTGAGGCCCGCCTTCTCCAGCACTTTGCGGGTGGCGGGGGCTGGCCCCATGCCCATGATGCGCGGCGGCACGCCGGCGGTGGCCATGGCGATCACGCGCCCGCGCGGGGTCAGCCCGTGCTTGTCCACCCCGGCGGCGGAAGCCAGCAGCAGGGCCGCCGCGCCGTCATTGACACCGGAGGCATTGCCGGCGGTCACGGTGCCGTCGGGCTTCACCACGCCCTTGAGGCGGGCGAGGTCTTCAAGCGTCGTGTCGGGGCGCATGTGCTCGTCGCGGTCGAAGACCTTGGGGTCGCCCTTGCGCTGGGCGATGCTGACCGCGACGATCTCGTCGGCGAAGCGGCCCTGCGCCCAGGCCTCGGCGGCGCGGCGCTGGCTCTCCAGCGCGAAGGCGTCCTGCCGGGCGCGGCTGATCTGGAAATCCTGCGCCACGTTCTCGGCGGTCTCGGGCATGGAATCCACCCCGTGCAGGGCCTTCATGGCCGGGTTCACGAAGCGCCAGCCGATGGTGGTGTCCTCGATCTTCGCGGCGCGGGAGAAGGCGCTGTCGGCCTTGCCCATGACGAAGGGGGCGCGGCTCATGCTTTCCACGCCGCCGGCGATCATGAGGTCGGTTTCGCCCGCCTTGATGGCGCGGGCGGCGGTGCCCACCGCATCCATGCCGGAGCCGCACAGGCGGTTGATGGTGGAGCCGGGCACCGCGATGGGCAGGCCGGAGAGCAGGGCGCCCATGCGGGCCACGTTGCGGTTGTCCTCGCCGGCCTGGTTGGCGCAGCCGAGGATCACGTCCTCCACCTGTGCGGCGTCGAGGCCGGGGCTGCGCGCGGCCAGGGCGCGGATCACATGGGCCGCCAGATCGTCCGGCCGCACCGAGGAGAGGGCGCCAGCATAGCGCCCGATGGGCGTGCGGATCGCGTCACAGATGAAGGCGTCGCTCATCGTCTCCCCGCATTTTGTGCGATATACGAACTTAAGTTCGCAAAATTGATACGGGCCGAAGGTGGGGCCCGTCAAGGGGGTTTTGTGAAGAGTGGGTGGAACTGAACGCACTTGAAAAGGAAGCGCGATCGGACAGGGCACATCCCGCGGCCGTCAGCGCTGGCAATTCCCGGTCATCTGCCCCGCGATCATCGGATATCTTGTGCGTTATACGAACAAATGCTAGATCCGTCGGGCGACGCCTGCGGACCGGCGCGCCGCATCGGGGGAGGGCGGATGACGAAGGTGCAGGCGGGCGAGGACAAGGATTATGTCCAGTCCCTGGTGCGCGGGCTGGAGGTGATCCGCACCTTCAGCCGCTACAAGCCGCGCATGACCCTGACCGAGGTGGCCCAGCAGACCGGCATGACCCGCGCCGCCGCGCGCCGTTTCCTGCTCACCCTGGTGCGGGAGGAATATGCCGAGACCGACGGCAAGTATTTCGCCCTGCGCCCCAAGGTCCTGGACCTGGGCTTTGCCTATCTCTCCTCCCTGCCCATGTGGGAGGTGGCCCAGCCCATCATGCGCGACGTGGTGAACGCGTTGCAGGAATCCTGCTCGCTGGCGGTGCTGGACGGGCTCGACATCGTCTATGTGGCGCGGGTGCCCACCGAGCGGGTGATGACCATCGGCCTCAGCATCGGAAGTCGCCTGCCGGCCTATTGCAGTTCCATGGGCCGCACCCTGCTGGCCGGCCTGCCGCCGGCGGAGCTGGCCGCCTATTACGACCGGGTGAAGATCGAGCGGCGCACCGAGCGCACGGTGGCCAACATGGTGGCCCTGAAGGACGCCATCGAGACCTCCCGCCGGCAGGGCTGGACGCTGGTGGACCAGGAGCTGGAGATGGGCCTGCGCTCCATCGCGGCGCCGGTGAAGAACCGCCGCTCGGAGGTGCTGGCGGCGCTCAATGTCAGCACCCACGAGGGGCGCACCTCCCTCGAGACCATGAAGACGCGCTTCCTGCCGGTGCTGCTCGACGCCGCCCAGCGCATCTCTGCGGCGGTGCCGCAGTAGAGCGTTTTCCGTTCGCTCAGGCTCACGGAAATCGCTCTACATCATTGAGTTTACGCATTTTCTTTATGCGAACCGGTATCCACTTCGCTTGAAAATGCTCTAGCGGATCAAAACGGCGCGGCGCGAGGGTTCGCGGGGGCTCGCGGGGCGGCCCGTCCTCCAGCTTCGGCGCGCCGAATCCGGTCAACGGTATAAACTTTAGTCTAATTCCGCAGAATGGCACTGGCCTTGACGGAAGGAAACGCTAGCCTCCCCCACAACGATTAAGAGTTGCAAGGGAGCACGCCTGTGAAGCCGACCATCGCGACCGCCCGCGCCTTCAAAGCCACGCGCCTCGGCGCCATCGCCCTGGCATCCATGCTGGCCTTCGCGCCGGCGGCGGCAAGGGCCGAGTTCGTCAACATCCTCACCGGCGGCACGTCGGGCGTCTATTATCCCCTCGGCGTCGCCATCTCGAAGCTGGTGGGCGAGAAGGTGCCCGGCGCGCGGCCCTCGGTGCAGGCCACCAAGGCGTCGGTGGAGAACCTGAACCTGATCGAGCAGGGCAAGGGCGAGGTGGCCTTCACCCTCGCCGACAGCCTGGCGGACGGTGCCGCCGGCAAGGAAGAGGCGGGCTTCAAGGCCCCGCTCACCAAGGTGCGCGCGCTGGGCGGCATCTATCCCAACTACATCCAGATCGTCGCCTCCAAGGAGTCGGGCATCCGCACCATCGCCGACCTCAAGGGGCGGCGCCTTTCGGTGGGTGCGCCGAGGTCGGGCACCGAATTGAATGCCCGCGCCATTCTCGGCGCCGCGGGGCTGAAATATGACGACCTCGGCAAGGTGGAATACCTGCCCTTCGCCGAATCCGTGGAACTGATGAAGAACCGCCAGCTCGACGCCACGCTGCAATCGTCCGGCCTCGGCGTCGCCTCCATCAAGGACCTCGCCAATTCGGTGGCCATCGTGGTGGTGGAGGTGCCCGCCGCCATCGTCGACAAGATCGGCGCGCCCTACCTCAAGGCCACCATCCCGGCCAACACCTATGAGGGGCAATCCGTGGACGTGGCCACCGCCGCGGTGCCCAACTTCCTCGTCACCCGCGCCAGCATGAAGGATGAGGACGTCTACGCCATCACCAAGGCGATCTACGACAACCTGCCGGAACTGGCGGCCGCCCATTCCGCCGCCCGCAGCATCAAGCTCGAGAACGCCATGAAGGGCGCGCCGGTGGCGTTCCATCCCGGCGCGGCGCAGTATTTCAAGGAAAAGGGCGTGACGCCCTGAGCCGGTTTACTCTGAGCCGGTTTACCCTGGGCCGGTTTCTGCCGGATCGCGTCGCGATCCGGCAGGTGGCGTCCTTGCTTGAAACGAACGTCGCTCGAACGGGCAGCGCTGACCGGCCTCGGCATCACGCCATGACGCGAGCCGATTGCCACGTCGCTCTCGCGGTGCGCGGCGCATTTCCTCCGGGATCAGTTGGAGGCCGGGTTCCATGACATCGTCGCTGCACACCCCCGACACCGTTCCGCCGGTGAGCCACGATCTTGGGACGCCCGGCCACGGCGCGCCCGTGGTGGTGGACGACGCCCTGCTGGACCTCACCTGGGGCGCCGGCCGGTGGGGGCGCGCGGTGTTCTGGATCGCGGTGGCCTTCTCCACCTTCCAGATCATCACCGCGGCCTGGAGCCCGCTGCCGAGCCAGATCGTGCGCTCGGTGCATGTGGGCTTCCTGCTGCTCGTGGTGTTCGCCATCGCCGGCAACCACAAGGGCGGCGGCGGCCGGCTCGCCTTGTGGGGACTCGGCCTTCTGTCGTTCGTGGTCGGCCTCTACCACTGGGTGTTCTATGCGGACCTGATCCAGCGCGCGGGCGATCCCTCCACCCTCGACATCGTGGTGGGCACGCTGGCCGTCGCTTTGGTGTTCGAGGGCTCGCGGCGGCTGATGGGCGCCTCGCTGCCCATCATGTGCGGCATGTTCATCCTCTACGGCCTGTTCGGCGAATACCTGCCGGCGCCGCTGGATCATCGCCCGTTCGATTTCGTGCAGGTGGTGGACCAGATGTTCCTCGGCACCGAGGGCATCTACGGCACCCCCACCTATGTGTCCTCGTCCTTCATCTTCCTGTTCATCCTGTTCGGCGCCTTTCTCGAGCGCGCGGGGATGGTCCAGCTGTTCACCGACGTGGCCATGGGCCTGGTGGGCCATGCCAAGGGCGGGCCGGCCAAGGTGGCGGTGATCTCCTCGGCGCTGATGGGCACCATCAACGGCTCCGGCGTCGCCAACGTGGTCACCACCGGCGCCTTCACCATCCCGCTCATGAAGCGCTTCGGCTACAAGCCGGCCTTCGCCGGCGCGGTGGAGGCCACCGCCTCCATGGGCGGGCAGATCATGCCGCCGGTCATGGGCGCCGTGGCCTTCATCATGGCCGAGACCATCGACGTGCCCTATGCCGACATCGCCACGGCGGCGGTGATCCCGGCGTTCCTGTATTTCTTCACCGTGTTCGCCATGGTGCACCTGGAGGCCGGCCGACGCGGCCTCACCGGCCTGCCCCGGGAGCAGTGCCCCAACGCCCTGGCCGCGCTGAAGGCGCGCTGGTACCTGATCCTGCCGCTGGCGGTGCTGGTGTGGCTTTTGTTCTCCGGCTACACGCCGCTGTTCGCGGGCACGGTGGGCCTTGCCCTCACGGCGCTGATCGTGCTCGGCGCCCCGGTGGCGCGGCTGATCGGTCCCTATGGCCTGCGTGTGGCGTTCTGGATCGCGCTGGGCCTTGCCGCCGCAAGCTTCGTTGAATACGGCATCAATGGTGTCGCCGCGGTGGTGGCGGGGCTCGTGCTGCTGCTGCTGTTCGTCAAGGGCGGGCGCGAGACCCTGCGCATCAGCCTGGAGAGCATGGCGGACGGCGCCCGCAACGCGCTGCCCGTGGGCATCGCCTGCGCGCTGGTGGGCACCATGATCGGCGTGTTCACTCTGACCGGGGTGGCCACCACGTTTGCCACCTTCGTGGTGGAGGTGGGCAAGAATTCCCTGTTCCTGTCCCTCGTCCTCACCATGATCGCCTGCCTGATCCTCGGCATGGGGCTGCCCACCATCCCGAACTACATCATCACCGCCTCCATCGCCGGGCCGGCGCTGCTGTCGCTCGGGGTGCCGCTCATCGTCTCGCACATGTTCGTCTTCTACTTCGGCATCATGGCGGACCTGACCCCGCCGGTGGCGCTGGCGGCGTTCGCCGCCGCGCCCATCGCGGGGGCATCGGGGCAGGCTATCGGCTGGATCGCCACCCGCATCGCCCTCGCCGGCTATGTGGTGCCGTTCATGGCGGTCTATTCGCCGGCCCTGATGCTGCAAGACGGCGACCCCATGTCGGCGGCCATCGGCTTCTGGCCGTCGGTGGTCTATGTGTTCCTGAAGGCGGTCATGGCCATCATCCTGTGGGCGGGCACCGCCACCGGCTATCTGCTGGGGCCGCTGAACGCGCTGGAGCGCATCTTCGCCTTCGCGGCGGCGGCGGCGCTCATCGTGGCCCTGCCCCTGACCGACGAGGCCGGCTTCACCATGGCGGTGGGCTTCCTCGCCTGGCACTATTGGTGCACGCGCAAGCCCATGTCCGCGCAGGACTGAGCGGGTGCCGGTCGCCTGCCTGATCACGGGGGCGCACGTGGCGCGGCTCGCCGTGGCTTTCACCCTCGCCTGGACCCATTCGGTCGAAAAGACCGAGTGGCAGGAGGATTGGCGCGCCACGCCCCGGGGGCTGGTGCTGGACGCGGTGCGGGTAGAGGGCTCCGGCGCCGGCATGGAGCCGCCCGAGGACGCGACGCGGGAGGGCCGCTTCTACGTGGCCCATCCCCTTCTGCCGCCCCAGAGCGAGGTGCTGCTGCGCCGCTCCGGCGCCACCGCCGACTGGCGGGTGTGCATGGACGGAACCTGCCGGCCCATGGGCACGCTGCTGGGCGCGCTGTCCGCCGACCTTTCGCCCGCCGCCGCCGATCCGGTCCGCCTGACCGTGTGTGACTGAGACCAGCGGCCCCGGCCTTTGACCGGCGCCGGGAAGGCGATGCTCAAGCGCCGCACGGGCTTGGAGCCGGCGTGGGTTTGGAGCCGGCGCAGGGGCTGCCGGCTCCGGCGAGGCCCCTCAGGGTGCCGGGCTGCCGTGGAGCTGGAACAGCGCGTTCACCCTGGCCTCGATCTCCGGGGTGATGACCACGTCGAGGGTGGCAAGGGTCTCCTCCAGCTGCGCCATGGAGGTGGCGCCGATGATGTTGGAGGTCACGAACGAGCGGCTCGTCACCCACGCCTGCGCCAGCTGCACCACCGTGAGACCGAGATCCGCCGCCAGCGCCATATAGGCCTTGATGGCCGCGTCTACGCCGGGCTTCTGGTAGCGCTGGCCGCGGTTGAACAGGGTGGAGCGGGCGCCGGCCGGGCGCGCGCCATCCAGATACTTGCCGGTGAGATAGCCCTGCGCCAGGGGCGAATAGGCGAGCAGCCCCACATCCTCCCGCGCGGCGAATTCGGCGAGCCCCGCCTCATAGACGCGGTTGATGAGATTGTACGCGTTCTGCACCGAGGCGACGCGCGGCCCGCCGCCGGTCTCCGCCGCCTTGAGGAAACGGTGGACGCCCCACGGCGTCTCATTGGACAGGCCGATATGGCGCACCTTGCCCGCCGTCACCAGATCGGCAAGCGCCCCCAGCGTCTCCTCGATGGGCACTTCGGGACCGTCTCCCGTGCTGCTGGTGACGGCGCTGGCCGGCTGGCCGAACAGGGGCACGGCGCGGTCCGGCCAGTGCAACTGGTAGAGGTCCACATAATCGGTCTGCAGCCGCTTCAGCGAACCCTCGATGGCATAGGCGATGTTCTTGGCGTCGAGCCGGGTCTTGGCGCCGTTCTCGCGCAGCCAATTGTTGTCGGTGCGGCCGGACACCTTGGTGGCGAGGACCACCTTATCGCGCCCGCCGCGGGATTTCAGCCAGGTGCCGATGATGCGTTCCGTGGAGCCCTGGGTCTCCGGCCGGGGCGGGATGGAATACATCTCCGCGGTGTCGATCAGGTTGATGCCCACGTCGCGGGCGCGGTCGAGCTGGGCATGGCCCTCGGCTTCGGTGTTCTGCTGGCCGAAGGTCATGGTGCCGAGCGAAATGGACGACACCGACAGGCCGGTGCGCCCGAGGGGGCGATAGTCGAGCATGAAGGGCAATGCTCCGGAGACGGGCAAAGGAAGGGGAGGGGAGGTAAGACCCTGAGGCGGGCGTTCGTCAACGGGAGGGGTGGAGCGGCCGGCGTCCGCTCACGGGGCGCAGCCGGCTTTCCGAAAGTTGGCACCGGCCGGCGCCCCTGCAACGCCGGACCGCGCGGGCGCGCGATCGTTCAGCATGTGGGATGATCGGCGCTGCGAATCGCGGGGAGGAAAGCGGGAATGGCGGCGGATCTCGATCTGTCCGGGAAAGTGGCCCTGGTGACGGGGGCGGCCAGCGGCATCGGCCTTGCGGCGGCGCAAATTCTCGCCCGGCAGGGCGCCCAGGTGGTGCTGTCCGATCGCGACGGCGCGGCGGCCGAGGTGGCGGCGCAGGCGCTGAGGGCGCAGGGCGCGCGCGCCTCCAGCCAGGCCTTCGACGTGACCGACGAGGCGGCGGTGACGGAGGGCGTGGATGGTGTCCTTTCCGCTTATGGCCGCGTGGACATTCTCGTCAACAATGCCGGCCTCTCCATCCGCAAGGGCATTGCCGAACTGGCGCTGGCGGACTGGGAGAAGGTGTTTGCGGTGAATGTCACCGGCGCCTTCCTCACCACCCGCGCCGTGGTGCCGGCCATGCGGGCGCAGGGCACGGGCGCCATCGTCAACATCGCTTCCATCATGGGGCTGTCGGGGGGCGGGCCCTATCCCAACCCGGCCTATCAGGCCAGCAAGGGCGCCATCGTGAACCTCACCCGCGCGCTGGCGGTGGAGCTGGCCCCGGCGGGCATAAGGGTGAATGCCGTGGCCCCCACCTGGGTGCGCACCCCCTTCATCGCGCCGCTGATGAACGATGCCGGGCAACTCGCCCGGATCGAGGCGCTGATGCCCATGGGCCGCATCGCCGAGCCGGAGGAGGTGGCCGATGCGGTGCTGTTCCTGGCAAGCCCCATGGCGTCCATGATCACCGGCCACATCCTGCCGGTGGATGGCGGCTTTCTTTGCCAGTGAGTCGGCCAGTGAGTTGGCCAGTGAGGCGGCCCGGCGCAGGGCCGGGCCAACGCTCGCGCCAGCCGAAAGGCCGGCTCAGAGGCTCACGTAGATGAACTTCTCGCCCTGCAGCGCCGGATAATTGGCGCGCAGCGCCGTGGCGATCTTGCCCACCAGGGTCTTGTCGCCTGCCGCCGAGGGGCCGACGAAGTCCGTGCCGGACATCCAGGTCTCGAAGAAGCAGTGCAGGTTCTCGTCATAGTCCGCGCCGGTGGGGTTGGCGGTCTTGTCGGCGAGGGTGGCGACACCCTCCTTCGTCACTTCCAGCCGCCAGTCGCGGTCATCCACCACCGAGCCGATGAGCTTGGCGAGGTCGGCGTCGGTCCAGTCGCCGTTGATGTCGAGAGCCATGTCGCATTCCCTACCCGAAAAGGTGTCCCGAGGCAGGAGAAGCAAAAGCCGATCCATGCGCGGCGGGGCGGCGCTTCGGAGCCCCTGAAGGGGAGCAGGGGGGAGGCGAAGACAGAAACGGCCGCTGGCGCGGCCGAACCCTGAACCCGCTCTGCGCCTGTCCAGCCAGTGAGGCGGGACCCTAACATTCGTCGGGCAAGCCCAGGGAGAGCGGCGCCGGGACCTGTCCCGGCAACCGATGCCCGAGTGGCGGACGGCTCAGCGGCGCTCCGGCCGGGTGTCGGCCTTCACGGCTTCGTCGTGATACCAGCTGGAACCGATGACCGCGTGGGTGGCACCCATGGCCGCGATCTCGGCCGCCCATTTCGCCTCTTTGGAAGGCATGCCGCCATTCGCGCCATTCTTCGTCGGGAAGGGGTAGATTTTCGCCGTCTCGCGCTTCTGCATCACAGTCATCATTCAAGCTCCGGTCGATGAGCCTCCTGGGCACCATCCATTGATTCAATCTTAGCAGAGTTTTGGATCTTCATATACATAAATTGCCTAAAAAATTAGTATGATGCCTAAATTATAGGCGTAGATAATTTAAAGACAGATATACGATTTGTTTGCGCGCATGGTGCATGGCATCCGTGCGTCTATCGCAGTGCAGCGAGGGTGCTCCGTATCCATCGCCTGTGGCGCGCATTTGTTCCCCACGATCAGCGGCGGTGGCGCTTGGGCTGCGGGATATTCCAGCTTTGCCCGAATCGTGGGCGAGCCGCCCAAGCGTAAGGCCCAATCCCGATGCAGAACTAAGCATGCAGCGCCTGAACAGGGCGCTGCGCGCCCTTGTGTGGCGGTTGCATGAACACTGGCACGCGGCTTGCTAGAGAAACGGCGGCTCAAACGGTCAGTGGATCCTTCGCGGCCGGACGCTCAGTCACGAGTTCCAAGATCTCACGTCATCGGCTTATGAGAGACTGCAATGCCAAAGTTTAAACTCGAGTATATCTGGCTGGACGGCTACACCCCGACCCCGAATCTGCGTGGCAAGACGCAGGTCAAGGAATACGACGTGTTCCCGACCCTCGAGGAACTGCCGCTGTGGGGCTTCGATGGCAGCTCCACCCAGCAGGCCGAAGGCCGCAGCTCGGACTGCGTGCTCAAGCCCGTGGCGGTTTATCCCGATCCGGCCCGCACCGACGGCGCCCTGGTCATGTGCGAAGTCATGATGCCCGATGGCGTCACGCCGCACCCGACCAACAAGCGCGCCACCATCCTGGACGATGCCGGCGCCTGGTTCGGCTTCGAGCAGGAATACTTCTTCTACAAGGACGGCCGCCCGCTCGGCTTCCCGGAGAACGGCTTCCCGGCTCCGCAGGGTCCGTACTACACCGGCGTCGGCTACAAGAATGTCGGCAACATCGCCCGCCAGATCGTCGAGGAGCACCTCGACCTCTGCCTCGCGGCCGGCATCAACCACGAAGGCATCAACGCGGAAGTCGCGAAGGGCCAGTGGGAATTCCAGATCTTCGGCAAGGGCTCCAAGAAGGCGGCCGACGAAGTCTGGATGGCGCGCTACCTGCTGCTCCGTCTCACCGAGAAGTACGGCGTGGACATCGAGTTCCACTGCAAGCCGCTCGGCGACACCGACTGGAACGGCTCGGGCATGCATGCCAATTTCTCCACCACCTATCTGCGCGAAGTGGGCGGCAAGGCCTATTTCGAGGCGCTGATGGCGGCCTTCGATGCCAACATCGAGGAGCACATCGCGGTGTACGGCCCGGACAACCACATGCGCCTCACCGGCAAGCATGAGACCGCGCCGTGGAACAAGTTCTCGTATGGCGTGGCCGACCGCGGCGCGTCCATCCGGGTGCCCCACTCCTTCGTCAAGAACGACTACAAGGGCTATCTTGAGGATCGCCGCCCCAATTCCATGGGCGACCCCTACCAGATCGCCTCGCAGATCCTGAAGACCATCGCGTCGGTTCCCACCGACGTCTCGGTTGCCGCCTGATCTTGAAAGCCACGGCGCGTCCTGCGCGCCGTGGCACCCTTCAGGGCGCGTTCAGATGATATCGCGCCGGCGCCTTCGCAGGTCGCCCGCCACCGGATTGCCATCGGCTTCCCCAGCCATTGACATGGGCGCCGTTTTTCCCGCCTGACCGGGCCGCTCACTTTGCTAAGATCACGGATAGATTCGCCGTTCGGGCTCCAGCGGCCTCACCGGCGAAACCGGATCGAGGGATTGTGATCCATGCCTGCCGATTGGAATGCCCGCCAGTATCTGAAGTTCGAGGACGAGCGCACCCGCCCGTCCCGCGATCTGCTGGCGCAAGTCCCCCTTGCGGATGCCGCCTTCGTGGTGGATCTCGGCTGCGGCCCCGGCAATTCCACCCAGCTTCTGGCGGAGCGCTTCCCCGGCGCCGAGGTGCTGGGGCTCGATACCTCGCCGGACATGCTGGATGCCGCCCGCGCCCGACTGCCGTCGGCCCGCTTCGAGACCGGCGACGCCTCCACCTTCACGCTCGACAAGCCGGCGAACCTCATCTTCGCCAATGCGGTGCTGCAATGGGTGCCCGACCATGCGGTGCTGTTGCCGCGGCTGGTGTCGCTTTTGGCGCCCGGCGGCGTGCTGGCGGTGCAGATGCCGGACAATCTGGACGAGCCGTCCCATGTGGCCATGCGGGAAACCGCCATGTCCGGGCCGTGGGCGGACAAGCTTTCCGACGCCACCCGCGCCCGCGCGGTGCTGCCGGAGCCCGGCGGCTATTACAATATGCTGGCGCCCCACGCCGCGCGCGTGGACATCTGGCACACCATCTACAACCACCCCCTGGACGGGGTTTCGGCCATCGTCGAGTGGCTGAAAGGCACCGGCCTGCGCCCCTTCCTCGATCCGCTGGAGGGCGACGAACGCGCGCAGTTCGTGGAGGACTACGCGGCGCGCCTCGCCGATTGCTATCGGCCGCGGGTGGATGGCAAGGTGTTGCTGGCCTTCCCGCGCCTGTTCATGGTTGTGGTGAAGTCATGAAAAAGGCCGGTGCGCTGAACGCATCGGCCTTCAGAATAAAGGTGAGCGGCTCCGCGGTAAGAAGTCGCCGCCGGATCACCAGCTGGGCAGCACCGAGCCCTTGAAGGTCTCGAGGATGAAGGCGCGGGTCTCGGGGGACTGGTAGGTCTCCACCAGGGTCTTCACCCAGGGCTTGTCCTTGTCCTCGGCCCGCACCGCGATGATGTTCACGTAAGGCCCCTTGGGCTCCTCGCGCAGGATGGGGTCCTTCACCGGGTCTAGGCCGGCTTCCTTGGCATAATTGGTGTTGATGCCGGCCGCCGCGAGGTCCGGAAGCGAGCGCGGCAGCTGGGCTGCGTCGATCTCCACGAACTTGAGCTTCTTGGGGTTGTCGATCACGTCCACCACCGAGGCCTTCACCCCGATGCCGTCCGTCAGCTTGATGATGCCCTTGTCGGCCAAAAGCAGCAGGACGCGCCCGCCGTTGGTGGGATCGTTCGGAATACCGATCGATGCGCCGGCGGGAATCTGGTCGAAGCTCTTGTACTTCGTCGAATAGACGCCGATGGGAAAATTCACCGTCAGGCCCACGGGCACGATCTTGTAGCCGCGGTCCTTGATCTGGTTGTCGAGGTAGGGCTGGTGCTGGAACGCGTTCGCCTCCAGGTCGCCGCCGGCCAGCGCGGCGTTGGGCACCACATAGTCGGAAAACTCGATCACCTTGATATCAAGGCCTTTTTTCGCCGCCTCGGCCTTCACCTTCTCCAGGATCTGGGCGTGGGGGCCGGGGGTGACGCCGACCTTGATGGTCTCGGCGGACGCCGCGGTGAAAAGGCCGGCGGCAAGCGCGAGGGCGAGCGCGCCGGCTGTCGCGAGGGCTTTCATGGAAGTCTCCGTTGAGAAGTCGAACGTGGAGGTGGTGGAGAAGTTCAGGAGCGGCTGCGCTTGTCGAGGCGGCGGGCGATGAGGTCGCCCAGGGTCTGCACCCCCTGCACCAGCAGGATGAGCACGATGACCACCGCCGCCATCACCTCCGGCATGAAGCGCTGGTAGCCGAAGCGGATGCCGAGGTCGCCCAGCCCGCCGCCGCCCACCGCGCCCACCATGGCCGAGTAGCCGAGCAGCGATACCGCCGCCAGCGTCAGGGCGAGCGTGATGGCCGGCAGCGCCTCCGGCAGCAGCACCTTGGCGACGATCTGGAGGGGGCTGGCGCCCATGGCCCGGGCGGCTTCCACAAGCCCTTGATCCACCTCGCGGATCGCCGCCTCGATGAGGCGGGCGATGAAGGGCGCGGCGGCCACCGTCAGCGGCACGATGGCCGCATTGGTGCCGATGGAGGTGCCCGCCACCAGCCGGGTGAAGGGGATGATGGCCACCACCAGGATGATGAAGGGGGTGGAGCGCGCCGCATTCACCACCAGTCCCAGCACGTGGTTGGCGAGGGGGGCGGCAAACAGCTCGCCCTTGCGGCTGGTGGCGAGGAAGACCCCCAGCGGCAGCCCCGCGAGGGTCCCCAGCAGGCCGGAAACCGCAACCATGTAAAGGGTTTGCTGGGTGGCATCGAAGATCAGGTCGATGATGGCGGGCGGCAGCAGGCCGAAGCTGAGATCAAACATAGCCGAGCACCTCCGCCGACAGATGAAGCCGTTCCACCGTATTGACCACCGCCGAGACGGTGGCGGCGTCGCCGGGCACCGAGACGATGATGACGCCGAAGGGGGCGCCGGCAATCTCGTCCACCTGCGCCTGGATGATGTTCACATCCACCGACAGCAGCCGCGACACCCGCGACAGCACGGGATCTGAGGCATGGGTGCCGGTGAAGACGATGCGCAGCACCGCGTCGCGGCCTTGTCCCGGCTCGGCTTTCAGGCGGTTGGCCAGCTCCGGCGGCAGGCTCTGGCCGGTGAGGGCGGAGAGGAAGGAGCGGGTGGTGGCGTGCCGGGGCGCGGCGAAGACGGAGTAGGTGGCGCCTTCCTCCACGATGCGCCCGCCGTCGATCACCGCCACCCGGTCGGCCACCGCCTTGATCACCGCCATCTCGTGGGTGATCAGCAGCACGGTGAGGTTGAGCTCGGCATTCACCTTGCGCAGCAAAGCGAGGATCTGGTTGGTGGTCTCGGGGTCGAGGGCCGAGGTGGCCTCGTCGGAGAGCAGCACGCGGGGGCGGGTGGCCAGCGCCCGGGCGATGCCCACGCGCTGCTTCTGCCCGCCGGACAGCTCGGCCGGATAGCGGTTGCGCTTGTCGGAAAGGCCCACCAGCTCCAGTAAGGGCTCCACGCGGGCCTTGATCTCGCGGCCGGGCACGCCGGCAATCTCCAGCGGCAGGGCCACGTTGTCGAAGGCGGTGCGCCGCGCCAACAGGTTGAAATGCTGGAAGATCATGCCGATGGAGCGGCGCTCGGCGCGCAGCGCCTTCTCGTCCAGGGCGCCGATGTCCACCCCGTCCACCGTGACGCGGCCGGAGGTGGGCCGCTCCAGCCCGTTGACGAGGCGGATGAGGGTGGACTTGCCCGCGCCCGACCGGCCGATGACGCCGAGGATGGCGCCTTCCGGCACGTCCAGCGTGATGTCGGAGAGGGCGGCGACCTGCGCACTGGCGCCCCGCGCGGCATAGATCTTCGCCGCTCTCTCGAAGCGGATGATGGGGCGCGCGGCCGCCCAAGTGGGGGAGGGCGAGGCGGGGGAGGGCGAGGGGGTCTGCACTTGATCCGCCGATAGGATGAGTGGGGCGTTCACGGGAGGCTCCGGGCTTGCCGCCTGTTCGCTAGACCGGTCCCTTTATCCTGCCATGCAAGCCGGTGGAAGGGGCGCGCGAATGAAGGCGAGCGTCACGCTACGGGGACGACGAGGCAACCGCGGGGTCGCACAAGCTTCAATAAGCTCAGCATTCCGGCGGGTTCCGGCTGGTTTCAGCAACACATCATCATGGCGACGCCCGTCCGTGCTGGGGCAATGTTCCCTTTTTATATCGTTCTCTTTACCGAACGCGTCAAGTCACGAATTAACCCAATCAACTTAGTTTTGATTGCGCGTTCCGCCAAGGTCCCGATGCAACAGGCGCCGTTCCAGCCGGGCCAGGGCACGGGTGAAGACGGCGGCGTCGTCCAGCGCACGGGCCAGCACCAGCGCGCCCTGGATGGCGAGCACCGCATCCTCGGCCTCTTCGCCCGCCACTGCGGCCGGGTGGCCGATCCGCATCAGGGCGCCGGCCAGCGCCTCCCGCCAGCGGGCGAAATAGCCGAGCACAGCTTCGGAGAAGCGGTCGCGCACCTCGCCCAGGGCGAACACGCCCACGAGGCACACCCGCCGGCCGGAGCGGAAATAGGCGTCGGTGCGGGCCAGCATGTCGCGGATGGCGGCAGCGCCGTCCTCCCCGGTTCGCAGCGGCGCGAACACGTTGGTCTCGAACCAGAGGTCGATCTCGGCGAGCACGGCGGCCGCCATCTCCTCCTTCCCGCCGGGGAAGAAGTGATAGAGGCTGCCCTTGCCCAGCCCGGTGCGGGCGGTGATGTGGGCGAGGCTCGCCCCCTCGAAGCCATGCTCGCGGAACACCTCGCCCAACAGGGGCAGGATGTCCGCGCGCTCGCTCACCGTCCGTGCCATGGCGGCCTCCTGTCCCTGCAACTCATACCCTGAAACTCACATGCCCAGCTCCGTGAGGCCGGGATGGTCGGCCGGGCGCGGACCCAGCGGCCACAGGAAGCGGCGCTCGCTCTCGCGGATGGCGACATCGTTGATGGAGGCCTCGCGCCGGCGCATCAGCCCGTTCTCGTCGAACTCCCACTGCTCGTTGCCGTAGGAGCGGAACCAGGCGCCATCGGCATCGTGCCACTCGTACTGGAAGCGCACGGCGATGCGGTTGTCGTTCAGGCCCCAGAGCTCCTTGATGAGCCGATAGTCCTGCTCCTTCTGCCACTTGGCGGTCAGGAAGGCGACGATGGCGGGACGGCCGACGAGGAAGTCGGAGCGGTTCCGCCAGCGACTGTCGGGGGTGTAGGCGAGGGAGACCCGCTCGGGATCGCGGCTGTTCCAGGCGTCTTCCGCAAGGCGGGCCTTCTGGGCGGCGCTCTCCACGGTGAAGGGCGGCAGGGGTGGGCGCTGGCTCATGGTCGTCTCCTGTACCAATCAGTCAATAATGTACTGAATGGTACATAAACAGACACGAGTCAAGCGGGGCGGGATCTCTCCCGCCCCGCTTGACTTCATGTGTCTCGGGTCACTCCGCGGCGTGGGGCAGGCCGGGCCGTGCGTGAGGCGGGGCGGTTCCCGCGTGGGGGTCGCCCGGCTCGTCCTTGCCGCCGATGAAGCGGCCGAAGATGCGCCCGAGGATGTGGCTCAGATCGTCCATCACCGAGAACACTGCGGGCACGAACACCAGCGACAGCACCGTCGAGGTGATGAGGCCGCCGATCACCGCGATGGCCATGGGGGCACGGAAGGCGCCGCCTTCGCCCAGCGCCATGGCCGAGGGTATCATCCCCGCCACCATGGCGATGGTGGTCATGACGATGGGCTGCGCCCGCTTGCGGCCCGCCTCGATGAGGGCGGTGGTGCGGTCGATGCCCTGGTGCATGGCCTCGATGGCGAAGTCCACCAGCAGGATGGCGTTCTTGGTCACGATCCCCATGAGCATCAGGAAGCCGATGATCACCGGCATGGACACCGAATTGCCGGTGATGAGCAGGGCGATGAAGGCGCCGCCCACGCTCAGCGGCAGCGACACCAGGATGGTGATGGGCTGGAGCAGATCGTGGAACAGCAGCACCAGCACCGCCAGCACCAGCATGAGGCCGGCGGCCATGGCCATGGCGAAGCCGGTGTTCACCTCCTCCATGATCTCGGCGTCGCCCGCTTCCCTCAGGGTCACGCCGGCGGGCAGGCTTTGCGCCGTGGGCAGGGCCTTCACCCGGGCGAGGGCGTCGCCCAGCGGGGTCTCGCCCACCAGGTCGGCCTCCACCGCGATGCGCCGGGCGCGGTCGTAGCGGTCGAGCGCGGTGGGGCCCTTGCCGAAGCGCACGTCCGCCACGGCGGAGAGCGGCACCGCGCCGCCGGCGGCGGTGGGCACCTTCAATGCGTCGAAGGTGGCAAGGCTGGTGCGGGCCTTTTCATCCAGCTGCACGCGGATGTCGATCTGCCGGTCCTTGGCCGAGAACTTGGCGAGGTTGGCGGAGATGTCGCCGATGGTGGCGATGCGCACGGTCTCGGCGATGGTGTCCACCGAGACGCCCAGCTCCGCCGCCTCGTCGAGTTTGGGCACGATGCGGATCTCCGGCCGGTCCAGCGCCGCCGAGGAGACCACGTTGGCCAGTTCCGGCACGTGGGCGCGGATGTCCTTTTCGAGCGCGACGCCCGCGTCCTCCACCGCCGCCCCGTCATTGCCGGAGAGTACCACCTGGAAGCCGCGCTGGGTGTTCTGCCCGTTCTGGCTCCAGGAGAAGCGCGCGTCGGGAATGGCGGCCAGCGTTCGCGAGAATGCGGTCTCGAACGACTTCTGGTCCATGTCCCGCTCGGCGCGCGGCTTCAAATTGATGACGATCTGCGCCTTGCGCACCTCGCCGGCGGTGAGCGAGAGGCCGCCGGAGCCGCCGGAGCCGGCGGTGGCGTAGACGCTTTGCACCTCCGGGAGCTTGAGCAAGGTTCGGGTAATGTCGTCGGACACCTTCTGGGTCTCGGCCAGCGTGGTGCCCGGCGGCAGCTCCACCGAGAGCAGGGCGCGGGAAATGTCGTTGGTGGGCAGGAAGCCGGACGGCAGCAGCGTGGACAGGAAGATGCTGCCGATGAAGATGGCGATGCCCATTCCGATGGTGGCGAAGCGGTGCCGCACCGACCACGACAACAGGCGCACATAGCCGCGCATCACCGGCCCGTCGCCGGCCTCCCGGTGGCCGGTATCGCGCAGGAAATAGGCCGCCACCAGCGGGGTGATGAGCCGCGCCACCGCCAGCGAGAACAGCACAGCGATGGCCACTGTCAGGCCGAACTGCTTGAAATACTGCCCGGCGATGCCGCCCATGAACGACACCGGCGCGAACACGGCGGCGATGGTGAGCGTGGTCGCCACCACCGCGAGGCCGATCTCGTCCGCCGCCTCGATGGCCGCGCGATAGGGCGATTTCCCCATGCGCATGTGGCGCACGATGTTCTCGATCTCTACGATGGCGTCGTCCACCAGGATGCCGGTGACCAGCGTGATGGCAAGCAGGCTCACCGCGTTCAGCGAGAAGCCCAGCATGTCCATGACCCAGAAGGTGGGCAGGATGGAGAGCGGGATGGCCAGCGCCGTGATCAGGGTTGCCCGCACGTCGCGCAGGAACAGGAACACCACGATCACCGCGAGGATGGCGCCCTCGATCAGCGTGTGCATGGCGGAGCGGTAGTCCGACTTGGTGAAGCGGACCGTGGTGTCGATCTCGGTGACGGTGATGCCGGGATGGGCGGCCTTGAGCTTTTCGAGGTCCTCGTTCACCCGGTCGTAGACGGTGACGTCGGAGAAGCCCTTGGCGCGGTAGACGCCGAAGGCCACCACGCTCTTGCCGTCGAGGCGGGCGAAGACGCGCTGCTCGGCGGCGCCGTCGACCACCTGGCCGAGGTCGCCGAGGCGCACGAAGCGCCCGTTGGAGAGCACGATGCGGGTTTCGGCGAGGCCTTCCATGGTGGTGGCGCCGGCCAGCGTGCGGATGGACTGCTCCTGCGTGCCCACCTCGCCGCGCCCGCCGGACACGTCGAGATTGGTGGCGCGCAGTTGCCGGCTCACCTCGGCGGCGGTGATGCCCAGCGCCATCAGCCGGTCGGGGTCGAGGGCGATGCGGATCTCCCGGTCGACGCCGCCCTGCCGCTTCACCTGCGCCACGCCGCGCACGCCCTGCAGCGCGCGGGCGATGGTGTCGTCCACGAACCAGGAGAGTTCCTCGGTGGTCATGTTGGGGGAGGACACCGCATAGGTGACGATGGGCAGTCCCTCGATGTCCACCCGCTGCACCTGCGGCTCGTCGATGGAGCGCGGCAGGTCCTGGCGGATCTTGGTGACGGCGTCGCGGGTGTCGTTCACCGCGCGGTCCACCAGCGTTTCCAGGTGGAACTCCACCGTGGTGATGCTGGCGCCCTCCGAGATGGAGGAGGTGATGTGCTTGACCCCGGAGACGCCGGCGATGGCGTTCTCCACCTTCTTGGTCACCTGGGTTTCCAACTCGCTCGGCGCGGCGCCGGACTGGGTGACCGTAACCATGACGATGGGCACGTCGATGTTCGGCATCTGCGTCACCGGCAGGCCGCGGAAGTGCACGATGCCCAGCACCACCAGGATGAAGAAGAAGACGAGGGAGGGGATCGGCTTGCGGATCGCCCAGGCAGAGACGTTGAGGGCCATCAGCGTGCCTCGCCCAAGGAGAGCGGCTGGGTGACCGGCGTCACCCGGTCGCCGTCGCGCAGGAAGCTGCCGGCCCGCGCCACCACGGCGTCGTCGCCGGAAAGCCCGCTTGCCACCAGGATGCGCCCGCTCTTCTTGAGGCCGGGCACGATGCGGCGCACGCCGACGATGCCGTCGGTGACCGTGAGCACATAGGCCCCGTCCGCATCGAACATGACGGCGGACTGGGGCACGGTGAGCCCCTTCACCTCGCCGAGCGTGATGATGGAACGACCGTAGGCGCCGGATTTCAGGCGCGGATCGGCGGGTAGGGCGATCTTCACCGTGCCGAGCCGCGACGCCCGGTCCACCTCGGCGGAAACAAGGCGCACCTTGCCGTCCAGCGGCGCATCGAAGCCGGCGGGCTGCACCTGCGCGAGGAGGCCGTCCCGCATGCGCGGCATGGCGCTCTCGGGCACGTCGGCCTGCAGGTCCATGGCGCCGTCCTCGGCGATGCGGAACAGGGGCGAGGAGCGGGTGGACAGGGCGATGGCGCCGAGCCGGGCCTCCCGCGACAGGATGAGGCCGGCGGCGGGGGCGCGCACGTCGGTGCGCTTCATCTTCACGTCCAGTTCGTCGCGTTGGGCCTTCACGAACACGGCTTCCGCCTCGGCGGCGATCAGGGTCTCGCGGGCGGCCGCCACCTGGGCGGTGGCCACCTTCGCGGCGCGCTCGCGCTCGTCCAGCTGCTCCTGGGAGGAGGTGCCGGTCTTGCGCAGCTGCCGGGTGCGTTCCACCGCGGAGGTGGCCTCGGTTTCCTGCGCGATGGCCTGGTCGAGGGCGGCGCGCTGCTGGGCGATGGCGGCGCGGGCCTTGGCGGCGGAGGCGGTGTTCTGGGCCAGCTGGGTCTCCAGCACCTCGCGGGAGAGGCGGGCCAGAACCTGGCCCTTCTCCACCTTGTCGCCGGCCTCCACCAGGATCTCCATGAGGCGGTAGCCCTCGATCTCCGGCCCCACCTCGATTTCCTCGCGCGGCCTCAGGGTGCCGGTGACGAGGAGGGTGTCGGTCATGGTGTCGGGCTTCGGCTTCACCACCGTCACCGAAAGGGCGGGCGGCGCCTTGGGCATCGGGCTTTCGGCGGCCTTGGCCGGCTCCGCCGCCAGAACCCCGCCGCCCGGCGCCGCGGCGCAGGCGAGGAGAACGGCCGCCGCCAGCGCGGCACGGGTCGCAGGACGGACAGTCGCGGACATGATGAAGGACGCCTTTTTCCGGATCGGGGCGGGACCGTGGGGCGAGACCACGGCATTAACGTGACGGGAGGCGGGTACGGTGCCGCTTGCGGGGGGCTGTGGCATGGAGGTCACGCCTGAGCTTGGGTCTGGGGCGCCAGCATGCGCTTGATCAGCTGGGCGAAGGCCGGCAGCCGCTCGGCAAGCTTCCACTCGGGATGCAGCTGGTGGTGGAGCAGCACCCCGTCGCCGACGATCTGGAGCAGCAGCAAAACCGTGTCGAGGTCCAGCGTCGGGTCGATCTCGCCCTGCTCCACCGCATTGACGAGGGCCGCCCGCAGCTGCACGCGGCTTTCTTCCTCATGGGGCTCCACCGCGGCGCGCAGGTCCGCGTTGCGGATGGCCTCAGCCATGACCTCGGGGCCGAGCCGCGCCGAGGCAAGGCAGCCGTCCTCCATCATCAAGGCCATGCAGTCGGTGAGGGCGGCAAGCACGGACGGCGCCTTGGAAGCGGCGTCGAAGAAGGCGAGCCGCTCCGCCCGCTCCCCCTCCACGATGGCGGCGATGAGGGATTCCTTGGAGGGGAAATAGCGATAGAGCGCGCCGGGGCTCATGCCCGCCTCGGCGCAGATCTTCTGCATGGAGGCGCCGTGGAAGCCGTCGCGGGAGAAGCAGGCCACGGCCGCGGCGAGAATGCGCTGGCGCTGCCCGGTGCGATGGTCCGCCCGGGTCGCGGGGGCGGGCTTGGTTGGCGCGGTGGTCGAGGTCATGGCCGGCGGCTCCGCCCGGCGGCGAAAGCGCGAGCATGCGAGAGCGAATGTTCGCTCACAATAACATGTTGCGGTGCATCAAGCAAGAGTGAACGTTCGTTCGCACTTCTGACCCGAGGCGCCCCCCGCGGTTCCACCTAGAGCGTTTTCGAGCGAAGGGGATACCGGTTCGCGTAAAGAAAATGCGTAAACTCAATAATATAGAGCATTTCCACGTTTCAATGAAACGGGGAAATGCTCTATGGGCGCGCTGCGGCGGAGAGCCCGCTGAACGTCACCCTGTCTGGGGCCGCGGGCCCGACTTCGTCCTGCGTCCCCTTGAGCCGCTGCGGCCGGCGCATTACCTCTCGCTTGGTTCGAACCGGGACGGTGCCATGCTTGCGGCTGCATTCGACGCCTTTCGCCAGACCTTCTCGCCGCTGCTGCGCGGCCTGCTGCTGAAGTCCATGGCGCTGGCGGCGCTGCTGCTGGCGGGCCTCGCCATCGGCCTGGAGGCGGCGCTCGCCCATTTCGTGCACGTGCCGTCCTATCCCTGGGTGGAAACCACACTGGCCATCATCGCCGGCTTCGGCCTCGTCTTCGGCATCATCTATCTGATGCCGGCGGTGTCCTCGCTGGTGGCGGGCCTATTTCTCGACGACGTGGCCGAGCGGGTGGAACAGGCGAGCTATCCCACGGATCCGGCGGGCCGCCCCCAGCCGGTGCTGCGCTCGCTATTTTATTCCCTGCGCTTCTTCGGCGTGGTGCTGGCGGTGAACCTTGCGGCCCTGCTGCTGCTGCTGGTGCCGGGGGTGAACATCATCATCTTCTACGTGGCCAACGCCTATCTCATCAGCCGGGAATATTTCGAGCTGGCGGCCATGCGCTATCGCACGCCGGAGGAGGCGCGCCGGCTGCGGCAGGCCCATGGGGTGCAGGTGTTCGTGGCCGGGCTGCTGATCGCGCCGATCCTGTTCGTGCCCATCCTCAACCTCATCCTGCCGGTGTTCGGCACCGCCTTCATGGTGCATTTCCACCGCCGCATTGCACCGCTGCCGCTGCTGCGCGACCGGGAGGGCGCGCTGGTGATCGAGGGGCGAGCGCTGTAGATTTTTCGTGACGCGTTTTCTTCACGCGAACCGGTATCCACTTCGCTCGAAAACGCTTCAGAGCCCCGCCGCCTTCAGCGCGTCGGACTGGCGCGCGGCCACCTCTTCGGCCGAGAAGTCGCCCATGGCGGCCTCGAACAGGCGGTGGAAATTCAGCTCCGCCTTCAGGTGCAGGAAAACGGCGCCGAGGCCAATGGCGGCGCGGTCCATGAACACGAACTCGCGCGGCACCGTCACCGGCCCCAGTTCCTTCAGGGCCTTGTGCACCGTGAACGCCTCCTTGCGCCCGTAGTGTCCCGGCGCCACGCCGTCGGCGATGGAGCGGACCCGGTCGTCCATGAGCGGGCCGTAGATGAACCGCGCCCAGATGTTGAGCACGTCGATCAGCTCGCGCTTCAGCCCCTTGAAGCCCCAGGTCTCGTAGGCGTGCACCACGCGGGCCTCGTCGCCGGCCATGAGGCCGCGATAGAGGTCCACCACCCCGGCCACGAAGCGCGGCGGGAAGATGCGCACGCAGCCGTAGTCCAGCAGGTTGATGCCGGCCGGCCGCCCCCCTTCCGAGAACACCGTGTAATTGCCCAGGTGCGGGTCGCCGTGGATCACGCCGAAGCGGCTGAAGGGCAGCCACCAGGCGGCGAACATGGCCTCGGCGAGGGCGTTGCGCTCCGCCAGCGGATGGCCGGTGAAGGTGAGGATCTTCTCGCCCTCCAGCCATTGCAGCGTCAGCAGGCGCCCGGTGGACAGGTCGTCGCGCACGCGGGGCACGCGCACCCGCGGTTCGTCCGCGAGCATGAGGGCATAGAGGGCGGCGTGGCGGGCCTCGCGGCGATAATCCAGCTCCTCGCGCACCCGCTCGCCGATCTCGGTGGCGATCTCGCGGGTGTCGATGGCGCCATCCATGCGGCGCTGGATGGAGAACAGGATGTCGAGCTGGGAGAGGTCCGCCTCCACCGCCGCCTGCATGTCCGGATACTGGAGCTTGCAGGCGACTTCCTCCCCGTCCAGCGTCAGCGCCTTGTGCACCTGGCCGAGGGAGGCGGCGGCGGCGGGCTGGTGGGTGAAGGACGCGAATCGCGTCTCCCAGTCGCGTCCCAGCTCGGCCATCATGCGCCGGCGCACGAAGGCCCAGCCCATGGGCGGGGCATCGCTCTGCAGCTTCTGCAGCTCGGCGGCATATTCGGGGGGCAGCGCATCGGGGATGGTGGCCATGAGCTGCGCCACCTTCATCAGCGGCCCCTTGAGCCCACCGAGCGCGGCGGTGAGGGCCGCGGCATTGGAGCTGTCGCGGTCGAGGCCCATGAGGCGGGTGCCGGCGATGCGCGCCGCCACGCCCCCCACATTGGCGCCGACGCGGGCATAGCGCGCGGCGCGGGCGGAAAAGCGGTTGCGTTCGTCGTCGGCGATCTTGTCGGACATGCGCCCCGGCTCGCTGGTTCCGCCGGGTTCTACGCTCAGGCGGCCCGGCCGGATCGATGGGTGAGGGCGAGCAGGATGAAGGGCAAAAGCGGCGTCAGCACGTCTGTGGTGAGGATCGGCCCGGCATGGCCTGCGGCAAAGGTGCCGGTCGTGACGATCTCCACCAGGTGGGCGACCGCCGCCCCGCCGAGCAAGCCGGCTCCGCCAGCGGGACGGGGCCGGCGGCTTCCGCCGTCCGGCCACGGGGCTTCCGCCCCGGCGAATGGCCCTCACCCCGGCCGTCCTCGCGCGTTCTCCCGCGCGCGGGAGCGTGCTGGGGAGAGGGGGCCACGCCGTTCAAGCCCGGCCCCGCTTCAGCCGTGCATGAGCGCGGAGACGTGGGCGGCGGCCGAGGAGGCGAGGCCTTCCAGGTCGTAGCCGCCTTCCAGCACCGAGACGACGCGGCCGGCGCACTTCTCGTCGGCGATGTCCATCAGCCGGCGGGTGACCCAGCCGAAGTCGGTGTCCACGAGGCGCAGGGAGGCGAGGGGATCGCGGATATGGGCATCGAAGCCGGCCGAGATCAGGATCAGGTCCGGCGAGAAGGCGGAGATGCGCGGCAGGATGCGCGTCTCCATGGCCTCCTTGAACACCGCCCCGTCGTCGCCCGAGCGCAGCGGGGCGTTGACGATGGTATTCGCGTCCCCGGTCTCGTTCACGGCGCCGGTGCCGGGATAGAGCGGCATTTCGTGGGTGGAGCAGTAGAGCACGCTGTCGTCGGCCCAGAAGATGTCCTGGGTACCGTTACCGTGGTGCACGTCGAAATCGACGATGGCGACGCGGCTCAGGCCGTATTTGGCCTGGGCGTGGCGGGCGGCGATGGCCACCTGGTTGAGCAGGCAGAAGCCCATGGGCTTGCGCGTCTCGCAATGGTGGCCCGGCGGGCGCATGGCGACGAAGGCGTTGTGCACCTTGCCGTCCAGCACCTCGTCCACCGCATAGCAGGCGCCGCCCACCGCGCGCAGGGCCGCTTCCCAGCTGCCGGGGGACAGCACCGTGTCCGAATCGATGCGCACCAGCCCGTCCTTCGGCGAGGCCTCGCCCAGCGCATCCACGAAATCGGCCGGATGGACGCGGATGATGTCCTCGCGCGCGCCGAGGGGGGCGAGGTCGCGGATGAGGTGGGAGAACTTCTCCTGCTCGAAGATACGATCGAGGGCCCGCAACCGGTCCGCGCGCTCCGGATGTCCGGGCGGGGTCACATGGTTGAGGCCGGCAGGATGGGTAACGAGTAGCGTGTGCATGTGCCTTGGCGTCTCCCTGGGCCGTGCATCTTGGCCGTGGCTTGGGTTCCGGCATGTCTGCCGTGTTGTTCTTGACATACCATATTCCAGCGCGCCGGGGAGGATGTTGCGCCGGATCAAGAAGCGCTTCCGACCAAAGGCGCGGGTCGCCCCTGCGCGCGGATCGCCCCTGCGTGCGGCTCAGCCTTCCGCCCGCTGGGGCCGGGCCATCAGCGCCTCGATGGCGCCGTCGATGGACAGGCGGCCCTGCAGCACCCCGTCCACCGCCGCGCTCACCGGCACGTCCACGCTCTTGGCGCGCGCCATCTCCACCAGCACGGCGGCGGTGAAGGCGCCTTCCGCCAGCTTGTCGCCGGTGGCCGTGCCGGCCCCCAAAGCCTGGCCGAAGGCGAAGTTGCGCGATTGCGGGCCGGAGGTGGTGAGGATGAGGTCGCCGAGGCCCGACAGGCCGGTGATGGTTTCCGCCTTCGCCCCATAGGCGCGGCCGAAGCGCATCAGCTCGGCGAAGCCCCGCGCCACCAGCGCCGCCGCAGCGCTCGCCCCGAGCCGGCGGCCGGAGACGATGCCGGCGGCGATGGCCAGCACATTCTTGGTGGCGCCGCCGATCTCCGCCCCGCGCACATCGGTGGAATGGTAGAGCCGCAGCGTCGAGGAGCCGAGCGCCGCGGCGAGGTCCGCCGCCAACTGCGCGTCGTGGGCGGCGAGGGTGACGGCCGTGGGCAGGCCGGCGGCCACATCGGTGGCGAAGCTGGGACCGGAGAGCACCGCCGGGCGCGCGCCGGGCATGGCCTCGCCGATCACCTCGCTCATGAAGGCGCGGGTGCCGCGCTCGATGCCCTTGGCGCAGGAGATCACCGGCAGGCCGTCGCGGGCCAGCGGGGCCAGCCGCAACAGCGCCGCGCGGCAGGCCTGGGCCGGCACCACCAGCAGCAAGGCGTCGGTTAAGGCCACGGCGGCAAGGTCGGAGGTGGGGGTGACGGCAGGATCAAGGGCGATGCCGGGCAGGTCCGGCCGGTTCTCGCGCAGCTGCGCCATCTCGGCCATGGCGGCGGCATCGCGGCCCCACAGCACCACCTCATGGCCCATCTGGCGGCCCGCACGGGCGGCGGCATTGGCGAGCGCGGTGCCCCACGCGCCCGCACCCATGACGCCGATGCGTCCGTAAGCAACAGCCATTGCGCGTCAGGCCCGGGCGTTGGCGGAGGCGGCGGCCACCGGGTCCAGCGGCCAGCGGGCGCGGGGGCTGAAATCGAACCGGTCGCGCAGGCCGCGCGACAGCCGCTCGGCCCCGGCCCAGGCGATCATGGCACCATTGTCGGTGCACAGCTCCGGCGCCGGCAGGGCGAAGCGGGTGTTCAGCTCGGCGGCCACCTTGACCAGGGTCTCGCGGATCATGCCGTTGGCGGCGACCCCGCCCGCCACCACCAGCGCGGTGGGGCCGCGGCCCAGCCGGTCGCGGAAGGCGCGGGCGCCGGCGCGCACCCGGTCGGCGATCAGGTCCACCACCGCCGCCTGGAAGCTGGCGCACAGATCCGCCACGTCGTCGTCGGAGAGGGGGGCGATGCGGTCCGCCTCCAGCCGCACGGCGGTCTTGAGGCCCGAGAGGGAGAAGTCGGGCTCGCGCCGGCCCATCATGGGGCGGGGGAAGGCGAAGCGGCCGGCATAGCCGAGCTTGGCCTGCGCCTCCACCTGCGGCCCGCCGGGATAGGGCAGGCTCAGCATCTTCGCCACCTTGTCGAAGGCCTCGCC
This sequence comes from Xanthobacter autotrophicus ATCC 700552, assembly GCF_043194565.1. Lineage (GTDB taxonomy): Bacteria > Pseudomonadota > Alphaproteobacteria > Rhizobiales > Xanthobacteraceae > Xanthobacter > Xanthobacter autotrophicus_F. Next base: position 1,712 of record NZ_JBAFVS010000008.1, on the reverse strand, counting down.
CACCGCATCGTCCAGCGTGGTGCCGAGGCGGGTGTAGCGGCCCACATCCTCCACCGCCAGCAGCTGGGTGTGGCCGCCGGAAACGAGCAGCAGCAGATAGGGGAAGGCGACGCCATCGGTGAGACGGGCAGTCAGCGCGTGGGCTTCCAGGTGGTTCACCGCCACCAGCGGCTTCTTCGCCGCCAGCGCGATGGCCTTGGCGGTGGTGAGGCCGACGATGACCCCGCCGATGAGCCCCGGCCCCGCCGCCGCGGCGATACCGGACAGCTCGGAATAATCGGCCTTGGCCTGGCGCATGGCCTCGGCGATGACGTGGTCGAGGATCTCCACATGGGCGCGCGCCGCGATCTCCGGCACCACGCCGCCATAGGGCGAGTGGATCTCCACCTGCGAGCGGATCACGTTGGAGCGGATGTCGGACGCCCCCGAAGGCGAGCGCGCCACCACCGCCGCCGATGTCTCGTCGCAGGTGGTCTCGATGCCGAGCACCAGAAGATCGGCCACGCCCTCACCCTCCCAGATCCGTTCTTCTGCGGTATCCTGATATGGCGCTGCTGCGCCCGAACGCCGCTCTATCCCATTTTGATTCCGTCGCGCATTGTACGCCGCCATGACCGAGAATACGAAATCCGTTTACCATTCCGTCCACCCCCGCTTGCGCATCGGCACCCGTGGCAGCCCGCTGGCCTTGTGGCAGGCCCATGCGGTGCGCGCCGCGCTCGCGGCCGCGCTGGGGGTGGAAGAGGAGGCCATCGCCGTGGAGGTCATCAAGACCTCCGGCGACCAGATCCAGGACCGGGCGCTGTCCGAGGCGGGGGGCAAGGGCCTCTTCACCAAGGAGATCGAGGAGGCGTTGCTGGACGGCCGCGTGGACCTCGCCGTGCATTCCGCCAAGGACGTGGCGACGGTGCTGCCCGATGGCCTGCACCTGGCCGGCTACCTGCCGCGCGCGGACGTGCGCGATGCTCTCATTCTGAAGACCGGCGCGGCGCTGGCCGACCTGCCGGCGGGCGCCAAGGTGGGCACCGCCTCGCTGCGGCGGGAAGCGCAATTGCGCCGCATCCGGCCGGACCTGAAGGTGGAGCTGCTGCGCGGCAACGTCCACACCCGCCTCGCCAAGGTGAAGGACGGCGATTTCGACGCCACCCTGCTGGCGTTGGCCGGCCTCACCCGCCTCGGCATGGCACAGGCGGCGAGCTGCGTGCTGCCCACCGATGATTTCCTGCCGGCCGTGGGGCAGGGGGCGGTGGCCATCGAGTGCCGCATCGCCGATCCCGATACCAACGCCGCCATCGCCGCCATCGCCTGCCGCGACACCGGCATCGCGCTTGCGGCCGAGCGGGCGTTCCTCGCGGCGCTGGACGGCTCCTGCCGCACCCCCATCGCCGGCCTCGCCACGGTGGAGGGGGACAACGTGCGCCTGCACGGTCTCGTCCTCTCGCCGGACGGCACGGACGCGGCCGAGATCGTGGAACGGGCCCCCATCGCCGACGCGGCCCGCCTGGGCGCGGCCTGCGGCGCCAGCCTGCGCACCAGCGCGCCGGCCCGGGCGCTGGGGCTTTAGGACGAGGGCGCGTAGATACCTTCGGTGTTCGGAGGTGAAACGGGTTGGTTGGGCAGGGACCAGCGTAGAACCCTCTCCCGCTTGCGGGGGAGGGCAGGGTGGGGGCAGGCGGCATCCGCCGTCTCGCCGCCGGGCTATCCCCAGCACC
>NZ_JBAFVS010000007.1:0-272395 GCF_043194565.1 Xanthobacter autotrophicus ATCC 700552 | reverse complement strand
TGGAGCAGGGGTGGTTGCTTCGATCATCGAGTGATCCGACCCATCGTCGGATCGCTAATTTGCAATGGAAATCGGAAAGGCAGGCTTCGGCCTGCCTTTCTTGCGTCAGGGGGGATGAATGGTCAGGGCCATTCGGATACATGGATCGATCGCGGCCCTGTGCGGGGCGTTGCTGGGCTGCGCGACGCCGCAACAGGTGGAAGACGCCCAGGCAAAGCGGGCGCAGAGCTGGGGCGGGCGTACGCTTATCGGCGCCTACCGCTTCAGCGGACCTATCGCCGCATACTTCGAGCCGCCTCCGTCGGGCGCGATGGGCGGGCGGCTTCTGGTCTGGGAAGAGGGGCGCCGCGAGGTAATCCAAGGCGAATGGACGATCCGGAACTTCAAGCTCTGCGTGAAGCCGAACGTCTACTACAAGGAGATGATGGGCGCGCCCTTCGACCGGGAGGCGTGCCTTGGATTTGACTCCAGCGTGGTCGAGTTCGACCACTACGCTGGCGACGTGTTCGTCCTCAAGGGCAAGCGCGACGCACCCTATGTGAGCAGCAAGGCGGACAACGACAAGTTCGCGGCCGTGATGCGCACCACCCCCTATTTCGCGCCTTCCAACGGCGGCTTCAGCGAGGCGCTCTATCCCGCCCACGAAACGCCCAAGGCCGGTGCCGCGGAAGCTGTGGCTACCGGCGTTGCGCAGTAGCATACCCCTTTACACGCGCCGCGCATGCCACTACACACACCCGTCCGATGCGCTGGGTCACTCCCCGGCGCGGCGGAGTCTACCCTCGAGGCCGGCGGGCGATGGCTCGCGCTTCGGGGTGCCGGCCCTGATGCCGGGGCGAAGCCCTTCGGGCAACGCTCTCAGGCTATAGGAGTGTAGCTCAACTGGTTAGAGCACCGGTCTCCAAAACCGGGGGTTGGGGGTTCGAGTCCCTCCACTCCTGCCACTTCCGAGAGGGGCGGCAGGCACGGCGAGACGGCGGCAAAGGGGCGCGACGACGCAGCCCCATCCCCGCCCGAATGATCCCGTAGCAAGGTCTCGCAAGAGCCGGCGCCAGCGGGTCGGAGTATTCTTGAGGCGGCGTTTCTGCCGCGACACAGAGGTGGCGGTCACCGGAGCAGCCCATGGGGCGTCCGGACCAGGCGGCCGGGAACGATTGGCGAAGAGCGCTATGGCGAAGAACAGTCCTGTCGAGTTCTTTCAGCAGGTCCGCGCCGAAACGGCGAAGGTCACCTGGCCGACCCGGCGCGAGACGCTGATCACCACGGGCATGGTGTTCGTGATGGTCCTCCTTGCCTCCATCTTCTTCCTCATCGTCGACCAGATCATCCGATTCGGCGTGTCGACCCTCCTGACCCTCGGGCACTGAGCGGAAAGGAAGGCATTATGGCCAAGCGCTGGTACATCGTTCACGCCTATTCCAACTTCGAGAAGAAGGTGGCCGACTCCATCCGCGAGCAGGCCGATCAGCGCGGGCTCACCGACCTGTTCGAGCAGATCCTCGTTCCCACCGAGAAGGTGGTGGAGGTACGCCGCGGCCGGAAGGTGGATGCCGAGCGCAAGTTTTTCCCCGGCTACGTGCTGGTGAAGATGGACCTCACCGACGAGGCCTTCCATCTCATCAAGAACACGCCGAAGGTCACCGGCTTCCTGGGCGCCGACAACAAGCCCATGCCCATCTCCGAATCCGAGGCCATGCGCATCCTGCAGCAGGTGCAGGAAGGCATCGAGCGGCCCAAGCCCTCCATCACCTTCGAGGTGGGCGAGACGGTGAAGGTGGCGGACGGTCCGTTCGCCTCGTTCAATGGCATCGTGGAAGAGGTGGACGAGAGCCGCTCGCGCGTGAAGGTGGCGGTGTCCATCTTCGGTCGCGCGACGCCGGTGGAACTGGAATTCGCTCAGGTCGAGAAGGTCTGAGCCGAACGGGCGGCGTTCGCGCCGTCTGAAGTGGGTGCCGTGCCGCAAGGCAGGGCGCCGGCGTGGGAGGGGAGGGAGCGTCTCGCCAAGCGCTCCTATGATCCGCACCACGCGATCCCGCCCGCAAGCCCCCGAGGGGGTGCGCGGCGCATCTTGGGAGTTGTGCAATGGCGAAGAAAATTACCGGTTACGTCAAGCTGCAGGTGCCTGCCGGCAGCGCCAATCCGGCCCCGCCGATTGGTCCCGCGCTCGGCCAGCGCGGCTTGAACATCATGGAATTCTGCAAGGCGTTCAACGCCCAGACCGCGCAGCTCGAAAAGGGCATGCCGATCCCGGTGGTGATCACGGCCTACCAGGACCGCTCCTTCACCTTCGAGCTGAAGACCCCGCCGGTCTCCTACTTCCTGAAGAAGGCCGCCGGCCTCGAGACCAAGAAGAAGCCCGGCTCCGGCTCGAAGACGCCCGGCAAGGGCACCTTCGTGGGCAAGGTCACCCGCGCCCAGCTCTCGGAGATCGCCGAGAAGAAGATGAAGGATCTGAACTGCGAGACCGTTGAGGCCGCCGTCCAGATGATCGAAGGTTCGGCCCGCTCCATGGGCCTGCAGGTTCAGGGGTGAGCGCCATGAAGCAAGGCAAGCGCATCCGCGCCGTCAACGAAGGCATTGACCGCGTCAAGCTCTATCCCCTCGACGAGGCCCTGGCGCTCCTGAAGGAGCGCACCACGGCCAAGTTCGACGAGACCATCGAGGTCGCGCTGAACCTGGGCGTCGATCCCCGCCATGCGGACCAGATGGTCCGCGGCGTGTGCAACCTGCCCAACGGCTCGGGTCGTACCGTGCGCGTGGCGGTGTTCGCCCGCGGCGCCAAGGCCGACGAAGCCAAGGCGGCGGGTGCCGATATCGTGGGCGCCGAGGACCTCCTCGAGACCATCCAGGGCGGCACCATCGAGTTCGATCGCTGCATCGCCACCCCGGACCTGATGCCGCTGGTCGGTCGTCTCGGCAAGATCCTGGGCCCGCGTGGCCTGATGCCGAACCCGAAGGTCGGCACCGTGACCATGGACGTGAAGGGCGCCGTCGCCGCCGCCAAGGGCGGCGCGGTGGAGTTCCGCGTCGAGAAGGCGGGCATCATCCACGGCGGCATCGGCAAGGCCTCGTTCCCGGCCGACAAGCTGGCCGAGAACATCCGCGCCTTCGTCGACGCGGTGGTGAAGGCCAAGCCCGCCGGCGCCAAGGGCACCTACCTGCAGCGCGTGGCGGTGTCCTCCACCATGGGCCCCGGCATCAAGGTGGAACCGGCGACCGTCCACACCGCCTGATTGGTCTGACGGTACACGTTTTGAAAGGCCGGGCCTGGTGCCCGGCCTTTCGCTTTGGGTGGCCTTTGCATCGGGCGGCTACGTTGCCGATCCGTTAAGACGCTACCAGCATGCGGCAGGGCAGGGCTGCATTCTGAGCAATTCTGCTGCACCGCAACGCGGTCTATCTTGTCTCAAATGCTGCGTTGCAGCTAACGCCTCCGTGGCGTGAGGAGAAGACCATGTTCGCACTTCAGACCTTGTGGATCGCCCTCCGCAGCTTCTTCGCCGGCGCGGTGATGCGCCGCCGCGTGGTGGACGAACTCACCGCCCTGAGCGACCGGGACTTGTCCGATATGGGCGTCAGCCGCTCCGACATCCGCCGGCTTGCCCGCGAAGCGGCCGAAGAAGCCGGTGCCCGTTCTGCAAGGCGGCCCGCAGGCCGGCCGGCCCCGCTTTCGGGTTCGGTCCGCACGGCCTGAGACTCGCCGCCGAAGCTGCGGTGACGAACGGATCGCTGGGAGGAACGGATCGCCGGCCTTGTGCCACCTTGGGCGCGAGGCGGATCATCGCCCCAGGCAGGCGGTCCTGCCACCTGATGCCAACCCGCTCGTGCCGCCCCCTCATGCAAAAAATGCGCAAAGGGCGTGACAAGAGGGGCGGCGCCCTATATATCGACTGTTTCCGGGCGGTCCGCCGTCCGGTCAAAGTATCTGTAGCTTTCGCCCTTGACGGGGCGAAAGGGCTGGGAGGGTTCGCCCGCCCGGCCTAATCGTCTGTTAGAAGTCTGTCTCCGCGACCTTTCGGTCACGCGTGACGTTCGATCGGCAGACGATGAGTCCTGTCCGAGACTGCCGGCGCCCTGATGTTCGCTCAATTTTGCGAACGATCAAGGCTTAATTCTCGCACCCGCCTCGCCGAGGTGGGCTTTGGAGAGCCAGCATAGACGGGGAAGACCGTAATTTTGCCTCCGCCGTCCAGGGTCGACAAGGCCATGTGACGCGGGGATGAAGATCGGTTCGGAACCAGCGCCTTGCGCTCCGCGACACGGTTATCCGTGCCCGGATCAAGAGGGGACAGGGCATGAGAGCGTCGCGGATCGCGGCCTTCATGTCGCTTTCGACAGGTTGGTCGCGGTGTGCGGCAAGGCGCAACCGGCGGGATCTCGAGCCCCATTCGGGGTGAGGGTGCCGCCACAGGCTTAAAGAGAGCCAGACGTGGATCGAGCGCAAAAACAAGAGCTCGTCACGACGCTCACGGATGTGTTCAAGAGCACCTCCGTCGTCGTGGTCGCCCACTATTCCGGCCTCACCGTTGCCCAGCTGTCGCGCCTGCGCCGGCAGATGAAGGCGAGCGGTGCGACTGTAAAGGTGGCCAAGAACCGCCTCGCCAAGATCGCTCTGGAAGGCTCCGACGTCGCCCATGTGTCGACCCTTCTCAAGGGTCCGACCCTGATCGCCTATTCCAGCGATCCGGTGGCGGCGCCGAAGGTGGCTGTCGAGTTTGCCAAGACGAATGACAAGTTCGTGATCCTTGGCGGAGCGATGGGCACTACGGCCCTGAACGTGGACGGAGTGAAGGCGCTTGCGACCCTTCCGTCCCTGGACGAACTGCGTGCCAAGCTCGTCGGCCTTATCCAGGCCCCGGCGACCAAGCTGGCGCAGCTCACCACCGCGCCGGCAGCCAAGCTCGCCCGCGTGTTCGGGGCCTATGCCAAGCAGGACGAAGCTGCGTGAGGACCGGGCCGCAGCTGGCGGCCTGATCTCGCAAATCCAGAATCCGAACCTATCTTAAGGACTATTCCCATGGCTGACCTGACCAAGCTCGTCGACGAGCTCTCCTCCCTGACCGTTCTCGAGGCCGCCGAGCTGGCGAAGCTCCTCGAGGAGAAGTGGGGCGTTTCTGCCGCCGCCGCCGTGGCTGTTGCCGCTGCCCCGGCCGCTGCCGCCGCCGCCGTGGAGGAGCAGACCGAGTTTACTGTCGTCCTCGCTGCGATTGGCGACAAGAAGATCGAAGTCATCAAGGAAGTGCGCGCCATCACCGGCCTCGGCCTCAAGGAAGCCAAGGACCTGGTGGAAGGCGCTCCCAAGCCCGTCAAGGAAGCCGTTTCCAAGGACGAGGCCGAGAAGCTCAAGGCCCAGCTCGAGAAGGCTGGCGCCAAGGTCGAGCTCAAGTGAGCTTTTGACGTTCGGGGTCCCGGCGCAAGCCGGGACCCCGTCCATAGCATCGCTCCCGGATCTTCGGGGGTGATGCATCGGAGACGACGGTTCTCCCGGCAGCCGGTGCGGGCAACGCCCCGCGGCTGCCGGGAGAGCCGTCATAATGCTGAAGGGGGATGGCTTTTGCCCCCACCTCTTCAGGTTTGACGGTGGTGAGGTTCCGGTGCCGGCGCGGCGTGCCCTTGGTCTCTCCTGAGACGACGGGTGCCGGACCGAGGGGACCAGGACGGACGAGGATCGAGATGGCGCAAACGTTCACCGGTCGTAAGCGGATCCGCAAGTTCTTCGGCAAGATCAAGGAAGTGGCCGAGATGCCGAACCTCATCGAGGTTCAGAAGGCGTCCTACGACCAGTTCCTCCAGATCGAGGAACCCAAGGGCGGACGCGACGACGACGGCCTGCAGGCGGTGTTCAAGTCGGTGTTTCCCATCTCCGACTTCTCCGGCGCCTCCATGCTGGAGTTCGTGCGCTACGAGTTCGAGCCGCCCAAGTATGACGTGGACGAGTGCCGCCAGCGCGGCATGACGTTCGCCGCCCCGTTGAAGGTCACGCTGCGCCTCATCGTGTTCGATGTGGATCCCGATACCGGCGCCAAGTCGGTGAAGGACATCAAGGAGCAGGACGTCTACACCGGCGATATCCCGCTCATGACCATGAACGGAACGTTCATCGTGAACGGCACCGAGCGCGTCATCGTCTCCCAGATGCACCGTTCGCCGGGCGTGTTCTTCGACCACGACAAGGGCAAGACCCACTCCTCGGGCAAGCTTTTGTTCGCCGCCCGCATCATCCCCTATCGCGGCTCCTGGCTGGACATCGAGTTTGACGCCAAGGACATCGTGTTCGCGCGCATCGACCGGCGCCGGAAGATTCCGGTGACGAGCCTGCTCTATGCCCTCGGCCTCGACAACGAGGAAATTCTCGCGACCTTCTACGAGATGATTCCCTTCACGCGGGAGAAGGGCGGCTGGCGCATGCCGTTCGATCCCAAGCGCATGAAGGGCTACAAGGCGGTCGCTGACCTCATCGATGCCGATACCGGCGAAGTCGTGCTGGAGGCCGGCAAGAAGCTGACCGTGCGCGCCGGCCGCCAGCTCGCCGAGAAGGGCCTGAAGGCCCTGCGCATCTCCAATGAGGAGATGATCGGCCAGTATATCGCCGAGGACCTGGTGGACCTGGCCTCGGGCGAGATCCATGCCGAGGCGGGCGAGGAAATCACCGAGAAGACTTTGAAGCTGCTCGAAGAGAACGGCTACAATGAAATCCCGGTGCTGGACATCGACCATGTCAATACCGGCGCCTACATCCGCAACACGCTGATCGCCGACAAGAACGTGACCCGCGAGGACGCGCTCTTCGACATCTACCGCGTGATGCGCCCGGGCGAGCCGCCGACCATCGATTCGGCGCAGGCCATGTTCCATTCGCTGTTCTTCGACAGCGAGCGCTACGACCTGTCCGCGGTCGGCCGCGTGAAGATGAACATGCGCCTCGACCTCGACTGCCCCGACACGGTGCGGGTGCTGCGCCGCGACGACATCCTCTCCGTCATCCGCACCCTCGTGGAGCTGCGCGACGGCAAGGGCGAGATCGACGACATCGACCACCTGGGCAACCGCCGCGTGCGCTCGGTGGGCGAGCTCATGGAGAACCAGTATCGCGTCGGCCTGCTGCGCATGGAACGCGCCATCAAGGAACGCATGTCCTCCGTGGACATCGACACCGTGATGCCGCAGGACCTGATCAACGCCAAGCCGGTGGCGGCGGCGGTGCGCGAGTTCTTCGGCTCGTCCCAGCTCTCGCAGTTCATGGACCAGACCAACCCGCTGTCGGAGATCACCCACAAGCGCCGCCTCTCGGCGCTTGGCCCGGGCGGCCTGACGCGCGAGCGCGCCGGCTTCGAGGTGCGCGACGTGCACCCGACCCACTACGGCCGCATCTGCCCCATCGAGACGCCGGAAGGCCCGAACATCGGCCTGATCAACTCGCTGGCCACCTTCGCCCGCGTGAACAAGTACGGCTTCATCGAGGCGCCCTATCGCCGCGTGGTGGACAGCAAGGTCACCGACGAGGTGGTCTATCTCTCCGCCATGGAGGAGGGGAAGTATTACGTCGCGCAGGCCAATATCCCGCTCGACGCCGAAGGCCGCTTCGAGGAAGACCTGATCGTCTGCCGCCATGCGGGCGACGTGCTTCTGGTCGCCCCCGACCGCGTGGACTTCATGGACGTGTCGCCCAAGCAGCTGGTGTCGGTGGCCGCGGCGCTGATCCCGTTCCTTGAGAACGACGACGCCAACCGCGCGCTCATGGGCTCCAACATGCAGCGCCAGGCGGTGCCGCTGGTGCGCTCGCAGGCGCCGCTGGTGGGCACCGGCATGGAAGCCGTGGTGGCCCGGGACTCGGGCGCCGCCATCGCCGCCCGCCGCACCGGCGTGATCGACCAGGTGGACGCCACCCGTATCGTCATCCGCGCCACGGAAGAGGCCGATCCGTCCAAGTCGGGCGTCGACATCTACCGGCTGATGAAGTTCCAGCGCTCCAACCAGTCCACCTGCATCAACCAGCGTCCGCTGGTGCGTGTGGGTGACCAGGTGAAGCGCGGCGACATCATCGCCGACGGTCCCTCGACCGAGCTTGGCGAACTGGCCCTCGGCCGCAACGTGCTCGTCGCGTTCATGCCGTGGAACGGCTACAACTTCGAAGATTCCATCCTGCTCTCGGAGAACATCGCCAAGGAGGACGTGTTCACCTCGATCCACATCGAGGAATTCGAGGCCATGGCCCGCGACACCAAGCTCGGGCCGGAGGAAATCACCCGCGATATTCCCAACGTCTCGGAAGAGGCGCTGAAGAATCTCGACGAGGCGGGCATCGTCTATATCGGCGCGGAAGTGCGCGCCGGCGACATCCTCGTGGGCAAGATCACGCCCAAGGGCGAAAGCCCGATGACGCCGGAAGAAAAGCTGCTGCGCGCCATCTTCGGCGAGAAGGCCGCCGACGTGCGCGATACCTCGCTGCGCCTGCCGCCGGGCACCACCGGCACCATCGTGGAAGTGCGCGTGTTCAACCGCCACGGCGTGGACAAGGACGAGCGCGCCCTCGCCATCGAGCGCGAGGAAATCGAGCGCCTCGCCAAGGACCGCGACGACGAGCAGGCGATCCTGGACCGCAACGTCTACGGCCGCCTGATCGAGATCCTGGACGGCAAGACCGCCATCGCCGGCCCCAAGGGCTTCCGGAAGGAGACCGTGGTCACCCGCGAGATCCTCACCGAGTATCCGCGCTCGCAGTGGTGGCTGTTCGCGGTGGCCGACGACGCCATCATGGCGGAGCTGGAAGCCATCCGCGCCCAGTATGACGACTCTAAGAAGCGTCTGGAGCAGCGGTTCCTCGACAAGGTCGAGAAGCTGCAGCGCGGCGACGAGCTGCCCCCCGGCGTGATGAAGATGGTCAAGGTCTTCGTCGCGGTGAAGCGCAAGATCCAGCCCGGCGACAAGATGGCCGGCCGCCACGGCAACAAGGGCGTGGTCTCGCGCATCGTGCCGGTGGAGGACATGCCGTTCCTGGAGGACGGCACCAACGTGGATATCGTGCTGAACCCGCTGGGCGTGCCCTCGCGCATGAACGTGGGCCAGATCCTGGAGACGCATCTGGGCTGGGCCTGCGCGGGCCTCGGCCGGCAGGTGGCCGCGGCGATGGAAGCCTATTACGGCAAGCAGGACCTCAAGCCCCTGCGCGATCGCCTCGAGACCATCTACGGCAAGGAGGAGATCGACCAGCTCAAGGACGGGGAACTGCCCGAGCTGGGCGAGAACCTGCGCAAGGGCGTGCCCATGGCGACCCCGGTGTTCGACGGGGCGCACGAGGCCGACATCGAGCAGCAGCTGGAGAAGGCAGGCTTGGATGCCTCCGGCCAGTCCACGCTCTATGACGGGCGCACCGGCGAGCCGTTCGATCGTAAGGTCACGGTGGGCTACATCTACATGCTGAAGCTGCACCATCTGGTGGACGACAAGATCCACGCCCGCTCCATCGGCCCCTATTCGCTGGTCACCCAGCAGCCCCTGGGCGGCAAGGCGCAGTTCGGCGGCCAGCGCTTCGGCGAAATGGAGGTGTGGGCACTCGAAGCCTACGGCGCGGCCTACACCCTGCAGGAGATGCTGACGGTGAAGTCCGACGACGTGGCCGGCCGCACCAAGGTCTACGAGGCCATCGTGCGCGGCGAGGACACGTTCGAGAGCGGCATTCCCGAGAGCTTCAACGTGCTCGTGAAGGAAATGCGCTCGCTCGGCCTCAACGTCGACCTCGAAAACAGCTGACGGGAAGGTGCGGCCCGGTCGGGCCGTGCCTGCCGCCCCGTCCTCAAGGACCACATCCGCGCATCGCGGACCGCCTGACCGGCGCATCGGCCGGTCAGGGTCGAAGATAAAGGCCCACTTCGTTTGGGAGCCAGCTCATGAACCAGGAAGTCCTGAACGTCTTCAATCCGACCGTTCCGGCCCCGGCCTTCAACCAGATCCGCATCACCATTGCGAGCCCGGACAAGATCAAGTCCTGGTCCTACGGTGAGATCAAGAAGCCGGAAACCATCAACTACCGTACGTTCAAGCCCGAGCGTGACGGCCTGTTCTGCGCGCGCATCTTCGGTCCCATCAAGGACTACGAGTGCCTGTGCGGCAAGTACAAGCGGATGAAGTACAAGGGCATCATCTGCGAGAAGTGCGGCGTCGAGGTCACCTTGTCGCGCGTGCGCCGCGAGCGCATGGGCCACATCGAGCTTGCGGCCCCGGTGGCGCACATCTGGTTCCTGAAGTCGCTGCCGAGCCGCATCGGCCTCCTGCTCGACATGACGTTGAAGGATCTGGAGCGGATCCTCTACTTCGAATATTTCGTCGTGATCGAGCCGGGCACCACCAAGCTCAAGTACCGCCAGCTCCTCTCGGAGGACGAGTACCTGCGCGCCCAGGACGAGTTCGGCGAGACCAACTTCACCGCCATGATCGGCGCCGAGGCCATCCGCGAGATCCTGCGCGGCATGGACCTCGACAAGATCGCCGCCGACCTGCGCGTGGAAATCTCCGAGGCCACCACCGAGCTGAAGCCCAAGAAGCTCGCCAAGCGCCTGAAGATCGTGGAGGCCTTCCAGCTCTCCGGCAACAAGCCGGAATGGATGATCCTCACCCACGTCCCGGTCATCCCGCCGGACCTGCGTCCGCTGGTGCCCCTGGACGGCGGCCGCTTCGCGACCTCCGACCTCAACGACCTCTACCGCCGCGTCATCAACCGTAACAACCGCCTCAAGCGGCTGATCGAGCTGCGCGCGCCGGACATCATCATCCGCAACGAGAAGCGCATGCTTCAGGAAGCGGTGGATGCGCTGTTCGACAACGGCCGCCGCGGCCGCGTCATCACGGGGGCCAACAAGCGCCCGCTGAAGTCGCTCGCCGACATGCTGAAGGGCAAGCAGGGCCGGTTCCGCCAGAACCTGCTCGGCAAGCGCGTGGACTATTCCGGCCGCTCGGTGATCGTGGTGGGTCCCGAGCTGAAGCTGCACCAGTGCGGCCTGCCCAAGAAGATGGCGCTGGAGCTGTTCAAGCCCTTCATCTATTCGCGGCTCGACGCCAAGGGCCACTCGGCCACGGTGAAGCAGGCCAAGAAGCTGGTGGAGAAGGAGCGTCCCGAGGTGTGGGACATCCTCGACGAGGTCATCCGCGAGCACCCGGTGATGCTGAACCGCGCGCCGACGCTCCACCGCCTCGGCATCCAGGCGTTCGAGCCGGTGCTCATCGAGGGCAAGGCGATCCAGCTGCACCCGCTGGTCTGCTCGGCCTTCAACGCCGACTTCGACGGCGACCAGATGGCCGTCCACGTCCCGCTCTCGCTGGAAGCCCAGCTGGAAGCGCGCGTGCTGATGATGTCCACCAACAACATCCTGCACCCGGCGAACGGCCAGCCCATCATCGTGCCGTCGCAGGACATCGTGCTCGGCCTCTACTACCTCTCCATCATGAAGGAGAAGGAGCCGGGCGAGGGGATGATGTTCGCCAACATGGCGGAGATCGACCACGCCCTGAACGCCAAGGCGATCACTCTCGCCACCAAGATCCGCGGCCGCTACATCGGCGTGGACGCGGAGGGCAAGCAGTATTCCAAGATCTATGAGACCTCGCCGGGCCGCATGAAGATCGGCGAGCTGCTGCCCAAGCATCCGAAGCTGTCCTACGACGTCGTCAACAAGCTGATGACGAAGAAGGAAATCTCCAACATGATCGATGCCGTGTACCGGCACTGCGGTCAGAAGGAGAGCGTGATCTTCTGCGACCGCATCATGGCGCTCGGCTTCTACAACGCGTTCCGCGCCGGCATCTCGTTCGGCAAGGACGACATGGTGGTGCCGAAGAAGAAGTGGGAGCTGGTCGAGGAGACCCGCACCCTCACCAAGGAATACGAGCAGCAGTACAATGACGGCCTGATCACCCAGGGCGAGAAGTACAACAAGGTCGTGGACGCCTGGGGCAAGTGCTCCGATCGCGTCGCCGAGGAGATGATGAAGGAAATCTCTTCGGTCAAGAAGGACCCGAAGACCGGCCGCGAGAAGCAGATCAACTCGATCTACATGATGAGCCACTCCGGAGCGCGTGGGTCGCCCGCTCAGATGAAGCAGCTTGCCGGCATGCGCGGCCTCATGGCCAAGCCGTCGGGCGAGATCATCGAGAGCCCGATCATCTCGAACTTCAAGGAAGGCCTGACCGTGATGGAGTACTTCAACTCCACCCACGGCGCGCGTAAGGGCCTTGCCGACACCGCCCTGAAGACCGCCAACTCGGGTTACCTCACCCGCCGCCTCGTGGACGTGGCGCAGGATTCCATCATCACCGAGCGCGATTGCGGCTCGGAGAAGGGGATCCACATGCGCGCCATTATCGATGCAGGCCAGGTGGTGGCCTCGCTCGCCTCGCGCGTCCTCGGCCGCACCGCGGCGGAAGACATCGTGGAGCCGGCCACCGGCACCGTCATCGTGCCCCGCGGCACCATGATCGAGGAATGGCACGTCGAGCGGATCAACAAGTCCGGCATCCAGGAGATCAAGATCCGTTCGGTCTTGACCTGCGAGACCCGGAACGGCGTGTGCGGCACCTGCTACGGGCGCGACCTGGCCCGCGGCACCCCGGTGAACATGGGCGAGGCGGTGGGCGTCATCGCCGCCCAGTCCATCGGCGAGCCGGGCACCCAGCTCACCATGCGCACCTTCCACATCGGCGGCGCGGCGACCCTTGCCGACTCGTCTTATGTGGAAAGCAACTTCGAGGGCCTCGTCCGCATCCGCAACCGCAACGTGGCGCGGAACTCGGAAGGCGACCTCGTGGTCATGGCCCGCAACCTGGCGGTGGTCATCGTCGACGTGGACGGCACCGAGCGGGCGGTGAACCGCGTGCAGTACGGCGCCCGCCTCAAGGTGGACGAGGGCGACACCATCAAGCGTGGCCAGCGCATCGCCGAGTGGGACCCCTACACCCGCCCCATCCTCTCCGAGGTGGACGGCATGGTGGCCTTCGAGGACCTGACCGAAGGCTCCTCCATGAACGAGACGGTCGACGAGTCGACCGGCATCGCCAAGCGCGTGGTGACGGACAGCCGCTCCGGCCGTGGGCCGGAGCTGCGCCCCGCCATCCTCATCAAGAGCAAGGACGGCAAGATCATCAAGCTGCCGCGCGGCGGCGACGCCCGCTACGCCCTGCCGGTGGAGGCCATCATCTCGGTGGACCCCAACCAGACCCTCAGGGCCGGCGACGCGGTGGCCCGCGTGCCCATGGAAAGCGCCAAGACCCGCGACATCACGGGCGGCCTGCCGCGCGTGGCGGAGCTGTTCGAGGCGCGCCGTCCCAAGGATGCAGCCATCATCGCCGAAATCTCGGGCACGATCCGGTTCGGCCGTGACTACAAGAACAAGCGCCGGCTCTCCATCGAGCCGCCGGACGGCGGCGATCCGGTGGAATACCTGATCCCGAAGGGCAAGCACATCCATCTCCAGGACGGCGACGTGGTGGAGAAGGGCGACTTCATCGTCGACGGCAACCCGGCGCCGCACGACATCCTGGCGATCAAGGGCGTGGAAGAGCTTGCCGCCTTCCTCGTCAACGAGATCCAGGAGGTCTACCGGCTCCAGGGCGTGCACATCAACGACAAGCACATCGAGGTGATTGTCCGGAACATGCTCCAGAAGGTCGAGATCGACGACAGCGGCGAGACCGACTTCCTGGACGGCGAGCAGGTGGACCGCATCGAGTTCATCGAGGCGAACGAGAAGGCCGCGGAGGAGGCGAAGAAGCCCGCCACCGGCCATCCCGTGCTGCTGGGCATCACCAAGGCGTCCTTGCAGACGCGCTCCTTCTTCTCGGCGGCCTCGTTCCAGGAGACCACCCGCGTCCTCACCGAGGCGGCGGTCAACGGCAAGGTGGACCCGTTGGAAGGCCTGAAGGAGAACGTCATCGTCGGCCGCCTCATCCCGGCCGGCACCGGCGCCCAGATGTCGCGCCTGCGCACCATCGCCAACAGCCGCGACGACCTCATCGTCGCGACCCGCGACGAGCAGAGCGAAGGCCACCCCCTGGTGGAAGGCCCCGCCGACGCGGCGGAGTGATCCGCGGCCCGACAGGCTCCGACAAGACAAGAAAGGCCGCCTTCGGGCGGCCTTTTCTGTTTGAGCAGCGCAGGCTTGAACCAAGGGCCCGTGAACCAAGGGGCCTTGGAATCAGAGCGCCACGGCAAAGGGGGCGATGGCGGCGAAGTCCTCGTCGTCCGGGCCGAAGTCGCGCCACATGAAGATGGCGAACGGGGCCGGGGTGTCGAGCACGGTGAGCGGGGCGTGCCACACGCCCGGCTTCAGGGTGATGCCCTGGCCGGGACCGGGAAGGAAGGCCACCGCCGCGGCGAGGTCCGGCGCTCCGTCCGCGGCGTCCGGCGCCACCACCACCAGCCAGCGCGTGGTCGCCAGGGGCACGAAGCTCTGGGACGTGAGGCGATGCCGCTCGATGATGGTGACCGGCACCGGCCGCGCCAGGCTGGGCGCGGCGAGGATGAGGGAGAGGCTCGCCGGCGTCTGCGGCCTGAGGCTCGCCAGCGCGCCGTCGAAGTAGCTGCGCGTCCCCACTTCTCGCGGCACGCGCAGCACGTCGCCGAAGGGCGCGAAGCTCTCCGCCGTCAAAGCCTGCGCCGTCAGCGGGCGGGCGCGGAGGGGGGAGGGGGCGTTTGTCATGGCTGGCCTGTCATGGCTGGCCCCTCACGACCTGTCCTTCACGCTTTTGCGGCATCGCCGGCCAGCGCCAGCACAGCGTGGAGCAGCACGTTGGCGCCCGCCGCGCAATCGTCCCTGGTGGCGGATTCCAGCTCGTTGTGGCTCACCCCGTCCTTGCAGGGCACGAAGATCATGCCCGTGGGCACGATGGTGGCGAGGTGGAAGCTGTCATGCCCCGCGCCCGAGACCATGGGCCGGTGGCTGAGGCCCAGCTTCCGCGCCGCGGTGGCCACCGCGCCGGTGATGGCGGGATCGAAATGGGTGGGCTCCTTGCGCCAGATGGTGTCGAGCGCGACGCTCACCTTCCGCCGTTCGGCGATGCGTGCCACCGCCGCCTGAAGGCCCTTGTCCAGGGCGTCGAGGATGCCGGCATCCGGCGTGCGGAACTCGGCGGCGAAGGTGATCTCGCCGGGGATCACGTTGCGCGACTGCCGGGAAATGGTGATGTCCGCCACCGTGCCCACCGCGTTCGGCCCCAGCTCCACCGCCAGCTTCTCCACCGCGAGCACGATCTCGGACAAGGTGGCGAGGGCATCCTTGCGCAGGTGCATGGGGGTGGAGCCCGCATGGCTCTCGAAGCCGGTGAGGCGCCCGGCATACCAGATGATGCCCTGGCCGTGCTCCACCACGCCGATGGTGACGTTCTCCGCCTCCAAAATCGGCCCCTGCTCGATGTGCAGTTCCAGGAAGCCGCTGAATTTCTGGGTGCCCAGCGGCAGCTCGCCGCGATAGCCGATGGCGTCGAGGGCCTCGCCCACGCTCACGCCCTCCGCATCGGTGCGGGCGAGGATGTCCGCCAGCGGCAGGTCGGCCACATGGCCGGCCGAGCCCATCATGGCCGGGGCGAAGCGCGAGCCTTCCTCATTGGTCCAGTTGACCACGCACAGGGGGGCGTCGGTCTCGATACCGGCGTCGTTGAGCGCGCGCACCACCTCAAGGGCGGCCAGCGTGCCGAGGACGCCGTCGAACTTGCCGCCCGTGGGCTGGGTGTCGAGATGGGAGCCGATGCCGAGCGGCGCCTTGCCCGGGTCCCTGCCCGGCCGCAGGGCGAACATGTTGCCCAGCGCATCCACGCTCACGGTGCAGCCGGCGGCCTCGCAGGCGGCGCGGAACCAGTCGCGCACCTGCCGGTCTTCCTCGCTCAGGGTCAGCCGCTTGACGCCGCCCTTCAGCGTGCCGCCGAATTGCGCGGTTTCAAGGATGGTGCCCCAGAGGCGGTCGGCATTGATCTGGAGGTTGGACAGAGCGGGCGTCGACAGCGCGGTCATCAGGTCACCGGAACAGGATTTTCAGCCAGCACGCACCTTACCGTCCGGCCGGGGGCGAGCACCACGTCCGGAGGCAGGCGCTCCGTGCAACGCTGCTGTGCATGGGCGCAGCGCGGGGCGAAGGAACAGGCCTTCGGCGCCTGGTCGAGGGAGGGCGGGGTGCCGGGAATGGTCTGGAGCCGCGCGCCGCGCCTGGCGCCGTGCACGGTGGAGGCCAGCAGCCCCTGGGGGTAGGGATGGCGCGGCGTGCGCACGATCTCGCCGAGCGTGCCGGTTTCCACGATCTGGCCGGCATACATCACCGCCACCTTGTCGCAGATCTCGATGGCCACCCCGATGTCGTGGGTGACGAAGATGACCGACATGCCCATCTCCCGCTGCAATTCGCGCAGCAGCAGCAGGATCTGGATCTGCACCGTGGCGTCGAGCGCCGTGGTGGGCTCGTCGGCCAGCAGGATCTTGGGCTTGCAGGCAAGGGCGAGGGCGATCATGGCGCGCTGGCGCATGCCGCCGGACATTTCGTGGGGGTAGGCATCGAGCCGGCGCTTGGCGGAGGGGATGCGCACCAGCTCCAGCATCTCCAGCGCCCGCGCCGTGGCGGTGGCGTGGCTTGCGCCCTCGTGGCGCTTCACCGATTCCGCGATCTGCTGGCCGATGGTGTAGACCGGGTCCAGCGCCAGCGCCGGCTCCTGGAAGATCATGGAGACGGTACGCCCGCGGAAGGCGGAGAGGGTGGCGTCGTCCATGGCCAGCACATCCTGCCCGGCCACACTGACGCTGCCGTTGATCACCGTGCGCTTCTTGGGCAGAAGGCGCATGAGCGCGCGCATGGTCACGCTCTTGCCGGAGCCGGATTCGCCGAGCAGGCCCAGCACCTCGCCCTCGCCGAGGGAGAGCGAGACGCCATTCACCGCATGGACCGTGCGCTCGCCGGTGAAACGGATGGTGAGGTCGCGGATATCCACCAAGGGCGCGCTCATGGCGTGGCCCCCGCGATTTCGCCGGCCTTGGGGGCGAGGCTTTGGGGCGCGCGGCTGTGCCCGGAGCCGGGAATGACCATGTGGCAGGCGGCGAAATGGTCTCCGCCCGCCACCGGCGCCAGGGCAGGGCAGGCCTCGGCGCAGACCGGCTCGAAGAAGGCGCAGCGGGTGTGGAAGCGGCAGCCCGGCGGCGGATCGATGGGGTTGGGCGGATCGCCGGTGATGGGCGGTTCCTGGGTGCGCCGGTCGGGATCGAGGGCCGGCATGGCGGCGAGCAGCGCCCGCGTATAGGGATGGGCCGGACCGTCCCACACCTCGTCCACCGGCCCCAGCTCCACCACCTGGCCCAGATACATCACCAGCACCCGGTCGGAGATGTAGCGCACCACGTTGAGGTCGTGGCTGATGAACAGATAGGTGAGGCCGAACTCGCGCTTGAGGTCGGTGAGCAGGTTCAGCACCTGCGCCTCCACCGACTTGTCCAGCGCCGAGACCGCCTCGTCCAGGATCACGAGGCGCGGCTTCAGGGCCAGCGCCCGGGCGATGTTGACGCGCTGGCGCTGGCCGCCGGAGACCTCGTGGGGGTAGCGGTTGGCGAACACTTCGGGGCGCAGCCCCACCTTGTCCATCAGCTCGCGGGCCAGCGCCCGGGCATCCCGGTCGGCGATGCCGTGCACCTTGGGGCCGAAGGCGATGGAATCCTCGATGGTGAGGCGCGGGTTGAGGGAGGCGTAGCTGTCCTGGAACACCATCTGCATGCCACGGCGGAACTCGCGCATGCCCAGCGTCCCGCCCACGGTTTCCCCGTCGAACAGGATCTCGCCGGCATTGCGGGTCATGAGGTGCATGAGCAGGCGCGCGGTGGTGGACTTGCCGCAGCCGCTCTCGCCCACGATGCCCACCGTCTCGCCCTTGGCGATGGAGAAGGACACGTCATCCACCGCCCGCACCGTCTTCTTCTCTCCGAGGAAGCCGCCGCCCACGGGGAAGTGCTTGGTGAGGTGCTTCACGTCGAGCAGCGGCTGGGCCGGCCCGCCGACGTCCGGAAGGGGCGCGAGAAGGGGCTCGATGAGGGTCAATTGCGGATGTCCATGGCGCTGCGCAGCCCGTCGCTGAGCATGTTGAAGCAGATGGAGACGGCGAAGATCATCACCCCCGGCAGCGCGGCCACGCCCGGGTTGACGTAGATGGCGGTGCGCAGGGTGTTCAGCATCAGGCCCCATTCCGGCTCCGGCGGCTTGGTGCCGAGGCCGAGGAAGGACAGGCCCGAGGCCAGGATCATGGACACCGAGATGAGCCCGGTCGCGTAGACGAAGATGGGGCCGAGCACGTTGCCCAGCATGTGCACCCGCATGATGGTGATGGCCCCGGCCCCCGAGGCGCGCGCCGCATCCACGAAATCGAGATTGCGCACCGAGGTGGTCACGCTCTCCGCCACCCGGGTGATCTGCGGGATGAACACGATGGTGAGCGAGACGATGGAATTGACCACGCCCGCGCCGAGCACACCGGAGATGGCGATGGCCAGCAGCACGGACGGGAAGGCGTAGAACACATCGATGGTGCGCATGATGACCGTGTTCACCGCCCCGCCCAGATAGCCGGCGAGCAGGCCGAGGCTGGTGCCGATGCCGAAGGCGAGCACCACCGGCAGGATGCCGATGAGCAGCGAGAGCCGCCCGCCGTAGATGAGGCGGGAGAGCATGTCGCGGCCGAGTTCGTCGGTGCCGAGCAGATAGCCGGGGGTGCCGATGTGGCGCAGCCGCCGGATCATGGAGCCCTGGTAGGGATCGGCAAGGCCGAGCCACGGGGCGAAGATGGCGGCCAGCACGATGGCGAGCAGCACCGCCGCGCACACCATGCTGACCTTGTCGCGGGAAAAGCGGCGGCCCACCGTGGCCCAATAGCCTCGGGCCTTCTGGACCGGGGCGGCCTGGAGGGCGGCGTCTGTGGCGGTCATTTGTGTTCTCCGCTCACGCTCATGTCCTCAGCTCCGCTTGATGCGCGGATCGATGGACGCCTGGGCGATATCGACCACGAGGTTGAGGAAGACGAAGAACAGCGCCAGCACCAGGATGGTGCCCTGCAGCAGCGGCAGGTCGCGCTGGAAGATCGCCGAATTGAGCAGGAAGCCCGTGCCTGGCCAGGAGAACACCGTCTCGATGAGGATGGAGCCGCCGAGCAGGTAGCCGAGCTGCAGGCCCATCACCGCCACGGCGGTGGGGGCGGCATTCTTCACCACATGGCGGAACACCTGGGTTTCCTTGAGGCCCTTGGAGCGCAGCGCCTCCACGAAATCCTGCGAGAGGATGTCGCCGGTGAGCGCGCGCACGGTGCGCGTCACGATGCCCATGGGGATCACCGACATGGTGACGGCGGGCAATATCAGGTGGCGCATGTGCGCCCAGTCCCACGACCAGCCGCCCGCGCCCATGCCCACCGCCGGCAGCCAGTTGAGCCACACCGAGAAGATGATGACCAGCACCATGCCGAGCCAGTAATGGGGCACCGACACGCCCGCCACGGCGATGGAGGTGGCGAGCTTGTCCACCCATGTATTGCGGAAATAGCCGGCCACCAGCCCGAAGAAGACACCGAAGAAAAAGCCGATGAGGGAGGCCGTCACCGCGAGGATGAAGGTATTGCCCACCGCCTGCGTCACCTCCGCGAGAACCGGGCGGCCGGACGCGATGGAGGTGCCGAGATTGCCGTGCAGCGCCTGCCAGATCCACAGACCGAACTGCACCGGCAGCGGCCGGTCGAAGCCGTAGGCAGCGCGCATCTGCGCCGCCAGCTCCGCCGAGGCATCGGCCGGCAGCACGGCCACCAGCGGATCGCCCGGCGTGATGTGGACGAGCAGGAAACACACCAGCGCGACGGCGATGACAATCGGGATCACATAGATGATCCGCCTCAGGATATAGACCAGCACGGAGCGATCCTGCCTTGGGAAGGGGGACGCGGGGCCGACGGGGCTCCGCCTCTGGGATTGGCACGTTTGGGGTGGCGCGGCGGGCTCTTGCCGCTTTCTCCCCTCTCCCCTCGCGGGAGAGGGGCCGGGGGTGAGGAGGCTGCAACGCCGGGATCTGGCCCGGCCGGTCGCGAAGGACCCCTCATCCGTCTCGCGGCGTCGCCGCGATCCACCTTCTCCCGCAAGGGGAGAAGGCAAGCCCAAGCCCTCTGGCATCACTGCGAGATCGACACCGGCGAGAAGTCCACGAACCAGCTCTTGGGCTGCACGAAGCCCTTGATCTTGGGGCTCATGGCGCGCGGGCCCACGTCGTGCGCCACATAGAGGAAGGCGGCATCGTCCACCGAGGCGGCATGCAGCTCGGCGAGCGCCGCGTCGCGGGCGGTGGGATCGAACGCGGTGCGGGCCTTCTTCACCAGCTCGTCGAACCTGGGATTGTTGTTGAAGCCCCAGTTGTTGGACACCGGCGGCGCCATGCCCGACTGCAGGAAGCGCACCATGGCGAAGAAGGGGTCCATGGCGGCATAGGTCACGTTGATGGCGTTGGCGCCGTTGGCGCTCGGGTCCCTGGCGCCCTTGCGCCAGTTGGTGAACAGGGTGTTCCACTCGATCACGTCGAGCTCAACGTCGAAATAGCACTCGGCCAGCGCCTGCTGGAGATATTCGTTCATGGGCAAGGGCAGCATCTGGCCTGAGCCGGAGGCGGAAGTCTGGGTCTTCACCTTCAGCTTCTTGTCGGGGCCGAAGCCGGCCTCCTTCATCAGCTTCTGGCCGGCGGCCACGTCATATTTGATCTGGAAGGTGGGATTGCCGCGCCAGGGATGGCCGGGTTCCACGGTTCCGGTGGCCGGCACCATGAGGCCGCCCAGCAGCCCGTCCCTCATGCCCTCGCGGTCGATGCACAGGTTTGCCGCCTTGCGCACCCGGATGTCGTTCCACGGCGAGCCTTCGATGCGGGAGAACTGCCACGGCCACACGTGGGGCTGCTCGTTGCTCTCGATCTTGAAGCCGCGGGATTTCAGCTGGGCGATGGCGTCGGGGGCGGGGGCCTCGATCCAGTCCACCTGGCCGGCCATGAGCGCGGCGGTGCGGGCATTGGCCTCCGGCATGGGCAGGAGGATCATCCTGTCGGTCTTGGGCACCCGCGCCTTGTCCCAATAGGCCGCGTTCTTCACCAGCTCCAGCCGCTCGCGGGGCACGAAGCCGGTCATCTTCCACGGGCCGGTGCCGGATGCGTTGCGGGCGAAGGCGGTCCAGGCGGCGGCCGCCTTGGCCTTGGCATCGGCGCCGTCGGCGGCGTCATAGAATTTCTGCCACTGGGCGGGGCTGGCCATGAACAGGTTGGTGAGGTTGTAGGGCAGGAAGCTGTCCGGCTCCTTGGTGGTCAGCTCCACCGTGAGGTCGTCGATCTTCTTCGCCGAGACCAGGGTGGGCATGCGCGAGGCGGTGACGCCCACCTGGCTGGCGTCGAACTGGGGCGCCTCCTTGTTCAGCACCTTGCCCACGTTCCACACCACGGCATCCGCGTTGAACGGCGCGCCGTCGTGGAAGGTGACGCCGGGGCGCAGCTTGAACACCCACTTGGTCTTGTCGGCGTCGTCCACCTTCCATTCGGTGGCAAGGCCGGGGATGAGCACGCTGGGCTTGGTGGCGGACGACAGGTCCCAGTTCACCAGCGCGTCATACATGGTGACGCCGGTGAAGCGGTTGCCCTCGAAGCCCTGGTCCGGCTGGCCGAGGGTGCGCGGGATGTCGGCGGCGGTCATGCCGATGCGCAGGGTGGTCTCGGCGCCGGCGACGCCCGGCGAGATGCACGCAAAGCTCGTGGCCAGCAGAAGGGCGGCGGTCTTCAGCGTGTGGCGACCGGAGCGGATCCGCTTTTCAGTTTGCAGCATCATGGAGTCCTTTGCGGCGAGATGCACAGTTCACGTGCTGCCCGGTTTGTTAGCAACCGGCGTGCCACAGCCTCGGGTTCCTCCAAAATGCAGCTCTCCCTAAGGGAGTAACCAAACGATTCAGTTTCGAATCATCCACGATTTATCTTTATGCCTAAACATATGGCAGTATTGGTGTTCAGGTATGCGATTGGGGTCCATGTGCAGGGGCGGCGCTCGCTTGCCCGGCGCGCTTTCCCGGCCCGGATCAGCCGCAGCAGGCCGGGCGCCGGTCATTTGACCGGTTCCGATTGCCGCCCCGTCCCAAGCGCACGTAGTGTCGCCGCCGATTGACCCAGTGTGACCCGGCGAGGCCGTCTTGAAGATCCTGGTGCTGAACGGAAACACCACTACCCACGTGACGGAGCGCATGATTGCGGCACTGGAGCCCGGATGCCCGGAAAGTGTGCAGCTGGTCGGCGCGACGGCGCCCTTCGGCATGCCCTATGTGTCGACGCGCGGGGCCGTCGCAGTGGCCACCCATGCGGTTCAGGACGCCGTGCGTGCGGCGGTGGAGGATGAGCAGGCGGCCGGCCGGGCGCCCTTCGACGCCTGCTTCTATGCCTGTTTCGGCGAGCCGGGGATCGAGGCGCTCCGGGCGGAACACGCCTTCCCGGTGGTGGGCATGGCGGAAGCCAGCATCCTCACCGCCCTCCAGCTCGGGGAGCGCTTTGCCATCGTCACCGTGGGGGCGGAATGGCCGGCCATGCTGCGCGACCTGATGCGGCGGACCGCCCTGGAGGCACGCTGCGCCGGCATGGGCGTGGTGCCGGGCGATGCCCTCGCCGTCGCCACCGGCCGGGAGGACGGGCTGAAGCTGGTGCGCGCGGCGGTGGACGAGGTGATCGCCCGCCAGGCTCCGGATGTGGTCATCGTCGCCGGAGCGGCGCTGGCGGGCTACGGCACGGCGCTCGCTGCGCAGGCGCCGGTGCCGGTTCTCGATTCCCTCACAGCGGGTTTCGAGCAGGCCCTCGCTTTGGCCCGGCTGGGCCTCCGGCGAAGGGGGCATGCATGAAGCCGGTGAGGCGCAATCGCAGCATGCGCGCAGGCGGCATCGGTCCGGATCGGCTGCATGTGCGGTCGGGCGCGGCTTGGATCGCCTGCCGTGGCATGGCGATCGGCGTCCTGCTGCTGGTCCTGCTGCATCCTGTCGGGGCCGAGCCCGCCCGGCGCCATGTGCTGGTTCTGTTCGAGAACAACCGCCTGCTGCCGGCCAACGTGCTGGGCGACCGCGGCATCACCAGCGCGCTGGCAGAGGTGGACCGGAGCACCGAGATCAGCACCGAGTTCCTCGATTATCCGCGCTTCAGCGGGGCCGCCTATGGGGCCACCGTCACCCGGTTCCTGAAGGAGAAATACGCGGCGCGGCCCCCCGGCGTCGTCATCGTCGCCGGCGACAGGGCGCTCGACTTCGCCCTGAACACACGGTCCGAGCTGTTCCCCCATGTTCCGGTGGTCCATGTGGGGGTTGCCCGCTCCTACCTCGCCTCCGGTCCGCCCTTGCCTGACGACGTGGTGGGCGTGCCGTTCGATCGGGACTTCGGCGGCACCATCGGGCAGGCGTTGCAATGGCATCCGCAGGCCCGGCATCTGGTTCTGATCACCGGCGCGTCGGAACATGACCGGAACTGGGAGGAGGAGCTGCGCCAGGCGGCCGGGCGCTTCGAAGACCGGGTCAGCATTGAAACGCTTGCGGGCCGCCCGATCGCGGAGGTGCTGAAGCGGGTGGCGGAGCTCGGCACCGACGCGGTGGTGGTCACGCCCGGATTTTTCCGCGACGGGGCCGGCAGCCTTTTCACGCCGGCGGACTCGGTGCGGCTGATTGCGCAGGCGGCGCCGGCGCCGGTCTACGGACCGTTCGTCACCTTCATCGGCACCGGTGTTGTGGGCGGGTGGATGACCAGTTTCGAGGCCATGGGCCGCGAGGGCGGGGTCATCGCCAACCAGCTGCTCGCGGGGCAGGCCCCCTCGGCCCTGCGCCTGCCGCCGGTGATGCCGGTGGCGCTCCATGTGGACTGGCGGCAGATCGAGCGCTGGGGCATCGATCCGGCGGCGGTGCCGGCCGATGCCATCGTCCGGTTCCGCTCGCCCGGCTTCTGGCAGACCTACAGCAAGGAGGCGATAGCGGTTGGCCTCGCCTTCCTGCTGCAGAGCCTGCTGCTGACGGCGCTTTTGGTCGAGCGCAACCGCCGCCGCCGCGCGCAGTCGAGCGTGGACCAGTATCGCTTCGAGCTGGCCCATGCATCCCGGCTGGCGGTGGCGGGCGAATTGACCGGCTCCATCGCCCACGAGATCAACCAGCCGCTCGCGGCCATCCTGAGCAATGCGGCGGCGGCGGAAATGATGCTGGAGTCCGGCACGGCACGGCCCGGCGAGCTGAAGGACATCCTGGCCGACATCCGGCGCGACGACCTGCGGGCCAGCGAGGTCATCCGCCGGCTGCGGGCGCTGCTCGCCAAGCATGAGGTGGAGCGCCAGCCCTTCGACCTCAATGAGATCCTGAGCGACGTCATCGCCCTTTTGGGCGCCGAGGCCCGCCGCCGGCGCATCGCGCTGAGCGCGCGGCCGGCCTCCGAGACCATCACGGTGGTCGGTGACCGCATCCAGCTCCAGCAGGTGCTGATCAACCTGATCATGAACGCCATGGACGCGCTGGCGGACACGCCCGAGGAGCAGCGCAATGTTACCGTGTCGCTCGAAGGGGCGGCGACCGGCGCCACCATCCGGGTGCGCGATCGTGGACACGGAATTACCGGCGACCATCTGGCGAAGCTGTTCGAGTCCTTCTTCACCACCAAGCGCAAGGGCATCGGCCTCGGCCTGTCCATTGCGCGCACGCTGGTCGAGGCCCATGGTGG
This sequence comes from Xanthobacter autotrophicus ATCC 700552, assembly GCF_043194565.1. Classification (GTDB taxonomy): domain Bacteria; phylum Pseudomonadota; class Alphaproteobacteria; order Rhizobiales; family Xanthobacteraceae; genus Xanthobacter; species Xanthobacter autotrophicus_F. The sequence goes on along the minus strand of NZ_JBAFVS010000007.1, from coordinate 247,658 downwards.
CACCATCGCGGCCGAGAGCGTGCCGGGGGAGGGCGCCGTCTTCACCATCTGGCTCCCCCGGGTCGTGCCCGGCGGCAGCGGCTGGATCGGGGCAACATGAGTTCGGCACCGCTGGTCCATGTGGTGGACGACGACGATTCCCTGCGCACCGCCGTGGTGCGCCTGCTGACTGCCGCCGGCCTGGAGGTGCGGGCCTATGCCTCCGCCGGCGATTTCCTGCTCCACCCGATCCCCGAGGGGCCCGGCTGCATCCTTCTCGATCTCAGGATGCCCGGCCCTTCCGGGCTGGAGCTTCAGCGGGCCCTGCGCGATCGAGATGCGACGTTGCCCGTGATCTTCTTCACCGCCCATGCGGACGTCGCCTGCAGCGTCGAGGCCATGAAGGCGGGTGCGGTGGATTTTCTCATGAAGCCGGTGGAGCCGCAGGTGCTTCTGGATGCGGTCCATCGCGCGCTCGAATGCGATGCGCTGCGGCGGGCCGCCCGTGCGGATGCGCAGGATCTGCGGGACCGTTTCGCCTTGCTGTCGCCGCGCGAGCGCGACGTGTTCGATCTGGTGGTGGCGGGCAAGCTCAACAAGCAGATCGCGGACGAGCTTGGCATCGCGGAGCGCACGGTGAAGGCCCAGCGCGCGCAGCTCATGATCAAGCTGGGAGCCGAATCCGCCGCCGAGCTTGGGCGCCTTGCCGAACGGTTGCAGCGCTTGTCCGAAGGCCGGCGCGACGACAGGTGAGTGCGCGCGGGTGGCTGCACCCCGGGGCGTATCCTGCTCCATCCCGTTGCCCTTTCGGGCATGGCGCCCTGCCCCTTTTACGGATGGTCCGACGGGTATTGCGGCTCCAAAGATGGATGGCGAAAGCGCCTTCGACCATGCGAGTCGGCGGCGCGCAACTGGGCGCGGTGCGCATTGACGACTTCAAGTACCAGTTTTCCAGCAGCCCTGCGGCTGGCCACCGCGGTCGACTATCCGCCCATGCAGGCGCCGGCCTCGTTCAACCTGGACGCCGTGAAGCGCAAGATCGACGAGACGGTCAAGAACCAAGCCGGGCAGTAGGCTAGATCTACGGTCATCGGTTCTCCCGCCCCGTCCTCCGCGGCGGCGGGCTAGGCCGGTAGCCGTCGACCAAGGCCGCCGCGATCGAGCCGCAAGGCTTGGTCGCGGCGGACGAGGCGACCCGTGCAGGCCCTGTTCGACGAGGCCAAGGCGGAAGGGCAGGACCGCCATCAGCATGAAGGCGGACTGGAAGCGGATTTTCGCGTTCGAGCCTTGATGCGCGGGGGGTAACCCGCACTATCATGCGATGGACACGGGCGCTGCGGTCGCGGTGCGCCCGGCGGGGAGCCCCGACCTCGCAACGGGCAAGGGACAACGCATCCGATGGGGCTTCCGCGTTTCGCCGGGACGGTTCTTGCGGCTTTGACGGCCGGGATTTCCGCCGCCCTGCTGGTGCTGGCGGTGGGGCTGGCGCGCGGCGACGCGGCGCGGCCCCATGCGGCGGGGCTCGGCCCCGGTGGCGTCGGCACCCTCGCGTCCGCCCTCGCCACCGACCACGTGGGATCGGCGGCCTGCGCCGCCTGCCATGCGGGAGAGGCCAAGGCCTGGCTCGCCTCCCAGCATGCCCAGGCCATGACCATCGCCGGCCCCGAAACCGTGCGCGGCGACTTCGGCGACGTGACGGTGGAGCACCAGGGGTCAAAGGCGCGCTTCTTCCGCGACGGCCCGCGCCACAGGGTGGAGACCGAGGGCCGCGACGGCAAGACCGCCGCCTTCGAGGTCACCCACACCTTCGGGGTGGAGCCGCTCCAGCAATATCTCGTCACCTTCCCGGACGGCCGGCTGCAGGCGCTGCCGTTCGCCTACGATACCCGTCCGAAGGCGCAGGGTGGCCAGCGCTGGTTCCATCTTTATCCGGACCAGCCGATGCCGGCGTCCGATCCGCTGCACTGGACAAGGTCCCAGCAGAACTGGAACTTCATGTGCGCGGAATGCCATTCCACCGCCGTCCGCAAGGGCTATGACGCGGCATCCGACACCTTCCACACCACGTTCTCCGAGATCAGCGTGGGCTGCGAGAGCTGCCACGGGGCCGGAGCCGGGCACGCGGCGTGGGCGGCAAAGGGCGCCGATCCCAAGGTGGCGGGCAAGGGCTTCGCCGCCGTCGCGGCGCCCCGTCCCGCCCCCGACTGGACGCCTGATCCCGCAACCGGCAGCCCGGCTCACGGCGTCGCCCGCCAGCCGGGGGACGAGGTGGAGACCTGCGCCCGCTGCCATGCCCGGCGCGGCACCTTCTCGCAGGACTGGCATCCCGGCCGCCCGCTCACCGACACCCACATGCCGGCCCTGCTCTCCGAAGGCCTGTTCGAGGACGACGGGCAGATGCGGGACGAGGTGTTCAACGACCACGCCTTCAAGCAGAGCCTGATGTATGCGAAGGGCGTCGTGTGCAGCGACTGCCACGATCCCCATTCCGCCAAGCTCAAGGCGGACGGCGCGCAGGTGTGCGCCCAGTGCCACCTGCCGGCGCGCTTCGCCACGCCGGCCCACACCGGTCATCCGCCCGGCAAGTCGGGGGACAAGGTGCCCGCGGAAAAGACGCCGGACTGCGTGTCCTGCCACATGCCGGCGCGTACCTACATGGTGGTGGACCCGCGGCACGACCATTCCTTCCGCATCCCGCGCCCCGACCTCTCGGTGGCCCTCGGCACCCCCAACGCCTGCACCGACTGCCACAAGGACAAGCCGGCGAGCTGGGCGGCCGAGGCGGTGGAACGCTGGCACGGGCCGAACCGGAAAGGTCACCAGAGCTGGGCGGAGGCGGTGCATCGCGCCCGCGCCGGGGAGCCGGCCGCCCGCGACATGCTGCTGAAGCTGGCCGCCGAACCGGCGGTGCCGGGCATTGCGAAGGCAACCATCATCAGTGAGCTGCAGCGTTTTGCCTCCCTCGCCACGGAGACGGCGACCACGAAGGCGCTGGCGGACCCCGACCCCATGGTGCGGGTGGCGGCGCTGCGCAGCCTCGCGGGCGCGCCCCTGGAGACCCGCTGGCGGCGGGCCTCCGACCTCCTCGCCGACCCGGTCGCGGCGGTGCGCATGGAGGCGGCGTCGGCGCTGGCGGACCAGCCTTTGGCTGGCCTGTCCGAGGGCGAGAAGGCCCGTCTCGAAGCCGCCTTCGCGGCCTATGAGGCGGCCCAGCGGCTCAATGCGGACCGGCCCGAGGGCCGGGCCAACCTTGCCACCTTCCTTCTGCGCCGGGGCCAGCCCGCCGCGGCCGAGGCGCAATTGCGCGCCGGCCTCGCGCGCGAGCCGGAGGCAACGCCGCTGGCCGTCAATCTCGCCGACCTCTATCGCGCCCAGGGCCGGGAGGCGGAGGCCGAACAGGTACTGCGGCAGGCGATCGCCCTGGCGCCGCGGGCCGCCGCGCCGCGCCACGCCCTGGGCCTCAGCCTCGCCCGGCAGCGGCGCTATCCGGAGGCGGTGGAGCAACTCGCCGCCGCCGCGACGCTCGCGCCGGACGACGCGCAATATGCGTATGTCCATGCGGTCGCCCTCCAGTCCACGGGCCAGCCGGCCGCGGCGCAGCGGGTGGTGGCCGATGCCCTGGCGCGCCACCCCTACGATCCGCAGCTTCTCATGCTTGCCTTGCAGGACGCCCTGCAGGCCCGCGATGCGGCGCGTGCCGCTCCCCTGGCGCAGAAGCTCTCCGACATGCGGCCGGACGATCCCGAGATCGCCCGCCTGGCGGCTCGCCTGCGGCGGCCCTGAAGCCGGACGGCGTGGCCTGCGCCGGTCAGTCGGGCTCGGCCAGCCGGTAGCCGACGCCGGTCTCGGTGCGGATGTAGCGCGGCTGCTCGGCGTTATCCTCCAGCTTCTGGCGGAGCTGGCGCACATAGACCCGCAGATACTGCACATCATAGGCCTGCCCCCAGACCTTTTGCAGGATGAAGGTGTGGGTGAGCACCCGGCCGGCGTGCTGCACCAGCAGGCGCAGGATGTCGTATTCCTTGGGTGAGAGCTTCACCTCCCGCTCCTTCAGCCGGACGATGCGGCGCACCAGGTCCACCGAAAGGTCGCCCACCTTGAACAGGGGCTTTTCCCCCTGCTGCTGCAGGCGGTGGCGCAGCGCGACGCGCAGGCGGGCGATCAATTCGTTCATGCCGAACGGCTTGGTCACATAATCGTCGGCCCCACCCTCCAGCGCCTCGACGATGCCCGCCTCGTCGGTGCGGCTCGACAGGATCACCACGGGGATGTCCAGGCCCTCCGCGCGCCAGTGGGCCAGCAGGTCGCGGCCGGGCATGTCGGGCAGGCCGAGGTCGAGGATGACGAGGTCGGGGCGCGCCGAGGCCACGCGGGCCATGGCCTCGGCGGCGGTGGCGGCGCTGGTCACGTCATAGCCCTGGGTGGACAGCCCGGCATTGAGCAGCTTGCGGATGGCCGGCTCGTCATCCACCACGAGGAGCTTCACGCCGTTCATGCTGCATCCCTCATCGTGCGCCCTTCATCGTGCGCCCGCCATCGTGGGTCTTTCATGGCAGCGCCTTCAGCGCGCGGGCCTGAGGCGGCACCGGCATGCGGATGGTGAAGGCGGCACCTTGCCGGTCGGATCGCGGGTCGGCGGTGAGGGTGCCGCCCATGGCCTCCAGGAAGCCGCGGCTGATGCCGAGCCCGAGGCCGGTGCCGGCCCGCACCTGGTCGCCCTTGCGGACGCGATAGAATTTGTCGAACACGCGCTCGCGGTCCGCCTCGGCGATGCCCGGCCCCTCGTCCAGCACGCAAAGCGTGACGACGGCGCCGTCGGACCAGCTCTCGATGCGCACCAGCGAGCCCTCCGGGGCGTATTTGGCGGCATTGTCGAGGAGGTTGAACAGGGCCTGCTCGAACAGCACGGGATCGATGTTGAGCATGGGCAGGTCCGGGGCGAGGTCGATCTCGAGGCGGTGATGCCGCAGGATGGACTGGGCGCGGTTGAGCGCGCTGCCCACCACCTCGCTGACGTCGCACAGGCCGGCATTGGGCACGATGGCCCCGGATTCCAGCCGGGTCATGTCGAGGAGGTTGGCGATGAAGCGGTTGAGCCGCTCGGCCTCCTCCTCGATGGTGGAGAGCAGGTCGGAGCGGGCCTCCTCGCCGAGCGCGGAGAAGAAGCTGCGCAGGGTGCCGGCCGCGCCCATGATGGAGGCAAGCGGCGTCTTCAGGTCGTGGGAGATGGAGGTGAGCAGCGCCGTGCGCAGCCGGTCGGTGGCGGCATCGAGCCTTGCCTTCTCCACGTCCGCCACCAGGTTCACCCGCTCCACGGCCAGCCCTGCCTGGTCGGCCAGCGCATCCACGAGGCGCCGTTGCTCGGGGGTGAGCAGCGGCCCCTCCTTGTCGCGGTCGATGCCGATTACCCCCACGGCGCCGCGCCCGGTCTGCATGGGCATGAACAGGCGTTTTGCCCCCGGCAGGGTATCGGCGCCGCGCCCGGCCCAGCGGTTGTTCTCGAACGCCCAGCGGGCGGCGGCAAGGTCGGCGGCGTCGATGGCGTCTTCCGGCGGATAGGCCGCCTTCACCGCCAGGGTGTCGGCGTCCGGCAGCATGATCACCACCCGCACGTTCAGCATGGAGGCGATCTGGAAGGCGGTGGCCCACAGCAGGTCGTCGAGGGTGCCGGCGCCGGCGAGCTTCTTCGAGAACAGGTAAAGGTCTTCCGCCGTCTTCGCCCGCGCCCGCGCCGCCAGCGCCTGGGCCCGCACCCGCGCCGTGAGGTTCGAGGCGATGATGGCCACCACCAGGAAGAAGAACAGGGCGACCACGTTCTCCGGGTCTGTAATCGTGAAGGTGTAGAGCGGCGGGATGAAGAAGAAGTTGAACGCCAGCATGGCGGCGACGGAGCCGAGCAGCGCCGGCGCCAGCCCGTAGCGCACCGCGCTCACCAGCACCGCCGTCAGGAACACCAGCGCGATGTTCTGGAGCGCGAGGATCTTCTGGAGCCCGAAGCCGACGAGGGTCGCCAGCGTGACGATGACCAGGCTCTCAAGATAGGGCCGTGCATCCCGCCGGCCGGCGGCCTGGGGGCCGTGGGCGCGGCCGGGCGCCGCCGCCTCGGTCTCGCCGGCAATGACGTGGACGGAGATGTTGCCGGAGCGGCGCACCAGTTCGTGCACCACCGAGCCGTGCAGGATCTCGAACCAGCGGGAGCGGTCCGACTTGCCGATGACGATATGGGTCACGTTGGCGGCGCGGGCATGGGCGAGCACGTCGTCGGCGATGCGGGTGCCGCCGGCAATGGTCACGGCTTCCCCGCCCATGCGCTCCGCCAGCCGCAGGAAATCGGCGATGCGGTCGCGCTCGGCGGTGTCGAGCCTCAGCGCACGCTCGGTCTCCACGTAGAGCGCCATCCACGGCGCCCGCAGCCGGTCGGCGAGGCGCTTGGTGTAGCGCACCAGCGCGGCGCTGCGCGGGTCCTCGCTGAGGCAGACCAGCACCCGCTCGCCCGCCGCCCACGGGCCGGAAATGGCATGGGCGCGCATGTGGGAGAGAAGCTGCTCGTCCACCCGCTCGGCGGTGCGGCGCAGGGCCAGTTCCCGCAAAGCGGTGAGGTTGCCGGGGGAGAAATAATTCTCCACCGCCCGCCGCGCCGTCTCGGGCACGTAGACCTTGCCCTCCTTCAGGCGCTGGAGGAGGTCGCCGGGGGTGATGTCGATGACCTCGATATCGTCGGCGCGGTCGATGATGGCGTCGGGCACCGTCTCGCGCACCCGCACGCGGGTGATCTGCGCCACCACGTCGTTGAGGCTCTCCACATGCTGGATGTTGAGGGTGGTGTAGACGTCGATGCCCGCCGCCAGCAGCTCTTCCACGTCCATGGTGCGCTTGGCGTGGCGGCTTTCCGGAGCGTTGGTGTGGGCCAGCTCGTCCACCAGCACCAGGGCCGGGCGGCGGGCGAGGATGGCGTCGAGGTCCATCTCCTCGATCATCTGCCCCTTGTAGGCGATGCTCCGGCGCGGGATGACCTCAAGGCCCGCCACCAGAGCCAGGGTCTCGCGCCGGCCGTGGGTCTCCACCACGCCGATCACCACGTCGGTGCCCTCGTTCCGGCGGGCATGGCCGGAGGCCAGCATCTCGTAGGTCTTGCCGACGCCGGGAGCGGCCCCGAGGAAGATCTTCAGGCGGCCGCGTGTCTCCCGCTCGGCTGCCGCGAGCAGGGCATCGGGCGAAGGCCGCAGGTCCGCGGCACGGTCGTCGGGCATGGCCTCCTCCGGGGTCCCGGGCGGTGTGCCACCCGGTTCCTTTTACCATCGGCCCCGGTCTTTGACCGGTGCCGAGCGGGTTCGCTCAAGCGCCGCGCGGGCTTGGCCAGAGGCCCGTGAGTCAAACCCACGGGCCTTTCGTTACCGGTCTGTCACTGCGGGCGCGCCTTGTCGAGGGCGAGGTTCAGGGCGAGCACGTTCACGCGGGGCTCGCCGAGGAGGCCGAGGGTGCGGTCCTCCACGTTTTCCGCCACCAGCCGGCGCACCACGCCCGCGTCGAGGCTGCGCGCCTTGGCGACGCGCGGCACCTGGAACAGGGCCGCCTCGGGCGAGATGTGGGGGTCGAGCCCGCTGCCGGAGGTGGTCACGAGGTCCACCGGCACCGGGTCGCGGGGGTTCTCGGCCTTGAGGGTCTCAAGATCCGCCTTCACGCGGTCGGTGAGGGCCGGATTGGTGGGGCCGAGGTTGGAGCCCATGGAGTTCGCGGCATTGTAGGGCGAGGCCACGGTCTTGGCGGCATCGGCGGGATCGGCGCCGGTGGTGGCGGAGGGCCGGCCGTGGAAATAACGCTCGGACGCGAAGTTCTGGCCGATCAGCGCCGAGCCGATCACCGTCCCGTCGCGAGTGATGAGGCTGCCGTTGGCCTGCCGGGGAAAGAGCACCTGCGCCGCCCCGGTCATGGCGAGCGGGTAGGCAAGGCCGGTGAGCGCCGTCAAAGCGATGAGCACGACAAGCGCGGGACGAAGTTCCTTCAGCATGATGATGTTCCTCAAACGAGGTGAAGGGCCGTGACCGCAAGGTCGATGGCCTTGATGCCGGCGAACGGCACGAGGATGCCGCCGAGGCCGTAGATCAGAAGATTGCGCTTCAAGAGCGCCGCCGCCCCGATGGGCCGGAAGGCGACGCCCTTCAGCGCCAGCGGGATGAGGGCGATGATGATGAGCGCGTTGAAGATGATGGCGGACAGGATGGCGCTCTGGGGCGAGGCCAGCCCCATCACGTTCAGCGCGCCGAGCTGCGGGTAGAAGGCCACGAACATGGCGGGGATGATGGCGAAATACTTCGCCACGTCGTTGGCGATGGAGAAGGTGGTGAGCGAGCCGCGCGTCATCAGCAGCGCCTTGCCGATCTCCACGATCTCGATGAGCTTGGTGGGGTCGCTGTCGAGGTCCACCATGTTGCCGGCCTCGCGGGCGGCCACCGTGCCGGTGTTCATGGCGACGCCCACGTCGGCCTGGGCCAGAGCGGGCGCATCGTTGGTGCCGTCGCCGCACATGGCCACCAGCTTGCCCTTGGCCTGCTCGTCGCGGATCAGCTTCAGCTTCGCCTCGGGGGTGGCCTGCGCGAGGAAGTCGTCCACCCCGGCCTCGGCGGCGATGGCGGCGGCGGTGAGCGGGTTGTCGCCGGTGATCATCACCGTGCGGATGCCCATGCGCCGCAGCTCCGCGAAGCGCTCGCGGATGCCGCCCTTCACGATGTCCTTCAGGTGGATGACGCCGAGCAGCCGCCCGTCCCGCGCCACGGCCAGAGGCGTGCCGCCGGACTTGGCGATCTCCTCGGCAATGGCATTGATCTCGCGGATGGATTCCTGGCTCACCAGCGCGCGCACGTTCTGCACCGCGCCGGAGGCGGTGACGGTGCTGCCGCCGGCCTGGACAGAAGCGAGGATGGCGTCCACCGCGCCCTTGCGGATGGATGAGCCGTCCACGTCCACGCCGCTCATGCGGGTCTGGGCGGTGAAGGGGACGAACAGGGCGTGGAGGCTCGCCATGTCGCGGCCGCGGATGGCGTATTTCTCCTTGGCCAGCACCACGATGGAGCGGCCTTCCGGGGTCTCGTCGGCGAGCGAGGCGAGCTGGGCGGCGTCCGCCAGATCCTGCTCGCTCACCCCGCGCACCGGGCGGAAGGCTGAGGCCTGCCGGTTGCCCAGCGTGATGGTGCCGGTCTTGTCGAGCAGCAGGGTGTCCACGTCGCCCGCCGCCTCCACCGCGCGGCCCGACATGGCGAGCACGTTGAAGCGCACCAGCCGGTCCATGCCGGCGATGCCGATGGCCGAGAGCAGCGCGCCGATGGTGGTGGGAATGAGGGTGACGAACAGCGCCACCAGCACCACCACGGAGATGGAGCCCCCCGCGTAGGACGCAAAGCTCGGAATACTTGCGGTGGCGAAGATGAAGATGAGCGTCATGCCCGCCAGCAGGATGTTGAGGGCGATCTCGTTGGGCGTCTTCTGCCGCTCGGCGCCTTCCACCAGCGCGATCATGCGGTCGAGGAAGGTTGCGCCCGCCGCCGCCGTGATGCGCACCTTGAGGTGATCGGAGACCACCGTGGTGCCGCCGGTGACGGCCGAGCGGTCGCCGCCGGATTCGCGGATTACCGGCGCGCTCTCGCCGGTGATGGCGGCCTCGTTCACCGAGGCGACGCCTTCCACCACCTCGCCGTCGGAGGGGATGACGTCGCCGGCTTCCACCAGCACCACGTCACCCACCTTCAGCGCGGTGCCGGGCACGGTGCGCCATGCGTTGCCCTCGCCGGTGAGGAGCTTCGCCACCGTCTCGCTGCGGGTGCGGCGGAGGGATTCCGCCTGCGCCTTGCCGCGCCCTTCCGCCACCGCTTCCGCGAAATTGGCGAACAGCACGGTGAACCACAGCCACAGGATGATCTGGAAGGAAAAGCCCAGGCCGGAGCCCGAGGCAAAGAGGTCGCGCACGAACAGCACCGTGGTGAGGAGGGCGACCACCTCCACCACGAACATCACCGGGTTCCGCACCATCGCCCGCGGGTCGAGCTTGCGGAACGAGGCGCCGACGGCGGGCAGGAGGATGGCGGGGTCGAGCAGGCTTACGGAATGGGATCTGGCCATGGCGGCACTCCCGGGGGAAGAGGAATCAGTGGGCTGAAACGTTCAGCGCCAGAGCACGCGCCGATCAGATTGCGTTGCAATCGGATCGGGTAACGCGTTCTCTTGCTTAGAGTTAGAGGCGGATTCACTGCTCGGATTTCAATCCGAGCAGATCCGGCTCTAGGCGATGACGGCCTGGATGGCGGCCGCAAGCACCAGGGCGGCGACGGACACGATCAGGATGAGTTCGGAGGCCGAGAGCGGCAGGCGCCGCGCCTTGGGCTCCCGCCCGGCGCGCGGCCGGGCGGGCGGGTGGTGGTGGTGGTCCATGTCAGCCTCCCGCGCCGAAGCTCTGTCCCGCCGCCGCCGCCAGATGCTCGACGATGGGACCCAGCGACAGGGCCGGGAAGAAGGTGAGCCCGCCCACGATCAGGATGACGCCCACCAGCAGGCCCACGAACAGGCCGCCGGTGGTGGGGAAGGTGCCCGCCGAGGCCGGCACGGTCTTCTTCGCCGCCAGCGCGCCGGCCAGCGCCATGGCCGGCACGATCATGAGGAAGCGGCCGACGAACATGGAGGAGGCCAGCGTCAGGTTGTAGAAGAAGGTGTTGCCGGTGAGCCCGCCGAAGGCCGAGCCGTTGTTGGCGGTGGCCGAGGTGAAGGCGTAGAGGATCTCCGAGAAGCCGTGCGGCCCCGGATTGGCGATGGACGCCACCGCCGAGGGCAATACTGTCGCCACCGCGGTCCAGCCGAGCATCATCAGAGGCAGGATGAGGATGGCGAGCATGGCCATCTTCACTTCCTTGGCCTCGATCTTCTTGCCCACGTATTCCGGCGTGCGGCCGACCATGAGGCCCGCCACGAACATGGTGATCACCACGAACAGCAGCATGCCGTACATGCCCGCGCCGACGCCGCCGACGATGATCTCGCCCAGCTCCATGTTGATGAGCGGGATCATGCCGCCGAGCGCCGTGAAGCTGTCGTGCATGGCGTTCACCGCGCCGCAGGACGCCGCCGTGGTGATGACGGCGAACAGGGCGGAGGCGACGATGCCGAAGCGCACCTCCTTGCCCTCCATGTTGCCGCCGGAGAGGCCCAGCGCGTTCAGCGCCGGCGTGCCGGCAGCCTCGGCCCAGTAGGTTACGCCGACGCCGGCCACGAACAGGACGCCCATGGCGGCAAGGATCGCCCAGCCCTGCTTCTCGTTGCCCACCATGCGGCCGAACACGTTGGTGAGCGCCGCGCCCAGCGCGAAGATGGAAACCATCTGCACGAAGTTGGAGAGGGCGGTGGGGTTCTCGAACGGGTGGGCGGCATTGGCATTGAAGAAGCCGCCGCCATTGGTGCCGAGCATCTTGATGGCCACCTGCGAGGCCGCCGGACCCAGCGCGAGGGTCTGCTTGCCGCCTTCAAGGGTGGTGGCGTCCACATAGGGGCCGAGCGTCTGGGGGATGCCCTGCCACACCAGGAACAGGGCGAAGACCACGCAGATGGGTAAAAGCACGTAGAGGGTGCAGCGGGTGATATCCACCCAGAAATTGCCCACCGTCTGCGCCGAGGCGCGGGAGAAGCCGCGGATCAGCGCCATGGCGAGCACGATGCCGGTGGCGGCGGAGAGGAAGTTCTGGTGGGTGAGGCCCAGCATCTGCACGAGGTAGCCCATCGTGCTTTCACCACCGTAATTCTGCCAGTTGGTGTTGGTGATGAAGCTGATGGCCGTATTGAAGGCAAGGTCCGGCGCCACCGCGCCCATGCCCTGCGGATTGAGGGGCAGGAGATCCTGCACGCGCATGAGCGCATAGAGCAGGAGGAAGCCGCCCACATGGAAGAGCAGCATGGCGACCGTATAGGTCAGCCAGTGCTGTTCCCGGCTCGCATCCACCCCGCCGAGGCGGTAGACGAGTTTTTCCACCGGCGCGAGGACGGGGGAAAGCAGGGTGCGTTCGCCCGCGAACACGCGGGTCATGTAGCCGCCGAGCGGCCGCGTCAGCACAAGCACGACGAGGCAGAACAGGGCGATCTGGATCAGGCCGTTGGGTGTCATGGGAGGATGCCTCAGAACCGCTCGGGATTGAGGAGCGCGAAGGTGAGGTAGAAGAGAAGCCCCGCGGTCACGAGGCCGCCGAGCGCATAATCAAAGACCATGGAAGTTCTCCCTGGTGCGCCGGACGGGCGCACAAGACTTGATCCGGCGGCAGGGCGAGAGGCCGCCCCGGATTTCGGCGCGAAAGATCTTTCGCTCAGAGCCGCTCGCAGAGGTGGCCGTAGCCGATGGCGACGGCGAACAAGCCGAGGCCGAGAGCAAGCATCAGAAGGTCGAGCATGACTTTGGCTTTCCGGTCCGTTTCGGGGGCGCGCGGCACCGGTTTGCGGAGCGCTCGCCTCACGGGCCTGAAGCTGGCCCCAACGGGATCAAGATTCGAGAGGGATGCCGCAGGGGCGGCATAGGAATCTCATAAAGATTGCGGGGAGGGTGTGGGGTGGTTGGAGGGTCCTTCTGCGGCGGCTGTGACCGCGTCCGGTGGAACCCTCTCCCGCCCGAGGCCGGATGTTTCCGGCCTCGGCTCGTGGGAACCGAACTCGGCAGAAGCCGAGTTCGGGCGGGGGAGGGCAGGGTGGGGGCAGACCCGCTCCGCATTCCCGATCGCCGGTGTTTCCCCAGCGCCGTGCCCCCTCCCCAGCCCTCCCCCGCTCCGAAGCCGGATGTTTCCGGCTTCGGCTCATGGGAGCCGAACTCGGCAGCAGCCGAGTTCGGGCGGGAGAGGGGGCAGGGCGGTGCTTCGTTGCGAACCGAGACATTACCGGCGTGCGCGCCGCCTTCTCCGTGCCCGATGCAGCCTCTACACTCGCGGCGAATCCCGCCCCGAAGCGCCGTCCGCGCCCATCCCACGCTGCCCCGGAACCCTGCCCATGACCCAAGACGACATCGCCGCCCGCGTGAGGGCGGACAACGGCATCACGCTGACCGAGGCAGAGGCGCGGGCGGTTTCCGTGCTGGCTGGCGATCTCAATGCCCGCGTGTCCGCCGGTGCCGACCAGCGCCTCGCCCTCGACTCGACTCCCTGGAGCTTCGCCACCCTGTGCGCCGAAATCGCCGCTGGCCTGAAGTCCAGCGAAAAGACCAGCAAAGGGGCGGGCGAATGAGCGGCTTCTTCACCCTCGGCGTGGTCGAGATGGCCGATGCCGTGGCCGATGGCTCGGTCTCGTCGGAAGCGTTGGCGGAAGAGGCGCTGAAGCGGCTTGAAACCCTCGGCCCGCGCTACAATGCGGTGATGCGGATCGAGCCCGAGCGGGCGCGGGAACAGGCGCGTGGCGTCGACCTCGCGCGGGCGCGGGGCGACAGGCTGGGCCCGCTTGCCGGCGTGCCCCTGGCGCACAAGGACCTGCTCTATCGTGCCGGCCGCATCGCCACCGGCGGCTCGCTGATCCGCAAGGATTTCGTGCCGGATGTGACCGCCAGCGTGCTGGAGCGGCTGGATGCTTCCGGCGCGCTGGATCTGGGCTCCCTGCACCTTGCGGAATTTGCGCTCTCGCCCACCGGCTTCAACGCCCATTACGGCCACGGCCTCAGCCCGTGGAACACCGCCTACGGGGCCGGCGGCTCCTCCTCCGGCTCGGGGGCGGTGGTGGCGGCGCGCATCGTGCCGGGGGCGCTCGGATCGGACACCGGGGGCTCCATCCGCCATCCCTCGGCCATGTGCGGGGTCACGGGCCTGAAGCCCACCCATGGCCTCGTGCCCCTCTACGGCGCCATGCCCCTGGCGCCGAGCCTCGACACCATCGGCCCGCTCACCCGCACCGCCCGCGACGCCGCGCGCATGATGACGGTGATCGCCGGCCCCGACCCGCGCGACGCCGCCACCCTGCCGGCCCCGCGTCTCGATTTCGAGGGCGCTCTGACGGGCGACCTGAAGGGCCTCACCATCGCCGTGCCCTCCGGCATTTACCGCGATCTGGCGACGCCGGAAATCGCGGCGCTCATGGACCACAGCCGCGCCGTGCTGAAGGAGGCCGGCGCGCGCCTCGTCGAGACCGGTGCGCCGGACATGGCGCTGGTGAACGCGCTGATGCAGGTGGTGATGCTGGTGGAGATGGCCACCCTCCACCGCCGCTGGCTCACCGAGCGGCCGCAGGACTACAGCCCGCAGGTGCGCGCCCGCATGCTGCCCGGCCTCGCCCTGCCGGCCACGCGCTACGCCGAAGCCCTGATGATGCGCGCCAGCGTCACGCGCGACTGGCTCGCCGCCACCATGGGCGCGGCGGACATGGCGCTTATACCGACCCTTCCGGTTCCGGTGCCCAGCATCGCCGAGACCACCGCCGGCCCGCCGGAGGACATCGCCGCGGTGGTGGGGCGCCTCGCGGCCTTCACCCGGGGCATCAATTATCTGGGGCTGCCGAGCCTGTCGGTGCCGTGTGGCTTCACCGCCAACGGCCTGCCGGCCGCGTTCCAGTTGGTGGGCCGGCCCTATGCCGAGCCGGTGCTGCTCAAGGCGGGCGACGCCTATCAGCGCCGCACCAATTTCCACACCCTGCTGCCCCCCGGCTGCGGGCCGCTGGCGTGAGCCGGCCAACCGGGCCGTTCACGCCATCCGCGGGACGGCGGCCCGGTCCGATCCGATGCCATGGCCCGGCGGCCGGTGCCGTCTGGCTATGGAAGTCCATGCTGATCCAAGATGAGCGCCATGGTCCCCGTCATGAGCGACGCCCTGCCCGACACCCCCTTCAACCTCGCCCGCTATTGCCTCCACCAGGGGGCGGACGGGGCCAAGCCCGCCCTGCTGGTGGCGGAGGGTCCCAAGGGGCGCATTGTCGAGACCTGGACCTATGGCGAGATGCGCGCGGCGGTGGCGCGCATGGCCGGGGGCTTCGCCGCTTATGGCCTGCCGCGCGGGTCGCGGGTGCTGCTGCGGGTGGGCAACACCTCGCAGTTTCCCCTGCTGTTCTTCGGGGCCATCGCGGCGGGGCTCGCGCCCATTCCCACCTCCACCTTGCTCACGAAGGACGAGGTGGACCTCATCCTCGCTGATTCCGGCGCGCTTCTGGTGGTGGGCGACGGCTCCGGCGCCATGCCCTCCGAGCCCGGCGCGGCGCGGGTGCTCGGGCCAGCCGGGATCGCCGAACTTGAACACGCCGATCCTGCCGAAGTTTCCGATACGACGGCGGACGATCTCGCCTTCCTCGTCTACACCTCCGGCACCAGCGGCCGGCCCAAGGGCGTCGCCCATGCCCAGCGCGCGGTGCTGGGCCGCAGGCCCATGCGGGAGGGCTGGCTCGGGCTTGCGGAGACGGACCGCCTGTTCCACGCCGGGGCCTTCAACTGGACCTACACCCTCGGCGCCGGCCTGATGGACCCGTGGTCGGCGGGGGCGACCAGCATCGTCCATCTGGGCGAGCGCCCGCCCGAGGCCTGGCCCGACCTGCTGGAGGCCACCGGCGCCACCCTGTTCGCCGCCGTCCCCGGCCTCTACCGCCGCATCCTGAAATACGGCGCCGTCACGCCCCGCCGCTTTCCCGCGCTGCGCCATGGCCTTACGGCAGGCGAGGCGCTCAAGCCGACGCTGCATCGCGACTGGCTCAAGGCCACCGGCCGCCCGCTCTACGAGGCCCTCGGCATGAGCGAGATTTCCACCTACGTCTCATCGGGTCGGCATGTGCCCACACGCCCCGGCAGCCCCGGCAAGCCGCAGGCGGGCCGGCGGGTGTGCGTGCTGCCATCGGATGCGGGGGCGGATGCGGCCGACCAGCCGCTGCCACAGGGGGAGGCGGGCGTCCTCGCCGTCCACCGCTCCGATCCCGGCCTCATGCTCGGCTATTGGGGCCTGCCGCAGGAGACGGCGGCGGTGACGCGCGGCGACTGGTTTCTCACCGGCGACCTCGCCCGCTTCGATGCCGACGGCTACCTCTGGTACGAGGGCCGCTCCGACGACCAGATGAATGCCTTCGGCTATCGCGTGGCGCCGGAAGAGGTGGAGCGGGCGCTGGCCGATCATCCCTCCGTCGCCGAGGCGGCGGTGGTGGAGGTGAAATCCGGTGATGTCTCCATCATCACCGCCTTCGTGGTGCTGCACGAGGGGGCGGCAGGCGATGCGGACGCGCTTGGGCATCACGTGGCCCGGCATCTGGCCGAATACAAGCGTCCGCGCGCCTATGTCTTTGTGCCGGAGCTGCCGCACACGCCCTCGGGCAAGGTGTTGCGCCGTGCCCTGAGGACGTGAATGGGTTTCACGCCGCCGCGGTGGCGGAGGATGCGCCCAGCGCCGCATCCGCGATGGCGAGGCGCGCGCCCATCTCGGCGATCATGGCGGTGGGCGTGTTGGTGTTGCCCGAGGTTATCGTGGGCATCACCGAGGCGTCGATGACGCGCAGCCCGTCGATGCCGTAGAAGCGCAACCGTTCATCCACTACCGCCATGGGATCGTCCGGTCGGCCCATCTTCGCCGTGCCGACGGGATGGAAGATGGTGGTGCCGATATCGCCCGCCGCCTTGGCCAGCGCTGCGTCGTCCTCGCCCACCGCGGGGCCGGGCAGGTATTCTTCCGGCCGATAGGGGGCGAGGGCCTGCTGGCGCATGAGGCGGCGGGTGACGCGGATGGCGTCCGCCGCCACCTGCCGGTCCTCCTCGGTGGAAAGATAATTGGGGGCGATCTGCGGCGCGGCATCCAGCGCCCGGGAGGTGAGGCGCACCACGCCGCGGGATGTGGGCCGCAGGTTGCAGGCTGCCACCGTGATGGCCGGGAAGCGGTGCAGCGGCTCGCCGAACTTGTCCAACGACAGCGGCTGCACGTGGAACTGGATGTTGGCCCGCTCCTGCCGCGGGTCTGAGCGGGTGAAGATGCCGAGCTGGGATGGCGCCATGGTGAGCGGCCCGCGCCGGCGCAGGGCATAGTCCACGCCCATCAGCGCGCGGCGGGGCAGGGAATAATAGGTCTCGTTCAGGGTGCGGATGCCGGAGACCTTGTAGATGGCCCGCTGCTGCAGATGATCCTGCAGGTTGCGGCCCACCCCCGGCCGGTCGCGCACGGTCTCGATGCCGAGGGCCGAGAGCCATTCGCCGGGGCCGATGCCGGAGCGGTGCAGCACCTGGGTGGAGCCGATGGAGCCGGCGGAAAGAATCACCTCTCCGCGGGTGCGGGCCTCCATCAACCGGCCGTTCTGCAGGTAGCGCACGCCCACCGCCCGGCCGTTCTCGATGACGAGCCGATCCACCAGCACCCCTGTTTCCAGCCGCAGGTTGGGGCGGGACAGGGCGGGTTTCAGGAAGCCGCGGGCCGAGGACCAGCGCCGGCCGCGCTTCTGGTTGACGTGGAAATAGCCCACGCCCTCATTGTCGCCGGTGTTGAAATCGGGAACGGTGCGGATGCCCATCTCATCCGCCGCCTGCGCCACCTTGTCGAGCACCTCCCAGGCGATGCGGGGCGCCTCGATGCGCCAGCCGCCGCCGGTGCCGTGGATGTCGCTGGCGCCGAGGAAATGGTCTTCCAGCGTCTTGAAGGCGGGCAGCACATCGTCCCACCCCCAGCCCGTAAGGCCCAGCTGGCGCCAATGGTCATAATCCGCCGCCTGGCCGCGCATGGAGATCATGGCATTGATGGCGGAGCAGCCGCCGATCACCTTGCCGCGCGGATAGGCGAGCGAGCGGCCGTTCAGCCCCGGCTCGGGGTCGGTCCGGAACATCCAGTCCGCGCGCGGATTGCCGATGGCGAACAGATAACCCACCGGAATGTGGAACCAGATCCAGTTGTCGTGGCCGCCGGCTTCGAGAATCAGCACGCGTTTGCGCGCATCCGCCGACAGCCGGTTGGCGACGATGCAGCCGGCGGTGCCGGCACCCACGACGATATAGTCGTAATCCCCCTCCAGCGGTTCGGCGGCCGGTTCGTTCTGGCGCTGCATCTGGCGTTCCTCCTCGCGCTGGGTTTTGCCTTGATCCCAGCTTGCAGATTTGGACTCAAGGCCGAAAAATTCGGATCCATTGTGCAAAATTGTAGCTATTGGCGACGGATCCTGGTCCCATGGACTGGGACGACGCATGGATTGGATGAATTGCGCATCTTCCTTCAGCCGGCGCGCACCGGCCGGATGGCTGGGGGCGTGCTTTGGGGCTCGACGATATCACGGCGGGCCGCCGCGTCGCGGAGCCTGCCGTGGAGCCCAGGGAGGGGAGGGCGCGGGCCACGCCGTTGACGTGCTGCCGGAGAGCCGCCGGGAAGCCGCCGGGAAGCTTAGAGCGCAATCCGAGCAAATTGAACCAATTTGCTCGGTGAATCGCCCTCTCAACTTAAGGAAAGAGAACGCGTTATCCGATCAGATTGCGATGCAATCTGATCGGCGCGTGCTCTAGGGCCGGCGCTGCGCATCCCGCGACGGAAATCCGCCCCGTCCTCAGTTTGGGGGATGCGGCGGCTTCGGTGCTGGCGAAAGATGATCCCGCGCTGCACGAGACCTTCCGGGCAGCGTCGGCCGGGCCGCTTTCCCCGCACGCGGCCCGGCCGGGATTTTCCTCCAGGTTTGCCTTATGCCCCGCGCACCGGCGCGGGGCGCCCTTCCCGAGCGCCCTTCCCCGAGTCGCAAGTCAGTCGGCTATAAGGTCAGTCGGCTATCAGCCGTTCCCGTCCTCGGCTAGAGTGAAGGACGCCGTGTCCGCCCCGGGTCCCGGAGCGGCGCACGTCGAACCGGCAAGGCGAGGAGCGGGATCGTGCGTGAAGGCCTCAGGCACTGGGCCCCCGGGCTTGCCGCCCTGCTCGCCTATCGCCGGACGGATCTTGGCCCCGACCTCAGGGCGGGGCTCGCGGTGGCGGCGGTGGCGATCCCGGTGGGCATCGCCTATGCCGAGCTTGCCGGCTTCCGTCCGGAGGTTGGGCTCTATTCCAGCGTCTTCCCTCTTGTCGCCTATGCCATCTTCGGTTCGTCGCGCCAGCTGGTGCTGGGGCCGGATGCGGCCACCTGCGCCGTCATCGCCGCCGCCGTGGCGCCGCTGGCGGCTGGAGACGGGGCGGCCTATGCGGCGCTGTCGGCCCAATTGGCCCTGCTCACCGGCATCATCTGCATCCTTGCGCGGTTCCTGCGCCTCGGCGTGCTGGCCGATTTCCTCTCCAAGCCCATCCTCGTCGGCTTCATGAACGGCATCGCCATCACCATCGTGCTGGGCCAGCTCGCCAAGATGACGCGGATCGAGGGGGAGGGTGGTCATGTCCTGCATGCAACCTTCAACCTTGTCCTGCGTCTCGGCGAGACCCATCCGCCGACCTTGCTTGTTGCGCTTGGCGCGTTCGGCCTCATGATCGCGAGCGGGCGGCTTCTCCCGGCCTTTCCGGCGGCGGTGCTGGCCATGGCCGGCGCGGCGCTGGCGGTGTTCCTGCTCGGCCTCGACCTTTTTGGGGTGAAGACGCTGGGCGTGGTGCCGGCGGGCCTCCCGGGCGTCATGCTGGTGCAGCTTGATCCGGACGCCCTGGCCGCTTTGTTGCCGGCCGCCGGCGGCCTCGCCCTGGTGAGCTTCACCAGCATGATGCTCGCGTCCCGCTCCTTCGCCTCGAAGAACGGCTACGAGGTGGACCCGGACAAGGACTTCGCCGCCCTCGGCGCGGCCGATGTGGTTTCGGCCCTCACCCACGGCTTTGCCGTCAGTGGCGCGGATTCTCGTACCGCCATGGCCGATGCCGCCGGCGGGCGCACCCATGCCGCCGCCCTGTTCGCCGCCCTCGCGGTGGCGCTGGTGCTCATGTTCCTCACCACGCCGCTGCGCTACGTGCCGGTGGCGGCGCTGGGCGCGGTGCTGGTGATGGCGGGCCTCTCGCTGGTGGACCTTGCCACCCTGCGCCTCATCGCCCGCGCCGACCGGGCGGAGGCGGTCATCTCCATTCTTGCCACGCTGGGCGTGGTGGTGCTGGGGGCGACCCAGGGCATTCTGGTCGCGGTGGTGCTGGCCGTGCTGCGGTTTCTGCGCATGAGCGCACGCCCCCGGGTGGAAATCCTCGGCCGGGTGGCCGGCATGCCAGGCTTCCATGCCCTGTCGCGGCACCAAAGCGCCACCGCGCCCCACGGCCTCGTCATCTTCCGCTTCAACGGCCCGCTGGTGTTTTTCAATGCCGGGCATTTCCGCCACGCGCTGCTGGCGGCCACCAGCGCCGAAGAGGGGGCGCCGAAGGCGGTCATTCTCGACCTGCTACCGGTAACCGAGGTGGATGTGACCGGCCTTTTCACCTTGAAGGAGGTGTTCGAGGCCCTGAACCGGCGCGGCATTGCGCTCGTCGGCGCCGGCCGGCAGACCGAGTGGCGCAACTGGATGGTCACCCACGGCTTCAACCCGGATGGCATCGTCTTCCATCCCACCCTGCGCATGGCGGTCGAGGCGCTGGCGGCGGCGGATACGGACCAGTCCGGCAGCGATCAAGATGGCGATACGCAAGTGTCATAAATCCAAGGATTGATTTGTGTCATGGAAGACGAGTGCCTGAATTCGGCATAGGTTTTTGCACGAAATGGGCCTGAGCCTACCCCGGTAGAGGCATTCTTCTCCGCCCGTCTCGCGCCATGATCGCTGCGCGAGGGGAGATTGAGCCGCGGGTACCGGTGGGACGACAGGGAGAAACCTCGATGCCGTCCTCCATTGCCCTTGAGCCCATGTCTACCCTTGAGCCCATGTCTGCCCTTGAGCCTTTGTCGCCGCACGCCCAGTCGCCGCGCCACGAGAAGTACGATCGCCTCATCGCCGCCGCCCAGGCCTTGCCCACGCTGAGGGTGGCGGTGGCCCATCCGTGCGACGAGGCGGCCCTCAGCGCGGCGCTGGAGGCGGCCGAGCTTGGCCTTATCGAGCCGATCCTGGTCGGCCCGGCGGCGAAGATCGCGGCGGCAGCCCTGGCGGCCCGGCTGGATATTTCCGCTCTGCGGCAGGTCGGCGCCGCCCACAGCCACGAGGCCGCCGCCAAGGCGGTGGAACTGGTGCGCTGCGGCGAAGCCGACGCCCTGATGAAGGGTAGCCTGCACACGGACGAACTCATGGGCGCCGTGGTCGCCCGCGACACCGGCCTGCGCACCGCGCGCCGCATCAGCCACTGCTTCCTCATGGACGTGCCGGGCCATCCGGACGCGCTGATCATCACCGACGCGGCCATCAACATCGCCCCGTCGCTGGAAGACAAGCGCCATATCGTCCAGAACGCCATCGACCTGGCCCATGCGCTGAAGTTCGATGAGGCGCGCGTCGCCGTGCTCTCGGCCATGGAGACGGTGAACCCCGACGTGCCCTCCACCATCGAGGCTGCGGCCCTGTGCAAGATGGCGGATCGCGGCCAGATCACCGGCGGCATCGTGGACGGGCCGCTGGCCCTCGACAACGCCATCGACCTCGGCTCGGCGGCCATCAAGCACATCGTCTCGCCGGTGGCGGGGCGGGCCAACATCCTGGTGGTGCCGGATCTGGAAGCCGGCAACATGCTGGCGAAAAGCCTGACCTTCCTCGCCGGCGCCGATGCCGCGGGGATCGTGCTCGGCGCCCGCGTTCCCATCATCCTGACCAGCCGGGCGGATTCCAGGTCCACGCGGCTGGCCTCCTGCGCGGTGGCGGCCCTGCTTGCCGCGGCCCAGCGCGCGGTGACCAAGGCCGTGGAGGTCTGAGCATGGCGAAGGTGCAGCTTGTCCTCAATGCCGGCTCCTCCAGCCTCAAGTTCCAGGTGTTCGTGGACGATGGCGCGGATGTGCCGAACCGGCTCTATCGCGGCCTGTTCGAGGGCCTCGGCACCGATCCGCACTTCAAGGTGAAGGATCACGACGGGAGGGTGGTGGGGGAGGAACGCTGGCCCCACGCCGCCACCTACGGGTTCGAGGAGGCGCTGGCCTACCTCTCGGATTGGCTCGCGGACCATCGCGGCGGCCACCAGCTTGCGGCCGTGGGCCATCGCGTGGTGCATGGCGGGCCGAACTACAGCCATGCGGTGCGCCTGACGCCGGAGATCATCGCCGAGCTGGATCAGCTTTCCCCACTCGCGCCGCTGCACCAGCCGCGCAGCCTCGAGCCCATCCGCATCATCGCCCGGCGGATGCCGGGCCTGCCGCAGGTGGCGGCCTTCGACACCGCCTTCCACCGCACCCAGCCGGAGATCGCCCAGGCCTTCGCCATCCCGCAGTCCCTCACCGACGCGGGGGTGAAGCGCTACGGCTTCCACGGCCTGTCCTATGCCTATCTCGCCACCCAGTTTCCCCACGTGGACGAGCGCCTGGTGCACGGCAGGGTGGTGGCGGCGCACCTCGGCTCGGGCGCGAGCCTCGGTGCCATGGAGGCCTCGAAGAGCATCGCCACCACCATGGGCTTTTCCGCCCTGGACGGGCTGGTGATGGGCACGCGCTGCGGCACCATCGATGCCGGCGTCGTGTTCTATCTCCAGCGCGAGCTGGGCATGACCGCGTCGGAGGCGGAGCATTTCCTTTATACGAAATGCGGCCTGCTCGGCGTTTCCGGCATCTCCAACGACATGCGCGAACTGCGCGAGAAGGCCGAGGCGGAGCCGAGCGCGCAGTGGGCCATCGACCTGTTCGTCTATCGCATCAACCGGGAGTTGGGCTCGCTGGTGGCGGCGCTGGGCGGCATCGACGCCCTCGTCTTCACCGCCGGCATCGGCGAGAACGACGCCGCCACCCGCGCCGAGGTGATCGCGGCCGCCCGCTGGGCCGGCTTCGAGCTGGACCCGGAGGCCAACCGCTCCGGCGCGACCCGCATCACCAGGGGCAGCGGCCCGCAGGCCTATGTGATCCCCACCGACGAGGAGTGGACCATCGTGCGCGAGATGCGCGCGGTGCTGGCGCAGGACCGGCAGGCCGCCGGAGAGATCTGAGCGTTTTCGAGCGAGGCGGGGACCCGGCTCGTGGGAAGAGGGCGCGTTAGGACAATGGCCTGGAGCCGTTTCGCGGTTCAATGAAACGCGAGCGTGCTCGAAGGAGACGCACATGAACCCGTTGGACATGATGAAGGTGTACGGCCGGGTGGCGGAAATCTACCGCCTGCGCCTCGGCGAGGCTGTGTCGGCCTATGGCACGGCCATGCGCGGCGCGGCGAGCGCGTTTACCGCCGCCGGCCGCCCGCAGGATCCGGCGAGCGCGTGGCGCGACACCGTCTCCTACACGTTCGATGCGGCCCAGCGGTCCCTCATCTTCTGGGACACCATGCGCCAGCGCGGCAACAACTGGATCGCCCACGAGAAGGCCGGCAAGCCGCCGCTGCTCGCCTTCGCCTATGAGACGATCGCGGATGCGCGCACCTTTGCGCGCCCGGCCAACTACGCCCTGGTGCGCATCCTGCCGCCCGAGGGGGTGACGCTGGATCCCGACAAGCGGCCGTTCCTGATCATCGATCCGCGCGCCGGCCACGGGCCGGGCATCGGCGGCTTCAAGGCGGATTCGGAAGTGGGCTTCGCGCTCAAGGCCGGGCACGCCGTCTACATGGTCATCTTCTTCCCCGAGCCGGTGCCGGGGCAGACGCTGGCGGACGTGTCGCTGGCGGAGACCGAGTTCGTGCGCATCGTGCGCGAGCGCCATCCCACCCGCGGCAAGCCGGTGGTGATGGGCAATTGCCAGGGCGGCTGGGCCGCCATGCTGGTGGCCGCACTTGATCCCGAAAATGTGGGGCCCATCGTGGTGAATGGGGCGCCCATGTCCTACTGGGCCGGCAACGATGCCGAAAACCCCATGCGCTACGCCGGCGGCGTGCTGGGCGGCGCGTGGACGGCCTCACTCGCCGCGGACCTCGGCGGAGGTGTCTTCGACGGCGCCTATCTGGTGGACAATTTCGAGTATCTGAACCCGGCCAACACCTATTTCGGTAAGTATTACAACCTCTATTCCCGCATCGACTCGGAGCCGCCGCGCTTCCTGGAGTTCGAGCGCTGGTGGGGCGGCTACTTCCTGATGAACCGGGAAGAGATCAAGTGGATCGTGGAGAACCTGTTCGTCGGTAACAGGTTGGCCGCCGGCAAGGCGGAATGGGCGCCGGGCAGGACCTTCGACCTCAAGGCGGTGCGCTCGCCCATCATCGTCTTCGCCTCGCTGGGCGACAACATCACCCCGCCGCAGCAGGCCATCAACTGGGTGGCCGACCTTTATCCCACCACCCAGGCCCTGAAGGACGCGGGGCAGGTGATCGTCGGTCTGATGCACCAGAGCGTCGGCCATCTCGGCATCTTCGTTTCCGGTGCGGTGGCCAAGCGCGAGCATGCGCAGATTGTGGACCTTCTCGAATATGTGGAGGCGCTGCCCCCCGGCCTCTATGGCATGACCATCGAGGAGGATCATTCCGGCGCCGAGGTGAAATACGACGTGACGCTCACCGAGCGCCAGGTGGAAGACCTTGCCCTGCTGCAGAAATACAGCCGGAAGGACGAAATCCCCTTCGAGGCGGTGGCGAATGTTTCCGAGGTCAATGCGCGGGCCTATGAGACCTTCGTGCATCCCGTGCTCGCCGCCGTGGTGACGCCGGAGATGGGCCGGGCGATGCGGGCCGTGCACCCGCTGCGGGCGGTGCGCTGGGGGCTTTCGGACCTCAATCCGTTCCTCGCCGCTTTGGCGCCGTTCGCCGAGTTTGCCCGCGGCCAGCGCACCCCGCGCAACGAGGACGGCCCGCACGTGGCCGCCGAGCATTTCATGGCCACCGCCATCACCGCCGGCTTCGATCTCTACCGGCAGATGCGCGACGCCACGGTGGAGACGGAGTTCTTCCGGCTCTACGGCACCCTTGCCATGGTGGACCCCGACCTCACCGCGCCGGCGACCCCCGCCATCGTGGAGCAGTCGCCGGTGGAGGTGGCGTCCGCGCTCGCCGCCCTGCGCGAAGGCGGCTTCACCGATGCGGCGGTGCGCGTGGCGCTGCTCGCCCAGAAGCGCGGCGGCGGGCACCAGCGTCTCTCCACCCTGAAGCAGATCCGCGAACTGGTGGGGCAGGAGGTGGGGCTCCTCGCGCTGCCGGCCGATGATGCGCAGGCGGTGATCCGGCGGCAGTCCATCATCGTCGAGCATGCGCCCGACGATGCCCTCGCCACCCTGCCGGCGCTGCTGCCGACGCCGGAGGCGCGCGCCCACCTGCTGACCCTGCTGGACCGGCTGCTCGCGAACATCGCCTTCGGGCCGCAGGTGACCGACTTTGTCGCCGACGTGAAGCGTGTGCTGGCCGAAAGCCCGGCGGGGCAGGGCGCCCAGGGTCAGGTCATTCCATTTCCTTCCTATGCAGGGCAGGCCGTATGAGCGCGCAGGACACGACGACGGGTTCCATGTCTCAGCCGGACTGGGACCTGCTGGGAGCGGCGCTGAAGGGCCGCAAGGCGCTGGTGCTCGGCATCGCCAACGAGCATTCCATCGCCTATGGCTGCGCCCGGGTGTTCCGCCGGCTCGGTGCCGATCTGGCGATCACCTACCTCAATGAAAAGGCGCGGCCCCATGTGGAGCCGCTGGCGCAGGAACTGGGCGCCAGCATCTTCGCCCCCTGCGACGTGAGCCGCGAGGGCGAGCTTGACGCCGTCTTCGCCCGCATCGCTCAGGAGTGGGGCGGCCTCGACATCGCGCTGCATTCCATCGCCTTCGCCCCCAAGGACGATCTTCAGGGCCGGCTGGTGGATTCCTCGGCGGAGGGGTTCAAGGTGGCCATGGACATTTCCTGCCACTCCTTCATCCGCATGGCGAAGCTCGCCGAGCCGCTGATGACCCATGGCGGTACGCTGATGGCCATGAGCTATCACGGCGCCGACAAGGTGGTGCCCAACTACAATCTCATGGGTCCGGTGAAGGCGGCCCTGGAGAGCACGGTGCGTTATCTCGCCTACGAGCTGGGACAGAAGGACATCCGCGTCCATGCCGTCTCGCCTGGCCCGCTGAAGACCCGTGCCGCGTCCGGAATCAAGGATTTCGACGTATTGCTGTCCGAGGCCACCCAGCGCGCGCCCATCGGCGAACTGGTGGACATCGACGACGTGGGCCTCACCACGGCGTTCCTGGCCACCCCCTTCGCGCGGCGGCTCACCGGCATGACCGTCTATGTGGATGGCGGCCTCTCCATCATGGCGTGACGCACCCGTCCAGGCGGGGCTGCTGCACTGCGGCGGGCCTTCTTGATCACGATCCTCAAGGCGATCATACTGGCCACATTGTTTCGGCCAATTGCGTTGAGGTTCGCCATGCCTTTGAAGGAAGAGGATATTCAGCCCGGCAAGTGCTACAAGACCAAGGGCATCGAGAATTACAAGGTGATCGCCATGACCCGCGGCATCGTCACCTACCAGACCTGGACCTCGCCCCTGCGCATCAATGTGGGCGTCAAGCAGTTCGCCGATGCGGTCTATAAGGTCGTGCCCTGCCCGAAATAGCGCTGGCGTAACCGCCCGGCGGAAGTCCCCGAGCCTTCGGAGCCTTTGGGGTGTCGGCGCGCGGCTTCCGGCCGGTCCGCATCGATCCTTAGAGCGTTATCCGATCAGATTGCGATGCAATCTGATCGGCGCGTGCTCTAGCCGGCAGGCCGCAACAGATATCAGTTTTTGTGCGTTGCGGCATCGACGGCGCGCGGATGCGGCGGTATAGCTGGCGGGAACGCTCAATGAGAACGTTTCCCGTGCTCTCCGTCGTCATTGCAACGCACAATTCCGAACGCCAGCTCGTGCCGGTCCTGTCGGCGCTCGTTCCGGGCGTGACTGCGGGCGTGCTGCGTGACGTGACCCTGGTGGATTCCGGCTCCACGGACGGCACCCTCACCATTGCCGATGCCGCCGGCTGCGCCTTCCTCACCGGTGTGGACGACGTGGGCGCGCGGCTGCGCCAGGGGGCGGCGCAGTCGCGTGGGCGCTGGGTGCTGTTCCTGTCGGATTGCTCCATCCTGGAGGAAGGCTGGTCGCGGGAGGTGATGGCCTTCATCGAAACCTGCGAGCGGCGCGGCCAGGCCGAGCGCATCGCCGCCACCTTCCGCCTCGCCGTGGACGGCTACGGCATCGGTCCGCGCGTCGGCGAAGCGCTGGCGGTGGCGCGGCTGGCCCTGTTCGGCCTGCCGGCGCCCGGCCAGGGGCTGCTCATCTCCCGCACATACTACGAACGGCTCGGCGGCCACCCCTCCGGCGGCAGGGCGGAACGGCGGCTGGTGGCGCGAATCGGCCGCCGCCGCATTCACCTGCTGCGCCCCCATGTGCTGATGCCAGCCGGGGACGCCTGAGGGCCGAAGGTCTGCCGTTCGGGAAATTTCCCGGCGGTTCTCAACATCCCCCTTGGCGATCAGCCCCGGTTGCGCATAGATGGCGGCGCGGGGTCGGGCCGGCTTCTCTTGGGGAAGCGGGCGCCGGTCGGTCATTTCTCGTAAGGGGGCCGGTCGAACGATCAGCGGGCTTTGGAGCGCGATCCGTTCAGGTTGCAATGGCCTGCACGGCGGATCCGTCTCCGACTTCAGGACAGGGAACAGTTTGCCGGTCCGATTGTGATGCAATCTGACCGGAACCTGCTCCGGGACAGATCGGGCATGGTGCCTGATCGATGCCCCGCCTGAGGCCCGCGGCGCACGCCTCGCCTCCCGTAGCGGTGCCGCGCACCGAGGGAGCGGTCCATGGACCTTCGCCGTCTTTTCCTGTCCCGTCTTTTTCTGCGCCGTCTTTTCCTCTGCCGTGAGTCCTTGCGCCGTGATCCTTTGCAGCGCGAATCCCTGCGTCATCGCCTCCTGACGCTCGGCCGCATGGCCTGCCTTGCCGTCGCGGTTGCCAGCCCGGCGACGCTGGCCTTCGGGCAGGTGCCCCGCCCGCCGGCAAGCGTGCCCTCCGGCGCGCCTTCGGCCCAGCCGCAGCCGCCCGTGCCACCCCGCCCCGCCAGCCTCAAGACCTTTCAGCGCTCCGACCTGGTGAGCGCCGCCCGCCGCTACGAGCGGGTGCTGCGCCGTGAGGGGACCGCGCCCACCCAGCCCCTCGACAAGGTGCGCCGCGACGCCGCCCAGGCCTTCCAGCGCAACGATGCGCGCGCCGCCGCCGAGCTTTATGCCAGCCTCGCCATCGCCCAGGCGCAGGATTCGGGGGTGTGGCTGCGCCTTGCCCGCTCGCTCGCGGCCATCAAGCCCAACGACGACGAGGACGCCTCCGCCTTCATCGACAATGCCATGGGCGCCGCCTTCATCGCCTATCGCCGGGCGCAGACCCGGGCGGAGGAGGGCGAGGCGCTGTCCTTCATCGGCCACATCTATGCCGACCGGCGCCTGTGGAACGCCGCCATCGACACCATGAAGCTGGCCATCGACCTGCGCGACAACGCCGCCGACCGCACTTTCCTCGACAAGCTGAAGGAGGAGCACGGCTTCCGGCTGGTGGATTATTCCGTGGAATCCGACGCCGCCGCCCCGCGCGCCTGCGTGCAATTCTCCGAGGATCTGGCCGCCGGCATCGATTTCGCGGCCTTCGTGCAGGTGGGGGGAATGGACAAGCCGGCCATTACCGGCGAGGCGCGGCAGATCTGCGTCGAGGGCCTGAAGCACGGCGAGCGCTACACGCTGGCGGTGCGGCCCGGCATTCCCGCCGTCACCGGCGAGCGCCTGCGCAAGGCCACCGAGCTCACCCTCTATGTGCGCGACCGTTCGCCCAGCGTGGGCTTCACCGGCCGCAATTACGTGCTGCCGCGCACCGGACAGAAGGGCATCCCGCTGGTTTCGGTGAACACCAGCGCGGTGAAGGTCGACATCCTGCGCATCGGAGACCGGGGCCTGGTGCCCACCGCCATCCAGGGCGAGTTCCGGCAGGGCATCGAGGCCTATGCGCGCGAGCGGCTGGCCGAAGGCTCCGCCATCGCCGTCTATTCCGGCGTGCTGGAGGTGGACAATCCGCTGAACGCCGATGTCACCACCGCCGTGCCGGTCACCGAGGCGGTGGGGCGGCTGGAGCCGGGCGTTTATGTGATGACCGCCGAGCCGGAAAAGACCGCCGGCGACGACGATTATTCCACCAAGGCGACCCAGTGGTTCATCGTCTCCGATCTCGGCCTCACCGCCTTGTCGGGGCAGGACGGCGTGCACGTCCTTCTCCGCTCGCTCGGCAGCGCCGAGCCGGTGGCGGGCGCGGAAGTTCGCCTCATCGCCCGCTCCAATGAGGTGCTGGGCACGGTGAAGAGCGACGCCAACGGCTATGTGCGCTTCGATGCCGGTCTGTCGCGCGGCCCCGCTGGCCTGGGTCCCGAGGTGGTGACGGCGCGCACGGAGGGCGGCGACTACGCCTTCCTGTCGCTCAAGGAAACCGCCTTCGACCTCACCGATCGGGGTGTGTCCGGCCGCGACGCGCCGGGGGGGCTGGACGCCTTCCTTGCCACCGAGCGCGGCGTGTACCGCTCTGGCGAGACCGTTCACCTTACCGTCCTGCTGCGCGACGCGCAGGGCAATGCCGCGCCCGGCGTGCCCCTGACTCTCCAGCTCTACCGGCCCGATGGGGTCGCCGATCGCCGCCTCGTGGTGGCGGACCAGGGGGCGGGCGGGCGCACGGCGGACTTCGCCTTGCTCAAGGGCGCCATGACCGGCACCTGGCGCGCCAAGGCCCTCACCGATCCCAAGGCGCCGGCCGTGGGCGAGGTGACCTTCCTGGTGGAAGACTATGTGCCCGACCGGGTGGAATTCGACCTTTCCGCCCGCGAGACGCGCCTGCCGCGCAACCGGCCGGCCGAAGTGCTGGTGGACGGGCGCTTCCTGTTCGGCGCCCCCGCCGCCGGCCTGGACGTGGAAGCCGAGAGCCAATTGCGCGCCGCCGCCGAGCGCCCCGGCTTTGCCGGCTACCGCTTCGGCAACGGGGAGGACCAGGTGCTGGCCGAGCGCCAGCCCCTGGCGGATGCGCCCCAGACCGACGCGCGCGGCCGCGCCAGCCTGCGCCTTGTCGCCTCCGACCTGCCGCGCACGGCGCGGCCGCTGGAGATGGAAGCCTTCGTGCGCCTCGTGGAGGCGGGCGGCCGCGCGGTCCAGCGCACCATCGTGCTGCCGGTGGCGCCGGCGGGCAGCCAGATCGGCTTGAAGCCGCTGTTTGCCGACCGGGTGCGGGAAGGGGAGGTGGCCAATTTCGACGTGGTGGTCGCCGGCATCGACGACAAGCTTCTCGCCGCCCCCGGCCTGACTTGGAAGCTGTCGCGCATCGAGACGCGCTACCAGTGGTATCGCGTCAGCGGCTCGTGGGACTATGAGCCGGTGAAGACCGTGACCCGCGTGGCGGACGGCCGGCTCGACACCAAGGCGGACGGTCCGGCGCGCCTTGCCATGCCCACGCAATATGGCCGCTACCGCCTCGACATCATCGGCGATGGCCTGCCGCTCACCAGCCTGGCCTTCGAGGCGGGTTTCGCCGGCGAAGGCAGCGCCGATACGCCGGACCGGCTGGATCTGACGCTGGACCGCGCCGCCTATGCCACCGGCGACACGCTGGACGCCACCATCACCGCCCGCGCCGCTGGCACCGCCAGCGTGCTGGTGCTGAACGAGGGCCTTCTGGAGCAGAAATTCCTGACCGTTTCGCCTGGCGCCAACACCGTGAGCTTCAAGGTGGGGGCGGGCTGGGGGCCGGGGGCCTATGTGGTGGCCTTCATGCACCGGCCCCTTGATGTTGCAGCAAGCCGCATGCCCGGCCGCGCCATCGGTCTCTCATGGTTCTCCGTGAACAAGGACGCGCGCACCCTGAAGGTGGAGCTTTCCCCGCCCGCGCAGATCCGCCCCAACACCACCCTTTCCGTACCGGTGCGCGTCGCCGGCCTCGCCGCGGGCGAAAAGGCCTATGTGAGCGTGGCGGCGGTGGACGTGGGCATCCTCAACCTCACCGGCTACAAGCCGCCGGCCCCCGATGCGGTGGTGTTCGGCCAGCGCCGGCTGACCTCCGACATCCGCGATTTCTACGGTGCGCTCATCGACGGCATGCAGGGTGCGGCCGGCCGGCTGCGCTCCGGCGGCGACGGCAGCGAGACGGTCATGCTCGCGAGCCCGCCCAATGGGCCGCCGCTGGCGCTGTTCTCCGGCCTGGTGGAGGTGGGGGCGGACGGCACCGCCACCGTATCCTTCCCCATCCCCGCCTTCGACGGCACCGCGCGGGTGATGGCCATCGCCTGGAGCGCGGGCAAGCTCGGCCACGCCGCCGCCGACGTGGTGGTGCGCGACAAGGTGGTGATGCTCGCCACCCTGCCGCGCTTCCTCGCCTCCGGCGACCGCTCCAGCCTGAACCTCGACCTCACCAATGTGGAAGCGCCCGACGGCGAGTATCGCCTTGATGTTTCCGCCACCGGTGCCGCCACCGTCACCCAGCCGGCCGGCCCGGTGACGCTGGCGGCAAAGCAGCGCCAGTCCCTGCGGCTCGCTCTGGAGGGCAAGGCTGTGGGTCCCGCCACCGTCACCGCGCGGCTGAGCGGGCAGGGGCTCGACATCACCCGCAGCTTCGAGATGAACGTGCGCCCGGCCTATCCGGACATCGAGCGGCGCACGGTGCGCACGCTCGCCCCGGGGGAGAGCATCACCCTGTCGCGCGATCTCCTCGCCGACCTCTTGCCGGGAACCGGCAGCGTGGCGGTGAGCGCCATGCCGTCCAGCACCATCGACGTGCCGGCCCTGCTCGCCGCCCTCGATCGCTACCCCTATGGCTGCACCGAGCAGATCACCAGCCGGGCGCTGCCGCTCCTGTCCTACAACGAACTCAGCGTGCTGGCCGGCCGCGCCACCGATCCGGAGGCCGACCAGCGCATCCGCGACGCCATCGTGCGGGTGATGGCCCGGCAGGGCTCGGATGGCTCCTTCGGCCTGTGGTCGGCCGGCGGCTCCGACACCTGGCTCGACGCCTATGTGGTGGATTTCCTGAGCCGCGCCAAGGAGAAGGGCTTTGCCGTGCCGGAGGTGGCCTTCTCATTGGCCCTCGACCGGCTGCGCAACGTGGTCAACCTCGCCGGTGCCGACATGCGGGCGGAGACCGAGAACCTCGCCTATGCGCTCTACGTGCTGGCCCGCAACGGCCGCGCGCCGCTGGGCGACCTGCGCTATCTCGCCGACACAAGGCTGAAGGACCTCGGCACCCCCCTCGCCAAGGGACAGGTAGGGGCGGCGCTCGCCTTGCTCGGCGATCGCACCCGGGCGGAACGGGCCTTCAACGTGGCCATCGAGGGCCTGCCGGCCAATCCGGGCGCGCCGGTGGCGGGCCGGGCCGATTTCGGCTCGGTGCTGCGCGATGCGGCGGCCCTCACCGTGCTCGCCCGCGAGGCGGGGCTGGAGAAGCTCGCCGACGTGGCCCTTGCCCGCGTGGACGCCGCGCGGGTGCGCACCGAGCGCACCTCCACCCAGGAGAATGCCTGGCTGCTGCTCGCCGCCCGCACGCTGGCGGCCAGTGCCGCCAACATGGGGCTGGAGGTGGACGGCAGGCTGGTGCGCGGCCCATTCGGCCGCAAGCTCTCGCGCGCCGACCTGGAGCGCGGGCCGCTGACCCTGCGCAATGCCGGCGCCGAGCCGGTGAAGGTGGTGATCGGCATCAATGGCGCCCCCGTTGCGCCGGAACCGCCGGTGGCCAAGGGCTTCACCCTGGAGCGGCGCTATTTCACCCTCGACGGCAAGCCCGCCGACCCCTCCAAGGCGGTGCAGAACCAGCGTTTCGCCGTGGTGCTCTCCTTCACCGAGACCCAGAGCGCGCTGGCCGACGTATTGCTGGTGGACTACCTGCCCGCCGGCTTCGAGATCGAGAATCCCAGCCTCGTCCAGGGTGGCGACGGCGGCTTCACCTGGCTCGACGAGACCAGCGAGGCCGGCCATGTGGAGTTCCGCGACGACCGCTTCGTCGCCTCGGTGACACGGCAGGAGGGCGACGACGCCTTCATCGTCGCCTACACGGTGCGGGCGGTCGCGCCGGGGCGCTATGCCCATCCCCCCGCCATGGTGGAGGACATGTACCGTCCCGACCGCTTCGCCCGCACCGCCGCCGGCACGCTGGAGGTGGCGCCCGCCCGATGAGCGCGACCGGACCATCCGGGCCGTTGCCCGCCGCTCCCGCCCGTTGCCGGCCGTGGTGGCGGGTGGCGGCCGGCCTCGTGCTGGGGGCGGGGTTGCTCGCGGGCGGGGGCTTTGCCGGCCTCACCTACGTGCGCGCCCACACCCCGCCGGCGCCGCCGCTGAAGGTCTCGGCCGAGGTGGTGGATCGCGAGGGCCGGCTGCTGCGCCCCTTCGCGCTGCCCGACGGCCGCTGGCGGCTTGCCGCCACGGTGGCGGACGTGGACCCGCGCCTTCTCACCATGATCCTCGCCTATGAGGATCGCCGGTTCGAGCGGCACGGCGGGGTCGATGCGCTGGCCTTGCTGCGGGCGGCGGGACAGGCGGCGGCATCGCTGCGGGTGGTCTCGGGCGGCTCGACCCTGACCATGCAGGTGGCGCGCCTGACGCTGCCGCCACGCCCGCGCACCCTTGCCGCCAAGCTCGCCCAGATGCGCCGGGCGCTGGAGCTGGAGGCGCGGCTTTCGAAGTCCGAGATCCTCGGGCTCTATCTCACGCTGGCCCCCTATGGCGGCAATATCGAGGGGGTGCGGGCCGCCGCCCTCACCTATTTCGGCAAGGAGCCGCGCCGGCTCACCCTCGGCGAGGCGGCTTTGCTGGTGGC
Organism: Xanthobacter autotrophicus ATCC 700552; assembly: GCF_043194565.1. Classification (GTDB taxonomy): domain Bacteria; phylum Pseudomonadota; class Alphaproteobacteria; order Rhizobiales; family Xanthobacteraceae; genus Xanthobacter; species Xanthobacter autotrophicus_F. Next base: position 214,005 of record NZ_JBAFVS010000007.1, on the reverse strand, counting down.
CCTGCCGCAGGCGCCGGAATCGCGCCGGCCGGATCGCTTCGCGGCGCGTGCGCGGGCGGCGCGCGACCGGGTGCTGGACCGGCTTTTGTCCCAGGGCCTCATTGCCGCCGACGAGGTGCGCGTGGCCAAGGCCGAGCCGGTGCCGATGGCGCGGCGCCCCTTGCCGCAGCTGGCGCCCCATCTCGCCGAGCAGATGGTGGCCGAGCGGCCGGATCTCTCGCGCCATCTCTCTACCCTCGACGCGCCGCTGCAGGAAAAGCTGGAGGAGCTGGTGCGCGAGCGCACGCGGGCGCTGGGCCGGGGGCTGTCATCGGCCATGGTGGTGATGGACAATGACAGCGCGCAGGTGCGGGCCTATGTGGCCTCGGCGGACTACCTCGACAGGGAGCGGGCCGGCGCGGTGGATCTTGCCCGCGCGGTGCGCTCGCCGGGGTCCACGCTGAAGCCCTTCATCTACGCCCTCGCCTTCGAGGACGGCATCGCCCATCCCGAAACCCTGATCGAGGATCGGCCCGCCCGCTTCGGCGGCTGGCGGCCGGAGAATTTCGACCGCGGCTTCCAGGGCACCCTTTCGGTGCGCAAGGCGCTGCAACTGTCCTTGAACGTGCCGGCGGTGCGGCTCTTGGATGCGGTGGGGCCGCAGCGTCTCGCCACCCGCCTCCAGCAGGCCGGGGCGCGGCTGGAGCTGCCGCCGGGGGCGGCGCCGGCCTTGCCCATGGGCCTCGGCGGCGTGGGCATCCGCCTGGTGGACCTCACCATGCTCTACGGGGCGCTGTCACGCGGCGGCGAGGCGCATCCGCTGGTCTTCCGTCGTGAGGGCGGCGCGGTGGCGGTGCCGCGTCGGTCCCGGCTGGTGGATCCGGTGGCCGCTTGGTATGTGGGCCAGTGTCTTCTGGGCACGCCGGCGCCGGACAATGCGCTGGGCGGGCGCATCGCCTTCAAGACCGGCACCTCCTACGGCTATCGCGACAGCTGGGCCATGGGCTTTGATGGGCGCCGCACCGTGGGCGTCTGGGTGGGCCGGCCCGACGGGCAGGCGGTGCCCGACCTCACCGGCCGGGGGGCGGCAGCGCCGCTTTTGTTCGACGCCTTCGCCCGCATCGTCCGGACGCCGGCGGGGCTCGGCCCGGCGCCGCGCGGCGCGGTGATGGCGGCGAATGCACGGTTGCCGGTGCCACAGCGCCATTTCGGCCGCACCCGGCAGGAGCAGCCCTTGCAGGTGGTCTATCCGCCGGACGGCGCGCGGGTTTCCGGCGCGGAGGCGGAAACCCTCGCGCTCAAGGTGGATGGCGGCACCTTCCCGCTCACCTTGCTCTTGGACGGCCGTCCGGTGGCGCAGGTGGAGGACCGGCGCACCCTGTCCTGGACGCCGCAGGGGCGCGGCTTCGCCCGGCTGACGGTGATCGATGCCGACGGGCTCTCCGACAGCGTGACGGTGCGGGTCGAGTAGGACCACCCCCAAAAGAAAGTCCCGCGCCACCTTGCGGTGGGCGGGACAGGCACTGGGAGGAAACGTAGAAGATGTCACGCTCCGGGCGAACGAGCCCGGAAACCGGAGCCGGAAAACTCAGAGGCCGCGGACAACCAGCTGGGCGATCTCGTCGCGGCTGCAGCCGAGCTTGGCCAGTTCGCTGTTGGGCATGCGGCGAAGCTGTTCGTAGCGAGCCGCCATCTGGCGGGCTTCCACGATGGCCGATGCCACCTGGGAAACCGCGGCGCCCATGCGCCCGAACAGCCCGAATTCGCGGGAAGGAGTTGCAGTGATTGTGGCCATTTTCGCCTCCGCTTGGAGATCGGCTCCAAATTCAATGTCCGCACCTTAGGCCAGGAGCGTGCACTGCAATAGAGCAAATTGTGCATGGCACCAATGCGGATACCGTATACCATTGCGGGTCGCAGGCTGTGGATGGCGCGAAAGCCTATTGAACCGGGGCGGAGAATTGCGTATAGACCCCACCTGCCTTTCGGGGCACGCATCCTCGGCCGCTTCGGCGCCCGTCAGAGGACAGCGTTGGGGGATAGTTCAACGGTAGAACCGCGGACTCTGACTCCGTTAATCTAGGTTCGAATCCTAGTCCCCCAGCCAATCTAAAATTTGACAATAAAATCAGAGACTTAAACTTTTGCGAGCGTAGCAGCTCGTAACAGTTGGTCGGTGCATTTCGTCGTACTGCGACGGTTTGCGCGGCCATTGAAATTTCAGCCCTGAACGGGCTTCAAAAACTGGCGCTATAAAAGCTGGGTTGCGGAAACCGCAACAAATTTGCTTGTGTAGGAAAATTCCTACGCGCATATTTTGCGTCGAAAATCGTGTCGGAATCCAACTTGAGAAAGTTGGATAATGCGGCGTTCCGCAAACAAATCCGAACGAAAAGAAAGGGCGCCGGCTAATGCCGACGCCCCTTCCGAGGGCAGGCTAGGTCTCGACGCGAATCTAGGCCCTAGCTTCTGCCGTCACCTCAGTGGACTGCTTGGCCTACCGGCTGGGCAGTCCACGGCAGTGCTCGCACACGCTTTCCTCGCGACCGAACCGAATCCGCCGGTACCGGCGGACAAGAACCGGCTTCGGAAAGTTGCACTTGCTGGACATAACACGCGCCTTTCGATTTCACCTCGGGTTAACCGAGGGCTCCGGGCTCCCGCCGAAGCTCGTCGGTGGCGGGGAGGCGGGCGCCGGGTGCATCGATTGGCGCGGTATTACGCCGCGCATGAAAAACACTAGTTAGAGTCTGGCCCTTGGGTCAAACCAGATTTGCCTTGATCTGGGGCCTCAAACCCACTTGGCATACCATTGATGGTGTGTTTGCCGGGTTATCAAGGCCCTAACGGGCCTTTACACGGCTCGATCTTCGCGGCTTCGCGACCTTTCTACCGGTGCGGCGCGAGAAGTGGCGGTTATCACCGTCGTCCACAGGCTGAAGAACGTTACGGGAACCTGGGCTCGATCTCTGTGCCCGCTATGAACCGCCGTGCATCGGCAAGGCGCCTGCGGATCAAGCTCGTCTAGAATCAAAAAAGGCGGCACCGGGTGAAGGTGCCGCCTCGGTCCGGTGGATAAAGCACCGGCTAGCGCTTAGCTGCGTCAGCCTTGATCTCACGCGCCATTCGACGCACGAGCCATTCGATGGGCGTGGCTTCATCGCCGTGAACCGCTCCGGGTTTACCGGAGGCCATTTGGTTTAAGTTACGCCGCCATTCTCTGCTCGCTGAGCAGATCGTAGTAGCGTTCCTCGGCTTCGGCCAGCGGGATGTTGCCGATGGGCTCCGGAGAATCCGGAGCGGTTCACGGCTCCCGCGACCAAGAATAGCCAGACTCCGGACCGGCATCAGCTCTTCACTGCGCGGCGCAGTCGCCGCATCTGCGTGGAAGCAAGGCGATCGGACAAGAAGCCCTGCAGCCGTGCGATGGCGCCGAGCCGCCAGCCGGGCGCTGAAAGGAAGCGACCGCGTTCGGCACTGCGGATCATGTGGCGGGCCACCACCTCCGGGGATAGCGGACGCCCCGCCCCGGCGAAGGCTGCGATGACGCCGGGCCGTAGCCGCGCCTCGTACGCAAGCTGGGGCGTGTCCGTGTCCGGCGGCACGGCGACAGTGACCTGTATCCCCGCCTGCGCCAACTCAATGCGAAGCACTTCGCCGAGCCCGCGCACCGCGAACTTGCTGGCGCAATAGCCGGAATAGCCTGCCACGCCGAACAGCCCGGCACCGGATGAGACCAGGACCACATGCCCGCGGCCCGCCGCCGCCATGGCCGGCGCCGCCGCGCGGACCACATGGAAGGTGCCGAGGAGGTTGGTGGCGACCTGCTCCTCCATCCGGGCCGCGTCCTGCTCCAGAAAGAAGCCGGGCTCGACAATCCCTGCCGCCGTCACCACCCACAGCGGGGGGCCCTCGTGCGCGATGAGATCGGCAACCATGGCTTCGGTGGCGCTCCGGTCCCGCACGTCCAGCGGGCGGGCGATGACGCTCAGTTCCTCGCCCGCCAGGCGGGCCTCGGCGGCGGCGAGGCGGGCCGGGTCTCGCGCAAGCAGGGCCACCCGGCATCCCTTGCGCCCGAGTTCGCGGGCGGCAGCCAGCCCGATCCCGCTCGATCCTCCGGTGACGATGGCGAGGGGTTGTCGGGCGAGCGATCCTCGGGCGAGGGGCCCTCGGGCGAGCGATCCTGGGGCGAGCGGTGCTGGCGAAAGCGGCTCGCCGGCGGGGGGCAAACCATCGGCTGTCGGATCCACGCGCACTGCCTGCATCACCCGCCCCGCTCCCGTTCCTGCGCCGGCCGGCCCGTGCTCGAAAACGGCTCCGCTGTGCCGCATCCGCCGGATATGTTGCACAGCCGCAACGCTCTCTTAAACGTTGTGCCGCTAGGTCGCTATGGATGCCTGCGGCATGTATAACCTCCTGACTCTTTGTTGGGCGTATCAGAAGCGGAATCGAATGACGGGCTGGGTTCGATTTGTCGCCATGGGTCTCCTCGCGGGGACGGTCGCCGGTTGCACCGTGCTGCCGTCGTCGGGTCCCTCGCGCACCGAGATCGAAACGCAGCAGCCGGTCGATGACCAGCGCTACCTGCTCATCGACGTGGACGACCGCACGCTCTATCTGATGCAGCAGCAGCGCTCGGCCACCTTCGGCGGCCGCTTCGGCGACTATCGCCCGCCGAGCCGCTATGTGGTGGGCGTGGGCGACACCATCTCCGTCACCATCTGGGAAGCCGCCGCCGGCGGCCTGTTCTCGGGACCGATCATCGACCGGCTTGGCACCGGGTCGCGCAGCGCCGCCATTCCCGAGCAGCAGGTGGCACAGGACGGCTCCATCACCGTGCCCTATGCCGGCCGCATCCCGGTCGCCGGCAAGACCACCTCGCAGATTGAGCAGACGGTGGTGGACCGCCTGGCCGGCAAGGCCATCGAGCCACAGGCGGTGGTCGTGGTGACGCGCAGCGTGAGCAATTCCGTCACCGTGCTCGGCGAGGCGACCACCGGCGCCATCGTTCCCCTCTCCCCGCGCGGCGACCGGGTGCTGGACGTGATCGCGGCCGCCGGCGGCATCAAGGTTCCGGCCCATGAGGTGTTCGTGCGCCTGAGCCGGAGCAACGCCACCGTAACTCTGCCCCTGCAGCGGCTGCTCAACGATCCGAAGGAAGACGTCTATGTCCGCCCGCTGGACAAGATCGTCGTCATCCGTGATCCGCAGACCTTCACCGTGTTCGGCGCGGCGGGCAATCCCACCGTGGTTCCGTTCGATGCGGTGGGCATAACGCTTGAGGAATCCGTCGCGCGCGTCGGCGGCCTCCTCGACAACCGGGCCGACCCCTCGGGCGTCTATCTCATGCGCCTGGAGCCGGTGCGTTTCACCGAGCAGTTGCGACCCGATGCCCGGCCCCTGGAGGCCTACGGCCATGTCCGCGTGATCTATCGCTGGAACATGCGCGATCCCAACTTCATCTTCCTCGCGCGCGGCTTCCAGATCCGTAACAAGGACGCGATCTACGTGGCCAACGCGCCGCTCTCGGACTTGCAGAAGATCACCTCCGTGTTCAATGCCGTCGCCCAGCCAGTGGTCAGCACGGCGGCGGTGGTTCCCTAGGGACGCGCCGGCCATGATCTCCCCGGCCCAAGCGTCCAGCGAGATCCAGACGGCGCCACCTCCCGGGGCCGAGGTGGTCGCGGCCTCCCTTCAGTGGCCCGCGCGGGTGCGCGGCGCTCTTGCTCCGCTCACCACGCGCCTGAAGCGCCTGCTCCCGGCCCGGGGCACGGGTCTGCGCACATGGCCGGTGCCGGCCCTGGCCCAAGTCCGCCGGCAAGTCCGCCGGCATGTCCGCCGCCCGGGCCTGAGGCTGACCCGCCTCAACCTCGCCATCGTGTCCTTCGCGGGGGTGGTGGCGGTGCCGTCGGTGCTGGCCTTCCTCTACCTTGCCATGGTCGCGGCACCGCAGTTCCGCTCCGAGACGCGGTTCGTGGTGCGCGGCAATCTGGAAACGGTGTCGGGCGGCGCAAGCCCGGTGTCGGGCTCCAGCACGGCGCAGGTGCCCAACTCCCAGGAAGCGCGCGTGGTGGTGGACTATCTGCGCAGCCGGGCCATGGTGGACGCCCTGCAGCAGCAGCTGGACCTGCGCCGGGTGTTCGGCGTCTCCGGCCGGGATCCGGTGTTCGGCCTGTCGCCCGACGCGAGCGAGGAGGATCTCCTCGCCTACTGGAACCGGCAGGTGCGGGTGAGCCTGGAATCCCTGTCGGGCGTCATCCGGGTGCAGATCCACGCCTTCAGCCCCGAGAGCGCGGCGCTGCTCGGTGCCGCCGTCGTGCGGGAAGCCGAAGCCGTCACCAACGCCCTCACCACCCGCAATCGCGGCGACCGGGTGCTTCAGGCCGATGCGGAAGAGCGCGAGGCCTTCACCGAGCTTGCCGTGGTGCGCACCTCGCTCGAAGGCTTCCGCAATGCGCAGGGCACCCTCGATCCCACGCGCAGCGCGCTGGGTTCCTTTGCGGTCATCGCCAAGCTGCGCGACCAGCGCTCCGTACTCAACACCGATCTCACCGTCGCCCGCGCCCGCATGGATGAGGAATCTCCCGTGGTGCGCGCGCTGAAGGAGCGGATGCGCTCGCTGGACGAGAAGATCGCGACGCTGGACTCCGACCTCCTCGGCCCCGACCGGGATCAGGCTGGCAGCAGCGGCAACCTGAAGGCCGCCGCCGAGCTCGAAGTGGGCCGCCGCCTTGCCGAGCAGCGCCTGAACCAGGCTGAGACCGAGCTTCTGGACGCTCGGATGCAGCAGGCCCAGAAGCAGGTCTATATCCTGACCTTCATGGCGCCGACCTTGCCGGCGGAAAAGACATTTCCTTCGCCCCTCGTGAACGCCGCGGCGGTCTGCGGCATCCTGTTCGCGGCCTGGGCGGTGGTGGCCCTCTATGTGGGCAGCGTCTACGCCCGCACCCGCTAGAGCGCGATCCGAGCAAATTGAACCAATTTGCTCGGTGAATCGCCCTCTAAACTTAAGGAAAGAGAACGCGTTATCCGATCAGACTGCGATGCAATCTGATCGGCGCGTGCTCTTGCCCCAGCCCCGCGCCGGCCTCTCCGCTCAGGCCGGTGCCGGCTCCACCGCGGCTTCGTCCGTCACCTCGTCGGCACGCCGGATAGCCTCCCCGAGGTCGGCGAAGATCTGCACGTCGGCGGCAAGCAGATCCTGCGCCGCCGGCCACTCGCGCACCCGCGCCTCCAACTCGCCGACCTGCTTGGAAAAGGTGAGCGCGGGCAACGGCGGCAGGTCGATCTCCAGGACCGCGCGCAGGGTGTCCCAATAAGTCTCCACCGCGTTGAAATGGCCCACCACATCCATGTCGGCCAGGGTCTGGAGCGCCTGCTCCACGGCGGCGGCCTCCAGATGCTCGTCGGAGCTGCGGCAGGTGAGAAGACGGGCCAGGGGGCTGGCGAGCAGCGAGCGCTCGAACGGGGTCAGCGCGCCGAGCCAGATCTCCAGGTCCGCCATCTCGGAGAGGTCCGCCTTGCCCAGGCTCTCCACCAGCGGCCGGTAGGTCTCGCTCAGCACCGAATAGGCGAGGTTCGGGGTCTTCACCGCCCAGCGCAGCGCGAGCAGTTGTTCAGCCAGCTCCTCGAACGGGTCGCGCACCAGCACCGAGCACTTGAAGCCGCGGTCCCGCAGCAGTGGTTCGTAGGTCCGGAAATAGAGCCGGCCGGCGCAGAAGATGGACGGCGAGAAGGCGATGCCGAGGATGGAGCGCACCGCCTCTTCCGGCATCCGCTCCAGCCGGGTGAAGGCCATGTGGAACAGATCCTGGAACGGCTCGTTCAGCGCCGATTGCGGCACCACCCGGGTTTCCAGGCGGAACAGCTTGAGGTCCGCCTTGGCGGTGGGCGGCCTCCGACGGTAGATGCGGATGTTGGTGGCCTCGTCATACAGTTCGAGGTCCGCCATGTCCTGCAGGTCGGCCACCGCATGCTGGTCCACCACGAAGCCGCAGATGCCGGTCTCGTGCAGGCCCTGCTCGCGCAGCAGCGGGCGCAAGACGGTGGCGCGCACCACCTTGCGCATCTGCCCGCCGGTGAACACCGCCACATGCGGCGTGCTCGACGGGTTGTCGGGCATGATCCACCCCACGATGCGGGTGCCGGCATCCTCGTCGATGCTGAACAGCACGCTTGCGCCCCCTCAATGACGATGATCGCGGATGACCGCGACGAGGATCATGGCATTGATCCAGAAGATGCCGGCGAGGGTGAAGACGAACAGCCCCGTCTTCCACCACACCGGCTCGGAGGCCGTGGACGGCAGGCTCGGCGGCACGAACACGTTGACGAAGGCGCTCTGCGCCCGCGCGCGACGCTCCGCCTCCTGTAATCCCGCCACGGCGATGGACTGCATGGTCTCGGCGAACCGCACTTCCAGCTCGGCCTCCTCATAGGCGGCCAGAGCGCTGACCGCCGTGCTGCCGGACCCGGACCGCGCGAGGCGCAGCTTGAAGTCGGCGATCTCCTGGTCGAGGGCATGGACGCGGTCGCGCAGCACGCCCGATGTGGGGCCGTCGGGCGCGGAGAGCCGTTCGAGGGCCCGCATCTCGCGGTCGGCCGCGATGCGCTCCTGTTCCAGGCGCAGCAGGCTCTGGCCGAGGGCGTCGGCGGCCTGTACCGGATCAACGGCACGCTGGCGCGCCCGCCATTCCTGCTGGCGCACCAGGGCCTCGGTGTAGCGCATCCGCGCGCGGTCGAGCTGTTCCCGGGCGCGCCCCACGCTCTCGGCCCGGCTGTGGGCGACGATGTCGTTGAGGAGGGTTTCGCCGTCCTTCAGGATGCGTTCGGCGATCAGGTGGGCATCGTCCGCCGAAAAGGCGCGCACCTTCAGGAGCACGATCTCGGACCGCCGGTCCACCGCCGCGGTCACATGGCGGTTCCAGAAGCGCCAGCGCTCCTCCAGGCTCGCCTCGCGGCTGAGCGCGGAGAGGGGATCGATGCCCGGCCGCGAGAACGCGCGTTGCAGCAGGCCGTCCGCATCGAGCCGGGCCACGTAGGCGCGGCTGGTGACGAAATTGGTGAGGATGAAGGGCGCCTGGCTCTGCGCCGACCGGCCCGCCCCGCCCAGCAGGCTGGACAGGGACTGAAGGATGCCGGAGACCGCCCCGCGCGCGCCCTGCTGTCCCTGCGTGCCCTGGTCCATCACCGTGCGGCCGCCGAGGGATTCGCGAATGGCAAGGCGGGCTTCCGACACATAGACCGGTGTCGCCACCAGACCCGAATAGAGCGCTGCGATCAGCGCCGGCAGGACCACCACGACGGCGAAGGTGAGCCGAAGCAGGCGGAACCAGCGCACCGAGGCGGAGGCGCCGGTGCCGTAGGTGCGCGGCAGCCGCCGCCAACTCAGCATGGGACGCACGAAGGGCAGAACCGCGAAGGCGCGGCTGCGTTCGATCAGGACCCGGATGGGCTGGGCGACGGGAAGCCCGGCCATTCTAGCGCGCCCTCAGGACCACGACGTCCTGGAAGTCGTGCAGCGCGCCCGCGCCGATGGCCGCGACCTCGAAGCGCTTGCCCCATTCGGTCCGCACATAGTCGTGCGAGACGAAGGTGATGCCGTAGTCATAGGCGGCGCTGGTGAGGTGGCCGTTCTGCCGGATGAAGGCGTAGCCCCGGCCGCCGTCGACGCTGTCCGCCGCTGCCTGAAGGGCATCGGCCGGGATGTCGAGCATGGCGAAGATGCGCTCCTCCTCCCGTGCCCGGTGGAGCGCGCGCTCGCCATGCACCGACAGGAACAGCACGGCGCCGGGCGCCGCCACCCGCGCCAGCTCGTCGAGATAGAAGAGGTGGTCGGCCTCGCTCAGGTGGCTGAACACGGAAATGGAGATCACCGCATCGAAGCTGCGGTCGGGCGCGGGAAGCCGCCGGCGCGGCTTGGTCCTCACCGCTTCCACATGGGCGAGGTTGCGGTCTACCCAGGCGATGTGGCGGTCGTCCACGTCCATGCCCACATAGCGGCCCTGAAAGCCGTGGAACAGCCGCGCCACCCGCCCGACCCCGACGCCGAAATCCAGCACCGCGCGGAAGTGGCGCAGCGCGATGGGGCTCAGCCCGTTCAACGCCCGCATGAACGCCACGCCATGGCTGGCGAAGTCGCGCGGCGCGGTCAGGCCGGTTGTATTGTGCATGAGGTCGGCCGGCGGGAAGGGCGCAATGCCCTCGGGCGGGGCGTTGGCATCGGGCGGCAGCAGGTTCTGCGCGAGCCAGGCCTCGAAATCGCCTGCGATCCCCTCGCTCCCGGGTATCGGCACTGCCAGCGATCGTTGTCCCTCGCGACCCATCATCTCACTCATAAGATACCGCAGGCGCGGGCGTAGAAGTCCGCCACATCCGCCACCATATGGCGGGAAGTTCGTTCATAATGCGTCATCAGGCTCATTGCACGCGCAAGGCCGGGGTCCTGCGCGAACGGCTTGAGCCGCGCGGCGAGGTCGGCCACCGAGCCCTTGGCGAAGGTGAAGCCGTTGCGCCCCACCTCCACGAACTCGCTCATCCCCTCCACGTCCGCCACCAGCACCGGCGTGTGGGTGGCGAGCGCCTGGAGCAGGATCAGCGGGCTGTTCTCCACCCAGGTGGAGGGAATGACCAGGAGGTCGATCCTCCCCAGCACGTCGGCGATGCGCTCAATGGAGAAGGTGCCGCGGAAGGCCACATCGAGCCCATTGGCGAGGCCGCGCACCTGTGCGGCATAGGCCGGGTCCATGCCCTCGTCGCCATGGACATCGAGGGTGAAGGCCCCCGGCGGAACGTCCCGCAGCGCCTTGAGCAGCAGATGCAGGCCCTTGTGCGGGGCGAGCTGGCCGATGAAGCCGAGCCGCGTCGGCCCGCCCGTCGGCTCGGGCTTTGGCGCGCGGTCGATATCGATGCCGAAGCGGCTGAGTTCCAGCGGCACACCGATGCTGGTGCGCTTGTAGGCTTCCATCAGAAAACGGGTGGGCGTGAGCGCGCCGGCATAGGTGCCGTAGGCCGCCGCCAGATGCTCCGGCCGATCCTTCAGCGCCGAGATCGTCCGCTGCCATCCCGGGACCAGGATCGGCAGGTGGGTGGCGCCGGCCGAAACAAGGCGCGCCAGGAGATGCCGGGCGGGATTGCGCGCCGCCGTGCCATCGGCGAACAGGGAACAGGCCACGCAATTGGAGCGCGATGGATTGGGCCCGGCGCACAGGCTGCCGTCGGCGGCGCTCAGCTTGTTGTTGAAGCAGAAGCCGAAGAAGTCCGTGAACGTCGCCACCGTGGGCAGCCCGAGCCGCCGCGTCACCTCCAGCAGAGCCGTGGTGTGGTTGATGAGATGACAGACATGGACGATGTCCGGCTGGATGGCGCGCAGGACCCGTTCATGCACGGCGCGCAGGCTCGGCAGGTCATAGGTGTCGCGCAGGCCGGTATTGGGATGAACATTCCGGTCGATCCGGACAACCGGCACGCCATCGAACATATAGCGTTCAATGAGATCCTGCTGGGGAGGCTCGCCGGGAAAGGTCGCGGTCACCACCACCGGCTCGTGCCCCAGTGCCGACAGCTCGCGCGCTAAAGTCCGAGTATAGCTTTCCGTGCCGTAAAAATGCTCGGGATAGTAGCAATGGACGAAGAGCGCGACCCGCATTCCGATTCCAGTTCACTGCGCAATTCAGCCAGCAGCAGTTCAATGCCAAGGTCGAGACTGATCGTCGGCGTCCAGCCCAGCCTGTCCTGGGCGCGGGTGACATCAAGGACGGAGGCCGAGACGTCGAACATACGGGGCGGCGCCTGGTGCACGTCGAAACGGTGGTCCAGGGCGGCCTCGAGCCTCGCGATCACCTCGCGCACCGAGTAGCCGACGCCGGAACCGATATTGATGGGACCGGTCACGTTGCGCCGTTCGCCGGCGGCGATCATGGCGTCCACCACGTCATCCACGTGGATATAGTCGCGCACCACGTCGCCGGTGCCGAACAGCTTCAGCGGCTCCCGGCGCAGCCCGGCGCGGGCGAAAAGGGTAACGGCGCCCAACCCCTTCTGCGCCTGCTGGCGGGCGCCGTAGCAATTGCTGATGCGCAGCGCCACGCCGTCCAGGCCATACAAGGCACGATACTTTTCGAGATAATGCTCCACCATGAGCTTGGAGATGCCATAGGCACTCACCGGCCGGGTGGGGTGTGCCTCGCTCACCGGCAGGCATTCGGGCGCGCCGTAGACGCTGCCGCCCGACGAGGCGAACACGATGCGCAGGCCGGACGCGCGCCGCGCCGCCTCCAGCATCCGCACCGTGCCGACCACATTCTCAAGAATATCGCGCGCCGGGTCGGGATCGGCGCTGGCGGGAATGGTGGACCAGGCGAGGTGATAGACCGTGTCCACCTCCTCGAACACCTTGTCCCAGCCGTCGAACGTTGCGAGATCGATCGCCTTCCAGCGTACCCGCGGATGCGAATAGAGGCCGGTCATCCGCCGCGCTGTCGCGATGACGCCGCCGCCGCCCCGCGCCAGCCGTTCGGACAGGCGACGACCGATCAGCCCACTCGCCCCCACAATCAGTGATGTCATCTCTATCCCACGGTGCACTGCAAAAATTTTGCCTCGCGCCGACCGCCCCTGCTGACACCAAAACTCAACTTTCGCGAAACTGGAAATGCAGCCATACAACCCATAAAAGTGTTGACTAGCCTTATTTCGCAGAATGCAAAAGCCGCTGAATTTCTATTTTTAACTGTCGGCGAAAATAGTAACAAAATGCAACCACGGGCACGCCTTTTTCGAATGCACTGCGGCAATTCGATCGCCCTTGAGGGTAGAAAGTCACACTTCGCGGTATAATTGTGCCGGCGGGAAGCCGGGCATCAGGTCCGCGTTCCGGCCGAGCGCCTCGGCATAGATTCGGGCATAAGCCGAAATCATGCCATCGAGCCCAAAGAGCGCGGCCCGCACGCGGTTGGCCGCCCCGAGGGCCGCGAGACGCTTCCTGTCGTCCAAAAGGGCGACGAGGATATCTGCAAGAGCCGCGGGGCTGGTGCCCAGCGTGGTGGCGCTGCCGAGGATTTCCGGCAACGCACCGACCCTGTAGCCGGCAACGGCCTGCCCCATGGCCATGGCGAACGGCGTCACTTGTCCGAAGCTCTCGCGGACCACCGGCGCCACGAACAGGCGGAACCTGCGGTAGATCTCCGGCAGCGCATCGAAGGGCACGGTGCCGGCAAACTCGAAATTGTGCCGCACGCCGGCCCTGGTCGCCCGCGCATGAAAGACCGGCAGCAGTTCGCCGTCGCCGACGATGAGAAAGCGCGTCGTCGGGCGGCGCTTCGCCACCTCGATGAGCGGCATGATGGATTCGTCGTCCAGCTTGTCGCGGGCAAGGCGATAGACCATGCCGACCGTATCCTCCGCGTCGGGGGCGAAATCGCGCGGCGAGAAGCGGTCGAGATCGATGCCCGGATGCACCACCTGCCCGTTGGCGATGTCCGGGGCGAAAGCCTGGCGAATGTAATCGGAAACAAACACATAGGTGTGGATGCGCGGGTCCCGCAGCGGCGCCACCGGGGTATTGACGTTCTCCACCAGCACGGCATCGGTGTCGCGCGCCGCCGCAAGCGCCGCCTCGTACCAGGGGCGGTCGCTCTCGCCCCAGTAATGCAGGTGGACGATATCCGGACGCACGGCGGACAGGAGATGGGCGAACGCCACCGGTGGACTGCCCAGGGGCAGGTGGTGCAGCACCATGCCCTCGTGCCGGCCGTTCGGCGGCAGCCCGGCCGTGACCACCTGCATCTCGTAGCGATGGCCCAGCCGCTCCAGGAGGTCCACCACCAGCTGCGTCGAGCCCCCCACATAGACATTGGGAATGACGTGCAGCATGCGCGGCCGTATCGCCAGCGGCGGATGGTGGGGCCGCACCCGGTAGATCACCGACCGGCGTCCGAACAGGAGGGCGGAGAAGTCGCGCGCCAGGTTGCGGGCAATGGCCAGCGGCCGCCGCTTCAGCCGCCAGCCGCCGGCCCCGTCCGCCACCACGCTGGCGCCGGTGACCACACCGGTGCACGCCATGTCCTTCAGATAGGCCAGGGAGGGTCCAGGCGCGGTAATGAGTTCCCCCAGTCGCACCAGCGGCAGCGGCAGCGCGAGCCCGGACAACAGGCGTCGCCGGCGTCCCGCATGCATCTCCTGAACCATCTGGCCGACCAGATTGGCATGGTCCTGCAGGGCGGCGATCTGGGTCCCGAGGGCCGCCTGCGCCGCCATCAGCGCCGCGTTCTGCTGCTCGATCCGCTCCAGTTGGGCACGGAGGGCGGCACATTCTGCCTCGGCTTGACCGGTGCCGTGTTGATCAGGAACGCCGCCCGCCGTCACCTCCACCGCCTTTCGTCATCAGGACACGCGCTTCGACCGGAAAACCGGGTCGGGTCATCGGGAGCAGTCGAATTCATGCTGTTTTGCGGCAGCGCCACCAAGCGTTAGGATAGACATGGAAAGCTGCGGAATGCTAGGTGCCGCAGGGGTTCGAGAATTGACTGAAGATTTCGTCCCGGCTCGGTGGAAGAGGTTGGCGCGGTGAACCAGACCGTCGCACGGGTTCAATATCTGTCGGGGTCGCCCGCGTCCGCCGGGGCTCTCGTCAAGCGCAATGCGCGCCTGCGCGAGGAGCTTAGGCACCAGGCGCGCGAGGCACGTCTGCGACAATCGGTCGTTCGGCCCACCAGCGCCGCCTTCTGGAGCGCCGAGGTGCGCGCCATTGCCGCGTTCAGGCTGCCGCTGATGGCGAGCTTCATCGCGATCGTGGTGGTGCCGTCCCTCGTCGTCGCCGTCTATTTCATCTTCTTCGCCTCCAGCCAGTATCTCTCCGAGGCGCGCTTCGCGGTGCGGACCTCCGAGCATGCGGGCATCGAGAACCTCGCCGGCGGCAGCGCCTTCCAGGGCCTGTCGGAGGTGCAGGATTCCCTCATCATCGCCAATTACGTAAAGAGCCTCGCCGTGGTGGGTGCGCTGGAGGAGCGCGTGGGCCTGCGCCGGCTGTTCTCGCGCCCAAGCATCGACTGGTTCTCCCGCTTCAACCCGGACCGCCCCATCGAGCGGCTGGAGCGCAGCTGGCGCAGCCAGATCGACACCGCCATCGAATCCACCTCCGGCATCATCACGGTGAAGGTGTGGGCCTTCTCGCCGGAGGATTCGCTCACGATCGCCGACGCCATCGTCGGCCTCAGCGAGGACATGGTGAACAAGCTCGGCGAGCGCACCCGCAAGGATGCCATCGCCCAGAGCCAGTCCGAGCTGGAGCGCGCCGAGGCCCGCCTGCGCAAGGCCCGCGCGGCGGTGCGCGACCTGCGCAACGAGGTGGGCGTCATCGATCCCGCCCGCACCAACGAGGGCATCGCCAAGCTTTTGGGCGACCTGGAGAGCGACCTCGTGCTCATCGACCAGGAGCTGAGCACCGCCCGCCGCACCTTCAGCCCGGACGCGCCGCAGTTCGGCCTGCTGGAGGCGCGCCGCCACGCCATCCGCGAGAACATCACCGCCCTGAAGGCGCGCCTCACCACCGCCGGGGGGCCCGACAAGGACACCCTGTCCGCCATCATGACGCGCTACGACACCCTCGACCTCGAGCGCCAGATCGCCGAGCGCCAGTACACCGCGGCCGCCACCGCGCTGGAGCAGGCGCGCGTCGCCGCCGAGCGGCAGGGCATGTATCTCGCCACCTTCGTGAAGCCCGTGCGCGCGCAGGAGAGCGACTGGCCGCACCGCTTCTGGATACCACTGGCGGCGGCGCTGGCCTTCTGCCTCCTCTGGCTCGTCATCGTCTCGGCGTTCGAGCTGATGCGCCACCTGAAGGCGTGAGGCCTCCCGATGATCATCACCGACCGGCTCACCAAGACCTACTGGACCCACCTGCGGCGCAAGGTGGTGCTGAGCAACGTCTCCGTCACCCTCGATCCGCGGGTGAGCTACGGGCTGCTCGGGCAGAACGGGGCGGGCAAGTCCACATTCCTGAAGCTGATCGCCGGCACCGAGGCGCCCACCTCCGGACGCATCTACCGCTCGGTGCGCCTCTCCTGGCCCTTGGGCTTTGCCGGCGGCTTCCATCCGCAGATGACGGGGCGGGAGAACATCCGCTTTCTCGCCCGCGTCTACGATGCGGACATTGCCGAGGTGACCGATTTCGTGGAGGATTTTTCCGAGCTGGGGCGCGACCTGGACATGCCGGTGAAGACCTATTCCTCGGGCATGACCTCGCGCCTCGCCTTTGCGGTGTCCATGGCCATCGAGTTCGATTTCTATCTGGTGGACGAGATCACGGCGGTGGGTGATTCGCGCTTCCAGCTGAAGTGCGTGCAGGCCTTTGCCGAGCGGCGGACGCGCGCGGGCATGATCATGGCCTCCCACTCCACCGGCACCATCAAGGATTTTTGTACCGCCGGCATGGTGTTGCAGAAGGGACGCCTGATGATCTTCGAGGATGTGAATGACGCCATCGAGGTTCACCGCCAGGCGATGGAGGCCTGAGCATGACGGACACCCCCCGCCCCACCCGCTTCGCCGGCGAGAGCTGGCGCACCGCCTCGGCCATGCACGCCCGCGTGGTGGGCGCGGTGATCATGCGCGACCTGCAGACGCGGTTCGGCGCCGGCTATTTCGGCTTCCTGCTGGGGCTTTTGATGCCGCTTGGGCATCTGGGAATTGTAATTCTAATAACAACGCTACTTAAACGGCCAATTCCGCTAGGCCGAGAAACGCCCGTCTTTGTAATGACCGGAGTTCTTCCATTTATAATATGGCTATATAGCCACAGACAAATCATGTTAACTGCCATTCAGAATCGGCCACTATTATATTTTCCAAGCGTCGACTTTATCGATCTATTTATAGCCCGAATTATTATTGAAATCATAGCTGCAACCATTGTTGTTTTTTCAGTTTTATCTACAATATCCCTTCTTGGGTACGATTTAACGATAAACAATCCAAGTCGATTCGTTTTAGGTCTTATTTTAGCATGGGTTGTTGGGATAAGTACTGGATTAATAATTGGATTATTAGGTTTTCTCGTTCCTATATTCACAATATTTGGAAATATAATGGGAACGATATTTTGGATAACATGCGGAATATTTTTCCTACCAGACTTTTTACCTGAAAGCATAAGAAATATAATATTTTTTAATCCACTAAGTCATATCATAGACCTCATTAGAGAGGCCGTTTACTCTGAATATATTGGCTCATTCTATGATGCGAACTTTCTGATATCATCTATTCTTATTTTATTTGCAATCTCAATGCTACTCATGCGCATTGTGAGAAAATATACATGATATATGTGCGATCTTCCCTGTTTACTCGGATCCAACGCCAATTCAGTCCGCAGAAACCGCCCAAAGGGCCTTGCTGTTTTCGACCCCAATTTGCCGTAGACGACACGCCATATCATCGATGAGCAAAGCGTCCTGACGCATAAAACGCGCCCTGTACGCATCCTCACCTTCTACTATGAATGCAGCTAGCCGATTTGATTCGGCTGCATTTTTTAGATTCTCTGCATTATCAACATCGAGATATGGCCGCAATTTATTCAACGAGTGGCTCAACATTAAATCATATGATTTATAATGAAAGTGTAGATACGTCAGATTCGTCTGAACCTTTTCCGCAGAGCATTTAGTTTCGCCAACATGATATCCATGATCCATAATTTTAAATGTACCAGATCTAAATAGAGTTTTGCGATGGTACACACGTACAAACTCATTCAATCTCCAAAGAACGTTATTATATGCTGCAGAAATACCTAATGGCGCGACTTCATTCGCAAACTCTCCCAAATGATCCAATATATCATCTTTATTCACGCTAACATGACCTGGAGACATCTCCATTGCCAGAAACTCATCACAATCTACGGGGATGAAAAAATCATAATTACCGGACAGCTCAAGTTCTTGTATCTTTTTTCCAAGAATGACACCCTTACGTCGAAAGTCGACTCCAGATTGAGCGGAATAGTCGACATTCAACCCAAGTTTTTCATATTCATATAAAGTATTTAGTACGCTGCTTTCTTTAGACCCATTATCCCATACGTATAGATTTTCCAGTCCAAACTGGTTTCCGTAATATTGGATCCATGGCACCAGAAGCGACGCCTCGTCACGCTGCATCATTAGAACCGCAAGGCGGGGTTTGGTGGGCGGATTATTCGGCTTGGATTTGGCTAGCCGGCTTCGAGCAACCAAGCCTCGCTCCAGAAACGCCGCACGTAGCGCCGACAACTGGACCAACAAAAGCCGCTCTCCTTCGGTTCCTGTAGTTGTATTCCGCAATAAATTGCTGGGGCGCCCAGCCAGCGCAAGTGAATATGAAGCTAGAAAGGTATAGCTTTCATAGGGATCTGAAAAGAACCTCTGTTCTGAGTTTTTCTTGAATGTAGACAGAAAGTGATTATTCAAATAATCGTGATTTTCTTCAATATTTTCCGCACACCGCCTGTCCCAGGTAACACCAGAGCGCACCATCTCAATGGGCGCCCCGGCATAAACGGAATGCTCTATCAGCCTTCCCTGAACAACAGAGCCCTGACCAACAATGGTATGGGCCCCAACCTCTGCCCCCTTATTGATAGTCACAGCACGCGAAATCCACACATGCGGATGCAGAATAACAGGCCTAGCGTGATTAATCCGACCGCGAGTCTCAAGATCATAAATTCCATGAGAATCGCTTGTTCGAATAAAAACCTGCGTAGATAGCATTGAATCGCTACCTATTATTATATATGAATTTTCTTGTATACAAAAATTACTTCCACTCTGGACCGTAACACCCGGCGCCGTTACGCAAAATCCAAATTTTCCATATATATGGACAAACAATCCCTCTATTCTGCAATTGAATCCGAACACTAATACATTTTTTTTGGAGTGACAAGCGATGTCGCAATTCGCCATAAACGAATCTCGACCAATGAATATGTACGCTTCATTCGACCCGCTTATCGATACCTTCTGAAAAGAACAGTTTTTACCAACAAAAACCCTTGCCTTTGGATTATTTATAGACAGTCCGACTGTTTCGACATTTGTTACCTCAATATATTCTTGAAGTGGCTCTAGATTAATTCCACCCCTCCCTCCATCTGTATATAATAACATGATTTGTGATATAATATACGATGCAACTGCAGTATTTTCATCCTCTGATTCAAAAATATTCCAGACAAGCGGAGCTGTACTCTGTATCAGAGATAATAACTGATCTGAGCTCATCGAGATACTCCAGTCATCGCCTTTGGTATCAATCCGCCAAGACGTTAGCGCTTGATGATGTTTTGACACCTGCCCCGCTAAGAATAGCGATATAAGACTTGGCCAAGCGTTTGCGTTTCGTCCGATACCCCTCTACATCGAAGGGGAAAAGCTCCGGCAACATTTTGCGTGTCAGAACCTTGGGCATCTCACTTGCCGGGCGCGCGGGAATGCCCATGGTGTCGCAAAGCTCGGCCGTCCGGCTGTCATGGGTGATGCACCCGCCCGGAACGCCTGCCTGGATCGCTAGCATGATGCCGTGGAAGCGTGGCCCCACCACGAAATCGTGCCGCTTGAGCCAATTCATCCAGTCCGGCACGGTGCCGAAGCCCAGCATGTTGCGCCGGCACCACAGCGCGAACTCATCCGTTGAAAGGCGCGGCCGGAAATAGGCGCGCAGCAGCTCGACGTCCTTCTCCGACATGGTCGCAAGCTCGCCCTGTCCCAGATCAACCATGATCTGCCCATGCTGGACGATGCAGGACCCATCACTCTCGTCGACGAGATCAAGGACGGCACGCTCGATTTCGGCCAGTTCCCGCCAGTAGGGCTGTCCCACGGCTGCGGCGACACGGCCCACCGGAACCTCGCGACGGGCCGAAACGAGCGCGGCAATATCGGTTGGATTGATGAAATTGGACGGGCAGCCCATGACGATGCCGCGGTCGCCGCAGCCAAGGCGCTCCAGCTGACGCAGGGTGTATTCGCCGCGCACGCCGATGTTCGGCGCCTTGCCCGGTGCAAGCCGGCCGATGACTTCCAGCCACTTCTTCGTGCCGTCGGGAATCACCGCCTCTTCGTCGCGGCTTGCCGCCTGCGCTCCAAGCCCCAGCGCCACCACGGGAAGCCCGATGGCTTCGAGATTGGCCGCATGGGTGCCAAGGTCGGTATGCGGCCCAAGCTGGTTGGCGCAGGCCAATACGATAAGATCCGCCGTCCCCCTCAGATCCGCCGCCGGAACGTGCCAAGGCACGACGCGCACCGGCTCCGGCGTTCCGTCCGTCGCCACGCCACCAAGATGGCTGGCGATGGCGTAGACAAAGGCGAGGTTGCCCGTGTTCCCACCGAGCATCCCGTTGAGCGTTTTCCCATCCAGTCGGTAGGCATGTTCCACGCCCGGCGAAGACCCCATGACAACGATTCGCAAGCCCGTCTCCCCTGTCCGCTTGATCCAGTGCATAGCGCAGACCGGCCCGAATTCTAAATCAGGAATTTCACACCCCTCCCGGCACGTCGGGCCGGAGGGAAAACTCGAACTGCTGTGTCGCAATATGCAAATTGACGTCACCTTACGCGAGTTCTAATGGACGTCTTGGGGATTGTCGGTGGTGGTGCCATCGCGGGTTGGCCATGCTGGGGCTGGTTAAGATCATGTCGTGGTTTGCAAATCGTGTTCGGCCGCAGCCAGCCGCCAGCCCGGGCGCCGCCGAACCCGACATCCGTGAACCCGACGAACGTCTTGAACCCGTCGCCGACACCACCCCGCCGGCGCAAGTACCTGAAGAGACAGAGCCTTTTTGGCAGCGCCCCGTCGAAGGTCCGGTCTGGCCGCCGCTGGTGCAGACCGACTCAGCCGGCACCAACCGGGACGGGGCGGGCCTCGACCGCCTGTATTTCGACGGCGAAATTCTGGTCCTCACCGGCTGGGTCTGCGGCGACGCAACCCTCGGATTTTACAGCGGAAACGATCCCGTCGCGCCGCTCCTGCGGGTCGAGGTTCCCCGCCCCGACGTGGCCACCGCCTATGCCTTTTCCAATCCGGTCACCGGCTTCCTCTGCCTCTGGCGCGGCCCCTTCCCCGAGGGCGCGAAGGTCCACGCCAAAGCCGGCGGGCGGAAGAAGAAAAGTATTGCACCGCAAGGCTTTGCGGCCTCCGAGCTGGAGCCGGACCTATCCCGCATCCTGCGCGAATACGCCCCCGCCCGCAGCGTCCTGTTCGATGCGCTGCGCGATTCTCCCCAGCTTCTGCGCACCGTCGCCTGGTCCGCCACCCCCTCCAACCGCCCCGGCGACCCCCGCGGCTACATCGACATCCTCAAATCCGTCCCCGACGCCGGCGGCCTCTGCGTCGGCTGGTCGCTGGGCCGCGCCGACTTCTTCCTGGTCGACGACAAGGGCGCCTGCCTCGATCTGGCGGGCGCGCTGCGCTGGAATCGACCCGACATTTTCGACGGCTTTTCAGCGGATTACGGTGCCGATTGCGCCGAGGCCGGCTTCCTCCAGGCGCTGCCGCCGGTGGAGCGCGGGGGCGCGCTGGTGCGCCTTCTCGCGCGGGCCGGCGACGACCTGATCCTGCTCCACGAACGCACCAGCGAGCCCGCGCCCCTCGATGCGGTGGGGTACGCGCGCTGGGCCTTCAGCCTGCCGGTCCCGCCCGAACGCATGGTGGAGCGCTTCGCCGCCCACGACGGCGCCCTGCTGCAACGCCTCATCGCCCGCACGCGCCAGCGCCCCCCAAGCCAGCCCCTGGTGCGGCGCATCGGCCCCGTCCCGGCCGAGCCGGAGGTATCGCTGCTGGTCCCGCTGTTCGGCCGCTACGACTTCGTGGACCACCAACTCCTTGAATTCGCGGACGATGACTTCATCCGAGAGCGCTGCGAGGTGCTCTATATCGTCGACGATCCCAATATCGCCCAGCCGGTGCAGTCCGCCATGGAACGCTGGTGGCAGCTCTACCGCGTGCCGCTGGCCGTGATCTGGGGCGGGCGCAACAGGGGCTTCTCCGGTGCCAACAACCTGGGCCTGTCGGTGGCGCGCGGACGCAAGGTTCTGTTCCTGAATTCAGACGTCATCCCCATTGCGCCCGGCTGGCTCGACGGCCTGAGCGCGCGGCTCGACGATCATCCCGACTACGCGCTGCTTGGTGCGCGGTTGCTGTTTCCCAGCGGCGGCGTGCAGCACGACGGCATGACGTTCGAATACAGCCCAGCTTACGGTGTCTATCTCAACCAGCATCCCGGCAAGGGCCTGGCGGCCGGGCCTGCGCCGGAAGGCGCCGTTGTCGACCACGCCGCCGTCACCGGAGCGTGCCTCCTTGGCCATCGGGCCGAATTACAGGCTTTCGGCGGCTTCTGCGAGGACTACCTCATCGGCGATTTCGAGGATTCCGACCTCTGTCTGACGGCGGAGGCGGCGGGCCGGCGCGTGGGTTTGTGCCCGGACATCGCATTGACGCACCTGGAGCGGCAGTCCCTTGGCCTTTTCGGTTCCGGCGATTTCCGGGTGCGGGTAATGCTGTTCAATGCCTGGCTGCATCAGGAGCGCTGGCGCGAGGCGCTGGGCCGACATGCGTCGTATGGGATGGCAGGAGAGAGTCTTTGACCGGGACCATTCTCGTCATTTCCCACGGCCATGTGGATTTCAGCGCGGGCGGAGCCGAGGTTGCCGCCTATCAGCTGTTCGCGGCCCTCGGCAAGGCAGGTTCGGCGCGCAAGGTTGTCCTGCTCGCAGGCCATCACGGGACCGAGCAATCGGGACTGATCACCGTGCTGCGGAACAACGAGTACCTTTGGCGCACGGGCATGCGCGACTGGTTCAAGTTCCAGTCCGGCGTGCGCGACGCTGTGACCGGTTCATTCCGGCGCTTTCTCGGCGGGCTCAGGCCGGACATCGTATTCGTCCATCACTACGCCCATATGGGACTGGAACTGCTGCGGGAGATCCGCCACACGTGTCCCGAGGCGAAGATCGTTCTGACTCTCCACGAATTCCAGGCGATCTGCGCCAACAACGGCCAGATGGTGAAGCGCGGCTCCGCCGAACTGTGCTTCGGCGAGAGCCTTCAGGCGTGCGTGGGCTGCTTTCCGGATCGCAGCGAGGAAGACTTCTGGCTGCGCAAGCATTTCATTCGCCGCCATTTCGATGCGGTGGACCGGTTCATCGCGCCGTCCGAATTCCTGCGTCAGCGTTATATTGCCTGGGGCCTGCCCGCGGAGCGGATCGCCGTCATTGAGAACGGGCAGCCCGACGGTGCGCGTCTCGCACCGCGGACGTTGGCTCCCAGCGGATTGCGCAACCGCTTTGCATTTTTCGGGCAGGTCACGCCGTTCAAGGGGGTGGACGTGCTGCTGTCCGCCCTCGCCAACCTGCCCCGCAAGCAGCGCAAGGACATTCACGTCGAGATCCACGGGGCGAATCTCGAACACCAGGACGAGGCCTTCCGCAACCGGATCGAAGCGCTGCGACGGCCGTTGATGGAGGAGGGCGTGCTGCACTGGCCGGGAGCTTACCACCGGGACGATCTGGCCCGCCGCATGGCCCGTATCGACTGGGTGGTGGTGCCGTCCGTGTGGTGGGAGAATTCACCGGTCGTCATCCAGGAGGCATTCCGGTTCGGCCGCCCCCTGTTGTGCTCCAACATCGGCGGCATGGCGGAACACGTGCGCGACGGAATCGATGGCCTCCATGTGGGCGTCGGAAACACCTCCGACTGGGGCGAGACACTGGTGTCCGCCGCCGCGGACATGGAAGGCTGGGACCGCTTCTATCGCACCATGAAGACGCCGCTGCCGGTGGCGAAGGCTGCCGAGCGCTATCTGTCCTGGGCGCTCGAAGGGGCCAGCCCCAGCCATGGCGCTTGCCCCGCCTTGTCGCCGAGATCTGATCTGACCTTGGCCTGACCAGGATGGTCGGCGTTTGCGCCTCCCACGGCTTACTTCTGCAAAATGCAAAAAATTACAGCCGGAGCGCTTTTTCTCGACCGGGTTGCCGCAGCGCGATATATGTAGGCTCAGTGTCGAAGCATGATCGCGTGAAGTAGAATTTATCGCCCCGGTCGAAAAAGCAATTTGCGAAACGTGGCCTCAGAAAGTGGTAAAAGACGGATGTTGGTTCCTTTCCGCGGATGGACGAAAGATTGATACGCCTTTCCACTTGTGATCTTGCGATCATCGGTCTCGCCTGCCGCCTTCCGGGTGCCGCCGATACTGTGTCCCTCTGGACACTCCTCACGCAAGCACGATCTGCCATCCGGGAGCTTCCGACCGGCCGCTGGCCTGTCGAACTCGGACTGCATCCGCGCCGCACCGAGCCCGGCTTCGCCTATACGTTCGCCGGTGGCTACCTCGACGCACCCTTCGCGTTCGACCCCACAGCCTTTGGCATTTCGCCGAGGGAGGCACAGCAGATCGATCCGCAGCAACGCCTGCTGCTCGAAGTGGTTTGGGAGGCGCTGGAGGATGCCGGCCTGCCCGCGTCCTCACCGGCACTCGGTTGCGTTGGCGTGTATGTGGGTGCCTCCAACGTCGACTACCAGATGGGCGCCTCCGGCGATCCGGCGGCCATCGAGAGCCACTTCATGACAGGCAATTCCCTGTCGATCATCTCGAACCGCATATCCTACGTCTTCGACTGGCGCGGCCCGAGCTTCACCATCGATTCCGCCTGCTCGTCGTCGTTCGTCGCATTGGCGCAGGCGGCCATTGCGCTGGAAGCAGGACTGATCGACACCGCTGTGGTGGCGGGCGTGAACCTGCTGCTGTCGCCAGCCCCCTTCATCGGGTTTTCGCGGGCCTCCATGCTGTCGCCGACCGGGCAGTGCCGGCCGTTCTCCGCGGCGGCGGACGGCTATGTGCGCTCGGAAGGCGCGGTCGCCATCATCCTGCGCCGGAGCACGGATGCCCGCGCCTGCGGCCATCGCGTTCGTGGCCATGTGGTTGCCGCCGGCGTCAATTCGGATGGTCGTACCGCCGGCATCTCCTTGCCCTCCGTGGAGGGTCAGGCACGGTTGATCGAGCAGACTTACAAGGCCGTGGGGATCGACGGATCGAGCCTTGCGTTTGTGGAGGCGCACGGCACGGGCACGCCGGTGGGCGACCCCATCGAGGCGCAGGCCATCGGATCGGCTCTGGGCCGGGGCCGGGTCACGCCGCTGCCTCTGGGCTCGGTGAAATCCAACATCGGCCATCTCGAGTGCGTCTCCGGCCTCGCCGGGCTGGCGAAGGCGACGCTTGCGCTGGAGCACAGGCTCTATCCGCGCACGCTCCATCTCGATGGCCTCCACCCCCACATCGCGTTTTCGCAGCTCAATCTCGCGCCGGCGCTGGCGCATGTGCCCCTCGATATCGGGCAGACGCCCTTTGCCGGCGTCTGCAACTATGGCTTTGGCGGCACCAATGCCCATGTGGTCCTGCGCGCTGCGGAGCCCATGCCAGATGTAAGGCCGACAGAAGCGCCGGCCCGGCTGCTGGCGTTGTCCGCCCGGTCCCAGGAGGCCCTGCGGGATCTCGCCGGCGCCTATGCGACCCGCCTTGAGGCCGCCGACGCGACAGGCAGTGCGAGCCCTGCGGACCTCGCCGCCGCCACGCGCCACCAGCGCGATCTGTTCGACCTGCGCCTGGCGCTACCGGTCGGCCCTGCCCGTGACATGTCGACCGCGTTGCGCGGTTTTGCCCAGGGCGGCCCGCAGGAGGCCATCGTTGCCACCGGGAAGGCCCTGCCGCTGCAGGGCAAAGTCGCGTTCGTCTACAGCGGCAACGGTGCCCAGTGGGTGGGCATGGGCCGGACGGTGCTGGCGCGCAGCGCCGCCTTCCGCTCGGCGTTCGAAACCGCCGACCAGCTCTATCGCAAAGTTGGAGGCTATTCGCTCACCGACGTGCTGGGTGCTGTCGACCTGGACGCGCGGATCGGCAAGACCTCGGTGGCCCAGCCCTTGATTTTTGCCATCCAGGTCGCGCTGACCTCGGCATTGGCCGAAGAGGGGCTCACGCCGGACATGGTCCTCGGGCACAGCGTCGGCGAGGTGGCCGCCGCGGTGGCGAGCGGGGCGCTCGACCTTGAAGCCGCGATCCATCTCATCCATCACCGCAGCCTCAGGCAGGAGCCGTTTGCCGGCCGCGGGCGGATGCTCGCCCTGGCCGCGGGAGAATCGCAGGCGCGCGCTTTCCTGGAAAACCTCAACCAGCCCGACCTCGATCTGGCGGCCGTGAACGGCCCGCGTTCGGTTACCATCAGCGGCTCCGCCGTGTCCATCGCCCACGCCGAAAAGTCGGCGCGGCTCCAGCGCATCGCCCACATGGCGATTGGTGTCGACTATCCTTTCCATTCAAGCATTCTGGACGAGGCCGAGGCAGGCATCCGCGCCGACCTCGAACACCTCGCCCCCACCGCGACGCGCCTTGATTTCATCTCTACGGTCACGGGCACGCTGCTGCCCGGTACCGTTCTCGATGCCGGCTACTGGTGGCATAACATCCGAGAGCCGGTGCGCTTTGCCAATGCCATCGTCGTGGCGGGCACGCGCGGTGCCACGCACTTCATCGAGATCGGCCCGCGCCCCATCCTCCTCTCGGCGGCGCGAGACACGCTGAAGGAGGCGGGCTTTACTGCGGAATGCCTTGGCAGCCTGTCCGAGCGTGACGATGGCGAGGAGGCGGACCCGGTACGCGCCACCGTCGCCGGCGCCTTCGTGCGCGGCACACGGCTCGACACCGCGCGCACCTTCGGCGCAGCCCCCGCAGCGCCCCTCCATTTGCCGTCCTACCCGTTCCAGCGGCAGGACTTTGTGCTGCCGCGGACCAGCGAGGCCCTCGACCTCTTCGGCAGCTTTTCCGGATCGACGCCGACCCATCCCCTGCTGGGGCGGCGCGTGAGCCAGAACATCCCGGACTGGCGCTCCTTCATCGACCCGCAGATCGTCCCCTACCTTGCCGACCACAGAGTGGAAGGCGAGGCGGTGGTGCCCGGCGCGTCGCTCGCGGAAATGATGCTGGCGGCGGGTCGCGACGTCTTCGGCGCAGGACCGCTTGAACTCCTCGACTTCGACATCCTGCGCCCGCTCACGCTTGCGGACGGGACCATGCGCGAGGTGTCCACCCGCATCGACGACGTTTCACGGACCTGCGAGATCCGCGCCCGGCGACGGCTCAGCGGCGGCGCGTTCCTGCTCCATGCGGTCGGCCGCATCGGCCTCGCGTCGGGCCGGCCGATGCGTATGAGCCTCCCGGACGCCGCGACGCTGAGGACAGCGACGCCCGAAGCCGTCTATGCGGCGGCGGAGCGCTGCGGCCTCGGCTACGGACCGAGCTTCCGCAAGATCCTGGAAGTTGAGCGCAATGACGACGGGGCGGTCGCGCGCCTCTCCACGCAACCGCTTCCGACCGGTCTGTTCGCCGACGTCCATGTGATTGACCCGACCAGCCTCGACGCCGCCCTGCACTCGCTCTTCCTCGACGCCCATCAGGTGGCGGGCGAGACGCGGACCCACCTGCCGGTGCGGATCGGCGCGCTGCGGGTCTGGCAACCGGCGGTGCCGGTGGTGGAAACCATCCTGCGCCGCGTCCATGAAAGCCGCTTCACCTCGCGCGTGGACATCAGCCTGCTCGCCGCCGACGGTTCGGTGGTGGCCGAGGTGGAAGGCCTCGTCCTGCGCGAGGTCGTGTTGTCGCGCCGCGACGACGCCGAACGCCAGTTTCGGCTGGAGTTCGAGCCGCTGGGCCATGCGGCTGCGCCGGCCCCCGATCTTGAGGCCCTTGCCGATTTCACCGCGGCGCCCATCGACGCTGTCCTGCTGCTGCGCGGCTTCGTGCGCTCCTTCGTCTTTGAAACCGTGCACCGCATCGCCGGCGGGCGGGAGGTCGCACGACCGGCGCTCATGGCGACCCAGCGGATCGGGTCCGGAGCGCAGGACCATTTCGCCCACCTGATGGCCTATCTGGAGGCGTTCGGGCTTGCCGAAGCCACGGCTGGCGGCTGGACCCTTCAAGAGGCGCAGTTGCCGGCGTCGGAGGCCATCTTTCGGACCCTCGTCGCGCGCTTTCCCGCGGCCAACGGCGAGATTCGCCTTGCCGCCCATCTCATGGCGACGCTGCCCGGCGGGCTTGAAACCGGCGCCTGTGGCCCGCTGCCGGCAGCGATCGCCGAACTGTTCGAGGAAGACGGCCTGGTCTTTCAGGCGGGGCTCACGGCACTGCGCCGGGCCATAGCGCAGCAGATCGCCGCCGCCGCGCCCGCCCGGCCCCATGTGGTCGCAGTACAGCCCTGGACCGGCGGCCTCGTCCGCACCCTCTTGCCCTTCGCGCGGGAAGGCACGGCACACATTACCTTCGCCGGCGGCAATACGGCGGCCTTTGAGCGCATCGCCGCACGGCCGGGTGCGGACGACTTCGCCTTTCTCGATACCGGGAAACCGGACACGCGCCGCGCACCGGTGAACCTCGTGGTCGGGCTTACAGCCGGCCGCCCGTTCGACGGCAGTCCCGGAGAAGCCCGGCGCATCGCCGAGATCTGTCACGGCGCCCGAATCGTCCTTGCCCATCCCACGGCCGACGCGGCGATGGAGCTGCTGTCCGGCAACTGGACGGCAGCGGGCCACGATAGCATATCCAAGCCTCAGCTGGACGCTCTGCTCGGCGAGATGGGTTGCACCCGGATCGAAAGCACACCGCTGCCGGATGGCCTCACGACCCTTGTGGGTGCCGTGCTCCCGCCGGTCGCGCAGAGCGGCAGCGATCCGCTGCCCATGGTGCTCGGCAATGCCACGACCCCGGACTTCTGCCGCATCCTCGCCGGCGATGGCGACGTTGTCGCGCCGGCCGGTCCCCTTCCCGATCCAGATTGGGATGGCGCTCCGCGGGACGTGATCTTTCCCGCCGTCCTTGATCCCGCGATCGCGCCGCGTGCAGCCCTCTCCGCTTGCCTGCTGGAGCTGAAGCGCAGTGTTGGCTGGGCCGCGGCCAGCAAGGGCGTGCGCCTGTGGATCGTCACGGCGCGCGGGCGGCCGCTGGAGGGGATCACCCTCGATCCGTCGGCTGTGGCCATCTGCGCCTTCGGCCGGGTGATCCTCAACGAAAATCCGGAACTCGACCTGCGCCTCGTCGATGTGGATGCCTTCGACGCCGACGCTGCGCTTCGCCTTCGCCGGATCCTCGACAGCGCGGGGCCGGAGACGGAAATCGCCTGCTACCCCGAAGGCACGTTCGGCGTGCGGGTGTTCCGCGGCGTCCGCGAGGAGACGGGCGCAGTGGACGCCTCCCGTCGCGTGCGCCTCCACGTGCCGCAGCAAGGTGCACTCGGCTCCCTCGGCTGGATCGCGGACGAGCGAAAGGCGCCGGCTGCCGATGAGATCGAGATCGAGGTGGCCGCCACCGGCCTCAATTTCCGCGACGTGATGCTGGCGCTCGGCGCGCTCGACGACGACATCCTCGGCCCGGGCCTCACCTCCGCCTCGCTGGGCTTCGAGTGCGCGGGCACCGTGGTGCGCGTCGGGTCCGATGTTGCCCATCTCAAGGCTGGCGACGGCGTGATGGGCTTTGCGCCGGACGCCTTTGCCTCCCACGTCACCGTGCCGGCCTGGTACGCCTTCAAGGCGCCGGACGGCCTTGCCCTCGAAGCAGCCGCAGCCATTCCCGTGGCGTTCGCCACCGCCTGGTACGGGCTCGTGGACTGCGCGCGCCTTGCCCCGGGAGAGCTGGTGCTGATCCACGGGGCGGCCGGCGGTGTCGGCCTCGCCGCGGTGGACATCGCGCTGGCGCGCGGGGCGCGGGTCATCGCCACGGCGGGCACCCCCTCCAAGGCGGCGCTGCTGCGGGCGCTCGGCGTCGAGGCCGTGTACAATTCGCGCGATCTCGCCTTTGCCCGGGAGATTGCCCGGGACCACGGCGCGGTGGATGTGGTTCTGAACTCCCTCGCCGGCGACGCCATGGCGGCAAGCCTACGCCTGGTGAAGCCGTTCGGCCGCTTCGTGGAACTGGGCAAGCGGGACTTCCTCGCCAACACCGCCATGGGGTTGCGCCCCTTCGCGCGCAACCTCAGCTATTTCGGCGTGGATCTCGACCAGTTGCTGGCCCACGATCGCGAGCGGGCCAAGCGGGTGATGGCCGACATCGGCGATGCGTTCGGCGCGGGCCAGCTCCATCCCTTGCCCTATCGCGCGGTGGATGGCGAGAATGTGGGAGAGGCCTTTCGCCAGATGCAGGGCGCGCGCCACATGGGCAAGATCGTCGTGCGCCCGCAGCAGAGGGGCCGGCTGGCGGTGCCCGCCAGAGGCGAGCTCGCAGTGCGTGAGGGGCTCCATCTGGTGATCGGCGGTACCGGAGGCTTTGGCCTCGAAACCGCCCTGTGGCTCGCGGCCCGAACGAATGGCGTTGTCGCGATCGCCTCCCGCAGGGGCGTGCGCGATGGCGAGGCCGCTGCCCGCATCGCCGCGGCCAATGAGGCCGGAGCCCGCATGGTCGTGGAGGTCGCCGACGCGCGCGACGGCGATGCGCTTGCCGCTCTCGTGGACCGCCTGGTGGCCGACCACGGCCCGCTGCGCAGCATCATCCACACCGCCATGGTGCTGGAGGACGGGGTGGTGGCGAACCTCACCGCCGAGAGCCTTGCCACCGTGCTCGCCCCCAAGGTGGACGGCGTGCTGGCCCTCGACCGCATCACGAAGGCCCATCCGGTGGACCATTTCGTGGTCTATTCCTCGGCCTCGGCCATGATCGGCAGCCCTGGACAGGGCGCCTACGTGGCCGCCAACGCCTTCCTTGAAGGGGTGGTGCGCAATCGCCGCAGCCGCGGGCTTGCGGGACTTGCCGTGGCCTGGGGGGCCATTTCCGATGCCGGCGTGATCGCCAAGCAGGAAGCGCTCGGCCAGCGCCTCGCCCGCGCCACCGGCGTCGCTGGCATCGCGTCCGGCGAGGCGCTCGACTTCCTCGGTCGCCTGATGGCCCGAGGACGGGAGGCCGGACCCGTGGCGGTCTATGCCCAGGTGAACCAGACGGCGATCGCAAGCCAGCTCGCCGTGCTGAAGACGCCGACCTTCCCGCGCCTCTTCTCTGCCGCGGCCAACGAAATGGGGGGCGAGGGCGATCCCCTTTCCGAACGCCTTATCGGGTTGAGCGAGGATGCCGCCCGCGACCTTCTCGGCGCATTGCTGGCGCGGGAGATTGCCGGCATTCTGCGCCTCCCCGCCGAGACGGTGGATGCGGGCACACCCCTCTCCGCGCTCGGCATGGACTCCCTGATGGCACTGGAGCTGCGGCTGACGCTGGAAAAGAAATTTGGTCTGGAACTGCCGCTCCTCGCCATCGGCAGCGGCCGCAGCCTGGCGGACCTCACCGGCGTCGCCCTGGCGAGCCTGCGCGGAACAACCGCCCCGCCCTCCGAGGCACCGGAGGCCGAACCGGACGCAACTGATGCAGCGCTTCTGGAGCAGCACGGCGTCAGCCTCGCCCCGGAAGACGGCAGCGCCATCCTCAAGGCCATCGGGGCCCGGCGCGGCGCCACGGGGCGACGGGCATGAGCGGTGGTGGCC
Organism: Xanthobacter autotrophicus ATCC 700552; assembly: GCF_043194565.1. GTDB lineage: Bacteria > Pseudomonadota > Alphaproteobacteria > Rhizobiales > Xanthobacteraceae > Xanthobacter > Xanthobacter autotrophicus_F. The sequence continues at coordinate 182,481 of NZ_JBAFVS010000007.1, read as the reverse complement.
GCCTCTCGGACGACGAGTTCGCCCGGCTCATGGCCGAGATGAGGACGCCCACCCCGGCGGCGGCCCGGCCACCCGAGCGCACGGACTACGGGCCGCAGGTGGCCTTCGATACCTTGCCCCGCTTCACGGAACTCAGGACGCAGCGCGCCGCGGCGGATCTGCTGGGATTGCAGAGCCCCTATCACCGCCTGCACGAGATGCGCGCAGGAGCCGTTTCGAGGATCGAGGGGCGGGATGTGGTGAATTTCGCATCCTACGACTACCTCGGCCTCAACGGCGACCCGCGCATCACCCGCGCCGTTGCCGATGCGGCCGCGCAATGGGGCACCAGCGTCTCGTCGAGCCGCCTGTCCGCGGGCGAGCGTCCGGCCCATGGGGCGCTCGAAGCGGGGCTCGCCGCCGTCTACGCGGCCGAGGCGGCCCTCGCCTTCGTGAGCGGCCACGCCACGGCATTGGCGGTGATCCCGACACTGATGGGGCCGAATGACCTGGTCGTGACCGATGCTCTCATGCACAATTGCGTGCTGCTCGGCGCCCAGTACAGTCCCGCCACCCGCCGCACCTTCCCCCACAATGATCTTGATGCGCTTGAGGCCATGCTGGCGCGGGACCGTGACCGGTTCGGCCGTGTCCTGATCGTCAGCGAAGGCCTGTTCTCCATGGACGGGGACGGGCCGGACCTGAAGCGCCTCGTGGCGCTGAAGGATCGCTTCGGGTGCTGGCTCATGATCGACGACGCCCATGGCCTCGGCGTGCTCGGTGCCACCGGGCGGGGCATCGCCGAGCATGCGGGCGTCGATCCGCGGGCGGTGGACATCTGGTTCGGCACGCTCTCCAAGTCACTGGTGAGCTGCGGCGGCTATATCGCCGGGCCGACAGCGCTGGTCGACTATCTCAAGGCGTTCGCGCCGGGCATGGTCTACAGCGTCGGCATGCCGGTTCCCGTGGCGGAGGCCGCCCGCGTCGCGCTGGAGCTGATGGTCGCGGAGCCCGAGCGGGTGAGACGCCTTTCGGCCCACGGCACGCGCTTTCGCGCCGAGGTGGTGGCCCGCGGCTTCGATGTGGGAACCGCCTGGGGCTGCGGCATCGTTCCAGTCATCGTTGGTGAAACCATCAAGACCGTGCAACTCGCCCAGAGGCTTCTGGAGCGCGGCATCAATGTCTTCCCGGTGCTGCCGCCGGGTGTGCCGGACCGCTCGGCCCGACTGCGCTTCTTCCTTTCGGCCGCCCATACCGACGCCCATCTCGATCAGGCCCTGGACGCCCTCACGCAGGAGGCCGCCGCCCTCGGCCTGCCACTTCCGCGATCCGGCTGACGGCATCGAGCCACGCCTCGAAGGCCGGCTCCCAATCCAGCACCTCCCGCTCGGCGGCGAGGGCCGCACCGAGACGGCCTGCGAGCGCCCTGTCCTCCATGAGGCGGGCAAGCTGGGTCACGAAGTCACCGACATTGCCGGGCTCAAACAGCAAGCCATTCTCCCCGTGGCGAACCTGCCCCGGAATGCCACCGGCATGCGGGGCGATGACAGGCACGCCGCTCGCCAGTGCCTCATAGACGGCGAGGCTCGCATTCTCGCAGCGGGAGAAGGTGGCATAGGCATCGCTGTTGGCGAGAAGCGCTCCGAGGTCTGCATGCGGCACCGCGCCCAGCACATGCGCGCGGGGCAGACGCGCCGCCAGATGCTCCACATGAGACCGCAGTGACCCGTCGCCGGCAATGACCACGCCGAGGCCCGCGCCGAGACGCCGGGCCAGCGCCGGCAGCGCCTCGCCCCAGGACGACCAGCCCTTGTCCGGTGTCAAGCGTCCGGCAATGATCATCACCGGCCGGCCGTCGAGAGCGGGCAGGCCCCAGTTCCGCCCCCAATAGCCGGGGGTGCGCAGGGACGGCGAGAAGCGGGCCGTGTCGACACCGTTGAAGCGGCCGCAGACCCCATTGCGCAGCCCGAAGCCGACGAGACGGCGATGGGTCTGCGCGCTCGGCACCAGGGTGGCGTCAAACCTGTTGTACAGTGCCGTCACAAGCCGCCAGCCCATGGCCTTGAGCGGGTCCAGCACAGGCACCAGGCGGGGGCTGCCCTGTCCCCAATAATCGACGAAATTGGTGTGGAAGAACGCCACGGCCGGGATGCCGTGGCGACGGGCGAAGGCGACACCCGGCAGGCGCCTGATACCCCAGGCAAGCCGCTCGGGCTCGTCCACATGGATGAGGTCCGGACCGAAGGCGGCGAGCGCCTGCTCGATCACCTCATGGGCGGCGGGACCGGGATTGAAATCCCCCGCCGCGGCGCCGAACGGCGTTCCCGGCAGGCCGGCGAAGGCAACCCCATCGGGCAGGCCGGCCGGACGCCGCAGATCGTCCGCACGCCGGGGCGCGAGCAGAAGAACATCGTGCCCGCGCGCCGCCAGCCGCTGGACCCGCGCAGCCACGCTGACGGTGACGCCATCCAGCACCGGCAGATAGCCAGAACAGAGAATGGCGACCCTCATGCTGCGCCAACCGCCGGCGGCGGGCTGTCTCCGAAGCGGGAATAGAGGGCCAGCACCTCCTGCGCCATGTCGCGCTCGGTACGTGGATAGGCGGTGGAGGCGCTCATGCGGCGGGCGAGGTCCGGGGCCTCCACGAACCGGCGCAGGACCACGGCGAGCGCTTCCACATCGCCGCGCGGGAAGGCGAAGCCGTCGATGCCCTCCTGGATGAACTCGGTCATGCCCGGCACGTCGGAGACCACCACGGGGGTATGGGTCGCAAGCGCCTTGAGCAAGGTGAGCGGCCCGTTCTCGAACCAGGTCGATGGCAGCACCAGAACGTCGATCCGGGAGAGGACCTCGGCCATCCGGTGTTCCTCGAACGGTTCATGGAAGGTGACCGGCATCGGCGCGGCGACGCTCCGCAGGTCCCGCGCATAGTCGGGATAAAGCTGCTCGGAGCCCCAGATATCGAGGGTAAAGGCGTCCGCGGGCAGCAACCGAAGCGCCTGGAGCAGCAGATGCGGCCCCTTGTGCATCAGAAGCTGGCCGATGAAGCCAAAGCGCACCGGGCGACCGGTGGCAGGCGGCTTGGGGCAACGATCAATATCGATGCCGAAGGCACTGTGGACCAGCGGCAGGGTGATGCCGTTGGCCTCGAAGGTATCCTTCAGATAGCGCGTCGGCGCGATGGCGGCCCGGTATCGCCCCATGGCCGCCCTGAAAACCTGCGGCCGGTGGATCACCGCCAGGGCATCGGTTCCAAGCGGTGGCGGCAGGAGCGGGGCGAGGTACGTTCCGGCAAGGGCGGCGAGATGGTGCACGGCCGGGTGCGCCAGCACCGTCCAGAACGGTTTCACTCGCTCGGACCGACGCATCAGGATGCCGCATGTCATGCAGTTGAGGCGCCGCGCATCGGGGCCGGCGCACAGGCCCCCGCCGGGAAGCTGAAGGAGGCTGTTGAGGCAGAGGTTGAAGAAGTCGGTCAGCGTCGCGAAGGTCGGAATGCCCAGGGCCTGTGTCACCTGCGGCAGGACGACGGAGAAATTGCCCAGATGGCAGACATGGACTACATCCGGCCGGATCTCCCGCAGGAGGCGCTCCAGTAGCGGAGCAAGGGCCGGCATGTCGTACTCTTCGCGCGCATTGCGTGGCGGCGTCGCGTTCCGATCGATACGCAAAACCGGGATGCCGCCGACGACATAGCGATGGACCTCGCAGCCCTGGGCTGGGTCACCCGGGCTGAGCGCAGTGACTATGACTGGGTCATGACCGAACGCGCGCAATTGCCGTGCAAGTGCGAGCGTATAGGATTCCGTACCGTAGAAGTGGTCTGGAAAGAACGCATGGACAAAGAGCGCCACCCGCAGGGGGCGGGCTGGGAGGGGCGGCTCGTCGGCAAACTGGCGCATGACCTCTCAGGCTACATGATTCAAATGCATGAGGTTCACCTTACCAGAGGCAGTCCGGTTTGTTCTGGGCGATTGGCGGCGCGTGAATCGCCCCGGTTTGCCGGAGGCTGGTTCGTTTGAGTTACGCCGCCAGTGAGCCATGCCGCAAGTGAGTCACGCCGCCAGTGAGATCGGTTCAAAGCGCTGGTATATTTTGCGCTTCTGCAGCGGTATTTCAGGCGGAATACCGAAGTTTATTTGATCTGGAAAGATATGGAAATGAAAAGCCATATCCGTAAGGGTCCCCAGTCACATTGCGGACCGGACAATTGGTGATTCCGATGCCAGGCTTGGCACATTAAGCGCCCCATTGAATCGCGTTGGCAGATGGCGTCCAAAGGGGAGGGTGCGCGAGGCCCCCCCGCCATCTGCGATCATCGTTGCCCGTTGAAGATCGCAGCCGGGCCTCGCCGGGGGGCCGAGGTCTCCGCGCCTGCGCGGCTTCCCGGCCATTGCAGGACGATCCGGCCGTGCGGAGGCGCCGGCCGGATCCGTGCCTCAGACCACGGTGAGGCGGAGTTCGCCCACGCCTTCGACGCCGCCTTCCAGCACGTCGCCCTTTGCGATGGGGCCGACGCCCGCCGGGGTGCCGGCGAAGATGAGGTCGCCGGGGGCGAGCCTGAACAGGGTGGAGAGGGTGGCGATCATCTCCGGAACCTTCCAGATCATCTGGTTGAGGTTGCCGTCCTGCTTCACCGCCCCGTTGATCTTGAGGAAGATGCGCCCGGCATCGGGATGGCCGATGGTCGCCGCCGGCACCAGGGCCGAGCAGGGCGCGGCCTCCTCGAACGCCTTGCCCACTTCCCATGGCCGGCCAAGCTTCTTGGCCTCGCCCTGCAGGTCGCGGCGGGTGAGGTCGAGGCCCACCGCATAGCCGAACACGCAGTCCAGCGCCCGCTCCAGCGGAATGTCCTCGCCGCCGGCCTTCAGCGCCACCACCAGCTCCACCTCGTGGTGCACGTCCTGCGACATCTTCGGATAGGCGATGGTCGCGCCGTGGGGCACCAGCGTGTCGGGATTCTTCTGGAAGAAGAAGGGCGGCTCCTTGTTGGGATCGTGGCCCATCTCCACCGCATGGTCGGCGAAGTTGCGGCCCACGCAATAGATGCGGTGGACCGGGAAGTGGTCGTCGCTGCCCACGATCGGAAGGGTGGGGACGGCGGGCGGCGCGAAGACGTAAGCAACCATGGCAAGGCTCCGGAGAGGGGTCCCTTTCCATAGGACGCAGGCGGCGGGGAGAAAAGGGTATCCTGCGGCCCCTGCCGGCGCGCTTGCGCCCGAAGCGTTCTATTTCCCGTCGAGGCGGCGGGAGAAGACGACGCGCGGCTCTTCCAGATAGCCCACGGCGGCATAGAAGCCGCGCACGGCCGCGTTGTCCGGGCGCACCAGCAGCATGAGCTTGGGCACGGCGCGGGTCCGCAGCCAGTCCTCGGCGGCGGTAAGCAGGGCGCGGCCGAGGCCCTTGCCCTGCAGATCGGGCTCCACGGCGAGGTAGTAGATCCAGCCGCGGTGGCCGTCGTGGCCCACCATCACCGAGCCCGCGAGCGCGCCGTCCCGCCGCGCCACCAGAATGGTGGAATGCGGTCCGCGCCGGGCAAGGGCGATATCGGCGAGGGGATCGTTCCATGGCCGGGTCAGGCCGGTGCGTTCCCACAGGGCCTTGAGGGCCTGCGTGTCGGTGTCCTGCGCATGGCTGAAGGCAAAGCCCTCAACGGCGGTGGCGGCGAGCGTCTCGGTCATGCGGGGATCTCGCTTGTGGACGTGTTCTGGGACGGGCGGGGCGCGGCGGCGCGCTGGAGGCGGTCGTATATGGCTTCGCCCAGGCCGGTGCGGGGCAGGGGCACTACGGCGATGGCGGCGGCGCCGGAGGCATCGAGCGCCCGTAGCGCCCCGTACAGCCGGGCGGCCGCCTCGGTGAGGTCGCCGGACGCGCTGAGGTCGAGCAGGCTTCCGGCATCCTGCGTGCCGTCCGGCGCCGCGCCGGCGAAGGTGAGCAAGGCTTCGCCCGGGGCGACCCGGGTGGCGTCGAGCCGCAGCACGGCGCGGGGCGCATAATGGGAGGCGAGGCGGCCGGGTGCCATCGGGCGGGCGTCATCGGTGGCGCCGGGCCGCGCGACGGCATGGCCAAGAGCAGCCTCGATCTCTTCCCGCGCCAGTCCGCCGGGACGCAGCAGCACCGGTACTTCACCGGTAACATCGAGAATGGTGGATTCGACCCCCACCGGGGTCGGACCGCCGTCCAGCACCGCGTCGATGCGGCCTTCGAGGTCGTCCATCACATGGGCGGCGGTGGTGGGGGAGACATGGCCGGAGCGGTTGGCGCTGGGCGCCACCACCGCGCCGCCGAAAGCGCCGATCAGCGCCGCCGCATCGCCATGGGCGGGCACGCGCAGGGCCACCGTGTCGAGCCCCGCCCGCGCCAGCTCGCAGACGCCGTCGCCGCCGGCATAGGGCACCACCAGCGTCAGCGGCCCCGGCCAGAAGCGCTCCGCGAGGATGTTCGCCGCCCGGTTGAAGGTGCCGAGCCGGCGGGCAGAGGCGACGTCCTGGGTGTGGGCGATCAGCGGGTTGAAGGCCGGGCGCCCCTTGGCGGCATAGAGGGCGGCCACGGCCTCGGGGTTGGCGGCATCGGCGCCGAGGCCGTAGACGGTCTCGGTGGGAAAGGCTACGAGGCCGCCGCCGGCCAGAAGCCGCGCCGCCTCGGCGACCGCGCCGGGGGCGGCGGCCGGCAGAAGGCGCGTCGGGTGTGGACACGTTGGCCGTGGGTGCGGCGGGGCGGGAGAAACCATGATGCCTTCTATCCGCGCGTGTCCGACCAAAGGGCCACAATACGCCTCTTGACGAAGCCGGCCGGCGCCGCGATGTGGGAAGCCGAACGTCGCGTGCTTAGAGCGCGCCCCGCGGGGCCGGTCAAGCGCATGGCGCACACGGGAGGGTCACATGAGCTATCGCGCGCCGGTGGAAGAGGTCGCCTTTTTTCTCAAGACCTGCACGACACTTCCCCAGCTGATGGAGCAGGGCCTTGTGGACCTCTCCTTCGACGTGGTGGACCCGGTGCTGGAAGAGGCCGGCAAGTTCGCGGCCGCGGTCATCGCGCCCCTCGACAAGGTGGCCGACAAGCAGGGCTGCACCCTCAAGGACGGCGCCGTGACCACGCCCGAAGGCTGGCGCGCCGCCTATGAGGCCTGGGCCAGCGCCGGCTGGAGTTCGGTTGCGGCACAAGAGGCGTTCGGCGGCCAGGACCTGCCCACCTCGGTGACCTCGGCGCTGACGGAGTTCTGGAATTCGGCCTCGCCCGCCTTCGGCATCGGCGGCGTGCTCACCATGGGCGCCATCGAGGCGCTCACCGCCCACGGCGCCCCCGAACTCCAGCAGACCTTCCTGCCCAAGATGGTGGCCGGCACCTGGACCGGCACCATGAATCTCACCGAGTCGCAGGCGGGCTCGGACCTCGCCGTGCTGCGCGCCAAGGCGGTGAAGCAGGCGGACGGCACCTACCGCATCTTCGGCACCAAGATCTTCATCTCCTACGGCGAGCACGACATCGCCGAGAACATCGTGCACCTCGTGCTCGCCCGCCTGCCGGATGCGCCGGCCGGCACCCGCGGCATCTCGCTCTTCGTGGTGCCGAAGGTGCTCGTGAATGCGGACGGCAGCCTCGGCGCGCGCAACGACGTGGTCTGCGCCGGCATCGAGCACAAGCTCGGCCTGCACGGTTCGCCCACCTGCACCATGGCCTTCGGCGAGAGCGGCGAGGGCGCCATCGGCTACCTCGTGGGCGAGGAGAACAGGGGCCTCGCCTGCATGTTCACCATGATGAACAACGCCCGCCTCGCCGTGGGTGTCCAGGGCGTGGCGGTGGCCGAGCGCGCCACCCAGCGCGCCTTCGCCTATGCCAAGGAGCGCCGGCAGGGCAAGGCGCCGGGCTTCGAGGGCTCGGCCCCCATCATCGCCCATCCGGACGTGAAGCGCATGCTGCTCACCATGCGCGCGGAGACCGACGCCGCCCGCGCCATCTGCCTGAAGACCGCCGACGCCCTTGATCGCGCCCACCGCCTGCCCGACCCCTCCGCCCGCGCCGCGGCGCTGGCCGAGGCGAGCCTCCTGACCCCGGTGGCCAAGGCCTTCTCCACCGACATCGGCATCGAGGTGGCCTCCACCGGCGTGCAGGTGCATGGCGGCATGGGCTATGTGGAGGAGACCGGCGCGGCCCAGCACCTGCGCGATGCGCGCATCTTCGCCATCTATGAGGGCACCAACGGCATCCAGGCCATCGACCTTGTCACCCGCAAGCTGCCGCAGGAAGGCGGCGACGTGGTGAATGCGGTGATCGCGGATTATCGCGACATCGCCGCCGAGGTGGCCGCGCTCAACGCCCCCGATTTCGGCCATACGGGGGTGCGGCTCGCCGAGACCGTGGATGCGCTCGCCCGCGCCACCCGCAAGATGCTGGACTGGCTGCCGAGCGACCAGGCCAAGGCGCTGGCCGGGGCCACGCCGTTCCTGCGCCTGTTCGCCCGTGCCGCCGGTGGGGCCTATCTCGCCAAGGTGGCGCTGGCCGCCTACGCCGAGCGGGCGGCGGGCGGCACCGACCCGCGCCTTGCCGCGCGCATCGCCCTCGCGCGCTTTTTCGCCGAGAACCTCGCCACCGAGGCGAAGGGTCTGGAAGAGACCGTCACCAGCGGTGCCAATGGCGTGCTGGAGGCGGAGGCGGTGCTCGCCGTCGCCTGATGCGGCTTAGAGCGTTTTCGAGCGAAGTGGGTACCGGTTCGCGTGAAGAAAACGCGTCAACACAAGGCTCTAGCGGCTGGCGAAGCCGTCGAAGATGTAGTCCGGCGCGCTGGTGTTGTGGCGGGACGGCACCAGCCGGCCTGCCCACAGCATGGCGACGTTGTCGGCATCGGTGAAGCTCAGGATGGGGGCCTCGCCGATGCTGGCAGGTGCCCCGCTTTGGGATGCCCCGGTTTTCGCGAGCGTCCGCCAGGAGACGCGGGCCACGTCCGCATTGCCCTCGGTCACGTACATGGAGCGCAGGGCAGCGAAGGTGCGCGGGGCCGTGCCGTCGAATTCCGCTTCCAGGGTCAGCGCGTCGCGATCCAGCCCGGCGAGCTTCAGCCGGGCCTTGCCGCCATCGGCGAAGGACAGGGTGAAGGTGCGGGTCTGCGGCGCGAAGCCGATTTCCTTCAGCCGCACCAGCGGGCGCTCGGCCTGCTCCACCGGACCCAGCAGGAAGGATGAGCCATAGGCGGTGCTGGAAAGATGCGCCGGCGAGAGCGGCCGGGCGCGCCAGTAGCCATCGGGGGGATAGACCACCAGCACCTCTTCCGGCTGCTGGTTTTCGCCGCGGACCCACAGTTGCACCATGTGCAGGCCCTGCGTCACCTCGGTGCCGACCCGGAACGGCACCGTGGCGGCCCGCCAGAACGAGGGGAAGATGAAGCCGGTGAGCCACAGGTCCGGCGTCTCGTAGATGGTGATGCGCTTAGGCGCCGTGGCGGCGGCGGGCGACGTTCCGGACGGTGCGGGGGTGGTGGCCGGCACCGCCGGGTCGCCGGAGAAGTCGCAGGTGTCGAAATCCGGCTCGGTCCGGTCGACGCGCAGCATGCCGGCATAGGCCGGATGGCGGGCGATGATGCGGAAGCGGCTCACCTTGTCGGAGACGAAGGAAAGCGTGACGTTATCGGTTTCGGCGCAGGTGGCGGCCACGCTCTCGTTGCGCACGGTGACGCCGATGGGCTCGGCCAGAGCGGCAACCGGCGCGGCCAGAAGGGCGCAGCAGGCGAGAAGGCGCAGGATCGGCTTTGCAAACGCATGCCCTGCAAAGGCATTTCGGGACAAGGCACGCACGGCAAGGACGGGCATGGGGGCTCCGGGAAACGTCGGTGCGTCAGGCGGGCGACCTTACCAGCGCGCGGCGCAGTGGCAAACGCGGCGCCGAAGCCCTCGCAATCGGCGCCGGCCTTTCCTATATGATGGGGCATGTGACGTTGCGGCATTTGCCCGGCGTCGGGGAGGACCAGATCGGCATGTCCATGTTTCGCAAGCGGACGGTTATGGCGGCTTTGGCCGTCGCTGGTGCGCTGACGCTCGTCGCCGCGGACCATGCGGAGGCGCGCCAAGGCGGCTCCTTCGGCAGCCGAGGAACCCGGACCTACCAGACCCCGGCTGCCACCCCCACGACGCCGGGCGCGGTGGCACCCGTCCAGCGCTCCACCACTTCGCCGCAGACGGCGCCGTCCAGCGCGGCCCGCCCGCAGGCTGCCGCGCCGCGCTCCTCCATGTTCGGCAGCGGCTTGGGCGGCTCGCTCATGCGCGGCCTGCTCATCGGCGGTCTCATCGGCATGCTGATGGGGCAGGGGCTTGGCGGCCTTGCCGGTATCCTGGGGCTACTGCTTCAGGTCGGCCTTGTCGTCGGCGTCGTCATGCTGGTGATGCGCCTGCTGCGTCGCTCCCAGCCGGTTCCCGCCGGTGCGGGCTCTGGCTCTGGTGCAGGCTCCGGCGGGCCGCGTCCCGCGGCGCCCGGCGACTGGCGCGCCGCCAGCGCACCGCCGACCGCCGCTGCCCCGCCCGCCGGCTCCGGGCGGACGCCCGGCGTGCAGGATGAGATCGGCCTCTCCGCAGCCGATTTCGATGCCTTCGAGCGCCTGCTCGGCATCATCCAGGGTGCCGTCAGCCGTGAGGACCAGGCGGAGCTTCGGGCCAATACCACGCCGGAGATGTTCGGCTACCTCGCCGACGAACAGCGGGAAAACGCCGAGCGCGGGGTGCGCAACGACGTCTCCGACGTGAAGCTGCTCCAGGGCGACCTGGCCGAGGCGTGGCGGGAAGGCAACCGCGAGTACGCCACCGTTGCCATGCGCTATGCCAGCCGCGACGTGATGCTGGACCGAGCGAGCGGCCGGGTGGTCTCGGGCAATGCCGCGGGCGTGGGGGAAAGCACCGAGGTGTGGACCTTCGTGCGCGACCGCATGGCCGGTCCCACGGGTGGGCAGGCTGGGGCTTGGCGCCTCAGCGCCATCCAGGGCGCCTGAGCGGCCTCTCGCATATGCGTGAGGGGCAGGCGGCGGGGCTTCCCGCCGCCGCCGCGACGTGGTCTAAAGCGCGCCCATGAGCGCTCCTGCGACCCGCGACTCCTTCAAGAGCGACTCCTTCGGGAGCCCCTCCACCAGCGTCATCACCGTCTCCGGCCTCGGCAAGACCTATGCGACGGGGCATGTCGCCCTGAAGGATGTCTGCCTCGACATCCGGCGCGGCGAGATCTTTGCCCTGCTCGGGCCCAATGGCGCGGGCAAGACCACACTCATCTCCATCATCTGCGGCCTGGTGAACGCCACTGCCGGCAAGGTAGAGGTGGCAGGGTACGATATCGTCGCCGATTACCGTGCGGCGCGCTCCCGCATCGGCCTGGTGCCGCAGGAGCTGACCACCGATTCGTTCGAGAGCGTGTGGGCCACCGTGAGCTTCTCCCGCGGCCTGTTCGGCCGCAAGGCGGACCCCGCCCATATCGAGAAGGTGCTCCGCAGCCTGTCCCTGTGGGACAAGAAGGATGCGCGCATCATGACGCTCTCGGGCGGCATGAAGCGGCGCGTCCTCATCGCCAAGGCGCTGTCGCACGAGCCGGAAGTGCTGTTCCTCGACGAGCCGTCCGCCGGCGTGGACGTGGAGCTGCGCCGCGACATGTGGCGCCTCGTGCGCGAGCTGCGCGACGAGGGCGTCACCATCATCCTCACCACCCACTATCTGGAGGAGGCCGAGGAGATGGCCGACCGGGTGGGGGTGATCGCCAAGGGCGAGCTGATCCTGGTGGAGGACAAGGCGACGCTCATGCGCAAGCTGGGCAAGAAGCAGCTCACCGTCGAGCTGACCACGCCGCTTTCCGCCCTGCCGCGGGCGCTGGCGGACTTCGGGCTTGCCCTGTCCGCCGATGGAACCCGCCTCACCTACACCTATGCGACCAATCGCGAGGGAGACGACGACGGCCTCTCCATCGCCGGCCTGCTCGCCGCCCTGTCGTCCGAGGGCATCGCCTTCAAGGATCTCCACACGGAGCAAAGCTCCCTCGAAGACATCTTCGTGAGCCTGGTGAGGCGCGAGCCGTGAACCTGCAAGCCATCCGTGCCATCTACGGCTTCGAGATGAACCGCACCCGGCGCACGCTGGGGCAGAGCGTGGTCTCGCCCGTCCTGTCCACGTCGCTGTATTTTGTCGTGTTCGGCTCGGCCATCGGCCCGCGCATGGCAGAGGTGGGGGGCGTCGCCTACGGCGCCTTCATCGTGCCGGGGCTGATGATGCTGACCCTGCTCACCCAGTCCATCAGCAACGCGGCCTTCGCCATCTACTTCCCGCGCTTCACCGGCACCATCTACGAGCTGCTGTCGGCGCCGGTCTCGCCGTTCGAGATCGTGGCGGGCTATGTGGGGGCGGCGGCCACCAAGTCCACGGTGCTGGGGATCATCATCCTGGCCACCGCCTCGCTGTTCGTGCCGCTGGAAATCCGCCATCCGTTTTGGGTATTGGCGTTCCTGGTGCTCACGGCGGTCACCTTCTCCCTGTTCGGCTTCATCATCGGCATCTGGGCCGACGGGTTCGAGCGGCTGCAACTCATCCCCATGCTGGTGATCACGCCGCTGACCTTCCTCGGCGGCACCTTCTATTCGCTGGACATGCTGCCCCCGGTGTGGCGGACGGTCACCCTGTTCAACCCCGTGGTCTATCTGGTGTCCGGCTTCCGCTGGAGCTTCTTCGGCCATTCGGACGTGCGGGTGGAGGTGAGCTTCGCCATGACGCTGGCCTTCCTCGTCGTGTGCCTCTTCACCGTGCGCTGGATGTTCCGCACCGGCTACCGGCTGAAGAGCTGACAGTGGACCCTGCGATCTGCGAACCGAAAGGAAGCTGTGTGGCCGATCCCTTGTCCCGCCCCACCTATAAGGCCTTCACCGAGCGCGCCCCGGATGTCTATGCCGGCCTGTCCGCCCTCACCAGGGCGGTGGATGCCGCAGGCCTCGACAAGGGGTTGACCGAGCTGGTGAAGCTGCGCGCCTCCCAGATCAACGGCTGCGCCTTTTGCCTGAAGTTCCACCTGGGCGTGGCCCGCAAGGCCGGCGTGCCGCAGGACAAGCTGGACCTGCTCGCGGCGTGGCGGGATGCGCCGTTGTTCTCGGCGCGGGAGCGGGCGGCGCTGGCCTATGCGGAAGAGCTGACGCAGCTGGAGGCGGAAGCCGCCTCCGATGCGGCCTGGGCGGCGCTGCTGCAGGAGTTCTCGGAGGACGAGGCGGTCTTCCTGACGGTGACCATCGCTTCCATCAATGCCTGGAACCGCATCGGCATCGCCCTGCGCTTTGCGCCACCGGCCTGATGCGGGGAGCCCCGGGCGGCGAACCGCCCGAGGCTTGCCCAGGGTTTGGCCGGCTCAAAGCCCGCCGACGCACATGTACTTGATGTTCAGATAGTCGTCGCAGCCGTACTTGGAGCCTTCCCGGCCCATGCCGCTTTCCTTCACGCCGCCGAAGGGGGCGACCTCGGTGGTGATGACGCCGGCATTGATGCCCACCTGGCCGTATTCCAGCTTCTCCGCCACGCGGAAGGCGCGGCCGAGGTCCTTGGTGAAGAAGTAGCAGGCGAGGCCGTATTCCGTCGCATTGGCGTAGGAAACGGCCTGCTCCTCGGTCTCGAACTTGAAGAGCGGGGCCAGCGGGCCGAAGATCTCGTCGCGGGCAAACGCCATGTCCTGGGTGGCGCCGGCCAGCACCGTGGGCTCGAAGAAGGTGCCGCCCATGGCCGGCTGCTTGCCGCCGGTGAGCACGGTGGCGCCCTTGTCGAGGGCATCCGTCAGCAGGCGCTCCACCTTGGCCAGCGCGCGCTCGTCGATGAGCGGGCCGGCCACCACGCCTTCGTCCAGGCCGTTGCCCACCTTCAGCTTCTTCGCAGCCTCGGCGAATTTGGCGGCGAAGGCGTCATAGATGCCAGCCTGAACGTAGAAGCGGTTGGCGCACACGCAGGTCTGGCCCACGTTGCGGAACTTGGAGGCGATGGCCTGCTCCACGGCAAGGTCAAGGTCGGCATCGTCGAACACCAGGAACGGCGCGTTGCCGCCCAGTTCCATGGAGATCTTCTTCATGGTGTCGGCGGACTGCTTCATCAGCAGCTTGCCCACGGGGGTGGAGCCGGTGAAGGTCACCTTCTTCACCAGCGGGTTGGAGGTCATCTCCCCACCGATGGCCGGGGCCTCGCCCACCACGATGTTGACCACGCCGGCCGGGATGCCGGCCATCTCCGCCAGCACGCCCCAGGCGAGGCCCGAATAGGGGGTCAGTTCGGAGGGCTTGGCCACCACCGTGCAGCCGGCCGCCAGCGCCGCCCCGATCTTGCGCGACAGCATGGAGGAGGGGAAGTTCCACGGCGTCACCGCCGCCACCACGCCCACCGGCTCCTTGGTGACGAGGATGCGGCGGCCCGCCCAGGGGGAGGGGATCACGTCGCCGTAGAGGCGCCGGGCCTCTTCCGCGAACCAGCGCACATAGCCGGCGGAGGCGCCGATCTCGCCCTTGGCCTCGGCCAGCGGCTTGCCCTGCTCGGTGGTGAGGATGGCGGCCAGCTCATCCGCATTCTGGGTGATGAGGTCGGCCAGCTTGTGCAGCTTCACCGCGCGCTCGGCGGCGGTGGTGGCGCGCCAGGTCTTGAAAGCTTCGGACGCGGCTTCGATGGCGCGGCGGGTCTCGGCGGCGCCGGCCTTCGGGATGGTGCCGATGATTTCGCCGGTGGCCGGATTGTTGACCGCGATGGTGGCGCCGGAGTCCGCGTCCACCCAGGCGCCGCCGATCAGCATCTTGTCGCGCAGCAGCGTGAAATGCGCGGTTCCGGAACGGGAGATGGGCTGGGGTGCTGCCATGGGAGGCTCCTGAGGGCATGAAGGGCCGGGGCGATCGAACGCCGGCGTTGGATATACGATATAGGACGGCGCTGCCAGCGGGACAGGGGCGACGCCTCAGCGCACGCAAACCTCAGCGCACGCAAACCTCAGCGCACGCAAACTTCAGCGCACGCAAACTTCAGCGCACGCAGGTGATGGAGTGGAAGGGAACCACCTGTTCCTTCTGCCCCGCCCCGGCGGCCACCTGGCACCTGAGATAGTCGCGGCCCACGCTCAGGGGCGCGAAGCCGGTGAGGGTGTTTCCACCGATCACCTGGATGATGATGGCCTGCCCATCCTTGTGGCTGACGATGTCGAGGATGGCAGCACGGAAGTCGTCTTCCTTGAACTGACACTGCATGACGTCCCTCCCGGGGATCGGCGGCGCGCCCTTCCGGCGCCCGGCGGCGCGCCTGCAGATGCGACTATAACCCGCAAAGGCCGCTCCCGGTCATGCGGTGAATGCATGCGACGCGACCGGCCCATTCACAGTTGATCGGTGTCAAAAGCGGACCCAGCGGAAGGGCGTATCAAGGAGCGTCTGCCGCGGGAACCCCCACCATGCTCAAGATTGCAATCCTCGTCTGGCTCGTGCTCGCCACCACCTTTGCCGGCGCGGCCATCATGTTCGTGCTGGCCATGCCGTCTTTGGCGGGGCAGGACATGCAGCTCATCCCCATCGCGGCGGCCATCGGCGCGGTCGTCGCCATTCCGGCGGCCTATGTGGTGGCCAAGCGCATCCTCGCCGTCACCGCCAAGCAGGTGTGAACGACACCCGCGTCAGCCCCTTGCGATGGCGTGGAAGAAGCCGCCCGTCAAGGTGCCGCGCCGGCTGCCGGCGGGTCCCAGCGGGCGGCCTTCGGCATCGGACAGCTCGGCGAGGGGATCGTCCCCGCCGCGGGTGATCACGGTCGCGTAATGGAACTCATGGCCGCGCACCGTCTCCCCTGTCGTCCCAAGGGGCGAGGGGGCGACAAGGCGCGCCACCCGGTAGCCGAGGTTCATCTTGCGGCGGGCAAAGCTGGTTTCCAGCTCCAGCAGCCCGAGCATGGCGTGGGTGGTGCCGTCCGCGTCGGTGAGCGTCTGGCCGAGGGCCATGTAGCCACCGCACTCGCCGTGGACGGGCTTTGTCTGGGCGAAGCGGCGCGTGCCTTCGAGGAAGCGCTCCGCCGCCGCCAGCCGGCCGGCATGAAGTTCCGGATAGCCGCCGGGCAGCCAGCACACGTCGCAGGACGGGTCGGGCGCCTCGTCGGCCAGGGGTGAGAAGGGCAGGATTTCCGCCCCCCGCGCCCGCCAGCCCGCCAGCATGTGCGCATACATGAAGCTGAAGGCCGCATCCTGCGCCAGCGCGATCCTTTGGCCCGGCGGCGGGATCAGCGCGTCGGCGTCCCCCGCTGCAAGGCCCAGCGGTCCGGCGGCGGCGCGGATGCCGTCAAGGTCGAGATGGCGCTCGCCGAGATCGGCCAGGGCTTTGAGGCGGGCGGCGAGATCGTCGGTTTCGCCGGCCTGCACCAGGCCGAGATGGCGCTCGGGCAGCGCGATGGTCGCCTCGCGCGGGACCGTTCCAAGGATCGGCACGCCCAGCGGGGCGATGGCCTCGCGGATCATGCGCGTGTGCCGCTCGCTGCCGAGCTTGTTCAGCACCACGCCGGCGATGCGCACGCGCGGATCGTGGTTGAGGAAGCCCCGCAGTACCGCTGCCGCCGTCTGGGACTGCCCCGATACATCCAGCACCAGCAGCACCGGCAGGCCCAGGCGGGCGGCGATGTCGGCCCCCGCGCCGGTGCGGCCCGGCTCCGTCGCCACCCCGTCGAACAGGCCCATGGCGCCTTCCGCCACCAGCAGCTCGGCACCCTCCGACGCCGTCGACGCGAGGTGGTCGACGAGAGCCGGCGGCATGGCCCAGCTGTCGAGATTGAGCCCCGGCCGGCCGGTGGCGGCGGCATGGAAGGCGGGATCGATATAATCCGGTCCCGATTTCGCTGCCCGCACGGCGACGCCCCGCCCCGCCAGCGCCGAGAGCAGGGCGAGGGTGATGGTGGTCTTGCCCGATCCGGAGCGCGGGGCGGCGATGAGGAGGCCGCGGGGGGCGTTCAACGCCGGGTCCCCCCTTCCGCAGTCGGCTCGGCCTCTCTATCAAGGCGGTCATGAGCGACGTGCCGAGCGACCTTCCCGAGGGCGCCCCCACCGACCGGCCGCTGAAGCGTGGCTGGACCACGGGCACCTGCGCCGCCGGCGCGGCCAAGGCTGCCTTCGCGGCCCTCGTCACCGGCGCCTTTCCCGATCCGGTCGAGGTGGAACTGCCCAACGGCGCCCGCCCCGCCTTCGCCCTCGCCGTTCAGGACCTTGGCCCCGATAGCGCCATGGCCGGCATCGTCAAGGATGCGGGCGACGATCCGGACGTGACCCACGGCGCCCTCGTGCGCGCCGCCGTCCGGCGCGGCGCGGCGGGTGCCGGCGTCACCTTCCGGGCTGGCGAGGGGGTGGGCATGGTCACACGGCCGGGCCTGCCCATTGCGCCGGGTGAGCCGGCCATCAATCCGGTGCCCCGCCGCATGATCGCCGCCGGCATCGCCGAAGTGGCGCGGGCGGCGGGCGTTGCGGCCGATGCGGAGGTGGAGATTTCCATCGCCGATGGCGCGCGCCTCGCGCTCAAGACGCTCAATCCGCGCCTCGGCATCGTCGGTGGCCTCTCGGTGCTGGGCACCACGGGCATCGTCGTGCCCTATTCCTGCGCGGCCTGGATCCACTCCATCCATCGCGGCATCGACGTGGCCCGCGCCATGGGGCTGGATCACGTGGCCGGGGCCACCGGCAGCGCATCCGAACAGGCGGTGCAGAAGCTGCACGGCCTGGACGAGGTGGCGCTCATCGACATGGGCGACTTCGTCGGCGGCATGCTGAAATATGTGCGCACCCATCCGGTGGCGAAGGTGACCGTGGCCGGCGGCGTCGCCAAGATGACCAAGCTCGGCCAGGGCTTCCTCGATCTCCACTCCAAGCGCGGCCGTGCCGACATGGCGGCCCTTGCGGCGCTGGCAGCGGGCGCCGGCGCGCTGCCGGACCTCGCAGCACGCATCGGCGCCGCGCACATGGTGGCGGAGGCGTTCCAGATCGCCCGCGCCGAGGGCTTCCCGCTGGGCGATTGCGTGGCCCGCGCCGCCTGGGCCACCGCCGCACGGGCGCTCGGCCGGGCCGATGTGGCACTGGAGATTGCCGTGTTCGACCGCGACGGCACGCTCATGGGCCGTGCGCCCTTCGCCCCCGCGCAGGCCTGAACGCCGCCTCATTCCCCGCCCCCGCGGAAGCGGCGGACATAGGCGGTGTCGTAGAGCGCGCTTTCGCGGAAATCCTGCGCCGCCAGCGCCCGCCCCACCAGGATCAGCGCCGTGCGCGGGATGGGGTCGGCTGCAAGCTGGCCGGTGATGTCGCTGAGCGTGCCGGTGACGATGCGCCCGTCCGGCCAGGAGGCCTTGGCCACCACCGCCACCGGGCAGTCGGCGCCCAGCACCGGGATCAATTCCGCCACCACCCGATCAAGGGCGTGGATGGCGAGATGGATGGCAAGCGTCGCCCCCGTGGCAGCGAAGGCCGTGAGTTGCTCGCCCTCCGGCATGGCCGAGGCGCGACCGGAGACGCGGGTGATGACGAGGCTCTGCGCCACCTCCGGCACGGTGAATTCCCGCTTCAGCAGCGCCGCCGCCGCCGCGAAGGCCGGCACGCCTGGTGTCAGCGTATAGGGGATGGAAAGCCGGTCGAGGCGGCGCATCTGCTCGGCCACCGCGCTGTAGACGGAGAGGTCGCCGGAGTGCAGCCGCGCCACATCCTCGCCCGCCGTATGGGCGCGCACATATTCGGCTTCGATCCGGTCGAGGTCGAGGGGGGCGGTATCGATGATACGGGCGCCGGGCGGGCAATAGTTCAGCAGGTCCGGCGCCACGATGGAGCCGGCATAGAGGCAGACCGGACAGCGGGCGATGAGATCGCGCCCGCGCACGGTGATGAGGTCCGCCGCGCCCGGACCGGCGCCGATGAAATGAACGGTCACTCTTCTACTTCCTCCCGCCGGGCGAGGGCGCAGGTGACGGGGCCGAGCGCGAGGCGCGGCCCCAGAAGGCGCGCCTGTGCGCCGGCAGCGGCAAGGGCCGCCGTCTCGGCGGCCGAGGGCACGCGCAACAGGGCGATCACCCGCTCCGAGCGGGTCATGGTGCGGTTGGAGGCGGCTTCCAGCTGGGTCTGCGGCACCAGCACCAGCGGCAGGCCGAGCCTGGCCGCCGCCTCGCTGATGCCGGCCTCGCCCCCTTTCACCGCCGGCGCGGCGATGAGGGCCACGTCGTCCCGCGCCAGCGCGGCGCGCGCGAGGGCCGCGTCGAAGGCGGCGAGCACCTCGTCCACGCTCACCCCCCGTTTCGAGCCGATGCCGGCCACGATCATGTCCCGCCTCCCTCTCCCTCGGGTGGCTTGCCTTCAGGTGGCTTGCCTTCGAGTGGCTTGCCATAGCGCCACTGGGTGACCGGCATGGCGGGCCGCCATCCGGTCATGCCCTTCACCGGCACCGAGCGTGCCAGAGCGATGCGCACGAGGTCGCCGCCGAGCCTCGCATGGGCGGAAAGGAGCACCGCTTCCGTCTCCAGCGTCACCGCGTTGGCCACTAGCCGCCCGCCCGGCTTCAGCGCCGCGAGCGCCATCTCGAACACGCCCGGTTCCGAGGCGCCGCCGCCGAGGAAGATGACATCCGGCGGGGGCAGGCCGGCAAGGGCGCCGGGTGCCGCACCCTCCACCACTTTCAAATGCGGCACGCCGAGGCGCCCGGCATTGCGGGCGATGCGGGCCGCGCGGTCGGCGTGCCCTTCGATGGCGATGGCACTGAGCGAGGGGTGGGCCAGCAGCCATTCGATGGCGATGGAGCCCGCCCCGGCGCCGATATCCCACAGCAATTCGCCCCGTCGCGGCGCGAGGGAGGACAGGGTGAGGGCGCGGACCTCGCGCTTGGTGATCTGCCCGTCATGCTCGAACAGGTCGTCGGGAAGGCCGCTGGCGAGGGGCAGGAGGGGAGCGTCGGCGCCTGCTACCACCTCCAGCGCCACCACGTTGAGCGCGGCCACGTCGGTGAAGGCAAAGGCATCGGCCCGCGCCTCGCGCACCCGCTCGGACGGTCCGCCCAAAGCCTCCAGCACCACGAGGCGCGAGGCGCCGCAGCCGAGGGCGGTGATGAAATCCGCCACCTGTCGCGGCCCGTCCTCGTCCGAGGTGAGCAGGATCAGCCGCGCGCCATCCTGCAGGAAAGGCCGCAGCCGGGCCAGCGGCCGGCCGTGGAGGGAGACGAGGTCCGCCTCCTGCAACGCCCAGCCGAGGCGGGCAGCCGCCAGCGCGAAGGCGGAGGGCGCGGGGAAGGCGGACATCTCGTCCGCGGGGACATGGCGAGCAAGGCTTGCGCCCACGCCGTAGAGGAAGGGGTCGCCCGAGGCGAGGACGCAGACGTTCCGCCCGCGCGCGGCGAGGACGCCGGCAAGGCTGAAGGGGCTCGGCCACACCTGCGCTTCACCGGTGACGAGGTCGCCGGCAAGGGCGAGGTGGCGCGCCCCGCCGAACACGATCTCGGCGGAGGCGATGGCGGCGCGCGCGGCGGGGCAGAGGCCGTCCGCCCCGTCCTCGCCGATGCCGACGATGGACAGCCAGCGCCCGGCTGGGGCACTTATACCAACGGGCGATGAGCTTGACTCGTCGCCCGTTGGTATAAGCCCGCGCGGCGCCTGAGCGAAACCCTCCCGGCGCCGGTCAGAGACCGGGGCCGTTGGTAGTATGTCCGCCATGACCGATCCCTCCGTCTCGACCCCCGCCGTTTCAGCCATGGTCCCGCGCATTCTCCTGCTCGGCGGCACCAGCGAGGCCAGCGCCCTCGCCAAACGCCTGGCCGCCCGCTTGGCCGCCCGCATCGCCGACCATGCCGGTCTCGACGTGGTCCTGTCGCTGGCGGGGCGCACGGAACATCCCGCGCCCCAGCCGGTGCCCGTGCGCATCGGCGGCTTCGGCGGCGCGGCGGGGCTTGCAGACTACCTGAAGGCGGAGCGCATTGCCGCCGTGGTGGATGCGACCCATCCCTACGCCGCCCGCATGTCCTTCAATGCGGCCGAAGCTTGCGCGGCGGCGGGCGTGCCCCTCCTCGCCCTGCGGCGCGGGCCGTGGGTCCCCGTTGCCGGCGACCGGTGGCGGGAGGTGGCTGACGTGCCGGCGGCGGTCGTCGCGCTGGGGGATGCGCCCCGGCGGGTGTTCCTCGCCCTCGGGCGCAACGAGGTGCGCGCCTTCGAGGCGGCGCCGCAGCACGCCTATCTGGTGCGCAGCGTCGATCCGGTGACCCCGCCGCTGGCGGTGCCCGACGCCGAATATGTGCTCGGGCGCGGCCCGTTCGGCGAGGCGGACGACCGCGCGTTGCTGGAAGCGCATCGCATCGACACCATCGTGGCCAAGAACAGCGGCGGCGCGGCCACCTCCGGCAAGATGGCGGCGGCCCGCGCGCTGGGCATCGGGGTGGTGCTGATCGAACGGCCCGCCGTGCCCGCTGTCCCGGCGGTGGAGACGCCGGCTGAGGCCGAGGCATGGCTGCTCGACCGGCTTGGCGCTCACGGAGCGGACTCTTCGGCACAGGAAGCGGAGCCCTCTCCCTCTCCCGGCGCGTAGTCCTCTCCCGCTCGCGGCGCGGGCCTGTCCGCCGCGCGCGGCGCATAGACGAGGGGCGGCAGGCCGGGGCGCGGGACGATGCGGGTGTCGGCGGTGCCGATGATCACGCAGGTGGCCATGTCCGCCTGCGCCGGGTCGGCCTCAGCCAGGGTGGTGAGGGCGATGCGCTCGTCCTCGCGCCCCGCCGCCCGGCCGAACACCACGGGCACGTTGCCGGCAAGGCGCTCGCGCAGGATCTCGAAGGCCCGCCCCAACTGCCACGGCCGCGCCCGGCTGATGGGATTGTAGAGGGCGATGACAAAGCCCGCCTCCGCCGCCAGCAGCAGGCGCCTTTCCACCAGCGCCCAGGGCTTCAGATTGTCGGAGAGGGAGAGGGCGCAGAAATCGTGGCCCAAGGGCGCCCCGCAGCGCGCCGCCACCGCCAGCATGGCGGTGACGCCCGGCACCACCTCGAAATCGAGGGCGCGCCATGCGTCCGGGCCGTGCTCGATGGCCTCGCACACGGCGGCGGCCATGGCGAACACGCCGGGATCGCCCCCCGAGACCATGGCGACCCGCGCGCCCGCAACGGCGGCATCCAGCGCGGCCGAGGCGCGGGCGATCTCCTCGCGATTGTCGGACGGCCGGCGCTCCTGCCCCGGCCGCTCCGGCAGGCGGGCGAGATAGGGCGCGTAGCCGAAGACGAGGTCCGCCGCTTCCACCGCCGCCGCGGCCTCAGGCGTCATCTGCCGCGCCGCGCCGGGGCCGAGGCCGACCACGGTGAGGCGCCCCACCCTGTCGCCGGTGTTCATGCCGCCCGCTCCCAGCCGGGCACCAGCACGATGGAGAAATAGGGCGCGCGCTCGTCCGCCCGCTCGGCCAAAGGCACCAGGGCGCAATCGGCCATGGTGCCGCGCTCCACATAGAGCGCGCGGTCGAGCCGGCCGGCAGCGGCGAGCGCCCGGCGGATCTTGGGCAGGTTGCGGCCGACCTTCATGATCACCGCCGCATCGGCCGTGGCGAGGCGGCGCGCCAGTTCGTCTTCATCCAGCGTGCCGGGCAGCACCATGAGCACGTCGTCGCCCTGGGCGATGGGCGCCCCCGCCTGCGACCAGCAGCCGGACATGCCGGTGACGCCGGGAATGACCTGGGTGGGGAAACGCGGCGCGAGGCGCACATGCAGGTGCATGTAGGAGCCGTAGAACAGCGGGTCGCCCTCGCTCAGTACCGCCACCGTTCGGCCGGCGAGGATATGCTCGGCGACCCGCGCCGCCGAGGCGTCATAAAAGGCCCCGATGGCAGAGCGGTAGGCATCGTCGTGCCGGTGGATCTCGGTGGTGACCGGATAGAGCAGGGGCAGTTCCACCGTATCCGGGCGGAAGTGCGCCTGGGCGATGGTGCGCGCGTGGCTGACATTCCCGGCCTTGGCGAAATAGCCCACCACGTCGGCGCCGGAGATGGCCTTCACCGCCTTGAGGGTCATGAGATCGGGGTCGCCGGGGCCGACGCCCACGCCGATGAGCTGGCCTCTCATAGCCCGGCCCTCGCCAGCGCGTTGACGGCGGCCGAGGTGATGGCGCTGCCGCCGAGCCGCCCGCGCACGATGGCGAACGGCACGCCGCGCGGGTCGGCCGCCAGCGCGTCCTTGGATTCGGCCGCGCCCACGAAGCCCACGGGCATGCCGAGGATGGCGGCGGGGCGGGGCGCGCCCTGGTCCAGCATCTCCAGCAGGTGGAACAGGGCGGTGGGGGCATTGCCGATGGCCACCACCGCGCCGGCAAGCTGCCCGCGCCACAATTCCAGCGCCGCGGCCGAGCGGGTGGTGCCGAGCTTTTCGGCCAATGCCGGCACGGCGGGATCGCGCAGGGTGCAGACCACCTCGTTGTTGGCGGGCAGGCGGGCGCGGGTGATGCCATGGGCCACCATCTGCGCATCGCACAGGATGGGCGCGCCGGCTTCGAGCGCCGCGCGGGCGGCGGCCACCGCGCCGGGGCCGAACACGAAGTCCCGCGCCGCCTCCACCAGCCCGCAGGCGTGGATCATGCGCACCGCCACGTCTTCTTCCTCGGTGGAGAAGCGCGACAGGTCCGCCTCGGCACGGATGATGGCGAAGGAGCGCTCGTAGATGGCGGTGCCGTCGCGCACGTAATCGAAGGGGAGGGTCATGCTGCGCGGCTCGTCACGTCTTCATCATCGGTCTGTCGTTTCCTTCGCGCAGCCAAAGGCCCGCCGGTAAACCTGCCTCTTGCATGCGGGCCAGAAGCCCGCGTCCGGTCTCGCCGGGCGCGCGGGGCGTCAAGGCCAGCGTTGCGAGCCTTGCCGCCAGCGTGTCCACCGCGATCACCGGCCCGCGTGCCCCGGAGGGTGCGCCCTCATGCACCAGAGCGATCCCCTCGTCCATGCCCACGAAGGTGAGGGTCGCGGGCGCGGGATGGGCGCAGCCCTTGGCGCAGGCGGATAGGTGTACCGTCACCGTGCCATCCAGCAGCGGCGCGAGGGCCTCGGCCACCATGGGCGCGAGGTCCCGCGCCGGGAAATGGGCGCAGACGCAGGCCGGCGCGCCAGGGCAGGCGGCGACGTAGGCGCGCGGATCGTGGGGGGCCACCAGACAGCCGAGCCGCCGCGCTTCCACCGCGAAGGCAGGGGCGCCCTCCGCGTCGAGGCCGGTGGCGAGGAGCACCCGCTCGGTCGCCGGCCGCAGGTCGCTGGCCCCGGCCGCTTCGGCCGCATCGGCGAGGGCCGTGAACAGTTCCGCAGCACCGGCGCCGAAGGGCAGGCCGATACCGCAGGCAAAGCGGCCATCGGCGAGCGGGAAGGTGCCCAGCGGGGCGGGTGGCTTGTCATGATCGCCTTGCGCGGCGTCGCATCCCGGCAGGTCGGTGGCGCGGGCGCGGCGGCCGAGGGCGGCGATCCGCGACAAAGCGTCGAGGGCCAGCGCGGTCGCCTCAAGTTCCGTCAGCAGCTCCGGCGCGCCGCCGCCGATGGTGACGGACCACATCACGTCCGCGCCGGAGCGCAGGGCGACGAGCCGCACATCCGCCTTCTGGCCGCCAAGGCTGATGGCGCCGCCGCCGTCGATGACCACGGACACCTTCGGCCCGAGCTTGCCCGCAAGTCCCGCCGCGCCCTCCCGGATGCGCCCGGCGAGGGGGCGTGCGTCGGCAACCTCCCGGGGATCGAGCCCCGAGAGCGGAGAGATGTCGATGGCGAGGCCCAGGCGCGGCGTGATGCCGAGCGCCAGCACCGCATCCTGAAGCGGCGCCACCGTTTCCGCCGTCAGCCCGCGCACCTGGAGGCTGCCACGGGCGGTGATCTCCATCATGGAATTGCCGAACGCCGTCGCCGCGCGGGCGAGGCCACGCAGCTGGTCGGGGGAGATGGCCCCCTCCGCCGGCACGAGGCGCAGGATCAGGCCGTCGCCGGTCTCCATGGGCGCGAGGAAGGCCGGACAGGCGCCCCGGCGCGCGGGCGGGCGGGGGCTCATTCCGCCGCCTCCTTGGGGGCGGTCACCTGCGCCTCGGTCGCCTCGGCGAGGAGCGCGTCGAGATCAGCGTCGAGGGCGTTGCGGCGGCTGTGCCACAGGCCACGGCGGCGGGCATCGGCGAAGCGGCGGGCCATGGCGCGGGCAGCGGCGGGGTTCTGGTCGAGCAGGAAGGCGCGCACGGCCGGCTCCGCCAGATAGGCGTCGTGGAGGCGGTCCAGCAGGGCGCTCGCCACCTCCTGCGTGGTCTCGGCGAAGGCGACGAGGCGGTCCACCGTCTCCGCCAGTTCCGCCGCCCCGCGCGGGCCGTGGCGCATCTGGCCGGTGATGAAGGTCGGCGAGGCGCGCCCGTGCACCAGCCGCGCCAGCGCTTCGGCGAGGGGGCGGGCGCGGGGGCGGTCGGGGTCGGTGGTATCGAGCACCACCAGATGGGCCTTGCGCCCCAGCGCCGCGCCGGCGGCTGCAAAGCCGCCCATGAAGGCGGCGTCCTCGCTGCCGTCCAGCAGGTCGCGGGCGGCATCGTCCGCGCCGTGGATCAGGGCATCGGCCGTGGCGATCCGCCCGGCGAAGGCGCCGGGGGCGGGCCGCGCAACGCCATCCACCCCACCATAGGCGTGGGAGGCGGCCGCGAGATAGGCATGGCCCAGCTCGGCGCGATCCTCGAAGGCGCCGCGCTGGAGCTGCGCCTCGATGCCCGCGCCATAGGCGCCCGGCGCCGAGCCGAACAGGCGGGACAGGTCCTCGCCCCGGCGGCGGGCGGCGGCCAGCGGGTTCTCGGCGTCGTCCTCGTCCCGCGCGGCCACGGCGCGCACGGCAGCGTCCAGAAGCGCGATCTGCGCCGGGAAGATGTCGCGGAACAGGCCGGAGATGCGGAAGGTCACATCGATGCGCGGACGCCCCAGCACGGCGGGGGGCAGCACCTCGATGCCGGTGACGCGGCCGCTCGCCGCTTCCCACATGGGCCGGCAGCCGAGGAAGGCGAGGCCCTGGGCGATCTCCTCGCCGCCCGTGCGCAAGGAGGCGCTGCCCCACAGGTCCAGCACCAGCGCGCGGGGCCAGTCGCCCTGCTCCTGCAACAGCAGGCGCAGGGCCTCGTCGGCCGCCTTGCGGGCGAGGTCGCAGGCGGTGGGGGTGGGCAGGGTGCGCGGATCGGCGGTGTAGAGGTTGCGCCCGGTGGGCAAAACATCCCGCCGTCCCCGCGCCGGCGCCCCGGCGGGACCGGCCGGCACGAAGCGGCCGTCGAGGGCATCGAGCAGCGCTTGGGCCTCAGTGCCGGCGCAGGCCATGCGGGCGGGGTCGGCCTCGTCCTCCGGCACATGGCCGAAGATGTGGAGGCCATCCTTCACCGCAAGGTCCTTCAGGTCGCACAGCCAGGCATCGATGCGGCGCAGGGCCTCGTCGGGATCGGTGGCGGTGGTGACGCCGGCGGTGGCGGCAAGCCCGGTCTCGCCGGCGGTTTCCACGATGAGCTGGGCGAGGCGCTCGCGGCGGCGGCGGTCGAGGCCGTCCGCCTGCGCGTATTCATCCACCAGCCGCTCCAGCCTCTGCTCGGCCTCCGAAAGTCCGGCGGCGGCCAGGGGCGGGGGCAAATGGCCGATGGTGACGGCGGCAAGCCGTCGTTTCGCCTGCGCCGCCTCGCCGGGATTGGAGACGATGAAGGGATAGACCACCGGCAGCGCGCCCATGACCACCTGCGGGAAGCAGGCCGGCGTCAGCGCCACCGCCTTGCCCGGCAGCCATTCCAGCGTGCCGTGGGCGCCGAGATGGACCACGGCGTGGGCCTCCAGCCCCTCGCGCAGCCACAGGCCGAAGGCGATGAGGGCATGGCGCGGCGGCAGGGCCGCGTCGTGATAATCCGCCCGCCGGTCCAGCGCCGCGCCACGATCGGGCGCGAAGGCGAGGGTGAGCGCGCCAAAGCGGGCGATGCGGAACTGGAAGGCGCCGTCCTTCAGGTCCGCGTCGGCTTCGGGCGCGCCCCATGCTGCGATCACCGTCGCACGGGTTTCGTCCGGCAGGCGGTCGAACGCGCGGCCATAGGCATCGAGGGAGAGGGCCGGCGCGGGCGCGATGGCGGCGAGCAGCGCCTTCGCATCGGCGGGCACCGGGCCGGTGGCATAGCCGGCGTCGCGCAGCGTTGCCATCAGCCGCCGCGCGCTTTCCGGAACATCGAGCCCCACCGCATAGCCGGAGCGGCCTTCGGCGCCGGGATAATCGGGCAGGATCAGCGCCAGCCGCCGTTCCGCGCGGGGCGTGGCGGCAAGGCGCACGAGGCCGGCGACGCGGTCCGCCACATGGGCCACCAGGTCCGGTTCCGGCCGGTTGATGGCGGGAGCGAAGGCAAGGTCCGTATCGGCCGGCGCGAAATCCTTGAAGGAGAGCGCACCGGCCAGCACCCGCCCGTCCAGCTCCGGCAGCACCACATGCATGGCGAGGTCGGCGGCCGAAAGCCCGCGCGGGCTTTGCGTCCAGGCGGCGCGGGCGGTGGTGGCGGGGGCGGCCTGAAGCACCGGCGGCCCGCCGGCCGGGAACAGCTCCGCAGCATCCCCCGCCGCAAACGCGGTGGTGGTGACGATCACCGCCGGCTTGAGCGCGGCCAGCGCATCGCGCACGGCGGCGCGGGCTTCGGGCGCCTTCAGGCTCGGCACGAACAGGGGCACGGCGGCGATGCCGCGCGCTTCAAGGGCGGCGGCGAGCGCATCGATGGCAGCGGTATCGGCCGCGAGCCACTGGGAGCGGTAGAAGAGGATGAGGGCGCTCCGCCGTCCCTCCGCCCGCGCGGCGGCAAAGCTGGCCTGCGGTTCCGCCAGCCCCGCGCCGGGGCGATAGAAGGCGGTGGCGGGAACGGGGCGCGGCGGTGCGATTTCGGTGGGCGTGGCAAAGCCGGCCGTCGCGGCCATGCGGGCGAGGAGCACCGCCATATTGTCCGGTCCGCCGGCGCGAAAGTAGGCGAGCCATTGGGCCAGCTCGTCCGCCGGCACGGTGGAGAGGGCGGCGAGGCGCGGGTCGTCCTGGTCCTCGCCCGGCAGCAGCGCGAGGGCGATGCCGCGCGCTCGGGCGAGGGCGGAAAGCTGTTCGGCGCCGTAGCGCCACCAGTCGAGGCCGCCGAGCTGGCGCACCAGCACCACCTTGGCGTGGCGCGCCACCTTCTCCACCCACAAATCCACGGACATGGGATGGGTGAGGTCCTTCAGCCGGGCAAGGCGCAGGCTGGGCAGGTCATGGCGCCGCGCCCGCCAGGCGGCGGACAGGGCCAGCAGGTCGCTGTCGGTGAAGGACAGCGCCACCATGTCGCCGGGCGGCTGGGCGAGATCGACCGGCTCGGCCAGATCCTCCAGCGTCGTCGATGTGGTGGCGAGGATGTGCATGATGCCCGCCGCTCAGCCGAGGATGGCCCGCTCCACCGCCGCGCGGTCGAAGCCCTTGAGGCCGATCACCACCAGCGCCCCGCGCCGCGCCTCGTCGGCGCCCCACGGCCGGTCGAAATGGTGCGAGACGCGCGGGCCGACCCCCTGCACCAGCAGCCGCATGGGCTTGCCGGCGACCGCCGCGAAGCCCTTCACGCGCAGCACGTCCGGCGTCTCGGCCGCCACCACCACGCGGGCGGCGAGGGCGGCGGCATCGGCGATCTCGGGGAGTTGGAGGACGATGCTCTCGAACTCGTCGTGGTCGTGGTCTTCCTCGTCGTCGTGATGGGTGCGGCGGGCGTCGATCTCGTCTTCCACGCCGATGCCGAGGCCCAGCAGCACGGCGAGGTCCACCTTGCCGGCGGTGGCGCGCACCAGCTTCACCGCGCGGGGCAGGCTCTGCGCCACCGCCCGCTCGGCGATGGCGAAGCCGGCGTCGTCCATCAGGTCGCTCTTGGAGAGGATGACGAGGTCGGCGCAGGCGATCTGGTCCTCGAACACCTCTTCCACCGGGTCGTCATGGTCGAGGCTTGTGTCTTCCGCACGCTGGGCGGCCAGCGCCGAGAGGTCGGGCGCCACGCGCCCTTCGGCGAGGGCCGGGCCGTCCACCACCGCCACCACGCCGTCCACCGTCACCCGGCTCTTGATGGCCGGCCACTGGAACGCCTGCACCAGCGGCTTGGGCAGGGCGAGGCCGCTGGTTTCGATGAGGATGTGGTCCACCCGGGGCGTGCGCGACAGGATGAGGTCCAGCGCCGGCACGAAATCGTCGGCGACGGTGCAGCACAGGCAGCCGTTGGCCAGTTCCACGATGGTGTCCTCGGAGCAGCTCTCGATGCCGCAGCCCTTCAGGATCTCGCCGTCGATGCCCACGTCGCCGAACTCGTTGACGATCACCGCGAGGCGCTTGCCGCCGGCATTCTCCAGCACATGGCGGATGAGCGTGGTCTTCCCCGCGCCGAGGAAGCCGGTGACGATGGTGCATGGCACGCGGGCAAGCGAAGTCATCAGGGCTCCTCGGGCAGGGACAGGGGCGGGATGCGGGCGACCATGCCGCGCTTGAGGCTGTCGGGCCGTCCGCGCCAGGGCATGAGGCCGTCGCCGGAGGACGCCAGCAACGCCGCGCCGGCGATCAGGTCGGGGGCGGCGTCGGCGGAAAGGTCGCCGAAGACGTAGGTCCAGCCGTCGCGGCGGACCATGGCGGCGGAGAGGGCGCGCTTGCAGTTGGCGAGGCAGCGCACGCCTTTCACCACCACGCCGTCGGGCAACGGGGCCGCTGCGACCGCGTCGGCGAGGGCTAAGCCATCGACGGGCGAAGCGCCTTCGCCGGGGCTGCGGCAGGTGGTGCAGATGAAGACGGTCACGGCCGGCGGATCATTCCGCACAACGGCCGGTGCGTCACGCTCGCCGGCGGTCGACCCGGCGGGGGGCTCCGCCGTGCCGGCATGGCCGGAGATGTCCGCAAGCTCGCCGCGCTCCACCATCAAGATCCACGGGTGCGCGGGCCGCCCGCGAGACGCAGGCTTGAAAGGGACGCAAACCGGAGCACCCCGCCCGGCGCGGACCTTGTCGAAGGCAGGTCTCCTGGCTCGCGGTTCGACGCCCCTGCCGCCTTCCCGGCGCCTTGCGGCTCCAGTGGCGTCTGGCAGGGGCTCACCGCTTACAGTTGCGGGGGCAGCCGCGGCATGGGGAGGCACCTCCCGCACCGCATTCCCTTTTGCGCCCGTGTGGGACCACGGGACCTTCGACTGGGGCACTAAAGGCAGGGTGGGGGAGAATGTCAAATGGGGGACGGGGCGGGCGGCCGGCCGGCAGGGATGGCGGTATCGCGGCCCGAAACACCTTCCCCTCGCTCCAGCCTGACGGATGGAGCGGAGGATGGCCGGGGCGACGCATACGGCACCCCAAGCGGATACAATCCCGCTCACACCTCCCCGGCGGTCTTCAGCAGAAATGCGTGGAGCGCTTCGGCGCCGAGGCCGATGTCGGCGGGGGTGGCATATTCGCGCGGGTTGTGGCTGCCGTTCTGCGACCGCACGAACAGCATGGCCATGGGCATGATGCCCCGGAACACCATGGCGTCGTGGCCGGCGCCGGAGGGCAGGCGCAGCACCGGCAGGCCGAGGCTCTCCACCACCTGTGCCATGCGCTCCTTCAGGACGCCGTGGCAGGGCGCGGCCGGTACCTCGTGGCCGATGTCGAGCACGGCACGCACGCCGCGCCGTTCCGCGATCTCGCCGATGGCGGTGCGGATGTCGGCGACGGCGCGCTGGCGCAGCTCGTCGGAGAGGGTGCGTACATCGAGGGAGAATTGCACCTCGCCCGGCACCACGTTCACGGCGCTGCCGGCGATGATCATGGTGCCAACCGTGGTCACCAGGGCGTCCGCATCGGCCCGGCCGCGGGCTTCCACGGCGAGGATCATCTCGGCGGCGGCGGCCAGCGCGTCGTGGCGCATGGGCATGGGCAGGGTGCCGGAATGGCCGGCCTCGCCGCGCACGCGCACATGCCCGCGCGAGGCCCCGGCGATACCGGTGACGATGCCCAGCGGCGCGCCCGCCGCCTCCAGCACCGGCCCCTGTTCGATATGCACTTCCACATAGCCGATCATGTCCGCCGGATCGCGCCGGCATTCGGCGACGCGATCGGTCGGCGCGCCGAAGGAGCGCAGCGCCTCGGCGCGGGAGATGCCTTGCTGGTCCACGTCCTCAAGGCTCCTGGGATCGAAGATGCCCGCCATGGCCTTGGACGAGGTGAGGGTGGAGAGGAAGCGCACGCCCTCCTCGTCGGCGAAGGCTGCCACCTCGATGGCGAACGGCAGGCGGAGGCCTTGCGCGTTCAGGGCCTCCACCGCCGCGATGGCGGTCAGCACGCCCAGATTGCCGTCATAGATGCCGGCGTTGCGCACCGTGTCGATGTGCGAGCCGATGAGCAGGGTCTTGGCGTTGGCCCGGTCGGCCGCATAGCGCCCGACGATGGTGCCGGTGGCGTCCATGTGGACCTGGGTGAGGCCGGCCTCGCGCATCCAGTGGGACACCTGCGCCGCTGCCCGCTTGTGGGACGGGGTGAGGGTGAGGCGGGTCAGTTCGCCCGGCACGTCCGAG
This sequence comes from Xanthobacter autotrophicus ATCC 700552, assembly GCF_043194565.1. GTDB lineage: Bacteria > Pseudomonadota > Alphaproteobacteria > Rhizobiales > Xanthobacteraceae > Xanthobacter > Xanthobacter autotrophicus_F. Next base: position 151,006 of record NZ_JBAFVS010000007.1, on the reverse strand, counting down.
AAGGCAGCCAGCTCCTTGAGGCGGGCGGTGATCGCTGTGCCGTCGAGGGGGGCGAGGGTGGGGACGGGGGCAGGTTGGGGCACGGGGAAGACCTTGTTCATGCGGCCTCCGGGAGCATCTGGTCCAGCCGGAGCCGGGCGATGCGCTCGATCTGTGTGAGGGCCTCGTTGATCTCCTGGTCGCGATCATGGGCAAGCCGGCGCTCGAAGGCGTCCAGGATCTCGCCCTTGGTGCGGCCGCGGATGGCCATGATGAAGACGAAGCCGAACTTTGCCACGTAGGCGTCGTTGAGGGCGGTGAAGCGGGCCTTCTCCTCCGCCGTCAGCCGGTCGAGGCCGGCGGAAGCCTGCTCGGCGGTGGACTCGGCGGTGAGCAGCCTGGCTTCGGCGAGCTTGCCGGCCAGGTCGGGATGGGCGTGGATGACCCCCATCTGTTTCTCGATGGGGGCGGCGCGCAGCACGGCGGCAAGGGCCGAGTGGAGGCCCGCGGCGGTGTCCTCCAGAGGGGTGAGGCCCTTGTCGAAGGCGCCTTCCGCGATCCAGGGCGAATGCTCGAACACGCCGCCGAACCGCTCCACGAACAGGCCGCGCGGCATGAAGGTGGGCCGGTAGCCGCCGGCGGGGGGATGGGTGGCGATCCAGTGGCGGGCGATGTCCACGCGCCGGGCCACCCATACCTTCTCATGGCCGGCGATGTAATCAAGGAAGCGGGCGAGGGCCTGGGCGCGGCCGGGCCGGCCGGCGAGGCGGGGGTGAAGGCCCACGGACATCATCTTCGGCGCGCTCTCGCCCTCGGCATAGAGCAGGTCGAAGCTGTCTTTCAGATAGTCGAAGAAGTCCGTGCCGGTGCCGAAGCCCGCCGCCACCGAGAAGCGCATGTCGTTGGCGTCCAGCGTGTAGGGCACCACGAGTTGCGGGCCCTTGGCGCTCTCGATCCAGTAGGGCAGTTCGTCGGCATAGCTGTCGGCGGCATAGAGGAAGCCGCCTTCCTCCATCACCAGCGGCACCGTGTGTTCAGCCGAGCGGCCCTGGTAGAAGCCGAGCGGCCGCGCGCCGGTCACCTCAGTGTGCAGGCGGATGGCCTCCGCGATGTGCTCGCGCTCGGCGTCGCGGGTGAAGTCCTTGTATTCGAGCCATTTGTAGCCGTGGCTCGCGATCTCCCAGTCGGCCTCCTTCATGGCGGCGACGGCATCCGGATTGCGGGCGAGCGCGGTGGCGACGCCATAGACCGTGACCGGCATGGCACGTTCGGTGAACAGGCGGTGCAGCCGCCAGAAGCCCACCCGCGCGCCGTATTCGTAGATGGATTCCATGTTCATGTGCCGCTGGCGGGGCCAGGGCTGGGCGCCGATGATCTCGGACAGGAAGGCTTCCGAGGCATTGTCGCCGTGGAGGATGGAATTCTCGCCCCCCTCCTCGTAATTCACCACGAACTGGACGGCGATGCGCGCCTCTCCCGGCCAGCGCGCATGGGGCGGGGTGCGCCCGTAGCCGATCAGGTCGCGCGGGTAGGGCCGGCCGGTGATGGGATCGTTGGGCACCCGGGTGGAGGGTCCGCTCATGGCTCAGGAGCCCCGATAGGTGGAGTAGCTCCACGGCGAGCAGAGCAGCGGCACATGATAGTGCCCGTCGTCGGCCAGCGCGAAGCGCAGCGGCACCACGTCGAGGAAGGGCGGATCGGACGCCGGCGCGCCGGTGGCGCGGAAATGCGCGCCGATATGGAACTGCAGCTCGTAGGTGCCGGCCTTGAACTCATCGCCCGCGAGCAGGGGCGTGTCGGTGCGCCCGTCCGCATTGGTGCGGCGCTCGGTGAGGAGCGTGCGCGTGCCATCCGGCTCCAGGCGGTAAAGCTCCACCGCCACATTGGCTGCCGGTCCACCGGCGACGGTGTCGAGTACGTGCGTGGACAAGCGCCCCATTTTTCCCTCGCAGGCCGGAGCCGGACCCGGTCAGATTGGCACAATCTGACCGGTGAATCCGTCTCCAAAATCCAAGAAAGAGAACGCGTTACCCGATCAGCTTGCGCCGCAAGCCGATCGGCGCGTGCTCTTGCGGGCAAAAGCTCCGCTGCACGGCAGCATAGCCCGGTCGGGGACGATCCATTTCCCAAAAATATTGGAAGATCTTCCGATTAACCAACGGTTTTCACCGCGGGCATTTTGATCTTTCATTAGGCATGCCGATACGTTGGGCAGACCCGCCGGACCGGTACCCGCGCCACGCGCAAAGATGGCGCCAATAAACGAAAACGCCCTTCCGCACCTGACCCGATTGCCTCTCCAGGGGGACCTCATGTCCGAAGCCGTTCATCCCGTAGACGAAATACTGCCAGCTCCGAAACTCGCCGTGCTCGGCCTCCAGCATGTGCTCGTCATGTATGCCGGCGCGGTGGCGGTGCCGCTCATCATCGGCCGCGCGCTCAAGCTGCCGCCCCAGGATGTCGCCTTCCTGATCAGCGCCGACCTGTTCGCCTGCGGCCTCGCAACGCTGGCCCAGTGCCTCGGCTTCTTCGGCGTCGGCATTCGCCTGCCGGTGATGATGGGCGTCACCTTCGCCTCGGTCGGTCCCATGGTCGCCATGGGGCAGGATCCGTCGATCGGCCTTCTGGGCATCTACGGCTCGGTGATCGCGGCGGGCATCTTCAGCATCATCGTCGCGCCCTTCGTCTCGCGGCTCCTGCCTTTGTTCCCGCCCGTGGTGACCGGCACCATCATCCTCATTATCGGCATCTCGCTGATGCGGGTGGGCATCAACTGGGCGGGTGGCGCACAGCCGTTCCTGCCGCCCCGGATCATCGATGGGAATGTCGCGTTGGTGGCCAATCCCAATTACGCTCAGCTCCAGGGCCTCGGCATCGCCTTGTTCGTGCTGTTGGTGGTGCTCGGCCTCATCAAGTGGGGCAAGGGCTTCCTCGCCAATGTGGCGGTGCTGCTCGGCATCGTCGCCGGCGCGGTGGTCTCGACGTTCCTCGGCATCATGCATTTCGAGAAGGTGGCGGAGGCGCCCTGGTTCGACGTGATCCTCCCGTTCCACTTCGGCATGCCCACGTTCCACATCGTGCCCATCATCACTATGTGCATCGTGATGATCGTGGTGATGATCGAGTCGGTGGGCATGTTCCTCGCGCTGTCGGACATCACCGGCAAGCCGGTGGACCAGAAGGCGCTGACCAAGGGCCTGCGCGCCGACGGCGTGGGCACCTTTCTCGGCGGCATCTTCAACACCTTCCCCTACACCTCCTTCTCGCAGAATGTGGGCCTCGTCGGCGTCACCGGCGTGCGTTCGCGCTGGGTGACGGTGACGGGCGGCGTCATCATGCTCGGCCTCGGCCTGCTGCCGAAGATGGCGGCGCTGGTGGAGGCGGTGCCCCAGGTGGTGCTCGGCGGGGCGGGCTTGGTCATGTTCGGCATGGTGGCGGCCACCGGCGCGCGCATCCTCACCGGCGTCGACTTCAAGACCAATCGCTTCAACCTGTTCATCGTCGCGGTGTCGGTGGGCTTCGGCATGATCCCGCTGGTCTCGCCCAACTTCTTCAAGAACCTGCCGCACGAGCTGCATCCGCTGCTGGAGAGCGGCATCCTGCTGTGCGCCATCGTCGCGGTGCTGCTCAACGTCTTCTTCAATGGCGTGAAGCAGACCTCCACCGAGGAGATCGTCGCGGCGGCCAAGCAGGCCGAGGCCCACTGACGCGGGGCAGGGGGCGGCAGAAGATGAGCGTGGTCAAGCTAGACTTGGGTTTGCGCTCAGGCGGACAGCGGCTCCCCGATCTTCCCCAGTTCCCGGGCGATGTAGCGGCGGCCCTGGTCCACCAGCATGTCGGCGAAGGCCTTCACCTTCAACGGCACCAGCTGGCGGGCGGGGTAGAGCACGGCGAGGGTCGCGGGCTTCGGCGGGTTGGCCTGAAGCACCGGCACCAGGCGGCCCTCGGCCAGCGCGTCCGCCACCTCGAAGCGGGGCTTCACCACGATGCCCCGCCCCTCAAGGGCCCAGACGGTGAGCACGTCGCCGTCGTCGGCCTCCAGATGCCCGGTGACGGGGACGGCGAGGTCGCGGCCCTCGTCGGTCAGCATCCAGCGCAGTTCCCGAAGGCTGGCAAATCTCAGGAGCAGGCATTGGTGCGACAACAGATCCTGCGGGCGCAGCGGCACTCCCGCCCGCTCCAGATAGGCCGGGGAGGCGCACAAAATGCGTTCCACCTGCGCCACCTTGCGCATGATCATGCTGGAATCCTCGAAGGTGGCGAGGCGCAGCGCCACGTCGATGGATTCAGCGATGAGGTCGAGGGTGTGCTCGGAGAGGCGCAGGCGCACGTCAATCTCCGGGTGCGCCTCCTGGTAGCGCGCCGCGACCTGCGCCACCAGGCGCCGGCCGAGATGGAGCGGCGCGGTCACCCGAAGCGCGCCGCGGGGCAGGGCGCCCAGCTCGGACACATTGCTCTCCGCCGCGTCGATGAGGCGGAGCGCGTCGGTGATGGCCTCGTAATAGACCCGGCCCTGCTCGGTCAGGCTCATGCGGCGGGTGGTGCGGTTGAACAGCCGGCAGCCCAGGTGCTTCTCCAGCATCTGGATGCGGTGGCTCACCACGTTGGCGGACAGGCGCAGCCGCCGCGCGGCTTCCGAGAAGCTCTCGCTCTCCACCGACATGGCGAAGGCCTTCATATTGTCGAGCACGATGCCGCGTCCTTTGACCTGAACCCTCACAACGATAAGCAAGCGGGACGGCGGGGCCAATGGCGCCGCAAGATCCCTCATACCGGAAGAAACGCGCCTTCGCCTTCCAGCTACGGGACCTGAGCGGACATGGAACCTATCCTTCACGAGTGGGGCAGCCTGTTGCTGCGCTGGACGCATATCATCGCCGGCATGGCGTGGATCGGCTCGTCCTTTTATTTCATGCATCTCGACGCCAGCCTGAAGGCGACCCCCGACATTCCCGCCGGCAAGGGCGGCGAGGCCTGGGAGGTGCATGGCGGCGGCTTCTACCAGGTGAAGAAGTATCTGGTGGCGCCGAGCTTCCTGCCCGATGAGTTGGGCTGGCACAAGTGGCAGTCCTACGCCACCTGGCTCACCGGCTTTTTCCTGCTGATCTGGATCTATTACTACCAGTCGTCCATCTATCTCATCGATCCGGCGGTGATGAACCTGAAGCCGTTCGTCGCCTTCGCCATCGGCATGGGCGGGCTGGCTGTGGGGTGGATCGCCTACGACCAGCTGTGCCGCTCCAGGCTCGGCGACAATCCGCTGGCGGTGGGGGTCATCGTGTTCGTCGGCGTGGTGCTGGCGGCCTTCTTGTTCCAGCAGGTGTTCTCGCCCCGCGCCGCCTTCATCCATACCGGCGCGCTCATGGCCACCATCATGAGCGGTAACGTCTTCTTCGTCATCATTCCCAACCAGCACAAGGTGGTGGCGGCGCTGAAGGCGGGGCAGGTTCCGGACCCCTATTACGGCAAGACCGCGAAGCTGAGGTCGGGGCATAACAACTACTTTACGCTCCCCGTCGTCTTCCTGATGATCTCCAACCACTATCCGCTCACCTATTCCACGCCCTATGCCTATGTCATCGTGGCGCTGTCGCTCGTGGTGGGCACGGTGATCCGCTATTATTACAATGAGCGACACGCCGGGCGTGGCGACAAGCTGTGGTGCTGGCTGGTGGCTGCGGTGTGCCTCGTGCTCGCCATCGCCATCTCGGCGACCACGACCCCCGTGGGCCGCACCGCCCTCGGCCTGCCACCGCTGGTGACGACGGCCTTCGCCCGGAGCGGGCCGCCGGTGGAGGTGCCGGACGAGGTGCAGAATATCGTCATGGGCCGCTGCTCCATGTGCCACGCGGCCGAGCCGCTCTATGAGGGCATCGCCATCGCCCCGCGCGGGGTGCTGCTGGACACGCCGGAGCACATTGCCCGCAACCGCGACCTCATCGTGGTGCAGGCCGGCCTCACCCACGCCATGCCGCCCAACAACATCACCGAGCTGTCGCAGGAAGACCGGGCGGTGCTGAAGGCCTGGGGGGCGGGCAAGTAGCCAGCCCTGCCTCTTCCGGGACGAGGCCGGCCATGGCGGCTGGCCCGTCCCATTATCCGAACATGGTCCAACCCCGAGGAAAGCCCCATGACGACCCCTGACGCCGACACCCTGCGCCACCTCATCGCCGAGCGCGCCGATGCGCAGCATGCGTTCCTGGCGGAGCTGGTGAAGGTGCCGTCCGACAATCCCCCCGGCGATTGCGCGCCCCATGCCGCCCGCGCCGCCGAACTGCTGGAAGGGCTCGGCCATGTGGTGGAGCGCCATCCGGTCCCGGCCGACCGGGTGAAGGCGGCGGGCATGATCTCGGTCACCAACCTCATCGTGCGCCACCGCTTTGGTGACGAAGGGGACTCGGGGCCGGTGATCGCGCTCAACGCCCATGGCGACGTGGTGCCCCCCGGCGAGGGCTGGACCAGGGACCCTTACGGCGCCGAGGTGGTGGACGGGCGCATGTATGGCCGCGGCGTCGCCGTCTCCAAGTCCGACTTCGCCACCTATGCCTTCGCCCTCGATGCGCTGAAGCGCTCCGGCCTGCCGCTCAAGGGCACGGTGGAGCTGCACTTCACCTATGACGAGGAGATCGGCGGCGAGGTGGGGCCGGGCTTCATCCTGGAACAGGGCCTCACCAGGCCGGATTTTGCCCTCTCGGCGGGCTTCACCTATGGCGTGGTGGTGGGCCACAACGGCTGCCTGCACCTGGAGGTGGAGGTGAACGGCAAGTCGGCCCACGCAGCCCTGCCCTTCACCGGCATCGACGCGCTGGAGGCGGCCAACCACATCCTCACCGCGCTCTATGCCTATCGCGGGACCCTGAAGGACAAGGTGTCCGAGGTGGCGGGCATCGGCTCGCCCCAGCTGACGGTGGGGCTCATCTCCGGCGGCATCAACACCAATGTGGTGCCGGACCGCGTCACCTTCCGCCTCGACCGGCGCATCGTGCCCGACGAGAGCCCGGAAGCGGTGGAGGACGAAGTGCGCCAGGTGATCTCGGACGCCGCCGCAGCCTTCCCCAAGGCGCGGGTGGAGGTGCGGCGTATCCTGCTGGCGCGGCCGCTGGTGCCGAGCGAGGGCACGACGCTTTTGTCGTCGGTGCTGTGCCGGAACGCCTCGGCCGTGACCGGCGAAGAGGTGAAGGAGACTGGCGTTCCCATCTACACCGATGCGCGGCTTTATGCCGAGGCCGGCGTGCCGGTGGTGCTCTACGGCGCGGGTCCCCACACCATCGAGGAAGCCAACGGCCACCGGGCGGACGAGAACCTGCTCCTGTCCGACCTCGACAAGGCGACCCTCGTCGTCGCCCTAACCCTGCGCGACCTGCTGGCCTAGGGGCAAAAGGGGAGAGGGAGGGTAGGGTTCCCCACCCGGCCTTCCCGCTCGTTCTCCCCTCTCCCCTCGCGGGAGAGGGGGAGCGGCCTTTTGTGCCTGCGGTGGGCGACTTTCGCAGAGCGCTCGCTTGCAGAACGCATCCGTGCCGCCAACGTCACGATGCGCCTGTGTGCTGTGGCCGGCGCGCCCTTCAACGTCCGCCGCCCCTTCGGTAGACTGGCCCGAGTGATTCGCGGGGCGCCGGAGGAAAGCTGCGGCGCCCGTCGGGCAGGGGAAGGATACCGGGGCGAATGGCGGACCGCATCCGGACCAGCGGCGTTCCGCGCCGAAGGCGCGGGCGTGAGCAAGGTGGTGCTCGCCTGACGGCGGGGCTGCGTCGGTTCGCCTTGCCGGGTGGCGCGACCCGTCGCGCCAGCGCCGGGCTCGCCTCCGCCCGCCTCGCCTCCGCCCGCCTCGCCGTGGTCTTGCTCTCGTCCACCCTGTTCGTCTCCCCCGCTGCCGCCGGCTGGGACACCGCTTCGACCGCGGCCGGCGCGCTGTGGCCGGTAGCGGGGCTTGCCGCCGCAGCTATCGCCGGGCTCGCCGCCCTGCGCAGCCATCGCGTGGCGGGGGATCTGCGTGGCCGCATCGAAGTTGCCGAGCGCGCCGCCGCCGATGCCGCGGCGTCCGCCGCCCGGGCACGGGCCGAGGCCCAGGCCTGCCGCGTCCTGCTCTGCGAGGGTGCCCCGGCCTTCCTGCTGTGGACGGGGCGGGAGGCGCCGGCCGACCTGTTCGGTCGCACCCCCGAAACGCTCCGCGCGGAACTGGGCCCGGCCGCGCCGGCCTTCGAAGCCGCGCTCGCCCGCCTGAGGGCGGAGGACGGCGCCTTCTCCCAGACCCTCGACACGCCCACAGGATCGCTGCGCCTCGACGGCAAGAGCCGGTCCGGCGTCGGCATCCTGCTGCTCGCGCCGGTGGCCGGAGATGCCTCCGGGCAGGTGGTTGGGCAGGTGGCTGGGCAGGTGGTCGGGCAAATGGCGTCTGGTCGGGCGTCGGGTTTGGCGTCCGGCCTTGCCGCCTTGCTCGATGCGGCGCCGTCCCCGGCCTGGTTGCGGGGGGCGGACGGCGCGCTGTCTTATGTGAACCCCGCCTTCGTGGCGGCGGTGGGTGCCGCCTCGGCGGAGGAGGCGCGGACCCAGGGCCTCGACCTGCTTGACGGCAAGACCCGCGCCGCCGCCGCGAGCGCGGAAGGGACGGACGGGCATTTCCGCCAGCGGGTGAAGGCCGTTACCAAGGGCCAGCGCCGGCAGATGGAGGTGGTGGAGGTGGCGGGGGCCTTCGGTACCGCCGGCATCGCCATCGACGTCACCTCCGAGGAGGACGCGCGGGCGGAGATGAAGCAGGCGGTGGCCGCCCATCGCCGCACCCTCGACCAGCTCACCACGGCGGTGGCCATCTTCGGCGCCGACGAGCGCCTCGTGTTTCACAATGCGGCCTACGAGCGATTGTTCGACCTTTCCCCCGCCTTTCTCGACCAGCACCCGGCGGAAGGCGAGATCCTGGAAGACCTGCGCACCCGCCGCAAAGTGCCGGAGCAGGCCGATTTCCGCGGCTGGCGTGCGCAAATGCGCGACGCCTACCGCGCCATCGAGCCGGTGAACGACTGGTGGCACCTGCCCGGCGGGCAGATGCTGCGGGTGGTGGTTACGCCCAATGCGGAGGGCGGCGTCACCTATCTGTTCGACGACCTGTCCGAGCATGTGGCTCTGGAAAGCCGCTACAACAGCCTCATCCGCATCCAGGGCGAGACCCTGGACGGGCTGGCGGAAGCGGTGGCCGTGTTCGGTTCCGACGGGCGGCTCAACCTCTACAACCACGCCTTCCTCGCGCTGTGGTCGCTGGATGCCCGCGCGCTGGGCGAGAAGCCCCACGTGGACGCGGTGGCGGCCCTGTGCCGGCCGCTGCATGGGGAGACCTCCGCCTTCGCCAGTATCCGCCATGCGGTGACCACCATCGGTCCGCGGGAGGCGGTGCGGCTGCGGCTGGAGCGCCCGGACGGCCGCGTGCTTGATGGCGCCACCCAGCCGTTGCCGGACGGCGGCACCATGGTCACCTTCCGCGACATGACCGACAGCGTGAAGGTGGAGCGGGCGCTGATCGAGCGCGCCGAGGCGCTGGAGGCGGCGGACAAGCTGAAGAACGCCTTCGTCGGCCATGTCTCCTACCACCTGCGCACGCCCCTCAACACGCTGCTGGGCTATGCCGACATGCTGCGGGATGGCCTCGCCGGCCCGCTCAACACCCGCCAGCAGGACTATCTCGACCACATGCGCCAGTCCTCGGACCTGCTGCGCGCGCTGATCGACGACATCCTCGACCTCGCCACCATCGATGCCGGTTCCATGGAGCTGGACCTGTCCGAGGTGGACGTGGGCGAGACCGTGCTCGGCGTGGCCGAGGCGGTGCGCGATCCGGTGGCGGAGGCAGGGCTGAACCTTGCCGTCAGCATCGGTCCGGACGCCGGCCATTTCGTCGCCGACGGGCGGCGGGTGCGGCAGATCCTGTTCAACCTCCTGTCCAACGCCATCGCCGTCTCGCCCGCCGGCGGCACGGTGAGCCTCGGCGCGGTGCGGCGGGACGGGGCATTGGTCTTCACCGTGCGGGACGAGGGGCCGGGCGTGCCCACGGAGGTGGCCGATACCCTGTTCGAGCGCTTCGAGAGCCGCAGCGCCGGCCCGCGCCATCGCGGGGCGGGGCTGGGCCTTGCCATCGTGCGCTCCTTCATGACACTCCACGGCGGTTCCGTCACCGTGGCGCCGGCCGGACGCGGGCCGGACGCCCGCGGCAGCGACACCCAGGGCACCATCGCCACCTGCATTTTTCCCTTGTCCGGCGAAGGCCGGAGAGAGGCCGCCGAATGAGCCTCGTCATCGAACGCCTTGCCGGCCAGCCCGTCGCCTGCCGCGTCGTGCTCCAGGATATCGCGGCGACGGCCCGCCTTGCCGGCTGGCTCTCCACCTGGTTCGGGCCGAGGGACACCATCACCCTCACCGGCGACCTCGGCGCGGGCAAGACGGAGTTCGCCCGCGCCCTCATCCGCGCCTTCGCGGAAGATGCCGGCGTGGACGTGCCGAGCCCCACCTTCCCGATCCTGATCGCCTATGATTTTCCCCGCGGCCGGGTGGTGCACGCCGACCTCTACCGCATCATCGAGACCGACGAACTGGACGAACTGGGCTGGGACGAGCTGCGGGAAAATGCGTTGCTGCTGGTGGAATGGCCGGACCGGGCCGACGACCGCCTGCCGGCGGACCGCCTGGACGTGGAGCTGTTCCACGCCGCGGGCACGGATTTTGGCGCGGGTCTGGGGCCGGAGGCGCGGGTGGCCATCCTCACCGGTCATGGCAGCGTCGGCGCCCGGCTCGACCGCTTCCAGGTCGCCGATGGCCTGATCGAGCAGAGCGGGTTCGCCGCCGCCGAGCGGGTGTTCCTGCAGGGCGACGCCTCCAGCCGTTCCTATACCCGCCTCGTGGCGCCCGGCCGTTCCGCGATCCTGATGAACGCGCCGCGCCAGCCGGACGGGCCGCCCCTGCGCCGGGGCCTGCCCTACAGCCAGCTGGTGCATCTGGCCGAGGATGTGAAGCCCTTCGTGGCCATGGACCGGGCCTTGCTGGCGCAGGGCCTGTCGGCGCCGCTGCTGTATTCAGCCGACCTCGATGCGGGCCTGCTGGTGCTGGAGGACCTGGGGCGGGAGGGCGTCGTCGCCGGCACGCCAGCGGCGCCGGTGCCCGAGCGCTATCATGCGGCCATGGAGGTGCTCGGCGCGCTCCACACCCGCAACCTGCCGCGCACGCTGAATGTGGCGCCGCGGGTGGAACGGGCGCTGCCCACTTACGACGTGGCAGCCATGCTCACCGAGATCGACTTGATGCTGGACTGGTACCTGCCGGCGCGCGGGATCCGGCTGGACGGCGTGGTGCGCGAGGAATTCCACCTGCTCTGGCGCAGCGCGCTCAACCCGGTGCTGGCCGAGCCGCCCACCTGGGTTTTGCGCGACTACCATTCCCCCAACCTCATCTGGCTGCCCGGCCGGGAGGGGCTGCGCAAGGTGGGCCTCATCGACTTTCAGGATGCGGTGATGGGGCCGGCCGCCTATGACGTGGTCTCGCTGGCGCAGGACGCGCGGGTGGACGTGCCGGAAGAGCTGGAACTGCAACTGGTGAGCCACTACGTGAAGCTGCGGCGCGAGGCCGATCCCACCTTCGACGTGCGCGGCTTCGCGCGGTCCTATGCGCTGATGGGCGCGCAGCGGGCGTCCAAGGTCCTCGGCATCTTCACCCGGCTCAACGATCGCGACGGCAAGCCGCACTACCTGCGCCACCTGTCGCGCGTCCGCCGTCATCTCGCCCGCTGCCTCAGCCACCAGGATCTCGGCTCGCTCCGGATGTGGTACGAGGCGGTGTTGCCATCCAAGGATTTCGCCGCGTGACGGACAAGGGACAGGCTGGGCTTTCGACGGCCCCGATTTCCGATACACGGATTTCCACTGCCGGGATTTCGACCGCCGGGATTTCGACCGCAATGGTGCTCGCTGCCGGGATGGGCACGCGCATGCGCCCGCTTACCGACACCCGGCCCAAGCCGCTGGTGGAGGTCTACGGGCGCGCCCTCATCGATCACGTGCTCGACCGCGTGGCCGATGCCGGCATCCCCCGCGCGGTGGTCAACCTGCACCACCATGCGGACATGCTGGAGGCGCACCTCACAGCCCGGGGCGGAACGCCGCAGATCGTCCTGTCCGACGAGCGGAGCGAATTGCTGGAGACCGGCGGCGGCCTGCGCAAGGCGCTGCCGCTTCTGGGGCCGGAGCCATTCCTCGCCATCAACTCGGACACCATCTGGATCGAGGGCATGCGGCCGAACCTGGTGCGGCTGAGGGAGCATTTCGATCCGGAGCGGATGGACGGGCTGCTGCTCCTCGCCTCGGCCGCCCATTCCATCGGCTATGACGGCATGGGCGATTTCCAGATGGACACGCTCGGCCGGCTGACGCGCCGGGCTGAACGCACGGTCGTTCCGTTCGTCTATGCCGGCGCCGCCATCCTGAAGCCGGAGCTGTTCGAGGGCACGCCGGACGGCGCCTTCTCCCTCAACCGCATCTTCGACAAGGCTGCCGAGGCCGAGCGCCTGTTCGGCCTGCGCCTCGACGGCATCTGGATGCATGTGGGCACGCCCGACGCCATCGCCCTCGCCGAGGAAGCGATCCAGAGGTCCAGCGACTGAGCGCAGAAACGCTTTCGAGCGTGGGCGCCGGTTCGCGTGAAGAAGACGCGTTAAAGTAATGATCTAGCGGTTGTCGTGAGCTGGGGCGAACGGGACGCGATCTGGACAGAAAGGGACGGCCGTGCCGCGCGTGCTCACCATCCCGTCCTCGGCGCCCTTCCTGCCGACACTGGCGACGGCGCTGCTCGACGGCACGCTGGTGGAGGGCTTCGCCCCGCGCACCGATCCCCTCGCGTTGGCCTCCGCCACCGTGTTCCTGCCCACCCGCCGTGCCGGGCGCCTGTTCGCCGAGGCGCTGCTTCAGGCCTCCGGCGGCGCGGTGCTGCTGCTGCCGAAGATCGTGCCGCTTGGCGACGTGGACGAGGATGCGCTAGCCTTCTCCGAGGATGCGCCGGTGCTGGCCGCGCCCCACGCCATCGCGCCGGTGCACCGCCGCCTGGTGCTGGCGCGGCTGGTGGCCCATTGGCGTGATACCCTCGCCAAGGCGGCCGAGCGGGAGGCGGTGGCCGCCGGCACCGCCGCCACGTTTGCCCTCGCCGATGCCCTTGGTGCCCTGTTCGACGACCTCACCACGGCGGGGCTCACCGTGGACGGGCTCGACGGCCTCGTGCCGGACGAGCTGGACCGCTATTTCCGCGTGGGGCTGGATTTCGTGCGCATCGCCCGGCGCGCCTTCACCGAGTATCTGGACGTTGCCGGACTGGTGGAGCCGGCCGCCCGCCGCGACGCGCTGGTGGATGCGGAAGCGCGCCGGCTCGCCACGCTGGGGCTGGACGCCGGCCCGGTGATCGCGGCGGGCTCCACTGGCTCCATGCCGGCCACCGCGCGGTTGCTGGCCGCCATCGCCGGCCTGCCGAAGGGCGCCGTGGTGCTGCCGGGCCTCGACCAGGATCTGGACGCTGCCTCCTTCGCCCGCATCACCCATGGGCGGGAGGCGGCGCCTGACCATCCCCAATACGGCCTCGCCCGCCTGCTGCCGCGCCTCGGCGTGGCGCGCGACGATGTGCTGCCCCTGGCCGCACCGGCCCCCTTCGGCCGCGAGCGGCTGATGAGCGAGACCATGCGGCAGGCCGAGACCTCCGACCTCTGGGCCAGCCTCTCCGATCGTCTGCCGCCGGCCGCGCTGGGCACGGCCATGGCCGGCATCAGCGTGGTGGAGGCGGACGACCCGCGCGCCGAAGCCCTCGCCATCGCTTTGCTCCTGCGCGACAGCCTGGAGCGGGTGGGCGAGACCGCTGCCCTCGTGACCCCCGACCGCGATCTCGCCCGCCGGGTGGCGGCGGAAATGGCGCGCTTCGGCGTGGCGCTGGACGATTCCGCCGGCACGCCGCTGGCCGACAGTCCGGCAGGGCGCCTCGCCGGCCTGCTGGTGATGGCGGCGGCGGAGGATCTGGCGCCGGTGCCGCTGTTTGCGCTGCTCAGCCATCCTTTGGCGCGGTTCGGGCTCGATCCCGAGGCGAAGGCCGATGCGGTGGCGGCGCTGGAACTGGTGGCCCTGCGCGGCCCGCGCCCGCGCGCCGGCATCGACGGGTTGAAGGACGCCATCGCCGCCTTCGACCGGGAGGATTATCGCGGCGCTGACCCGCGCCGGCGCATGGGGGAGGCGGCGCTCAACCGCGCCCGTGATCTGGTGGCGCGGCTCGACCGGGCGCTGGGCCCGCTGCTGGCCCTCGGCGCGCAAAGGGGCGCGGCGCCCCTCTCGGCCCTCGTCGCCGCCCACCGCGCAGCCTGGGAGGAGGCCGCCGGCCCCCTCGACCTCGACGCGGAGGATGCGGCGGAAGCCGCGCTGGCGCGCACCTTCGAGACGCTGGACGGGGCGGCGGGCGATGGTCCCGCCCTCGACCTCGGCTCCTATGCGGATGCGGCCGGCGCCCTGTTTGCCGACGCCATGGTGCGTCCGCGCGCCGAGCCGCATGCGCGCATCCGCATCCTCGGCCCGCTGGAGGCCCGCCTCATCCATGTGGACCGCATGGTGCTGGGCGCGCTCATCGAGGGCAGCTGGCCGCGCATCGCCGAGACCGACCCATGGCTCAGCCGGCCCATGCGCGGCGACCTGGGGCTGGATCTGCCGGAGCGGCGCATCGGCCTGTCCGCCCACGATTTCGTCCAGGGCTTCGGCGCCGCCGAGGTGGTGCTGACCTTCGCCGCCAAGGTGGGCGGCACCCAGAGTGTGCCGTCGCGCTTCGTGCAGCGGCTGAAAACGGTGGCGGGCGAGGCGGAATGGACCGCCGCCCGCGCCCGCGGCGCGGTGTGGGTCAAGGCCGCGCGCCGGCTGGACGATGCCCCCGCCGTGCCCCGCGCCACCCGTCCCGCGCCGGCCCCGCCGCTGGCGCTCAGGCCCCGCCGGCTTTCGGTGACGGAGGTGGAGACCTTCCTGCGCGATCCCTATTCCATCTATGCCCGCCACGTTCTGGGCCTCATCCCGCTCGATCCGCTGGACGCCGCGCCGGGCGGGGCGGAGCGTGGATCGGCCCTGCACGAGGCCATCGGCCGCTTCACCCAGGCCCATCCCCGCGAACTGCCGCCCGATGCGCTGGGAAAGCTGCTGGAAGAGGGCCGGCGCGCCTTTGCCCCGCTGAAGGCCTTCCCCGCCGAGCATGCCCTGTGGTGGGCGCGGTTCGAGCGGGCGGCGGGGTTTCTGGTCGCCTTCGAGCGGGAGCGGCGGATGCATCTCGACCATGTGGTGGCGGAAGCCTCCGGCAGCCTTGAAATTCCGCTGGGCGGCGCCACCTTCCGCCTCACCGGGCGGGCCGACCGCATCGAGGTGCGCCGCGACGGCCAGCTCAACATCCTCGACTACAAGACCGGCACGGCGCCGAGCGCCCGGCAGGTCGCCTCCCTCTCGCCCCAGCTGCCGCTGGAGGCCGCCATGGCCCGGCGCGGCGCCTTCCCCAACGTGCCGGCCGCGGAGGTGGCGGACCTGCTTTACGTGGAGCTGAAGGGTGGCGCGGCGGGGGGCGAGGAA
Source organism: Xanthobacter autotrophicus ATCC 700552 (assembly GCF_043194565.1). Taxonomy (GTDB): domain Bacteria; phylum Pseudomonadota; class Alphaproteobacteria; order Rhizobiales; family Xanthobacteraceae; genus Xanthobacter; species Xanthobacter autotrophicus_F. The sequence goes on along the minus strand of NZ_JBAFVS010000007.1, from coordinate 135,428 downwards.
AAGCCCATCCGCATCAAGGACCGCGACACCATGGACCTCGCCGAGACCGCGCTTGCCGGCCTCGAAAGCCTGCTTATGGCGTTCGAGAATGAGGCGCAGGGCTATCGCTCGCTGGCGGCGCCGCAATGGTCCGGCACCTTCGGCACCTATGATCATCTGGCCCGTGTGCGCGAATGGGCGCTCTCCGGGGAGGAGGGCGAATGAGCGCCGATCCCGCTCTGGATGCCGCCCGCGACCCCGAGGCGACGCCCAAATCCGAGGCGACGCGCCGCCAGTCGGATGCCTCCCACCCCGCCTTCTCGGCCTGGGTGTCGGCCAACGCCGGCTCGGGCAAGACCCATGTGCTGGCGCGCCGCGTCATCCGCCTGCTGCTCGCCGGCACGCCGCCGGGGCGCATCCTATGCCTCACCTATACCAAGGCGGCGGCCGCCAACATGGCCAACCGGGTGCTCGCCATCCTCGGCCGCTGGGTGCGCCTGCCCGATGGCGAGCTGGACGCCGCCATCCGCGAGACGGTGGGCTCGGCCCCCGACGCCGCCCTGCGTGCCCGCGCCCGCCGGCTGTTCGCCGCCGCGCTGGAGACGCCGGGCGGGCTGAAGATCCAGACCATCCACGCCTTCTGCGGCGCGCTGCTCCATCGCTTCCCGTTCGAGGCGGACGTGGCCGCCGGCTTCGGCGAGCTGGACGAGGTGGGTCGGCAGGAATTGATGGCCCGCATCCGCGCCGACCTCGTGGTGGCCGCCACCCGCGTGCCGTCCGCGCCCTTGGGCGAGGCGCTGGCGCGGCTGACGGAAGACATGTCCGACAGCGGCCTTTCCGGCCTGCTGGAGGCCGCCATCGCCCTGCGCGCCCGCATCCAGCCGCTGGGCGACACGGCCCAGGCGCGGCGGGCGGCGGTGGCGCGGGCGCTCGATCTTCCGGGGGATGCCAGCGTGGCGGACCTGGAAGCGCAGATGCTGGCAAGCCCCCATCTGCCCTATTCCGAATGGGCGGGCGCGGCGGCGGAGCTGGCCGCCTCCGACAAGGCCACCGACCGCACGCGGGGCGATGATCTTCTGGCCGCCGCCGAGGCGGGGGACATGGCGTCCGGCCTTGCCGCCTGGCGGCGCGTGTTTTTCGGGGCGGACGGGCCGCGCTCGGACCGGAACCTCTTCACCAAGGGCTTTGCCGACCGTGCCCCCGGCCTTGCCGCGCGGCTTCGGGACGAGCGCGACCGCCTTGCGGCCCTGTCCGACCAGCTGCTGGGCGCCCGCACTTTGGAGCGCACCGAGGCGGCGCTCACCCTCGCCGCAGAAGCCGTCCGCCGCTACGAGGCGGAGAAGGCCGCGCGCGGGCTGCTGGATTTCGACGATCTCATCGTCAAGGCCGCCCAGCTGCTCTCGGACCAGCCCACCTTCGTGCAGTACAAGCTGGACCAGGGCATCGACCACATTCTGGTGGACGAGGCGCAGGACACCAGCCCGCAGCAATGGCGGGTGGTGCAGGGCCTCGCCGACGACTTCTTCTCCGGCGCCGGCGCGCGGGAGGACGTGACACGCACCTTGTTCGTGGTGGGGGACGAGAAGCAGTCCATCTTCTCGTTCCAGGGCGCCGATCCGCGCGCCTTCGGCGAGATGCGCGCCACCTTTGCCCGCAAGGCGGGGCCGGATGCCCTTCGGCGGGTGGAACTGCCCCATTCCTTCCGCTCCGCCCCCGGCGTGCTGGAGGCGGTGGACCAGATCTTCTCCCGCCCCGAGGCCCATGATGGCCTCACGCTGGATGCCGTGGCCCCGGTGCATGCCGCCATCCGCGCCGATGCGCCGGCCCTGGTGGAGATCTGGCCCACCACCACGCCCGAACCCGCCCCCCAGCCTGACAACTGGCGCCGGCCGCTGGACGAGGTTCCGGCGGACGATCCGGTGAGCCGGCTGGCCCAGCGCATCGCCGGCTTCATCCAGGCCGGCATCGCCACCGGCCTTGCCATTCCCTCCCGCAATGGCCGGCCCATGCGGGCGGGCGACGTGCTGGTGCTGGTGCGCCGGCGCGGGCGGGTGTTCGAGGCCGTCATCCGCGCGCTCAAGGAGCTGAAGGATGCGCAGGTGGAGGTGGCGGGCGCCGATCGCCTGGTGGTGGCCGAGCATATCGCCGCCCTCGACCTGATGGCGCTGGGCGACGCTTTGGTCTCCCCCGACGACGACCTGGCGCTGGGGGCTTTGCTCAAGAGCCCGCTGTTCGGCCTTACCGACGACGATCTCCTGGTGCTGTGCCCCGGCCGGGCCGGGCGGCTGGTGGATGCGCTCAAGGTGGCGCCCGATCCGCGCCATGCGGCCATCTGGGCCCGGCTCGCCGCGTGGCGTGGCGAGGCGGCCTTGCTGCGGCCGTTCGATTTCTACGCCCGCGTGCTGGGCCGCGACGGCGGGCGGCGTGCCATGCTGGCCCGGCTCGGCCCCGAGGCGGCGGACGTGCTGGACGAGTTCATGGCGCTGGCCCGCGCCTACGAATCCACCGAGCCGGCCAGCCTTGCCGGCTTCCTCGCCTATCTGCGGCGCGGCGGCGCCGAGACCAAGCGCGACATGGAGAGCGGCCGCAACGAGGTGCGGGTGATGACCGTGCACGGCGCCAAGGGTCTTGAGGCGCCCATCGTCATCCTCGCCGACACGGTGGACATGCCGAAGGCGCGCTCCGCCGGCGGCCTCATCTGCGTGCCGGGGCCGCAGGGCGAGGTGCCGGTGCTGGCCCCGCGCAAGGCGGAAGACCCCGAACGCCTCGCCACCGCCCGCGCTGCCGCCGCCGCCCGCGAGCTGGAGGAGCACCGCCGCCTGCTTTATGTGGCCCTCACCCGCGCCGAGGATGCGGTGATCGTCTGCGGCGCCGAGACCCGCGCGCCCGCCAAGGACAAGGCCCATGCCCGCCCGGAGGGCTGCTGGTATGAACTGGTGCGCGCCGCCCTCGCCCCGGAGGCTCAGGAGCGGGACGCCATCGGCTTCGCGGGCCAGGTGTTGCGCTGGAACAAGGGGCCGGGCCTCGCCGTGGCCGGGCCGGCGGCGCCCTCGTCCGCGACCGGGGCGGAGCCGGCGCTGCCCGCCTTCCCCCATCCCCCGCCGCCGGAGGATGCGCCGCGCCTGCTGCGCCCCTCCAAGACCGAAGCCGCAGGCCCTTCGCCTTTGCGCACGCCGGCGCCCGAGACGGCGCTGTCGCCCCTGGTGCGGGGCGATCTGGTCCACCGCCTGCTCGCCGGCCTGCCCGACCTGCCGGCGCCCGAGCGCGCCACGGCGGGGCTGAGGCTGCTGCGGCATGCCGCGGACAAGGTGGCGGACGACATCCATCAGGAGGTGCTGGAGGAAGCGCTCGGTGTCATCGGCCATGCGCCGCTCGCGGACCTGTTCGGCGTGGGAAGCCGGGCGGAAGTGCCCGTCATCGGCCGGCTGAAGGCGCGGGAGGGCGCGGATTTCCACGTTTCCGGCCGCATCGACCGGCTGGCGGTGACGCCTGAGCTGCTGATCGTCGCCGACTTCAAGACCGACCGCACCCCGCCCCAGCGGCCGGAAGACGTGGCCGAGGCTTATGTGGCACAGCTCGCCGTCTATGGCGCTCTTCTGTCGCAGGTGTTCGCCGGGCGCGCGTTCGAGGCACGGCTGGTCTATACGGCGGGTCCTCGCGTTTTCCGGCTCGAATCCGCCCGCCTGCAGGCTGCGCTGGTGCGGCTCGGTCTCACCTCGCCGTGACGGCGCCTTGACGAGGAGGGGAGGGGCTCCCTACGTTCGGTCCCAACATTCAGTGGTTTCCCGGGTTTCCCCCTACGAGGTCTGCCATGTCGGTCGAAAAGGTTTCGGATCAGAATTTTGAACAGGACGTGCTCCAGTCCAGCGCGCCGGTCATCGTGGACTTCTGGGCCGAATGGTGCGGCCCCTGCCGCATGGTGGCTCCCATCCTGGAGGAAGTGTCCGGCGAGATGGGCGAGAAGATCCGCATCGTGAAGCTGAACGTGGATGAGAATCCCGCCACTGCTTCCAAGTACGGCATCATGTCCATTCCCACCCTGCTGCTGTTCAAGGACGGCAAGATCGCCTCCCGCCAGGTGGGCGCCGCCCCCAAGGCGAAGCTGGTGCAGTGGATCAACGCCGCGATCTGAGACCGGCTGATTCCGCAAGACCAGGCCGCCGGTGTCCTGACGGGCAGCGGCGGCCTTGTCGTGCCGCACTTGTCCCCGGACGGTGCCATCCGCGGGCCGTGCCCCAGTCTCAGAACTGCGCCATCGTCAGAGCTACGCCATCGCATGGGCGAAGGATAATCGCTTGATCTCGAAGGCGGATGCCGGCATCTCCCGCCAGGGCCGGTCCAGGCACGGGCTCGCATCGTTGAGGCGGGCCGCCTCGGCGCTCGCTTCGCTCTCGCTGGCATAGCGCCGCGCCTCCCTGGGGAAAAACGCGCCGCCGGGAATGATGAGGTCGGTGCCATCGGCGGTGATCATGCGGGTTTCGCTGCCGTCGAAGAAAACCCAGCCGCACGGCGCCGCGGGGACCAGCCGCGCCACCATATGGGTCGTGGGACGGGCGGGGGCCTGCGGCGGAGTGCGCCGGGCGTGGAAGCGAAAGCCGAACATCATCACACGTCCTCTTCTGCCGTTGGGACGCGCAGCGCGTGTCCGTGGGGGCTTGAAGAGGGAATGCCGCTGCAGGGGAGACGTTCCCTGCTTGTCGGGCGGCAGGGCTTACAAAAGGTTGATGACCGCACCCGGAGGGTGTCGCTCTGGTGCCGCGCGGGTGCCTCACTCGAGCGTTTTCGAGCGAAGTGGATACCGGTTCGCGTAAAGAAAACGCGTAAACTCAATAACCTAGAGCATTTCCCCGATTCAGTGAAACGGGGAAATGCTCTAGCGGCCGATGAGGCAATCTCAGCGGTCCATGGCTGTCACCCGTTGCGGCGGGCACCGCGCAGGGTCGGCAGGCCGATGCCGGCGGCGTCGAAGCCACCATCCACCGCCAGTTCCTGGCCGGTGATGTAGCTGGCGCGATCGCTGCACAGGAAGAAGATCGCCTCCGCCAGTTCCTGCTCCAGCCCGTAGCGATTGAGCGGGATGCTGTCGTGATAGTCGGCGCGGATCGCGGGGGTGTGCACCTCCTTGGCCATGGCGGTTTCCACCGGGCCGGGCGCTACCGCATTGACGCGGATGCCGAGGCTCGCGAGTTCCACCGCAAGCTGCTTCGTCAGATGCGCGAGGGCGGCCTTGCTGGTGCCGTAGGCGGTGCGCAGCGTCGAGGCCCGCAGTCCGGAGATGGAGGTGATGTTGACGATGGCCCCGCCGCCCTGCTCGCGCATCAGCGGCGCCGCGGCCCTAGTGCAGATGAAGGGGCCGCTGAGGTTCACCTCGAACACCCGGCTCCATTCCGCGTCGTCGATCTCCAGCAAAGGCTTGAACACCGCGACGCCGGCATTGTTGACCAGCGCATCGAGCCGCCCGAACCGCGCCACCAGAGCGTCAACGGCGGCGGCGATGCCCTGGGCATCGGAGACGTCGCAGGTCAGGGCTAGGGTGCGGTCGGCCTCGCCGAGGCTGGCGACCGCCTCCTCAAGCAGCGCGCCCTGGATATCGAGCAGCGCCACGCGCCAGCCTTCGGCGAGGAATTTCTTCGCCACGGCAAGCCCGATGCCGCGCGCGGCGCCGGTGACAAGGGCGACCTTCTGATCAGTGGAGGACATGAGCGTTTCGCTTCCCCGATTTTGGTTCCTCTTATCCCGGTGCGCGTGGAAACGAAATGCCCAAGTGCGCGGCAGGTAGTGCGCAGCGGATAGTGCGCGGTGGGTGGTGCGCGGCGGGCGCGCCCTGTCTCGCGCGCTGCGGCTTGCCGGCGGCCGGTCTGCAGTTGCGAATGCATTGCATCGATCCGGCCTATGCTCTATTTTACCAGAATTGATTGGCTGGTCTGATTATTGGAATGAAAGCGTCGCCCGCTCTTTCCAATGCTGACAGGAAGTTTCGGGTTGTGGAGCCGAAAAATAGAATATTTCTATTAAGCGCCTTCGCACGGCATTACGATGATCTGCTGCGTCATGTCGCGCGTCGCATTGGCAATCCGGCCGCGGCGAGCGACGTGGTTCAGGACACGTTTTTGCGGATTCATGCCTGCACACCCACCGCCGAGATCGCAAGCCCGGCCGCCTATCTGTTTCGCGTCGCTGACAACATCGCCATCGACCATCTGCGGCAAGAGGCCGTGCGATCACGTCTGGTCGCGGCGGATGTCGAATATGAGGGTGTGGCCGCGCCCGAACCGTCTCCCGAGCACACGCTGGACTACAAGCAGCGGCTGGGGGTGCTCGACGCCGCCATCGCCGAGCTGCCGCCGAAGTGCCGCGAGGTGTTCCTGCTGCACAAGTTCGATGGCCTGAGCCATGGCGAGATCGCCGAGCGCCTCGGCATCAGCCGCAGCATGGTCGAGAAGCATGTGATGAAGGCGCTCGTCCACTGCCGCGACCGGCTTGCGGACCTGCTCGACTAGAGCACGCGCCGATCAGATTGCATCGCAATCTGATCGGATAACGCGTTCTCTTTCCTTAAGTTTAGAGGGCGTTTTCCGCTCGCCTAGGCTCACGGTAGCCGCTCTAGACTCTTGTGTTGACGCGTTTTCTTCACGCGAACCGGCGTCCACTTCGCTCGAAAATGCTCTAACCTTTTCCCGCCAAATCGGCCGTGTTCTGCGCGGCGTTGGATCGCAACCCACGCGGCATCGGTCGAAGACCGGGGCAGACCGCCCTAGGCGCATGGCGACAGCTGTCGGATACCGTCATTCCCGGCGATGGGACTTGGGGATCGCCGCCGTTGTGGCCGAAGCAATGCTTGGGGATCGTTTCTAGAAAATTTCTAAATCTTGAGGTGAGGTGCAGGCCGGTCTATTTCGTCAGGAGAGACAGAGCGGTGAAAAACGGATCTTCGCCGCACGGTTCGTTCCACAGGTGCCGGTGTGCGCAAATCGCAAGTTCGAGACACGACAGTCCGACCCACGGCCCGCGACGCAGCGCTGGGCTGGTTCGTCAAGATGCGCTCCGGCGAGGTGACGCCGGCGGAGGCCGTGGCGTTCCAGAGCTGGATCGCCGCTGCCGCCGAGAACCGCCGGGAATATGAATCGCTGGAGACGCTCTGGGGCGACCTCGACCAAATGGGCGATCCGCGGCGGGCGGCGGCGGCGGGCGGTTCGCCCGCTTTCCGTGCATCGGGGGGCATGATGTCGCGCCGCGGCCTGTTCATCGGGGCCACGGGCATGGCGGCGGCGGTGGTGGCCGGAGTGGCCCTGGGCGTTCCGGACTGGTTCGACGGCGCGATCCGCACCGGCGTCGGCGAGCAGCGGCAACTGACGCTGGCGGATGGCTCGCGGGTGGACCTCGACGCGGATTCCGCCCTGTCGCTCCAGTTCACGCCGCAGGCGCGGCTGCTCACCTTGTTGCGCGGCCGCGCCTTCTTCGATGTCGCCCCCGATCCGGCGCGGGCCTTCTCGGTGACGGCGGCGGGCGGGGTCACCACGGCGAGCGGAACCCAGTTCTCCGTGCACCTGTGGTCGAACGAGGTGACCGTGGCGGTCACCGAGAGCGCGGTTTCGATCCGGGCCGGCGCGGCCGCGCTGGCGCAACTGCGGGCAGGCGAGGCGGTGAGCTATGATGCCTCCGGCATCGGCGAGACGGAACAGGTGAGCGATGTTCAGGCCTCGGCCTGGCGGCGCGGCAAGCTCATCTTCGAGGATCGTCCGCTTCGGCAGGTGATCGCCGACGTGAACCGCTACCGGCCAGGCACCATCATGGTCACCGACAGCACCCTGCTGCGCCTGCGGGTCTCCGGCATTTTCGACATCCGCCAGCCGGACGGCGTCCTGGAGGCCATCACCCGCAGCCTGCCGGTGCGCTCCATGGCGCTCACGCGCTATCTCGTGCTGCTCTACCCCGCCTGACGATGGCGGAAAGTCCAGCCGCCGATTTTTTCTCCCGATCGAGGTGAGGTCCCGGCCACCCGCGTCCGTCTTTGAGATATCGCGGCGCTCGGTCCCGGCTGCTCGGGTCGGCGCCGCCGCACAGCTCATCGGGCTTTCGGGGTGTCATGCTGGACTATCGCTGTCGTCGGCCGTCGCGCGTGAGCGGCAAGGTCATCCGTCTCGGCCTGGGCTTCGGTCTTCTGGCGAGCACGGCCATTTCGTCGGGCTTTGCCGTTTCGCCCGCCATGGCGCAGCAGGCGGCGGCGGTCCCGTTCTCCATCCCGCCGTCGTCCCTCACCACGGCGCTGACCGCGTTCGGTGATCGCGCCAATCTTCAGGTGCTCTACACGGCGGATCTGGCCCGCGGGGTCAGGTCACCGGGCGTGTCCGGCACCCTTGCGCCGGCGCAGGCCCTGTCGCGCCTGCTGGCGGGCACCGGCCTCACCTACCGCTTCACCAGCGCCAACTCGGTCACCATTGCCCGGCCGGCGGCGAGCGGCGGCGGCACGCTGCCGGAAGGCGGTGTCCAGCTCGACACCGTGACGGTGGAGGCCGACGGTGTCGCCGGGCCGTTCGTGGCCGTCGACACCTCCACCGGCATGAAGATGGACGTGCCGCTGCGCGAGGTTCCGCAGTCGATCTCGGTGGTCACGCGCCAGCAGATGGATGATCGCGGGGTGCAGACCCTCAGTGACGCCATCGGCTATTCGGCGGGCGTCTCGGCCTCGCCCTACGGGCAGGACAATCGCTTCGAGCAGTTCGTCATCCGCGGCTTCGACGAGAACCTGCTGGGCATCTATCGCGACGGCATGCGCATGCCCACGGCTGGCTTCGCCGGCTTCCGCCAGGAGCCCTACGGCCTTGCCCGGGTGGATGTGCTGCGCGGGCCGACCTCCACGCTTTATGGCCTCAACAATCCCGGTGGCCTCGTCAATCTGGTGTCCAAGCTGCCGGTGGTGGGGTCGCAGTTCGGCGAGATCTGGACCTCCTACGGCTCGTTCGACAATATCCAGACCGGTTTCGACATCAATGGCGCGGGCGTTGACGGCTCGAACCTCACCTATCGCTTCACCGGACTGGTGCGCTGGGCCGATACCCAGGTGGACTATGTCTCCAACGACCGCATCTATCTGGCGCCGACCCTGACCTGGACGCCGAACGCGGACACCACCTTCACCGTGTTTGCCAACCTGCAGCAGGATCGCACCGGCGACACCTACCAGCTGCTGCCGGCGGAAGGCACGCTCTACTCCAGCGTCTACGGCAAGATTCCCCCCTCGCGCTTCCTCGGCGTGCCGGACTGGTCGAAGTATGATGCCACCCAGTATTCGGGCGGCTATTTCTTCGAGCACCGGGCCGACAACGGCTGGACGCTGCGGCAGAACCTGCGTTACGCATCGGTGGACGTGGACTATCGCACCGCCTACCCGACCGCGGCCTATGGCGACACCTCCACCCTGCTGCGCACCGCGCAGGAGAATGACCAGACGCTGGGCGTCTTCACCATCGACAACCAGGCCCAGTACGACAGCGATCTGGGGTTCGCCAAGAATCAGGTGGTGTTCGGCCTCGATTATTCCAACACCCAGCAGGACGGCACCCAATATGGCGGCACGCTGCAGAGCCTCATCACGGGCTCCTCGCCGGTGGGGCCGATCAATCCCTATTTCCCCGTCTACGACAGCACCGTCGCGCCGCTGATCAACACCCTGAACACCTCCCAGGAGCTGAGCCAGACCGGCATCTATGCCCAGGACATGTTCAAGCTTCACGACAAATGGGTGTTCACCTTCGGCGGCCGCTACGACTGGGTGCAGACCGAAAGCTCGACCCAGAGCCCGGTGCTCGCACAGCTCGCGCCGCTGCTGAATTATTATTATGGCGTCAACGTTCCGAGCACGTTCCAGACCAGCGCCAACAACGGCGCCTTCAGCGGCCGGGTCGGTCTCTCCTACCTGTTCGACAATGGCCTGACGCCCTATGCCAGCTATTCCAGCTCGTTCAACGTGATGCCGGGCTTCACCCAGTCCAGCGTGACGGTGGAGACGGACTATGGCCCGCTGCCCATCAGCTACGCCATGGAGCCGCTGGAGCCGGAGACCGGCGAACAGTATGAAGTGGGCCTGAAGTACCAGCCCAACAACGGAAAAAGCTACATCCAGACCTCGCTCTACCAGCTCACCAAGCAGAATGCGGTGAGCTTCGACACCACCGACCCCATGCAGCAGGCCTATTACCAGACCGGCGAGATCCAGGTGCGGGGCTTCGAAGTGGAAGGCGCGGTGGACTTCGAGAACGGCTTCAAGCTTCTCGCCGCCTACACCTATCTGCACGCCGAGGTGACGGCGGACACGCCGCCCGAGGGGGCGCAGAGCATCGTCGGCAATACGCCCGAGCGAGTGCCGGAGCATCTGGCCTCGGCCTGGCTGGACTACACCTTCCAGGACGGCGCTCTGAAGGGCTTCGGCCTGGGCGGCGGCGTGCGCTACGTGGGCGCCACCTGGGGCGACCGCGAGAATACCATCTATGTGCCGAGCTACACGCTGGTGGACGCGGCGGTGCGCTACGCCAAGGACAGCTGGCTGTTCTCGCTCACCGCCAAGAATCTGTTCGACAATGCTTATGTGGGCACCTGCTCCAGCATCGCGGATACTTATATCGGCTGCTCCTACGGGCAGACCCGTACCATCACGGCGCAGGTCACCTACAAATGGTAGTTGACGTGCCGATGGCGGCGGTGGAGCCGAAGGGCTTTGTGCTCGACGGGGTCGGCTTTGCCGCCGAAGGGCGCCCGCTGCTGCGCGACGTGTCCTTCACCCTCCGGCCGGGCCGGGTGGTGGGCATCATCGGCCATAACGGGTCGGGCAAGAGCACGCTGTTGAAGCTTCTGGCGCGGCAACAGGCGCCAAGCGCGGGCACGCTTGTCCTCGATGGGCAAAGCCTGTCGTCGTGGAGCAGTCGGGCGTTTGCCCGCATGGTCGCCTATCTGCCACAGACGCCGCCGTCGGCGGGCGCGCTCAAGGTGCGCGAACTGGTGGCGTGCGGCCGCTATCCCTGGCACGGCGCGCTCGGCCGCAAGAGTGCGCGCGACGGCGAGGCGGTGGAGACGGCGCTGGCGCTGGCCGACGTGGGCGGCTTCGCCAACCGGCTGGTGGAGACCCTTTCGGGCGGTGAACGGCAGCGGGCATGGCTCGCCATGCTGGTAGCGCAGGAGGCGCGTTACCTGCTGCTGGACGAGCCCACCGCCGCCCTCGACGTGGCCCACCAGGTGGAAGTGATGGCGCTGGCGCGCAGGCTGGGCCACGCGCACGGGCTCGGCGTGGCGATGGTGCTGCACGACGTCAACATGGCGGCGCGTTACTGCGACGAACTGGTGGCGCTGCGCGGCGGGCGGCTTTTGATGCGCGGCCCGCCGGGCCAGGTGGTGACCGCCGATGCGCTCGCCGAGATCTACGGCATTCCCATGGCGGTGATGGCGCACCCGCACGGCGGGTGGCCGGTGAGTTTCGTTCGCTGACACTTCCCCACGGCTTAAGGGCGGGGGCTGGATGTGCCGGGTTGCGCGGGTGATTCCGCCGGTCGGCGGAAAGGGGTTCCCATGACCGCGCCGCTGCGCATTACCTCTGCTTCCGTGGCGCTTTCAGGCGCGGCGGCGAGCGTCCCCCTGTTCGACACCCTGCTCGCCCACCGCGCCCGGCTGGTGCGGATGGCGTTTCGCATCGTCCAGTCCCGGCATCTGGCGGAGGATGTGGTCGAGGACGTGGCGGTCAAGCTCTGCGAGGGGGAGGGGATCATCGCGGCGGACCATCCGGCGCCGTTCCTCTACCGTCTCGTGCGCAACCTGGCCATCGACCGGGCACGGAGGCTGAAGCGCGAGCGCAGCCTTGCCGGCAGCGCGGAGGAAGCCGCCCACGTGGCCATGCCCTGCGCCTGCCCGCTGGAGCGCCTGGAGCAGCGCGAGATGCTGGAGGCGGTGGTCCGTGCCCTCGACACCCTGCCGCCGCGCACGCGCCTCGCCTTCCTGCGCCACCGCATCGACGGCGTGCCGCAGAAGGACATTGCCGAACATCTCGGGGTGTCGCGCACGCTGGTGAATTTCATGGTGCGCGATGCCACCAAGACCTGTCGCGACGCCATCGACGCCTATTGCGGGCGGACCACCGCGCATTGTCCCAAGGCAAGCTGCCCCAAGGCGCGCGCGGCCAAGGCGGACTCTGCCAAGACGCACTCTGCCAAAACGCGCGCTCCCGACAAGGCGCAACTGGAGAAGACGCATCGTGCCGTCGCGCGCTGCCCGGCGGCGGAACGGCAGACCAGCGTCCGCCGCGTGGCGCCGAAGGTGGTCGCATGAGGGATGTTCTTTTCTCCCGCCGTGCGTTGATCGCCGGCGCGGCGGCTTTGCTCGCCAGCCGGGCGATGGCCGCTCCCGTGCCGCGGGTGGTGGCGTTCGACTGGGGCATGGTCGAGACCCTGCTCGCCCTTGGCGTGGTGCCGGCGGGGGTGGCGGAAGGCGATGGCTATGCGCAATGGGTGCGCGAACCGGCGCTGCCGCCGGGCGTCCCCGATCTGGGGCTGCGTGTCGAGCCCAATCTGGAGGCGGTGGCGCGGTTGAAGCCGGACCTCATCGTCATCACCCCGCAACTGGCCTCGTTCGAGCCCATGCTCGCCCGCATCGCGCCGACCCTGAGCCTCGCCATCTTCGACGCGGACGGCGAGGTGTGGACGCGGGCGCGGCAGGTGGCGCTGGCGCTGGCCGCCGCCACCGGGCGCGAGGAGGCGGGCGCGCGCCTTCTGGCGGACGCAGATGCCGTGCTGGAGGAAGCGCGCTCGAAAGTGGCGCCGCTGACCGTCCGGCCGCTCTATCTTGCCAGCTTCGTGGATGCCCGGCACGTGCGCGTCTATGGCCGCGGTTCCCTGTTCGACGCGGTGCTGCCCCGCCTTGGCATCGCCAATGCCTTCACGGGGGCCGCGAGCTTCTGGGGCTTCGCCACCTTCGGGCTGGAGCATCTGGCCGCCGCGCAGGATGCGGCGCTGCTGGTGTTCGAGCCGGTGCCGCCCGAGGCCCGGGCAACCCTGGCGCACGGGCCGCTGTGGCAGCGCCTGCCCATGGTCGAGGCCGGCCGCGTTGGCCTTTTGCCAACCGTGTGGTCGTTCGGCGGCCTCGTCTCCGCCATGCGTTTTGCCCGCGTGCTGGCGGACCATGCCGCCGCGCCTGCCATCTCCGGCGCGGGGCGGGGGGATGCCCGTGGCTGAAGGTTCCGTCCGCCTGTTCCGCCCCGCCACGCTGGTGCTGGTTCTCGCGCTGTGCGCCGCCGCCCTGAGCGCGGAGAGCCTTCATGCCCGCATCGGCACCGGCTCCCTCTTGCAGGCGCTGGTCCGCCCCGGCGCCATGGGCGAAGTGGTGGTGCATTTCAGCTGGCTGCCGCGCCTTCTCGTGTCGTGGCTGTGCGGGGCGGCGCTGGGCCTGTCAGGCGTGCTGATGCAGCAGGTGCTGCGCAATCCGCTCGCTTCGCCCACCACCCTTGGCGTGTCCGCCGGCGCCCATCTCGCTCTGGTGGTGGCAACCCTTGCGCTGCCAAGTCTTGCGGTACCTGGCCTTGCCGGGTTCGGGCGCGAGGCGGTGGCGCTCGCGGGCAGCGGCGTTGCCGCCGTGCTGGTGTTCTCGCTGGCCTGGAACAAGGGACTGGCGCCGCTGGCGGTGGTGCTGGCGGGCATGGTGGTGAGCCTTTATTTCGGGGCCCTCGGCGCCACTCTGGTGCTGTTCAACCAGAATTATCTCGCCGGCCTGTTCATCTGGGGCGCGGGCTCCCTTGCCCAGCAGGACTGGGGCGTGGTGCTGCATCTGGCGCCGCTGGTGGCGGTGGCGGGTCTCGGGGCGGCCCTGATGGTGCGCCCGCTGGCGCTGCTGGACCTTGATGAAGAGGGCGCGCGCAGCCTCGGCGTGCCGCTGGTGGGGCTGCGCGGCGCGGCGCTCGCGGTAGCCGTGGTGCTGGCGGCGGCGGTGGTGAGCGCGGTGGGCGTGGTGGGCTTCGTCGGCCTCGCCGCGCCGGCGCTGGCGACGCTGGCCGGCGCCCGCACCTTCGGCGCCCGGCTGGTGTGGGGACCACTCATCGGCGCGGCCCTGCTCTGGTTCACCGACCAACTGGTGCAGCTTCTGGCCGGGCTCTATGGCGATCTCGTGCCCACCGGCGCGCTGACGGCCCTGTTTGGCACGCCGCTGCTGCTGTGGCTGCTGCCCCGCCTTCAGCGCGATGTCCGGCCGCCGCGCATGGCCGCCCCGGTGCTGGAGCCGCGCCTGGAAAGGCCGGCCCTCGCCCTGGGGCAGGTGGGTGTCGTGCTCGCGGTCCTTTTGGTGCCGGCGCTGCTGCTGTCGCACGATGCGGGCGGCTGGAGCCTCGACCTGTCCGGCGATTTCCTCGACTGGCGCTGGCCGCGGGTGGTGGCGGCGCTTGCGGCCGGCGGGCTGCTCGCCATGGCGGGCACCGTCACCCAGCGCGTCACCGGCAACCCCATGGCGAGTCCGGAGGTGCTGGGCCTCACCTCCGGCGCGGCGCTGGCGCTCATCGTGGTGGTGATGGCGCTGCCCGGCGCCGACCGTTCCACCGAGATCGGGGCAGGCGCGGCGGGAGCGGCGCTCACCACCTTCGGCCTGCTGGCATTGACCCGCCGCGCCGCCTTCGCGCCGGACAGTATCCTGTTGGCCGGCATTGCGCTGGGCGCGTTGTTCGATGCGCTGGTGGTGGCGGTGACGGCCTCCGGCGATCCCCGCGCCATGACGCTGCTGGCCTGGCTCGCCGGCTCCACCGCGCGGGTGGGGGAGGCGGAGGCGGTCACCGGGCTCGTTGCCCTTGCGGTGTTGGGGGCGGCGGCGGTGCCATTCACCCGCTGGCTCGATTTGTTGCCGCTGGGCGCGGTCACCGCCGGCGCGGTGGGGGTGAACGTGAAGCTGGCGCGCCTGCTGCTGCTGCTGCTCACGGCGGTGATGACCGCCACCGCCACGCTGATCGTGGGGCCGCTGACCTTCGTGGGCCTTCTGGCGCCGCACTTGGCGCGGCTCGCGGGCTTTTCCCGGGCGCTGCCGCATCTGATCGCGGCGGCCTTGATCGGCGCCGCGGTCATGGTGGGCGCCGATGTCCTGGGCCGCACGCTGATCTATCCCCGGCAGATCCCCACCGGCCTCCTCGCCACGCTCATCGGCGCGCCTTATCTGCTGTGGCGGATCCGGCGGCTGTGAGGGACACCCCATGATCCCCGCCCTCGCGCCCATCTTCCACGGCCCGCTCGAACCCTATGCGGACACGCTGGTGCTGCCCGGCGCCAAGCCCGGCGCCTTTCCCCTGCCCGAACTGCTTGATCCCGCGCGGCTCGACGCGGTGCTGGACCTTGTGGCCGCCCATTTCGGCGGCGAGGACCCGCGCGCCCTCGCCTCGCTCTTTTCCATCCACTACGTGCACATCCTGATGCCGGTGGTGGTGGTGGCCCATCTGGTGCTCGGCCGCCACATGCCGGTTGCGATCGACGACCTCGCCATCGTGTTGGACGAGGAGGGCCTGCCGGACCATTTCGTGCTGCCCCACGATGGGCATGTGGATGGCGAGGCCGACCCGTTCGTGCGCTTCAAGCCCTTGGTCTTCGATCATCTGGAGCCGGTGTTTGTGGCGCTGGCGGCGCGCTCGGGGCTTTCGACCAAGGTGCTTTGGACCAATGCGGCCAACCTGTTCGAAGCCATCCTGCGGGAGCTGGAGGGCATGGGGCAGGCCCCGTCCGCCGTGGCGGCGTGCGATCTATTGGTGGCGGCGCCGCGCTGGCCGGGCGGCGCACGCAATCCCTTCCACGCGCCGGTGCGCTACGAGCCGGGACCGGGCGGCGAGGGACGGTGGCGGCGGGTGTGCTGCGTGCGCTACCTGCTGCCGGAGCGCGGCTATTGCAGCAACTGCCCCCATGTGCTCGCCGGTGACAAGACGTCTAGAGCGTTTTCCGCTCGCCTAGGCCCACGGTAGTCGCTCTAGACTCTTGTGTTGACGCGTTTTCTTCACGCGAACCGGCGTCCACTTCGCTCGAAAGCGCTCTAAAGGCAAGGCAACGCGTGGGGCAACCGTGCCCTGAGGGCGTGGCTCTGGCGAAGAGCTGCCAAGGCAGCGTGACTCCGGCCAAGAGCTGCCAAGGCTGAGGCCGAAGGGACGGATAGCCCCTCCCGCAAGGTTCACGGCGCGGGACCAGCCACCGAAGCTTGCATCGCGCAAGGGTGCGGATGCCCGGCACACGGCCGGGTCTGACGGCGGGACTGCGGACCGGCCGTTCAAGGCTTGCCGGGCCTCCCCCAGACCTCTCATTCCGCCGCTCCGGCCAGCGCCGCGGCGCGCGGCGTGTCCCAGGCCTTGGCGAGGCTGCGGGCGAAGCTGTCGTGGAAGCGGGCGCTGTCCACGATTTCGCGATGGGTGACGCCGGCGATCACCTCCACCTGGTCCACGCGGGGCGAGTAGCGGCTCCAGTCCACGAGGTCGAGCCCGCGCGCCACCGAGTTTTCCGCCAGCCACACCCGCACCGGCACGTCGAACGGGGCCATGCGGAAGCGCCGGTAGAGCAGGGTGTTGTCGATGAAGGTGAAGAGCTCGTATTCCCGGCTGCCGAGGCCTGGCCCGTCGGTGGGCAGGTCGCCGCCAATGGTCTCCACATAGCGCAGGAACTGGGTGAACAGGGTGTCGTCCATGCGGGCGAACAGGTTCTCCCACTCGGCCCGCATGGGGGCTAGGTCGAGCCAGGCCGCGACCTGCGCGGCAAGGCGGGCGCGGTCGGCGGACGCGATGTCGGCGAGCCGGCCCACGGCGAAATTCACGTCGAGATTGCACACGTCCAGCATGCCGACGAAGCCGATCTCCACCTCGCCGGCCAGAAGCCGCGCGGCCTCGAAGGCGAGCACCCCGCCCCACGACCAGCCGAGCAGCGTGGCGCGGCCGCCGGCGCATTCGGCGCGGATGTGGGCGGCGTAGCGCGCGGCGATGTCCTCCACCGACACCATGCTCTTGCGCTCCTCCGTGAGGGAGTAGCAGACGAAGCCGGTGACCGGCTGGTCCGGCCCCAGCCGGCGCACCAGCGGGGCATATTCGCGGGTGTTCACCATGAGGCCCGGGAAGCAATAGAGCTTGGGCCGGCTGCCGCGCGGGTTCAGCCGCACCACCTGCGTCGTGCCCACCGCATCGGCATCGATGGCGGCGGCAAGGCTCGCTACATCCTGATGACTGAACAGCAGCGGCACGCCGATGGTCTTGTCCGGGAAGCGCATCTTCAGGGCGTTCAGCACCCGCAGCGCGGCGAGGGAATTGCCGCCGAGGTCGAAAAAGTTCTGGTTGGCGCCCACGCTGGCGCGTCCCAGCACGTCGCACCAGATGGCGGCGACGGCCTGCTGAGTCTCGCCTTCCGGCGCGACGATCACGTCCTGCGTTTCCGCAGGCGCGGGCAAGGCGGCGCGGTCCAGCTTGCCGTTGGGGGTGACGGGGAAGGCGTCGAGAACCACGATGCGGCCCGGCACCATGTAGTCCGGCAGTCGGCGCAGCAAGGCAGCGCGCAGCGGGGCTTCCTCGGCCACCGCGCCGTCGGCGGGGGTGACGTAGGCCACGAGCCGGGGGGCGGCGCCATCGGTGCGGAGCATCACCACCGCCTCGCGCACCGTCTCCTCCTGCCGGAGCTGGGCCTCGATCTCACCGGGCTCGATGCGGAAGCCGCGCAGCTTGATCTGCTGGTCGGCGCGGCCGAGATATTCCACCGTGCCATCGGCGAGCCAGCGGACCCGGTCGCCGGTGCGGTACATGCGCCCGCCGGATTGGCCGAAGGGGTCTGGCAAAAAGCGTTCTGCGGTGGCGCCGGGGCGGCCGAGATAGCCGCGCGCCAACCCCTCTCCGCCAAGATAAAGCTCCCCCGCGACGCCGATGGGCACGGGCTGGAGCGCCCCGTCGAGCACATAGGCGCGGCGCAGACCCACCGCGCGGCCGATGGGGGCATAAGGCCCGTCGAAGCTCTCGGAGGCCGGCACCCGCCAGGCCATGGGCGAGATCACCGCCTCCGTGGGACCGTAGCCGTTGATGAGGACCTGCGGCCGCAGGGCGCGTTTTACCGCCTCGAAGCCGGCACGCGGCATGGCCTCGCCGCCGAAGGAATAGACCGTCACCGGGGGCGGATCGCCGGCGCCCTCCACCCATTCGGCGAGTTGGGTGAGATAGGCCGGCGGGAAGCCGGCGTGGGTGACGTGGTGGCGGGCCAGGGCGTCCCGCGTCTCCTCGGCACTCCACAGGCCCTGGTCGCGCAGCACGATGGCGCCGCCGAAGGCCAGCGGCACCATCCAGCGCTCGTGGGCGCCGTCGAAGGCGAAGGAGAGGAAGTGCAACTCCCGCGTGTCCTCGCCCGTGCCGTAGAGCGCCCCGGTGGCGCGCACATGCATGGCAAGCGCGCCGTGGGGCACGCCGACGCCCTTGGGTCGTCCGGTGGAGCCGGAGGTGTAGATCACATAGGCCAGCTGCCCGGGATGGATCGCCACCTCCGGCGCGGTGTCGGGCAGGGCGTCGAGATCGAGCCGTTCCGGCACCAAAGCGGTGACGGCCTGCGGCAGCGCCGGCCCGTCCGCGTCCACAAGGGCGAAGACGGCGCCGGAATCGGTGACCACATCCGCGATGCGTTCGGCCGGATGGTCGGGATCGAACGGCACGAAGGCCGCCCCCGCCTTGAGCACGCCGAGGAAGGCCGCCACCGCGCGCGGTCCGCGCTTGAGGCCCACCGCCACTCGCGTCTCCGGCCCGAGGCCGAGGCGCAGGAGATGATGGGCGATGCGGTTCGCGCTCCGCTCGAGTTCGGCGAAGGACAGGGTTTCGCCGCCGCAGATCACCGCCGGCGCATCGGGCCGGCGGCGTGCCGCCTCGGCAATCAGCCGGGGCACCAGCCCATCGGCGAGGGGCAGGTCCCCCGGCCAAGGGGCCGAGAGGCGGTCGAGCATTGCCGCGTCCACCAGCGGAAAGTCGCCGATGGCAGCGTCGGGCACGGCGAGGCAGCGCGCCGCCAGGGCGAGGAAATGTTCCGCCATGCGCGCCACGCTCTGCGATCGGAACAGGTCGCGGGCATAGCCGAAGGCGGCGACGATGGCGCCGTCCGGCTGCTCCGTGGTTTCCAGCACGAGGTCGAAGGCGATGGCGCCGGTGTCGCGCGCCACCGGCGAGAGGGTGAGGCCGGCCATGCGGGCGGGGCGCTCGTCCACCAGATGGCTGTGCATCACCTGAAGCAGCGGGCTGCGGGCAAGGCTGCGCTCGGGCTGCAGCGCCTCCACCACCTCCTCGAAGGGCGCATCCTGGAGCGTCTGGGCGTCGAGCATGGCGGCCCGAACCGTACCGAGCAGGGCGCGATAGCTGGTGGCGCCGGTGACCTCCGCGCGGACCACCAGCGTATTCACCAGCAGACCGACGAGGTCCTGCGTCTCCGGCCGGTCGCGGTTGGAGGCGGGGATGCCGAGGCGCAGGTCGCGTTCGCCCGTGAGGCGGAACAGCAAAGCCAGCAGTACGGCCATGAGCCCCATGGCAGTGCTGGCGCCGGCCTGCTGTGTCACCGCGCGCAGGCGCGCGGTCAGCTCCGCCGGCAGGGTTATGGCATGGCGCCCGCCGCGATGGCTTTGGGTGGCGGGACGCGGCCGATCCGCTGGCAGGGCGAGGAGCGCGCCGCCGTCGCCGAGGCGGGCGCGCCAGCCCTCGATCTGCCGCGCCATCTCGCCCGCGCCGAGCCAGTTGCGTTGCCAGGACGCGAAGTCCGCATAGTGCAGGGCTGGTGGCGTGAGCGGGGCGGGCGTGCCGGCGCGCCGGGCGGCATAGAGCGTCATCAGGTCCCTGAGCAGCACGGAGAGGGATGCGCCGTCGGAGATGATGTGATGCTGGGTCAACAGCAGCACATGGGTTTCCGGCGCAAGGCGCACCAGCGTGGCGCGGGTGAGCGGCCCGGCGGCAAGGTCGAATGGCCGGGTGGCGTCGGCATCGGAAAGGGCCTTCAGCCGCGCTTGCGGATCGGCGGTGCCGGAGAGGTCCATGTTTTCGAGGGCGATGGGCGCCGTGTCATGGATCACCTGCTCGGGCACCCCGTCCGCAGTCATGGCAAAGGTGGTGCGCAGGGCCTCGTGGCGGGCGGAAAGGCCGGCGAACGCGGCGGCCAGCGCATCGGCATCCAGCGGCCCGTCGAGGCGCAGGCCGCCGGCGATGGTGTTGAGGGCGGCGTTGCCGCCCATCTGCTGCGCCACCCACATGCGGTTCTGGGCGTAGGACAAGGGCGCGCGCCCCTGCGGCCGGGGCGCCACCGGGATCGGCAGCAGGCGGAAGTCCACGCCGGCCGCCGCGAGGGCGTCCAGGAACTGGCGGCGCTTCTCCGGCGCCAGCTGGGCGAAGCGGCGGGCGAGGTCGTGCGGCGACGGGGCCATGCTCATCCCTCCAGTTCGCCGAGCAACGCATCCATCTGCGCCAGGGCATCGGCACCGAGCGCCGGTCCGGGTGCAGCCTCGGTGGCGGTGTTTTCGGCGGCGCGGGTTTCGGCCAGCACCAGGGCGAGGCTGCGCAGGGTCTGGCATTCGAACAGCCGCCGCACCGGAACCTCCACGCCGAGCCGTTCGCGGATTTCAAGCCGCACCTGCGTCGCCGAGAGGGAATGGCCGCCGAGGGCGAAGAAATTGTCCTCGCGGCCGATCTCCCCGGCGCCCAGCACGTCGCGCCAGATGGCGGCGAGGGCTTCCTCGTCGGCGCCTTCGGGGGGCGCGGAGGCCGTGCCGCTGGCGCGGGGCTCGGGCAGGGCGGCGCGATCGAGCTTGCCGTTGGCGGTGAGGGGCAGCGCGTCGAGGGCCACCACATGGGCCGGCACCATATGGTCCGGCAGCCCCGCCTTGAGGCGGTCGCGCACCGCTGCCGGATCGAGCGGCCCGCGCGCCACCACATAGGCCACCAGCGCCGGCCCGCCAGGCAGATCGCGCACCACCACGGCGGCGTCGGTGATGGCGGCATCGTCGCGCAGGCGCGCCGCGATCTCGCCCAGCTCGATGCGGAAGCCACGGATCTTCACCTGTCCGTCGCCGCGGCCGAGATAATCGAGGGTTCCGTCCGGCCGCCGCACCGCCTTGTCGCCGCTGAGGTAGAGCCGGCTGCCGGGCGGTCCGTAGGGGTCCGGCACGAAGCGCGCGGCGGTGAGGCCGGGTCGCTTCAGATAGCCCGAGGCGAGGCCCGCGCCGCCGACGCACAGTTCGCCGGGAACGCCGATGGGCACCGGGTCGAGCATTTCGTCGAGGAGATGCAGCGTGAGGTCGGGAATCGGTCCGCCGATGGGGCTGCGGCTCGCGCCCGTCACATCGCCGGGGCCGAGGGGGCGGTAGGTGACGTGCACCGTGGTCTCGGTGATGCCGTACATGTTGACGAGGCGGGCCCTGATGCCGAAGCGCTCATACCAGGGGCCGAGCACGCCCACGTCCAGCGCCTCGCCGCCGAAGATGACATGGCGCAGGGCGAGGTCCGGCGTCTCGGCCCGTGCCAGTGCCGCCTGCAGGAAGGGGCGGAAGGCGGAGGGGGTCTGGTTCAGCACGGTGACGCGCTCGCGCACCACGAGGTCCAGGAACTCTTCCGGCGCGCGGCTCACCGCGTGGGGCACCACCACGAGCCGCCCGCCAAGGCTGAGGGCGCCGAAGATCTCCCACACCGAGAAGTCGAAGCCGTAGGCGTGGAACAGGGTCCACACGTCGTCCGGCCCGAAGCCGAACCAGGGCGCGGTGGCGCTGAGCAGGCGCGCGACGTTGCCGTGGGTCACCACCACGCCCTTGGGGGTGCCGGTGGAGCCGGACGTGTAGATGACGTAGGCGGGTTGGTCCGGGTGCGGCGATGGCCAAGGGCGCATCGCCGCCGCATCCTCCTCGGCCTCCCCATAAAGGTCGAGGAGGATGTGTCGCAGCCCGGTCTGCGGCAGGACAGTGGCATTGGGGGTGTCGGTGAGGATGCAGCGCACGCCGGCATCGGCGATCATGTGGGCGCGGCGCGCCTGCGGATAGATCGGATCGAGGGGCAGATAGGCGGCGCCGGTCTTCAGGATGGCGAGCAGCCCGGCGATCAGGGCCGGGGAGCGCCCGGCGCTGATGCCGACGATGTCGCCCGGCCCGACGCCCTCGTTCGCGAGGCGACGGGCGAGGCGCTCCGCGTGGCGGTCGAGAGCTTCATAGGTCAGGACTTGCGCGCCGCAGGTGACGGCGATGGCGTCCGGCCGCAGGCGGGCCTGGGCGGCAATGCGCTCATGCACCGGCGTGAGGTCCGCGACCGGCACGGCCGCGGCGCCGTGGGCACGGGCGGCGGCAATCTCCGGCGGCAAGGCGAGGCAGAGGGCGGACAGGTCCGCCTCCGGGTGCCCGACCAGCAGGTCGAGGGCCAGCAGCAGGCGGTTGGAAATCTGCTCCACCGCGGCTGGGGAAAAGCGCGCGGCATCGTAGCTCCACGCCAGGCGCGGCTCAGCGTCGGTGATGACACTGAGGGTGAGGGGGAAGTTGGTGGCTTCCTGCGAGATCACCGGGCCGAAGGTGAGCCCGTCCACCGTCCGCGCCTTCAGCGCCGCGTCCATGGGGTAGTTCTCGAACACCAGCAGGCTGTCGAACAGGGCCTGCCCGCTGCGTCCGGCCCAGCGCAGGATGTCCACCAGCGGGGTATCCGCATGGGCCGTGAGCGCCACGGTCTCCGCCTGCACGGCACGCACGAAATCCGCCGCCCGCCCGGACCCCGGCACGGTGAGGATCGTCGGCACGGTGGCGATGAAGAGGCCGAGCACGCTTTCCATGCGCGGGTCGTCGTCCGGCCGGCCGGAGACGGTGGTGCCGAATGCCACGGCGGGTTGCCCCGTCATGTGCTTCAGCACCAGCGCCCAGGCGGCCTGGAACAGGCTGGCGAGCGTCACCCGCTGCGCCTTCGCGGCTGCGCTCAGGCGATCCCAGCGGTCCGCCGCCAGCGGCACCGCGAGGTGCCGGTGAACGGCCGGTGCAGCGGTCGCCGGGGCAAGCAGGGACGGCTCTTCAAGCTGCGCCAGCCGTTGGCGCCAGAACGCCTCGCCATTGGCGCGCGGGGCGGAGAGGGCTGCCACATGGTCGCGGAACCGCGCCGGGGGCGGGGGCACGGGTGCGCCCGCATAGTCGGCGAGCACTTCCGCCATGAGGCGGGCGGAACTCCAGCCGTCCAGCAGCAGGTGATGGGCGGTCCAGACGAGGTGGTGGGCGTCGGCGCCGAGTGGCACGAGGCAGATGCGCATGAGCGGTGCCGCATCGAGCGCGAAGCCCCGTGCGCGTTCGTCCTGCGCAATGGCGTCGAGGGCGGCGGGGTCCGCTGCGTCGATGGGCGCATGGTGGCGCACGCCGAACGGCACATGGCGCCGCACCGCCTGCACCGGCGCGCCGAGGTCGGCGGTCCACAGGAAGGTGCTGCGCAGGATGTCGTGGCGCGCCACGGCGCGCTCCCAGGCGGCGGCGAAGCGGTCCGCGTCCAGCCCGGCGATGGTGACGCGGAGCTGGTTCACGTATGCGCCATCCCCGGCGTCGTCCAGCGCATGGAAAAGGATGCCCTGCTGGGTCGGCGTGAGCGGGTAGAGGTCCTCGATCTCGCGCCAGGGCAGGGCGAGCCGGTCCAGCGCCGACTGGGGCAGGCCGGCAAGGGGGAAATCGGAGGGCGAGGCGCCGTCGCCGTCGAGGGCCGCCATGCGGTCGAGGTCGGCGGCGATGGCCGCAATGAGGTGGGTGAGGGTTGCCTCCTCCCAGCGCGCGGCCGAACTGGTGAGGCGCAGTTCGGCGCCGGCCTCGGTCTCGCTGGCGTCCACGATCAGTTCGGCACCGAGAGGCAGGTCGGGATCGGCCGAGAGGTCCATGGCGTGGAGCTCGAACAGGCCGCCGCCACGGCCCGCATCCACCCGCCCGAGATGGTTGAAGATGAGCGTCGGGGCCGGCGCATCCGCGACCGCCCGGCGAGCCGCCTCCTTGGTGGCGAGGAGGGCGCGGCGCAGGTCGTCCTCCAGCGGCACCGTCGCCGTGGCGAGGGCGGTGAACCAGCCCACCGTGCGGCTGAAATCGGCGCCTGGCACCAGGTCGCGCCCGTGGCGCTCGATGCCCACCGTGAGCTGGGGCAGGCCGCGCAGGCGTCCGGTGGCGCGCACCACGGCGGCGAGCAGCAGGTCGTCGAGCCGCGCATGGTGGGCCATGGCCACCTGCCGCAGCGCCTCCACCTGCGCCGCATCGAGGGCGAGGCGGGTCACGCGGCGGTGGCCGAACGTGTTCGCCCCCTCCGGATGGTCGCAGGGCAGGGGGGTGGCGGTGACCGGGTCGGTTGCCGCCGGCCGGTGCAGGGTGCGGACGGCGAAGGACGTGCCGGGGGCGGGCGAGGCGATAGGGCGGCCCTGCTCCAGGTCGAGATAGGCGTTCTCGATGTCGTCCAGCAGGATGCGCCAGGAGACCGCATCCACCACCAGATGATGGGCGGTGAGGAACAGCCTCTGCGCGCCGTCGTCGAGGTTTGCCAGAAGGGCGCGGAAGAGCGGGCCTGCGGCCAGGTCGAGCGCAGCTTCGAGGGAGGCGAAGAGGGTGGCGGCCTCTGCGTCCACCGCCGCGACGACGGCGAGGGGCGGTGTCGTGGCCGCCGCGGCTTCCTCCTGCCGCCAGTTCCTGTCCAGTCCTCGGGTAAAGCGCAAATGGAGGGCGCCGTGCTGGCCGGTCACATGCCCGATGGCTGCCGCGAGATGGGCGGCATCGAGCGGCCGGGTGGGGCGCAGGACCAGCGTCTGGTTGAAGTGCTGGGGGCGGGGCGCGCCGCTGTCGAGGAAGGCGCGCTGGAGCGGGGTGAGCATGAAGGCGCCGCGCGGCACCTCTGGCGCCGCTGCCGCCGCTTCCCGCCGTGCGGCGGGGGCGAGGCGGGCGAGGGTCTGGTGCTCGAACAGGTCGCGGGCGGACAGCACGAGTCCGGCGCGGCGGGCGCGGGCGACGATCTGCAGGCTCAGGATGGAATCGCCGCCCAGCTCGAAGAAATTGGCGTCGAGATCCGGAACCTCCGGCAGGCGCAGCACCTCCGCCCAGATCCGGGCGAGCAGCCGTTCTTCCTCGGTCCGCGGCGGGCGGGCCTCGGGTGTCGGGGCCGGGCGCCCGGGGGCGGGCAGGGCGGCGTAATCCACCTTGCCGTTGGGGGTCAGCGGCAGGGCCTGAAGCGCCACCAGACGGGCCGGCACCATGTGGTCGGGTAGGCGCCGGCCCAGGGCCTCGCGCAGCGTGGAGGGATCAGGCGCAGCACCCGTCGCCACCACATAGCCCACCAGCTGGGCCGAGGTGCCGATGGTCTTCAGGGCGACGGCGGCCGCTCCCACGCCGGGCAGCGCCCGCAGTGCCGCCTCCACCTCGCCGGGCTCGATGCGGAAGCCGCGCAGCTTGATCTGCCGGTCGGTGCGGCCGAGATACTCCACCGTGCCGTCGGCGCGCCAGCGGGCGCGGTCGCCGGTGCGATACATGCGCCCGCCCGGCGGCCCGAAGGGATCGGGCAAAAAGCGCTCGGCGGTGGCGCCGGGCATGCCCTGGTAGCCGCGCGCAAGCCCGGCGCCGGCCACGTAAAGCTCGCCGGGAATGCCGACCGGCAGGGGATTGAGGGCGCCATCCAGCACATAGGCGCGCCGCGCACCGACAGCGCGGCCGATGGGGGCGCTGGGGGTGTCGATCGGCGTCGCCGCAGGCACCTTCCAGGCAAGGGGCGAGATCACCGCCTCGGTGGGGCCGTAGCCGTTGATGAGCAGGCGGGGCTTCAGCGCCCGCGCGATGCGGGCGAAGCTCTCTGCGGGCATGGCCTCGCCGCCGAAGGACAGGATGTCCACGCCGGGGGCGTCGCCGCGCGCCTGCGCGGTCTCGGCCAGCGCGTCGAGGTAGGCCGGCGGGAAGCCGCCGTGGGTGGCGCGGTGGCGGGCGAGGGCGTCGAGCGTGTCGGCCGTGGCCCAGGGGGTGCGATCGGTGAGGATGATGGCGCCGCCATGGATGAGCGGCACCATCCAGCGCTCGTGGGCGCCATCGAAGCTCATGGAGAGGAAGTGGAACTCTCGCGTGCGCTCTGAGGTCTCGTAGAGCGCACCGGTGGCGCGGCAATGCATGGCGAGCGCGCCGTGGGCCACCATCACCCCCTTGGGGCGGCCGGTGGAGCCGGAGGTGTAGACCAGATAGGCGAGCTGGTCGGGATGCGTCGCCTGGCCCAGCGGGGTGGCGGATTGGGAGCGCAGGTCGAGACGTTCCGGGTCGAGACGTTCCGGCTCAAGATTTGGCAGGCCCGCGGCCACGCCCTCGCGCGCCAGCACCAGCTTGGTGCCGGCATCGGCGAGGATGTGGGCGATGCGCTCGGCCGGATGATCGGGATCGAACGGCACGAAGGCGCCGCCCGCCTTCCACACCGCGAGCAAGGCGGCGATGAGTCCCGGCCCGCGCGGCAGGCCCACGCCCACCCGCGTTTCCGGCCCCACCCCATGGGCGACGAGCACATGGGCGAGGCGATTGGCCTCGGCCTCCAGCGCGGCGAAGGATGTGACCGCGTCACCGAAGATCACCGCCGGCGCGTCAGGCCGCAGCCGCGCCTGCAGGGCGATGAGGTCCGGCACCGGAAGATCGGGCAGGGCGCTTTGGTCCGGGCATGGTGCGGCGCGGGCGGCGAACTCTGCGTCATCCACCAGTGACAGCAGATCGAGCCGCGTATCCGGTGCGGCGACGGCGGCGCGGGCGAGGGTCGCGAACGCTTCGGCGAAACGGCCCACGGTGGCCGGCTCGAACAGGTCCAGCGCATAGCCGAACGCAAGGGCGAGGCCGCCATCGGCTGTCTCTGCGGTCTCCAGCGCCAGGTCGAACTGCTGGCCGCCGCTGTCGCGGGTGAAGGCGTCAACGTGCCTCCCGGCGCGGCGCGGCAGGTGGGTATAGAGGGTCTGGAACAGCGGGTGCCGGCTGAGGCTGCGGGCCGTGCCGAGGGCGTCCAGCACCCGTTCCAGCGGCACATGCTGGTGCGCCTGCGCCTCCATCACGCCGTCGCGGGCGCGGCGCAGCACTTCGCCGAACGCGGCCGCGCCTTCCACCTGCAGGCGCACCGGCAGGGTGTTCACGAACAGGCCCATGGTGTCGTGGCTGCCGGCCACGGCGCGGTTGGCGAAGGCGAGGCCCACGCACAGGTCGTCGGCGCCCGAAAGGCGGTGCAGCAGCACGTTGAACAGGGCGAGCAACGCCATGGGCAGGGTGGCGTCGGCCGCGGCCGCGAGCGCGCGCAGGTCGGCCGTCAGGGCCGGCTCGAAGGTGATGTCGAGCCGGCCGCCGCGATGGCTCGCTTCGGCGGGCCGCGGCCGGTCGGCGGGCAGGGTGGTGAGCGCGGGGGCGTCCGTGAGGCGCGCCCGCCAGAAGGCGAGCCCCGCCTCGTCGGCGGCGTCTGCCGCCTGCCGGTGGGCATGCGCAAGATAGGAGCCCGCCGGCGGCAGCGCGTGCGGCGCTCCGGCGGCGCGTGCGGCATAGGCGGCGCAAAGCTCGTCGCTCAGGATGTCCAGGGACCAGCCGTCGCAGATCAGGTGATGCAGGGTGACGAGCAGTTCGTCCCGTCCATCCGGCCGGCGCACCAGCAAAGCGCGGGCAAGCGGCGCGATGCCAAGGTCGAACGGCGCTTCCGCCTGTGCGCGGGCGAGGGCGGTCGTGTTGGTGTCGTCATCGTCATCGTTGAGGCCGGCGACGGCGAGGGGCAACTCGGCGGAGGCCAGTTCCTCCTGCACCGCATCGCCGTCCGGCGTGGGCAGGAAGCGCGTGCGCAGCGCCCCGTGGCGGGCCACCAGGTCCTTCAGCGCGGCGGCGAGGGCGTCGGCGTCCACCGGTGCGTCGAAGCGCATGCCTCCGGCCACATGATAAGCGGCCCGGCTCGCCGCGCCTGCGGCCATCTCGGTCACGAACCACATGCGCCGCTGCGCGGGGGTGAGCGGCGCCGGGCCCTGCGGGGTGGTCGCGGGCGCGGCGAATTCGGGATCGGCTGCGGTCGCCGCACTCAACTCCAAAGCTGCAGCGAGGCGGCCGAGGGTGGGGTGGCGGAACAGGTCCGCCACCGGCACGTCCAGCCCGAGCGTCGCGGCGAGGCGCGCCCGCACCCGCATGGCCTCCACCGAATTGCCGCCGAGGGCGAAGAAATGGCTGTCGGCCGTGATGTCCTGCCGCCCCAGCACCTCGGACCAGATGGCGGCGAGCTTCTCGGCCATGCCCGCGGGGGCGGGTGTGGCCGAGGCGGCGACGGGGGCGGCTTCGCCCGCAAGCGTCTCCAGCACGCCGTCGCGCAGGATGGCGAAGGCGTCGAGGGTGCCGTCCCCATAGCCGCGCGCCACGGCGCTGCGCTGCAGCTTGCCGCTGGAGGTGCGCGGCAGGGCGCCGGGCTCCAGCAGCACCACCACCCGCGCCGGCTCGAGGAAGGCGTCGCCCACCACTTCCGACACCAGCGCGGCGATGTTTTCCGCCGACACGGTCTTGCGGGTGCGGCGGGAGATTTCCACGGCGATGCCGATGCCCTCGCCGTCGTCGCAGGCCACCGGAAAGGCGGCGATGCGGCCCTGCCGCACCAGGTCCACTTCCCGCTCGATCACCTCTTCAATGTCGTGGGGATAAAGGTTCTGGCCGCGGATGATGATGAGGTCCTTGGCCCGGCCCGCGAGATAAAGCCGGCCGCCGGACAGGAAGCCGAGATCGCCGGTGCGCAGCGCGCGAACGCCGTCGATTTCCGGGAAGGTGGCTGCGGTGGCGGCGGGGTTGTTCCAGTAGCCCTGGGCGATGCTGGGGCCGAAGGCGATCACCTCGCCCACCCGGCCGCCGGGCACGGGCGTGCCGGTTCCGGGGTCGAGGATGCGCACGCCGTGGCCGGCGGTCGGCACGCCGCAGGCGACCACGCGCACCGCCTCGGCTCCCTCACCCGGCAGCGCTTCTCCCGCGGCGAGCCGCGCGGCGTCGAAGCCGGGCGCCATCAGGCCCTCGCCCCGACTCTGGGCGGTGACGAACAGGGTCGCCTCGGCAAGGCCATAGCAGGGGTGCACGGCCCGCGCGTCGAAGCCCAGCGGCGCGAAGCGCGTGGCGAAGGCCTCCATGGTGGTGGCCCGCACCGGTTCCGAGCCGGAATAGGCGACCTTCCACGAGGACAGGTCGAGCCCTTCCACCTGCGCCGGATCGATGCGTTCGACGCACATGCGATAGGCGAAATCCGGCCCGCCGCTGACCTCGGAGCGGAAGCGCGACATGGCCTCCAGCCACCGCACCGGCCGGGCAAGGAAGTGGCGCGGCGACATGAGCACGCAGGCGCTGCCGTTGAACAGCGGCTGCAGCAGCCCGCCGATGAGGCCCATGTCGTGATAAAGCGGCAGCCAGCTCAGAATGGTCTTGTCCGGCTGGATCGAGAAGCCCGCGCGGATGGCGATTTCGTTGGCGATGAGGTTGCCATGGCTCACCATCACGCCCTTGGGGGTGGAGGTGGAGCCGGACGTGTATTGCAGGAAGGCGATGTCGGACGGCCGGGGCCGGCGCATGGCGAAGGCGTCGCCGTCCGCCACGTCCTCCACGGCGAGCACCGCCGTGGCCGGCTGGGCGGCGAGCAGGCTCTCGGCCGCGGCGCGGTCGCCGGCATGGACGAGGGCGACGGCAGCACCGCAATCGCGCGCCATGGCGGCAAGGCGCGCCTGGTGCTGCGGCCGGTTGGCCTCGGGCGGGAAGGCCGGAACGGCGATCAGCCCGGCATAGAGGCAGCCGAAAAAGGCGCCCACATAGTCGAGGCCGGTTTCCAGCAACAGCAGCACCCGCGCGCCGGGCGCCGCATGGTCCGCCAGCCGGGCGGCGAAGGCCCGCGCCCGGGCGTCGAGGGCGGCGTAGCTCACGGTGCGCTCGCCGTCGCGCGGATCGTCCAGCAGGTGGAGTGCCAGAGCCGCGCCCTGGCGGAGTGCCAGATCGGCAAGATGGGTCGCGATGTCGGCGGGCGGTGTGGTGGAGGCGAGGAGGACGGGCGGCTGCGGCAGATGGTTCACCGGGCGGCTCCGTTGCCGTCCGTGTCCGCCGCCCGGTCGGCGTCCATGGCCCGGCGCAGGCTCGCGGGGCGCATGTCGGTCCAGACCCGCTCGATATGGTCGAGGCAGGCCGCCTTGGTGCCGGTGAAGCCGGCATCACTCCAGCCGGCGGGCACGGGCCGGTGCAGCGGCCAGATGGAATGCATGTCTTCGTCGTTGCGGACCACGCGGAAGACCGCGTTCTCGTCATCGAATGCCATGGCAACCTTCGCGCCCGCTCCGGGCGGATCATGGCCGGCGCCCTGCCGATGGGTGGGTGCGCCCGGCCTCACAGTGGGGGCCTCAAATGGGGGTCGACTGGAAGACGAATGAGCCCTCGGGAAATTTAGGGGTCGTGCTCGGCGCAGGGCGATCGGTGCCGGCGCGCGCATCGGCGGTGATCTGCCCGTTCTCCATGTGCACGATGCGGTCGCCGCAATCGAAATAGCGGTCGTCGTGGGAGATCACGAGCACGGTCTTGCCGAGCGCCTTCAGCTCCGGCAGCAGTTCGCGGTAGAACACGCCCTTGAAGGCAGGGTCCTGGTCCGCGGCCCATTCGTCGAACACCAGGAATGACCGGTCCTCCAGCACGGCGGCGACAAGGGCGAGGCGCTTGCGCTGGCCGGTGGAGAGGTCACGGGTGGAGAAATGCCCGTCCTCCACGCTCACCTTGTGGGTCAGGGCGAGGCGGGAAATCAACCGGTTGGCGCGGGCGTCGAGGTCCGGCGCGCCGGACAGACCCACCAGGCTCTCGAACAGGTGGAAGTCGCCGAACACGGCCGAGAACAGGGCGCGCTGCGCGCTCCGGCTGGTGTCGTCCACCGTTGCGCCATTGAGCCGCACCGTGCCCCCCTCCGGCGCGTAGAGGCCGGTGATCAGCTTGGCGAGGGTGGTCTTGCCGGAGCCGTTGCCGCCCACCAGGAACACGATCTCCCCCGGCGCGAAGGCGATATCCACGGGGCCGAGGCGGAACATCTCCGCGGTCCGCTCGTCCCAATAGGCGTGGGTGACGGCCTCAAGGGCGAGGCCGTCGAACGGCCCTGCAGGGGTTGCCGCCGCGTCGGCGGTGGCGAGGGCGGCTTCGGTGTCGGCAAGGCGCTGGCCGGCGACCCGGGCCAGCGCCAGCCGCGGCAGGTCCTCCATCACGGCGGCCAGCGGCCCGATGAGAAACAGCAGCACCACCGCATAGCCGGTGGCCACCGTTCCGCCGCCGGTGAACACGAACAGCACGAGGCCGATGAAGCCGAACACGATCAGGCTGCCCCAGGCGGAGCCGAGGGCCAGCAGGGTGATGCCGTGGGTGCGCGCCCGCCGCACGCTTTCGATGGCCGCGCCGAGATGACGGGTGCGGAAATCCTCGGCCTTGGCGCGGTTGAGCTTCAGTTCCTTGGTGCCGAGGACCAGGGCCGAGAGATGGGCAAACAGCGTATCCTGTCGCCCGCCAGCGTGCTCAAGGTGATGCCGCGCCCGCCCCGCCACCAGCATGTAGCCGGCAACGCCCAGCCCCATCATCCCCGCCGCGCCGAGGAACAGCGGGGTGGAAAGCCAGGCCAGATAGCCAAGGCACCCCGAGATGGCGACGGCATTGGTGAACAGCACCGGCAGCCGCACCACCACGGTGGCGAGGGTGAAAACGTCGTCGGTGATGAGGGCCTGCAGGCGCGCCGGCCCCACCTGCTCCACCGCGCGCAAAGGCGCGGCTTCCACCCGCTCTGCGATGCGCGACCTCAGGCGGGCCAGCACCTCCTGCCCGAGCCGGCCGAACAGGATGCCCGATGCCGTCTGCAACGCCACGGTCACGGCCGCGACCGCCGCGAAGGCGAGCCCGAGGATCGCAAGGTCGGACCCGTCCGGCGCCAGCGCCAGGTTGATGAGGATGATGAGGGCGACGGCTGAGACGCCGCTCAGGAGGCTGGTGGCCACGGCGGCGGAGAACTCCACCGGGTTCTGCCCGAACACGAAGGCCAGAAGCGAGAAGCCGTTCTCCTGCGGGGGCCGTGATGCGGCGGTGTCCGCGGCGACGGGCGCGGGTGACGGGCCCATTTGTGTTCGGCTCCCTTGGTAGCTCTGGAGCGCGATCCGGGCAAATTGAATCAATTTGCGCGGTGAATCGCCCACCAAACTTAAAGTCTGCAGCCCGGACGCGACCGGACCTGAAGCTACAGACGCTCGGGGAGCGCAGAAATTTAGGGGCGTCGGGCGCGCGCGGCCGGATCGCCGGACAAGTTGCGAGATGTTCCTAAATCGGTGCCCGGCGCATTCGTCTTAACTCCCGGAACCCGATCGACCGACCGGAGGGACAGGACGCCATGGCCGCTGGAGAGATCGTCGTCGACCATCGCGAGGGCGAAGGCATCGTGGCCCGGCGGAGGGACGGCTCGCACCTTGCCCTTGTACCTGATGCCGCGACGGGCGGCTTTGTCCTGTCGGATGTCAGCGCGGTGGATGGCGCAGCGGCCTTCAGCCTGCTGCTGCGCGCGCTGGAGCAGGCGACCGCCATGCGGGCGTCGCCGGGGCCACTGCCTGTTTCGGGGCTGGATGCAGGCAAGGGCGCGAGCAAGGGCGACTTTGCAGGAGTCCTGCGGGCGCGGCTGCTCGCCGAAGGGCTTGCGGCGGTGGGAGGCGCAGGGCTCGATGTGTTCCCGGAGGCGCTCTGGCAGCAGGCCGAGCTGTGGCTGCCGCAGGCGCGGGCGCCGTTCGCGCAGCGCTTCGCCCTCACCCAGGGGCGGCGTCACCCGGTACGCCCGCCCAAGCCGGAAGGCGTTGTCTACACGCGCTTTATTCCCTGGCTCGGCGCCCGCTTCGAGCTGCGCACGGTGGATGTAGCCGCGGACCTTGCGCGCTTCAACCGCTGGATGAACGATCCGCGGGTCGCCGAGATCTGGGACGAGGCCGGCGACCTTGCCAAGCATCGCGCCTATCTCGAAGGGCTCAAGGCCGATCCCCACATGCTGCCGCTCATGGGGGCGGTGGATGGGGTTCCGTTCGCCTATTTCGAGGTCTACTGGGCCAGGGAAAACCGCATCGCCCCCTTCTACGATGCCGGCGATCACGATCGCGGCTGGCACGTCCTGGTGGGGGAGGATGCTTTCCGCGGGCGGGCTTACGTGGCCACATGGCTGCCTTCCCTCATGCACTACATCTTCCTCGACGATCCGCGCACCCAGCGCATCGTCGGCGAGCCGCGGGCCGATCACCACCAGCAGCTGCGCAACCTGGAGCGCTCTGGCTTTGCGCGGGTGAGCACGTTCGATTTCCCGCACAAGCGGGCGGCCCTGGTGATGCTGCTGCGCGAGCGCTTCTTCGGCGACCGCCTGTTCGTGCCCGACGGCGCCCTGCCGGTTCCGCCGCCCCGTCCCGGCCCCGCCCCGGCAAGAGAGGCGGCACCGATCCGCGCCCTGACCGAGGCGTGACAGCCGTTTGCGCCCCCTCGGCGGGACACGGTTTTTTAAAATTCGCATCAGGAAACGCATCAGGAATTGCACCATGACCCATAGCGAGAGCCGCCCATTGCCCGCCGCCCTGCGTTCCGCCGGACCGAGATCCGAAGGCGAGGATTGGATCTACGACCTCGTCGGCGTGGGCTTCGGCCCGTCCAACCTCGCCATCGCCATTGCGCTTGCCGGGGTGGGGGAGGCCGGGCTTTCAACCCATTTCATCGAGAAGCAGCAGAGCTTTGTCTGGCACGGCGGCATGCTGCTGCCGGGCAGCGACATGCAGATTTCCTTCCTCAAGGATCTGGCGCTGCCGCGTGATCCCTCCAGCCCCTTCACCTTTCTCGCCTATCTGCACGAGAAGGGCCGGCTGATGGACTTCATCAACCAGAAGACGTTTTTCCCCAGCCGCCTGGAATTCAACGACTATCTCGGCTGGGCCGCGCGCCGGTTCGACCCGTGCGTGAGCTACGGCGAGCAGGTGGTGGCGCTGGAGCCGGAGGTGTCCGGCGGCGCGGTGGAGGTGGTGCGGGTGATCGCGCGGGGAGCAGACGGGCGCACCCAGGTGCGGCGCGCCCGCAATGTGGCGCTCGCCACCGGCGGCACCCCGCGCGTGCCCGAGCTGTTCGCGCCGTTCCGGAACGTCCCGCGCATCTTCCATTCGGCCGCTTACCTCTCGAACATCGACAGCTTCGCGTTCGACCTCCACCCGGCGCCGCGCATCGCGGTGGTGGGCGCCGGGCAGAGCGCGGCGGAAATCTTCCTCGACCTTTCCGCCCGCTTTCCCCACGGCCATGTGGACATGATCGTGCGCGGGCACGCCCTGCGCCCCTCCGACGATACGCCCTTCGTGAACGAGATTTTCAACCCCGACTTCACCGACTTCATCTTCCACCAGAGCGAGCCGCGGCGGCGGGCGCTGATCGCCGACTTCAAGAGCACGAACTATTCGGTGGTGGACTCAGATCTCATCGCCCGCATCTACAGCCTGCTCTACCAGCAGAAGGTGAGCGGCGAGGAGCGCCACCTGGTGCGGCGGCTCACCCAGGTGACGCGGGTGGCGGAGGCGGACGGCGCCATCGTGCTGGACCTCTCCATCGGCCCCGATGGCACCGAGGGCCGGGCCTTCTACGACGCCGTGGTGCTGGCCACCGGCTATGCCCGCGACAGCGGTCGGGCGCTGCTCGGCGGGCTGGAGCCTTATGTCACCGTCGGCGCCGTGGGGCGCGACTACCGGCTCGCCACCGCCCCCGAGTTCCGGCCGGCGGTGTTCATCCAGGGCACCAACGAAAGCACCCACGGCCTCAGCGACACTTTGCTCTCGGTGCTTGCCAGCCGGGGCCAGGAGATTGCCGAGGCGGTGCTGGCCGCCCGTTCGGCCGCGGCGGTGGCGCCGGTGCGGCGCCAGCTGGGACGGGTGTAGGGCGCTTTCGGGCCGCCGGCGGCTTCAATCCGGTTCGGCGCGCCGCCAGAACCGGCGCCACGCCCGGGGGGAGAGGCAAGCCGGCGAGAACCCGGCCGCGCCGCAGCAGGCCGCCAAGAAGGGATTTTGCGAGGCGACCGGTCAGCGACGCACGGCGTTGGCGCGGCGCCACTGGTAGGGGGTGTCGCCGGCGAAGCGGCGGAAGACCGTGGTGAAATGGGCCTGGGTCTGGAACCCCGCCGCAAGGGCGATCTGCACCAGGGGATCGCGGGTGTCGCGCAGCAGGTCCTGTGCCCGTTCGATGCGCCGCTTCAACAGAAACTGGTGCGGCCGCAGGCCGGTGGCGTGGCGGAACTGGGCGGCGAAATGCATCCGGCTGAGGCCCGCAGCCTCGGCCATCTCCGTCAAGGTCACCGGCTCGGCAAGATGGGCCTCGATGAAGGCCGTCACACGCTTCAGCCGCCAGGCCACGAGACCGGACTTGATCCGTGGCGTCGGCCGCGCCGGGGCTCCGTCCGGGGGAGCTTGTGCCGGCAGCGGCTGCCCATCGTCGAGCACGCCCAGCGTTCCTTGCCCCGGCGTTCCTTGATCGTGCATCCGTGCCATGACGGCCAGGCGCAGCGCGTCGGCGTAGAGGCAGGCGAAGGCATCGCCGGAGCGCTCGGCCGCCTCCAGCGCCAGCGACAGGTGCCGGACCACCGGGTCGGTCGCGACGGCGGCGCCGCGCGGTCCGGTCAAGGCCCCCGAGCGGGCCACCGCAAAGGGGATGGTCTCGGCCGGAACGGTCACGCCGGAGCGATGACGTTCGGCGTGCGCGGCGTTGGTGATGACGGCCGCGGGCAAGGCCTGCTTGGCGCGGGGCGGGAGCGAGCGACCTTCAAGAGACGGCGAGACATGGAAAGACATGATCGGGACCCCATCAGTCTCGGAACTGGACAAGGCTGCGGGCTGTCCTCTTGATGAGGAAAAGGTTCCGCATCCAAATACTTGGAAACTGGATGAGGTGGACCCCGTCTTGCACTCCGGAGGACTTGTCCCGTCGCCGGCTAGAGCACGCGCCGATCAGATTGCATCGTAATCTGATCGGATAACGCGTTCTCTTTCCTTAAGTTTAGAGGGCGGTTCACCGAGCAGATTGCATCAATTTGCTCGGATCGCGCTCTGGCGGTGTTCTCAGAGTATCGATCGGGCGCCGTCACTCCATTCTACATCGGTTTCGCGAGCCATATGATGGGATGGGCCGGGCCATACCTTGGTATGGGACATCGTCCTCCAGGTCTGGCCCGCGCCGGTCGTGTCGTGGCGGGGGCGATGTAAGCAGTCCTGCCGACGCCGTGCGATTGGGACAGGCGTGGACTTTGATACAAGACGCGCCGGGCGCCTTCAGGTAGGTGGGGGCAACGCATCACCTTGCGTGGTGTCTGCAAATCCGCCCAGTATCGAAGCCGCACAGTATCGTATCTGTCGTTTCAATCCACGAAGGCTCCTCATGTCCGCGTCGGGGACCGCCAGCATCCAGGACGGCGCCACCAATCGCTCGCGCGGCTGGCTGGCGCTCGCGGCGCTATGGGCCGCCGCGATCTTCCTGATCGACACCTTTTCGCCGCTCGATATGGCCATCGCCGTGCTCTACGTGGTGGTGGTGCTGTTCGCGGCGAGCTTCGTGGAGAGAGCGGGGCTGCTGATCATCGCCGGCGCGTGCATCGCCCTCACCGTGCTCAGCTTCGTCATCATGCACGCGGACAACTACACCCTCTCTGCCACCATGCGGGGCCTCGTGAGCATCGCCGCCATCACGGTGACGACGCTATTGTCGCTCCGCAACCAGGAGGCGACGCGCTCGCTGCGCGACCAGGCGGCCCTGCTCGACCTGTCCCACGATGCCATCTTCGTGCGCGACACCGCCGATATCATCACCTCCTGGAACCACGGGGCGGAGCAGCTTTACGGCTGGTCGCGCGTCGAGGCGGTGGGGCAAGAGGCGGCGGCGCTGCTGCAGACCCGGTTTCCCGCGCCGCGCGAGCAGATCGTCGCCGAGGTGCTGCGCACCGGACGCTGGGACGGTGAACTCGTCCACATGACGCGGGATGGCCGGTCCGTCACCACCCTGAGCCGCTGGTCGCTCCAGCGCGATGCGCGCGGGCGCCCGATTGCCACCATGGAGACCAACAGCGACATCACCGAACGCAAGCGCGCCGAGAACGAGCTGCACGAGGCCCAGGTGGACCTCGCGCACGTGACGCGTGTGACCACCATGGGCGAATTGACCGCCTCCATCGCCCACGAGGTCAACCAGCCGCTGGCGGCCATCGTCACCAATGGCGAGGCCTGCCTCAGGTGGCTGCGGCGCCCGGTGCCGGACATGGGCGAGGCCGAGGTGTCCGTCGAACGCATGATCGCCAATGCCCGCCGCGCCAGCGAGGTGGTGGCCAGGCTGCGGGCCCTGGCGCGCCGCAGCGAGCCGGTGCATGTGCAGATCGACCTCGGCGAGGTGATCGAGGAGACGGTGATGCTGATCGAGCGGGAGCTGTCCAACCACGGTGTCCGCCTCCACTTGGCCATCGACCCCGCGCTCCCGCCCGTGCTCGGCGACCGGGTCCAGCTGCAGCAGGTGGTCATCAATCTGGCGCTCAACGCCATCCAGGCCATGGACGGCGCGGCCGATGAGCGCCGGCGGTTGCGCATTTCCGCCGCACCCGACGATAACGATGCGCCCGGCGTCGCCATCACCGTCGAGGACGATGGCCCCGGCGTGGATGAGGAGAAGCTTCCGGTGCTGTTCAATCCCTTCTTCTCCACCAAGAAGGACGGCATGGGCCTTGGCCTGTCCATCTCCCGCTCCATCGTGGAGGCCCATGGCGGCCGCATCTTTGCCGCGCGCGGCGACGGCACCGCGATGCGCGGCATGCGCTTCACCCTCGTCCTGCCCCTCGCCAAGGAAAGCGTGTCGTGATCCAGCGTTCGTCGTCCCGTCCCGCGCCGCCGTCCAGTGATCCCGTGGTGATCGTGGTGGATGACGACACGGCCCTGCGCGAGGCGCTGTCGAGCCTGTTCCGCTCCATCGGCCTGGAGGTGGCGCTGTTCGCCTCGGCGGCCGAGTTCCTCGAGGCGAAGCTCCCCGACGTGCCCCGCTGCCTGGTGCTCGACATCCGGCTGCCGGGCGTGAGCGGGCTCGATTTTCAGGCCCAGCTGGCGCGGGCGGGCACCGACATGCCGGTGATCTTCATGACCGGGCACGGGGATATTCCCATGACCGTGCGGGCCATGAAGGCGGGCGCTGTGGATTTCCTCACCAAGCCGTTCCGCGACCAGGACATGCTGGACGCCGTCGCCGCCGCCATCGCGATCGACCGGGCGCGGCGCGACGAGCGCAAGGCCGCCTCCCGCCTCACCACGCTCTACGAGACGCTGAGCCCGCGGGAAAAGCAGGTGATGGCGCTGGTCACCGCCGGCCTCATGAACAAGCAGGTGGCTGCCGAGGTGGGGCTGAGCGAGATCACCGTGAAGATCCATCGCGGTCACGTCATGCGCAAGATGGAGGCGCACTCCCTCGCCGATCTGGTGCGCATGGCCGAGGCGCTGGGCCTCGGCAATGCCAAAGGGTGAGCACGCAAACGTGTGTATGATTCAGATCACAAGGGGGAGGGCGCTATAGTGAGCACCAGTTCCCGCGCAAGCTCGCGCGGGTCGTCCGGTCTCGAGGTAGCCTCAAGTGTCCCTTCTCCCGATGATCACGATCATCGACGACGACGAAGCGGTCCGTGTCGCCACGGAGAGCCTCGTCCGGTCGCTCGGCTTCGGAGCGTCGTCGTTCGCTTCCGCCGAGGATTTCCTGGGCTCGTCCCTGTTGGGCGAGACCGACTGCGTCATCACCGACGTACAGATGCCCGGCATGAGCGGCGTGGAACTGCGCAGCCACCTGCGCGCCCGGGGTGACCTGACCCCGCTCATCTTCATCACGGCCTTTCCGGAGGAGCGCATCCGCCGTCAGGTCGATGCCGCGGGCACCTTCGGCTTTCTCGCCAAGCCCTTCGACGGCAACGTCATGATCGAATGCATCGACCGCGCGCTGCAGGCGAGGTCCGGGCCCGCTCCGGCCTGACGCGCCAGACTACGCCCAGGCGATGCGCTTGCGCGGCCATCCTTCCCTTGAGAAAGGGCCAAGGGGCAACGTCACCGGCTGGCGCCGACCGGCCTGCGCCGGCACGCTGCGGGGGCGGCTGCGTCCGGTCCCGCGCTTTCCGGTCCTGCGGCCCGAAGGTGGCCGCAATTGGCCCTGATCGTCGCCGCGCATGCCGCAGATCGCCCCGCCCTCCCGCCGTCTCTCCCGAAACCCGGTCACCGCCACGCTGCGGACCGTGTTCCGCGTGGTTTGCGGCGTGGTCATCGTGCTCGACGAACTGGTGCGGCCGCTCTACCGCCCGCTCATCCGGCGCATCGCCGCGCTGCACCTCATGCAGGCCTTCGAGGCATGGATCGGGCGGCGCTCGCCCTATGCGGTCCTGGTGCTCATCGGCGTGCCCTATGTGGTGGTCGAGCCGCTGAAATTCCTGGCCCTGATCGGCATCGCCAACGGCCACGGGAGGATGGGGACGCTGGTCTTCCTCCTCGCCAATCTCGTGAGCTTCGTCCTCATCGAGCGTATCTTCACCGCCGGGCGGGGGCAGCTCATGACCCTGCGGCCCATGGCCTGGCTCATCGAGACCGCGGGTGCCGTGCGCGCTTCCGTGGTGGGCTGGCTGCGCCTCGCCGAGCTCAAGGCGCGGCTGCGCGTGCTGGCGCGCTGGGCCCGCCTCCATCTGCGCTGAACAGATGAAACCCGAGTCACAGGCGAAACCCAAGTATGAGCCCGGCACACGATCGGCCGATTCTGGCCCGGGTGCCGGGGCGCTAGGATCCATCTCGTTCCACCGCCTCCAAGCGCTCATGCGGGCGTGACGGAGGATGCTTTGGGCCGCACCGGCCCTGACGCGCGTTTCGATCGGAATGAGAGGATTGCCACCATGACTGCCACCATCGCCAAGGCCCGCCAGGCCGCCCCGCTCCGCACCCCCACCGATCTCGGCCCGGACGCCACCCGCCATATCGCCGCCGCGCTGACGGGGTTGCTCGCGGACACGTTCGCCCTTTACTTGAAGACGAAGAATTTTCACTGGCATATGTCAGGTCCGCACTTCCGCGACTACCACCTGATGCTGGATGAGCAGGGCGAACAGATCTTCTCCACCACCGACGACATCGCCGAGCGGGCCCGCAAGGTGGGCGGCACCACGCTGCGCTCCATCGGCCACATCCAGCGGCTCCAGCGGCTCGCCGACAACGAGGCGGACTATGTCAGCCCGGAAGACATGATCGCCGAGCTGGCCGAAGACAACCGCCGCCTCGTGACCTTCCTGCGGGAGGTCCACAACGTGTGTGACGAATATCACGACGTGGCCACGGCAAGCCTCGTGGAAAACTGGATCGACGAAGCCGAGCGTCGGGCATGGTTCCTCTTCGAAACCACACGCACCCGCTGAGCGATCACCTCACCCGAAAGCCCGCCGGTTCACCCCGGCGGGCTTTTGCGCGTCTGGAACGGTGCTTCCACTGGCATCAACTGATACCAATGGCCCATGAGCTTGACGCGTGGGCCATTGGTCAAGCCCGCGCGGCACTTGAGCGTACCCGCTTGGCATCGGTCAGAGACCGAGGCCGATGGCATGAGAGGCTGCTTGAAGCGTCGTCCGTGGGTGCTCGCCCTGATGGCGCCGTTGCGCGCACGCCGGCAGCCGGCAGGGCTTTGGATGCCTCCTCGGAGGCTGGTCGCGACGGGGGCAAGGTGGTGGGCATGGGGATTGTCTCGGCCGTCCCGGCGCGAGACGCGAGGGCGCTTCGATCGCGACCGGTCGGCTGGCGTTGGAGGGCGCAAAGCGGGGCCGATGCCCTTCTCCTGTTGGCCTCCACGTATCCGTCGGCTTGGCTGCCGGTTCGAAAGGGGGGATGCGGACACGGCTGCGCCCGCGCCCGTCCTTGCGGACAGGGCACGGGCTTGCACGATGCAGACTCAAGCGTTTTCGAGCGAAGTGGATACCGGTTCGCGTAAAGAAAACGCGTAAGCTCAATAATCTAGAGCGTTTTCGAGCGAAGTGGATACCGGTTCGCGTAAAGAAAACGCGTAAGCTCAATAATCCAGAGCGTTTTCGAGCGAAGTGGATACCGGTTCGTGTAAAGAAAACGCGTAAGCTCAATAATCCAGAGCATTTCCTCGATTCAGTGCAACGGGGAAATGCTCCAAAGCAGGCGCCGATCAGGTTTCAGCACAGCTGATCGGACGGTGCAGTCCCATTTTAGGGTCTGGCGATGAATTCATCGAGCAGACAGGTTCGATTGCTCGGATCGCGTCCAGAGGCAACAGGCGGCGGTGAGACCGTCGCCCGTTGTGCCGGAGCCGGCTGGACCGGCGAGGCGTCGTCAGAAGCCCTCCGAGGTTGCATCCTGGGCAGGGCCCCAGTGGGGGTCAGCGGAGGTGGCGGGCATGGTGGCCGGAGCCGGGTGGCGCAGCACGTTCGGCACGTTCACCGTATGCGGCCGGTTGGCGAAGAAGAGGGGGCGGTCGTGGCCGTTGGCATAGTCGTTGGCGAAGACCTGGTACTCCGCTTCGTTCTCCTTCGCGGTGTATTCGTCAGCATAGGCGCTGTTGATGATGCCGATGCCCACGAAGGCCACGGTGCCGAGGGTGGCGAGGATCTTGAGATGTGCGTTCATGGCTTGAACTCCTTGTTGAGTACGAGAACAACTTAGGGCCATGACGCGCTGTGCAAAATTATGCGTTCCGGGATAAGTCTAATCCATGGATATCGAGCCGGCGAAACCTTGGTATGAGGCGAAGCGGGCGCCGCCTCCGGGGCCGGCGCCCGCCCTCTCTCACGCGGGGCGGCGCGTCATCCAGGCCCGCACCTGCAGGGCGGTGGCCACCGCGCCGAAGCCGATGCCGAGCGCGCTGACTGCGGCCCATCCACCGCTGGTCCAGGCGGCCGTCGCGAGGGCCGAGCCCGCCGCGCCGCCGAGGAACATGGCGCCCATGAACAGGGTGTTGAGCCGGGCCCGCGCCGCCGGCCGCAGGGCGAAAACGATGTGCTGGTGCGAGACCAGGGCGCTCTGCATGCCGAAGTCCAGCAGCACGCAGCCCACCACGAGGCCGGCGATGGAGCCCCAGGCGCCGAACACGATCCAGGCAAGGAGCGTCACCGCCGTTCCCAGCACCACCGCGCCGGTGGGGCCGTGGCGGTCGGCAAAGCGGCCGGCGATGGGGGCGGCCAGGATGCCCACGGTGCCGACGAGGCCGAACAGGCCCGCAATGTCGGGTCCGAGCCCGAACTCCGGGGTTTCCAGCCGGAAGGCGAGGATGGTCCAGAACACCGTGAACGCGGCGAAGAGCAGCGCCTGGGTCACCGCCGCCAGCCGCAGCGTCGGGAATTCGCGCCACAGCTCGAAGATGGAGCCCATGAGCCGGCCGTAGCCCATGGCGGAATCGGGCGCGCTGCGGGGCAGGATGGCGGCCATGAGCCCCGCTGCGGTGAGCGACATGGGCACCGCGAGCCAGAACATCTCCCGCCAGCCCGCGTGGGTGGCGACGATGCCGGCGAGGGTGCGACTGAGCAGGATGCCGCTGAGCACGCCGGCCATCACCATGCCCACCGTCGCGCCGCGGCGCGCGGGCGCGGCGAGGTGCGCGGCGAGCGGCACGATCTGCTGCGCCACCGTGGAGGCAAGGCCCACGGCGAAGGAGGCCAGCACGATCACCAGCGCGCTCGGAGCGATGGCCGCCAGGGCCAGAGCGCCGGCGAGCACGACGAACTGCACCACGATGAGGCGCCGCCGCTCCACCAGGTCCCCCAGCGGCACCAGCAGGAACAGGCCCAGCGCATAGCCGAGCTGGGTGGCGGTGGGGACGGCGACCGTGAGGCCACCGGGCAGGTCCTGCCCGATCACCGCCAGCATGGGCTGGTTGTAATAGATGTTGGCGACCGCGATCCCCGCCGCAGCCGCCATCGCAAATGTGGCGCCGGGGCCGGCGGCGGACTCCTCGGACGTGATCTCGTGCGCGGTCATCTCTCCATCTCCGGTTTCGGCACGCCGGAACGGCCGTCTTGAGGCGGTCGTCTTGGGTCGGTCGGCGTCTGTCGCAATGGAAGATAGGGTGTTGCGATCTGGGATATAGTGTCTTCTCGTGATGCACGATCCTATCGGAATTCGTTATGATGGATTTGGGCGCCCTCACCCTCCTTGTGGAGACCGCCTCGGCGGGGAGCCTTGCGGCGGCGGCGCGCCGGCTGCGGCTGTCGCCCATGGCGGCGAGCCGGCTTCTGGCCGGCCTGGAGCGTGAGCTGGACGTGCGGCTGATGCATCGCTCGACGCGTGCGCTCTCCCTGACCGATGAAGGCCTCGCCCTGCTGCCCCATGCCCGGGCCATGCTGGAGGAGCACGCCGCCGGGCTGGCGAGCGTCAGGGGCAAGGGTGCGGGCGCAAGCGGACTTCTGCGCGTGACCACCTCCCATGCCTTCGGCCGGCAGATGGTCGCGCCCCTGGTGGCGGGCTTCATGCTGGCCAATCCGCAGGTGCAGGTGGACCTTCAGCTCACCGACAGTGTCGTGGATATCATCGCCGAGGGCATGGATCTGGCCATCCGCATCGTCACGCCCAGCGACAGCAGCCTTGTGGGCCGCAGGATTGCGGACAGCCCGCGCGTGCTGGTGGCGGCGCCCGCCTATCTCGAACGCTGCGGGTCGCCTTGCGACCTCGCGGCGCTTCAGCAGCACGCCTGTCTCACGGTGAGCGCAGCGCCGCACTGGGGCTTCAGCGCCGGCGGCGAAATCCGGCGGGTGAAGGTGGCGGGACGCTTCACCGCCAATTCCATCGATGCCCTGCACGAGGTCTGCCGCGGCGGCCTCGGCATCGCCAACTTCTCCAGCTGGAACGTGCGGGATGACCTTGCCACCGGCGTGTTGCGGCAGGTCACCCTGGCCGATGCC
Source organism: Xanthobacter autotrophicus ATCC 700552 (assembly GCF_043194565.1). GTDB lineage: Bacteria > Pseudomonadota > Alphaproteobacteria > Rhizobiales > Xanthobacteraceae > Xanthobacter > Xanthobacter autotrophicus_F. The sequence continues at coordinate 91,540 of NZ_JBAFVS010000007.1, read as the reverse complement.
GCCCCCGAGGCGCTGGGCATCTGGGCGGTCTACCCCACGCGCCGCATGGTTCCGGCCAAGGTGCGCCTGTTCATCGACGCAGTCTCGGCGCGGCTGAAGGAAACCGCCTGAGGTGCGGCTCCCCCCAGGGGTGCATCGGATGGGCTGCCGGTATCACGCGGGCGGGGCGGGGCTGTCCGCGGGGGGAGGCTGGAAGCGCATGAGGGCGTCGTCGAACGTGTTGGCAAACTGAAACAGATGCGCGAGCCCGCTGATGTCGAAGACCTGGAAGATGGTGTAGTGGACGGAAGAAAATACCACCAGCCCGTCCTTGCTGCTGACGAGGCTGTGGTGGCGCCAGAGCAGCCTGAGGCCGGTGCTGTTGATGTAGGTGACGCCGGCAAAATCAATCAGCGTGTTGCTTCCGCCGGTCCCGAGCCAGCTGTCCAGCACCTGGCCCAGCTGGTCGCACCCCAGCGTGTTCAGCTGGCCGGTCAGGTTCACGGTCAGGATGTCGCCGAGGGTGGCATGCTTGATGTCGAGCATCAGTCCTCGTCCGTCTTGTCGCAACGCAAGCCGCCGATGGGCGCGGGCCGTGGCGCTGCACCTGTGCGCGAGGGCATCCTCATGTGGTCCCTGTCATCTGTCATCTGGCGCCATGACACATCGGAAGATGACACATCGCAGGACGGCCCATCCCAAATCGCTCCCGCTCCAGATCATTCGCGCTTCATGACATGTTAACGTGACGGACACGGAATCGGCAGGTTCAGTCCAGCCTCCGGGGTTGTTAGCACAGACGGGGTTGCACGGCTCCATGGCGCCTCTCAAGATCCTTTCGCTCGATGGTGGGACCCGGCCGCTGATCACCTGCCACCTGCTGCGGCGGCTGCTGGACGCGCAGCCGGGGTTGCTGGAAGACGTGGATGTCTTCGCCGGAACCTCGGCCGGTGCCGTCACCTGCGCCATCATCGGCGTGTCCGATACGGTCCGCGAAGGGATCGAGCGGTCCATCGCATTCTGGCAGCTCTGGCACCCGTTCGAGGGGGCGGGGCCGTTCAGCCCGCGCACCTTGGCCGCCATGTCGGGCCTGTCCGCCTTCCTGACCCACGAGAAGCTTTATCAGCACCTGCGCGAACTCCTGGGCGAGGTGCGCCTGCGCGATGTCCGGCGCCGGCTGCTGATGCCGGCGGTGGCCGTCGACAACAAGGTGGGGCTGAAGGAATATCGCCACTGGTCCATCGAGATTCATCACAATCTCGGGGCGCAGGAGCTGCCGGTGTCCCCGCTTCTGGCCGACATCGCGCTCCACTCCAGTTCCATCCCGGTGCTGCACCCGGTGTTCCAGGGGCGCGTGGATGGCGGCCTTTATGCCAACAATCCCAGCATGTGCGCCCTGACCATGGCGATGGATTTCCTGACCGCGGACCTTGCCACCACCATGATCCTCTCGGTGGGCCAGGGGCAGGCCAACAGCTACATGGCGCTGCCGGGCGGCGACGTGGGATACGGCGGATGGCTGCTGAACATGGAGCGCCCCCTCGCCCTCATCAAGCTGGTGATGGAAGCCAATCTGCAGGCCACCACCTACCAGGCCAGCCGGATCCTGGAAGACCGGTTCGTGCGCCTGGACCCGTTCCTCGCCATCGACCTGGAGCCGGAGGCGTCGGTTCCGCCGGAGGTCTTCAACCAGCGGCAGCAGGACATGGCGGAACAGGCGGATATGGGTGCCGCGCTGGCGCAGCTGGAGGAGATCGGCTGGATCGCGGCTCCGGGGTTGGCTGAACCGGCGCCGGCAGGGGCCGGGGCCCCCGGCTCATGACTTTGCCCCGAGCCGGTTGGCCACGTCGGACAATTCCTGCTCCGGCAGCAGCCGGATGAGCGCGACCGCAAGGGCCGCCACCACGCCGGCGGCGGCGAAGATGATGACCATGGCCGACTGGTAGTCCGCCATCACCATCATTTGGTCCGCCGCGCTCAGCTGGGACAATTGCCCGAGCCCGATCGTGTCCATATCCCGCACGCTGTCGCCGACCGGCAGCAGTCCGCCCGCCTGCATGGCGAGGATCGCGCCCGCCACCGCGATGCCGAAGGCGCCGCCCAGCGAGCGGAAGAAGCCCGCTGTGGAGGTCGCGGTGCCGATGTCCTCGTGGGCCACCGCGTTCTGGTAGGCCACCGTCAGGCCAGGCATCAGCAGGCCGAGCCCGGCCCCGAGCGGAAATAGCAGAGCACCCATGAGGTAGGGGGAGGGCAGGGCATAGGCCGCGAGCGCCAGAGCGAACAGCGTGAGCGTCGCGACGCCGACGCCGGTGACCGCGAACACCTTGTAGCGCCCGGTCCTGGTGATGGCCCGGCCGCCATACAGCAGCGACAGCATCAGCCCCGCCGCCGAGGGCACCATGGCGATGCCGGAGGCGGTGGGCGAGAGGCCGCCCACGAGTTGCAGGTACAGGGGCAGGAAGGCCAGCGCGCCGAACACCGCGATGGTGATGAGGGTGGCGACGCTGGTGGCGATCAGCCAGACCTTGTTGCGCACCATGGCGAGGGGGATCAGCGGCTCCTTCACCCTGGCCTCGATCGGCCCCAGCAGCAGCGCCAGCACCACCGCCGCGATGGCGAGGGCGATGACAGCGGGAGAGGTCCAGCTGCCGTGGCTGCCCTGGTTCAGCGCCAGCAGCACGCAGCTGGTGGCGGCCATGATGACGACGAAGCCGAGATAGTCGATGCGGTGGCTGGTGGTACGCACGCCCGGCGGCAGGCCCATCCACAACAGGGCCAGCGCCGCTGCACCCAGCGGCACGTTCACATAGAAGATCCAGCGCCACGACCAGAATTCGGCGATGACGCCGCCCAGCGGCGGGCCGGCGAGGCTGGCGATGGTGAAGACCGCCCCGAACAGCCCCTGGTAGCTGCCGCGCCGCCGCGGCGACACCAGGTCCGACATGGTGATCTGGGTGAGCGTCATCAGCCCGCCGGCGCCGACCCCCTGGATGGCACGGCCGAGGATCAGCTGGTTCATGCTCTGGGCCAGGCCGCTGAAGGCCGAGCCGGCGAGGAACAGCAGCACCGCGACGGTGAGCAGGGGCCGGCGGCCATACATGTCGCTCAGCTTGCCATAGAGCGGCGTCGCGGCGGTGCTGGTGAGGAGGAAGATGGTCAGCACCCAGGTCAGGCTGTCGAGGGCGCCGAACTCGCTGGAGATCAGCGGCAGGGCCGGGCCGACGATATTGGCGTCGAGGGAACTCAGCGCCAGCACCAGCAGCAGGCCGGCCAGCACGCGATGGAATTTTTCCGGCGGCAACGCGATGGCGGCGTCGTCGCTCTCGGCGGGGACGGGAGTGGACGCGGGTGCGCTCACGAGGACGATCCGGCCTGCGCGGCGCAGGGCACCCCGGCGGCGGCGTGCGCCGCCGCGGCACAGCCAAGGAGCAGGTCCGCCACGTCCTGCGGAACGTCGATCATGGCATCGTGGCCAGACTGCAACTCCCGGATGGTGAAGCGTGGGTCGTTGGCGAGCCGCGCCGCGATATCCCGGAAATCGGGCGCCGGGAAGCGCAGGGTGCAGGCATAGGCCAGCACCTCGATCTGCAGCCAGGCGCCGGTCAGCACCGCCGGATCGGTATAGGTGCGCAGCGCCTGGGGCACGCAGCGCCGGTCGACCCAGGCCACGTCCTCGGGTGCGGCCAGCGCATAGAGGGCGGCGGGGGCCGGGGGCAGCACCGGACCGCGCGGCGTCTCCACCACGCGGGAGACGATGGCCTCGCGGCGCTCGGGGGTGTCGAGATCGAGCAGCGAACGGCCATCCTCGGGCAGCAGGGCATCGAGAAAGACCAGGGCGCCGATCTTCTGGGGCACAAGGTCGGCCACCTGCGTCGCCACCGCGCCGCCATAGCTGTGGGCGCACAGCACAATGTCGGCCAGTTCCTCGGCCTCGATCACCGCCAGCACGTCGGCCACATGGGTGGCGAGGCCCACGTCGGGCGAGAGCAGGTGGGCGCGGTCGCCGAGGCCGGTGAGGGAGGGCGCGAACACGCGGTGGCCCTTGCCGGCCAGGATCTCGACCACGCGGCGCCAACACCACCCGCCGTGCCAGGCACCGTGGACGAGGAGAAAATCAGCCATTGTCAGGATCTCGCCGGCAGCGATGATGTCGGGGCATAGGGTGGTTGCTATAGTCACACCAGTTGAGCGTTTTTCTCAAGGTGGGTTCGGGGGAAGCCGCCGTCGCGTCGTGAGCCTGCGGATATTCGCCGGAGCGGGGAGGGGGAGATGAAGCCGCATATTCTGTTGATGGGTGAGGCCGTGACCCTGACCCATGTGGTCCGCCCCACCTTGCTGGCCGATGCGCTCCATGCCGCCGGCTATGGGGTGACGCTGGCGTGCGATCCGCGCTTCAACGCCCTCATCGGCCCGCGGCCCTACCGCACCATTGCGCTGAAATCCTCCATCGATGCCGCCACCAGCACCGCGCTGTTGAAGCAGAACCAGCCCTTGTTCAGCGTCGAGACCTTCAACGCCTATGTGCGCGAGGATGTGCGCCTGATGCGGCTGGTGCAGCCGCAACTGGTGGTGGGCGACATGCGCCAGTCCCTCGCCATCAGCGCGCAGCTTACCCAGGTGCCCTATGTGAACATCATCAACGCCCACTGGAGCCCGTGGTCGGACGAGCCGTTCGCCCTGGTGGACCATCCGCTCCACAAGGTGCTGGGCCGCGAGACCGGAGACCGGCTGCTGGCGCTGATGACGCCCCTCGGCTCCATGATGATGGCGCTGCCCATCAACATCGCCGCCCTCAGCAACGGGCTTTCCCCCATCGGGGCGGGGCTTCGGGAGACCTTCTGCGCCGGGGATTATGTGGTCTATCCCGACATCCCGGAGCTGAGCCCCACCCGCCCCCTGCCGCCCAACCACCGCCATATCGGCCCGCTCGACTTCAGCCCGCAGATCCCGCCGCCCGTGTGGTGGGATGCGGTGCCGGACGACAAGCCGGTCATTTATGTCAATCTCGGCAGTTCGGGCGAGCCGGCCCTGCTGGAGGCCATCCTCGCCGGGCTCGCCGATCTGCCGGTCACGGTGATCGCGGCGACCGCCCACCCCGGCGTCGTGCTGGACGTGCCGGCCAACGCCTTCATCGCCGACTATCTGCCGGGGGATGCGGCGGCCGCCCGCGCGGCGCTGGTGATCTGCAACGGTGGCGCCTCCAGCGGATGCCAGGCGCTGATGGCGGGTACCCCTTTCCTCGGCATCGCCAGCAACACCGACCAGTTGTCCTACGGCACCATGGTGGCCAAGACCGGCGCGGCGGAAAACCTGCGGGAGGACGAGGTGACCGCCGAGCGCGTGCGCGAGACGGTGGCGCGCATGCTGGCATCGCCGGGATACCGCGAGGCGGCGCAGCGCCTGAAGCAGGATTTCGCCCGGTACGATGCCAAGGCGAACTTCGTCGCCTTTGTCGGGGAGATCCTGGCGATGCCGCCGAGAGCTTTTTCGAGCGAAGTGGATACCGGTTCGCGTGAAGAAAACACGTCAACACAAGATTCTAGAGCGACTTCCGTGAGCTGAGGCGAACGGAAAGCGCTCTAGGAACGCCGGCTGATCAGCACCCCGGCCGCCGCTACGGCGATGGCCAGCACCGCCAGCCCCGTGGGGGTGGTGACGATCTCGCCGTGCTGCCCCAGCAGCACCGCGCAGATCATGGCGCTGCCGGCCAGTACCGCGACGCCCAGCCGGTTGGCCGCGCGGGTGAACTGGCGGATATCGTCGCGGCGCCGCTCGGCGCCGTCGGTGCGGATGCGCAGCTTGCCGCGCTCCAGCGCGGTCAGGAGATTGTCGAGCCGCATGGGCAGCCGCACGGTGGCCGAGACGAGGCGCTTCAGCCGGTCGGAATCCGGCTTGAGCTCGTCCGCCACCAGCCGCTGGGCCAGCGGCATGAAGCGCTCGGCGGGATCGAAGGCGGCGTCGATGCCCGCCACCGTCCCCGAGCAGATGCCCATGGCGCGGAAGACGAACAAAAGCTCCGCCTTCATCTTCATGGGCGAGTTGTAGAGCAGGGTCTGGTATTCCTCGGACAGCTCGGCGAACGGCGTCAGGTCGCGCTTGCGCACCTGCCCTACCAGCGCGTGGGGAAACTTGTTGATGAGCGCCGCGGTCATGCGCTCCAGTTCGTCAAGGTCGGTGTTGGGCAACAAGAGGTCGCCTTCCACATAGGACTGGACGATGGTGTAGGCGTCGCGGGCCACCATGCCGGTGGCGTAGGTGGTGAGCGACTGGCGCAGCCGCTCGGGAATCTGCACCGCCATGCCGAAATCGATGAACACCACCTGGAACGGCCGGTTGGCGACGTGCGGAATGTGCACCCGCCCCGAGGCGAGGCTGGAGGGCGACCAGCCCGCCGCGCTCTCGCCATCCGCCGCCAGCGGCCGCACGAACAGATTGCCCGGATGCGGATCGGCATGGACGAAGCCGTGCCGGAACACCTGGTCGAGGTAGCAATCCATGAGCTTGCTGGCGACGCGGCGGCGGTCGATGCCGGCGGCCTCAAAGCCCAGCACGTCGTGGATGGGGAAGTAGGACACATCCTCCATGGTCAGGGTGCGCCGGCCGCTGCGGGACCAGTAGATGGTGGGGGTGTGGATGGCGGGATCGTGGGCGAACTCGGCGGCGAAGCGCTCGCAGTTGCGCGCCTCCGCGACGAGGTCCAGCTCGCGATAGGTCACCGCCGTGAACTCGCTGGCCAGAAGATCGAGGTCCACCCGCTTGCGGATGCTCTCCAGCCGCTTGAGCTTGCGGATGAATTGGCCGACGATTTCAAGGTCGCTGGCGACGATGGCGTCGATGCCCGGCCGCAGCACCTTCACCACCACTGGCTGGCCTTCCGGCAGCACCGCCCGGTGCGCCTGCCCCAGCGAGGCCGCGCCGATGGGCACCGGCTCGAAGCTGCGGTAGAGGCCGGTGATGGGCAGCAGGAAATCCGCCTCGATCTGCGCGACGATCTGCGGGCCGGGCACGGGCGGCACCGCGTCGCGCAGGTCCGCCATGACGGTCGTCACCTCCTCGGGCAGGAGGTCGACGCGGGCGCTCACATACTGGCCGAGCTTGATGAGCACGCCGCCGAGGCGCTCGGCCTCTTGCCGATACTGGCGGGCGAGGGCGGCCCAGCGCGGGGCCGGCGGGCGGCGGAGCCGCTTCAGCGGCCCCCGCGTCATCACGATGTCCCAGAAGAAGATATGGAGCGCGATGCGCAGGAACAGCCGCCGGACCGCGCGGGCGCGCTGCTGGTTGGTCAGGGGCCCGACGGTCTGAGGGGGCATCAGCTGAAGTCCAGGGGCAGGGCGCGCCGCTGGATCATCTCCCTGACGATGGCGATGTCGCCGTCCTGGCGCCGGTCGCGATCATTGAAGGGCACCCGCGCCCGCACCGCATCGCGCAGCAGCCGGCTGCGCGTGTGGCAGCCCTCGCCCCGGCGCAGGTCCACGGCCTGCACCAGCGCCAACAGGCAGATGGCGGCCACCGTCTCGGTCATGTCCAGCACGCGCAGGCTGTCACGGGCAGCGATCGTGCTCATGCTGACCTTGTCCTGGTTGTGGTTCTCGGTGCTGCGGCTGAAGACGCTGGCCGGCATGGTTGCCTTCAGGGCTTCCGCGGTCAATGCGGATGCCGCGATCTGCATGGCCTTGAAGCCGTGGTGCGCGCTGCGCCCGTCGTCGTCCGCGCCCACCAGGTTCTCCGGCAGCCCGTTGCTGGTTGAGGCGGAACAGAGGAGCGCGAGCTGGCGGTCCATGAGGTCGGCGATGTTGGCGGTGGCATTCTTCAGGCCATCGGCCACGAAGCAGGCGTGGCCGCCATAGAAATTGCCGCCGAACAGCGGGTCGCCGGTCTCCGGGTCGATCAGCGGGTTGTCGGAGGCGCCGTTCAGCTCGGTCTCGATCCAGGGCTTCATCCAGTCCAGCGCGTCGATCAAGACCCCCACCACATGGGGGGCGCAGCGGATGGAATAGCGATCCTGCAGCCGGCCCTGGTGCACTGTGCCGGGCTGATACTCGACATCCTGCGCGATCCAGGAGGCGCACAGCATCTGGCCGGGATGGGGCTTGGCGGCGAAGATGCGCGGATCGAAATGGGCGGGGTTGCCGCGCGTCACGTCGCTGGCGAGCGCGGTGAGCGCCGCCGCCAGCCGGGCCAGCCAGCGGGCGCGCTCGAAGGCGAGGGCCGTCAGCGCCACCGAGACGCTGGTGCCGTTCATGATGGCGAGGCTTTCCTTGGGCGCCAGCGCGATGGGGGTGATGCCCGCCGCGCGCATGGCCTCGGCCGCCGGAACGATCCGCCCGCCGCTGTAGACCTCGCGCTCGCCCATGACCGTGGCCGCCACATAGGACAGGGGGGTCAGGTCGCCGCTCGCCCCCACCGAGCCCTCGCTGGGGATGACCGGGAGGATGCGGCGGTCCAGCAGGGTTGTGAGGCGCTCGACCACCTCGAACCGCACCCCCGACCAGCCCGCGGACAAAGAGGCGATGCGCGCCAGCAGCACCGCCGCCGCCTCGGGTTCCGGGAACAGCGCGCCGGTGCCGCAGCCGTGGAAGCGCACGAGGTTGAGCGACAATTCGTCGGTGAGGTGAACCGGCACCTCGGTGACCACCGATTCCCCGAAGCCGGTGGTGACGCCATAGATCCGCTCGCCGGAGGCGATGCGCTGCCGCAGCAGGTCGGAGCCGGCCTCGATGCGCTGGCGAAATGCCGGTGAGCCATCCAGCGCAACGCGGCTCATGCCCTGGGCCACCGCCCACACGTCGGCCGGCGAAAGGCGCTGCGCGCCGACGAGGATCACGGGGGTCCGGTGAACGTTCATGGCGCTTGAATCACTCGATACGGCACGGCTTGTGGCGTGAGACTAGAGCGCGATCCGAGCAAAATGAACCCATTTGCGCGGTGAAGCGCCCTCTAAATGAGAGACGGGAAACGCGTCATCCGGCTCCCGCGCCAAGATTGCGTTGCCAAGATTGCGTTGCAGTGTGATCCGCAGCGGGGATATCTGTTCACCTGCGGAAAGATCGGGAGCGCCGAAAGGCGTCCGATCCGCATGAGGTGCGATGACTGTCCGGGACGCCAGGGGGTTGCATTGCAGTATTATACCGCCACCCACCTCCGTCATGTTGCCATCAGATGAGTCTCGAACCGTCACCCTGGTTTCTGGGGAGCACGACGCGGGGCGCGCGTCGGCTCCGCCTGTTCTGCCTTCCCTTCGCGGGCGGCAATGCCAGCGCCTATTCTCCGTGGCAGGCGGCCATCGATCCCACCATCGAGGTGGTTCCGGTTCAACTGCCGGGCCATGGCGGGCGGATCCGTGAGGCGCCGTTCCAGACCATGGATCAGATGGCCGAGGGGCTGGCCGATGCGATGGTGCGCCGGCTCGATCTGCCTTACGCCGTGTTCGGCCACAGCATGGGTGCGCTCCTCGCCTTTGAAACCCTGCGGCGGCTGCGGGCGCGGGGGGCGTCGATGCCGGCGATGCTGTTCGTTTCGGCGCGCCGCGCCCCCCATTTGCCGTCGTCGCGTCCGCCGTTGCACCTGTTGTCCGACGCCGAGCTGGTGAGCGAACTGCGCGCGCTCAACGGGACGCCCGACGTGGTGCTGGGGGATCGCGAGCTGCTGGACCTGCTGCTGCCGGTGATCCGCGCCGACCTCAGGGCGGTCGAGACCTACCGCTTCCGCGAGGCGCAGGCGTTCGACTTTCCCATCCATGCATTCGGCGGAACGGGTGATTCGATCGCAGAAGAGGATTTGCGGGCCTGGTCGCGACAGTCGACGTCCGGTTTCAGCCTCACGTTGTATGGGGGGGATCATTTTTATTTGAACGACCATCGCATTCCCTTGCTGCGGTCGCTGGAATCCTTGTGCGGTCTTACGCAAGGTGAGCTGCTTCCCTGATCGACCGGAATGACGGCGGGCTGCCACCGGCTCCCCCGCCGCCGCGCCGGAACCAACGAACGGCGGGGAGATGGACGCGGCAGGCGCCCATCTCCCCGCGGCCTTTGGTTCTCGGGTGTCGCTTGACGCCGGCCTGGCCGGTTTGTAGCGTTGCCGAAAAATAATAACGGTTTGAGGTAAAACACCTTTTTCCCGGGCGGAACGTCGAGATCAGGGGGCGATTACTTGAACGTCGCCAGTATTTTTGCCGACATGCCCGGCGACAGGCCGTGCCTGCTGTTCGAGGGTGGGATCTCGTCCTATGCGGACGTTCGAGCCCGAGCCGCCGGCGTGCGCGCGCGGCTTCAGGCCGAGGGCGTGGGGCGCGGGGATTTCGTCGCGCTCGTGCTGCCCAACGGACCGGATTTTGTGGCCGGCTATCTCGGCGTGCTGAGCCTGGGAGCGGTGGCGGTCTGCATCAATCCCATGCTGGCCGCGGCGGAAACCGCCTTCATCCTCGCCGATAGCGGGTGCCGCCTCGCCCTGGCGGAGGGCGAGGTTGCCGGCTGGCTGTCCCTGGGCGGCCTGCGCGTGCTGGATGTCGCGACGGCCACGGCCCCCGGGGCATCCCCCGGGATTTGGGCGGTGGAGGATGTTCCGGACCGGCATCCCGCCGTCGTCGTCTATTCCTCCGGCACATCGGGGCGCCCCAAGGGGGTGATGCTGTCGCATGGCAACGTGACGTTCACCGCCCGTTCCAAGGTGCGCTACATGGGCGTCACCGGTGCCGACCGCCTGCTGCTGTTCCTGCCGCTGCACCATTGCTTCGGCCAGAATGCCATCCTCTGGCCCGCCCTCTTTGCCGGCGCCTGCGTGGTGCTCCAGCGGCGGTTCGACCGCGCTGCGGTGCTACAGGCGCTGCGTACGGAGGGCGTCACCATGGTGTTCGGCGTCCCCACCACCTTCCTCGCGCTGGAAGGCCGCATCACGCCGGCCGACGGCCCGCGCGTGCGCTACTGGTTTTCCGCCGCCGCCCCCCTGCCGCTGGAGGTGGAGGAACGCTGGCACCGGCACATGGGCCTGCCCATCCACCAGGGCTATGGCCAGTCCGAGTGCTCGCCCTTCGCGACCTACAACCACCTCCACGACCTGCGGCGCGGCAAGGTGGGCACGGCCATCGACGGCGTGGACCTGCGCATCGTCGATCCCGCCGACGGCCGCGACCTGCCGCCGGGCGAGGCGGGGGAGATCGTGCTGCGCGGCCCCAATGTCATGCTGGGCTATCTCAACCGGCCCGACGACACGGCAAAGGCCGTCCGTCAGGGGTGGCTGCATACCGGCGACATCGGCCGGCTGGATGCCGAGGGCTATCTGTCGGTGGAGGATCGGCTGACGGACCTCATCATCGTCGGCGGCCGCAACGTCTATCCCGCCGAGGTGGAGAACGCGCTTTACGCCCACCTCGCCGTGGCCGAGGTGGCGGTGTACGGTGTCGCCGATCCGTTTCTCGGCGAGGAGGTCTGGGCCAACGTGGTCCTCAAGGCCGGGGCAAGCGCCGCCGCGCAGGAGCTGGCGGCGATCTGCCGGCGCACCCTCGCCGCCTACAAGGTGCCCACGGCATTCACCTTCGTCGATGCCCTGCCGCGCAACCCTACGGGCAAGATCCTGAAGCGCGAGCTGCGCGCCGCCGCCGCGCGGCCGTCGGCTCAAGACCCGTCGCACCGGGAGCGCGGCGGGGACGCCGGGGGCCTGGAAGGTTCAGGCCTGGACGGTTCAGGTTTGGAGACCTTTGTCCGCAGCTGGCTCGGCGACCACCTCAACCTTGCCCCCGATACCATCGAGCGTGATCGCGCCTTCGCCGAATACGGGCTGGATTCGGTGCTGGGCGTCGCCCTGGCGCGGGAGCTTGCCGCGCCGCTCGGGCGTGCGGTGGACCTGACCGTGGTGTGGGAGGCGTCCACCCTCGCCGGGCTGCTGGCGCGCCTGCGTGAACCCGTCGCCGCGGCCGGGGCCTGCGCCGTTCCTGCGGCTACATAGCCCGGCCATGGCGGAGCCCCTGACATCGCGCGACGGCCTCTCGCAGGCTCGGGCTTCCGCCCCGGGGGAGCCCATCGCCATTGTCGCCGCCGGCTGCCGCTTTCCCGGCGGCGCCGACGACCTGGACTCCTATTGGCGCCTGCTGCGCGAGGGGTGCGACGCGGTGCGCCCGGTGCCCTCTGACCGCTGGGATGGGGATGATCCCGGCGCGGCGCGGGCCTATGCGCGGGAGATGGCCAGCCTCGACGATATCGCGGGGTTCGACGCCGCCTTCTTCGGCATTTCCCCGCGTGAAGCGGCGTCCATGGACCCGCAGCACCGCCTGCTGCTGGAAGTGGCATGGGAGGCGGTGGAGCGGGCCTCATGGTCGCCGCAGGCCCTGGCCGGTTCGAATACCGGCGTGTTCGTGGGCATCTATTCGGACGATTATCCGCAGGAACGGCTCTATCGCCGCGCGGCGGACCAGATCGACGGCCATGCCGGGCTCGCCATGATGCGCAGCCTCGCCGCCGGCCGCATCGCCTATGCGCTGGATCTTCACGGCCCGGCCATGGCGCTGGACGCGGCCTGCGCCTCGTCCCTGCTGGCGATCCATCTGGCCTGCCGCAGCCTGCGCGCGGGGGAGTGCGACCGGGCGCTGGCGGGTGGCGTCAACCTCATCCTGTCGCCACAGATCACGCTGGGCCTGTGCCAGATGCAGGCGCTCTCGCCCACCGGGCGATGCCGCACCTTCAGCGCCGATGCCGACGGCTTCGTGCGGGGCGAGGGCTGCGGCGTGGTGGCCCTGCGCCGCCTTGATGACGCCATGCGCGAGGGTGATCCCGTGCTGGCGGTGATCCGCGGCTCCGCGGTGAACCATGACGGGCGCAGCAACGGCATTTCCGCACCCAACGGCGCCGCGCAGCAGGCGGTGATCCGCGCCGCGCTGGCCGATGCCGGCGTCCCCGCCCGTTCGGTGGGCTATGTGGAGGCCCACGGCACCGGGACCATGCTGGGCGACCCCATCGAACTGCGCGCGCTGGGTGCCGTCTATGGCGCGGATCGCGCCGCACCCTTGCTGGTGGGATCGGCGAAGACCAATTTCGGCCATCTGGAAGCGGCCGCCGGGGTGGCGGGCTTCCTCAAGGTGGTGCTGGCGCTGCGCCATGGGGAAGTGCCGCCGAACCTGCATTTTTCGGCGCCCAACCCTTATGTGCCGTGGGAGGGGCTGGGCCTCGCGGTGCCCACTGCGTCCGCGCCCTTTCCCGCCGATGGGCCCATGCGCGGCGCGGTGAGCGCCTTCGGCATGAGCGGCACCAATGCCCATGTGATCCTGGAAGCGGCTCCAGCTTTGGCGGAGGCGCCCGCGCCGCGCCGGTCCGGCTACATCGCCGCCCTGTCCGCCAAGAGCGAGGCGGCGCTGCGGGCGCTCGCGGCCCGGCAGGCGCAGGCCCTCGCAGCGCGGCCTGGGGCCGATCCCGGCGCGGTGGCGCTGACCCTGAATGCCGGGCGCGGCTGCTTTCCGGTGCGCGCCGCCGTGGCGTTCGCCAATGTGGGCGAGCTGGCCGGCAGGCTGGAGCATCTGGCGGATATCGCCACGGCGCCGGCGCGCCGGCCGCAGGTGCTGTTTTCCTGCGCCGATGGCGACGACCTGCCGGCCGATGACGGCCGCGCGCTCATGGCGAGCGATCCGGCCTTTGCCGCCGCGGTCGCGGCCTGCAAAGAAGCCGGCCTCGCACCTGCGCCGTCTGGCCCGGTGGCCGCCTTGGTGATGGCCTATGCGCTGGCCGTCCTGTGGCGCAGCTGGGGCGTGGTTCCCGACCGCATCGCCGGGCAGGGCGCGGGCGAGGTGGTGGCGGCATGCCTTGCGGGCGTGCTCTCGCTGGCGGATGCCGGCGCCCTGCTGCGCGCGCGGCAAGCGGCGCTGGGGCACGCGGATGTGGAGGCGGGGCGGCTCGATTTCATTGCCGCCGTGCGCGCTCTCGCCCTGAAGCCGCCGGCCGTGCCGCTGGTCTCGGGCCTGCTCGGCCGGGAAGTTGCCGCTGAAGTCACCAGCCCCGCCTACTGGTGGGCGCAGCTCACGGGCGCGTCCGCCGCGGCGGGGGAGAGGGCGCCGGACACGTTCGTGGTCCCCATCGCGCCCTCCGGCGCCGTGTGGGCGGACATTTCCCCGCGTCTTGCCGCCGCGCATCTGGCCGGGCTCGATCCGGACTGGGCGGCGGTGGACGCGCCGCGCCGGCGGCTGTCGCTGCCCACCTATCCGTTCGAGCACGGCAGCTATTTCATCCCGCGCCCCGATGCCGTTTCGGCGCATGGGCCGCGCGGCCTTGCCGGCAGCCGCGTGGACCTCGCGGGACGCGACGAGGTGCGCTTCATCCTCCCCATCGGCGGCGAACGGCATCGTTTTCTGCTCGACCACCGGTTCGGCGGCCGGGCGACCTTCCCCATGGCCGCCTTCGCCGAGGTCGCGCTCCAGAACGGCCGGGCGGCTTTGGCTTCCGATGCCGGGGTCGAGGATCTGGCGATCACGCGCCCGCTGGTGCTGCCGGATCGGGGCGGGGTGGAGGTGCAGACGGTGGTCGGCGCCGACGGGGCATGGCAGTTTTTCGCCCGGAGCGCTGGCGGCGGCTGGGCGTTGCACGCCGCCGCTCGGCTTGTCACCGCACCGGCGCCCGTGGCGGCATGGGGCGCCGGCCTGTCGGCCCCCGCGGTCTCCACGCCGGGCGCGGCCATCTATGGCGGGCTGACGCAGTTCGGCTTCGACTATCGCCCGGCCTTTCGTGGCCTCAAGGACCTGGCGATGGTGGAAGCGGGCGTCATCGCCCATGCGGAACTGCCGCGGGAGGGCGGCAGCGCCGCCGATTATCTCATCCACCCCGCGCTTCTCGATGCGTGTCTCGTCGCGTCAAGCGCGATCCTGCCGCAGCTCGGACCGGGGGTGACCTGGATGCCGAGGGGCATCGGGCGGGTGGCGGTGTTCGCCCCGGCCGGCGGCGCGGTCACCTCGATCCTGCGCCTCGGGGATGATCCAGCCGCGCGGTCCTGCCATGTGGATCTCATCCTGCGCGATGCCGCGGGACAGGTGGTGGCGCAGCTCGACCGCGTGGCCTTCGTCCGGATCGCCCATGGCGCCGATTTTGCGGAAGACGAGGGCATCGCGACCCAGCCGGAGCTGCTGCGCCTGCGCTGGCAGCGGGCGGACCTGTCCGGCGCGCCCACGCCGCGGCTGTTCGCGCTCCTGGGCGACGACGCGGCGCTGGTGCGCCAGTTGGCGGACGCGCTGGTGGCGCGCGGCCAGATGGTGGCGGATGGTCGTCCGGCGTGGGACTTGGATGCCGGTGCCCTCACGGACTGGATTTCCGCTGTCCGCGCGCGAGCGCCGGACGGCCGCTGCCACATGGTCTATCTGGCGACCACGCCGGCCGATCCTGGCGCGGCGGATGTGCCGGCCTCCCATCTCGGCCTGCTGCGGCTCATCCAGGTGGCGGGCTGCTCGGCCGATCGCGCGGCGCTGCGGCTGGACGTGGTGACGCGCGGCACCCAGCGCGTTGCCGGCGAGCCGGTGACCGGCGTGGCGGAGGCCGGATTATGGGGCCTGTCACGGGTGGCGGCGGCGGAATATCCCGATTTCGGCCAGACCCGCATCGATCTCGACCCAGAGGCGGGGGAGGCGGACCTGTCCGATCTCGCCGATTGCCTGATCGCGGCGCCGCCGGGGGAGGACCTGGCCTTGCGCCGGGGGGTGTGTTTTGCGGCGCGGCTGGTGGCGGATCGCCCGGCCGCGCCGGAGCACCCCATCGCGCTGCCGCAGTTCGACGGCCGGCCACCCGGTCCCGACGAAGTGGTGATCGACGTGGTGGCGAGCGGCCTGAATTTTCGCGACGTGCTGCACGGCATGGGCCTGTTGCCCGACAGCGCGGACCAGATGCCCTATGGGCTGGAATGCTCCGGCCTCATCGCGGATGTGGGGCCGGGCGTCGAGGGGCTCGCCCTGAACATGCCGGTGATGGCCGGCCTCACCGTGGGCAGCCTTGCGGGGCGGGTGCGGGTGCCGGCGGCCTTCGTGGTGCCGAAGCCGGAGAGCCTGTCGTTCCGCGATGCCGCCACCCTGCCGCTGGCCTTTCTCACCGCCCATTACGCCCTCGACCGCCTGGCCGGGCTGAAGCGCGGCGAGCGGGTGCTGATCCATGCGGCGGCGGGCGGCGTCGGGCAGGCGGCGATCCAGGTGGCGCAACGGGCCGGGGCGGAAATCTTCGCCACCGCCAGCCCGGCAAAATGGGGCCATCTGCGCCGCCACGGCGTGACCCAGCTGTTCAACTCGCGCACCGCCGACTTCGCCGATGAGATCCGCCGCCGCACCGGTGGGCGGGGGGTGGACGTGGTGCTGAACAGCCTTTCCGGCGAGGCCATCGCCGAGAGCTTCGCGGCGCTGGCCGATGGCGGCCGCTTCATCGAGATCGGCAAGATGGGTATCTGGAGCGCGTCCGACGTGGCGGCGCTGGGCCGCGCCATCGCCTATCACCCCTTCGACCTGTGGGACATCAAGCAGGACCAAGGCCTCATCGCGCAGATGATGGCGGAGATGGTGCGGCGCCTTGCCGATGGCACGCTGGCGCCTCTGCGCTCCGAGCTGTTCGGCATTGAGGATGCGGGCACAGCCTTCCAGCACATGGCCCGGGCCCGGCACATGGGCAAGATCGTGCTGTGGCAGGCGGCGGCGGAGGCCGGCGACACCGTGCGCGGCGATGCGACCTTCCTCGTCACCGGCGGGCTCGGCGCGCTGGGCCTTCATGCGGCGTCGTGGCTGGTGCGCCATGGCGCGCGCAGCATCGCCCTGGTGGGCCGCAGCGCGCCGGGCGAGGCTGCGCGGGAGGCGGTGGCGGCCCTGCGCCGGGCCGGGGCGCGAGTGGAGGTCTTCCGGGCGGACGTGGGCGAGCCGGCGGCGGTGGAGCAAATGCTGGCGGCCGTGCGGGAAAAAATGCCGCCCCTGCGCGGCCTCATCCATGCCGCCGGCGTGCTCGACGACGCGCTGCTGGTGAACCAGAGCCCGGCGCATTTCGCTCACGTCCTCGCCCCCAAGCTGCGGGCGGCATGGCTGCTGCACCGGGCGACCCTGGACGAACCCCTGGAAATGTTCGTGCTCTATGCCTCGGCGTCCGGCCTTCTCGGCCTGCCGGGGCAGGCCAATTACGCCGCCGCCAACACCGCCCTCGATGCCCTCGCCGAGCACCGCGCCGGCCTCGGCCTGCCCGCGCAGGCCATCGATTGGGGGCCATGGGAGGGGGCAGGAATGGCGCAAACGCTGGGTTCTGACAGCATGGGCCGCATCTCGCCCGCGGCCGGGGCGGCGGTGCTGGGGCAACTGATCGCGCGTCGCCCCGGCCATGTGGCGGTGCTGCCCACCGGCTGGCAGGCGGCCTTGAAAAGGGGCGTTGGTCCGTCGGGCCTTCTGGCGGGGTTCGCCGCCGCTGCGCCACCGAAGGAAGGGGCCCCGGCCGCCCCGCCGTTCCGCCTTCGGCTGGAGGCGGCGGGCACGGGGGAACGGGCGCGCCTGCTGCGCGCCCATGTCCGGCAACTTATTGCCACGGCGCTGGAATTTCCCACGCCCGAGGCGGTGGACCCGGCGCGGCCGCTGGAGGACATGGGCTTTGATTCCCTCATGAACATGGAACTCAAGGCGGCGCTGGAGACCGATCTCGGCGTTTGCCTCAAGGCCACGCTCGCCTACGATTATCCGAGCATCGACGCGTTGGTACGCCATCTGGCCGAGGAGGTGCTGGCCTGGCGGGAGGAGGCCCCAGCTGCGGCCCTTCCGCCGGCGGTCGACGACGCCGAAAGCGCGCTCCTCGCCGAGCTCAATGCGTTGAAATATTGAGGCTTACTCATGCCAGACCGCACCGCCGGCAGCGCCGCGACCACCACCGAACGGGCGTTGCGCGCGATCCGCGACCTGCGCGCCAAGGTGGACCTGCTGGAGCGCCGCCAGAGCGAGCCGGTGGCCATCGTGGGCATGGGGTGCCGCTTCCCCGGCGCCGCAGACCTCGCGGCCTTCTGGGACCTTCTGGTTCGGGGTGACGATCCCCTCGGCCCGGTGCCGCAGGACCGCTGGAACATCGACAGCCTCTATAATCCCGATCCCCAGGCGCGGGGCAAGACCGTGAGCCGCGAAGGCGGCTACCTGCCGAACCTCGACAGGTTCGACGCCGACTTCTTCGGCATCACCCCGCGCGAGGCGCCGTTCATCGATCCGCGCCAGCGGCTGGTGCTGGAAACCGCCTGGGAGGCGCTGGAGGATGCCGGCATTCCCGCCGACCGCCTCGCCGGCTCCCTCACCGGCGTGGTGGTGGGCACGCTGACCAACGACTACAACCAGCTGATCACGGCGGACGACCGCTGGGTGTCCGCCGCCACCGGCACCGGCACCTCCAATTCCATCATCGCCAACCGCCTGTCCTATGTGCTGGACCTCCATGGCCCCAGCCTGACGGTGGACACCGCCTGCTCGGGCTCGCTTCTGGCGCTGCACCTCGCCTGCCAGACCCTGCGCACCGGCGAGGCGACGCTTGCCTTGTGCGGCGGGGTGGCGGTGAATCTGGTGCCGGCGCCGGACATCTGCTTCTCGCGCATGGGGGCGCTGTCGCCGCGCGGGCGCTGCCATACCTTCGACGCCGCCTCCGACGGCATGGCGCGGTCCGAGGGCGCCGGCATGGTGGTGCTGAAGCTGCTGTCGCAGGCTGAAGCCGATGGCGACCGCATCTATGCCCTGATCCGCGCCAGCGCGGTCAATCACGACGGGCGCAGCAACGGCATTGCCGCCCCCAACGGGCAGGCGCAGGAAAGGCTCCTGCGCGAGGCCTATGGCAAGGCGGGCATCGCGCCCGGCCGGGTGCAATATGTGGAGGCCCACGGCACCGGCACCATCGTCGGCGACCGCATCGAGCTTCAGGCCCTCGCCGCCGTGCTGGGCACCGATCGCGCGTCGGGGCACGCCTGCGTGGTGGGCTCGGTGAAGAGCAATATCGGCCACACCGAATCCGCCGCCGGCATCGCCGGCATCATCAAGACCGCGCTGGCCCTGAAGCATCGCCTGCTGCCGGGAAACCTGCATTTCGAGACCCCCCATCCAGCCCTGTCGGAAGCGCCCTTCGCGCTGGAGGTGCGCACCGCCACAGGACCCTTTCCCGCGCCGGGGGAGCCCATCGTCGCCGGGGTGAGCGCCTTCTCGTTCGGCGGGGCCAATGTGCATGTGGTGATGGAGGAGGCGCCGGCCACTGTCTCCGCGCCTGCCGTTTCCGCGCCTGTTGTCTCGGCGCCCGCCATCGTCGCGCCCGCCGAAGGTGCGACGACCTTCGTGCTGCCCCTGTCGGCGAAGTCGCCGGATGCGCTCACGGCCCTGGCCCGGTCCTACGTGGCCTTCCTGCGCGCGCCGGACGCGCCGGGGCTCGCCGACATCTGCGCCACCGCCGCCCTGCGCCGGACCCACCATGCGTTTCGCCTCGCAGTGGCCGGCACAAGCCGGGAAGAGATGGCGGCCCGGCTGGAGGCGCATCTCGCCGGCGCGGACGAACGCCACGCGGTGGCCGGCACCGCGCCGGACGGCGAGGCGGGGATGCCGCTCGCCTTCGTCTTCTCGGGGCAGGGCTCGCACTGGCTGGGCATGGGCCGCGACCTCTAC
Organism: Xanthobacter autotrophicus ATCC 700552; assembly: GCF_043194565.1. Classification (GTDB taxonomy): domain Bacteria; phylum Pseudomonadota; class Alphaproteobacteria; order Rhizobiales; family Xanthobacteraceae; genus Xanthobacter; species Xanthobacter autotrophicus_F. The sequence goes on along the minus strand of NZ_JBAFVS010000007.1, from coordinate 71,967 downwards.
GCCGCCGCGCCCGCCTTCCGCGCGGTGATCGACCGGCTGGACGGGCTGGTGCGCGCCGAGGCCGGCTGGTCCCTGATCGCGGAGATGAATGCGGCGCCGGACGCCTCGCGCCTCGACGACATCGATGTGGTGCAGCCCGTCCTCTTCGCCATGCAGGCCGGCCTTGTGGCCCTGTGGCGGGAGCTTGGCGTGGTGCCGGATGTGGTGCTCGGCCAGAGCATGGGCGAGATTTCCGCCGCTTTCGCCGCCGGCATTCTCTCGCTGGAGGATGCGGCGCGGGTCATTCTTGCCCGCAGCCGGCTGCTGCGCACCAAGCGCGGGGTGGGCGCCACCGCCGTGGTGGGCCTGCCGGCGGCGGAGGTGGAAGCGGCGCTGGCGCCGCAGGCCGACCGGCTGGGCGTGGCCGGCGTCACCAGTTTCGCCTCCACACTCATTGCCGGGGATGGCGATGCGCTCAAGGCCTATCTGGCGGAGCTGGAGGCGGCGGGCCTCTTCGGCCGGCTGCTGGAGAATGTGGACGTGCCGGCCCACAGCCCGGCCATGGACAGCCTGCGCCCGGCGCTGGAAGCAGCCCTCGCCGCGATCCTCCCCCGGCCGGCGCAACTGCGCTTCCTCTCCACCGTGACGGTGAAGGACGAGCCCGGCCCGAACCTCGATGCGGCCTATTGGAGCCGCAACCTGCGCGATCCGTTCCGCGTGGCCGATGCGGTGGCCAGGCTCGCCCGCGAGCGGGCGCATCTGTTCCTCGAAATCAGCCCCCATCCGGTGCTGGCGGGGGCGCTGCGCCAGATCCTCCAGCATGTGGGCGCCGACGGCGTCGCTTTGGGCAGCCTGACGCGGGAGGGCGACGGCGCCCTGGATCTTGCCACCGCGCTCGGCGGCCTGTGGGCCAATGGTTTTGCGGTGGACTGGCGGCGCGTGCTGCCCGCGGGGCGCTGCGTGTCCCTGCCGGCCTATCCCTGGCAGCGCGCGCATTTCTGGGTGGACCAGATCGCCGCGTCCACCGGTGGTTCCGCCGGCGCGCGCAAGGCGGGGTCCCATCCCCTGCTTGGCGCGCCGTTCGTGGCGGCGCAGGGCGGCGCGCGCTTCTGGGAGGGGGAAATCGACGCCCTGAGCCTGCCGTGGCTGCGCGACCATGCCCTCTCCGGCGTGCCCGTTCTGCCCGGCGCGGCCTATCTGGAGATGGCGCTGGCGGCGGCGCGGGAGACGCTGCCGGGACAGGGCCTCGTGCTGGAGCATGCCCGCTTCGAGAAGATGCTGCTTTTGCCCGAGGGCGAGGCGCGCCGCCTGCAGGTGACGCTGACACGCACCGGCGGGGATGGGGCGCAGGTGGACGTGCTGAGCCGCCCGCTTCAGGGCGAGGACGACTGGACGCTGCACGCGCGCATCGGCATCCGCAAGGCGGCTCCGGAGGCGGCGGCCGGGCCTGCGCCGGTGCCGGAGGAGGGCGCCGTCGCCGTTGATCTCGCCGGCTTCTACGGCCAGTTCGCCGCCGGGGGGCTCGATTACGGTCCGGGCTTCCGATGCGTGCGGGCGCTGCGCGCCAACGCCAACGAGGCGTGGGCCGAAGTGGCTTTGCCCGAGGGTGCCTCCGACACCGCCTTCGGCCTCCATCCCGCGCTGCTGGACGGGGCGTTCCAGGTGGTGGCCGCCATCGGGACCGATGCGGGCGGGGCGCGGCCGGTCTACCTGCCGCAGGGGGTGGGCACGCTGGCGCAGGTCGCGGCCCTGCCGGCGCGGGTCTTCGTTTATGCGCGGCTCGCGGCCGATGCCGTGCCCGGCGCGCCGCGCCTTGCCGCCGATCTCACCCTGAGCGATGCGGACGGCACGGTGGTGGCGCGCATCACCGGCCTCGCCCTGCGGCGGGTGGACGAGATGCGGCCGCGGGCCAGCGTGTCCCTGCGCGACAGCCTCTATCATCTCGAATGGCCCGAGCGCCCCCGCGCGCCCCGCCCCGTGCCAGCGGATGCCACCGGCCTGTGGCTGCTTTCAGGGACGCCGGGGGCGGTGGCCGACAGCCTCGGCGCGGCGCTGCGCCAGCGCGGCGGGGAGGTGCGTCTGCTCGCGGAGGAGAGCGATATTGCGGACGGGATCGCCGCCGCCGGTGCCGCCTTGCGCGGCGTCGTGCTTCTGGAGGAGGGCGGGGACGGCGCGGATGTGCCGGAGGCCGTGTTCGAGGCGGTGGCGCGGCGTGCCCTTCCCGCCGTCAAGGCGCTGGCGGAGGGGGCGGCGCGGGCTCGGCTGTTCATCGTCACGCGCGGGGCGGTGGCCTGCGATGGGGCGGACCCGGCCCCCGATCTGGTGGCCGCGCCGCTGTGGGGTTTCGGCCGGGTGGTGGGTCTGGAGCACGCCGAAATCTGGGGCGCGCAGATCGACCTTGATCCCGCCGACCCCGCCGGCTCATGCCCAGCGGCGGCAGACGAGATGCTCGACCTTTCCGACGACCGGGAGATCGCCGACCGGGAAATCGCCTTGCGCGCCGGCCGGCGGCGGGTGGGCCGTCTTGCCCGCCTGCCGAAGCCGGAGGGGGCGGCCGGGCCGGTGCTGCTGCGGCCGGATGCGAGCTATCTCGTCACCGGCGGCCTCACCGGCCTGGGGCTGGAGACGGCGCGCTTCCTGGTGGCGCGGGGCGCCCGGCGGCTGATCCTCATGGGCCGCACGGCCTTGCCGCCGCGCGCGGACTGGGCCGCTTTGCCCCCCGAAAGCGAGGCCGGCCGGCGCGTCGCCGCCGTGCGGGGGCTGGAGGCGTTGGGCGCCTCGGTGCGGGTGGAGGCGTTCGACGTGGCGGACGAGGCGCGCCTTGCCGCCTTCCTCGCCGCCCATGGGGCCGAGGCGCACCCGTCCATCCGCGGCGTGGTGCATGCGGCGGGCGTGATTCAGGACGCCCTGCTGCTGCGCATGACGGCAGACGACATCGCCGCCGTGATGCGGCCCAAGGTGGCCGGCGCCCTCGCGCTCCACCGGCAGACGGGCCACCTGCCGCTGGATCATTTCGTGCTGTTCTCCTCCGCCTCCTCGGTGCTGGGGCAGATGGGGCAGGCCGGCTATGGCGCGGCCAACGCCTTCGAGGATGCGCTGGCCGCTTGCCGCCGCGCGGCGGGCCTGCCGGCCACCGCCATCAACTGGGGGCCGTGGGCGGAGATCGGCCTGTTCGCGCGCCTTGGCCTTGCGGAGCGGGCCGGGCTGTCGGGCGTCGAGCCCATCGCGCCGGAGCAGGGCATGGCGGCGCTCGACCACCTCATGGCCCACGGCGCGACCCAGGCGCTGGTGCTGAACGCGGACTGGGCGCAGGTGCCCGCCGCGGCGCGGCTGGAGCTGCTTCAGGCGGCCGCCGCCCCCGACACCGCGTCCACCGCCGGGGAGATCGCCGACCTGCTGCTGATGGCCGCGCCTGAGCGCATGGCGGAGCTGCGGGCGCGCCTCGGCGCCATCGTCGCCGCCGTGCTGCGGTTCGATGCGGGCAAGCTGGACCACCGGCGGGTGCTGACCACTCTGGGCATGGATTCCATCATGGCGGTGGAAATCCGCAACCGCATCAAGCGCCAGTTCGACCTGACGCCCAGCATCGTGGACCTGTTCACCGGCTCGGTGGCGCGCCTGGCCGAGTGGCTGGACGGGGAGCTGGCCGCCGACGACCGCCTCAAGGCGCTTTTGGACGAGATCGAGGATTTGCCGGAAGCGGAAGTCGAGGCGCAGCTCGCGTCCGGGCAGAAGGTGGCCTGACCCATGAACATCGAAGAGCGCCTCGCCCAATTGTCCCCCCAGCAGCGCGAATTGCTGGCGCGCCGGCTCGGGCAGCGGGCGCAGGCCCCGGCCGCGCCGCGCATCCCGCCCCAGCCGCGCGACGGGCGGGGCTTTCCCCTGTCGTTCGCGCAGGAGCGGCTGTGGTTCGAGCACCAGATCGACCCCTTGAGCCCGGCCTATAACGAGGCGGTGGTGCTGCGGGTGCGCGGCCCGCTCAGGCTCGATTTCATTGCAGATGCGCTCGACGATCTGATCGCCCGGCACGAGATCCTGCGCACCGGCATCGTCCCGGCCGCGGGCACGGCGGAGCAGGTGATCGCCCCGCCGGCGCCGCTGCCGCTGGAGCGGCGCGACCTTGCGGGAATGGGCGAAGAGGCGGTGGACGCGGCGATCCGCGAGGCCATCCGCCGGCCGTTCGACCTCGCCGTGCCGCCGCTGCTGCGGCTTTCGGCGCTGGAGCTGGGGCCGGATGACTGCATCCTGGTGTTCGTGGTCCACCACATCGTGCTTGACGGCTGGTCCGCCGCCGGCCTGTTCCGGGACATCTTCGCCGCCTATGGCGCCCGCCAGCGGGGGGAGCGCGCGCCGACCCCCGCGCCGCAGGTGCAGTATGCCGATTATGCGGTGTGGGAGCGCGCGCGCGTCGCGAGCGGCGCGCTGGACGCCGAGCGCGATTACTGGACGCGCACGCTGGCCCATGCGCCGCCGCCCCCTGCCTTGGCGCTGGACCGCCCGCGCCCGGCCCTCAACGGCACCGCCGGCGGGCGCGTGGTGTTCCGCTGCGATGTGGACTTGAGCGCGGCGCTGCGCGCGCTGGCCCAGAGCTGCGAAACCACTTTGTTCGCGACGCTGGCGGCCGCCTATGGGGTGCTCCTGTCGCGCCACGGCGGCACCGACGACGTGCTCCTCGCCGTGCCCAGCACCACCCGCGATGTGCCGGAGCTGGAGCGCGCGGTGGGGCTCTTCATCAACACCCTGGTGCTGCGCCTGAAGCTGGACGGGCAGGCGCCGTTCCGCGAGGCGCTCGGCGCCGTGCGCGATGTGGCGAACGAGGCGCGGGCGCACCAGCTCTATCCCCACGAACGGCTGGTGGAGCACCTGCGGCGGGAGCGGGACGCCTCAGACCCCTTTGGCCCCGTGCCGCTGACGGCGCTGATGTTCGACGTGCAGAAGCTGCCGGCGGGCATCGCGCCGGAAGGGCTCGCGGTCGAGTATCTGGACGTGGACCCCGGCACCAGCAAGTTCGATCTCGGCCTCTCCATCAAGGATGACGGCGCCGAGCTGGTGGGCACCTTCGAGTATTCAGCCGACCTGTTCGACCGCGCGACCGTGGAGGCCATGGCGCGGCAGTTCCAGGCGCTGCTGGCGGATATCGCCGCCCGGCCCGACGCGGCGGTGGCCGACCTTGCCCTCATGTCCGGGGAGGAGGCGCGGGAAGCGCTGGCCGCCGGCCTCGGAGCGGCCATGGAGATCGGCGCCGAGCGGCGGCTGCATGCCCTCTTCGCCGCCGTGGCCGCGCGCCAGCCGGAGGCCATGGCCGTGGCGTGCGGGGCGGACAGCCTCACCTATGGCGCGCTGGATGCCGCCGCCAACCGGCTGGCCCATCGCCTCATCCGGCTCGGCGCAGGGCCGGGGCAGGCGGTGGCGCTGCGGCTGGAGCGCTCGGTGGAACTGATCGTGGGCCTCCTCGGCATCCTGAAGGCCGGGGCGGCCTATGTGCCGCTGGACCCCCATTGGCCGGTGGCGCGGCAGGCTGAGATCATCGCCCAGAGCGGCGCCCGCATCGCGGTGGCGCGTGGGGCGGATGGGGAATTGGGGGACGGGACGCTCGGGGACGGGGAATTGGGTGAGGGGATCGCCCTGTGCGACCCCGCCATTGCCGACGAACCGTCCACGGCGCCGGAAGTCGCGGTGGGGCCGGATGACCCGGCCTATATCATCTACACCTCCGGCTCCACGGGGCGCCCGCGCGGGGTGGTGGTGCCCCATGGCGCGGTGGTCAACCTGTTCCACGCGCTGCGCACCACGGTCCATGCGGGCCTCGGCGCCGGGCCGCTGCGGGTGGCGGTGAACGGGCCGGTGGTGTTCGACACCTCGGTCAAGCAGATCATCCAGCTTCTCGGTGGCCACACGCTGGACGTGATCCCGGAGGCGGCGCGGGAGGACCCGGCGGCGCTGGTGGACTATCTGCGCGCCCATGCCATCGACGTGCTGGACGTGACGCCCACCCACTTGTCCATGCTGCTGGCCGAAGGCCTGCTGGCGCCCGGCCAGGCGCGGCCGAAGGCGGTGCTGGTGGGCGGCGAGCCCATCGACGGGGCCTTGTGGGCGCAGCTTGCCGGGCAGGCCGGCGCGCGCTTCTTCAACCTCTACGGGCCGACGGAATGCACCGTCGATGCCACGGCTGCCGAGATCACCGGCGCCGTGCCCCACATGGGCCGCGCCCTGCCCAATGTGCGGACCTACGTGCTGGACGGCGCCGGCCGCCCGGTGCCGCAGGGCGTGGCGGGAGAGCTTTACATCGGCGGGGCGGGGGTGGCGCGGGGCTATCTGGGCGAACCGGAGCTGACCGCCCGGCGCTTCGTTGCGCTGCCGTTCGACGACGGGCCGGTCTACCGCACCGGCGACCTCGTGCGCCGCCGCTCCGACGGCAGCCTCGTCTTCCTCGGCCGGGCCGACGAACAGGTAAAGGTGCGCGGCCATCGCATCGAGCCGGGGGAGATCGCCGCCGCGCTGAAGGCGGTGGAGGGCGTGCGCGACGCCGCCGTGGTGCTGCACGGGGCGGGCGCTTTGCAACGGTTGGTGGCTTATGTGGTGGCCGATCCCGCCCGCGCGCCCTTGGTGAACGGCGCGCCGCGCCATGTGCTGCCCAATGGGCTGGCGGTGGCTCATCTCAATCGCAACGAAACCGACTTCCTCTATGAGGAAATGTTCGATCTGGAAGCCTATTTCCGCCACGGGGTGGAGCTGCGCGCCGGCGATACGGTGTTCGACGTGGGGGCCAATATCGGCCTGTTCACCCTCGCCGCCCATCTCGCCGCGCCGGATGTGCGGGTGCATGCCTTCGAGCCCAACCCCACCGTCTGCGCGCTGGCGCAGGCCAATGCGGCGCTCTACGGCGTCGCCGCGAGCATCCACAACACGGGGCTTGCCGCAGCGCCCGGCCGGGCCGCCTTCACCTTCTATCCCGGCTTCTCCTTCCTCTCCGGCCTTCATGCCGACCGGGCCGCGGATGCGGACGTGGTGCGCTCCTTCGTGCGCAAGCAGGGCGGCGGCGGGGAGGGGTTCGCCCCCGCCTTGCTGGAGGAATTGCTGGAGGATCGCCTTTCCGGCCGCACCATCGAGGTGGCGCTGGACACCCTCTCGCATGTCATGGCGCGGGAGGGGGTGGCGACAATCGACCTCCTGAAGATCAACGTGGAGAAGAGCGAGGCCGAGGTCCTTGCCGGCATCGCCGCCGAAGACTGGCCGAAGATCCGCCAGGTGGCGCTGGAACTGCACGACATGGACGGGCGGCTGGAAACCGTTCTGGCGCTGCTGAAGGCGCAGGGCTTCACCGTGAGCGTGGAGCAGGACTGGCGGCTGGAGGAGAGCGCCAAGACCAATTATTACCTCTACGCCCATCGCGGCCCGCGCCCCGGCTCCCGCCCGCCCCGCGCCGCCATTCGTCCCGTGCTGGATGCCGAAGGGCTGCGCGCGGCGCTGGCCAGCCGCCTGCCGGACTACATGGTGCCGGCGGATATCGTCTTCCTCGATGCGCTGCCGCTCACCCCCAACGGCAAGCTCGACAGGCGCGCGCTGCCCGCGCCCGTCGCTCCCGCCGTGCCGGAAGCCGCCGCCCCGCGCACCGACACCGAGCGGCGCCTCGCCAAGCTGTGGGCCGAGGTGCTGCATCGCGAGGCCGTGGGCATCCACGACGACTTCTTCCGCATCGGCGGGCACTCGCTGCTGGCGACCCTGCTGATGGCGCAGCTGCGCGCCCGCTTCAACGTGGCCCTGCCCCTGCGCGCTTTGTTCGAGGCGCCCACGGTGGCGCGGCTCGCCGCGCGCATCGAGGCCGAGCCGGCGGCGGATGATGGCGCGGACCCCGTCGCCGGCCTGCCGCAGCTGACGCCGGACCCCGCCGCGTGGCATGAGCCGTTCCCGCTCACCCCCATCCAGGAAGCCTATTGGATGGGGCGCACCGCCACCTTTGAGCTGGGGCAGGCGGCCACCCAGATCTATCTGGAACTGGAGCAGGTGGGCTGGGAGCTGCCACGGATCGAGGCGGCGTGGAACCGGCTGGTGAAGCGCCACGACATGCTGCGGGCCGTCATCCTCAGCGAAGAGCGCCAGCAGGTGCTGGCGCAGGTGCCCTATTATCCCATCGCCTGCGAGGACCTGCGCGGCCGCCCCGCCGGGGAGGTGGAGCGCCATCTCGAAGCCGTGCGCGCCGCCATGAGCGGCCAGACCTTGCCGGCTGATCGCTGGCCCCTGTTCCAGATCCGCGCCACCCTCATGGACGGCGGCAAGGTGCGCCTGCATGTGGGCGTGGACGCCCTGATCGCGGATGCCGCCAGCCTGTTCCTGCTGTTCGACGAATGGCGCCGGAGTTACGAGGCGGATGCCGATCCACGCAAAGAGGCGGCGGATGCCGATCCGCGCCCGCCGCTGGCCATCGGCTTCCGCGACTATGTGCTGGCCGAGCGCGGCCTGCACCAGGGCGCCCTCTACCAGGCCTCCCGGCGCTACTGGTTCGACCGGCTGGACACCTTGCCGCCCGCGCCGGAGCTGCCGGTGGACCGGGCGGCGGCGGCCGCGCTGGACAGGCCCCATTTCGTGCGCCGCACCCGCCGGCTCTCCCCCGCCGCGTGGGAGGCGCTGAAGGACCGCGCAGCCAAGGCGGGGCTGACGCCGTCGCTGGTGCTGATCGCCGCCTATGCGCAGGCGCTGGGCAATTGGAGCGCCAGCCCGCGCTTCACCTTGAACCTCACCACCTTCAACCGCCTGCCGCTGCACCCCGACGTGACCGGCCTGATGGGCGACTTCACCACCCTCACCTTGCTGGAGGCGGACCATTCGCAGCCAGCCTCGTTCCTGGAGCGGGCGCGGGCGCTGCAGGCCCGGCTGTGGGACGATCTGGAGCACCGCTATATCAGCGGCATCGACGTGCTGCGGGCGCTGGCCCAGCGCCGCCGCAGCGGCGTGTCGGCGCTGATGCCGGTGGTGTTCACCAGCGCCCTCGACATCGACCCCGCCGGCCAGAAGGCCCAGCGCTTCGGCGAGGTGGTGGAGAGCGTGTCGCAGACCCCGCAGGTCTGGCTCGACCATCAGGTGATGGAGTGGAACGGCGCGCTGGTGCTCAACTGGGACGCGGTGGAAGCGCTCTTCCCGCCCGGCCTGCTGGATGATTTCGCGCAGGCCCATGGCGATCTGGTGGAACGCCTCGCCACCTGCGACAGCGCGTGGAGCGAAGGGCCGGGCAGCCTTGCCCCCGCCGCCCAGATCGCCCGCCGCGCCGCCGTCAACCGGACGCAGGAAACCTTCCCGCCGCGCCGGCTGGAGGCGGCCTTCCGCGACCACGCAGTCGCCGATCCGCAGGCGATAGCCGTCCTCACCAGCCGCCGCGCCGTGACCTATGGCGAACTCAACCGGCGCGCGGTGGAGATCGCCGGCCTGCTGCGGGCACGGGGCAACGGGCCGGGCCGTCTCGTCGCCGTGGTGATGCGCAAGGACTGGGAGCAGGTCGCCGCCGTGCTCGGCATCCTCATGGCGGGAGCGGCCTATCTGCCTGTCGATCCCGACCTGCCCAGCGAGCGCCGGGCCTATCTGCTCACCCATTGCGAGGTCACCACCGCCCTCACCCAGTCCGCCGTCGACGGGGCGCTGGACTGGCCCGACGGCATCGCGCGCATCGCCGTGGACCTTTTGGATGGCGCCCCCGGCGACGGCGCCGATCCGGCCCCGTCCTCCGATGATCTTTCCCTCGATGATCTGGCCTATGTGCTGTTCACCTCCGGCTCCACCGGGGTGCCGAAGGGGGTGATGATCCGCCAGCGGGCCATCGCCAATTCCATCGCCGACTTCACCCGCCGCTACGGCTTCACCCCGCGCGACCGCACGCTCGGCCTCTCGGCGCTGGGCTTCGACCTCTCGGTGTTCGACATGTTCTGCCCGCTCTCCGCCGGCGGCGCCATCGTTCTGCCGGACGCGGACAAGCTGCGCGATCCCGAGCATTGGGCGGAGCTTGCCCGCCGGCATGGCGTCACGGTCTGGCAGTCGGTGCCGGTGCTGATGCAGATGATGGTGGAGGCGCTGGAGCCGCGGCCCGACCTGTGGCCGGCGTCGCTACGCTGCGTGGTCATGAGCGGCGACTGGATCCCGGTGTCCCTGCCGGACCGCATCCGCGCCTTCGATCCCGCCATCGCGCTCCACGGCCAGGGCGGGGCGACGGAAACCTCCATCAATGCGGTGGTCTATCCCATCGGCGCGGTGGACCCGGCGTCGCGCTCCATTCCCTACGGCAAGCCGTTCGCCAACCAGACCGCTCATATCCTCAACGCCTTGCTGGAGCCGGCCCCGGACTATGTGCCCGGCGAGTTGTACATCGGCGGCACCGGCCTTGCGGACGGCTATTGGAAGGATGAAGAAAAGACGCTGGCCGCCTTCATCCGGCATCCCCGCACCGGCGAGCGGCTCTACCGCACCGGCGATTTCGGGCGCTTCCTGCCCGATGGCAACATCGAGTTCCTCGGCCGGCGCGACACCCAGATCAAGGTGAACGGCCATCGCATCGAGCTGGGCGAGATCGAGGCCGTTCTGGCGCAGCATCCGCGCGTGGAGCAGGCGGTGGCGACGGCGCCGGGGGACGCCCTCGGCCATCGCCGGCTGGTGGCCCATGTGGTGCTCCGGCCGCAGGCCGAGGCCGAAGAGGAACCGGGCGCGGCGCTGAGCACGGAAAACGTGCTCACCGATCCCATGGCGCGGGTCACCTTCAAGCTCGATCGCCACGGCCTGCGCCCGGCGGAGGCGGACGCGGAAACCGTGGCGCTGCCCGGCGGCACCTTCGATGCGGCGCGCCGCTCCGCATGGCTGGCGCGCCAGAGCTTCCGCCACTTCGAGGGCGAGACCGTCACGATGGAGCGCCTGGGCGCGCTTCTGGGGGCGCTGCAGGAATTGCCCATGGAGGGCGCGCCGCTGCCCAAGTTCCGCTACCCCTCGGCCGGCAGCCTCTATCCGGTGCAGGCCTATGTGGTGGCAAAGCCCGGCCGCGTCGCCGGTCTTGCGGGCGGGGCCTATTATTACGACCCGAAAAGCCATCGCCTCGTCGCGGTGGGGCCGGGGGCGGAGATGACACCGCTTTATCCCGGTCCCAATCGGCCGCTGGTGGAGGCTTCCGCCTTCTCCCTCGTGCTGGTGGGGCGGCGGGCGGCGGTGGAGCCCCTGTACGGCCCGCTGTGGCGCGACTTCTGCCTGCTGGAGGCCGGTTATATGGGCCAGCTCCTGTCCTCCGCCGCGCCGGAGCACATGCTCGGCCTGTGCCCGCTCGGCTTCCTCGCCGAGGGGCCGGCGCGGGCGATGCTCCAGCTTGATGAGGCGGACGTGGTGCTGCACAGCTTCGCCGGCGGCGCCATCACCGAGGCCCAGCTGGCGCGCTGGTCGCCGGAGGAGGTGCCGCAGCAGCCAAGCCCGGTGGACGAATTGCGCGCCTATCTGCGCCGCAAGCTGCCCGACTACATGCTGCCGTCGAGCATCGTCCTGCTGGATGCCCTGCCGCTCAGCGCCAACGGCAAGGTGGACCGCGACGCCCTCCCATCCCCCGACGCCCTGCCGGTGGCGGATGCGGGCGCGGCGCCCTCCACCGACGTGGAGAAGACCATCGCGGACGTGGTGGAGGCCGTATTGCAGCTGCCGGCGCTGGGGCTCGACAGCAACTTCTTCGACCTCGGCGCCAATTCGGTGCATCTGGTGCAGATCCACCGCCGGCTGCAGGAGCAGCTGGAGCGCACCTTCCCGCTGGTGGACCTGTTCCAGAACCCCTCCATCCGCCGCCTCGCCCTGTTCCTCGACGGCGGCGCGGCGGAGCTTGAGACCGACCACATCGTCGCGCGTGTCGAGCGCGCGAAGCAGGACCGCGCGCGGCGGCTCGCCCGCCGGCGCGGGGCCGACACATCGACAGAAGCGGAAGCGGCATCATGAGCAACGCGGCCCTCAATGCGCCCGTAGATGCGTCCTCGGACGGCATCGCCATCATCGGCATGAGCGGGCGGTTCCCCGGCAGCCGCGACATCGCCGCCTTCTGGCGCGCGCTGGTGGAGGGCCGCGAGTGCATCACCCGCTTCACCGATGAGGAGCTACTGGAAGCGGGCATTCCCGCCGCCGTGCTGCGCCAGCCCAATTATGTGAAGGCGGGCTCCTATCTCGACGAAATCGACCTGTTCGACGCCGCCTTCTTCGGCATCAGCCCGCGCGAGGCGGAGCTGATGGACCCGCAGCAGCGCCTGTTCCTGGAGCATGCGTGGCTGGCGCTGGAAGACGCCGGCATCGTGCCCGAGCGCTTTGCGGGCGAGATCGCGGTGTTCGGCGGCGCCAGCTTCTCCACCTACGGCCTGCTGCACCTGCGCGCCGAGATCGGCTCCGTGGGCAGCCTGGAGACTGTGCTGGGCAACGACAAGGATTATCTGGCCACCCGCGTCTCCTACAAGCTGGGCCTGCGGGGCCCGAGCGTGAGCGTGCAGACCGCCTGTTCCACGTCGCTGACCGCCGTGGCCATGGCCTGCGACAGCCTGCTCAACCTGCAGGCGGACGTGGCGCTGGCGGGCGGGGTCACGGTGAAGCTGCCGCTGAAAAGCGGCTATCTGTTCGAGGACGGCAGCATCCTGTCGCCGGACGGCCATTGCCGGGCGTTCGACGCCAAAGCGCGGGGCACCATCTTCGGCAGCGGCGTGGGCGTGGTGGCGCTGAAGCGGCTGGAGGATGCGGTGGCTGACGGCGATCTGATCCACGCCGTGATCCGCGGCTGGGGCGTCAACAATGACGGCGACCACAAGGTGGGCTTCTCCGCCCCCAGCGTGGACGGGCAGGCCCGCGTCATCGCCACCGCGCTGGCGCAGGCGGGCATTGCGCCGGACACCATCTCCTATGTGGAGGCCCATGGCACCGGCACGCCGCTGGGCGACCCCATAGAGGTGCGGGCGCTCACCCGCGCCTATGGCTCGGGGGCGCGGCGCGCCGACAAGTGCGGCATCGGCTCGGTGAAGACCAATGTGGGCCACCTGGAATCGGCGGCGGGCATCACCGGCCTCATCAAGGCGGCGCTGGCGGTGAAGCACGGCGTGATCCCGCCGAGCCTGAATTTCGAGACACCCAATCCCGAGATCGACTTTCCCGCCACCCCGTTCCGGGTGGTGGACCAGCTGACGCCATGGCCGGCGGAAAGCCATCCCCGCCGCGCCGGGGTGAATTCCTTCGGCATGGGCGGCACCAATGTGCACATGTTGCTGGAGCAGGCCCCCGCCGTGGCGGCGCCGCCGGCGCAAGTTGAGCGGCCCGAGCATCTGCTCGTGCTCTCCGCCCGCAGCGCTTCCGCTTTGCGCGATCTGGCGCGGTCCTATGCCGTGGCCGTGGCGGAGGCTGGCGCCGGGCAATTGGGGCATATGGCGTTCACCGCCGCCACCGCACGGCGGCATTTCCCGCACCGGCTGGCGGTGACGGCGCGCGCGGCGGAGGAGCTGGCCGCCCAGCTCACCGCCTTCGCCGATGGCGGTGCCACCGACATTTCCGGCGAGGCGGCGGGGGCGGCGCCGCAGGTTGCCTTCCTGTTCTCCGGACAGGGCTCCCAATATGCCGGCATGGGCCGCGCGCTCTACGAGACATCGCCGCGCTTCCGCCGCACGCTGGATCGATGCGACGCCCTCCTCCGGCCGCTCATGGACCGGCCGCTGCTCAGCGTGCTGTTCCCGGTGCCGGCCGATGAAGGGCTGATCGACGAGACCGTCTACACCCAGCCGGCCCTGTTCAGCCTTGGCTATGCGCTGGGGGACCTGTGGCATTCATGGGGCGTGAAGCCCGCGGTGATGCTGGGCCATAGCGTGGGCGAATATGCCGCCGCGACGCTTGCCGGCGTGTTCACGCTGGAAGAGGGGCTGAAGCTCATCGCCGCCCGTGGCCGCCTGATGCAGGCGCTACCCCGCGACGGGGTGATGATGACCATCTTTGCCGCCGAGGAAGAGGTGGCGGCGGCGGTGGCGCCTTATGCTGCCGACGTTTCCGTGGCCGCCGTCAACGCCCCACGCAGCACGGTGATTTCCGGCCGCCGTGGCGCGGTGGAGGCCATCGCCGCCGCCTTCGAGGCGCGCGGCGTGAAGGCGCGGGCGCTCACCACGTCGCACGCGTTCCACTCGCCCTTGATGCAGCCCATGATGGCGGCGTTCCGCGCCCTGGCGGAAAGCATCGCCTATGGCGCGCCGGACATTCCCATCCTCTCCAACCTCACCGGCCGGCTGGAGACCAATGCGCTGGCGAGCGCCGACTATTGGTGCCGCCACGTGCTGGCGCCGGTGCGCTTCCTCGACGGCATCAGCGCCGCCGCCGCGCGGGGCATCAGCCTGTTCGTGGAGATCGGGCCGCGTCCGGTTCTGTGCGCGCTGGGCCGCGAGACGCTGGATGGGGCGCCGGATGCCGACGGGCGGCAGTGGCTGGCGAGCCTGCGCCGGCCCGGCACCGACTGGCGCACCCTGCTCGACAGTCTCGGCCGGCTTTATGTGGCCGGCGTGGAGATCGACTGGGCCGGGTTCGACGCGGACTATGCGCGTCGCCGGGTGCGGCTGCCGGGCTATGCCTTCCAGCGCCGCAGCTTCTGGGCGGCGCCCCGCGCGGGCGCTCCCGGCGGCAAGGTGCGCGGCGTCGCCACCGGCACTGAGCATCCGCTGCTGGGCCAAAGGCTGCGGCAGGCCGGCACCCGCGAGGTGCGCTTCGAGGCGGCGCTGAACGCCACCGAGCCGGCCTTCCTCACCGACCACCGGGTGTTCGATGCGGTGGTGCTGCCGGCCACCGGCTATCTGGAGATGGCGCTGGCCGGCGGCGCCCACCTGTTCGCCACCGACGAACTGACGCTGGAGGACATTTCCTTCAAGCAGGTGATGACCCTGCCCGACGCGGGCGAGCGCATCGTTCAGGCGGTATTCGTGCCCGCCGCGCCGAAATCCTATGCCTTCGAGATCTTCAGCGGCGATGCGGCGGGGGACGAGTGGACGCTCCACTGCGCCGGCACCGTGAAGCCGGCAGAGGACGACAGCGACTTGCCCGCCGACGAAGAAAGCCTTGATGCCGAAAGCCTCGATGCTGCCCGCCGCCGGTGCGACGCGCCGGTGCCGGTGGCGTCGGTCTATGAGAATTACCTCAAGCGGGGGCTGGCTTACGGCCCGGCCTTCCGCGGCATCGCCGCGCTTTCCGCCGGGGAGGGGGAGACGCTGGCCCATATCGTCCTGCCCGATGCGGCGCGGGACGGGGCCGAGGCCTATCGCCTGCATCCGGCCCTGATGGATGCCTGCTTCCAGGCGCTGGGCGCCGCCTTCGGCGCCATGGATGACGCCGACACCTATTTGCCGGTGAGCCTCGACCGCCTCACCGTGCGCGGCTTCGTGCCGGGGGACATCTTCAGCCATTCCCGGCTGCATGGGGCCGAAGGGGCGGGGGCAGGGGAGGGCGCCGGGGCGGGCGTCGCCGGCGCGGTCTCCACCCTCCGCCTGTTCGATGGGCACGGGGTGGTGGCGGCGGAGGCGGTGGGCCTCGCATCCCGCCGCGTCACCCGCGACGTGGTGCTGCCGCAGGATGCCGGCGCCATCGACACCTGGCTCTATGACCTCGCCTGGGAGCCGGCCGAGATGCCGTCCGGCGTCGGGGCGCCGGGGGCGGGGCCTTTGGTTGCGGGGCCGTGGGTTACGGGGCCTTGGGTTCTCGTCGGCGGCGAGGGGCTGGCGGCCGCCATCGCCGCGCGGCTGGAGGCGCTGGGCGGGTCCGCGCTTCTCTTGCCGGCGAACGAGGTCGCCCGCCTGCCGGACCTCCTTGCCACCGACGCCCTCTCTGGCCTCGTGGACCTGCGGGCGCTGGATCTCTACGCACCGGACCTGCGCCCGCTGGCCGGCGATGCCGGCGTCCCCGATGCCGCTGAGCGCAGCGGCGCCGATTTCCTGGCCCTGGTGCAGACCATGATCGCCGCCGGCCGCACCCGGGATCTCCCGCTGGTCGTGCTCACGCGCGGCGCCCAGGGCGGCGTCGTGCCGGACGAGGCGCCAGCCGATGGGGGCGTTGTCGACGAGGGCCTGGCCGCCGCCCCGCTCTGGGGCATGGTGCGCACCGTGTGGCACGAATATCCCGACCTGCCCGCAACCGCCATCGACCTTGCTCCAGAGGGTGGAGCGAATGAAGCAGAGGCGATCGCGGCTGAGCTGACCGGCGCCAATGGCGAGCAGCAGGTGGCCTATCGTGCCGGCGCCCGCTTCGTGGCCCGGCTGAAGCGCCACGAAAGCACGGCGGCGCAGAACCGGCTGGACATCCCCGACACCCCCTATCGCATCGACCGGACGCCCGAGGGCGGTCTCGACCGGCTGCTGGTGGTGCCCCACGCCCGCCGCCGCCCGCAGGCCGGGGAGGTGGAGCTGGAAGTGCTGGGCATGGGCCTCAACTTCCGCGATGTGCTCAACGCCATGGGCCTTTATCCCGGCGATGCCGGCCCGTTCGGCGGGGAATGCTCCGGGCGGGTGCTGCGGGTGGGGCCGGGCGTCACCGGCCTTGCGGTGGGCGACGAGGTGGTCGCCCTGCATTTCGGCACCTTCGCGAGCCACGTCACCTTGCCGGCGGCGGTGGTCTTCAAGGTGCCGCAGGGCATGCCGGTGGTGGAGGCGGCGGGCCTGCCCATCGTCTATCTCACCACCTGGTATGGGCTGCATCACCTCGCCGGCATCAAGGCCGGCGACACGGTGCTGATCCATTCCGCCTCGGGGGGCGTGGGCATTGCCGCCATCCGCATCGCGCAGATGGTGGGCGCGGAAATCTTCGCCACCGCCAGCCCCCACAAGCACGACTTCCTGCGCTCGCTGGGCGTCGCCCACATCATGAATTCGCGCGACACCGCCTTCGCCGACGAGATCATGCGGCTGACCTTTGGGCGCGGCGTGGACATCGTGCTCAACAGCCTGGGCGGCGAGGCCATTCCCGCCAGCCTCTCGGTGGTGAGGCCGGGCGGGCATTTCGTGGAGATCGGCAAGCGCGACATCTGGAGCGTCGAGCAAGCCAGCGCGGCGCGGGGCGACATCTCCTACGCCATCGTCAATTTCGACATCACCGCCGTGGAGGAGCCCGAACTGGTCCGCGCGCTGCTCGCCGAGGCACTGGAGCTGATGTCGAGCGGCGCGCTGGGCCAGCCCGTCACCACAATCTATGGGGTGGAAGACGCGCTGGACGCCATGGCATCCATGCAGAAGGCGCGGCACACCGGCAAGCTGGTGCTGGCGACGCCCGCCGCCGGCGCGCGCCGGGGCGATTTTGCCGCCGACGCCACCTATCTCGTCACCGGCGCCTTCGGCGGCATCGGCCGGCTGGTGGCGGGCTGGATGGTGGAGCGCGGCGCCCGCACCCTCGCCCTCGTCGGTCGCCGCCCGCCGGACCGGGAGGCCGAGGCCGCCATCGCCATGCTGCGGGCCGCCGGCGCACGGGTGGAGGTGTTCGCCGCCGACGTGGGGGACGAGGCCGCGCTCACGCAAGTGCTCGCCGCTGTGGATGCCGGCATGCCGGCGCTGCGCGGCGTCATCCATGCCGCCGGCGTGCTGGATGACGGCGTTCTCACCGCGCTTGATCCGGCGCGGCTTGCCAGCGTGTTCGCCGCCAAGGTGCGCGGCGCCTTCGCCTTGCACCGGGCCACGGCGCACCGCCCGCTGGACCTGTTCGTGATGTTCTCCTCGCTGGGCTCGGTGCTCGGCGCGCCGGGGCAGGCCAATTATGCCGCCGCAAACGCCTTCCTCGACCGGCTGGCCCACGCCCGCCGCGCCATGGGGCTGCCCGCCCTCGCCATCAATTGGGGCGGCTGGCAGGACACCGGCATGACCGCGGGCGGGGCGGTGGCTGCAAGCCTTGCCTATGGCGGCAGCATTCCGCCGGCCAAGGGGCTCGCCATCCTCGGCCAGCTGATGCGGGAGAGCGCCGCCGAGGTGGGCGTCGCCCCGTTCGACTGGCGGCTTTATTTCGAGGGCCTGCCGCGCCGCCTTTCGGTGCTCGCCCATGTGGAGCGGGAGCTGGAGCAGGCGGCCGCCGCCGCCGAGACCTTCGCCGCCCTGCGCAAAGCCCTGCGTGCCGCCGATGCCGGCCGCCGCGACGGGCTGCTGCTGGATTATCTGCGCGGCGTCGTCGGCCGCCTGCTGCGGCTGGAGGGCGGGGAGGCGCTGTCGCAGACCCAGCCGCTGCAGGAGCTGGGGCTGGATTCCCTTGTCAGCATCCAGCTGCGCAACCGCATCCGCACCGAGCTGGAAATCGACCTGCCGGTGGCGGAGATGATGGAGGCGGGCAGCCTCGCCCAGCTGGTGGCCGTGGCCGCCGGCAAGATCGCGCCGACGACCGGGGAGGGCGCGGCACCACCGGCCGGCATCGTGCCCCTTCACCTTGCCGAGGCGCCGCTGTCGTTCGCGCAGCACCGCCTGTGGTTCCTGTCGCGGCTTGATCCGGGGTCGGCCTTCTACACCGTCACCTTCTCCCTGTTCCTGGAAGGCCCGTTCGATCCCGGCGCCTTCGCCCGCGCGGTGGCCCAGATCGTCCGCCGGCACGGCGCGCTGCGCACCTCTTTCCCGGAGGTGGATGGCGTGCCGGTGCAGCGCATTGCGACCGACATGCCGCTGCCGCTGGAGTGGGTGGACCTGTCCGGCCTGCCCGAGGCGGAGCGCGAGCGTGAGATGGCGCGGTGGGTGGATGGGGAAGCCCGCCGCACCTTCGATCTCGCCGAAGGCCCGCTGTTCAAGCTCACGGTGCTGAGGCTGGGCGCGCAGCTTCAGCGGGCCATCGTGGCCATCCATCACATCGTTACGGACGGGTGGTCGGCGGTGGTGTTCATCCAGGAGCTGGGGGCGCTCTACCGCGCCTTTTCCCGGGGCGAGGGCTCGCCCTTGCCCGATCTGCCGGTGCAATACACCGATTTTTCCGTGTGGCAGCGCGACTGGCTCAGCGGGCCGCGCCTTGCGGCGGACCTCGATTATTGGCGCGGGCACCTCGCGGCGCCCCTGCCGGTGCTGGACCTGCCCACCGACCGGCCGCGCACGAGCGCCGTCATGCACCGGGGTGGCGCCTTCACCGTGATGCTGCCGAAGGAGCTGGCCGATGGCCTGAAGGGGCTCGGCCGCAGCGCCGGGGCGGGCCTGTTCGCCACCCTTCTGGCCGGCTTCCGGATCCTGCTGCATCGCCTCACCGAGGCGCCCGATATGGTCATCGGCTCGCTGGTGGCCAATCGCGACCGGCCGGAGATCGAGGGCCTCATCGGCTTCTTCGCCAACATGGTGGTGTTCCGCGGCGACCTGTCGGGCGACCCCACTGTGCGCGCGGCCCTCGCCCGCGAGGTGGAGACGGTGCGCGGCGGCCTTGCCCATCAGGACGTGCCGTTCGAGAGGCTGGTGGAGGAGCTGAAGCCCGAGCGCCAGAGCGGCCGCAATCCCATCTGCGACGTGATCCTAGTGCTCCAGCGCGGCGTGCCCAAGCCCGACCTCGACGCGCGGGACCTGAAGATCGGCCCGGTCTGGGACCTCGACAACGGCACCGTGCGCTTCGACCTGGAGGTGCATGTCTGGGAGACCGACCAGGGCCTCTCCACCTCCTTCATCTACAACGCCGACCTGTTCGACGCCGGGAGCGTGGAGCAGCTGGAGCGCCAGTTCGCGGCGGTGCTCGCGGCCATGGTGGAGGCCCCCGACCTGCCGGTGTCGCGGCTGCCGCTGGCGTCGGCCGCGCCGGATGGGGGAGATGCGCTGGCGCGGACGCTCCAGCAGATCGAGACCCTCAGCGACGCGGAGGTGGATGCGCTCTTGCGCGAGATGATGGACGAGGGTGTCGACCACACCCCGTGAGACAGGCCCCATGAGACAGGCCCCATGAGACAGGCCCCATGAGACAGGCCCCGTGAGACACGCCGCATGAGACGAGCATAATGAGACGAGCGCCATGAGCATCGCCCGCGACGATGGCCCCGCCGGGGCCGGCGCCGGCCTTTCCGCCGCCCAGAAGCGCGCTTTGCTGGCGCGGCTGATGGCGGAGGGGAAAGGCCGTGCCGTCGCCCCGGCCGAGGGCTTCGTGGCGCTGTTCGAGCGGCAAGCCGGGCTGACGCCGAACGCCCCGGCGGTGTCCGATGGCCGGGACGGTCTGACCTACGGTGAGCTGAACGCCCGCGCGGCGGCATGGGCGCAGGCCCTGCGCGGCCGGGGGGCGCGGCGGGGGGATGGGGTGGGGCTCGCCCTGGCGCGTGGCCCGGCGCTGGCCGCCGGCCTCATCGGTATCCTGAAGGCCGGCGGCGCGGTATTGCCGCTGGAGCCGGAGGACGCGCCGGCGCGGCTTGCGCGGTTGCGGGCGTCGGCGCGGTTCGTGCTGACGGAGCAGGGTATCGCGGAGCAGGGCATCGCCGACCCTTGCACCACCGACCCCCGCGCCGCCCATCCATCCGCCTTTGCCCTGATCGCGCCGGAACGGGCGCTGCTCGCCGTGCCGGAGCGGGCGGTGGCGGAGCGGCTGGCGTGGCTGCGGCAGGCCTTTCCTCTCACCGCCGCCGATGTCAGCCTGTTCGCCGCATCGCTCCACGACATATCGGCCGTCACCAGCCTGTTCTGGCCGCTGACGGTGGGGGCCAAGGTGGCGCTGGCGCCGCTGGAGAGCGAGCCGGCCGCGCTGGCGGGGCAGGCGCGCGCCACGGGGGCGTCGGTTGCGTTGCTCCCGGCCGCCGCCCTGCCGCTGCTGGACGAAACCCCGCTGCGGCTGGTGTTCCTCGATGGCGATCCGCCCCCCGGCGCCGCCGGCCCGGCGGGGGTCCATGTCTTCACCCTGTGGCAGGTCGCGGAAGCCGGCGGGCCGGTGCTGGCCCAGCCGGTGGGGGAGGGTGCGCCGCTGATGGGCGCGCCCCTGCGCATCCTCGATCGCCATGGCCAGCCGGTGCCGCTGGGCGGTGTCGGCCGCCTCGTGGTCACGCCCGCCACAAGCATGCCGGCCGTGGCGCCGGGCGCACGGGCGCGGCAGCGCGCCGACGGGCGCTTCGAGCGCCGGCCCGATGGCGGGCGCCGCGTGGAGGCGGGCGGCCTGCGCTTCGGCCTCGCCGCCATCGAGGCGGAGTTGCGGGGGCATGCCGGTCTTGCCGAATGCCGGGTGCTGGCCCGCGCCGACGCCACCGGCGTACCCCGCCTCGTGGCCTATGGTGTGCCGCAGGGCCATGCGGAGCCCGAAGCCTGGGCGCTTCACGCGGCGAGCGTCCTGCCGTTCTGGCAGCGGCCGGCGGCCTTCGTCGCGGTGGCGGCCCTGCCGCTCACCGAGGCCGGGGCGGTGGACGACGACGCGCTGGCCCGCCTGCCGGTGCCCGATGCCTTCGCCGTTGCGCTCTGGCGCCAGCGGCTGGAGCGCATGGACACCGTCGCGGAAGCCGCCGTGGTGGAGCAGGCGCTGGCGCCGGAGGCGGCATCCGTCACGCTGCCGGTGGTGGCCCCGCTCCCGGCCCCCGCCCCGGCCGCGCCGGAGCCGCCGCCCATCCCCGAAGGCCCGTGGGCGCTGGCGGATGGCGGACCGCTGGACCTGCCGGACGATGCCCCCCGCACCCTGATCGACGCCCTGCTGCGCACGGCGGAGCGGGCCGGCGACAAGGGCATTCTGTTCGAAGGGGCGGGGCCGGCCCGGCGGCTCACCTATGCAACGCTGCTTGAGGAGGCGCGGCGCATCGCCGGCGGGCTCAGGGCGGCGGGCCTGATACCCGGCGACACCGCCATCCTGCAGGTGCCGGACCTGCGGGCGCATCTTCCCGCCTTCTGGGGGTGCGTGCTGGCCGGCGTGCAGCCGGTGACGGTGGCCGTGAGCGCCACCTTCGCGGAGCGCACCGCGCTGGTGGGCAAGCTTATCAATGCCTGGGAATTGCTGGGCCGCCCGGTGATGCTGGCCCCGGCCGCCCTCGCGGCCCCTCTCGCCGGGCTGGGGCGCTTCGCCGATGCCGCGCCCCATGTGCTGGCGCTGGAGCAGCTTTCACGTCACGCGCCCCTCGAAACGGTGCATGCGGCCGCGCCCGGGGACGTGCTGTTCCTCCAGCTCAGCTCCGGCAGCACCGGCACGCCGAAATGCATCCAGATCACCCATGGCGGGGTGGTGGCGCACATCCATGCGACGGTGCGCGTCAACGGCTACGGCGCGGACGACGTGGCGCTGAACTGGCTGCCCATGGACCATGTGGTGCCCATGCTCACCTGGCATCTGCGCGACGTGTATCTGGGGTGCAGCCAGATCCAGGTGGAGACGGCGGCGGTGCTGGCCGATCCGCTGCTCTGGCTCGATGTGATGGCGCGCCATGGCGTCACCCGCAGCTGGTCGCCCAACTTTGGCTTCAAGCTGGTGTCGGACGCGCTGCGGCAGGGGGGCGGGCGCCGCTTCGCCCTCGGCCACGTCCAGACCCTGATGAATGCGGGGGAGCAGGCGACGCTGCCCGTCATCGCCGAGTTTCTGGCGCTCACGGCGCCCTTCGGCATCCGGGCGGAGGCGATGCAGCCCGCCTTCGGCATGGCCGAGGCCTGCACCTGCATGACCTATGAGACCGGTTTCGATCCCGCCCGCTCGGTGCACTGGATCCATAAGGCCTCCCTCGGCGGCCGGCTGCGGCCGGTGGCGGCGGACGCGCCCGAGGCGGTGAGCTTCGTCAAGCTCGGCCCGCCGGTGCCGGGGGTGGCCATCCGCATCGTGGACGGCGCCGGCGCGCTGGTGCCGGAGGGCGTCATCGGGCGGTTCCAGATCAAGGGCGGCGTGATCACCCCCGGCTATCTGCGCAACGATGCGGCCAATGCCGAGGCCTTCGTGGGCGGCGGCTGGTTCAACAGCGGCGACCTCGGCTTCATCCGCGACGGCAATTTGACCCTGACCGGCCGCGAGAAAGAGCTGATCATCGTCAACGGCGCCAATTTCTACTGCTACGAGATCGAGGACCTCGTGAACGCGGTACCCGGCGTCCAGCCTACTTTTGCCGCGGCCTGCGCGGTGCCGGACGCGGCCACGGGCAGCGAGGCTTTGGCCCTGTTCTTCTCCCCCCGCCCGGAGGCGGATGCGCCGGCGGTGGCCGATGCCATCCGCGCGGCGGTGACGGCCCGGCTCGGCATCGCCCCGGCGCATGTGACCGCCATGGCCCAGCCGGATTTTCCCAAGACCACCAGCGGCAAGATCCAGCGCATGCAGCTGCGCGCCGGCCTGATGGCGCAGCTGGCGCAGGGCGCGGGCGCCCGCACGGTGCCGGCGTGGTTCCATGCGGAAACCTGGGTCCGGCGCGAACGCGATGCCGCCCCGCTCCCGCCGCGCGCCGTCGCGCTTCTGGGCGGCCCGACCGAGGTTGCCGCCGCGCTGGCGCAGGCGCTGGAACGGGAGGGGGTGCGGGTCGTTCCGGCGGCGGGTGTTGATGCGGGCGGGACCATCGAGGGCGCTCGCGCCGCGCCGGGTGCGCGGCCGGACGCGGTGGTGGATCTGCGCCTGCTGGCACCTGTGCCCATGGGCGAGACGCTGGAGGCGTTCCGGGACCGGGCGGGTTCCGAGCTTTCGGCCACCCTCGCCCTGCTCCAGCAGATGGGGCGCGGGGCGGAGGGGCGGCCTGCGGCGCTCACGCTAGTGACGCGCGGTGGTATCGGGAGCGGGGAGGAGATCGACCCCGCCCGCGCCGCTGTGCGCGGCCTGCTGCGCACCGCGGCGCAGGAAATGCCGGGCCTTGCCTGCCGGCAGATCGATGTCGGCGGACTGGACGCCGCCACCTCCGCCCCGGACCTCATGGCCCGGCTGGCCCGCGAGATCCGCGCGCCCGATGGCGAGGCCGAAGTGGCGCTGCGGCCTGCCGGACGCTTCGTGCCCCGGCTGGAGCCGGTGGACCCCGGCCGCTCGCCCCGTGACCCCGCGCTCCGGCTGAAGACGGGCGGCCGCTATCTCATCACCGGCGGCAACGGCGGCATCGGCCGCGCGCTGGTGAGGCATCTGGCGGCGCGCTGCCGGGCGAAGCTGCTCGTCGTCGGGCGCGGGCCTGGGGGCGACAGGCCCGATGGCCCCGACCTGCTCACCCGCGCCGTGGATGTCACCGACGCCCATGCGCTGGAAGCCGCCATCCGCGCGGCGGAAGAGCGTTTCGGCGGCCCCCTCGACGGCGCCTTCCATCTTGCCGGCATCGCCCCGGCCGGAGCGCTGGCGGACGAGACGGCGGAGGGGTTGGCGGCGGCCTTCGCGCCGAAGGCGGTGGGCGCGCGGGTGGTGATGGAGGCCATGGCGCGCCGGCCCGGCGGGTTCGTGGTGCTGTGGTCGTCGGTGAATGCCATCTTCGGCGGCGCCGAGGCGGGGGCCTATGCCGCCGCCAATGCCGCGCTCGCGGGAATGGAAGCGGAGGGCAGGGCGGCGGAGAGGACTCGCGTGCTGTGTCTCAACTGGAGCCGCTGGGCCGATCTGGGCATGAGCGCCCCGGCGGGCGGCGACACCGGGGCGGCGGAATTTGCCGCCGCGCGGGGCTTCCGCACCCTGCCGGTGGAGGATGCCCTCGCCTCCCTCGACGGGGCGCTGGCGCTGGGCGTCTCGCCCTTGTCCATCGGGCTCGATGGCGCCTCGCCTTTCGTCCGGGCGCGGGTGCGCCAGCCGGCCAGCCCGCTGCTGGGCCTCGCGGGCTTCGTGGTGCCGCGGCCCGGCGCCGCGCCGGCCGCGCCCGCGAACGACCATGTGCGCGACCGCTTCGGCACGCCGATCGTGTGCCCGCTGCGCGTCCTCGATGCCTTGCCCCGGTCGGCGGACGGCACCATCGATGCCGCCGCCCTGTCCCGCCACCATGGCGCGGCGCTGGCCGTCACCGGCGGGCAGGATGGGGTGGAGACGCAGCTGGCGGCCATCTGGAGCGTGCTGCTGAAGCGCCCGGCCATCGCTCCGGACGACAATTTCTTCACCTCCGGCGGCCATTCGCTGGTGGCGGCAAGCCTCGTCCACCGGGTGCGCGAGGCGTTCGGGGTGGATCTGCCCCTGCGCATCCTGTTCGAGGCTCCGACCCTGCGCGCCATGGCCCGCTGGATCAGCGCCCATGCCCCCGCGCAGGCGGATCGCCGGCCCCTGCCCGACTGCCTCGTGCCGGTGCAGCCGGAGGGATCGCGGCCGCCCCTGTTCTGCATCCATCCCGCCGGCGGTAGCCCGTGGTGCTATCTGCTCCTCGCCGATCATCTGGGCCGCGACCAGCCGCTCTACGGCTTCCAGGCGCCGGGGCTGGTCGACGATGCGCCGCCCATGTCCTCCGTGGAGGACATGGCGCGGCTTTATGTGGAGGCCATGCGGGCACGCCAGCCCGAGGGGCCCTACCACGTTGCCGCCTGGTCCTCCGGCGGGCCGGTGGCGTTCGAGATGGCGCGGCTGCTGGAGGAGCGCGGGGAGCGCGTGGCGACGCTGGCCTTCCTCGACTGCGCGGTGATGGAGGCTGAAAACTTCGTGCGCTCGCGCGATCCCCTGCGCCATGTGAAGGCGCTGTGGCGCATGGGCACCTTCGTGACACAGGTGCGCCTGCCGCGCTCCTATGGCGACCTCGCCGCCCTGGCGCGCCTGATCGGGCTCAGCCTGCCGGCGACCTTCCGCGACCTCAGGCTCGACCGCGCCTTCTGGGCGGGGGTCGGGCGCTCCCTGCGCATCTTCAACCTCAACACGACGATGGGATACCGCTATTGTCCCTCCCGCATCGCTGGAGGCGCGGTGCTGTTCCGCGCGGGTTCCTCGCACGGGGCGGATGACCCGCTGGAGGCGGAGTTGCGCAGCCATGTTTCCGGCGGTGTGGTGCGGGTGGATCTTGCGGGCAACCACATGTCGATCATTCTCGATCCCGAGGGGGCAGCATCTCTCGCCGCCCGCTTGAAGCCGTTTCTCGCGGGTGAGGCTGGTGCGTGCGCCGGCCAGCCCGCATCGCATGTCGACCGGGTCCTGCGTTCTTCATCTTGAAGTTTAAAGCCGGGCGATCTTCGTCCGGGTCCGGGAGGTTCACCCGATGCCTAGAACGAAAGGGAGAAGGGGAATGACGTATCGCATCCTGTCTTTGGACGGCGGCAATGGCGGCAAGGCCGGCGTGTTCCTCTCGACGCTGGAGCGCCGGGCCGACGTGCTGGGCTTCAGCGTCCTGCGCCCGATCGACCTGTTCGCCGGCACCTCGAACGGCGCCGTCAACGCCCTGCTGATGGCGTGGTTCGACGATCCCGTCCTCGCCTTCGAGGCGGTGCTGCGCTTCGACGATGAAGTGCGGGAGAGCCAGACGCTCTGGTCCATCGCCGGCACCGTGCTGGGCAACAATGCCGCCATGACCACGGGACGCATCAAGGCGTTCTGCGACGAGGTGTTCGGCCCCGGCGCCATCCTGGCCGACGTGAAGCGGCCGGTGCTGGTCAACACGGTGCAGCTCGACAATGCCCTTTCCGACGGGCAGCGCAGCTGGCTGCCGCGGACCTTCACCAACTTTCCCGGCGATCTCGGCCGGGTGGAGCTGATCGTCGACGTGGTGCTGCGCACCATGGCCATGCCGCTGCAATATCCCATCTACCAGAGCGACGCGCAGACCGGCCCGGCCTATGTGGACGGCGCCGTGGCCTCCAACAACCCGGCACTGACGGCGGTCACCGCGGCGCTGGGGCATCAGCAGAAGCTGGAGGACATCACCCTCCTGTCCATCGGCACGCCGCGCAATCTCGCCGGCCAGTCCCGCTATCTGGCGCCCGGCCTGTCCGAGGGCAGCGCCGACTGGGGCTATCGCCAGTGGCTGCTGGATCCGTTCAACCCGCTGGTGCTGGTGGACCTGTTCCTGCAAGCGGGCGCCGCGGCCACCAGCGCGCAGTGCGCCCAGCTTCTGGGGTCCCGCTTCCAGCGCGTCGATCCGCCGGTGTTCACCGGGCCGGCCTGGGATGCGCCGGAGACCAACGCGGTGCTGGACACCACCGTGGACTGGCTGACCGCCCACGGCTGGAACCATCCGGCCTCCGCCGCCGTGAAGGAGCCCGCCGGCTCCGTCGCGTGACGGGGCTTCACGGCGGCGCCGGAGCGGTTTCCGGCCCGCCGGCGGCCCCTGAGGGGGACCGGTTCAAGGGACGCCGCAATGGACGGCCGTGACGGCCGGAAGGGGGAGCATGGAACAGCCAGTAGAGGACCAGCCAGACGGGGAACAGGCAAAAGCGGCCCCGGCCCGCTTCTTCGCCTATCCGAGCGCGGACGGGGTCGCCCTGTTCGGGCGCGATTGGGGCGATCCCGCAGCGCCTTTGCCGGTGGTGCTGTTGTCCGGCCTCACCCGCAATTCGCGGGACTATGAGGCCCTTGCCGAAGCGCTGGTGGCCGATGCGGTCCATCCCACCCGCGTGGTGGCGTTCGACTATCGCGGGCGCGGCGGCTCGGGGCATGCGCCCTATCCCACCTACACCCCCATCCAGGAGGCACAGGATATCCTCGCCGGCCTCGCCATGCTGGGCATCTCCCGGGCGGTGGTGCTGGGCACCTCGCGCGGCGGCCTTGTCATGTTCGTGCTGGCGATCCTGCGGCCGCAGCTGTTCGCCGCCGCCATCTTCAACGACATCGGTCCGTTCGTGGACGTGGCCGGCATCCTGCGCATCGGCGGCTATGTGGGCGCGCCGCTGCGTGCGACCTGGCCGGAGGCGGTCGCTGACCTGAAGGCGACCCAGGGCTTCATGTTTCCGGCCCTGAGCGATGCGGAGTGGGAGCGCTTTGCCCGCCAGATCCATGGCGATGCCGGCGGCAGGCCTTGCCTCTCCTATGATCCGGCGTTGGGAGAGGCATTCAAGGCCGTCGATCCCGGCAAGCCCCTGCCGGACCTGTGGCCCGGCTTCGACGCGCTCGCTCATGTGCCGGCCATGGTGGTGCGCGGCGCACTGTCGGACGTGCTCTCGGCCAAGACGGTGGCGGACATGGCCGCCCGCCACCCGGGCCTCGTGATCCACGAGGTGGCGGACCAGGGTCATGCCCCCCTGCTGTGGGACGCGCCCGCGCAGCAGGCCATCACCGCCTTCATCCGGTCGGTGTCGTAAGGCGCTCAGCCGTTGTGTGGTGTTTGGCGCGCGGCAGGGGAGGTCGCCATGGAGCTTCAGGACGGCGCTTCAGGTCCCGGACCCGGTCCGGGCGAGGTGCTGATCCTCCACGGCTTCACCCATGTGCTGGCGCAGGAGGGCATGCGCACGCGCCTGATGGGATGCCTCAGCCCGGAGGAGGAGGCACGCCGCCGGGCCTTCGCCTTCCCGCGCGACCGGGATCTGTTTCTACTGGCGCACGCGGTGAAGCGGCTGGCGCTCGGCCGCGTCATGGGGGTTGATCCCCTGGGCCTCGCCTTCACCCGCGATGCTTTCGGCAAGCCTGTCCTCGCCGGCCCTTTCCAGGCGGGGCCGCTTGAAGGTGAGCTGGGGTTCAGCCTGTCCCATTCGGGGGAGGCCGTCGCCGTCGCCATCGCCCGCGCATCCATGGTCGGTATCGATGTGGAGGCCCATGCGCGCGAGGTTCCACTGGAGGCCATGGCCATGGTCATGGCCGATGCCGAGGTGGCGGATCTCGCGGCCTCGGGCGGGTTCGCCCGGCGCAAGGCATTCGCTTACTGGACCCTGCGCGAGGCCTTCGCCAAGGCGGTGGGCCTGGGCCTGTCGCTGCCGCGCAACGACGTGTCCTTCCGCCTCGCCGCGCAAGGGCCTACCGGGACGGGGCCGCCTGCCGTGGACCATCTGGCCGGGCATTGGGGGGCGGCGGGCGACTGGCAGCTTCTCCAATGCGACCTCGGCACGACGCACCTCCTGGCTGCCGCCGTCCGCGCGCCGTCGGTGGCCTGGCGGCTGGTGCCCATCGAGACCGTCCTCGCCTGC
Source organism: Xanthobacter autotrophicus ATCC 700552 (assembly GCF_043194565.1). GTDB lineage: Bacteria > Pseudomonadota > Alphaproteobacteria > Rhizobiales > Xanthobacteraceae > Xanthobacter > Xanthobacter autotrophicus_F. The sequence continues at coordinate 43,147 of NZ_JBAFVS010000007.1, read as the reverse complement.
GGTACTTCCATACGCTTAAGCGTCAATACATAAATCATGTTAAGTTATTAATTGACGCAGGCGGGGTCAGCCGCATAAATCTCGCCGAGTTTCCCCGGCGCGTGCCGCCATACAGGCTTAAGGCACCCAGCCCCGGCCTGGCGGGCCTCACTGCAAGGCGAATTTCCGATGTCGAGTCGCGTCATTCCGGTGCAACCCTTCGTTCTCACGGTGTTCGGCGCCACCGGCGATCTGGCGCGGCGCAAGCTCCTGCCTGCGCTCTACCAGCGCGACCGGGCCGGCCAGCTGCCGGACCGCGCCGTCATCGTCGGCGCGTCGCGCCAGCAGATGACGCCGGAGGAGTTCGCCGCCTTCGCCCGCGCCGCCATCACCGAATATGTGCCGGCCGGCGACCTCGACGCCGAGGACGTGGCGCGCTTCCTCGCGCGCCTCACCTATGTGCCGGTGGAAGCCGAGGGCGAGGCCGGATGGCCGCAGCTCGCGACCCTCATCGCCACCCATGAGGACATGATCCGGGTGTTCTATCTGGCCACCGGGCCGGCCCTGTTCGGCCCCATCTGCACCCGCCTCGGCGCCCATGGCATCGCTGCGGAAGGCGCGCGGGTGGTGGTGGAGAAGCCGCTGGGCAAGAGTCTGGAGAGCGCTGTCGCGCTCAACAAGGCCATCGGTCAAGTGTTCGAGGAGCGCCACGTCTACCGTATCGATCATTATCTGGGCAAGGAGACGGTGCAGAACCTGATGGCGCTGCGCTTCGCCAATACCCTGTTCGAGCCGGTGTGGAACAATGCCCACGTCGACCACGTGCAGATCACCGTGGCGGAAGATATCGGCACCGCCGGGCGGGCCGGTTACTACGACACCGCCGGCGCCCTGCGCGACATGGTGCAGAACCACATCCTCCAATTGCTCTGCCTGGTCGCCATGGAGCCCCCCGTGTCGCTGGACGCGGATGCGGTGCGGGATGAAAAGCTGAAAGTGCTCAAGGCCCTTTTGCCCATCGACGAGAGCAATGCCAGCCAGTTCACCGTGCGCGGCCAGTATCGCGCCGGGGCCTCGGCGGGCGGGGCGGTGCCGGGCTATCTGGAAGAGCTGGGGTCCGGAGCGTCCGAGACCGAGACCTTCGTGGCGCTGAAGGCGGAGATCGGCAACTGGCGCTGGTCCGGCGTGCCGTTCTACCTGCGCACCGGCAAAAGGCTGGCCTCGCGGGTGTCGGAGATCGTCATCACCTTCCGGCCGGTTCCCCATTCGGTGTTCGACGAATCCGCCGGCACGCTCCGCGCCAACGTGCTGGTGCTGCGGCTCCAGCCGGAGGAGGGGGTGAAGCTCTGGCTGATGATCAAGGACCCCGGCCCCGGCGGCATGCGGCTTGAGCATGTTCCCCTCGACATGAGCTTCGCCAGCGTGTTCGGCGTGCGCAATCCCGATGCCTATGAGCGCCTGCTCATGGACGTGGTGCGCGGCAACCAGACCCTGTTCATGCGCCGCGACGAGGTGGAGGCGGCCTGGCGCTGGGTGGACCCGATCCTGGAGGCGTGGCGCGCCTCGCGCGAGCCGCCCAAGCCCTACACCGCCGGCACCTGGGGTCCCGCCGCCGCCATCGCCCTTATCGAGCGCGACGGCCGCACCTGGTCCGGCGACGACTGACGGCCGGCCTTGCGCCGGTGACCCTTCCGGCATCGCGCGGCAGGGTCTCTGGCGCTAAAAGAGGGCCGCGCCAAAAGATGGTCGCAAGAAACGCGTATAAGAGACGAATATAAGAGATCGATCGCCGGAAGACCCGCCGCAGGATCGGCGGCTGCCCCCGGGAGGAGACCGCCATGTCCGCTGATATCCCCTCTGCTTCAGTCCCGTCCGCTCCGCTCAATGCCCGCGTCGCGGAGGTGACGGAGCGGATCGCGCAGCGTAGCCGCGTCCAGAGACAGCGCTATCTCGACCGCATCGCCGCCGCTGCCGCCCACAAGCCCCGCCGGCAGGCGCTGGGCTGCGCCAACCAGGCCCATGGCTTCGCCGCCTGCGCCCCCGGCGACAAGGCGGTGCTGCGCGAGGGCCAGGGCGCGAGTCTGGGCATCGTCACCGCCTATAACGACATGCTCTCCGCCCACCAGCCCTATGAGCGCTATCCCGCGCTGCTGCGGGAGGCCGCCCGTGCCGCCGGTGGCGTGGCGCTGGTGGCCGGTGGCGTGCCCGCCATGTGCGACGGCGTCACCCAGGGCGAGGCCGGCATGGAACTCTCCCTGTTCTCCCGCGACGTGATCGCCCTTTCCACCGCCGTGGCCCTGTCCCACCAGACCTTCGATGCGGCGGTGTTCCTCGGCATCTGCGACAAGATCGTGCCCGGCCTCGTCATCGGGGCCTTGTCGTTCGGGCACCTGCCGGCGGTGTTCATCCCCTCGGGGCCCATGACCTCCGGCCTGTCCAACACCGAGAAGTCGAAGATCCGCCAGCTGTTCGCGGAAGGAAAGGTGGGCCGCGACGCGCTGCTGGAAGCGGAATCCAAGTCCTACCACGGCCCCGGCACCTGCACCTTCTACGGCACCGCCAACACCAACCAGATGCTCATGGAGATCATGGGCCTGCATCTGCCCGGCGCCTCCTTCGTGACCCCGGACACGCCGTTGCGCGATGCCCTCACCAAGGCGGCGGCGCAGCGGGCACTGGCCATCACCGCCCTGGGCAACGATTACATCCCTGCCGGCCGGATGCTGGACGAGAAGGCGTTCGTGAACGGCATTGTCGGGTTGCACGCCACCGGCGGCTCCACCAACCACACCCTGCACCTCGTCGCCATGGCGGCGGCCGGGGGCATCGCCTTGACCTGGCAGGACTTTTCCGACCTCGCCGAGGTGACGCCCCTGCTCACCCGGGTCTATCCCAACGGCACGGCGGACGTGAACCACTTCCACGCCGCGGGCGGCATGGCCTTGGTCATCCGCGAGCTGCTGGGCGCCGGCCTGCTGCATGGGGATGCCGAGACCATCCTCGGGCGCGGGCTGGAGGCTTACACGAAAGAGCCGGTGCTGGCCGAGGACGGCAGCCTCGCCTGGCGTGACGGCCCCGCCGCCAGCGGCGACGACGCCGTGCTGCGCACCGCCGCCGCCCCCTTCCAGGCCACCGGCGGGCTGAAAGTGCTGGAGGGCAACATCGGCCGCGCGGTGATCAAGACTTCGGCCGTGGCTTCCGAGCGCCACGTCATCGAGGCCCCGGCGCGGGTGTTCCACGCTCAGGAGGAGCTTCAGGCCGCGTTCAAGGCCGGCGAGCTGACCTGCGACATGGTGGCGGTGGTGCGGTTCCAGGGTCCCCGGGCCAATGGCATGCCGGAGCTGCACAAATTGATGCCGCCCTTGGGCGTGTTGCAGGATCGCGGGCTGAAGGTGGCCCTCGTCACCGACGGCCGGCTGTCCGGGGCCTCGGGCAAGGTGCCCTCGGCGATCCATGTGACGCCGGAAGCGGTGGACGGCGGCGCCATCGCCAAGGTGCGCGACGGCGACCTGGTGCGGGTGGACGCGGTGGCCGGCACGCTCGAAGTGTTGGTCCCGGCGGCCGAATGGGCGGCCCGCGCCCCGGTGACGGTGGACCTGTCCGCCTCCCACGTCGGCGTCGGCCGCGAACTCTTCGCCCCCTTCCGCGCCGCCGTCGGCCAGGCCGAAAAGGGCGCCAGCATTTTCCAGGAGGTTTTCGCGTGAACGATACGATCCAGTCCGGTCTCCATGCCATCCTGTCCCGCGCGCCGGTGGTGCCCGTGGTGGTCGTCGAGCGTGCGGCAGATGCCGTCCCGCTCGCCCGCGCCCTGGTGGCGGGGGGCCTGCCGGCCATCGAGATCACCCTGCGCACCGCCGAGGCCATGGAGGCCATCCGGGCCGTGGCCGCCGAAGTGGAAGGCGCCATTCCGGGCGTCGGCACGGTGCTCGATGCCGACCAGCTCGAAGAGGCCGAGAAGGCCGGCGCGCGCTTTGCGGTCTCGCCCGGCGCCACGTCGCGCCTGCTCGATGCCGCCGCCGGGTCCGGCATCCCGCTGCTGCCCGGCATCGCCACGGCGGGGGAGGCCATGCGGCTGATCGAGCACGGCTATCGCTATGCCAAGTTCTTCCCGGCCGAGCCGGCGGGCGGCAGCGCCTATCTCGCGTCCATCGCCTCGCCCCTGCCGCAGCTCACCTTCTGCCCCACCGGCGGCATCAGCCTCGCCACCGCGCCGGGCTATCTCGCCCTGCCCAACGTGATCTGCGTCGGCGGGTCCTGGATGCTGCCGCGGACCCTGGTGGCCGCCGGAGACTGGGCCGCCATCGAAACCCTCAGCCGCGCCGCCGCGACGCTGCGGGCTGGCGCCTGAGCGGCGCGGCTCAGAGGGTGGAGAAGCGGTAGAGGGAGACGTGGCGGTAGGTCTCGCCGGGATCGAGCCGGGCGGAGGGGAAATCCGGCCGGTTCGGCGCATCGGGCCAGGCCTGCGGCTCCAGGCAGAAGGCGTCGGACTGGCGGTGCAGGCGGCCATATTTGCCCTGCGCCGCCCCGTCGATGACGTTGCCGGAATAGAATTGCACGCCGGGCTGGTCGGTGATGAGCTCCATCACCCGGCCGGACTGCGCGGCCCGCACGCGGGCGGCGAGGCGTGGCGTGGCTGAGGGTTCAAGACAATAATTATGGTCGTAGCCGCGCCCGAAGCGCAGCTGCTCATGGTCGTCGCGGATGCGTGCGCCGATGAGCGCGCCGGCGCGGAAATCGAACGGCGTGCCGTCCACCGTGCGCGGCGGGCCGGGCAGGGGGATCGCCGCGGCGTCGGTGGCGAGGAAGGTCTCGGCGGCGATGGTCAGGTGATGGCCGAGGATGTCGCCGCCCGCCTCCACCCCATCCAGGTTGAAGAAGGCGTGGTTGGTGAGGTTGACCATGGTGGGCCGGTCGGTCACCGCCGCAAAGGCGATGGTCAATTCGCCCGGACCGGAGAGGCTGTAGGTGACACGGGCGTCCAGCGTGCCGGGAAAGCCGCCGGCCCCGTCCGGGCTGGTGTGGCGCAGGGTGACCGCGGGGACCGGGTCCTCGTCCACGGCCTCGATGGTCCACAGTGCCCGGTCGAAGCCGTGGAAGCCGCCGTGCAGCATGTTGGCGCCGTCATTGGCATCAACGGCGACGCGGGCGCCGTCCAGCTCGAAGGCGGCCCCGGCGATGCGGTTGGCGAAGCGGCCTACGGTGACGCCGTAGAAATCGCGCGTCCGCCCATAGCCGGCGGCGTCCTCATGGCCGAGCACCACGTCGGCGAGCACGCCATGGGCATCGGGCACGCGCAGCGCCTGGAGCGCCGCGCCATAGGTGATGACCGACGCCTCGAAGCCGCCGGCCCCGATGAGCCGCACCCGCTCCACCACCGGCCCATGGGGCAGCAGGCCGAAATTCTCGCGCAGGATGGCGGTCGTCATCGCTTTTTGCCCTCGAACGGCAGCGTTCTGGCATGGGTATACCATTGGCCCATGAGCTTGGCTCGTGGGCCAATGGTCAAGCCCGCGCGGCACTTGAGCGGCCCACTTGTCCTCGGTCGAAGACCGAGGACAATGGCAAATACGATGACGCCGGCGATCAGATGGCCCTGATCATTTCCCCCAGCGCAGCACCAGCGGATCGAGCCGGCGGGCGATCTCGATCAGGCCGGCGCGGGTGGCGGGGTGCATGGCCGGCAGGGGCGCGCGCACGGTCTCGTGGGCGATGACGCCGCCTTCCTGCATCAGCGCCTTGCAGGCGGCGAGGCCGCACTGGCGGTTCTCGTAATTGATGAGCGGCAGCCAGCGCTGGTAGGCCTCCATGGCGGCTTCACGGTCGCCGGCGAAATAGGGGTCGGTGATCTGGCGGATGCCGTCCGCATAGGCGCCCCCCGTCATGGCGCCGGTGGCCCCGGCGTCCAGGTCGGCCATCAGGGTGATGGCCTCTTCCCCGTCCCACGGCCCCTCGATGGCGTCGCCTCCCGCCTCGATGAGGGCGCGCAGCTTGGCGGCTGCCTGCGGCACCTCGATCTTGAAATAGGCGAGGTTGCCGATTTCCCTGGCCATGCGGGCGAGGAACGGCACCGACAAGGGCGTGCCCGCCACCGGGGCGTCCTGCACCATGATGGGGATGGAGATGGCGTCGGAGACGCCGCGGTAGAAGTCGTAGATGGAGGCTTCCGGCACCCGGAAGGTGGCGCCGTGATAGGGCGGCATGACCATGACCATGGCCGCGCCCAAATCCTGCGCCCGGCGCGAGCGCTCGGCGCAGACGGCGGTGGAGAAATGGGTGGTGGTGACAATCACCGGCACCCGGCCCGCCACATGCTCCAGCACCGTGACCATGACGCGGTCGCGCTCGTCGTCGGTGAGCACGAACTGCTCGGAGAAGTTGGCGAGGATGCAGATGCCGTGGGAGCCGGCATCGATCATGCAGTCGATGGCGCGCTTCTGGCCGTCCAGATCAAGCGCCCCCGAGGCGTCGAACACGGTGGGCGCCACCGGGAACACGCCCTTGAACGGGCGCGCGGCTAAGAACGTGGGCATGGGTCACCTTCAGTGATTGTCGCGCGGCACCGGCGATCCGGTCCGGCCGACGAGGAAATCGAAATCCGCGCCGCGATCGGCCTGCAGCACATGGTCGATATAGAGGCGGGCATAGCCGCGCTCGGCGTGGGGGGCGGGCGGCACAAAGGCGGCGCGGCGCTGCGCCAGCTCCTCCTCGCCCACATGCAGGTGCAGGGCGCGGGCCGGCACGTCGAGGGTGATGAGGTCGCCGTTCTTCACCAGCGCCAGCGGCCCGCCGGCGGTGGCCTCGGGCGCCACATGCAGCACCACCGTGCCGTAGGCAGTGCCGGACATGCGGGCATCCGAGATGCGGATCATGTCGCGCACGCCCTGGCGCAGCAGCTTGGCGGGCAGGGGCATGTTGCCCACCTCCGCCATGCCGGGATAGCCCTTCGGCCCGCAATGCTTCAGCACCATGATGCAGGAGGCGTCGATGTCGAGGGCCTCGTCGTTCACGCCGTGGTGCATCTCCTCCACGCTCTCGAACACCACCGCGCGGCCGGTGTGCTGCATCAGCTCCGGCGAGGCGGCGGACGGCTTGATGACGGCGCCGTCGGGGGCAAGATTCCCGGTGAGGATGGCGATGCCCGCGTCCGCCTTGAACGGCGCCTCGAACGGGGTGATGACCTGCGTGTTCCAGCACGGCGCCTCAACCACATTCTCCCAGATGGTGCGGCCGTTGACGGTGAGCGCCTCACGGTTGAGCAACCCGCGCTCGCCCAGCGTCCGCAGCACCGCCGGCAGGCCGCCGGCATAGTAGAAATCCTCCATCAGGAAGCGGCCGGAGGGCATGAGGTCCACCAGGCAGTGCACGTCGCGCCCCAGCCGGTCGAAATCCTCCAGGGTCAGCTCCACGCCCACCCGGCCGGCGATGGCGAGCAGGTGCACCACCGCATTGGTGGAGCCGCCGACGGCAGCCAGCGCCCGGATGGCATTCTCGAAGGCGGCGCGGGTGAGGATATCCGAGGGCTTCAGGTCCTCTTTCGCCATCTCCACGATGCGCCGTCCGGCCATGCGGGCGAGTAGGTTGCGCCGGGCGTCGGCGGCGGGGATGGCGGCATTCTCCGGCAGGCCGAGGCCAAGGGCCTCGACCATGGAGGCCATGGTGGAGGCCGTGCCCATGGTCATGCAGCTGCCGGCGGAGCGGTTCATGGCCGCCTCCGCTTCGTGGAAGTCGGCGAGCGTGATCTCGCCGGCGCGCAATTGCTCGCTCATGGAGATGATGTTGGTGCCGGAGCCGATGATCTCGCCGCGATAGACGCCGCGCAGCTGCGGCCCGCCGGAGACGCCGATGGCCGGCAGGTCGGCGGAGGCCGCGCCCATGAGCAAAGCCGGGGTGGTCTTGTCGCAGCCCATCAGCAGCACCACGCCGTCCAGCGGATGGGCGCGGATCGCCTCCTCCACATCCATGGAGGCGAGGTTGCGGAACAGCATGGCGGTGGGCCGCATGGTCACCTCGCCCAGCGAGGAGACCGGGAATTCCAGCGGGAAGCCGCCGGCATCCAGCACGCCATAACGCACATGCTCCGCGATGGTGCGGAAATGGGCGTTGCAGGGGGTCAGTTCCGACCAGGTGTTGCAGATGCCAATCACCGGGCGGCCGTCGAACTGGTCTTGCGGAAAGCCGCTGTTCTTCAGGAAGGAGCGGTAATAGAAGCCCATCTTGTCCTGCCGGCCGAACCAGGCCTGGCTGCGCAGGGTCTTGGTGGCGGGCTTGCCTTTGGTCTCGTCGCTCATGCTGCGGGTCCCGTCATGCCGTCGCGGCGCGGCCGCCGCCGTTGGTCGGGGTGGCTGCGGGTCGTGTCTCGGTTCGGAATGGAGCACCGTCGCCACTCCCTCTCCCGCTTGCGGGGGAGGGTTGGGGTGGGGGCAGGCTGGTGCCGAGAAACACTGGCGGTTCCGGTAAAAGACGGCGGCGCCCCCTCCCTGCCCTCCCCCGCAAGCGGGAGAGGGGGCTCACGGAGCGCCCAGTCGGAGCACCGGACTTTCAAACTGAGACACAATTGGCGTGCGGCGGGGCCGTCCGTGCGATCCGGGCTGTGGCCCGGAGCACCGGCGCGAGGCTGGTCATTCCATGACACGGCGGCTGTCCTCCCGAGCCTGAACGCGGCTTTGGCCGCATTTTCTAAAACGATTTATGGCACGGCGAGGCACGGCTGAACAGTCGGTCTTGATCCGGCTTTCCACACCTCGCGCGGGTCATGAAAAAGCGGCCGGAGCGTTCGCCCCGGCCGCCGTGCGGATCGCAAATAGGGAAAGCCGCGTAAGGGCTTGAAGCAGGCCGGGTCGGTAAACCCTACCGGCTCCCACCATCAGCCGTGCAGCTTGATGGCGGTCTCGGCGATCCTCTTGCCCTGGTAGCGGGCGCCGTCCAGTTCGATGGCGGACGGCTGGCGGGCGCTGTCGCCGCCGGTGATGGTGGTGGCGCCATAGGGGCTGCCGCCGGTGATCTCGTCGAGGGTCATCTGGGCGCCGTAGCCATAGTCCAGGCCCACGATCACCATGCCGAAATGCATCAGGTTGGTGATGATGGAAAACAGCGTCACTTCCTGGCCGCCGTGCTGGGTGGCGGTGGCGGTGAAGGCGCCGCCCACCTTGCCGTGCAGCGCGCCACGTGCCCACAGGCCGCCGGCCTGATCGAGGAAATTGGCCATCTGCGAGGCCATGCGGCCGAAGCGGGTGCCCACGCCCACGATGATGGCGTCGTACTCGGCCAGTTCCGCCACGGTGGCGATGGGGGCCTTCTGGTCCAGCTTGAAGTGGGCCGCCTTGGCCACCTCTTCCGGCACCAGGTCCGGCACGCGCTTGATGTCGACGGTGGCACCGGCCTCACGGGCGCCGGCAGCGACGGCTTCCGCCATCTGCTCGATGTGGCCGTAGGCGGAATAATACAGGACGAGGACTTTGGCCATGGTGGGCTCCTTCAGAAACGGGGGGAACGGGGAGGGGAGAAGGGGAGGGGGTAGAGAAGGCGTCAGGCCGCTTCCACCAGCACCAGCTCGCTGTCTTCCAGCGCGGTGATGGAGAGGGCGGGCTCGCCGGAGATGGCGGCGCCGTCACGGGTGTCGAGGCGCAGGCCGTTCACCTCCACCGCCCCGGTGGCGGGCACCAGATAGGTGTTGAGGCCGCTCAAAGGGGCATAATCGATGGTCTCGCCCGCCTTCAGGGTGGCGCCGAGCACGCGGGCCCGGGCGCGGATGGGCAGGGCGTCCCCATCCCCCTCGATCCCGCTCGCCAGGGCCACGAAGCGGCCCGAGCGGTCGGTCTTGGGGAAGGGGCGGGTGCCCCAGGTGGGCGCGCCGCCGACCTGGTCGGGCTCGATCCAGATCTGGAAGATGCGCGTGGGCGCGCTTTCCAGATTGTATTCGGAGTGGCGGATGCCGCGCCCCGCGCTCATCACCTGGATGTCGCCGGCCACGGTGCGGCCGCGGTTGCCCAGGCTGTCCTCGTGGGTGATGGCGCCCTCGCGGACATAGGTGATGATTTCCATATTGGCGTGCGGGTGGGGCGGAAAGCCCGATCCCGGCGCGATCTCGTCGTCGTTCCAGACGCGCAGCTTGCCGTGGCTCTGGCGGGCGGGATCGAAATAATTGGCGAAGGAGAAGTGGTGCCGGGCGTTGAGCCAGCCGTGGTTGGCCTTGCCGAGGCTGTCGAAGGGGCGATGCTCGATCATGTGCGTGTTCCGTGGCCGACCGTGCGGCCTCTAAGGAGCGTCTTTCAGGCGAAGGGGATGATGTCGCCGGAAGGAAACGCTCCAGGTGTCGGGGTGGATATTAGGTTGGCGCCGGGCAAAGCAAAGTGGGTCGATGCGACAGTTGGATTTGCAAAAATGCAAACATGCCAAACCCCGCCGGATGCCCCGAAACGCGAACGGGCTCCGACGGGGCCGTTTCGACCCGGTCGGAGCCCGCTCAGCGAGGCTCGGTGTAGGCGTGGCAGGCTGGACGGCTATTTCGACATCAGCCCCAGCGCGTCGGCGAAGAAGTCGATGCCGCCGAAATTGCCGGACTTGAGCGCCATGAGGAGGTCGCCATGCCCGCCGCCGATGGTGCGCAGCACCGGCACGCCGGCCGCGATCTCCGGCCCCAGCGCAAAGGCGGGGATGCGCAGGCGGTCCACCACCGCGCCGGAGGTTTCCCCACCCGCCACCACCAGCCGGCGGACGCCGCGTGCGACAAGGCCTTCGGCGATGGTCGCCAGCGCCTGCTCGATGGCGTGGCCGGCAGCCTCGCGGCCGTGGAGGGCCTGAAGGCGCGCCACCTCGGCTGGCGACGCGCTGGAAGCGATGAGGACGGGGCCGCTCTCGATACGGCTTGCTGCCCACCCCAGGGCGTGCGCGGCCTCGGCGGGGCTGGAGACCAGCGCTTCGGCTTCCAGGTGCAGCACCGGCATGGCGCCTTCCGCCCGCGCGATCTGCTCCAGCGTGGCCTTGGAACAGCTGCCGGCGAGGCACGCGGCCAGCCCGCCCACCCCGGCCATGACGGATGTCGTCGTATCGACCCGCAGCACCCGGCCGGTGGCGACGAGGCCACGGGCCAGGCCGAGGCCGAGGCCGGAAGCGCCCACGGAGACCGGTGTTTCGACCGCCGCGGCGCCGAGGGCGACCAGGTCCCCCTCGTTCACCGCATCCGCGATCACGCCGCCGATGCCGTCGGCCGCAAGTTCCGCCAGCCGGGCGCGGATGGCATCGGCGCCGCGCGCCACCAGAGCCTGAGGGACAAGGCCCACCCGCGCGATGCTCTGCCGCCCCAGCACGCGCACCAGATTGGCGTCGTGCATGGGGTTGAGCGGATGGTCCTTGAGCGGGCTTTCGTTCAGCGGCACGGCGCCGACGAAGAGATGGCCCTGATAGACGGTGCGGCCCGTCTCCGGAAAGGCAGGGGTGACGAGCACCGCCGTTGCGCCGGCATCGGCGCTCAGCGCGTCGAGCACCGGGCCGATATTGCCTTCGTCGGTGGAATCGAAGGTGGAGCAGATCTTGTACATGACATGGCCGGCGCCGCGCGCCCTGAGCCAGCGGTCGGCGGCGCGGGCCTTCTCCACCGCCTCGGCGGGCGGCACGGAGCGGATCTTCAGCGAGACCACCACCGCGTCCACGTCGCCCAGCGGCAGGTCGTCGGCCGGGATACCCACGGTCTGGACCGTGCGCAGGCCGTTCTTGGCCAAGGTGTTGGCGAGGTCGGAGGCGCCGGTATAGTCGTCGGCGATGGCACCGAGGGCGAGGGTCATCCGTTCGCTCCCGCCTTGCGGGCCGGGGCTGAGGCGGCATAGGGCGCGAACCAGCCGAGCCCTTCCAGCGTGCCGGCGCGCGGGTTGTACTCGCAGCCGACGAAGCCGTCATAGCCGAGGCGATCCAGCTCCGCGAACAGGAACGGATAGTTCAGCTCCTCGCCATCCGGCTCGTTGCGGGAGGGCACGCTGGCGATCTGCACATGGCCGGTGATGGGCATGAGCCGGCGCAGCCGCATGGTCACGTCGCCGTGGATGATCTGGCAGTGATAGATGTCGAACTGGAGCTTCAGGTTGGGCAGGCCCAGCTCGGCGATGAGCGCTTCGGCGAAGGCGAAATCGTTGAGGAAATAGCCCGGCATGTTGCGGCCGTTGATGGGCTCCAGCACCAGGTCGAGGCCCTTGTCCGTCAGTGCGCCGGCGGCATAGGCCACCGCTTCGCCATAGGCGGCGCGGGCCTTGGGATCGCTGCGGTCGGCAAGGCCGGACATGAGATGCAGGCGCTTCACCCCGGTGGCGGCGGCATAGGTGAGGCCGGTCTCGACGCTCGCCTTCAGCTCGTCGAAGCGCTCGGGGAAGGCGGCGATGCCGCGCTCACCCGCCGCCCAATCGCCGGGGGGCAGGTTGAACAGGGCCTGGGTCAGGCCGTTGCGGGCGAGGCGCTCGCCCACCGCCTCCGGCGCATGCTCGTAGGGGAACAGGAATTCCACCGCGCTGAAGCCGGCATCGGCGGCGGCGGCGAAGCGGTCGAGGAACGACCACTCGGTGAACATCATGGTGAGGTTGGCGGCGAAGCGCGGCATGGGGATCTTCCGAGAGGGTCGGGGCGCGGCGGTCGGGGCGGCTCGAAGAACGCACCAATCCGCGCGCGGGCGCAAGCGGGGGCCGGGTAGGGAGCCGGGCCGGCTCAGGCCGGATCGCCCGGCAGCTTCGTGCCGGTGATGCGGGCATAGAGGCGGGCGACGGAGGCGTCATCATTGCGCCCCATGCCGGCGGCGGAAGTGGCCAGGAACATCTGCAGCGCGGCGGCGGACACCGGCACCGGGAATTTGGCGCTGCGCGCCATGTCCTGGATGATGCCGAGGTCCTTCACGAAGATGTCCACCGCGCTTCTGGGGCTGTAGTCGCCGGAGAGCACGTGGGGCATGCGGTTCTCGAACATCCAGCTGTTGCCGGCCGAGGCGGTGATGACCTCATAGACCTTGGCGATGTCGAGCCCCTGCCGCGCGGCAAAGGCGATGGCCTCGCTCGCCGCCGCGATGTGCACGCCGGCCAAAAGCTGGTTGATCATCTTGAAGGCTGCGCCCTCGCCGGGTGCCTCGCCCAGCTCATAGAGCTTGGCCGCCATGGCATCGAGCGCCGGCCGCGCCTTGGCGAAGGCCGCCGCGCTGCCGGAGGCGAGGATGGTGAGCGCGCCTTCCGCCGCGCGCTGGGCACCGCCGGAGATGGGGGCATCCAGATAGAGCCGGCCGGTGGCCTCCAGCCGGGCGGCGAGGGTGCGCGCGATCTCCGGGTCCATGGTGGCGGAGGAGATGAAGACGGCGCCCTCCGCCAGGGTCTGCGCCACGCCGTCGGGACCGAACAGGATGGCCTCGGTCTGGGCGGCGTTGACCACCACGCTCACCACCAATTCGGCGTCGCGGGCGGCCTCGGACGGGCTCGCCGCGCCGCGCCCGCCCTCGGCGGCGAAGCGGTCCACGGCGGCCGTGTTCACGTCGAAGCCGGCCACGTCGAAGCCGGCGCGCTTGAGGGACTGGGCCATGCCGTAGCCCATGGAGCCGAGCCCGATGACCGCCGCGCGCCCCGCTTTGGCCGCACCCGACCTGACCACCTCGGGCGAAAACTGTTCTGTCATGACCTGATCCTCGATCAATGAGGTTCAAGGCCGACGCCGGGGCGACGGCCTTGCATGGATTGCCGGGGCCTCCCGCGGATTGCGCCGCGGGAGGCCTTGGGTTCACTTGTTGACGAGCTTGGGCGAGGTGGTCAGCACCGCCGCCGCGCCCGCCACCAGGATCGCCGCGAGGGCATACATGCCCACCTGGGTGGAGCCGGTGAGGTCCTTCAGGAAGCCGATGAGGTAGGGGCTGACGAAGCCGGCGAGGTTGCCCACCGAATTGATCAGCGCGATGCCCGCGGCGGCACCCGTGCCGGCCAGGAAGGCGGTGGGCAGCGACCAGAACAGGGGCGCGCAGGAGATGGCGCCGGCGGCGGCGATGGACAGGAACAGGATGGCGACCGTGGTGCTGGTGGAGGTGGCGGCCACCGTGAAGCCCACCGCGCCCATCAGCGCCGGGATGACCAGATGCCAGCGCCGCTCGCGGTGGCGATCGGAACTGCGGCCGATCAGGTTCATGGCGATGACGGCGCAGATGAAGGGAATGGCGCTGACGAGGCCGATATGGAAGTTGCCGACCACGCCGGTCGCCTTCACCAGGGTGGGCATCCAGAAGGTGAGGGCATATTGGCCCATGACAAAGCAGAAGTAGATGAAGCTCATGAGCCAGATCCGCTTGTCGGCGAACACGGCAGCAATGGAATGGTGGCCTTCCTTGGTCTTCTCTTCCTGGGCGATTTCGCATTCCAGCACGGCCTTGTGCTCGGCGCTCAGCCATTTGGCGTCGCGAATGCCGTTGTCGAGATAGAAATAGATGGCGATGCCGATGGCGACGGCCGGAACGGCCTCGATGAGGAACATCCACTGCCAGCCGGCCAACCCCGAGGCGCCGTGGAAGCTGTCCATGATCCAGCCCGACAGGGGATTGCCGAAGATGCCGGAAATCGGGATCGCCGACATGAAGATGGCGATGATCTTGGCGCGCCGATGCGAGGGATACCAATAGGTCAGGTACAGGATGATGCCGGGATAGAAGCCGGCTTCCGCCACCCCGAGCAGGAAGCGCAGGGCGTAGAACATGGGCGCGCTGGAGACGAACATGAAGGCGGCCGAGATGAGGCCCCAGGTCACCATGATGCGGGCGATCCAGATGCGCGCGCCCACCTTGTGCAGGATGACGTTGCTGGGCACCTCGAACAGGAAATAGCCGAGGAAGAAGATGCCAGCGCCGAGGCCGTAGACAGTCTCGCTGAAGTTGAGGTCCTGCGACATCTGGAGCTTGGCGAAGCCCACGTTCACGCGGTCTAGGTAGGCGACCACGTAGCACAGCATCAGGAACGGGACGATGCGCCAGAAGACCTTGGCGTAGGCGGCCTTCTGCGTGTCCGGTTCCACGGCGACGTGCGCCGCGAGGGGCGCGGTTTGGGTGCTCATCGGGTCCTCCCTGGAGGGGTGTCGTGTTGGCTTTGCGGCTGGGGCCGCGTGGACAGCATGGCAGCGCTGCCATCAGCACATAGCAAAGAGTGGCAGCGCTGCCAAACAAAATATGGCAGCGCTGCCAAAATCCCGCCTTGATGCCTCCCCAGGAGCGTGACACAACAAGCCCAAACACTGAATCCGGGGTGCGGCTGCCGCTCATCCGGGTGCGCCCGTCTCCGGGCGGGGGGAGGGCGGGCGTGGCCGACAAAGACGCCGCTGCGATGCATGACGACGCGCTGGCCGGGCGCCGCGCGAGCGCCGGCGCGCTCGCCGGCTCGGGCTCTTCCATGGGTTCGAGCGCGGGCGTGACCCTCACCGACGTGGCGCGGGAGGCCGGGGTGGGCGAAAGCACGGCCTCGCGGGTCCTGCGCAGCCACGGATCGTTTTCCTCCAAGACCCGCGCCAGCGTGCTGGAGGCGGCCGCCCGGCTGGGCTACGTGCCCAACCGGATCGCGGGGTCCCTCGCCTCCACCGGCTCGAAGCTGGTGGGGATCATCGTGCCCTCGCTCGCCAACATCGTGTTTCCCGACCTGCTGCGGGGCGCCAATTCGGTGCTCGGCAAGGCCGGGTTCCAGTCGGTCATCGGCGTCACCGACTATGATCTTGTGGGCGAGGAAGCGCTGATCTCCTCGCTGCTGAGCTGGCGGCCCGCCGGGCTGCTGGTGGCCGGGCTGGAGCACACCGCGCGGGCCGACGCCATGCTGCGGGGCGCGGGCATCCGCATCATCGAGATGCTCGACACCGACGGAGCCGGCATCGACATGGTGGTGGGCTTCTCCAACCGGGAGGCGGGCCGCGCCGCCGCACGCCATCTCATCACGCGCGGCTATCGCCGGATCGGCTATGTGGGCCACGATCTGGCCCTCGACCTGCGCGCCGCCAAACGGTTCGAGGGGTTCCGCTCCGCGCTCGCCGAGGCCGGGCTTCAGGTGGCCGGCCAGGTGATCGCGTCGGTGCCCTCATCCATCGAGGCGGGGCGGGACGGGCTGGCCCGACTGCTTGACGAGACCCCCGATCTCGACGCGGTCTACTTCTCCAACGACGACATGGCCATCGGCGGCTATTTCCTCTGCCTGTCCAGGAGCATCGGCATTCCGGGCGAGCTCGCCCTGTTCGGCCACAACGGCCTTGAGGTCGCCCGCTGCGCGCCGCAGCCCTTGTCCACCATCCGCACCCCCCGCGTGGAGGTGGGCGAGGCCAGCGCGCGGCTCATCTCGTCGGACGGGCCGCCGGCGGTCGTGACGCTTGATTTCGAGCTGATCGAGGGCGCGACCACTTAAGTTTCACCGCTTCGGACCCGGCATTGCTGTTCCGGCCGGGCCGATCTCTTCCGTTCCCGCTTTGGAGCCTGCGTCTCATCCTGGAGGCCGGGCCGAGGACATGCCATGTCGGAAACAAAACTGCGCGAAAGCATCTGCATGTTCGGCCGCTCGCTGTTCGAGCGCGGCCTCACCCCCGGCTCGTCGGGCAATATCAGCCTGCGCCTCGACGATGGCGGCTGGCTGGTGACGCCCACCAATGCCTCGCTGGGCTTCCTTGATCCGGCGCGCATCTCGCGCCTCGACGCCACCGGCCGCATCGTCTCCGGCGACGCGCCCACCAAGGAGATCCCGCTCCACCAGGCGCTCTACGACACGCGCTCCGGCGCGCGGGCCATCGTGCACCTGCATTCCACCCATTCGGTGGCGCTCACCATGCTGCCGGAAATCAACCCCAAGGCGGTGCTGCCGCCCATGACGCCCTATTATCTCATGCGCTGCGGCCAGACCGCGCTGGTGCCCTATTATCGGCCCGGCGACCCGGCGGTGTCGGACGCCATCCGGGGGCTGGCCGGGCGCTATTCCTCGGTGCTGCTGGCCAATCACGGCCCGGTGGTGGCCGGCGACACGCTGGAAGCCGCCGTCTTCGCCACCGAGGAACTGGAGGAAACCGCCCGCCTCTATCTGCTGCTGCGCGGCCTGAACCCGCGCTACCTCTCGCCGGAGCAGGTGGCCGACCTGGTGAAGGTCTTCGGCGTCTCCCTGCCGGCGGACGAGCATGAGGGGCATGGGGGGCATGGGCATTAGGGGGCGGGGGCTTGCCGATCCAAAGCCCCACCACGGGCTCCCTCTGCCGGCGCCCGTCCGTCTCGCTGCTGGAGCGGATCAAGGTGGAGGCGAGCACGAGGGACGTGTCGTATCAGTCGCGGATCAAGATGTGGCTGAAGGAGGCGGTGGGGTGAGGGTACGCGCGTTCGGTGTAGGTCTGATACTCCGATAATCGCTACGGTTGCCCCCCTTCGCCAATAGGACGAAATTGATGTCAAGCGTACCAGACTCAGACCTCGTCATGGAGCCGCTGGCTCTTCGTCTGCAAACCAGCCCGGATATTTTTTACGCATCCGCTCTTCTACGGCTTTGTAGTGGTTCGGTGCGTCCAATGACGAGCGCGGGTCCGGCATTGCCCAGGCCAAACCTTCCAACTGGTGCCGGTCCTCCTCCACTCGCCACAGAGCCTCATTTTGCAGAGCATACTCAAAGAAAACGCTTCCATCATGCTCTGCAAAATTAGCCCAGTTCGGAAATTTGGCTGGATCAAATCTTGAATAGAACGATGCCCTGAGGGCCATGTCAGAAGAATGCAAAATGTCAGAAGTTGGTTTGAGGAGGCGAGCAATAATTCCACGCAAGTACCAAGACGGCGAGTGGTTAAACCATTCGGTGCTGTCCTCGGGTTTATCGTCAATGCGCCAACGTTCCAGCGCTGCGCTGACATCCAGACTGGGAGACCAAGCTACCGCATTTTGAAGAAGGCTCTCCAACACGCTTGCCCATTCCTGACTCATCGGCACATGCATCGTCAGAAGCCAAGCCTCATCGAAAACTCTATGGTAACTATACTGGTCCCATCCATCCATAAACAGTGACTTATACGGCGTTGAAATGCGCGGATTGGCTCCAGATGAGGCTAGTACCTTCTGGAATTGCTCCTCATTTAACAAACTAAACACATTTTCACGCTTGAATAAATAATCAAAATTCTGGTCACCAATATTAGGGTTTGTTACCCAGCACGTTAGCTCCGCCATGGTATCTGGGGATATCGCACTTAACAAGTCGAACGGCTCTGAAGGACCGCCACCTGCGATGTGGCATGCTCTCATAGTACAGCGATCAGCATGGCCGATTCGGGTATAGAGCTTACTGGCAACATCACAAGCCCATCCATACCGTGCGAGCCCATGGTCAATTAATGCGTCGTTTCGCTCGAACAGCACCCACTCAAGGTCACTGTGATCATCGGTCAATGAAAACCTGTTCCGGTATACAGAACGCGGGGGTTCCTGCTTGGACAACCAGTCGAAAGCCATTTGCGAATTGCAGACCTCCAAATAACGAAGATCGATAAGCTTTCTAATGTGCTCTCGCATAATCACACTCCCAAGCAGAAACCCCTACTTGCAAGCCGAGTAATAACCAATACTCGGCATCATGTATACTGTGATATACTTATCGCCCTCCCCGCCTACCTCGAAAACTTCTTGTACTGAATCCGCTTCGGGATCACCGAATCCAGCCCCAGGCGGCGCTTCTTGTCTTCCTCATAATCCGCGAAGTTGCCCTCGAACCATTCCACATGGCTGTCGCCCTCGAAGGCCAGCATGTGGGTGGCGATGCGGTCCAGGAAGAAGCGGTCATGGGAGATGATGACCGCGCAGCCGGCATAATCCTCCAGCGCCTCTTCCAACGCGCGCAGGGTTTCCACGTCGAGGTCGTTGGTGGGCTCGTCGAGCAGCAGCACGTTGCCGCCGCGCTGCAGCACCTTGGCGAGATGCACGCGGTTGCGCTCGCCGCCCGAGAGCATGCCCACCTTCTTCTGCTGGTCGCCGCCCTTGAAGTTGAAGGCCGCGCAATAGGCGCGCGAGGGGATCTCCTTCTTGCCGACGTAGATCACCTCGTTGCCGTCGGAGATTTCCTCCCACACGGTCTTCTTGTCATCCAGCGCGTCGCGGCTCTGGTCCACATAGCCGAGCTTCACGCTCTCGCCGATCTCGATGGTGCCGCCGTCCGGCGTCTCCTGCCCGGTGATCATGCGGAACAAGGTGGTCTTGCCCGCGCCGTTCGGCCCGATGACGCCCACGATGCCGCCCGGCGGCAGCTTGAACGACAGATCGTCGATCAGCATCTTGTCGGCGAACGATTTGCTGAGATGGTCGAAGGCGATGACATTCTGCCCCAGCCGCTCGGCCACGGGGATGACGATCTGCGTGGCGGAGGGCTGCCGCTCGGACGCCTTCTGCACCAGATCGTCATAGCGCTGGATGCGGGCCTTGTTCTTGGCCTGACGGGCCTTGGGGCTGGCGCCGATCCATTCCTGCTCGCGGGCTAGCGCCCGCTGGCGGGCCTCGTCCTCGCGGCCCTCCTGCTGCAGGCGCTTCTGCTTCTGGCCCAGCCAGGAGGAATAATTGCCCTCGTAGGGAATGCCGCGGCCGCGGTCCAGCTCCAGGATCCAGCCGGTGACATTGTCGAGGAAGTAGCGATCGTGGGTGACGATGAGGATGGCACCCGGATAGGTGCGCAGGTGGCCTTCCAGCCAGTTCACCGTCTCGGCGTCCAGATGGTTGGTGGGCTCGTCGAGCAGCAGCAGCTCGGGCTGTTCCAGCAGCAGCCGGCACAGGGCCACGCGGCGCCGCTCGCCGCCGGACAGGCGGGTCACGTCCCAGTCGTCCGGCGGGCAGCCCAGGGCGTTCATGGCCTGCTCCACCTTGCTGTCGAGATCCCACAGGCCCTGGGCCTCGATCTCGTCCTGCAGCTGGGTCATCTCGTCGGCGGTCTCGTCCGAGTAGTTCATGGCGAGCTCGTTGTAGCGCTCCATGATGGCCTTCTGCTTGGCCACGCCGTCCTCGACATTCTGGCGCACGGTCTTGGTCGGATCCAGCGGCGGTTCCTGCGGCAGGTAGCCCACGCGCACGCCCTCGGCGGGGCGCGCCTCGCCCGAGAAATCCTTGTCCATGCCGGCCATGATGCGCAGCAGGGTGGACTTGCCGGAGCCGTTGGCGCCGAGCACGCCGATCTTGGCATCCGGGTAGAAAGACAGGTGCACGTTGTCGAGCACCTTCTTGCCGCCCGGATAGGCCTTGGTCATGCCGTGCATGTGGTAGGCATACTGATAGGGCGCCATGAGCCGCCGTCTCCTGAAATGGGATGCGTTGAGTTGGCGCCGTTCTAGCCCTCGCGCGGCGGCGCGGCAAGGCAATCGGCCCCGCGGGCGGGGCCGGGTAACGGGAATCGGCCCCGCGGGCGGGGCCTTGGCGACAGGGAGGACGGGATGGGTACGGATCATTCCCACGACGACGGACACGGCACGGTGGACTGGCGCACGCACGGGGTGAAGGTGATCCCCGGCGACAGCCTCGATCCCAACACCGCCCAGACCCCAGGCATGAACCGCGCCGCCGCCATCAACCGGGCGCGGGCGGGGGCGGAGAAGATCTGGGCCGGCACGGTGCATATCCATCCGGACGCCAAGACCGGCGCGCACCACCATGGCGATCTGGAGAGCATCATCTATGTGGTGAAGGGCCGCGCGCGCATGCGCTGGGGCGCACAGCTGGAATATGTGGCCGAGGCCGGACCCGGCGACTTCATCTTCGTGCCGCCCTACGTGCCCCACCAGGAGATCAACGCGTCCCCGGATGAGGTGCTGGAATGCGTCCTGGTGCGCTCCGGGCAGGATCCGGTGGTGGTGAATCTCGATATCGAGCCGGTGGAGAAGCCCGAGGCGGTGAAGTGGATCGATCCCATCCATCGCGAATGATGGCGCTAGCGGATTGAACTATCGCGACTTTCTGCGGCTCCAGGTGCCGTGGGTCCGAAGCCTGTGGACAAGTTGGTGTGATGCCTGTTGCATTCTGCGTGGGGTTTTGGCATACGAACGCACCGCCGCGACGCACTGCGACGCCGGCAAAATGGATGCGGGTGTAGCTCAGGGGTAGAGCACAACCTTGCCAAGGTTGGGGTCGTGGGTTCGAATCCCATCGCCCGCTCCAAAATTCAATAAGTAAATCAAGAAGATACAAGATGGCCGCCTTGAGCGGCCTTTTTGTTTTTGGGCTGTGGTGTCCACATGGTGTCCACCGAATGCTACGTGAGCACCGTGCACACTCAACGCCACCCTTCGGATCACAACTGGGGCCTGGTTCGAATTTGAGACTGGAAGCGGTCGAAAGCGTGGGCCATCGGCTGGTATCCACTCGACATCGGGGTTTGCCTAGCTGACGTCGGCGTCATCCTCTCGCGTGCCTCCAACGAGCGAAATCAGAGCGCCTGCGACCCGCGATAGCGTGCGAACACGTGCTGACTACCCGGCCCGAAGAGCACGACCTGATAGACCTCGGGCGGCGTACCCGAAACCTCCATCCCTGGCGAGCCGGCGGGCATGCCGGCAACGGCCAGGCCCGTCGCCTGCGGTTGCTCGAGGAGAAGCCGCTTGATCGCGCTGGCCGGAACATGCCCCTCGACGACATAGCTGCCAACTTCCGCCGTATGGCAGGAGATCAGGGCATCGGGCACGCCGAGCCTGGCCTTGAGGGGCGCGAGGTCGGGTGCCTCGATCACTTCGACCGGAAATCCGGCTGCCTTCACATGGGCAACCCAACCGCCACAACAGCCACAGTTCGGATCGCGGGTCACGGTCATCTTGGGCAGTATCTCAGCCGCCCATGAGGATCGCGACAGCACGAGCATAGCGGTTGCCTGTATGGCCCCGATCATCAGCTCCCGCCGTGTTGCGAATAGCTTGGTTATCATGGCGCTTCTCCTTTCGTTGGCTGTTTCCTCGCCTCCGACTTCCAATCGAAGTTGCGCATGACCCACCTCACCGGAAGAAGACGTACTTCACGAGTGCGGCGATCACCAGCACCAGGACGACCAGACCGACCAGGCCGGTGAGGCCCATGCCCCACCCCATGCCCCACCCCATGGCTCCCATCATGTCGTGCATCATCTGAACCTCCTCATTCGGCAGCGGCCTTGAGGTCTGCCGGTTCGGGCTCGTGCTCAGTCTCGGCGCCCGCCGCGCTCCGCGGCAATCGCCAACCCTTGATCAGGCCGTAGACTGCCGGGATCACGGCCAGCGTCAGTATGGTCGAGGACAGCATGCCGCCGATCATCGGCACGGCGATGCGCTGCATCACCTCCGAGCCGGTGCCGGTGCTCCACAGGATCGGGACGAGCCCGGCCGTGATGGCGATGACGGTCATCATTTTCGGCCGCACCCGCTCGACGGCGCCGAGCATGATCGCCTGGTAGAGATCCTCTCGGGTGAAAGACCGTCCTTCCGCCTCCCGTCCGGCCTTCAGTTCCGCCATCGCCTGCTCGAGGTAGATCAGCATGATGACGCCGGTCTCGGCGGCAACGCCGGCGAGCGCGATGAAGCCGACCGCCACGGCGACCGACATGTTGAAGCCGAGCCACCACATCAGCCAGATGCCGCCAACCAGTGCGAAGGGCAGCGACAGCATGACGATGAGCGTCTCGGTGAGCGCCCTGAAGTTGAGATAGAGCAGCAGGAAGATGACCAGCAGCGTCACCGGGATGACGATCTTCAGCCGGGCTTCGGCACGCTGCAGATATTCGAACTGGCCGCTCCACGCGACATAGGTGCCCGGCGGCAGCTTCACCTCGTTCGCCACCGCCGCTTGGGCCTCCGCGACATAGCCGCCGAGATCGCGGTCGGCGATGTCGACGAAGACATAGACCGCCAACTGGCCGTTCTCTGTGCGGATCGAGGTCGCGCCGCGGGTCAGCTCGACCTTGGCGACTTCGCCGAGCGGCACCGTGCCGCCGCCCGGCAGCGGCACCTGGACGTCGCGGGCGATCGATTGCGGGTCGCTGCGGAAGTCGCGAGGGTAGCGGATCGTGACTGCGTAGCGCTCACGACCCTCGACTGTGGTCGTCACCGTCTCGGCCCCGAGCGCGCTTGCGATCACGCCCTGGACATCGCCAATGGCCAGGCCATAGCGACCTAGCGCGTCACGATCCGGCACGATGTCAAGGTAGTAGCCACCGATCACCCGCTCGGCATAGGCGCTCGATGTTCCCGGTACGGACCGCAGCACCCGCTCGATCTCGCGCGCGGTCTGTTCCATCTGGCCGAGATCCGTCCCGAACACCTTGACTCCGACCGGGGTGCGGATGCCGGTCGCCAGCATGTCGATGCGGGCTCGGATCGGCATGGTCCAGGCGTTGGAGACGCCGGGGAATTGCAGCGCCTGATCCATCTCGGCCTTCAGGCTGTCAATGGAGACGCCCGGCCGCCATTCGCTTTTGGGCTTAAGGTTGATGATGGTCTCGAACATCTCGGTCGGCGCCGGGTCGGTCGCGGTGAGAGCGCGCCCGGCCTTGCCGTAGACCGAAGCCACTTCCGGGAAGCTTTTGATGATCCGGTCTTGCACCTGCAGCAACTCAGCGGCCTTGGTGACGGAGATCCCCGGCAAGGTGGTCGGCATGTACATGAGCGTGCCTTCGTCGAGGTTCGGCATGAACTCAGAACCGAGCTGGCGTGCCGGCCAAATCGTGACGCCGAGCACGACGAGCGCGACGATGATGGTGAGCGTCTTCGCCTTCAGCACGCCGCGGATGACCGGGCGATAGAGGAAGATCAGCAGGCGGTTGATCGGGTTCCGGTGCTCCGGAATGATCCGGCCGCGCACGAAGACCACCATGAGCGCCGGCACCAGCGTCACCGACAGCAGCGCTGCGGCGGCCATCGAGAAGGTCTTGGTGAAGGCGAGCGGACCGAACATCCGGCCTTCTTGCGATTCCAGCGTGAAGATCGGCAGGAAAGAGACGGTGATGACGAGCAGGCTGAAGAACAGCGCCGGTCCGACCTGGCTCGCCGCCTCAATCAGGATCTCAACGCGCGGCTTGTCCGGCGGGGCGCGCTCCAGATGCTTGTGGGCGTTCTCGATCATCACGATGGCGGCGTCGATCATGGCGCCGACGGCGATGGCGATTCCTCCCAGGCTCATGATGTTGGAGCCGAGCCCGATCGCCTTCATTGCCGCGAACGCCATCAGGATGCCGACCGGCAGCATCAATATAGCGACGAGGGCGCTGCGCAGATGCAGCAGGAACACCACGCACACCAGCGCGACGATGATGCTCTCCTCGATCAGCGTGCCCTTCAGCGTCTCGATCGCCCGGCCGATCAGTTCGGAACGATCATAGACCGGCACGATCTCGGCACCCTTGGGCAGACTCAACGCGATCTCGGCGAGCCGCGCCTTGACGTTCTCGATCACGGTCAGTGCGTTGGCACCGAAGCGCTGCAGCACGATGCCACTCGCCACCTCGCCTTCGCCATTGAGCTCGGTGATACCGCGCCGCTCGTCCGGTCCAATCTCGACGCGGGCCACGTCCTTCACCCGCAGCGGCACGCCGCGCTCGGTCTTCAGCACCACGTTCTCGATGTCGGCGACGTTCCTGATATAGCCGCGCCCGCGCACCATGAACTCGAACTCGGAGAGTTCGACGGTGCGACCGCCGACATCGGCATTGCTCGCCTTGACAGCCTCACGCACCCGATCGAGCGGGATGCCAAGCGCCCGCAGCCGGTTCGGATCGACCACGATCGCATATTGCTTCACGAAGCCGCCGACACTGGCGACCTCGGCGACGCCCTCCGCCTTTGACGCGCCGAAGCGGATCACCCAGTCCTGCAGCGAGCGCAGTTCGGCGAGCGTCATTTCCTTGGCGACGACGGCGTATTGGTAGACCCAGCCGACGCCGGTGGCGTCCGGCCCGAGGGTTGGTGTCACGCCCGCCGGCAATCGCTGCGCAGCGGCGTTGAGATATTCGAGCACGCGCGAGCGCGCCCAATAGGGATCAGTGCCGTCCTCGAAGATGACGTAGACGAAGGAGACGCCGAAAAATGAGAACCCGCGAACCACCTTGGATTTCGGCACCGTCAGCATGGAGGTGGTGAGCGGATAGGTGACCTGGTCTTCGACCACCTGCGGCGCCTGGCCCGGATAGTCGGTATAGACGATCACCTGGACGTCGGAGAGGTCGGGGATGGCGTCGAGCGGCAGCGTCTTCAGCGCATAAAGCCCGGCCGCTACGGCGAACACCGTACCGACGAAGACCAGCACCAGGTTGCGGGCGGACCATCCGATGAGGCGTGCGATCATGGCTGCGCCTCCGGAGGTGTCAGGCCGCGCAGGGCGGCTTTCAGATTGCTCTCGGCGTCGATCAGGAAATTGGCCGCGACCACGACGCGGTCGCCCTCGGCAATCCCCTCGCGGATTTCGGTGAAGCCCTCGCCGCGCAGGCCGATCTTCACCTCGCGCGGCTCGAACCGGCCCTCGCCCCGGTCGAGGATCACCACCTGTCGCGTGCCGGTATCGATGACGGCGTCGTCCGGCACGGCAACGACCGGAGCGGCGTCGCCGGTGCCGATCTCCACCTCGGCATACATGTTGGGCAGCAGGGCGCCGTCCGGGTTCGCGATCTCGATCCGTACCCTTGTGGCCCGCGTGGCTTCGCCGACCTGCGGATAGATCAGCGACACCCGACCATTGAGGCCGCGTCCCGGAAGGCTCCGCACCCGGATTGTCACCGGCGCCCCGAGCCGAACGGCGCCGAGGTCGAACTCCGGCACATCCGCCAGCACCCAGATGGTCGAGATGTCGGCCAGGCGGAACAGCACCTCGCCGGGCGCTACCTTCATGCCGTCGACCACCGTGCGTTCGAGCACGATGCCATCGCGCGGCGCGCGCCACGCCACCGACAGCGGTACCTTGCGGGTGCGCTCGATCTCGGCGATCGCCTCGGTCGGCAGGCCGATATTTTCCAGGCGCTGGCGGGCGCCACCGAGAGCGCTGTCGCGCCCACCGCCATTGAGGTCCGTGAGAAATTGGGCACCGGCGGCGGCGATGTCCGGTGAATAAAGCCGCAGCAGAACCTGGCCCTTCGTGACCCGATCCCCTGTCGTGATGTTGGCCACCTCGTTGACGAAGGCCTCGCTCCGGGTCGCGACCACGGAGATGCGCCGCTCGTCGAGCTGGACGGTTCCCGGCACGCGCACCAGCCTGCCGACCACGCGCCGCTCGACCAGCTTCGATCGCACGCCGGTTCGCTGCAGCCTGCCGAGCGACACCTTCACGACCGGGCCGTCGTCATCCTCGCCCTCATGGACGGGGATGTAGTCCATCCCCATGGAGTCCTTCTTCGGCACCGGCGAGGTGTCCGGCAGGCCCATCGGATTGCGGTAATAAAGGATCCGTCCTGGGCCGGCCGGGCTGGCGGCCACGACTGCCGGCGGCTTGTCCTCGAAGCTCACATCCTCGCTGGCGCGGACAGCCCGGAACGCCCGACCGTCCCCGGTCTGGCGCGGGCTCGCCGAATAGGCGGGCTTGCCGCCGGGATCCTGATGATAGATCACCGCTCCCGTGCCGACCGGCTCAGCCGCTGCAAGGGTTGCCTCGACACCGAACCATTGGCGCAGGCCGGGCGCGGGAAGACCCCCGACACCCGCCCAATAGCCTCCGACCCCCGCCGCCAGAACGGCGGCGAGGGCGAGACCCGTAAGGGCGATCCGTTTCATGGCAGGGCCTTGAGGACCAGCTTGTTCTCGAGCGTGCCGGTCTCACCCTGGATCTTGGAGCCAAGCGAAAGCCGCCAACCGCCGGCCATCATCAGGTTGGTCTTGAAGCGATAGACACCCGGCTCGGTCGACGGCAGCGCCTCGATCGGTGCCGCCATCGTCTCCATGCCGTCGGGAGCCATATCGATTCGGGTCGCGAAGATGACGGCGTCCGGAACCGCCTTGCCGGATCGCTTGTCGACGAGCCGGACGGCGACGATGGCGCCGTTGCCCTGCTTGACGTTCGTCTGAACGAGCTGGAACTCGTAATCGGTGATGTCGGCGCGCGCCGTCGAGAGGGCCGCCATGGAAAGCACGGCCGCGAGCGCCGCCGCACCGGCGCGCTTTATAGAAAACGTCGTCATGATTTGAAAATCCCTGATTCATCGAAGCACCGTGCGCATGGCCCGGCGTTGCGCGGCCATGGCCGCGCGTTCTCGGCCGCCCGAGCCTCGCTGGGGCGGCACGAGCCGGCGCAGAAACGCCGGCGATGTTCTAGGTTCGCGGAGGTCGAGCTGGGGGTTCTATCGCGAGCGCGTCGCCCAAGACGTCGCTGGCGGGGCGCATGGCATCGCTCCGATCCCAGAAAACGAAGGACAGGCTCGAAAGCGTCGGTGCCACCGAGAACCACTTGGCCATGCACAATGCCATTAATGGGCAGGTCTTCTGGCAGTTGGGAACCGCTGGTGTCTCATCCGGACAGCACGGCATGTCACCCGCCATTTCGGGCATGGACATAGCAGAGGCCGCCGCCATCGCGGCGCCGCTCACCGGTGCGGTGAACGGTCCGGCGATGAGCCCCACGATCGCAAGGATCGCGAGCAGCCTTTGGAGCCAAGCGGCGATGTTCATGCAGTGCAACATGTCATAGGTGAGGCATTCTGGGAATGCGAGCAGCGGTACGAAGCTGTCACAGGTTCGTGGCAGGCGGATGCCACTGCCATACTCAGGATGAGGGCGTGCGTCGCGGACACGCGCGGCCGGCGAAGCGAAGGCATCGCGCTCTCGCGCCGACATCGCGTGAGGCTCCGGAAGCTGGCGGCATCAGCGCTGATCGGCGCCGCGTCGTCCCGGAAGAAGAACTCCCGCGGGAATCCCAGAGCGCGCACCAAGCCGTCAACCGTGTCTTCATCCGGAACCTGCTGCCCGTTGATGACACGCGACAAGGTGACCGGCGATATGCCGGCCCGCTGGGCAAGAGCCTTGGCGGTCAACCGCTGCCGCTTCCGCGCGCGCTCCATTCTGCCGATGTTGAACATGGCCTGGCGACGCAAAACAGCAGGCTCGAACTCGAGAATACTCACCTCACCCGCTGAAAGTAGCCCCGCGACCAGTGAGTTTCCTCTCATCAGACTCCCATTCGATCATCAGATTCCATTTGAAAAAGCCACGGTTTGATATACCATAAATGCAAATCATTCTCATTTGCAGAAATATCGAAATGGCTGATATTGGCGGCTGGATCCGAGGAAAAATCAGCAGGCGCGGCCTGATCGGCGGTGGTTTGGTCGCCGCAGGCGGAACGGCCGTTTGTGCTGGCGCGGGGGCACTGGGACAAATAAACCATACGACGCACGAGCTTCCCCAAGCAAAGCTTGAGACCGTTCCCGCCCATCGGGGCGCCCACGGGGCGATGATCACGGTCGGGGATGTGGACGACGCCCGTAACGGCTTCGACCCACTGAAGATCCTCGGCGATTGGGACACCGGAACGATTTCGACGCTGCCCACTGGCCAGACGCTGCGCACCTTCGAGGTCGTAGCCGAGGACAAGGAAATCGAGATTGCGCCGGGCATCATGTTTCCGGCGTGGACTTATAACGGCCGGGTTCCGGGGCCGTCCCTGCGCGCGACCGAAGGAGACCGTTTGAGGATCGTCTTTAAGAACTACGGGTCACATCCCCATTCCATGCATTTTCACGGCATTCATGCCGCACGCATGGACGGGGTCCCCGGCGCGGGATTGATCAACCCCGGCGGCGAGTTCGTCTATGAATTCGATGCCCGCCCGTTCGGCTGCCACCTCTACCATTGCCATGCCCTGCCCCTGAAGCGGCACATCCACAAGGGCATGTATGGAGCGTTCATCGTCGATCCGGATCCTTCCCGCCATCCCGACCAGGCCGATATTGCGCGCTCCCGCCTCCTGGGGACGCCGGAGAATGCGCGGTGGCAGGAATTCGTGATGGTGATGAATGCCTTCGACACCAATTTCGACAACGAGAACGAGGTCTATGCGGTCAATACCGTGGCGCACGCTTATGCGAAGCGCCCGATCAGGATCATCCGCGACAGGCCGGTCCGGATCTACCTCATTAACGTTGTCGAGTTCGATCCGATCAATTCCTTCCATCTGCACGCGAATTTCTTCAACTATTTCGATCAGGGGACAACGCTGACGCCGACGCTGAAGACGGTCGACCTGATCATCCAATGCCAAGCCCAGCGCGGCATCCTCGAGTTTACGTTCAAGGACCATGAGCCGGGCCTCTACATGTTCCACCCGCACCAGTCAGAGTTCACCGAACTCGGCTGGGTCGGCATGTTCGATGTGGCGGAGGCGCTGTCATGAGCGATGTCGTCGAAACGCAAGGCATTGTCGATCCGCCGGCTGTTCCCGCGGGCCTCGCCGATCGGACGCGGCTACTGTGGGTCCTGCTGCCCCTTCTTGCCTTCGGTCTGGCGGCCCTTTGGCTCGTCTCCACCGATCCCCTCAGGAGCTTCAACAACGGCGCGCCGCCTGTTGAGAAGCTCACATTTGAACGGACGATCCTCGGGCCGGGCGGCATTCACGTGTTGGTGCGGGCCGGCGGCTCCGAGCCGATGACCATCGCCCAGGTGCAGGTGGATGACGCCTACTGGGAGTTCACCCAGGAGCCGCCCGGAAGCATCGCCCGAGCCGCGACAGCATGGATTCACTTGCCGTTTCCTTGGGTCCTCGGTGAAGCCCATGCCATCAAGATCGTCACCAACACCGGTGCAACGTTCGATCACCAGATTGCAGTCGCGGTGCCGACGCCGACCCGGGATTCGACGGGCCTCGTTTCACAGGCTTTGCTCGGCGCCTTTGTCGGCCTGTTCCCGGTGGCTGTCGGCCTGATGTTCTACCCAGCGCTGCGCGGCGTTGGGCGAAGCGGCATGAACTTCCTGCTGGCACTCACGGTCGGTCTGCTCGCCTTTCTCTTCGTCGACGCCCTGGGTGACGCTTTCGAGCTCGCCGGGGAAGCCGCGGCCATCTTCCAGGGGCCGGTGATGGTCGTCCTCGCGGCGGTCGCGAGCTTCCTGTTGCTGATGGCAGTCGGCCGCCGAGAAGGCACGCCGACCGGCCTGGCGCTGGCGACCTTCATTGCGCTCGGCATCGGTCTCCACAATCTCGGCGAAGGGCTGGCCATCGGCGGCGCCTTTGCCGCCGGCGCCGCCGGCCTCGGCACCTTTCTGGTGCTCGGCTTCACCCTGCACAACATCACGGAAGGCATCGGCATCGCCGCACCTATCCTCAAGGTACGCCCTCCGCTTTGGGCATTTGCCGGCCTGACGCTGCTGGCGGGCGGGCCTGCCATCCTCGGCTTGTGGATCGGAAGCCTCGCTTATGCTCCGCAATGGTCCGCGCTGGCGCTTGCCATCGGCGCCGGCGCCATCCTCCAGGTGATCATCGAGGTCGGCTCGTATCTGATGCGTTCGGATGGGCAAGGCTTGAGGGCCCTCGTGATCCCGAGCACGATGACGGGCCTCGCAGCCGGGGTCGGCTTCATGTTCGCAACCGCCATGCTCGTGAAGATCTGAAGCAAGAAGCGCGCGAAGCGCATGGCGTCATCAAAGCCTGGAATGAAGTGCCGGGCTTCGCTGCGAAAAATCGCCTGACCCGTCACGCACGCCCCCAGGAGAGGAGCCTGAGGGCGTTGAGGGTCACCAGCACGGTGGCGCCTGTATCGGCGAGGATCGCGGGCCACAGGCCGGTGATGCCGGCAATGGTGGTGACGAGGAACACCGCCTTCAGCCCAAGGGAAATGCCGATGTTCTGGTGGATGTTGCCCATGGTGCGCCGGGACAGGGCGATCATGGAGGAAATGTCCTTCACCCGGCCATGGAGCGCCGCCGCATCCGCCGTTTCCAGCGCCACGTCGGTGCCGCCGCCCATGGCGATGCCGATGTCGGCGGCGGCCAGCGCCGGGGCGTCGTTGATGCCGTCGCCCACCTTGGCCACCACCGCGCCTTCTTGCTGGAGCTCGCCGACGATGCGTAGCTTGTCCTGCGGCAGCAGCTGGGCGCGCACCTCGATGTCGAGCTGCCGGCCGATGGCCTCCGCTGTGCGCCTGTTGTCGCCGGTGAGCATCACCGTGCGGATGCCCTCCCGCTTCAGCGCGGCAAGGCCCTCGGCGGCATCGGGCCGAGGCTCGTCGCGCATGGCGATGGCCCCGGCGATGGCGCCGTCGGCCACCAGCAGGGACACGGTCTTGCCGGCGTCGTTCAGCGCCGCGATCCGGTCGGCCTGCGCCTGTGTCAAAGGCGCGCGCCCGGCGGCGGCCTGGGGCGAGCCGAGGAATACCTCGCGCCCCTCCACCTGCGCCGACACGCCCTTGCCGCCCAGCGCCTGCGCGGCCTCGGCCACGGGAATGGCGATGGCGTCCGCCGCCGCCCGGTCGAGGATGGCCTTGGCGAGGGGATGGCTCGATCCGGTCTCCAGCGCTGCCGCGAGGCGCAGCACCTCGGCTTCCGGCCGGGCGAAGGCGATCACGTCCGTCACCTGTGGGCGGCCCTGCGTGAGGGTGCCGGTCTTGTCGAAGCAGACGGTGGTGACCTTGCCCGCCGTTTCCAGCACGGCGCCGCCCTTCAGCAGCAGCCCGCGCCGGGCGCCGGCGGAGAGGCCGGCGGCGATGGCGGCCGGGGTCGAGATCACCAGCGCGCAGGGGCAGCCGATGAGGAGGATGGCGAGGCCCTTGTAGATCCAGGCATCCCACGCTCCGCCGAACAGCAGAGGCGGTATGACCGCCACCAGCGCCGCCGCTACCACCACGCCGGGGGTGTAATAGCGCGAGAAGCGATCGATGAGCCGCTCGGTGGGCGCGCGCTTTTCCTGCGCTTCCTCCACCAGCTTCACCACCCGGGCGATGGTGTTGTCCTCGGCGGTGGCGGTGACGCGCACGCGCAGCGCCGCCTCCCCGTTCACCGTGCCGGCGAAGACGGTGGCCTCAGGCCCCTTGCGCACCGGCACGCTCTCGCCGGTCACCGGGCTCTCGTCGACGCCGCTCTCGCCCGCGACGATGAGGCCGTCCGCCGAGATCCGGTCGCCGGGCCGCACCAGGATCACCTCGCCCACGATGAGGCTGGCGGCGGGCACCTCGATGGTGGTGCCGTCGCGCTCCACCAGCGCGGTCTTGGGCACCAGCGCGGTGAGCGCGCGGATGCTGGCGCGCGCCCGGCCGGCGGCGACGCCTTCCAGCAATTCGCCCACCAGGAACAGGAACACCACCGCCGCCGCCTCCTCGGCCGCGCCGATGATGACGGCGCCGGCCGCCGCGATGGTCATCAGCATCTCGATGGTGAAGGGCATGCCGTTCGCCGCCGCCGCGATGGCGCGGCGGGCGATGGGCACGAGGCCCACCAGCATGGCGGCAAGATAGAGCCAGGATTGCACCGCCGGGACAAAGGTGCCGATGCCGAAGGCCACCGCCAAAGCGAGGCCGCTCAGGAGGGTGAGGCGCGCCTTGCCGGTGGACCACCAGCTGCCTTCGGCGGCGGGGGCCGCACCGTGGTCGTGCCCGCCGGCTTCGGCGTGATCGTGCTTTGCGTGGTCGTGGTCGCTGTGGTCATGCCCCGCATGATCGTGTCCCGCGCAGCTCTCTCCATGGCCGTGTGCCTTGCCATGCCCGCCGGACGCGAGGGGGGCGAGGGCATAGCCCATCGGCGACAGGCGGCCGGCGAGGGGGCCAAGGTCGGCGTCGGCCGCGTGGCGGATCACCAGCGTGCCGGCCGCCACCGAGACCTCCGCTTCCGCCACGCCGGCGATGCGCAGCGTCGTGCCCTCGATCTTCGCGGCGCAGGAGGCGCAGTCCATCCCGGTCACCCGGAACCGGCTTTGAACGAGGGGAGCGGTCATGATGCGGCCTTTCTTTGCGTCACGCTGCGGACCCTAGATGCTCTAGTCACTAGAGGAGCAAGCCCCATGTCGCGCCTTTTGTCCGATTCTCTTCCGGACCCCATTCCCGATCTCCTGCCCATCGGTGCGGCGGCGCGCGCCAGCGGGGTGAAGGTGCCCACCATCCGCTTCTATGAAGAGATCGGCCTGATACCGGCGCTGCCGCGCACCGAGGGCAACCGCCGGCTCTACAGCGCCACCCACCTGCGGCGCCTCGCCTTCATCCGCCATGCGCGCGAACTGGGCTTCGACATCGAGGCCATCCGCACCCTGCTGACGCTGCAGGACCGGCCCGAGCAGTCGTGCGCGGCGGCGGACGAGATCGCCAGCGCGCGGCTGATCGAGGTGCGCAGCCGCATCGCTGCGCTCAGGGCATTGGAAGCCGAACTTCAGCGCATGGTGGACGGCTGCGCCCACGGCCACGTGGCACAGTGCAGGGTCATCGAGACGCTTTCCGATCACGGACAATGTCAATTTCATCACGGTCAGGGCGGAAATCTTGAGATCAGCTGAATTTCAAGTTTTCTCCCAAGCTTTTCGGGCACGATGACGCAGCGCTTCTGAAAGACTTGACACGTCGCGGCTCTTGGGGTCTCTCATGGCTCATGCTTCGCTTCCTGGCAAAAGCCCTCCTGTCGATCACCGGTCCGGCGTTCCGCCGCGCCGTGGCGGTCGTCGTGATGGCGTGCCTTGTGGCCGGGCCGTTCGCAAGCGCACTGGCGGCGCATCACGTCTTCGATGTGGATGGCGCCCTGGAAGAGCTGGCTGGGACCTCAGTCGCGCTGACGAGTATCGACGTGTCGAGCATCGACCTGTCGCCCGTCGAGGCATCCATTGCGGATCCCTGCCTCGCTGCTGCGGACGCCAAGGTGTTCGGTGCCGCGCACGATCCAGCCCAGCCCCAGCCCTCCGCCGATCATGACTGCCATGGCTGCTCCATGGTAGTGCTGCCGCACGCCCCGGCCGCAAGCGTGGCCCTGCGCCTTCGCGCCGTGCCGGAGGTGCCGCCCGCGCACCTGAGTACCGGCCGGTCCGTTCCCACCGACATCCGCCCCCCACGCGCCTGATCTGAACCTTCTGCTCGCGCGCTGACGCCCCGCGTCGGCGATCCGCCATCAGACTTTGGATCAGATCATGTCGCCTCGTGCCCTCGCGCTTGCGCTTGGGGCAGCGCTCGCGCTGCTTCACGCGTCGCAGACGCGCGCCGAAACCGCCCGTCCGCTGACCCTGACCAGCGCCCTCGCCAGCGCCCTTGCCGCCAATCCGCGCCTCACCGCGGCGGAGCGCGACATCGGCATGGCGAGCGGCCGCAACACCCAGGCCGGCGCCCTGCCCAACCCCAACCTCTCCCTTGAGGTGGATAATGCGGCGGGCTCGGGCTCCTACCAGGGGCTCGACCTTGCCGAACAGACCATCCAGATCAGCCAACTGGTGGAGCTGGGCGGCAAGCGCGAGGCGCGGCTGGCGGCCGCCGGCGCCGGGGTCGGCGTGGCGCGCTGGGAGCGGGAGGCGATCCGCCTCCAGGTGCTGGCGGAGACTGCGGCCGCCTTCGCCGCCGTGCTCGGGGCGCAGCAGCGCGCCCATATCCTTGAGACCCAGGTTGCGGCGATCCAGCGGCTCGCGCCGCTGCTGCAGAACCGCGTCCAGGCCGGTGCTTCCTCCCCGGCCGAGATTTCCCGCGCCCGCGTCGCCGCCGATTTCGCCCGGGTGGAGCTGGACCGCGCCCGCGCCGCGCTCGGCACCGCGCGACGGGAACTCGCGCTGCTCATGGGCCTTCAGGAGGCAAGGTTCGGGCGGGCGACCGGCAACCTGCTGAAGGTCAGCACCCCGCCTCCCCTGCCGGGACTCGTCAAGCAGGCGCTGGGCAATCCGCAGCTCACCCGCTTCACCGCCCTGCGCGCCCAGCGCCAGGCGGACCTGCGCTCGGCGCAGGCCAAGTCGGTGCCGGACGTGACCCTGGGGGTCGGCTACCGGCATTACAACGAGACCGCCGACAGCGGCATGCGCCTCACCCTGTCCATGCCGATTCCGCTGTTCGACCGCAACGACGGCGGCATCAGCGAGGCGAACGAGCAGTTGCTGCGGGCCGAGGCGGAAGAGGCCATCGCCCGCAACGCGCTCATCTCCCAACTCGGCCGTGCCCATGACGGGATGAAGGCCGCCTTCGACGAAATCACGCTGCTGCGCACCAGCACCATTCCGGGGGCGCGCACCGCCTTCGAGGGGGTGGAGACCGGCTATTCCGAAGGCCGCTACACCCTTCTGGAGCTGCTCGACGCCCAGTCCACCCTCACCGACGCCGCCCTGCGCGAGCTGGACGCGCTGGTCTCGTTCCACACCGCCCTCGCCACCCTCGAAGGGCTGACGGGCCGGCCGGTGACCCTCACCAAAGGAAAAGCCAAATGAGCCGCACGGCGCGACGCGACGTGGCGATGCTCCTCGTCGGCCTCCTGGCCGGCGCGGGAGCGCTGTACACGTTCCAGGACCGCAACGCCCCCGTTTCGGGCAGCCTTGCCGCCGAGCGCGGACATGGCGCGGAGGGTGGGCATGGAGAAGAGGGAGGCGGACATGCCGAGGGCGGGGTGGAACTGGACGACACCAAGCTCGCCGCGGCCGGTATCGGCCTGGAGACGGCCGGCCCCGGCACGCTGCGCCAGAAGCTGCGCCTCAATGGCCTGATCCAGCCCAATCAGGAGAATGTCGTCCAGGTGACTCCGCGCTTTCCCGGCATCGTCCGGGCGATCCGCAAGCGGATCGGCGACAAGGTGGCCAAGGGGGACGTGCTCGCGGTGGTCGAGAGCAACCAGAGCCTGACCACCTACGACATGAAGGCCCCCATCTCCGGCACCGTGGTGGACCGGCAGGTCGGCCTCGGGGAATACGCGTCCGAGCAGAAGCCTGCATTTGTGGTCGCCGATTTGTCGACCCTATGGGTGGACCTCTCCGTTTATCGCCGCGATTTTCCGCGGGTGCGGGCAAGCGACAAGGTCGCCATCGATCCCGAGGA
This sequence comes from Xanthobacter autotrophicus ATCC 700552, assembly GCF_043194565.1. Taxonomy (GTDB): domain Bacteria; phylum Pseudomonadota; class Alphaproteobacteria; order Rhizobiales; family Xanthobacteraceae; genus Xanthobacter; species Xanthobacter autotrophicus_F. The sequence goes on along the minus strand of NZ_JBAFVS010000007.1, from coordinate 7,304 downwards.
CGGCGGCCAGGTCATCGATGGCCAGGTCGCCTATGTCTCGCCCATCGGGTCGGCGGACACGCAGACCGCGCTGGCGCGGGCGGTCATTCCGAACGACGGCATGCGGCTGCGGCCCGGCCTGTTCGCGGTGGGCACCATCACGCTGACGGAGAAGCCGGTGGACCTCGCGGTCCGCACCAGCGCGCTCCAGACCCTTGATAACCGCACCGTGGTGTTCGTGCGCGACGGCGACGCCTTCGCACCCCGTGACGTGGAGATCGGCGATCGCGATGCGGAATGGGCCGAGGTGCTGTTCGGCCTCATGCCCGGCGACGTCTACGCCGCGAAGAACAGCTTCGTGGTCAAGGCGGAACTGGCCAAGGGGAGCGCCAGCCATGAGCACTGAACAAACTGGCACTGAACAGACTGGAGCCGGCGCCCTAAAGCTGGTCACCGCCTTGATCCATCCCCACCTTGAGGCACGCGTGATCAAGGCGCTCCACGAGCTGCCGGAATTTCCCGGCTTCTCGCTCACGGAGGTGCGGGGCCAGGGTCGCGGGCGCGGAGCGGGCGGCACCTATGTGGCCACCGAATACGACCTCGTCTACCAGCGCCACCTGCGCATGGAGATCGTCTGCCGCGCCGATGCGGTGGAGACGATCACCGAGGTGATCGCCCGCGCCGGCTGGACCGGCCGCAGGGGCGACGGGGTGATGTTCGTCACCGCCGTGGAGCGCCTGATGCGCATCCGCGAGGCCGGCGCCCCCGCGCGTGAAGGGGAGGGCACGCGATGATCGACGCCATCCTCGCCTTCTCCATCCGCCAGCGCTGGCTGGTGGTGATGGCCTGCCTCGCTGTTGGCGCCTTCGGGGCGTGGAACTTCACCCGCCTGCCCATCGACGCGGTGCCCGACATCACCAACGTGCAGGTGCAGATCAACACCTCGGCGCCCGGCTTCTCGCCGCTGGAGACCGAGCAGCGCATCACCTTTCCCATCGAGACCGCCATGGGCGGCTTGCCGGGCCTGCAATACACCCGCTCGCTGTCCCGCTACGGCCTCTCGCAGGTCACCGTGGTGTTCCGCGACGGCACCGACATCTACTTCGCGCGCCAGCTGGTGAACGAGCGCATCCAGCAGGCCAAGGACCAGCTTCCGCCCGGGGTGGAGACCGCCATGGGGCCGGTCTCCACCGGCCTCGGCGAGATCTACATGTACACGGTGGAGGCGAAGGACGGGGCGAGGAAGCCCGACGGCCAGCCCTTCAGCCCCACCGATCTGCGCACCATCCAGGACTGGATCATCAAGCCGCAGCTCCGCACCGTGCCGGGGGTGGTGGAGGTGAACACCATCGGCGGCTTCGAGCGGCAGGTCCATGTGCTGCCCGATCCGGCGCGCCTCATGGCCAACCGCATCTCGTTCCGCGACGTGATGACGGCGCTGGCCGCCAACAACGCCAACGTGGGCGCCGGCTATATCGAACGCAACGGCGAGCAGTATCTGGTGCGCACGCCGGGCCAAGTGGCGGACGCGGCCGACATCCGCGAGATCGTCATCGGCAGCCGGGGTGGAACGCCGCTGCGCATCGGCGACATCGCCGACGTGCGCGAGGGGCGCGATCTGCGCACCGGCGCGGCGACCCTGAACGGGGAAGAGGTGGTGCTGGGCACCACCATGCTGCTCATCGGCGAGAACAGCCGCACGGTGGCCCAGCGCGTCGCCAAGCGCCTCGAGGAGATTTCCCGCTCGCTGCCCGAGGGCGTCATCGCCCGCGCGGTCTACGACCGTTCGCACCTGGTGGAAGCCACCATCGCCACGGTGGAGAAGAACCTGCTGGAAGGCGCGCTGCTGGTGGTGGTGGTGCTGTTTGTGCTGCTCGGCAATTTCCGCGCGGCGCTGGTGACCGCTTTCGTCATCCCGCTGTCCATGCTCTTCACCATCACCGGCATGGTGGAGAACCGCGTCAGCGCCAACCTCATGAGCCTTGGCGCCATCGACTTCGGCATCATCATCGACGGCGCGGTCATCATCGTTGAGAACTGCCTGCGCCTTCTGGCGGAAGAACAGCACCGGCGTGGTCGACTCTTGAGCCGCGCCGAGCGGTTCGAGACCATCCTCGCCGGCTCGAAGGAGGTGATCCGACCGAGCCTGTTCGGGACCATGATCATCGCCGTGGTCTACCTGCCGGTGCTCACCCTCACGGGGGTGGAAGGCAAGATGTTCACGCCCATGGCCATCACCGTCCTGATGGCGCTGGCCGGCGCGGCTCTGTTCTCCATGACCTTCATCCCGGCGGCCATCGCGCTGCTGGTGACGGGCAAGGTCTCCGAGCACGAGAACTTCATCATGCGCGGGGCGCGGCGAATCTACACGCCGCTGCTCGACGCGGCCATCAACTACCGCGCCGTGGTGGCGGTGGCGGCGGCCGGCCTCGTGGTGGCGAGCGGCCTTGCCGCCTCCCGCATGGGCGGCGAGTTCATCCCCAGCCTCGACGAGGGCGATGCGGCCATCCAGGCGCTCAGGGTGCCGGGCACCAGCCTCACCCAGTCGCTGGAGATGCAGCAGGCGCTGGAGAAGAGCCTGCTGAAGGTGCCGGAAGTGAAGGAGGTGTTCGCCCGCACCGGCACGGCGGAGGTCGCCACCGACCCCATGCCGCCCTCCATCTCCGACGGCTACGTGATGCTGAAGCCGCGCGCCGAGTGGCCGGACCCCAGCAAGTCCAAGAGCGCGCTGATGACCGACATCGAGAAGGCCGCGGAAGGGGTGGCGGGGAGCAATTACGAACTCTCCCAGCCGATCCAGCTGCGCTTCAACGAGCTGATCTCGGGCATCCGGTCCGACGTGGGCGTCAAGATCTTCGGCGACGACCTCGATGTGCTGCTGCAGGTGGCGGGGCAGGTGCAGACCGTGCTCCAGGCCGTGCCCGGCGCCGCCGACGTGAAGACCGAGCAGGTCTCCGGCCTGCCCATGCTCACCGTCGCCCTCAACCGGCCGGCCATGGCCCGCTATGGGGTGAGCGTCGCCGACGTGCAGGAGCTGGTGGAGATCGCGGTGGGCGGCCGGGAGGCCGGCGCCCTGTTCGAGGGCGACCGCCGCTTCGACATCGTGGTGCGGCTGCCGGAAGAACTGCGCACCGACATCGAGGCCCTGCGCGCGCTGCCGGTGCCGCTGCCCCCCGCCGCCAGCGACGAGGCAAGGCCGGTGCGTGCCGCCTGGGGGCCGGGGGCGGGCGGGCAGATCCGCTACGTGCCGCTCTCCGCCATCGCCAGCCTCACGGTCTCTCCCGGCCCCAACCAGATCAGCCGGGAGGACGGCAAGCGGCGCATCGTGGTGAGCGCGAACGTGCGCGACCGCGACCTCGGCTCCTTCGTCTCCGATGCCCAGCGCCAGGTGGCGCAGAAGGTGAAGTTGCCGGAGGGCTACTGGATCGGCTGGGGCGGTCAGTTCGAGCAACTGGTCTCGGCCACCCAGCGCCTCGCCATCGTGGTGCCCATCGCGCTGGCGCTCATCTTCCTGCTGCTGTTCATGAGCTTCGGCTCGGTGGCGGATGCGCTGCTGGTGTTCTCCGGGGTGCCGCTGGCGCTCACCGGAGGCATCGCGGCGCTGATACTGCGCGACCTGCCGCTCTCCATCAGCGCCGGCATCGGCTTCATCGCGCTCTCGGGCGTGGCGGTGCTGAATGGCCTCGTCATCATCGCCTTCATCCAGCGCCTTAGGGCCGAGGGGCGGGACGTGGTGGCGGCGGTGCGCGGCGGCGCCCTCACCCGCCTGCGCCCGGTGCTGATGACGGCGCTGGTCGCCTCTCTCGGCTTTGTGCCCATGGCCATCGCCACCGGCCCGGGCGCGGAGGTGCAGCGGCCGCTCGCCACCGTGGTCATCGGCGGCATCATCTCCTCCACCATCCTCACCTTGCTCGTGCTGCCGGCGCTCTACGTGCTGTTCCGGCGCGAGACGAAGCCCGCCGCGGCGCCCATCGAAGCGGCGGAAAGCCCCACTTCCTAGAGCACCCGCCAATCGGCTTGCACCGCAAGCCGATTGAACAACGCGTCCTATTTTCGAGAGTTTAGAGCCAAGGAGAAGAACCCGTGCTGAAAAGTCTCATCGTCGCCGCAAGCCTTGTCGTCGCCGGCCCCGCCATCGCGCAGCATGCCCACGGCGTCCAGAAGGGCCCCAACGGAGGTCCCATGGAAGACCTCGCCGGCGTCCATGCCGAACTCGTCGTCTCTGGCGAGAAGCTCAATGTCCATGTCTTCGACGAAGCTGGAAAGCCCGTGGACACGGCCGGATTCACAGGCTCGGCCATGCTGGTGTCCGGCAGTGAAAAAAAGACCATCCAACTCGCCCCTGCGGGCCAGACGCTGGCCGGGCAGGCCCCCGCGGCCATCGCGAAGGGTACGGCCGTCACGCTCCTGATCAAGACGGCAACTGGAAAGTCGGGCCAGGCGAAGTTCACCACGCCCTGAGAGCCAGTTTGAAAATTCGCTTGGATGGCTGGTCGCAGCCCCATCCTGAGCTTCAGTGCCGTCATGTCCTTTTTGAATTTCCAAACGATCTCTGAGGAGGCACTCATGCGCAAGATCGCTATGCGCCAAAGTAATGTTTATGCGCTGGCATTCGCCATTGCGATGACCGCCTCGCCTGTGGCAGCCTTGGACCCGGTACCGAAGGGATATCGCGAGAAGCAGCGGCACGACTTTCGGGACGTCCAACTGGGCCTCTCCCATCCCTCGCGCTCCGACCGTGGCATGCCGAAGACCGGCGCCAGACCGCAGACCGGCGCCAGACCGCCCTCTGCATCCGTTGGCGAAGCGCACGAGGCGGATGTCTCGTGGAAGCGGACCCCACAATGACGCAACCACCGCGTCGCCATGAGCCGGAGGCACTCCGCAGGCGCATCGGACTCCTGTTCGTCATGTTGGGCCTGCTGCTCGCGGCGGTGACGCTGCTGGCGTCAAACGGGGCGAAACAGCAGCTCGGCCCGATGGCGGCGGTCGCCACAACGCATTCCGATGTCGAGCACTCGCCACATCAAGAGCCCCCCGGCTCCCTCGATCCCTGCACGGTGCTGCGTGGCGAATGCCACGGGTGCGCGCATGCGACCTGGACCTCGCCCTCGGACTGGGCGGCGCGGGCATTTCAGTCCGAGCGTTGGGGCTGGTGGCATGCCGTGGGCTCAGGCACCGGGCCCGACGTGGAAGCCCCCCCGCCCCGCATCTCGATTGTTGAATGGATCAAAACATCTCAGTCGACATTCAACATTCGAGGTCAAATCGATGAAGCATTACGTGCTGACACTGGCCATGATCCTGGCCCCCCTCACTGCCACAGCGGAGCCCTATCCTTCCACCCTGAGCGTCGAGGAGCAGGAGCGACATGAGTTCTTCGACGTGCAAAAGGAAAACTATCCAAGTGGTCCTACTGGCCGCTTCGACCGCCCTCTGATTCAACAGGGTGACGACGATAGGCCACTGAATCAACAGGTAGTTCGCCCCTCTGCCGCCAGTCAGTAAACCGGATACGGGTGGGAGCGACGAAGTCGCTCCCACCCTCGCCGTATCTCAATTTATACGAGAACAGGCCATGAAGAATTTTTTGATCGCAGTATGCCTGTGCATCGTCATGAATGGCGCCAACGCCGAAATTGCTCTTGCGGCTGGCAATCAGTCGAACGCTCCCGCACCCGCGGACTTGCGCGCGCAAGCCGCCAGCCATCTGAAGTTTTTATATGGAATGTATTTTGCGATCCGCGCATGCACAGAGGCGCATCAGGAGCAATCCGAACTTGGATTCAAGCCGACAGTCAGCCTTTCCGAGGCGCAGAGCGTTCTGCGTGCCGCGGACGCATCTGCGCGCTCCGTGGGCGTCGATGTGGATCGAGCATGGCTGGAGATGAGCTCTATCGGCCAAGCGGCGGGAGAAGCTCTCAAACTCAAGAGCGATGATAATTTTAAGAAATGCCAACAAAGTGGAATGTTTTTTCGAACAATCACATCCCGCCTTCAGATGACAATTGATAAATTGGACGGAATTATTCCTTTGATAAAGAAGGATTTCTAATACATAATTACATTTCTATTTTATTATATTTAATATTGTAATTTACAATTACAAATGTCAGATGTGGTTCCTATCAATTTTGATGTCAACGGGAGCAGGAATGGAGCTTCGCCATCTTCGGCATTTCGTGGCGGTCGCAGAGGAGCTCCATTTTACACGTGGCGCGCAACGCGCCGGCATCGAACAATCGCCATTGTCCCGGTCGATCAAGACTCTCGAACGGCGCCTTGGCGTAGTATTACTCGAGCGCACACGGCGATCCACGAAGCTAACGCCGGCCGGTGAACGTCTTCTCGCCCATGCGCGTGCGCTCCTCGCATCCGCCGACGAAGCACGCATAGACGTTCGCACGGCAGCAGCGACGGGAGACATAATCAGCCATTTGCACATCGGCATTTGCGACGGTGTACCATTTGCACGCTTCGCACGACTGATCTCAGAAATAAAACAGGAAAGTCCGCAAGTCGTCGTGCATGTCCATGAAGCGTCGGTGACGCAGAATTTCGAGGGCTTGCGAAGTGGCTTCCTTGATGCGGCGCTCACGCCAGAGAGCGGATACGGCAAGGGGATTTTGTCCGAAGCAGTCTGGCGAGATCCGCCGATCGCTCTGATGCCGAGCGGTCATTCCCTGGCTGGAAAGAAGCGGATTAAACTGTCTGAGATTGTCAAAGAGCCTCTCGTTCTAAGTCGACCCGATACGGGTCTTAGCCAGCAATCCCAGATAGAACAGCTTGTTAGAACCGCAAGTTCGATCCCGAATATTGTTAGTCGCACCACGACACTTCCGGTATTGGTTACGCTGGTTCTTGCGGGCTATGGCATCGGAATAGCGACCGCCGCTCAACTCGAGGCGGTCGAGGTGAATGGCATTGCCCTCCGGCCCCTGAGCGACGCGCCCACCGATCTGAAAACTTGGCTGATGGTGCGTGAGGGGACACTCAACGAGCCACTATCTCGTTTCGTCGAGCTAGTTCGTACGATTACTTAAAGAGCCTGTACGGCCAGGCCGCTCGGCACGGAATCCCTTGTCACGAGCGATGAAGGTTTCGAGCATGAGCGGCGCCAACGTCGCCGCATCGACAACCGTGCCATGAAGCTCGGAATGAAGAGCGGCATATCGGTCGAGGTCAGCCCGAAGTTGCACCGTTATGGTGACGGTGAGCTTGACGGTTTCGGCTTTCGGCACCGGTCCGAGGCTAAGCTTTCTGGTCAATCATCCCTCCTGATGTCAGCCGTCATCGGGGCGGCGCGATAGGGTCGCAAGACGAGA
>NZ_JBAFVS010000006.1:0-304366 GCF_043194565.1 Xanthobacter autotrophicus ATCC 700552 | reverse complement strand
GATGCGAACCGGTCGGAACACATGTCGGTCTATGAAAGTGGCAAGATCGCCGCGCAGGAGAATTACGACAGCGACGGAACGAAGATTTCGGCGTTCACCTACGACACCAGCGGCAGCCGCACCTCGGCGTCGTATTTCAACGGCGAGACCGGCGCGCTCGAAAAGGCCATCAGCTACGCGACGGACGGCAGTCGTTCGGAACACCAATACGGCATAACGGGCGCCAGTTACACGGAGCAGGTTCTGAACTACGACAGTTCCGGCAAGCTGGTGTTCCAGGAGCGTTATACTGCCGACGGCATCAAGGTCTCGACCATGGTTGCCGAGAGCGATGGGTCCACGCACTCGTCCTATTACGACTCAGTCGGGCGCGTCAGCACCGAGAGCATCGTCTATGCGGACGGCTCGCATGATTCCATCTCCCACAGCTATGAAGCCGGCGCCACGGAGCCGTCCTCGACTTCGCAGTGGCACTACGCGGCCACAACAAACACCCTTCTGTGGACCGACGTCGTGTCGCAGGACGGTTCGCACGTCCAAGCTTCGTATGGCACGCCGGTGACCCTGACGTCCCACGAGCACGTCACGGATACCTTCTACGGGTCGAGCGCGGGCAGCGACACCTTCGTGGTCACGGGCAGCAACGGCCACGATGTGGTTTCCGGCTTTCAGGCCGGCAGCGGCACCATCCACGACGTGTTGGTGGTCGATGATGTGGCGAGCTTCGACGAGCTGCTCACCTACGCCACGGTGCAGGGCAATGACGTTCTCATCCAGCTGAATGAGCAGGACAGCATTCTTCTGCAGAACGTCGCGCTCTCCACTCTGACGGCGGAAAATTTCAGTTTCCTGGTCTAGAGAGGGATCCGATCGGATCGAATCAATCCGATCGGTGAATCGCCTTCTCACTCCAAGAAGCGAGAACGCGTTATCCGATCAGCTTGCGATGCAAGCTGATCGGCGCGTGCTTTAGAGTATTGTTTTGACGCATTTCTTCACGCGAACCGGTATCCACTTCGCTTGAAAATGCTCTAATAGTTGGCGAGGTACCAGTCGACGAACCGACGGACCCCGTCGTCGATATCCGTGTGCGGACGGAAGCCGGTGAGGGCGAAGAGGAGCTGGAATTCGGCATAGGTGCGAGGCACATCGCCCGCCTGCATGGGCAGCATCCGGCGGGTGGCCGGTCGGCCCAGGCAGGCCTCGATGCTCTCCACGAACCGGATCAGTTCCACCGGATGGCCGCCGCCAATGTTGACCACGCGAAACGGGGCGTGTTGAGACAGGGTATCCGTCACCCCGTCGACGAGCACACGGTTGTCCTCGCCGGGAGGAACCGCCATCAGCCGGACGATGGATTCGATGAGATCGTCGATATAGATGAAGTCCCGGCTCATCCGGCCTTCGCCGTAGACATCGATGGGCTGGCCCTTGCGGATGGCGTCCACAAACTTGAACAGCGCCATGTCCGGCCGTCCCCACGGACCATAGACCGTGAAGAAGCGGAAGGCCGTGGTGGGCACCTGATAGAGGTGGGCGTAGCTGTGGGCCACCACCTCCATGGATTTCTTCGTGGCGGCATAGAGCGACATGGGCTCATCCGCCCTGTCGCTCTCGGCGAACGGAATCTTCTCGTTGGCGCCATAGACCGAAGAGGTGGAGGCGAGCAGCAGATGCTTCGGCTTCAACCGCGCCGCGAGGTCGATGAGGTTGAATGAGCCGACGATGTTCGACTCGATGTAGGAGCGCGGATTTTCAATGCTGTAGCGGACGCCGGCCTGGGCGGCGAGATGCACGATGATGTCCGGCGCAGCCAACTCTACCGCCGCGCGGAGCGCCGTCTCGTCCTCGAGCAGGGCGATCACCGGAATGAAGGCGGGGGAGCGCTCGAGAATGGCGTGGCGCTTCTGTTTGAGCGCGACATCGTAATAATGCGTCATGCCGTCGAAGCCGACCACATGGTGGCCGGCATCGAGAAGACGCTTCGCTAGGTGGAAACCGATAAAGCCCGCCGTACCAGTAATGAAGTACCGCATTACCATCCCTTGATGCGGGAGCGCCGCTCGCGGGCCGCGCACGCTCCAAGCCGCGCTTTCATATCGCACGACACGCTTCGATGTCCATCGCAACCCGGCGAAAGGGCCTGCCCGCAAGAGGCGCATCCTGCCGGGCGCACCATGCCGGGCGCACCCTGCCAAAAGCTGCCGTCGAGCGCCGCCGCCCCATGGCGGAGCCGCCGGTACAGTTTCCGGCTTCTACCGGCCGGCTGCGGCCGATGCCGATGCCCGGCCGGACCGGCCGTCAGAGCCCGGCCCGGACATCACCAGCTCATCCTGACGCCGAGATTGCCGCGATAGGCTGAGCTGGAGCCGAAACTCTCCAGGCTGGTGGCATAATTGCCCTCACCATAGACCGCGAAGCGGCTGTTGAAGACATAGGTGCCGCCGATGCCCATCTCGCCCCACAGCGCCTGCCCCTCCTGGGTGAGGATGCTGGAACCGAAAGTGACGTCGGTGGCTCCCAGAAAATCGTACATCAGGTTGGCGATGCCATAGCCCTGGAAGCGCGAGCCGCCGCCGAGATTGAGCACGTTTTCCAGCCGCACGCCGATGCGGCCGAGCAGGCTGTCGCCGTCGCCCGGCGTCACGACCGCCTGGTCGCCGCTGGAGTAGGTCACGCGGAAATCGTCGAAGCGGGCGTTGGAATAGATCAGCTGGGCCTGCGGCACCCACGACCAGATGCGGTTGATCGCCATCCGACCGCCGGCCTCAAGGCTCAACGCATAGCTCTGCGCGCCGTTGCCCTTGGCGAGCGAACCGAGGTCGGAGGCGCTGAGGTCGCTGTCAAACCAAGTGTACTGGCCGACGCCGTCCACATAGAAGCCGTTGGTCCCGAACCAGGTGAGGCTGCCGCCGGCGCCATAGGCATCGGTGGCGATGGCGCCCGACCGCAGCAGGTGCGTCGTCGGGTCCGGCGTCACGTTCACATCCACGGACTGGTTGCCATAGGTGCCCATGATGCTCGCGACCAGCAAGCCGGTGTCATGGCGGTAGACGACGAAGTCGGCGCCCGCCTGGGCGAACCAGAGTTCACGGTCATAGGGCGTGCCCTGGTCGGGATCCTCGCTGCCGTGCAGCCCCTGCACGCGGCCCCAGATGCCCCCTCCGCTGGCGCCCTGCGAGACCCCGGCCGCCTTCGCCGCCTTGGCGGAGAGGTTCACGCCGCCATCCACCGGCCACTGGCGATTGCCGAGGCGCTGCTGGAGTGTGCCGATGGAAAGCTGCTGGAATTTCAGCAGGGAATCGAGATAGGGCGAGGCCACTTGCGCGGCCGCCGTCAGGCTGGAGCGCAGGTACCAGTCCCCATCGCCCGGCGTGGTCACGCCGCCCTGGAACAGATCGTATTCGTAGGCGCCAGCGTACAGGCTGTTGCCCAAGGTGAAGCTGCCCGCGCTCGCGCCCGCGACGTCTACGACCTCGATGCCGTTGCCCACGGTCTGGGCACCCAAGCCACCAGAATTATTGATGAAAAGCGTGGTGTTGCCGGACGTGTTGCCGCCCACCACCACCTTGTCGGTGAGCTGGGCCAGACCATTGTTCAGGGTGGTGCTCATCGCCATGGAGGCATCGGCACCGGCATAGTTCACGCCGACCGTCAGTGTCTTGAACCCGCTGGAAGGTGTTGTGAACACGATGCTCGAGGCGCTGCTGGTGAGGTAGGATACGTTGGAGCTCTGGTCCATCGTCCAAAGGGTGCCGCCGAGCAGCTTCACGTCCGAGCTGCTTCCTACAGCCGTGAAGATGCCGCCCCACAGGCTGGAGCCGGTGGCAGTCAGCTTGGTGTGGGCGGTGGTGGCCGCATTCAGCAGGCCGTCCGAGCCATAGAGGATCGCATTGTCGACGGTGAAGGTCGATGCCTGGTTGCGGGCTTCCAGGGCGAAGCCGTTCACCGACACATTGGCGCCCTTCACCGCCACGGTCGCGCCCTTCTGCGCGAAGATGCCCACACTGTCGTCGCCGGTGAGGGTGACGTTGCCCTTCACCTCCAGCGCGCCGCTGTTGGTCGCCGCGAGGCCGGTCACGCCGCCGGTGCTGGACGAGATGAGTCCGGAGAAGCTGAGCTTCGTCGCGGCGTCGGGCAAGCCCACGGCCGCACCGGTCAGGTCGTGCCCCTGGCCGTCCGCGATGGCGCCGACCGCGCCTTCGGCGTTCAGGTAGATCCGGGTCGCATCGAGGCTGACGACCGCGCCGCCCTCGGCCACCACGCCGGTTGCGCCGGCCCCCGTGAGGTCGAACAGGCCCCCCGTGTCGGTCACCTTCGTGTTCTGGCCGGTCGCAACGATACCCACCGAATCCACGCCGCTGGCAACGACGGTGAACTGCGAACTGTCGAAGGTCGCCCCCTCGGCGATGCGGAACAGGGTGGACCGTTCGGTGCCCACGTGCATGACGCTTGCGGCCGTGGTGATCGAGGCGCCGCTGCCGTAAATGAAGAAGCCGATCTGATCGCTTCCGTTGGCGAAGCTCGGCGTACTGTCGGCCCCCACCGTCACCTGGGCGTCGCCGCGCGCCAGCACACCGATGGCGCCGTCGCCCGTCAGGGTCAGCTTGCCGTCGATCTCCGCCTTGGCCGTGCCGCCGTTCGTGCCTTCCACCCACACGCCGTAATTGCGGGTGCCGGACGACGGATCCGCCCCACCGGCCACGGTGATGGCGCCGGTGGAGACCATGTCCGCGTGGACGCCGTCGGCGAGAACCTTGAGGCCGGTTCCGTTCACGCCCTGAACGGTGATGGCGCCATCGTTGCGAATGGTTGAACCGGTGCTGGTGCCGGTATTTCGGACCAGATAGCCCACATTCTCGCGCGGCACGGATTCGGCCGCGCCCTTCACGATGATGGAGCCGGTGTTGTTCACCGTCGCGTTCGAGGCGCTGTCGACCCTGAGGCCGACGGCGCCCTGCGTAAGGGAGCCGATGACGATCTGGCCCGCATTGGTCACCTGGCTGTTGGATTCAACCTTGATGCCAGTCACCGGACCGCCGACATCGATCGCCACGTCCGCGGTCGCCACCGCCGGATCGGACTGTTCCGCGCGGCCGATGTAGATGAGGCCGGTCTCTGTGTTCGTGAAGGAGCCGCCGGACACGCGCACGCCGGTGATCGAGGCGTTGGCCGTGCTCGCCTCGGTCCCCACATTGATGATGCCGCTGTTCAGCGTGGTGGAATCGATGCTGTTTATGCCCACCCCGCCGCCGAAGCCGAGTGTGCCCGTGGAGGTCCCTGCGGCCTGATTGATGATGCCGCTATTGGTGAAGGTCGAGTGCAGTGTGACGACGCCGTTGCTGGCGGCACGCGCGTTGATCACACCCTCGTTGTAGCCTTTGCCGCCCGTGTCGAGGGTGATGCCGCTGCCGCCGACGATGGCGATGGTGCCCTTGTTGGTCACGCTCGCGCCGTTGGTCCCGCGCAGGACGCCGCCGTTGGTACCGGTGACGGTGAGGGTCGCGCCGCTTGCCAGAGTGGCCGAGGCATTGGCGCCGGTGGCCTCCATGACAGTCCGCAGGCCCACGGGCTGGTAGATGTCGTCGCCCTGGGGCGGCACCGGGCTGTACTGGTAGACGACGGTGGCGCTCTGCAGGTTGGCACCCTGGGCGATCAGGCTGTCATACTGCACCTGATCGATGGTGCCGTCCTCCACCAGCGTGATGAGCTGGGCGTTGAAGGCCTGGAAGTCCGCCAGATTGTTGATGGTGACGCTGGTGCCATCGGGCAGGGCGACCGTGGTGGGCCAGCCGGGGACGCTGTCCGTCGTCACGCTGTCCTGCGCGTCGGCCGGCATGGTGACGCCGAAGAGACCGATGGTGTTGCTCGAAGTCCAGACCACGCTGCTGCTGGCGCTGCCGGTGCCGTCCACCTTAACCAGCGTGGTCTGCTTGGCCGCGATGTTCATATCGCCGGCAACGCTCACATTCAGCGTGCCGCCGGAACTGTCCACGGTCGCGATCCGGGCATCGATATACTGATTGTCGCCGACGCCCTCGATGTTCGCGACGCTGGTCGAGCCGAACGGGGAGGTGGACATGCCGGCCGAGCCATAGACATTCACCGTGCGCACGGCGCCGGTGACGGGATCGGTGTATGTGGCGGCCTGGGTCTGCCCGCCGAGATCGAGCACGGGATCGCTCAGCGTCGATGCCCCGCTGATAATCGTGAAATTCTGCAGCGGCTGGCGCCCGACTGCCCCACCCGAGCCCGACTCGAAGGCAAGGGGCCCCTGCAGGGTGACCACATCGTTGCCGGTGACGACCGTTGCCCCCACCTGAGCGTCATTCACCGTCGGCGAGAACGGCTGGATCGTGCAGATCCCCCCCGCCGGCGGATTGCCGTCACCGCATGTGGAGCCGACGGCCTGCGATGCAGGAAGCAGGAAAGCGATGGGCAAAAGCATGGTGGGCAAAAGCACGGGGGGCCAAAGCACGGCGGACCAGGTTCGCGACCGGTTCCGGCTGCGAAATCCACCACGTTTCGAATCGCAAATGCTCGTCTCGTCCGGCAATTTGACGCCCCCGTCTGGCCCATCTCCAAGGATTTCAAGTCCTTGGCAACGTCAGCCAACTCTGCCTATGTCATCATCCCGCAATGCACCGCAAATGCCAGAGATGCATCTCGCAGATGCACGAAAAGCCGTGATGCGTAGCGAAATTGCAACACAAACCAAGCGTTGTTCTATCGCTGCGAAACCAGTCAAATAAGTGCAGGATCAAAAGGCAGCATCCGTTCTTTCGCAATCTGCGAAAGTTGCGGGCGACCGATATAATTCTGGAAGTCTACGACAGAAAATCTGCATCCATTCTCCGACGAAATGCGCCTGGAAGCCGTTCTACGTGATTATCTGGTGGTTTATATGGGTTGCGACGGGTTGACGCAGCGGGGACTTCTGTCTCCGCGTTCACGCTCCCATAACCGGTCAGCCTTTGGCCGTGCCGACCATGCTCAGGCGAATGACGGATGTGGAGCGGGCCTTGGAGCGGGCCTTGGAATGGGTCTTGGAGCGGGACTCGGATCTGCGGCTGTTCCGCGCCTGCCGCGGGCGCATCGGGCCTTTCGCCCTGGCTGCAAGCAAGCCGGATGCGGCCTCTGTGCCGTCCTCGCCCTTGCTTCATCCCGTCACATCGTCCGCACCGCCCCGCGAACCGGACATGTCGAATCAAAAGCGGCCCGGCAGGGTTCCCGAAGGGGAGCCTGCCGGGCCGCGGTCGTGAAAGGTCAGGAGGCGAGCTTGCCTTGCAGCGCGATCTGCTTCGCCACGCGGTCGTAGACGGAGACGTACTTGGCGGCCTCGGCGGACCAGTTGAAGTTGCGATCGGCCAAGGCCTTGACCTGCCGTCCCGCTTCGGCCCGCAGGTCCGTATCCACGATCAGCGGAAGGCAGGCGCGCGCGAGGCCCGCCGGCGTCGCATCATCCGCATAATTGCCCCACTGGCCGAGGAGGCGACGCGTTTCACCGAGGCTGTAGGCCACCGCCGGGACGCCGAGAGCGGAATATTCGAACACCTTATTCATGCTGATCTTGTCGTTATATTCGTTCACCGGGTCCGGAATGATGCCGATGTCGAAGGTGCTCAGGGCGGCCAGCAGCTCCTCGCCCCTGAGATAGCCGGTGAAGACGATCTTGTCGGCGACGCCCAGTTCCTGCGCCAGCGCCTTGACCGAGGCCAAAGCGGGGCCATCGCCGACGATCACGGCACGAATGTCGGTCTGCCCATGGTCGACCACCAGGTGGTGGATGCAGCGCACGCAATGGTCCACACCGTCCTGGTCGGCGATGATGCCCACATAGCCAAGCACCACCGACGCCGCGCCCCGCAGCGCGTCGTTGGGCGCCACGCGCCGCATGCGGGCCTTGTCGGGCACGCTGTAGACGGCCACCACGTCGTCGGGATTCTTCCCGCCGCGGGTGATGGCAATCTCACGATAGGTTTCGTTGGCGGAGATGACGTAATCCGCCGACTTGAAGGTCAGCTTCTCGGCGAGAAGCAGCACCTGGTACATGAAGCCGCGCTTGCCGAACTTCGCCTCGTACAGTTCGGGACACACGTCATGGTGGTCGAAAATGAAGCGCTTGCCAAAGAGCTTGAACGGCCACGCCACCAGAAAGATCAGGTCAGGAGGATTGCACGCCTGGATAACATCGAAACCGCGACGACGTGACACTTTGAGGAGCAGGCGGAACTCGTGAAAAAGTGCCGATCCGTACTCGACGAGGAAGGCCAGCTTCCCGCGTGCCTCCAGCGGCAAAGGGTGACGGAATATCTCAATATCATCAATGACTTCGAAGGTCTTGCTGTACTGTTCCGACAGAGGGCATATCACCGAGACGCTCCAGCCCGCGTCGCGTAGCGCCAAGGCCTCCTGCCAGACGCGTCGGTCGAGCGGAACCGGCAGATTTTCGACAACGATGACGCATCGCCCCATCGATTTCACCCCTTGCATCCAAGAAAAACGACAGACCTCAAGCAGCTATATTCGCTTCGTCGCTTCACGACAAGCTTTCTTTTTGCACTGCAGCATTTTTTAATCGATGGCCGAGGCGGCGTTGCGGTCAAATTGACGCCGCATTGCATGATATTTATTTGCGAAGGGAGAATTTGGGGTCAAAGGTGCCGCATGTGGTGCGCTGCGGTCAAGTGAGGAATCTGCATGCCTGGAAAAATGGTTATGATGGCGCTGTCCATCACCGCATCCCTCCTTGCGGCCGGCTGGACTAGCGCCGGCTGGGCGTGTCCTCAACCCGAGCTTCGGGGGCGCACGCTGGAGCTGCCGGCCGAAACCTCCGGGTTCGGCAAGGTTCAAGGGCAGCCTCCCCTCCCGCTGACGCGGGGGGAATATGTGATCACCATCGACGACGGCCCGAACCCCGCGACGACGCCCCAGCTTCTCTCCATCCTCAAGGACTATTGCATCGACGCCACCTTCTTCCTCGTCGGCCGCAACGCGCAGAAGTCTCCGGACCTCGTCGGGCGCATCCTCGCCGAGAAGCAGAATTTGGGCAGCCATTCGTTCAGGCATCCCGACCTGAGCAGAATGACCGCCACCCAGATCGAGGACGAGATCGACAAGGGCGACGCCGCGGTGGAAGCCGCCGCAGGCGGGCCGCACGGGAAGCGCAGGCTGGTCCGGCTGCCCGGCTCGTCCGGGTTCAACAATGTGCCGCCGGAGGATCTGCTGCGCTATCTCAAGACCCGGGGTCTCGTCCTCGCGGGGTACGACTTTTCCCCGCAGGACTGGCGAAACCGGCCGCCCGGCGAGAGTTTCGCCACCCTGTTCAAGAGCATCGGCGACCGCGGCATCATCTTGTTCCATGACGGGCAGTCCAACACCATCGCGCTCCTGCCCATGGTGCTGGAGGAACTGAAGCGACGCGACGCCAGGATCGTGAAGCTCGCCTTCTGATGGCGCTAGAGCATTTTCGAGCGAAGTGGATACCGGTTCGCGTGAAGAAAATGCGTTAACTCAGAGATTTAGAGCGTTTCACCGTTTCCATGAAAAGGTGAAACGCTCTAATGCGTCCCCCACGATCGATCCCGCCCCCGGCCAGCGCGCCGCCCTTGGATGGGCTCCACGGCATCCGGGAACGAGCCGCCTCGCGAAAGGGCAACGTCGCATGATCCCGATGAAACCGATCTCCCGCCGGTCCTTCGTCGGCGGCGCGGGGGCTGCGGCCCTGGCCTGCGGTCTTGCCGCCTCGCCGTCCCTTGGCGCGGGCGATGCTGACACGCCCCTTCGCGTCAGGGCAGCGCGCAAGGGCATGCAATTCGGCAGCGCCGTCATGGCGCAGCACCTGCAGCAGATGCCGGAACTCGGCGCCGCGATCATCCGGGACTGCGCGGTGATCGTCCCCGAAAACGAGATGAAATGGCGCTATGTGGAGAAGGTCCGGGGCCGGCCGGACTATCGCGACGCCGATCAGCTCGCGGCCTTCGCCGCCGGCAATGGCCTCGCCATGCGCGGTCACACGGCGCTCTGGTATCGAAACTCGCCCCCGTGGCTGGAGCCGGACCTGAAGACCCCCGCAGGCCGCGGCCTGCTGCTGGACCATGTGACCCGGCTCGTCGGCCGTTTCCGTGGCCGCGTCAGCGAGTGGGACGTGGTCAACGAGATGATCGAGCCGCAAGACAACCTGCCGCAAGAGATGCGCAACTGGCCGCCCTTCGCGCCCGGCGACGTGGGCTTCCTGGCCGAGTGCTTCCATGCGGCCCGCGCGGCGGACCCCGGCGCCCTGCTTTTCTATAATGACTATGGCTATGAATACAGCGACCGCGAACGCATCGGCGAGCGCCGCCGCGCCGCGACACTTGAGCTGATCGCCGCCCTCAAGAGCCGCAATGCCCCCATCGGCGCGCTTGGCGTGCAGTGCCACGCCACCGTGGGCAACCGCTTCGTCGCGAAGGAATACCGCAAGTTCCTGGCCGACGTGGCGAGCCTTGGCGTGAAAATCGTGCTCACCGAATTCGACGTGAACGACAAGCGCGTGAAGGGCGACGTCGCCGAGCGCGACCGCCAGGTTGCCGCTCACGCGCGGGAGATTCTCACCGTCGCCTTCGACGAGCGGGCGGTCACCGGCCTTCTCACCTGGGGCCTCACCAGCCGGTACAGCTGGCTGAGCAGCTCGCCGGACCCGCGGGATCGCCGCGCCGACGGGCTGCCGGCGCGGAGCCTGCCGCTCGACGAAAATCTGGCACGCACGCCGCTCTGGTTCGCCATCGCGGATTGCTTCGACAAGGCTGCACCGCGGAACTGACATGGCAGAGCTACGCACATTCCTCTCCGCCGCGCTGCTTCTGCTGGCCACACTCGGCGGCGCCTTGGCCCAGGCAACGGTCACTGGTTCGGAGAACAGGATGGAGCGGGAGAACGCCAGGACAGGCGACGGAAGGACCGTCGACGGAAGGACCGAGGAGGCTCCGGCCGGGGAGGTCCCAGCCGGAGAGGGTCCGGCCCTGCGGGTCGTCACCTTCGGCACGTCGCTCACGGCCCGGGGGGGCTGGCAGCCCGCGCTTGCGCAAGCGCTCGGGGCCTGTCTCGGCCGGCCCGCCATCGTGGAGACGGTGGCGCAGAGCGGCGCCACGTCCGACTGGGCCCTCGGCCAGATGGACCGCGTGGCCGCCCTGAAACCCGACGTCGTTCTGGTGGAATTTTATGCCAACGACGCGGCAATTCACCGCTTCATCTCGCAGTCGCACAGTGCCCGCAATATCGCAGCAATCCTGGACGGACTGCACCGCCGGCTGCCCCATGCGCGGGTCATCGTCATGGCCATGAACCCCATGGCCGGAATGCGCGGAATGGTCCGCCCCTTCATCGACGGATACATCCAGATCCACCGCGCCGCGGCCGCCGAAAAAGGATTTGAATTCATAGACTTCAGGCCAGATTGGATGGCCCTTTCACAAGCCGCGCGCCACGCCGCCATACCCGATGGCGTCCACCCCCTTCCAGAGGCTGCGGCACGGATCATGGCCCCCCGCGCAGCCGAGGCCATTGCCAGCAAAACATGTCGCGATGGAAAACTGTAGCCTCCTGCCGATTTTGATATATAAGTCGCTTATATTGCACTGCGACATGATGGGGCTCGGACGTGAAGATCACCATCTGGAACGCCGCGCGCGGGGGTATGCGCAGCGTCGTCGAAGCCTATCGGCAGGACGGTTTTCTGGAGCAGGAAGGCGTCACGCTGATCGCGTCGTATGCCGATGGTGGCGTCCTGAAGCGCCAATGGGTTCTGGCCCAGGGCCTGGCGACTTTCGCCTTCTATCTCGTGACGCAGAAGGTGGAGCTGGTGCATTGCCACGCCGCCATGCGTGGGAGCTTCTGGCGCAAGGGGCTGTTCGCGTCACTGGCGCGCCTGTTCGGCGTGCCCGTCGTGCTGCACCTGCACGGCTCCGAAATGAAGCTCTTCTACGCCTCGCAGCCGGGCTTCGCGAAGGCGCTCATCCGCCGGCACCTTGAAAAGGCGGTTCGTGTCATCGTCCTCTCCCAGAGCTGGAAGGACTTTGTCGGGTCCATCGCGCCCGGCGCCCACATCACCGTGGTGCCGAACTATACGGTTGTCCCGCCGGCCACCGATCCGGCCCTGAAGCGCCCGCAGGACATCCTCTTCCTCGGCCTTGTGGGCAACCGCAAGGGCGTGTTCGATCTCATCCCCGCCTTCGCCGAGGTCCATGCCCGCTTTCCCGACGCGCGGCTGATCATCGGTGGCAATGGCGAAGTGGAGAAGGCGGCCGAACTGGTGCGCAGCCTCGGCCTCGGCGACAGCGTCGTGCTGGCCGGCTGGGTGGATGGCGCCGCCAAGGCGAAGCTGCTCGAAACCTCGTCCATCTATGTGCTGCCCTCCTATAACGAGGGTTTGCCCATGAGCGTGCTGGAAGCCATGGCGGCAGGGCTTGCCGTGGTCACCACCGGCGTCGGCGGCATTCCCGAACTCATCACCGAGGGTATGGACGGGCTGCTCGTGACCCCGGGTGATCGGCCGGCTTTGGCCCGTGCGCTGGAAAGCCTGCTGGAGAGCGCCGCCCGCCGCGATCAGGTGGCCGCCGCCGGCCGCCGCCGAATCGAGCAGCAATATTCCGACAAGGTGATCCTGCCGCGCCTCCACGAGATCTACCGGGAGTGCAGCCGTCCCTCGGGCGGCCTGCGCAACCCTTCGCAGGTGGGCGCCAAGGACTAATCCGCGTCTGGTGGCCGTAGCAAGCGGCCTGCCTGCCCGCCTCATGCCCGCAAGGGTTGAGCCGGCTCGTAACGCTTGGGAACCGGAAGGGTGCCATGAGAATTCCGCGTCACCTGTCGTCCCGCACGTCCGGCCACACACTTGAAGCTGCGCCGGCGCCGGCAGGATCGTCGCAGGGCGCGTTTTTTTGGCCGGCGATCGGGGTTCGCGGCGTGCTCAAGCCCCACGGCCGAGAGCGTTTGCGACCGTTCCATTCATTTCAGCCGTGGGGTGAAGCGTGACGGCAGCCTTCCAGATCCTGGCCTTTCATCGATCGTTGCACCTGGGCTCGTTGCACCTGGAGAGCAACATGCGCGCCGATCCGGGAGCCACGGCGTGCCGCGGCCGCGCGAAGGCTGGCCACTGCGTGCGTGTGCGGGCGGCATGAGCGAGGAACAACCCCTGCGCCAGGCGGCGCTGAAAGGCGGCGCGTATCTGGCCGGCCGTCAGGTCGTCTCGATCGCCCTGAAATTCATTGGCGTCATGCTCATCACCCGGGCGCTGGGGCCGGCGAGCTATGGCGCCTATGTCTCGGCGTTCAACGTCTACCAATATCTGCTGCTGCTCGGGCAGGCGGGCGTCGGCGTCTATCTGCTGCGCTATCAGGGTACCGTTCCCGACCAGGCCTATACCACCGCCTATTCGCTGCTTGGCGTCATGTCGGTGGTTATCCTCGGCGCGGCGGAACTGGGCCGCGACGGCCTCGGTGCGCTCATCGGCGTGGAGGGATTCGAGCAGGTCGCCACCATCATGGTGCTGGCGCTGCCGTTCCAGCTGCTCTCGGTCCCGGCCACCATCAAGCTTGAGCGGGCGCTCAACTACCAGGCGGTTGCCACCCTCGAGATCGCCGGACAGCTCTGCTTCTATGCCCTGGCCGTGCCCCTGGTCCTGATGCACTACGGGCCGGTCTCCCTGGCCTTCGCCTGGCTGCTCCAGCAGATCATCTCGTTCGGCATGGCGCACGCCTACATCCGCGCGCTGCCGCGGTTCGGCTTCCACCTGGAGACCGCCAAGCAGACCCTGCGCTACGCGGCGACCTTTTCCTTCGCGAACTGGATCTGGCAGCTGCGCATGCTGGTCAATCCCATGATCGTCGGGCCGGCGCTGGGCGCGGAGGCGGTCGGCCTCGTGGGCATGACCATCGGCCTGCTTGAGATGCTCAGCATCATCAAGACCATCATCTGGCGGCTCTCGGTGGCCATCCTCGCCAAGGTGCAGCACGATGTGGAACGGCTGCGCAAGGCCGTGACCGAGGGCATGGAGCTCCAGCTGCTGGTGGTGGGGGCGACCCTGCTCGGCTTCGGCTGGACCGGCCATGTCATCGTGCCGTGGCTGTTCGGCGCGCGGTGGGCGCCGGTGATGGACCTCTACCCCTACGTGGCGCTGTCCTACCTCACCGTGGCGCCGTTCAACATGCATTCGGCAACGCTGTCGGTGCTCAACCGCAATCTCGGCCTCGGCGTCTACCACGCGGTCCATGTGGTGGTGTTCGCCGCGGTGGCCTATTGGGCCGTGCCACTCTACGGCATGGTCGGCTACGGCTATGGCGAGCTGGCCACGCTGCCGGTCTATTTCCTGATGCACCTTGTCCTCGTGCGGGCCATCGGGTCGCCCGACTATCGGCTCACGGCGCTGTGGTGGGTGGCGTCGGCCATCGGCCTGTTCTGGCAGCAGATCGGGCTCTGGGCCATCGCCGTGCCGTTCCTCGCGCTGCTGTCACCATGGTCGCTGCGCAAGATCCGCACCTACGCCAAGCTCATCCTTGCCAAGCGCAGGCCCTCCTAGGCCCAACATGTCGAGGCAGATCCAACCATGAAAATCATCCAGGCCTTGCCCCGCAGGATGAAGTTCGAGGCCAAGGCGGCATCCTCGGTGGAGCTTTGCGTCTGCGAATGGGTGTCCGGCAGCCGCTACCGCGGCTCCACCACCGTGTTCGCCGAGCGCAGCGACGCTACCCCGCTGCTTGACGTGGACATCTTTCGCCTCACCCCCGCGCCCAAGCTCGCGAGCTGGCACCTGGCCCTGTCCATTCGCCAGCAGGTGAAGGCGAAGGGCTACGACCTGATCGTGACCCAGCAGCATATCTCCACCGCCGCGCGCATCGCCGCGTTCAACCGCGGGACGCCGGTGGTGCTGCAGACGCACAATTACATCGACCCGCCGCTCAAGGGGCGCTCCGCCTTCGTGCGCAACCAGATCCGGGCGATGGAGCTCAACAGCCTCGGCGGCATCACCTTCATCAGCAATGCCACCCTTGAAGCCTTCGGCAAGGACTGGCCGCAGGTGAGCGTGCCGCGCACGGTGATCACCAACGGCTTTGATTTCTCCACCTGGAACCCCAACCGGGAGAAGCAGAAGCTCGTGGCCGTGGTCGGGCGCGCCAACAACAACAAGGGCATCCTGGAATCGGCCCAGGGCGTGCGTGATTTCGTCCGCGCCTTCCCAGACTGGAAGGCCGTCTTCATCCTGTCGGAGATCAATCTCTACAAGGACTACGTGGCGGAGGTCCACAGGACGCTGGGCGAGGTGCCGGACAACGTGCAGATCCTGCAGAACATCCCGTTCGCCGTGGTGAAGGACCTGATGGAGACCGCCGCCATCGCCGTGGTGGCCTCCAAGTGGAACGAGCCTTTCGGCCGCACGGCGCTCGAGGCCCATGCGGCGGGCGCCGCGCTGATCTCTTCCGGCACCGGGGGCTTGAGGGAAATCAGCGGCGACTGCGCGATCTATCTCGACGCCGTTACCGGCCCCGCCATCGACCAGGCGCTGCGACACCTCGCAGGGGATGAGCAGTTGCAGAGGCGCCTTGTGGAGGACGGGGGGCAGCGGGTGCGAGACCTGTTCTCGCTGGTTCCGAGCGATCGCGGCACGTCGCAGGTGGTCCCGCTCTGCGAGCGGCTCGATCGCTTCTACGACCGTGTCGTGCGTCTCACCCCTGCTGGTGACCTGTTGGAGAAAGCGGTCTGATGTCGCGGATTCTGATCAACCATTTCAGCCCGATCCCCAACAAGATCACCGGCATCTCCGTCTATACGTGGCAGATCGTGAGCGCGCTGCTTCGCCACGGAAAGAACGAATATGTCCTGAGCACCAATTGGGATCGCGAGCACCTGCCCGAACTCATCACGGGAACGGGGATGGAGGTGGTCACGCGGCAGGTTCCGGCCAACGAAACCGCCGCGTTGTTCAGGAACACGCTCGACCTGCCGCCCCTCATGGCGCGCCTTGGCTGCTCCGCCGTGTTTCACCCGCAGCCCACGTCCATGATCGCGCGGATGAAGAAGAGCGTGGTGGTGATCCACGACCTTTATCGCGTGACCCACCCCGACCTGCACAGCTGGAAGCAGCGCGTGCAGTGGCACTACTTCACGGCGTTCGGCTTCCGGCAGGCGGGCGCCTTGATCGCCGTGTCGGGCGCCACGCGGGATGCGGTTGTAGCCGCCTATCCGGAGGTTGCGCCCCGCACCTTCGTCGTGCATGAGGCCTCTCCCGTGGAGCGGCCCACGGATGCGCCGCCGCGCGCGCCGGCCACTCCGCCCTATGGCCTGATGGTGGCCAACATCACCCCGAACAAGAACGTGAAGCTCCTGATCCAGGCGCTGGGACTTCTGGCGCAAAAGGGCATCCGGCCGAAGGTCAATCTGGTCGGCCGCGATGAATTCGGGGTCCTGCCCAGCCTGCTGTCCAGTGTTCCGAGCCTGGACCTGCACCAATTGGGAGCGGTGCCCGACGACCGGCTCCGGGAGCTTTATGCACAGGCGACGGTCTACATCAACACGTCATTCGTCGAGGGCTTTTGCCTGCCGATTCTGGAAGCGCACACTTTCAGCACTCCGGTGATCTGCTCGGACCTGCCGGTGTTGAGGGAGGTGGCCGGCGACGGTGCCCTGTTCGTGGACCCGCATCGGCCCGACGATCTGGCAGAGGCCATCCGCAGGGTGTTTTCGGACGGCGCACTGGCCGCTCAGCTGAGCGAGGCCGCCACCCGCAACGCAGCGCGCTTCTCCTGGGAGAAGGCCGCCCGCGAGACGGAAGCCGTCCTCGATCGCGTCATCGCAGCGCAAGAATAATGATCGAACCGTAGATTGGAAACAAAATGATGGAGATTGGAAAAGAGAAACAAAGATTTCAGATCATCGAATTTGCGCGTGGTATCGCAGCAATTCTTGTCGTGATGCACCATTCTGGCAGCATCATGTCGCAGCCGCGATTCTTCGCGACGGAACCGTTCGACCAGCATTTGCGTTATTTCAATGTCGGCGTCGACTTCTTCTTCGTTCTGAGCGGCTTCCTGATTACCTGGGTCCACCTGAAGGATATCGGACGCCCGGAACGGCTGGGGAATTTCGCGCGCAAGCGCTTTCTGCGGATCTATCCGCCCTATTGGGGCATTCTCTTCCCCCTCATCGCGCTGTACCTGGTATTCCCGGGGGCCGGCACGCCGAGCCAGCGCGACCCGGTGAACATCGTCGCCTCCATCCTGCTCTTGCCCTACACGGTACCTCCCGTGCTCGGCGTGGCGTGGACGCTGACCCACGAAATCCTGTTCTATGTGCTGTTTGCATTCGCCATCGTGCGGGGGCGCATGTGGTTGAGCATCCTTCCGCTCTGGGCGGTGGCGATCATCGGCGCCAACATCGCCTTCCCGTCCATGAGCTTCCCCTTCTCGTTCCTGCTCAACCCCTTCAACCTCGAATTCATCATGGGCACCGCCATCGCCTGGTTCGCCAGCCGGGCGGTCGTGCCCCGTCCCTGGGTGTGGCTCTGGGGCGGCGCGCTCGCCTTTGTCGGGCTGATGCTGTTTGCCACCAATCTCCAGGATATTCCGCTGATCGGCAGACTGGGCTTCGGCCTGGCCTCGTCCCTCTTCGTTCTAGGCGCGATCGGCGTTGAGAGGGGGCGGGACATCAACCTGCCCAGGTTCCTCGGCCTGCTCGGTGCGGCCTCCTATGCGATCTATCTTGCCCATCCGATCGCCCTGTCTTTCGGCGTTCACCTGCTGTCCCGCATCCCGGGCAGCCATGCGGTATCGCCCGCCATCATCGCCATGGCCCTGGTCGCTATCGGGGTCAGCGCCGGGCTGATCTATCATCTGGTCGTTGAGCGCCGGTTGCTCCGGTTGGCGCGATATGTCCTGGACAATCCGCCGCGCTTCCTCCAGCGCCGGCAGGCGGTGGCAACCGCAAGCGAGACCGCGGCATTGAACACGCTGGCCGCCGCAGCGAACAAGGATGTTGACGCAAAGCAGTAGCAGACGTCCCGGCGCGGTCCGGGCCGCCGAGCCTCGGCTTGGAAAGCGGTCCGAAGGGACAATGGGACGCAGCGGAATCCGTCCATTGGCCTTTCGGATGCGCGACAGGCATGTGCATTAGAGCGCGCGCCGATCAGATTGCATCGCAATCCGATCGGATAACGCGGTCTTCCATCTTAGAGGTAGAGGGCGATTCAGCGATCGGATTGAGCCAATCCGATTGGATCGCGCTCTAGATCATTGAGTTTACGCATTTTCTTCATGCGAACCGGTATCCACTTCGCTTGAAAATGCTCTAGAAACGCATCGCACCATCCGACTCCGCCGTGTTCGCGGTCTCGTTTCCAGAGGTGAGCGCACCATGCCAAGTTTGAACGATCTGAAGAGGGTCCGGCGCATTCTGGTCTGGAGCAAGTGGTTCTACCTGACCAAGATCTGGGGCATGGACATTGACAAGACCGTGGAATTTTCTCTGAGCGCGCGTTTCGACAAGACGTATCCGAAGGGCATCCATGTGGGGCCGCAAAGCTACGTGGCGTTCGACGCGGCAATCCTCAGCCACGACACCACACGCAAGACGTATCGGCATACGCGCATCGGCAGCCGCTGCTTCATCGGCGCGCGCAGTATCATCCTGCCAGGCGTGACCATCGGAGACAGCTGCATCGTGGGCTCGGGCAGCGTGGTGACCAAGGATGTCCCGCCCAACAGCATCGTCGCGGGGAACCCCGCCCAGGTGATCCGCAGCGGCGTCGATCTTGAGCCCTACGGCCGCCTCAAATCCTGAGCCGTCTTGGGGTATTGTCGGCCTGCGCTGAATGCCAACGGCCCATGAGGCAGGCCCACGAGGCAGGCTCATGGGCCGTTGGCATGCTGGCGGTGAAAATCGGCGCTCCGCGGCCTTCAGGTCAGCGCGGCTTCAGGAAGGACATGAGGAAGTTCTCTTCCTTCGGCGCATTCTCAAGCTGGGCGACCACGACCAACTTCTTCACATCGCCCCGTTTGAAGGCGGTGAGGAACTTGTCGTAGTCCTTGAAGGAGACGCAGCCGTTGGAATCCCCGCGCGGACCAAGCAGGTAGGTGTGGGCAAGAATGCCGGCGCGGCCAAACATCTTGCCGGTGCCGACCGGGTTGAGGCGGACCGCCTCCACGCCGTGGAACAGGGATTCGCGCATGGTCAGCGAATAGGTGTTGGGGGGGGTGGCGCCCACCATCCGCTTCGCCACGTGGCGCGGATCGTCCATCAGCTCGCCATAGCCCGAATGGGCTTCGAGCTTGTCGCCGTTGGGCATGTAGACGATCTTGCCCTTGATGTCGTAGAGCGCATAACCCGAGCCGGGCGTGGGCAGCGCCACTTCGCCTTCTGACCCGGGCGGCGCATCGGTCGCAGCCGGCGGCGCGATGGGCGAGGGCGTGTCGGTAAGCGGCGCCGACGGGTCGGGCAGGGAGGCGTAGGCGAGGCGCAGTTCGCGCACCAGCGGATTGGGCCGTGGCAGCGGCGCGCCACCCTGGTCCATCTGCTGGAGCGCGCGGATGCCGTCGCCGGCGGCGAGCTGGCTGCGATTGCCCAGGGGATTGGCCATGGGCAACGGCACTGCGCGCGCCAGTTGCTGCTGCGACGTCGCCTGCGCGGATGCCTGCTGCATGCCGGGCAGCGCGAAGAAGGGCGTGCCCTCGATGGCGAGGCTGGTCAGGTAGATACGGTCGGGCCCAAGTTCGAGAGCACCGGACGAGATGATCTGGGACACCTCGGTGACCGTGGTTCCGGCGGCGGCGAGGGAGAGGGCACGGGCCGGGCGTTCCACCACCTGTGGCTCGGAAACGCCGAACGCGAACGAGCCCTGGGTGACCCAGACGGCGCCCGCCGCCACCAGCAGTCCGGCGAAAATGCCAGTGCCGATACCGACAAGGGTAGCCCGCTTTGATCCGCTACGCGGACGACCCTCCGGACCCAGCGGGTCGAAGGGGGAATCCTCGTCCGGTGTCCAGCTCGTATGCCTCATGGTCCCCGCTATCAGCGTTGCCGGTGGTTTCCGGCGCTCGTTCCTCATCGGCAGGACCCCACGGCGCTGGTGCGACCAACCATCTTGCATCGCACAAACCTCGCCCGGTGCGGATCGCTCCGCTCCGATCGCCAGCTTGGTGAAGGGTCGGCCCGGATGCTTCCGAACCGTCCGCCAGCCCCGCAAACCTGCCTAGACTCGGTAACTTTTCCCTTTACGACCTTCGTAACACCAGATCACGAAGGCGAGAACAAGGCCAATCGAGGCGGACTTTAGCAATCCGGCGCCAGCTTGGCGAGGTGTCTTGTTCCGCAGTGTTATGCCGCGCGGCGTCATGGAGCGCCCTATGGAGTGCCCAATGGCGGGCCGAAAATCCAGCCCTTTCCGGCGCGCATGGCTGGGTCCGCCGATGGTCGTCCGGTGCGGGCCTCAGCCGAACTTCGCCGCGTAATCCTCGGGCTTGAAACCCACCAGAAGGTCGCGACCCGTCTCCAGCACGGGCCGCTTGATCATGGAAGGCTTCTCCAGCATCAGGCCGATGGCCTTGGCCTCGTCGATGCCCTCCTTGTCGGTGTCGGGCAGCTTGCGGAAGGTGGTGCCGGAGCGGTTGAGGAGCTTTTCCCAACCCACCTTTTTCACCCAGCCTTCCAGCGTCTTCCGCTCGATGCCGGCGGTCTTGTAATCGTGGAAGGCATGGTCGACGCCGTGCGCCTCAAGCCAGCCCCTGGCCTTCTTCATGGTGTCGCACGCCTTGATTCCGTAAATCGTCGTCGCCATCGCAATGCCCCGTGCCGAAAACGCGGACTTTACCGCAGCGGGGCCAGGGACGGTATCGCCAGCATCAGGCTCCGCGCGGACCAGGCGAGTGGTGTAAAGTCGCGGCAAGACGTGTGACAGGATAGCCAGCATCGGGGGCGGGTGAGGTCCCTATCGCAGCTCAGGCGGCCAGGCGAGGCCCGAGCGGCCCTCGCCGTCGTCCGGCGCTGCGGCGGCGCGGGCCTGTTCGTCGCTGAGCCCGATCTCGCGCAGCACCTCGGTGGTGTGGTCGGACAGATCCAGCGGTCGGGCCTCGGCCGGGGTGCGGGAGAGGCGCGGCACCGCGGGCACGCGATTGGGGCCGCAGCCGGGGTGGCGCGCGGCGACGTGGGGATCGTTCCACACCTCGTCGGGGGCCAGAACCGGGGCGACGCAGGCATCCGTTCCGGCGAACAGTGTGGTCCAGTGGTCGCGCGGCGCGCCGGCGAAGGTCTCCGCGAGCTGGCGCTCGATGTAAGGCCACAGGTCGCGGCGCATGTGGTCCGGCGGTTCACCCAGGCCGAGGGTGCGCCACAGGGTCTCGAAGAAGCCGCGCTCCAGCGCCCCCACCGCGATGAAGCCGCCATCGGCGCAGGCATAGGTGCGGTAGAAGGGCGCCCCGCCGCCCAGCAGCCCGTCGCCGCGCTCCGGCCAGTGGGGCGTCTTCCACAGGGGCAGGTGCATGGCCATGAGGGAGAGCGCGCCGTCCATCATGGCGGCATCGATGAACTGGCCGCGCCCGGACGCCTTGGCCTCGATCACCGCCGCGAGGATGCCGATGGCGGCGATCAGGCTGCCGCCGGCAAAATCCGCGACAAGGTTCAGCGGCGCTTCCGGCGGCGCGCCCTTGGGGCCGAGGCCGCCGAGCACGCCGGACAAGGCGAGATAGGTGATGTCGTGGCCGGCTTCCCGCGCGCGCGGGCCGTCCTGGCCGAAGCCGGTGAGGGCGCAATAGACGAGGCGGGGATTGAGCGCCGACAGCTCGGCATAGCCCGCGCCGATGCGCTCCGCCACGCCGGGGCGAAAGCCCTCCACCAGCACGTCCGCCGTCTTCACCAGGGCATGGAGCGCGGCGCGCCCTTCCGGCGCCTTGAGGTTGAGGGCCACGTGGCGCTTGCCGCGGGAGAACTCGGCAATGGCCACCCCGGCGCGCCCGCCGCCCACCACGATCACCTCGGCGCCGAGGTCGGCCAGCAGCATGGTGCAATAGGGGCCGGGCGCGAGGCGGGACAGGTCGACGACGCGCACCCCCGCCAGCGGTCCGCTCGGGGCAGGGGAGGGGGCAGGGACAGGGGAGGGGGCGGGGGCAGGGGCAGGGGAGGGGACGGCTTCCGTCATCACAGCCCCCGCGCGATGACGATGCGCTGCACGTCGCTGGTGCCCTCATAGATCTGGCAGACCCGCACGTCGCGATAGATGCGCTCCACCGGGAAGTCGGCGAGATAGCCGTAGCCGCCGTGGATCTGGATGGCGGCGGAGCACACCTGCTCGGCCATCTCGGAGGCAAACAGCTTGGCCATGGAGGCTTCGGTGAGGCAGGGCTGGCCGGCCTCGCGCAGTGCCGCTGCGTGCAGCACCATGTGGCGCGCCGCCGCGATGCGCGTCGCCATGTCGGCGAGGCGGAAGGCCACCGCCTGGTGCTCCCGGATGGGCTTGCCGAAGGTGATCCGCTCGCCGGCATAGGCCTTCGCCGCCTCGAACGCAGCGCGCGCCATGCCCACGCACTGGGAGGCGATGCCGATGCGCCCGCCTTCCAGGTTCGAGAGGGCAATCTTCAGCCCCTCGCCCTCGGCGCCGAGGCGCAGGTCGGCGGGCAGGCGCATGTCGTTGAAGGCGAGCTGGCAGGTGTCGGAGGAATGCTGGCCCAGCTTTTCCTCCACCCGCACCACCTCATAGCCGGGGGTGTCGGTGGGCACGATGAAGGCCGAGATGCCCTTCTTGCCCGCCTCCGGATCGGTCACCGCGAACACGATGACGACGTTGCCGTTCTTGCCGGAGGTAATGAACTGCTTGGCGCCAGAGAGGACATAGTGGTCGCCGTCGCGCCGGGCGCGGGTCTTCAGGTTGGCGGCGTCCGAGCCGGCCTGTGGCTCGGTGAGGGCGAAGCCGCCGATCCATTCGCCGGAGGCGAGGCGGGGCAGGAAGCGCAGCTTCTGGTCCTCGCTGCCGAACTTCAGGATGGGCATGCAGCCCACGGAGGAATGGACGGACACGATGGTGGAGCAGGCCCCGTCCGCTGCCGCAATCTCTTCCAAGGCGAGGGCGTAGGAAACGAGGTCGGTCGCCACGCCGCCCAGAGCTTCCGGCACCAGCATGCCGAGGAAGCCGAGGGCGCCCATTTCGGTCAGCTCTTCGCGGGGGAAGCGGTGCTCCTTGTCGCGGGCGGCGGCGCCGGGGGCAAGGCGCTCCTGCGCAAAGGCGCGCACCGCATCGCGGATCTCGGCCTGGGTCTCGGTGAGGATCATGGGCGGCTTCCTCCGGGTTTTTGTTTGGGCTAGGGGGCTCTATCGCCCCCTTCAGGCTCGAGGGAGAGGGGCTGTCTTTCGTGAGGTGGAGGGCATCGTCTTCGCCGCTCAGAGCCGGCGAACCCTCTCCCGCTTGCGGGGGAGGGCAGGGAGGGGGCAGGCCCTCTCCGCCGTCCCGCCGCTGGTGTTCTGCCCCAGCGCTCTGCCCCCTCCCCAACCCTCCCCCGCAAGCGGGAGAGGGAGTCGCGCCGCGTGGGTGGGCTCGGTCTGCGCCGGTGAGAGCCGTAGGAACCCTCTCCCGCTTGCGGGGGAGGGTAGGGTGGGGGCAGGCCCTCTCCGCATGCCCGCCCGTAAGTATTCTGCCCCGCGCGCCTCTGCCCCCTCCCCAACCCTCCCCCGCAAGCGGGAGAGGGGGCCAGCCGGTGCGGGGCGAGGGCACGGTGTGAACCTATAGCAGAGGCCTTCCGCTCCAGCCTCAGTGCGCCAGTTCCAGCGCCACCGCCGTGGCTTCGCCTCCGCCGATGCACAGGGAGGCGATGCCGCGCTTCAAGCCGTATTTCTGCAGCGCCGCCAGCAGCGTCACCATCACCCGCGCGCCCGAGGCACCGATGGGATGGCCGAGCGCGCAGGCGCCGCCATGGATGTTCACCTTGTCCGCCGGCAGGCCGAGGTCGTGGATGGCGGCCATGGGGACCACGGCGAAGGCCTCGTTGATCTCGAACAGGTCCACGTCCTTAAGGTCCCAGCCGGTGCGCTCGGCCAGCTTGCCCACCGCGCCGACGGGGGCGGTGGCGAACAGGTTGGGCGCCTGGGCGTGGGTGGCATGGCCGACGATGACCGCGAGCGGGGTGAGCCCGCGCGCTTCTGCCTGCGACCGGCGCATGAGCACGAGGGCCGCCGCGCCGTCCGAGATGGAGGAGGAATTGGCCGCCGTCACCGTACCGCCCTCGCGGAAGGCGGGCTTGAGGGTGGGGATCTTGTCGAGCTTGGCCTTGGGCGGCTGCTCGTCGGTGGCGACGATGCGCTCGGCCTTGCCGGCCTTCACCGTGACCGGGGTGATCTCGGCGTCGAAGGCGCCGTCCGCCATGGCCTTCTGCGCCTTGGTCAGGGAGGCGATGGCGAAAGCGTCCTGCGCCTCGCGGGTGAACTGGTAGGCCTCGGCGCAATCCTCGGCGAAGGTGCCCATGAGGCGGCCCTTCTCGTAGGCGTCCTCCAGCCCGTCGAGGAACATGTGGTCGAGCACCCGGCCGTGGCCCATGCGATAGCCGGCGCGGGCGCGGTCGAGCAGATAGGGGGCGTTGCTCATGCTCTCCATGCCGCCCGCCACCGCCACCTCGGCGGAGCCGGCGAGCAGCAGGTCATGGGCGAACATGGCCGCCTTCATGCCGGAGCCGCACATCTTGTTGACGGTGGTGGCGCCGGCGGAGAGCGGCAGGCCGGCGCCCAGCCCCGCCTGGCGGGCGGGCGCCTGGCCAAGGCCGGCGGGCAGCACGCAGCCGAACACCACCTCGTCCACCGCTTCCGGCGCAAGGCCGGCGCGGGCCAGCGCCGCGGCGATGGCGGTTGAGCCGAGGACGGGGGCGGCCACATCCTTGAAGTCGCCCTGGAAGCCACCCATGGGGGTGCGGGCGGCGCCGACGATGACGATGGGATCTTCCGTGCGGGTGGTCATGGGATCCTCCTTTTGGGCAAGGAACAGCGCGGGGCAAGGTACAGCGCGGGCAAGGTACAGCGTCGGGGAGAGACAGCGCTTGGCGTCAGCGCGGGGCCATGCGCAAGGCGCCGTCGAGGCGGATGACCTCGCCGTTGAGCATGGTGTTCTCGCAGATGTGCCTGACGAGGGCGGCATATTCCGCCGGCCGGCCGAGCCGGGGCGGGAAGGGCACCGTCTTGCCCAGCGAATCCTGCACATCCTGCGGCAGGCCGGCCATCATGGGCGTCTCGAAGATGCCGGGCGCGATGGTGACCACGCGCACCCCGA
This sequence comes from Xanthobacter autotrophicus ATCC 700552, assembly GCF_043194565.1. Taxonomy (GTDB): domain Bacteria; phylum Pseudomonadota; class Alphaproteobacteria; order Rhizobiales; family Xanthobacteraceae; genus Xanthobacter; species Xanthobacter autotrophicus_F. The sequence goes on along the minus strand of NZ_JBAFVS010000006.1, from coordinate 279,105 downwards.
AGCGCGCCAGCTCCCGCGCCACCGGCAGGGTGAGCGCCGCGACGCCGCCCTTGGAGGCGGCATAGGCGGCCTGGCCGATCTGGCCGTCGAAGGCGGCGATGGAGGCGGTATTGATGATGACACCGCGCTCACCATCGGCGTCGGGCTCTTCCTTCACGATGGCGTCGGCGGCGAGGCGCAGCATGTTGAAGGTGCCGATGAGGTTGATGCCGACGGCCCGCGCGAAGCTGTCGAGCCGGTGCGGCCCCTCGCGGCCCACCACCTTCTCGCCGGGCGCGACGCCGGCGCAATTCACGAGGCCGTGGAGATGGCCGAAGGCCTCGCGGGCGAGCGCCACGGCGGCGATGCCGTCCTGTTCGCTGGTCACGTCCGCGCGCTGGAACCGGGCCTTGTCGCCCAGCTCGGCGGCGACCGCGCTGCCGGCTTCGGCATTGATGTCCACGATCACCACCCGCGCGCCGTTGTCCACCAGCATGCGCGCCACCGCGGCGCCAAGGCCGGAGCCTGCGCCGGTGACCATAAAGACGCGTCCGTCGATCTTCATGAAATCCTCCCTCTAGCCTTTAGGGCTACCTCTGGGCTCTTGCGGCCGCTCCGGTTCGCAAGGCCGGTTGATCCTTCATCTAGCGAAAGGCGAAGTGGCATTCGATGGCGCAATCGATCTAAAATGATGGGCGGTTTTGCCATAAAGGAGCTTCGCCCTGGAACGGCGCATGATTTCCGCCGGCTTCGTGGACGACGCGCTGGAGTGTCTTGCCCGGCGCGGCATCGATCCCGGTCCGGTGCTGGCGCAGGCGGGGTTTGCCGCGCCGGTGGGCGGCGTGGTCTCCGCCGAGCAATATGGCGCGCTGTGGCTGGCCATGTCGCAGGCGCTGGACGACGAATTCTTCGGCCTCGGCGGGCGTCCCATGCGGCCGGGCAGCTTCACCCTGCTGTGCCACGCGCTGATGGGCGCGTCGACGCTGGAGCAGGCCTTGCGCCGCGCCCTGCGCTTCCTCGGCATCGTGCTGGACGACCCCATGGGCACGCTGGAAGTGGCGGGAGGCACCGCGGCCATCGTGCTGCGGGATAGCGGCGAGCCGCGCTCCGCCTTCGCCTATCGCACCTACTGGATCATCGTGCACGGCATCACCTGCTGGCTGGTGGGGCGGCGCATCCCGTTGCGGCAGGTGGATTTTCGCTGCGGCCCGCCCGGCCATGCGGCCGATTACGGCCTGTTCTTCGGTGCGCCGGTGCGTTTTTATGCGCCGGTCAGCCGCCTCGCCTTCGATGCGGCCTTCCTGACGCTGCCGGCCCGTCGCTCCGAACGGGCGCTGCGCGACTTCCTGCGTGCGGCGCCGGCCAATATCCTGGTGCGCTACCGGCACGATGCGGGCCTTGCCGCTCGGGTGCGGGCGCACCTGCGTGCAGGGATGTTGCGGCAGGGAAAGCAACAGGACGGGATGCTGAGAGAGGGGGCGGCGAACGCATGGCCCGGCTTCGCGGACCTCGCCCGGCAGTTGCGCCTTCCCGCCGCCACCCTGCGCCGTCGGCTCGCGGCGGAGGGGCAGACCTACCGCGGCATCAAGGACGAATTGCGCCGCTTCAAGGCGGAAGAGCTGCTGCGCACAACGCTCCGGCCGGTGGGGGACATCGCGGCGGAGCTGGGCTTTTCCGAGCCCAGCGCGTTCCATCGCGCGTTCCGCAAATGGTCCGGCCAGAGCCCCGGCGCGTTCCGGCGCCGGAGCCCGGCCTGAGGTCAGGCCGCCGGATGCGCCTCGTCGTGGACGCTCTGCCCGATGGTGTCGAGATGCTGCTGGAGGGCGAGCCGGTCGAGCGAGCGCAGCGGCAAGGCGGCGAAGATGGAAATCCGCCGGTTCAGGAGCTTGTAGGCATCGGCGAAGGCGAAGGCCACGTCCTTCGCGTCACCGTGGACGCTCTCGGGATCGGGGATGCCCCAGTGGGCCGACATGCGCTGCCAGGGCTCGCCGGGAAACACCGGGCATTCCTCCTGGGCGGCGTCGTCGCAGACGGTGAAGACGAAATCGAACTTGGGGGCGTCCGGGCCGGTGAATTCGGCCCAGCTCTTCGCGCGCAGCCCGCTCACGTCGTAGCCGAGGCCGGCCAGCAGCTTCAGCGCTTCCGGGTGGACGGCGTCGGCAGGGGTCACGCCGGCGGAGTAGGCCCGGAAATGGCCGTTTCCAACACGGTTGAGGATACACTCCGCCATGATCGAACGGGCGGAGTTCGCCGAGCACAGGAAGAGAACGTTGAGAATGCGATTGTCCGACATATAGTCCTCCACCACCCCAAGTTCCGGCAGCGCCATCCAGTGTCGCGGCACGGTGCCGGCTAGACTATGGGATGAATTTCAAAGGTTTGTGACGGAGCGCGGAGGGTGGCACGGGGCTCCGGGGCGCGGCGCGGCCTTTTCCTCGCCTGCGGCCGTGATTTGACGACGGGACGCGGCCTCACTACCTGTGCCACAACTGGCGCCGCCCGGCGCCCCGGAGGCCGTGTTGTCGCTCGTCACATCGATCCGCAAGTCGCTGGTTCCCATCCATCGGGAGGGCTACCCCTTCATCGCCATCGCGGTGGTGATCGCGCTCGTGCTCATGGTCTTTTCCACCTTCCTCGGCATGATCGGGGTGGGGCTCGCCATCTGGACCGCCCTGTTCTTCCGCGATCCGCCGCGGGTGACGCCGGTGCGCGACGGGCTGGTGGTGGCGCCGGCCGACGGGTGCATCTCCCATGTGGGGCTGGCGCGGCCGCCGCGGGAGCTGGATCTGTCCGACGAACCGCTGCTGCGCGTCTCCATCTTCATGAACGTGTTCAACGTGCATGTGAACCGGGCCCCGGTGACCGGTCGCATCGAGCGGCTCGCCTACAAGCCTGGCCTGTTCCTGAATGCGGACCTCGACAAGGCGAGCGAGGACAATGAGCGCAACGGCCTCGTCATCTCCACGCCCCTGTGCCGCGTGGGGGTGGTGCAGATTGCCGGCCTCATCGCCCGCCGCATCGTCTCCTTCGTGCGGGAAGGGGAATCGATCGGCGCCGGCGAGCGCTTCGGCCTGATCCGCTTCGGCTCGCGGGTGGATGTCTACCTGCCGGTGGGCACCAGGGTTCAGGTGTCCGAAGGCCAGCTGACGGTGGCCGGAGAGACGGTTCTGTGCGATCTCTCCGCCCAGCAGCCGCGCGAGACGGCGTATCGGGTGAGCTGATGGAAACCCCCTTTCCCCCGTTCGATCCGGAAGGCCGGCCGCGGCCGCGCTTCGGTCGCCTGGGCCGGGTGCCGCTGCGGGTGCTTTTGCCCAATCTGGTGACGCTGCTCGCCTTGTGCTCGGGGCTGACGGCGGTGCGCCTCGCCATCGAGGAGCGCATCGAGCTGGCGCTGGCCGCCATCGTCTTCGCCGCCCTGCTCGACGGCATCGACGGCCGGCTCGCCCGGGCGCTGAAGGGCACGTCCCGCTTCGGCGCGGAGCTGGACAGCCTCGCCGACTTCGTGAATTTCGGCTGCGTGCCGGCGCTGATGCTCTATTTCTGGGGGCTCAAGGAAACCGGCTCCGTGGGCTGGATTGCCGCCCTTGCCTACGCCATCTGCGCGGCGCTGCGCCTCGCCCGCTTCAACGTGATGCTGGACGATCCCCACAAGCCGCCCTTTGCCGGCGACTTCTTCACCGGCATCCCGGCGCCGGCGGGGGCCATCACCGTGCTGCTGCCCATCTATCTGGAGCTGATCGGCGTGCCCCATGGCGGCGTGAGCGCGCCGCTGGCCCTCATCTATTGCCTGGCCATCGCCTTCCTCATGATCTCCACCGTGCCGGCATGGTCCGGCAAGACGCTGGGGCGGCGGGTGCGGCGGGACATGGTGTTGCCGCTTTTCGTGGCGGTGGCGATCTTTTTTGCGCTGCTCGCGAGCTATCCCTGGATCGTGCTCTCGGTGTGCTCGATCATTTACCTGGTGCTGCTGCCGGTTTCCACCTTGCGATACCGCCGGCTGATGGCGGCATGGCGGTCTGGCCGACCCAACGACATCCCCGCCGCCTGAGGGCGGGGCACGGGCGCTGCACCGTCGCCCATCAGATTGCATGCAATTGGCGCAATCATGCATAATTATTATGCATTGCTGCTCGATGGCACTGGGTGCAGGCCCGTGTGTGATCTGATCCATGTGTCTGATATCAAATATAGTTTGTGGTATTGTATGCAATTGGCACGCAGCTTGAATGGAGAAGGGCGACTAACACCATTGGGGATGCTGTCCGATGAACCGCCGCGAATTCGTGAAGTCTGCGTCCGTCACCGCCGTCGCCACCGGAACCGGTGTCGCCGCCCCGGCGGTGTTCTCCTCGGCCCAGGCCCAGGCGCGCAACGAGACGCTGCTGATTGTTTCCGAGAGCGGCCCCAACAACCTCGACATCCACGGCGTCGGCACCAACGTGCCGGGCTATGAGGCGAACTGGAACACCTACGACCGGCTCATCACCCACGAGATGACCGAGAAGGACGGGGTGCGCTACTACGACCGCGACAAGCTGAAGGGCGAACTCGCCGAGGACATGAACATCGGCGACATGTCGGTGACCTTCAAGCTGAAGAAGAACGCCACCTTCCAGGACGGTTCGCCGGTCACCGCCAAGGACGTGAAGTGGTCGCTGGACCGCGCGGTCTCCGTGGGCGGGTTCCCCACCTTCCAGATGAAGGCGGGCTCGCTGGAGAAGCCGGAGCAGTTCGTGGTGGTGGACGACCACACCGTGCGCGTCGACTTCATCCGCAAGGACCGCCTGACCATCCCCGACCTCGCGGTGATCGTGCCCTGCGTCATCAATTCCGGGCTGGTGCAGAAGAACGCGACTGAAAAGGACCCCTGGGGCCTCGAATACACCAAGCAGAACACGGCGGGCTCCGGCGCCTACCGCGTCACCAAGTGGACCCCGGGCACCGAAGTCGTCTTCGAGCGCTTCGAGGACTGGAAGGGCGGCCCGCTGCCCAAGATCAAGCGCGTGATCTGGCGCATGGTGCCCTCCGCCGGCAACCGCCGGGCACTGCTGGAGCGCGGCGACGCCGATATCTCCTACGACCTGCCCAACAAGGATTTCGTGGAGCTGAAGCAGTCCGGCAAGCTCAACATCGTGTCGGTGCCGTATTCCAACGGCGTCCAGTATATCGGCATGAATGTGAAGAACCCGCCCTTCGACAACCTGAAGGTGCGCGAGGCCATCGCCTACGCCATTCCCTACCAGAAGATCATGGACGCCGCCCTGTTCGGCCTCGCCAAGCCCATGTTCGGCGCCCCGGCGGATGCCAAGACCCAGGTGGCCTGGCCGCAGCCCACCAAGTTTGTCACCGACCTTGCCAAGGCCAAGCAATTGCTGGCGGAAGCCGGCTATCCCAACGGCCTGGAGACGACGCTGTCGTTCGACCTCGGCTTTGCTGGCGTCAACGAGCCGCTCTGCGTGCTGCTGCAGGAAAACCTGGCGCAGATCGGCATCAAGACCACCATCAACAAGATCCCCGGTGCCAACTGGCGTACCGAGCTGACGAAGAAGGTGCTGCCGCTGTTCACCAATGTGTTCTCGGGCTGGCTGGACTATCCCGAATACTTCTTCTTCTGGTGCTACCACGGCAACAATTCGATCTTCAACACCATGAGCTACCAGTCGGCGGCCATGGACGCCTTCATCGACGGCGCCCGCGCTGCCGCGGCCAATGGCGACAAGGCGGCCTATGATGCGGGCGTGAAAGGCATGGTGGATCTCGCCTTCGCCGACGTGCCGCGCATCCCGCTCTACCAGCCCTATGTGAACGTCGCGATGCAGAAGAACATCACCGGCTACGAATACTGGTTCCACCGCCGCCTCGACTATCGCACCTTCCAGAAGGGGTGAGGGGCCAAGTTCTCCGGCCAAGTTCCCCGGCCAAGCGACAGCGCAGCTGGAGCGCCGAGCCGGGGTCCAGCGCGAAAGTCCTGCGAAGCAGGCGCGTATCCGGGGCCGTGGAGCTAAGCTGCCGCCTTCGGCGCACTCTTGCGCTGGGTCCCGGCTCTCCTTCCACTGCGCTGCGCTGCGTTCCAGTCGGCCGGGACACGCCGACCGTCAGACCGGGTGAATGACGAAAGAGGCAAGGACAGGGGCGGGCGGCGGCAGGCCGCCACCCCAGCCACATCAAGCGAGGACACATCATGCTGAAGCTCATAGGCAGTCGTCTTGCCACAGCCGTGCCGAGCCTCATCGGCGTGGTGATCGTCACCTTCATGTTGACCCGGGTGCTGCCGGGCGACACCGCGGCCTATTTCGCCGGCCCCGCCGCCACGGCCGAATCCATCGCCGAGATCCGCACCAAGCTGGGCCTCGACAAGCCGCTGCCGGCGCAGTTCGTGGACTATGTCTCGGCCTTGGCGAAGGGCGATCTGGGAAGCTCGCTCTCCACCGGCCAGCCAGTGGCGGCGGAGATTTCGGCGCGGCTCCCGGCCTCCGCCGAGCTGACGTTGGCCGGCCTCGTTCTGGCGCTGGCCATCGCGGTGCCGTTCGGCATCATGGCGGCGGTCAAGCAGGGCTCCTGGGTGGACCATGCCTGCCGGCTCATCACCACGGCGGGCGTCTCGCTGCCGGTGTTCTTCACCGGGCTGCTGCTGGTCTATGTGTTCTACTTCAAGCTCGGCTGGGCACCGGCGCCTTTGGGGCGGCTGGACGTGTTCTTCTCGGCGCCCGAAACGGTGACCGGCTTCTATCTCATCGACAGCTTGATCGCGCGGGACTTCGAAACCTTCCGCGCCGCGCTGGCGCAGCTCGCGGTGCCGGCGATCACGCTGGCCATCTTCGCGCTGGCGCCCATTGCCCGCATGACGCGGGCCTCCATGCTGTCGGTGCTGTCCTCCGAGTTCGTGCGCACGGCGCGGGCGGCGGGGCTGACCGACACCACCGTCATCATCACCTACGCGTTTCGCAACGCCATGCTGCCGGTGGTGACCACGCTGGGCATGGTGTTCTCCTTCCTGCTCGGCGCCAACGTGCTGGTGGAGAAGGTGTTCGCCTGGCCGGGCATCGGCTCCTACGCGGTCGAGGCGCTGATCACCTCCGATTACGCGCCGGTGCAGGGCTTCGTGCTCGCCATGGCGATCCTCTACGTCATCCTCAATCTCCTGATCGATATCGCCTACGGCGTCATCGACCCCCGCGCGCGGAGCGAAGCATGACCCTCGCCACGGCTGACACCCCCGCCCCCCGCGGCCTTGCCGCGACGCTTGCCCACGCGCGCTACGTCATCTCCGACAATCCGGTCACCGGCATCGCCTTCGGCATGTTCCTGGTGCTGGTGGTGTGCGCGCTGCTGGGGCCATACATCGTGCCCTATGATCCGCTGGCCAGCGACACGGCGGCGGCGCTCCAGGCGCCCTCCGTCGCCCACTGGTTCGGCACCGACAATCTGGGGCGCGACATCTTCTCCCGGGTCATCGTGGCGACAAGGCTCGACATGGCCATCGCGGTGTTCTCGGTGGCGCTGGTGTTCGCGGCCGGCGGCATCGCCGGCATCGCCTCCGGCTTCTTCGGCGGCTGGACCGACCGCATCATCGGCCGCATCTCCGATACCATCATGGCCTTCCCGTTGTTCGTGCTGGCCATGGGCATCGTGGCGGCGCTGGGCAACACGGTGACCAACATCGTCATCGCCACCGCCATCATCAACTTCCCGCTCTATGTGCGGGTGGCCCGCTCGGAAGCCGCCATCCGCCGGCAGGCGGGATTCGTGCAGGCGGCGCGCCTCACCGGCAATTCGGAATGGCGCATCCTGCTCACGACCATCCTGCCCAACATCATGCCCATCATGATGGTGCAGATGTCGCTCACCATGGGCTACGCCATCCTCAACGCCGCGGGCCTCAGCTTCATCGGCCTGGGCGTGCGCCCGCCCACCCCGGAATGGGGGATCATGGTGGCGGAAGGCGCGGCCTACATCGTCTCCGGCGAATGGTGGATCGCCCTGTTCCCGGGCCTTGCGCTCATGTTCGCGGTGTTCTGCTTCAATCTGCTGGGTGACGGTCTGCGCGACATCGTCGACCCCCAGCGTCGCACCTGAGGGAGGCCACCATGCATGGGAACGTGGACGTGACGGCACAAGCAGCCAAGACCTCCGAAACGCCCAGCGGCCCGCTGCTGGAGGTGCGCGACCTCACCGTGGAATTCGCCACCCGCCGCGGCGTGGTGACGGCGGTGAGCAAGGTCAACCTCACCCTCGCCAAGGGCGAGACCCTCGGCATCGTGGGCGAGAGCGGCTCGGGCAAGTCGGTGACCTCCTATACGGTCATGCGCATCCTCGACCGGGCGGGGCGCATCGCGGAAGGCTCCATCACCTTCTCGGGGATGGACGTGGCCCACGCGCCGGAAAGCGCCATGCGCGACCTGCGCGGGCGTGAAATGTCCATGATCTTCCAGAACCCGCGCGCCGCGCTGAACCCCATCCGCACGGTGGGGCGGCAGATCGGCGACGTGCTGCTCCAGCACGTTCAGGCCGATGCCCGCAACGTGAAGGAAAAGGTGATCGACATCCTCAAGCAGGTGCGCATTGCCCGGCCCGAGGAGCGCTACCACGCCTATCCGTTCGAGCTTTCTGGCGGCATGTGCCAGCGCATCGTCATCGCCCTGGCGCTGGCCTGCCGGCCGCAACTGATGATCGCCGACGAGCCCACCACCGGCCTCGACGTGACCACCCAGAAGGCGGTCATGGACCTCGTGACCGAGCTGACGCGCGAGCGCGGCATGTCCACCCTGCTCATCACCCACGACCTGGGCCTTGCCGCCGCCTATTGCGACACGGTGATGGTGATGGAGAAGGGCAAGGTGGTGGAGACCGCGCCCGCCGAGCGCATCTTCCGCGATCCCCAGCACCCCTACACCCGCAAGCTCATGCGCGCGACGCCGCGTCCCGGCATCACCTTGCGGGACCTCCTGCCGGAGGAGCCGGATGTGTCGACGGCGCCGGCGCAGAACCCTCCCCCGCCTGAAGCCGGAAACATCCGGCTTCAGCACTTGGAAACCGAACTCGGCAATAGCCGAGTTCGGGCGGGAGAGGGAGCGGCGCCAGTTCTCGCCAAGGTGCTGCTGCAGGTGGAAAACCTGGTAAAGGAATATCCCCGACAGGGCGCACCCTCGTCCTTCCTCTCCGGCCTCACGGGCAAGAAGGCGCCGCCGGAGGAGCGCATCTTCCGCGCCGTGGACGACATCTCCTTCGCGGTCCTGAAGGGCGAGAGCGTCGGCCTGGTGGGGGAGAGCGGCTGCGGCAAGTCCACCACCTCCACTATTGTCATGCGCCTTATCGATCCCACGGCGGGCAGGATCAGCTTCGCCGGCGACGACATCAGCGCCATTCCGGCGAAGGATTTCGCCCACCATCCCATGCGCCGGCGCATCCAGATGGTGTTCCAGGACCCCACCGAGAGCCTCAATCCCCGCTACACGGCGGAGCGGGCCATCGCCGATCCCTTGCTGCGTATGGGCGGCTTCTCCGGCGGCGCCAGGCTGCGCGCCCGGGTGGCGGAGCTGGCCGAGATGGTCGGCCTGCCGCAGAACCTGCTGGAGCGCTTCCCGCACCAGCTCTCCGGCGGTCAGAAGGCGCGCGTCGGCATCGCCCGGGCCATTGCGCTCGACCCCGACCTCGTCATCCTCGACGAGCCGACGGCGGCCCTCGACGTGTCGGTCCAGGCGGTGGTGCTGAACCTCTTGGAGGATCTGAAGCAGCGGCTCGGCATGAGCTACCTGTTCGTGTCCCACGACCTGCATGTGGTGGGCCTGCTGTGCGACCGGGTCATCGTCATGCGAGCCGGGCGGATCGTGGAAGAAGGGACTTCCCGGCAGGTGCTGGACGCCCCCAAGGACGCCTATACCCGCGAGCTGATTGCCGCCATTCCCCATCCCCCCGTGTGAGGCCGCTCATGAGCAAGGAAATTCAACTCCCCCGGGTGGAGGATACGGCGCTGGAACATCTGCTCGACGGCGCGCTCGGCGCCCATGCCATCGCCCCGCGTCCGCAATGGCGCGCCGAGGCGCTGTCCTATCTGCGCAGCATCGCCGATGCGGCGACCCTGGTGCGCAGCCTCGACCTCGGCGACGCCGAGGAGCCGGCCCCCGTCTATCGCCCCTGAGGCCGTGCCCATGACCGCCGCAGTCAATGCCCCGACCAACGCCGCGGCTGATGCCGCCCGCCTTGCCACCGCAACGGGTACCGAGATCGCCTCTGCGGTCGCCTCCGGCGCCGTCACCGCGCGCGCCGTGATCGAGGCGACGCTGGCGCGCATCGCCGTCGTCGACCCCAAGGTGAACGCCTTCACCGACGTGACCGCCGACCGCGCCCGTGCGGCCGCCGACCGCATCGATGCCCGCCGCGCCGCCGGCGCCCCGCTGGGGCCGCTCGCGGGCGCGCCCTTCGCGGTGAAGAACCTGTTCGACGTGGCGGGCCTGCCCACCCGCGCCGGCTCGAAGATCAACCGCGACCTCGACCCGGCCACCCGCGACGCGACCCTGATCGAGAAGCTGGAGGCTGCCGACGCGGTGCTGGTGGGCGCGCTGAACATGGGCGAATACGCCTATGACTTCACCGGCGAGAATGTCCATGACGGGGCCTCGCGCAACCCCCGCGACCTCACCCGCATGTCGGGCGGCTCGTCCGGCGGCTCCGGGGCGGCGGTGGCGGCGGGGCTGGTGCCCATCGCGCTCGGCTCCGACACCAACGGCTCCATCCGCGTGCCGTCGTCCCTGTGCGGGACGTTCGGGCTGAAGCCCACCTATGGCCGCCTCACGCGCGGCGGCAGCTTTCCCTTCGTCACCGCGCTGGACCATCTCGGCCCGCTGGGCCGCTCGGTGGCGGATCTTGCCGCCTTCTATGATGCCATGCAGGGGGAGGATGCGCGCGATGGCGGCCAGACCCCGCGCCCGTTCGAGCCGGTCTCGGGGCAGATCGGGCAGGGCGCGGCCGGCCTTCGCATCGCCATCGCCGGCGGCTGGTTCCGCTCCCGTGCGCTGCCGGAGGCGTTCGCGGCGGTGGATCTTGCGGCCGCGCATCTCGGCGTGCGCGAGGTGGTGGACGTGCCCGATGCCGCGCGCGCCCGCGCCTCGGCCTTCATCATCACGGCGGCGGAGGGCGCGAGCCTTCATGCCCGTCGGCTCGCCGCCCGTGCGGAGGATTTCGACCCCGCCGTGCGCGATCGGCTGTTCGCCGGCCTTGCCATTCCAGCCTCGTGGGTGGATGCCGCCCAGCGCTTCCGCCGCCATTTCCATGGCCAGATGCTGAAGCTGTTCGAGACCTGCGACGTGCTGCTGGCTCCGGCGACGCCCTGCCGGGCACCAAAGCTCGGGCAGAAGACCCTCGTGCTTGACGGCGAGGAAATGCTGGTGCGGCCCAACATGGGCCTGTTCACCCAGCCCATCTCCTTCATCGGGTTGCCGGTGGTGGCGGTGCCGGTGCGGGTGGATGTGGGGGATGCGCCGGAGCTGCCCATCGCGGTCCAGGTGATCGCCCCGCCGTGGCGGGAGGACCTGGCATTGCGTGTCGCGGCGACACTGGAGCAGGCCGGCGTCACCGTCGCGCCAATGGCCTCACTTTGAGCGGGAGAGGGTGGTGGAGATCGACATTCCTGAGGTGAAGGCCGAGGTGGAGGACGCCTTCGCCCGCTACGAGGCGGCGTTGGTGAACAACGACGTCGTCACCCTCGAAGCCCTGTTCCACGACGATGGGCGTACCATCCGCTATGGCGGTGGGGAAAATCTCTACGGCATGGACGCCATCCGTGACTTCCGCCGCGCCCGCTCGCCGGTGGGTCTCGCGCGCACGCTGGCGCGCACGGTGATCACCACCTACGGGCACGATTTCGCGGTGGCCTCGACCCTGTTCCGGCGGGACAACGCGCCCGGCCGCATCGGGCGGCAGCAGCAGAGCTGGGTTCGGTTCCCTGAGGGCTGGCGCGTGGTGGCCGCCCATGTGTCGGTCATCGCGGACGAGGGTGTGGCGTGAGAATTGCTTTTCGTCGCGTCGTCTTGCGCGTTGTCTGTTCTCAAGTTTAGAGGGGATTCACCGAGCAAATGGGTTCAATTTGCTCGGATCGCGCTCAAGCCCTGCTTCAGCCCCGATTCCCCCGCATCGGGGCAGGGGTAGGGCCGCCGAAGCGGGGAGGGGATACGGCATGCTCCGGTTTCCTCCCCGTCAGGACTTCTCCGGAATTCGCGCCGAGTTCGAATCCAGGTAGTTTACAGCGTTATGACCTTGCTTCCGCCGCAACCCACCAAGAGCGCCGCCACCAAGAGCGCCGCCGCCGCATCGCGCCCCCGCAGGCGTCGCGCCGCCGGCCGGCCGGTGACACGGACGGAGGAGCTGCGGCTCCAGATCGCCGACGATATCGTGCGCGGCCGTCTTGCCCCCGGCACGCCGCTGGAGGAGGTGGAGATCGCCAAGCGCTACGGCGTATCGCGCACTCCCGTGCGTGAGGCGTTGCGCGACCTTGCCGGCTCCGGCCTGGTGGAGGCGCGGCCCCATCGCAGCGCGCTGGTGGCCCAGCCCTCGCTGGACCGGCTGCGGGGCATGTTCGATGTGATGGCGGAACTGGAGGCCCTGTGTGCCGGGCTGTGCGCCGTGCACATGACGGCGGCCGAGCGTAGCGGCCTGGAGGCTACCCATGCCGAGCTTGCGGACCTGACCCGGCGCGGCGACGAGGGCGGCTATACGGTGCTCAACGAGCGCTTCCACACCACGCTCTATGCCGGCTCCCACAATGATTACCTGGCCGAGCTGACGCTGGCCACCCGCGCCCGGCTGCAGCCGTTCCGCCGCGCCCAGTTCCGTACCCTGGGGCGGCTCGCGCGTTCGTATGAGGAGCACGACCGGGTGGTCACCGCCATCCTGCGCGGCGACAAGGCCGAGGCCGCCGCTGCCATGCGCGCCCATATCCTCACCGTCGAAGTCGCCTACGAGCGCTACGCCGAGAGCGTGTGAGGCCGGCCCTGCGCGCGGCCCGCCCGATGTCATTGCGCGGCTTCGGCGTCCGTGAGGTTGTCGAGCCCCTGCACGATGTGCTGGGCGAGGGCGTCCGCCAGCACCGACGGCTCGTGGCGGTTGCGCAGCAGGCCGATGTCGCACGGGGGTAACGGCGGATAGCCGTCGCCGCTGCCGAGCACGCGCATGCCGGTGCGCAGCGCCGATTCCGGGAATACCGAGACCGCAAGCCCCGCCAGCACCGCCGCCGCCACTGCGCCGCTGTTGGGGCTGGAATAGAGGATGCGGTGGCTGCGCCCCGCCCCGGCGAGGCGGGAGACGGCGATGTCGCGCCACTGGCAGGTGGTTCGTCCCAGCGCCAGCGGTACCGGCGTTTCCAGATGCACGCTGTGCCGGGAGGATGAGACCCACAGCAGCCGCTCGCGGCGGATGACGTGGGCGTTGCGAGCGGTGATCTCGGTGGCGGTGATGATGGCTAGGTCGATGGTACCGGCGGCGATGTGCTGCACCAGTTCGCTCGACGGCTCGCAGATCACGGTGAGTTCCACCGAAGGATGGGTGTGGGAGAAGCGGGCCATGATGTCCGGCAGGTAGCGGTCGGCATAATCGTCCGGCACGCCCAGGCAGACCCGCCCCGACAAGGCGGCGTCGGCGAAGCTCAGCACCGCCTCCACGTTCAGCTTGACGATGCGCCGGGCGAAATCGAGCAGGCGCTCGCCGTCCTCGGTAAGGCGCGAGGCGCGTCCGTCACGCACGAACACCGGCCGGCCCACGCGCTCCTCCAGGCGCTTCATCTGCATGGAGACGGCGGACTGTGTCTTGTGCACCACCTCCGCCGCGCGGGTGAAGCTGCCGGTCTCGGCAATGGCCACGAAAGTGCGCAGCTGATCGGGGTCGAGCATGGCCGTCATGGGGTGCGGCTCCGGAGCATTCATCACGCAGAATGATACGTGAGATGAAAAACATTCGCTAGCGTGATTCATCCCGTGGCGTCACAAAGGGCGCGCCGAAGCGGCGAGACGCGAAATCGGGTGGCTCCGTGAGCCCCCGGGAGCCCAGAAAGGACTGTCCGCGATCCCGACCCCGGCGATGGAGATGATGATGAGCGTTCATGGTGAAACCCGGAAGATTGCCTTTGCCCCCGCGGGCGAGATGCTGGCGGCCCTGTGCCTGACGGCGGTCTCCCTGGCCGGTCACGTGGCAAACACGGCGGGCGCCATCGGTCGCGCCATCGAACGCCGCCGCGTCATGAGCGAGCTTGCCGGGCTCGATGATCGCATGCTGCGCGATATCGGCGTGACCCGCGCGGACCTGCGCGACGCCACCGCCGGTCCGCTGCTCGCCGATCCGACCCGCGTGCTCATCCTGCGCGCCACCGAGCGCCGCGCGGCCGCAAGGCTCGCCGCCCGCGGACAGCAGCACTGACGTGCTGAAGCGTCTCGCGCGAGGCGATGCCGGCGCGCAGGACGAAGACGTGTTGAAGCGTTGAAGCTCGAGTGCAGGGCAACTCAGGTGCAGGGCAGCTCAGGTTTAGGTGCAATCCTGAAGGTGCGATCCGATCAGGCGGCTTCAAGCTGCCTGGCTCGGCCCTGAAAGATCCGGCGGGAACGCCCCTCGATTCCGCCGAACCTCGACCCGCGCCGACCGCAGCCGGCGCGGGTCGTTTTGTATCGGGTCGTCTCGTATCCGGAGAACGTGCTTGCCCGCGCGCGACGAACGGCTATTTCGCGTCGCGGCCGCCGTTGCGGTTCTGGGATGACGTATTGACCAGGCGGGGTCGCTCGGGCGGCAGGGTCTCGGCCTCCTGCACCGGCTGGGCGGGAGACGTGGCGGTCCCGGCGGAGCGCATGATGTCGAGCCAGAAATCCGGAACGGAATAGGCCCGCGCATTGTCGGTGGCCGGAAAGGCCGGCGGGAAACCCTGCGCGAAGAGCTGGGCGAAGAAATTCTGGAACGGGGCCAGCGGCGGCGGGGGTGGCTCCGGCGCGCGCGCCGCCGGGACGCCGGCCTGGGTCATGGTCTTGTTCATGGCATTGACCACGTCCTGCCAGGCGTTGATCGGATTGTTGCTGCGCTGGGGCGCCGGCTGGGGCGCGCGCTGGAACATCATCTGGGCATAGGCGTCGGCCCAGGGATTGCCGGTGGCAAAGGCCTTGGGGCTCTGTTCCGTCGCCGTGCTGGTGAAGGCGAGGAAGGCGTCGATGAAGGGATTGCCGGAGGAGATGGGCGCAATGCGCTGCGTGGTCTGGCCGGGCATGCGGCTCAGCATGGCCGCGAGCATCTGCTGGAGCGCACCTGAGGCGGCAAGCGATTTCGCAAGGCCGCCGACCACGAGGGTGGCGAAGCTCGGCATCATCTGCCGCACCATGGTGACGCCGAGGCCGGTGGAGGCGGACACATGCGCCGCCACCGCGCGGCTGACCTCGGACGAGCCGAACACGGTGTCGAGCGCCTCGCTGCCGGCGCGGGACAATTCGGCCGGGGCAGCGGGCTGCTGTGCGTAGAAGGCGCCGTAGGGGCCGCTCGTCATCAGCGTCATCAGCGAGGCGAGGGCTTCGGGAGACTGGGTGGCCTGCTTGAAGGCCTCGGTGAAGGCCGGCATCACCGCCTCGGCCACCGACTGGGCCTGCTGGGGCGACAGGCCATACATGCGCCCGATATTCTCGAGCCCGTGGCCGCCCTGTGCCGCCCGGAGCATCTCCAAGAATTGATCCATACGCTCAACTCCGCAGGATCGCGGCACCCAGATGTGCGATCTGGCGCGCCTGGCCGTCCCGTTTGCCGTTGCCCGATCGCGAACCCGGTCCTGCGACCTTACGCCATCGTCTCGCCGAAATCACGAGTTGGTTGCAATCCTCGCCGGGCTATCCCACGACTTCGATCCGCCCCGCCGGATGCCGCGGTCCTGCGGGCCGGATCAGCCGGAGAATTCGGTTTCGTGGGACAGGATATCCTGCGCTTCGGGATTGAGCGGGCGCGCGGGTTTCTCCGGCTGGGTCAGGGGCTCGGGCTCCACCTTCTGGCCCCGGAACACCTCGGTGTCCGCGAAGATGCCTTCCTCCATCTGCCGTTCCAGCCGGGCGCGGTCGCGCAGGCGCACGTCGGCGATGCGGGCGGCGGCGGCGGTCTGCGGCACGCCCAGCGCCTCCAGGGTGCGGGCGCCGAAGGACAGGGCCGATTCGAGCGTTTCGCGCAGCTCGAAATCCACACCAAGGCGCAGCAGCTCCATGGAATGCACCCGGTCGAAGCTGCGCACGAACAGGCGCGCGTCGGGGATGGAGCCGCGCACGATCTCGACGATGCGGTTGGCGTCCTCCTTGTTGTCAACGCACACGCAGATGACTTCCATGCTTTCGGCGCCGGCCGCCCGCAGCACGTCGAGCCTTGTGCCGTCGCCATAATAGATGTGCACGCCGAACCGCCCGGCGCTCTGGATCATCTCCACGTCCTTGTCGATGATCGTGACGCTCACGTCCTGGGCCAGGAGGCATTGGGAGACGATCTGGCCGAATCGGCCGAAGCCGATCACCAGCACCGATCCGTCCGCATCGGCAAAATCGTCCGCCGGCGGCTCCGCCGCCGGGCGGGCGAACCGCGGCAGGAGACGCGACAGGGCGGCGAAGAGGAGCGGTCCGAGAATCATGGTGAGCGCCGCGAGCGCGATCAGCAGGTCCGCCTGCTCGGGCTTCAGGATGCCGTTGTCGAGGCCCAGCGGAAACAGCACGAACGCGAACTCGCCCGCGGACAAGAGCGCGACCGCGGCGCGCATGGAATCCTGCGGGGCGATGTTGTCGGCACGAAACACCAGATAGACGATCACCGACTTGACCACCGCCACCGCCAGCGTCCCGACCAGGAGGGCGGGGATGTGGCCCAGCACCACGTCGATGTTGAGCGACATGCCGATGCTCATGAAGAACACGGCGAGCAGCAGGCCGCGGAAGGCGTCCACATTGGCCTCCAACTCATGGCGGAAGGTGCTTTCCGACAACAGCAGGCCGGCGAGAAACGCCCCGAGCGCCGCCGACAGGCCGGCCGCCTCCATGAGGCCGGCGGCGCCCATCACCACCAGCAGGGCCGCCGCCGTCATCGCCTCGCGCGCGCCGGAACGGGCGAGCACGCGAAACAGCGGATTGAGCAGATATCGCCCGGCCACCACGATGACGGCGATGGCCGCCACCGCAAGGGAAGCGGCGAGCAACGTTGCCTTGGGGTCGCGCGTCACCTCGGCCTCGCCGCCGGGCGCCAGCAGGGGCACGAGAGCCAGCAGCGGCACCACCGCGATGTCCTGGAACAGCAGGATGGAGAAGGTGCGCTGGCCGTAGGGGGAGGCGAGGTCGCCGCGCTCGCCGAGCAGCTGGAGCGCGATGGCGGTGCCGGAGATCGAGAGGGCGAGCCCGCTCACCACCGCCGCGGCCGCGCCGAAGCCGAGGCCGAAATAGGCCAGAAGCGCGAACGCCAGCGCCGTCAGCAGGAGCTGCGCGGTGCCCAGGCCGAAGATGTAATGCCCCATGGACAGGAGGTTGGACGGCTTCAGCTCCAGCCCGACCAGGAACAGCAGCATGACCACGCCGAGCTCGGCGACGGTGGAGACCACCCCCGGATCGGCCACATTGAAGCCCACCGGGCCGATGGCGATGCCGACCAGAAGGTAACCGACAACCGGAGAGAAGCCGAGGCGCTTGGCAATGGGAACGGAGACCACCGCTGCGGCAAGGAAGGCGAGCGCCGCGCCGAAAAGTGCGTGTTCATCCCCGTGCATCCACGTCTCCCTGCCGGCCCCCGAAGCCATCGCCCCGGCATTGCTCTGGTCGCTCGAACGACCCGAACGTCGCTACCCCGCTCCGCTCCCGCCTTGTGCGCAGCGAGCATGTCCAAACCGTGCCAATGCTGCGGCGCAGCGATGGCTCCGCGCAAGAGATTCTCACGCAGTGTTTCCCACGCTGGCCGGCTTGGCCTCCAAATGCCGACGGACCAAGCCTCAGGCCCGATGCCTCAGGCGCAAGCCTTCACGCACAGTGCATTCCCGCCGGGCGGCGTTGGCCGGGCCGGGCGGGCGTTCAGCGCAGCGTGTCGAAGCCCGGGCCGAAGCCGTTGAGGCTGAGGGGGACGCCGATGCCTTCTTCCGGGGTCTGGAAGATGATGAAGGTCGCCTGCTTGCCGGCCTTCAGGCGGGCGACCAGCGCGTCGTCCATGACCACCTCGGCGACGCAGCCATTGGGCAGGCAGCGCACGAATCCGGCGCGGCCCACGTCCTGCTCGTCGATCTTGAGGCCGAGACCCGCCGGCAGCAGCACCCCGAGGGGGGCCAGAACGCGCAGCAGGCGGCTCTTCTGGTCCGCGGTCTTCAGGACGATGACGGTGAGGCCCACGTTCGGCCGGTCTTCCGCCTGCACCGATTGGAGCAGCACGCATTGCTCGCTCTGGGCGCCCGGCGGGGTATCGCAGCGGATCTGCCATTCCCCGTGCACCGATTTCACCACGCCCTGAGCGGCGGCGGGCTGTGCCGTGGAGACGGCCGCGGCAAGGAGCGCACCGAACAGGACAAGCAGCGCACGGGCTCTCGTCCCGGACCGGGCCCTCTCGGCACGGCCCGAACGGAAGAGGCGGCGGGCAGGGAACGACACGACCATCGCAAGCTCCGGCAGGGACCCGGCGGGCGCCAGGCAGATCTGCCTTATCTGATTTAGTGAACCAATGCCTTAATGGCCTAGCCATCCTGTCAACAATGCGGCAGTTGCGTGGCGCGGCTGCAGGCCGCTGGGGATTCTCCGAGGGCCGTTTGCTGGTCGCTGGTCCCCCATGCCTGTGGTCTTCATGATCTGGCCACGCGCGCCATTTTGTCTCCCTGACGGTACGGCATACCCGACGGCCGACGGTGGCCGTGACGGAACTGAAAAAAGGCCGAGCAAGGCGGGGCAAGGGCCTGTGCGCCACCGGTCCGTGGGGCTCCCGTATGGTGCATGGAGTTCCCGACTTATTGTCGCACCGAGGGCCAAGCTTGGGCGATTGCAAGGCGGACCCAATTATGTTTGATGAACTCTAGGGAGAGTGGCTGCCTTAAAAATCAGTGCACTTGCCAGCGGCTTCCGCCGGATGGGCAGCTACTTCACAAGTGGTCCGGACGGCGCGCTGCTGAGCGTGCAGGGCGGGCGCAGTACGGCGGTTCAGTCCGCCGGGCCAGGGAGAGCCGTTGAAGATGATGTCGTTCCTTCGCCCCGCTACCCTTGCGGTGGGCGTGTGTGCCGCGAGTGTTTCCGCGAGCGCCGCCTACGCCGAGACCGGCCAGCCATCGCCCTGGCAGATCAATCTGCAGGGGGCCGTCACTCCGGTGATGGAAAAGATTCACGATTTCAATACGTTGATGCTCATCATCATCACGTCGATCGTGCTGTTCGTTCTGGTGCTGCTCGCCATCGTGGTGGTGCGCTTCAATGAGCGCGCCAATCCGGTGCCGTCCAAGACGAGCCACAATACCCTCATCGAGGTGGCCTGGACCGTGATTCCGGTGATGATCCTCGTGCTCATCGCCATCCCGTCCTTCCGCCTGCTGCATCTCGAGCTGAACATCCCCAAGCCGGACATGACGGTGAAGGTGACGGGGCACCAGTGGTACTGGTCCTACGAATATCCCGACAATGGCGCCTTCGGCTTCGATTCCTACCTGGTGTCCGAGAAGGACCTGAAGCCGGGTCAGCCGCGCCTGCTGGCGGTGGACAATGAGGTGGTGGTGCCGGTCAACAAGATCGTGCGCATCCAGGTCACCTCCGCTGACGTGATCCATTCGTTCGCAATGCCCTCGTTCGGCGTGAAGATCGACGCCAATCCCGGCCGCCTGAACGAAAGCTGGTTCAAGGTGACCCGCGAGGGCATCTATTACGGCCAGTGTTCCGAGTTGTGCGGCCGCGACCATGCCTTCATGCCGATTGCGGTGCGGGCGGTGAGCGAGGCAGACTTTGCAGCCTGGATCGCCCAGGCGAAGGCGAAGTTCGCATCCGCGGCCGACGCCGCCGGCAAGATGGCCGACGCCGGCGCGTTGGCTCCCGCTTCTTCGGCCTCTGGTCCTCTGGCCGCCGGCGCCCTGGCGCGCTGAGGCTTCAGCCGGCGCCTGGCGCTGGCGCCTCTATGAAATTGCGTCACCGGTCGCGGCCGGTGACGAGAGCAGGCAAGCGACGGCGTGGCGAGACGGACGCCGGTGCCGGAAGACAAGGATAGCGGGAATGGCCACCGAGGCAGTCACCCACAGCCACTACGGAAACGACGAACACGACGCGCACATCCCCACCGGCTGGAAGCGCTGGGTGTTCTCGACCAATCACAAGGACATCGGGATCATGTACCTGATCTTCGCCATCGTGGCGGGGATCGTGGGCGGCATCCTGTCCATCGCCATCCGGATGGAGCTGCAGCACCCCGGCATGCAGATCTTTTCTGATCCGCAGACCTTCAATGTCTTCACCACGGGCCACGGCCTCATCATGATCTTCTTCATGGTGATGCCCGCCCTCATCGGCGGCTTCGGCAATTATTTCGCCCCGCTGATGATCGGCGCGCCGGATACGGCGTTCCCGCGGATCAACAACATCGCCTTCTGGCTGCTGCCGCCGTCCTTCATCCTGGCGCTGTCGTCGCTGTTCGTGGAAGGCGCGGCCGGCTCCAACGGTTTCGGTGGCGGCTGGACCATCTATCCGCCCCTGTCGTCCAAGCTCGGCCATCCCGGTCCGGCCATGGACCTTTTGATCTTCTCGCTGCATATCGCCGGCGCGTCGTCGCTGCTGGGCGCCATCAACCTGATCACCACCATCTTCAACATGCGCGCCCCGGGCATGACGCTGCACAAGATGCCGCTGTTCGCCTGGTCCCAGCTGATCACGGGCTTCCTGCTGCTGTTGTCGCTGCCGGTGCTGGCGGGTGCCATCACCATGCTGCTCACCGACCGCAACTTCGGCACCACCTTCTTCGATCCGGCCGGCGGCGGCGACCCGATCCTGTTCCAGCACCTGTTCTGGTTCTTCGGTCACCCCGAGGTGTACATCCTGATCCTGCCCGGGTTCGGCATCGTCTCCCACATCATCTCCACCTTCTCGCGCAAGCCCATCTTCGGCTATCTGGGCATGGCCTATGCCATGGTGGCCATCGGCGTGGTGGGCTTCGTGGTGTGGGCGCACCACATGTATACGGTGGGCCTGTCCAGCGGCACCCAGTCCTATTTTGTCGCCGCCACCATGATCATCGCGGTGCCCACGGGCGTGAAGATCTTCTCCTGGATCGCCACCATGTGGGGCGGCTCGCTCCAGTTCCGTACGCCCATGCTATGGGCCATCGGCTTCATCTTCCTGTTCACCGTGGGTGGTGTGACGGGCGTGGTGCTGTCCAACGCCGGCATCGACCGCTCGCTGCATGACACCTATTACGTGGTGGCGCACTTCCACTACGTGCTGTCGCTCGGTGCCGTGTTCGCTATCTTCGCCGGCTGGTACTACTGGTTCCCGAAGATGAGTGGCTACATGATCCCGGAATTCTGGGGCAAGCTGCACTTCTGGGTCACCTTCGTGGGCGTGAACCTGGTCTTCTTCCCGCAGCATTTCCTCGGGCTCGCCGGCATGCCGCGCCGTTATGCGGACTATCCGGATGCGTTTGCGGGGTGGAACTTCGTCTCCTCCATCGGTTCCTACATTTCGGGTGTGGCGGTGCTGATCTTCCTCACCGGTACGGCGCTCGCCTTCATCCGCAAGGAGAAGGCCGGCGACAATCCGTGGGGCGTGGGGGCCAGCACGCTGGAGTGGACCCTGTCCTCGCCGCCGCCCTTCCATCAGTTCGAAGTGCTGCCGCGCATCAAGTGACGCCTTGGCCCCGAGCGGCCGTGATCTTGGGAAGCCGCGGGCGACCGCGGCTTCTGCCACCTTCGGGGTCGATAGGGCGCCGCATTGGCAGTTCTTTGCAGGCGAAGAAGGACTTGGGATTGGGATTTAAAGCGCCCGGAGAGGCGCGCAGGTCCGCCAGACCGGTAGTCGGGGCGTTCATCCCCAGGGTAAACCAGGTTCGGGCCAGCAGGGTTTGAGGGAGTTTTGGAATGCGTGACGAACCAGCGAGCCTGACCAATTCCGAGCCGTACGCCTTCGCGGCGGCTGGAGAAGGACTGGCGTCGCCGCGCGACTATTTCGAGCTCCTGAAGCCGCGCGTGATGTCGCTGGTCATCTTCACGGCGCTGGTGGGTCTTGTGCGGGCGCCCGGGGATGTGCATCCGGTCATCGCCTTCACGGCCCTTTTGTGCATCGCGGTCGGCGCGGGCGCCGCCGGTGCGCTCAACATGTGGTGGGATGCGGACATCGACGCCATCATGTCCCGCACCCGCAAGCGGCCGGTTCCCTCGGGCCGGGTCTCCGCACGGGAGGCCCTGGCCTTCGGCCTGACCCTTTCGGCCTTTTCGGTGGTGGTGCTGGGCCTGCTGGTCAATGCGCTGTCGGGCGCGCTGCTTGCCTTCACCATCTTCTTCTACGTGGTGATCTACACCATGTGGCTGAAGCGCTCGACGCCGCAGAACATCGTCATCGGCGGCGCGGCAGGCGCGTTTCCGCCACTGGTGGCCTGGGCCGCGGCTTCCGGTACGGTGTCGCTGGAGCCGGTGTTGCTCTTCGCCATCATCTTCTTCTGGACCCCGCCCCATTTCTGGGCGCTCGCCCTCTACCGGGCGGACGACTATGCCCGCGCCGGCGTGCCCATGCTGCCGGTCACGGCGGGGCCTGACGAGACGCGGCTCCAGATCCTGCTCTACACCCTGTTCCTCGTTCCGCTGGCCGCGAGCCCGGCCGTGCTCGGCTATGCGGGCCTCGCCTATGGCGCCGTGGCGGTGCTGGCCGGGGCCTGGATGATCATGCTCGCCTGGCGCGTCTATCGCCGCCGCGAGGGGGAAGCCGCGGTGAAGGCGGCCAAGAGCCTGTTCGGATTCTCGATCGTTTATCTGTTCGCGTTGTTCGCCACACTCCTCGGCGAGGCGGTGATTGGCGGGCTGCTGCGATGAGCATGGAAAAGAAGCCGCCGCGCCCCTCGGACGAGGAGGGCGTGGTTCTGACGCCGGAACAGATCAGGCGGCGGCGGGCGCGCAATATCGCCATCGCCTCGGTGCT
The DNA here is from genome assembly GCF_043194565.1 of Xanthobacter autotrophicus ATCC 700552. GTDB lineage: Bacteria > Pseudomonadota > Alphaproteobacteria > Rhizobiales > Xanthobacteraceae > Xanthobacter > Xanthobacter autotrophicus_F. Next base: position 256,021 of record NZ_JBAFVS010000006.1, on the reverse strand, counting down.
CGGGTTCCTGGCGGTGCTGTTCTACGTGGTGACCATCGTGAAGCTGGGACCAAGTGTTCTGAACCGGCCCCTTTGAGGGGCCTTTCGGACAGGATGTGAAGACGAGCGAAAGGGATCGGGGGGCGATCCGGGCGGCGAGGGTGAAGGATGGACGCGGGCACGGCTGAACGCACGGCAGCGGAACGCACAGCGGGCAATGGACGCCGCACCACGGGTCGCCGCCATCTGGTGGTGGCTTCGGCGTGCTTCGCCTTCATCGCCGCCATGGTAGGCGTCACCTACGCGTCGGTGCCGCTTTATGCCATGTTCTGCGCGCTCACCGGCTTCGGCGGCGCCACGCGGGTCGGCACCGCGCCCACCGCCGCCCCCATGGAGCGCGAGATCACCATTCGCTTCGACGCCAATGTGGCGCCCGGCCTGCCCTGGGCGTTTGCGCCGGTGGAACGCGACCTGACCGTGAAGGTGGGGGCCACCAGCCTCGCCCACTACACGGCGGCGAACCGCTCCGCCCTGGAGACGCACGCCAACGCCACCTACAACGTCTCCCCACCCCAGGCGGGGGCCTATTTCGTGAAGCTGCAGTGCTTCTGCTTCGACGAGCAGACGCTGGCGCCGAACGAGAAGCTGGAAATGCCGGTCGTCTTCTATGTGGACCCCGCCATCGCGCAGGATCCGGACCTGAAGACGCTGTCCAATATTACGCTGTCCTACACCTTCTTCCCCATCAAGACGCCGGATAAGCCGGTGGCGCGGGCGAATGGAACGGGGGCGGACGGCAGGCCGCTTTAGCGCCGAAGCTCCGCCTTCCGCGGAGCAGAGCATCGGGCGGCCCGGCGGGCCGTCCGGCAGAATGGGGCCATGCGCCGGATTTTCGGCGGGGTCTTCACGTGACAGGGGAAGGGAGGCCGATCGCCATGGCCGAGGCACACGTCAAGAAACACGATTACCACGTCGTTGATCCGAGCCCCTGGCCGATCATCGGCTCGGTCTCGGCCCTCATCCTCACCGCCGGCGCGGTGGTGTGGATGCATGGCGGCACCGCGATCGCCATGGTGGTGGGCTTCCTTGGCGTCCTGTACACCATGTTTGGCTGGTGGCGGGACATGGTCCATGAGAGCCGCGCCGGCTTGCATACCCGTGTGGTGGTGCTGGGCCTGCGCTACGGCATGATCCTGTTCATCGCCTCCGAGGTGATGTTCTTCGTGGCCTGGTTCTGGGCCTTCTTCGACGCTTCGCTCTTCACGAACGAGGCCATCAACTACCAGCGGCTGGAGTTCACCGGCGGCGTGTGGCCGCCCAAGGGCATCGAATCCCTCGACCCCTGGCACCTGCCGCTGCTCAACACGTTGATCCTGCTCACCTCCGGCACCACCGTCACCTGGGCCCACCATGCCCTCGTGCACGGCGACCGGCAGGGCCTGAAGTGGGGCCTGTGGTGCACCGTGATCCTCGGCGTGCTGTTCTCGACGCTCCAGGCCTACGAATATGCCCACGCCCACTTCGCGTTTGCGGGCAGTATTTATGGCGCCACCTTCTTCATGGCCACGGGCTTCCACGGCTTCCATGTGATCGTCGGCACCATCTTCCTCGCGGTGTGCCTGCTGCGGTCCTATCAGGGCGACTTCACCCCGCAGAAGCATTTCGGCTTCGAGGCGGCGGCCTGGTACTGGCACTTCGTGGACGTGGTGTGGCTGTTCCTCTTCACCTTCATCTATGTGTGGGCGTCCGGCGGATCCGCCGGACACTGAACCAAGCACGGGCAGGGCAGGGCGGCGGCATGCCGATCCGGCCCTGCCTTCGGCCCGCGCCGGGACGATCCGTCCGCGCGCCCGGCCGCAAGGAAATCGACGATGCCCCTGGAGCCTTATTTTGCGCCGATCTCCCCGTGGTCGGCCGGTCTCGGCTGCCGCTGCCCCCGGTGCGGGCGCGGTTCGCTGTTCAAGGGGTTCCTGGATCTGGCACCGTCCTGCACCGCCTGTGGACTTGATTACGGCTTTGCCGATTCCGGCGACGGCCCGGCGGTGTTCGTCATCCTGTTCGGCGGCTTCGTGGTGGTGGCGCTTGCCTTCTGGGTGGAGGTGACGTTCGAGCCGCCGCTCTGGGTCCATGCGCTGCTCTGGATTCCCGCCATCCTCGTGGTCACGCTGGGCCTGCTGCGTCCCTTCAAGGGTGTGATGGTGGCGCTGCAATACCGCAACAAGGCCGCCGAAGGGCGGCTCGATTCGCACACGCCGTGAGCCGAGCGCCGGACGATGCGGCCGGGCGCGCGCGGCGGCCGGGCGGCGGCCTCGTGCTGCCGGCGGTTGCCGCCCTGGCCGCCTTCCTCATCTTGATCGGCCTCGGGACCTGGCAACTGGAGCGGCTCTCCTGGAAGGACATGCTGCTCGCCCGCGTGGAAGCGCGGGTCCATGCTGCGCCCGTGCCTGTTCCGCCGCCGGCGCTCTGGCCTCAACTGACGCGCGAGGCGGATGAATATCGCCGCGTTCAGGTGCGCGGCACCTTCGATCACGGTCGGGAAACCCTCGTCTATACGGTGCGCGGTGAGGATGCGCCCGGCCCGGTGAAGGGGCAGGGCTACCTTGTGGTGACGCCACTGCTGCGCACGGACGGGCCGCCGATCCTGGTCAACCGCGGCTTCGTCCCGTCCGACCGGCGCGATCCCGCCACCCGCGCCGAGGGACAGGTGGCAGGCGAGGCGGAGGTGGTGGGCCTCCTGCGCCTGCCGGAGGAGGCAAGCTGGTTCGTGCCGGCCAATGATCCGGCCCACGGCGGCTTCTTCCGCATGGACCCGGCCGGCATCGCCGCTGCCCGCGGCCTTTCAGGCGCGGCGCCCTTCATCATCGACGAGGGGGCGAATACGGTGCCGGGAGGTCTACCCCTGGCCGGCGGCACGCGGCTCGCGTTCCCCAACCGCCATCTGGAATATGCGCTCACCTGGTATGGTCTCGCCGCGGCCCTGGTGGGCGTGGCGGCGGCATTCCTGTGGACCCGCCGCCGTGGCGGTGGTCCGGGCTGAGGTAAGTGGCGGTGTGCCGCGCTGGCGTGGCGATTTTGCAACGCCGGCCCGCTATCGGTGGCAAGCTCTTGACGCAACACGTCGTTAGCCATCTTTTCGTTGGGCTGTTGTCGGGTTCGCCGCGTTCGGAATTTGCAAACCGCTCGGCCGCAGGATAGCTGCGGTTTCAGTCAGAGGTCATTCATGCATCGGTCGCTGCGTTTCGCCCTTCTCGCCGCGGTGTTTTCCGCGGGTGGGCTGGTTCCCGCCACGGCGGCCGACCTGTTCTCGCCGCCGCCGGCCACCCCGGTCGCGCCTTCGGCGCAGGAAGACTGGTACCTGACCATTGGCGGCGCCGGCCAGATGGAGCCCAATTATCCCGGTTCTGATGGCTACACCGTGCGGCCTGGCCTCATCTTCTCCATCAGCAAGGCGAGCCAGCTCAACGTTTTCCGCAGCGTGGACGACAACCCCTCCATCGCCCTGTTCGACACCGGCACCTTCCGCATCGGAGCAGTCGGCCGGCTCGATTGGGGGCGCAGCGCGAGTGACGACGACCTCCTGACTGGACTTGGCGATATCGACTTCTCGGTGGAAGCCGGCGGCTTCGCCGAATGGTACGTGACGCCCTGGCTGCGCACCCGCGCCGAGTTGCGTTACGGCGTCGGCGGCTTTGAGGGCGTTCGCGGCCTGCTTGGCGCGGATGTCATCGTGCCCTACGGCCAGTGGCGCTTCGCCGCCGGCCCGCGCCTGACCTATGGCGGGTCGGGCTATATGGAGACCTATTTCGGCATTACGCCGGTGCAGTCGGCGGTGGCGACGGCCTTCGGCAATCCGCTGCCGGTCTACAGCGCGGGCGCCGGGTTCGACCTGGTGGGGGCCACGGCGCAGCTGACCTACAATTTCCGCAACGGCTTCGAGGCCGGTGTCTACGGCACCTACGGCCACCTGTTGGGCGACGCCTCGTCCTCCCCGCTCACCAGCGATGCCAACCAGTTCATGGCCGGCCTCTCGCTCAGCTACACCTTCAACATCGGCAAGGCCTGGTGGTGAAGGGACGAACCGGAGCCGCGGATCTCGCCTCCGGTTCGGTATCCGCAGGCGAGGGAGCATTCGCCGCGGTCTCTCGGCTGGAGCACGCGGCGTTCAGCTTCTAGAGCATTTTCGAGCGAAGTGGATACCGGTTCGCGTAAAGAAAACGCGTAAACTCAATAACCTAGAGCGTTTCCCCGATTCAGTGAAACGGGGAAACGCTCTAGGCGCCGCTGTTGCCCGAATCGGCACCGGAATCCGGTCCGCTTCCCCCCTGTCCGGCTCCTTGGCCCGTTCGGGACGATTCGCTCCCGCTCTCGCCCGCATGCTGCCGCGCCGACTCTACGGCGAGGATGAAGGCGCCGCCCGCGGCTGCCGCAGCCGCCCCTGGAGCAGGCGTGGGCGCAGCCTGATCGACGGTCGTTGGGGCCGATGCGGAATGGGACTCCCGCGCCATGCCGAAATCGACGGGCGGCCGGCGCTCCGGTGCCGTGGGTGCGCCCGGTCGCTCGGTCGTTGCCGTGCCCTTGGTGCGGCGCAGGGCGAAGAACATGGCGAGCGGCACGCCGATCACCAGCAGCGTCACGAGAAAGCGGGCTGCGTCCATGGGGCGGGTGAACTCCGTCAGCGCTGTTCGCGACGGGCGAGGAAGGCCAGGCGCTCGAACAGGTGCACGTCCTGCTCGTTCTTGAGCAGGGCGCCGGCCAGCGGCGGAATGGTCTTGCGCAGGTCCTGCTGGCGCAGGGTCTCGCTGTCCACATCCTCGGCGAGCAACAGCTTCAACCAGTCGATCAGTTCGGACGTGGACGGCTTCTTCTTCAGGCCAGGCACCTCGCGCAACTCGTAGAACAGGCGCATGGCTTCACCCACCAGGCGCTGCTTGATGCCGGGGAAGTGCACCTCGACGATGGCGCGCATGGTCTCGGCGTCGGGGAAGCGGATGTAGTGGAAGAAGCAGCGGCGCAGGAAGGCGTCCGGCAGCTCCTTCTCGTTGTTGGAGGTGATGATGACCAGCGGACGCTGGCGCGCCTTCACCTGCTCGCCGGTCTCGTAGACGTGGAACTCCATCCGGTCGAGTTCCAGCAGCAGGTCGTTGGGGAACTCGATGTCGGCTTTGTCCACCTCATCGATGAGCAGCACCGGCCGCACGTCGGAGGCAAACGCCGTCCACAGCTTGCCGCGGCGGATGTAATTGGTGATGTCGTGCACCCTGGGATCGCCGAGCTGGCTGTCGCGCAGGCGCGCCACCGCGTCATACTCGTAGAGGCCCTGCTGGGCCTTGGTGGTGGACTTCACGTGCCATTCGATGAGCGGCGCGCCCAGTGCCCCGGCCACCTCCTGCGCCAGGACGGTCTTGCCGGTCCCGGGCTCGCCCTTCACCAGCAAGGGGCGTTCGAGCACGATGGCGGCGTTGACGGCCACCTTCAGATCATCGGTCGCCACATAGCTCTGCGTGCCCTCGAAACGCATGGATACCCATCCTCCCGGCGGCCGTCCTGCCGCACCGCAGCAGGGTCGGGGGACGGGGTCGCGGCGTCAAGCCCCGATGCCCGTTGCGATGGCGGTTGTAGTCCACCGGCGGCGTGGATATAAGCGCCCCCGACAATGGAGCGTCATTCCTGTCCGGGAGGGTCCGGCTCCGCCGGCCAGATCGCCAGGAGGCCGCTTCAGGTCGTTGACGGGGCAGGGCTCGCCCCGGTCCGGCATCTCGGGGACCCGGCTTCCTTGAGATGAGGGCCTGAAGCGACCCGCCGCCGAGGGGTCAGCGACGCTTAGTGAGGACCTTGCTGATGTCGATCCAAATCGACGAGGACTATCGGCCCCGCGAGGACGAGCCTTTCATGAATGACAGGCAGCGCGAATATTTTCGCGTGAAGCTGTTGCGCTGGAAGGAAGATATCCTGAAGGAGGCCCGTGAGACCCTGCAGCACCTTCAGGACGAGAACCAGAACCATCCCGATCTAGCCGACCGGGCCTCGTCCGAGACCGACCGCTCCATCGAGCTGCGGGCCCGCGACCGCCAGCGCAAGCTCATCGCCAAGATCGATTCTGCGCTCCTGCGGATCGAGGACGGAACCTACGGCTATTGCGAGGACACGGGCGAGCCCATCTCGCTGAAGCGCCTGGAGGCCCGCCCCATCGCCACCCTCTCGGTGGAGGCGCAGGAGCGGCACGAACGGCGCGAGCGCGTCTATCGCGACGACTGAGGCCCAACGACCGGGTCCAAAACGACTCTGACGCCCAAGGCGGGCTCGGTCTGGGGGCCACGGGCAAAATAAAAAGGGCCGGCGACGGGATTGCGTCGCCGGCCCTTTTTGTTCGGCTTGTCCTGCTCGCACCGACGGCGCCGGTCAACCGCCGGGGCCGAAGCCGTGCCGCTCACTGGCCGCTCACTGGCCGCGGGCGCCGGTGCGGCCGAGCAGATTGGCCATCTCCGCATCGAAGTCCTCTAGCGGGTCCTTTGCTTTCGGCTCCGGCGCGGTGGCCGGGGCGTCGGGAAGGACCCCCGCAGCCTTGGGCGCGACCGACGGGATGAAGCCGGCCCGGACGGCGGCGGTCTCGTCCAGCTTGGCATCCGGCTTGGCGTCGGCCTTCACCTCGTCCTTGACTTCGGCTTTGGCCTCGATCGTGGCGCCCGGACGGGAGAGGACGGGGGCCGGCGCACTCGGGCGCAGCGACTCACGGGTGATCTCGCGCAGGGCCGGGGGCTCGCGGCGGGGCATGTCGAGGGCGTCCCGGGGCGCCGGCTCGCGGGGATTGGCGTCCACCGGCCGGAATGCGAACTCGCGCGGGCGCAACGGCGGCTCGGAGCGGGCGGGCGCCGCCGGGCGGGCGCCATCTTCCGACGGGCGCTCGATCCGGGGCAGGGGATCGAGGCGCGGGCGCACCTCGTCGCCGACGCGCGGCTCGGGGCGGGAGCGCGACTGGTAGAGAAAGCGCGACAGGGGCCGGTCGGAGGGGAGCACCTGCGGGCTGTCGACCGCGGCGTCCGGAAGGGGTTCCGGATGGACCACAGGCGCAGGCGTCGCCTCCGACTTGTGGTCAGCCCGGGGTTCCACCCTGGGCGCAGCTTCCGGCTCGGCCGGCTTTTCCGGGGTCTCGCCGAGCAGATCGGCCAGGCTCAGCTGCGGTTCGGCCGGGGCGGGGTGGGCCAGGGCCGCATCCAGCCGCTGGGTCAGTTCGTCGAGGCGGCTGTCCGTGGTCGGGGCGGGGGCTTCGGACCGGGTGGGCTCCAGCCGCGGCACCGGCGCCGGCTCGACCCGTGCGGGCGGCGCAAGCTCGATCTCGGGGGCCTTACGGGGCTCCATGGGCGCGGTCCGGACCGCTTCAGGCTGCACCGCCGGCGCGGCGGCGGTCTGGGGCACGTTCGGTGCCGGCCTCGGCGCGGTGATGGGCGCGTTGATCGACGTCCCGATAGACGTATCCTGAGCCGCAGGGCGCAGGGACGGCCGCGCCGCCGGGGCGGGGCTGTCCCCCCGCAGCAGGGGACGACGGGAGGGCAGGGGGCGCCGGTCCTCGCGAGGCTCGATGACCGGCGTCGGCGCAATGGCAGGAGCAGGCGGGGCAACGGCCATCGCCGGGGCGGGCTCGAGCGCCGGCAAGGGCGCGGCGACGCTGTCTGCGGCGAGGGCCGCGGGAGAAAGGGCGGCGGCGGGAGACTGGAGGCCCCTTCGGCCGATGGGCCGCTGCAGGGCCGGGGCCTCGCGGGAGGCGGCGAGGGCCGGCGCGGCGGAAGCCGCTGCGGCGGGGACCTCTTCGTCGACGGCGATCTGGTGTTCCACCACGATGTCGCTGCTGCCACCCACGAGCAGCAGGTGTTCCACGTCGTCACGGCGAACCAGGACGAGCCGCCGGCGCTGATCCACCGCGACGCTGTCCAGAACGGCGAGGCGGGGGCCGGTGCGCCCGCTTCTGACGGGGCCGCGTCCACGGTTGGTGAGGCGTCGCATCACCAGCACCGTCACGGCCAGCAGCGCGCCGATCACGATGACGGCGATCGCCAGGCGGATCGGAAGCGCGAGCTGGGAACCGAACAACTGCTGTAGCATCATGCCTCCGCTCTGATGTAAGGGCGTTTCGTGTGCCTGTGGACCACGAAACGCTGTCGGGGAAACCCCCAATGCCGACGACGGCGGCTCTCAACCTCAAGGAAGAGAACGCATTATCCGATCAGATTGCGGTGCAATCCGATCGGCGCGTGCTCTCGCCTTTCGTCACCGGCTCGATGTGCGTGCCAGCCTCGGAGCCCGCACACACCGCCCGGCGCGCAGGCTGTGATCCTGAAGCTCATGGCCTAAGCTTTTGTTGATAATCATGGCAGGAATTAAGTCGCGCGCTCATTTGGCGGCAGAATGCCGGCGCGCCTTCAGGGCATGCTGCGGTCGGCCCTGATGGACGCGGACGGTTAACACGTTCTTTTGTCTTGCGTTTAGGGGCAGATTTACCAATTGGGCCGATTCAACCCGGTGGGATCGGATTTTTGCGGTGTGGCGGAGCGGGACGGCTGCAATGAGCGGTGAGCGAGCGACGGAAAATGGCGCAGGCAGGCCGGCGGGGCGGGGCCGGGCGCGCGTCGCCCCGGCCGGCCGGGGCACGAGGGTCGCACGTTCGGCTCTGGTCCTCGTCGCGGCCCTGGCCGGCGGCTTTGCCGCGGGGATGGCCCTTGGTGAGGGAACGAGTGGGCTGTTTTCGGCCCTCGTGGCCGCGCTCGCCGTGGTCGGCGCCTTCGAGCTGGTGCTCGCCGTGCGGCGCACCCTGAGCGGCGGCGAACCGGAAGATGCCCTTGCGGAAGCCGTACTCGCCGCCTCCGGCGACGCCATGGCGGTGGTGGAGGATGGCGAGCGGGTGGTGGAGTCCAACGCCGCCTATCAGCGCATGTGCCGCAGCGGGGTCGAGACGCTGCCCGTGCCCGAGCGCTTCCTGGCCCGCATTCCCGGCAGCCAGCCCATGGTGGGTGAATTGCTGAACGCCGTCGCCGCCGCCACCGAGGCCAAAAGTGCCGTCGCCTTCGCCACCGGTCCGGGCGGGCGCAGGCTGGAGGTTTCGGTGCATCCACTGGGCTCGCCCCGCCGGGTGCTGTGGACGCTGCGCACGGCGGAGGACATACAGGCCGTGGCGGCCGTGCCGGCCCCGGCTGTCGCGCCGACGCCTGTTGCGCCGACGGTTGCGGAGGAGGCGCCGTCCACCCAGGCGATGCCGGGCGCGGATCTGCTCCACGTGTGGGAACGCGCACCCGCGGGCCTGCTGCATCTGTCCGGCGGCCACGTGCTGGCGCCGAACCTCACCCTGTGCCGCATGCTCGGCTATGCCCTCGCCGACTGGGGGCCGGACGGCCGCGATGTGCGCGAGGTGGTGGCGCCCGACGATCTCGACCGCCTCGAACTGGCTCTGGCCGCGGGAACGGAAGCTGCCCTCAACGTGGCGCTCACCCGCAAGGACGGCACACGCCTCCCGGCCATCCTGCGGCTCGCGCCCGCCCAGCCGCCGGGCGACGGCATGGTGGCGGCCGTCATGCCGCTCGATGCGCTCGCCGGCCTCCTGCCCGCGCGGGAGGGATTGGACCAGCCCGCAGCGGCGCCGGCGGCAACCGGGGCTCCGGCGGCATCGTCGGACCTGTTCTTCCTCAATGCCCCGCTGGCCCTGGCCCTGGTGGACCCGGCCGGCCGCATCCGCGCCGCCAATGCCGCCTTCGCCCGCCTGTTCGGCCGCGATGCCGCCGGCCGGCCCCTGGCGGCCCTGGTGGCCGACGCGGCCGGGGCGGAGACGCTCCTCGCCGGCGCGGTGCAGGCGAGCGAACCGCCCGCGCCCTGCGACGTGACCCTCGCCGGGCCGGCCGGCCGCTCGGCCCGCCTCTACGCCGCCGCGCTCGGACCGGGCGGGGGCGGCGACATCGCCCTGTGCGCCATCGATACGAGTGAACAGAAGCAGCTGGAGGCGCAGTTCGCCGAATCGCAGAAGCTGCAGGCGGTGGGCCATCTGGCGGGCGGTGTGGCGCACGACTTCAACAACATCCTCACCGCGATTCTCGGCTATTGCGACCTGCTGCTGGTGAAGCATCGCCAGAGCGACCCCTCGTTCCCGGACATCATGCAGATCAAGCAGAACGCCAACCGGGCCGCTGGCCTGGTCGGGCAATTGCTCGCCTTCTCCCGGCGCCAGACCCTGCTGCCGCAGGTGATCGAGCTCACCGACGTGATCTCCGACGCGGCCGCCCTTTTGCGCCGTCTCATCGGCGAACGCATCACGCTGGAGGTGCAGCACGCCCGCGACCTGTGGCCGGTGAAGGTGGACAAGAACCAGTTCGAGCAGGTGATCATCAATCTCGCGGTGAACGCCCGCGACGCCATGCCGGACGGCGGCACGCTGACGGTGCGCACCGCCAATGTCCCGGCCGCCGCCTCCACCGCCTACGGGCAGCGCCTGCCGGAAGGCGACTATGTGCTGGTGGAGGTGGCCGACACCGGCACCGGCATTCCGCCCGAAATCATGGGCAAGATCTTCGAGCCGTTCTTCTCCACCAAGGAGGTGGGCAAGGGCACCGGGCTTGGCCTCTCCACCGTCTACGGCATCGTCGAGCAGACCGGCGGCACCATCCTCGCCGAGAGCGCGCTGGGGGAAGGCACCACCTTTCGCGTCTTCCTGCCGCGCCACACCGGCGCACTGGAGGAGGAGCCGCCGCGTCCCGCCGAGCCGGAGCCCAAGGTGGCCGACCTCACCGGGCAGGGGCGGGTGCTGCTGGTGGAGGACGAGGACGCGGTGCGCGCCTTCGCCAGCCGTGCGCTGGCCAATCGTGGCTATGAGGTTCTGGCGGCGGCGAGCGGCGTGGAGGCGCTCGAGCTGTTCGAGACCGCCGGCAAGGTGGATATCGTGATTTCCGACGTGGTCATGCCGGAGATGGACGGGCCGACCCTGCTGCGGGAGCTGCGGGCGCGCGATCCCGCGCTGAAGGTCATCTTCATCTCGGGCTATGCCGAGGAAGCCTTCGCCCGCAACCTGCCGCCGAGCGAGCGCTTTTCCTTCCTGCCCAAGCCGTTCTCCCTCAAGCAGTTGGTGGCGGCGGTCAGCGAGACCCTAAGGGCATGACCCGAGTAGACGGGGCCTCGGGAATTGCGCATTGTCTGCCTTGTGCGGGCCTTCGTGGCGGCCAAAACGACCGCGCCGTGGTTTCCGCACCAACCTGCCCGGCCTCCTGACGTGTGCATTATTCAGGCGTCCGGGGACAAGGGAGGTCGTCATGGCACTTTCCGGTCGTCGCCGGGAACTCGCGGGGTGGTCGCGCCTCGCGGTCGCATTGGCATTCGGGTGGACCACCAGCGTTTATCCGGCACTGGCACAGGCGCCTCTGCCCGATGCGGGGCCACCGGCCGTCGTCGCTCCGCCGCCGCCCGCGACCGCTCCCATTCCTGCGCCCGTGCCCGTTCCGGCCATGCCAGCCGCGCCGGACGCCAGCGTGCCGCCCCCCGCTGCGGCGCAGGACGCCCAGTTGCGCTACACGCTCGCCGAGCTGGAGGCGCTGCTCGCCCCCTATGCCCTCTATCCCGATACGCTGCTGGCGCAATTGCTGCCGGCCACTGTCTATCCGCTGGATCTGGTGCAGGCCCAACGCTGGATCGAGCGCAACAAGAGCGCGGTGAGCAAGGGCGATTTTTCTGGCGCCGACACGCAGAAGTGGGACCCCTCGGTGAAGGCGATGGTGCGCTTTCCCACCGTGGTCGCGAAGCTGAACGAGGATCTCAACTCGACCCAGTCCATCGGCTTCGCCTTCGTGACGCAGCCCGAGGATGTCTCGGTGGCCATCCAGGCGCTGCGCGCCAAGGCCGAGGCGGTGGGCTCGCTCAAGAGCAACGACAAGCAGGTGGTGACGCGGCGTGAGGAGGGTGGGCGCAGCGTGGTCTACATCACCTCGGCCGACCCGACCGTGCTCTATGTGCCTGAATATGATTATTCGACCATCTACACCGCCGCCGGCGTGGGGCTGCTGGCCTTCGGCGCGGGCGTGCTGGTGGGCAATGCCTGGAACAATTCGTGGAACTGGGGACGCGGCTGGGTCTATCCGCCGGTGTGGCCCGGCTATCCCGGCTGGCGCCCGCCGCCGCCGCGCCCGCCGGGTGGCTGGCCGGGTGGTCCGGGTGGCCCCGGCGGTTGGCCGGGCGGCCCCGGTGGACCTGGTGGCCCCGGCGGTCCCGGTGGCCCGGGAGGTCCGGGCGGGCCCGGTCACTGGGGTGGCCCCGGTCCCGGGGGTGGGCAGCCCTGGAAGCCGAATCCCGGCAAGCCGCTTCCGGGCAAGCCGGGCGGTCCCGGTAAACCTGGTGGTCCTGGTGGTCCTGGTGGACCGGGATTCACGGGCGGTCCTGGTGGTCCTGGTGGTCCTGGAGGTCCTGGAGGTCCTGGAGGTCCCGGTGGTCCCGGCAAGCCGGGTGGCCCTGGAAGCGTTGGTGCAGGCAAGCCGGGTGGTCCCGGTGGTCCCGGCGGCGTCGGCAAGCCCGGTGGCCCGGGTCAGCCCGGAGGGCCCGGCAAGCCGGGTGGTTCGGCGAAGACCGGCGGCGCCGGCAAGCCCGGTGGTTCGGCGAAGACTGGCGGCGCCGGCAAGCCTGGTGCGAGCGCCAAGTCCAGCCGTCCGGGCACCAAGCCCAGCGGTGCAAGCGGCGTCAGCAGAGGTCCATCCGGCGGCGGGTCGCAAATGAAGAGGGGTGGCGGCGGGATGCCGTCCGCCCGGCCGCAGCAGATGCGGTCCGGCGGCGGAGGCCATCCCGGTCGTGCGCCGCAGATGCGCTCCGGCGGTGGACCGAAGGGCGGTGGCGCCGCCGCCCGGCCGCGTGGAGGCGGCGGCGGGGGCGGGCGTCGCTAGAGCAATGCCAGCGAAAGTCTGGAGCGGCTTTGCGTCTTGGATTGCGTAACAGCAGAGCGACAGAGCGCGATCCGTGTGAGCCAGGGCACGGCAAGCGCCCTGGTCCGCGAGTTGAAGGGACATGCCGGTCGGCGCGACTCACCTCGCGCCAGCCGTGATGAGGCTGCGCACAATTCCCCAGTGCTCGTCCTTAGTGCTCGCCCCCAGTGCTCGCCCGGCAGCCCCGGGGGCGCTCATGGTTTCGGCATCCGTCGATACCAATGGCCATGTACCAATGGCGATGAGCTTGCCTCACGGGCCATTGGTCCAGCCCGCGCGGCAGTTTAGCGTTATCCACCCGGCATCGGTCGAAGATCGAAGCCGATGGTATAAGTCCTCACCCTCGTCATGGCTCCTTTGCCGCTGGGTCCATGCGGGTGAAGCTCTGGATGCCTTTGCGGGAGCATGCGATTCCCCATGCGGCGGCGAGGAAGGTACATCCTTCCGCCGGTGATGGACCCTGAACGCCGGCCCGGAGCATCCACAAGGCATTGTGTCGCATGGCCTCGCAACCGTACCTGGGGGGCGGCGAGGCTGGCGCGGGGCTGCCGCGCCTGCACCCGCTGCGACGGCCGTATCCAGCACTTTTCGCCGTCTATCCAAGCTGAGACGCGGCCGCATGCGCCGATGCGGCCCATCCCCTGTTCACGGTCCTTGCCGGGATGGGACGGCACCTTCTCCTAAGCGCGCACTTGCCTCCCATCTGGCGCTGCGATAAGGCTGCGGCGTCGTTTCGAATTCCTCTAGCCGAACGGCGCGGTAACGCTTCAAGCGCATCGCCCGATCGTCGTGATGCGACGATCTGCGCCGCTTCCAGCCCCGATCCTGCGCCCCGAGGTGCGAGCAAAATGAACGCGTTGCTCCTGGATTACTTGCCGGTGGTGATTTTCATCGGCGTGTCGCTTGTGATCGGGCTCGCCCTGCTCGTATCACCCTTCCTTGTGGCCTATCAGAATCCGGATCCCGAGAAGCTGTCGGCCTACGAATGCGGCTTCAATGCGTTCGACGATGCGCGCATGACCTTTGATGCACGCTTCTATCTCGTCGCCATCCTCTTCATCATCTTCGACCTGGAAGTGGCCTTCCTGTTTCCGTGGGCCGTCACCTTCGGCGGCCTCGGCGACCTCGGCTTCTGGTCGATGATGATGTTCCTCGGCGTCCTCACTGTTGGCTTCATCTACGAATGGCGCAAGGGAGCTCTGGAATGGGACTGACCCCTTCGGCCACCAAGCCCGAGATCGCGCCCGCCCCCACGGGCATCGTCGATCCCTCCACCGGCCGCCCCGTGGGCGCGGATGATCCCTTCTTCAAGGAGATCAACGCCGAGCTGGCGGACAAGGGCTTCATCATCACCACCGCCGACGACCTCATCACCTGGGCGCGCACCGGCTCGCTCATGTGGATGACCTTCGGCCTCGCGTGCTGCGCCGTGGAGATGATGCAGGTCTCCATGCCGCGCTACGACGTGGAGCGCTTCGGCTTCGCGCCTCGCGCCTCGCCGCGCCAGTCGGATGTGATGATCGTCGCCGGCACGCTCACCAACAAGATGGCCCCGGCCCTGCGCAAGGTCTACGACCAGATGCCGGAGCCGCGTTACGTCATCTCCATGGGCTCCTGCGCCAATGGCGGCGGTTACTACCACTTCTCCTATGCGGTGGTGCGCGGCTGCGACCGCATCGTGCCGGTGGACATCTACGTGCCGGGCTGCCCGCCCACTGCGGAAGCGCTGCTCTACGGCGTGCTGCTGCTGCAGAAGAAGATTCGCCGCATCGGCACCATCGAGCGCTGAGCCGGGAGCAATTCGATGGATGAGACCCTCAACGACCTTGCGGCGCACATATCGGCGGCCCTTCCCGGCGCGGTGCTCGGCTCTGCCCTGGCCCATGGCGAGCTGACGCTCCAGATCGAGCCGGCCCAGATCGTGAAGACCGTGACCTTCCTGCGGGACGATCCGGCGTGCCTGTTCCATTGCATCGTGGACGTGTGCGGCGTCGACTATCCGGCGCGCGAGAAGCGCTTCGACGTGGTCTATCACCTGCTGTCGCTGAAGCAGAACGTGCGCATCCGCCTGAAGGTGGAGACCGACGAGGACACCCCGGTTCCCTCCATCTGCTCCGTCTTCGTGGGCGCCAACTGGTTCGAGCGGGAAGCCTACGACATGTACGGCATCCTGTTCACCGGCCACCCGGAGCTGCGCCGCCTGCTCACCGACTACGGCTTCGACGGGCACCCGCTGCGCAAGGACTTCCCGACCACGGGTTTCGTGGAGGTGCGCTACGACGACGAGCAGAAGCGCGTGGTCTACGAGCCGGTGCGCCTGCCGCAGGAATTCCGCAACTTCGACTTCCTCTCCCCGTGGGAGGGCGTGGACTACGTCCTTCCCGGTGACGAGAAGGCCTCGGGCCAGCCGCCCGTTCCCCCCAAGGCCGGTTGAGGGAGCGCCTTATGGTTGACATCGCCGACGAGATGAAGCCGGCCGACAAGGTCCGGAACTTCCAGATCAATTTCGGCCCGCAGCATCCTGCCGCGCACGGCGTGCTGCGCCTCGTGCTGGAGCTGGACGGTGAAGTGGTCGAGCGGGTGGACCCGCATATCGGCCTCCTGCACCGCGGTACCGAGAAGCTCATCGAGGCCAAGACCTACCTTCAGGCCGTGCCCTATTTCGACCGGCTCGACTATTGCGCGCCGATGAACCAGGAGCACGCCTTCTGCCTGTCGGTGGAGAAGCTTCTGGGCATCGAGGTGCCCAAGCGCGGCCAGTTGATCCGCGTTCTGTATTCCGAGATCGGGCGCCTGCTTTCCCATCTCCTCAACGTAACCACGTTCGCCATGGACGTGGGCGCGCTGACCCCGCCTTTGTGGGGCTTCGAGGAGCGCGAGAAGCTCATGATCTTCTATGAGCGTGCCTCCGGCAGCCGCATGCATGCGGCCTATTTCCGTCCCGGCGGCGTGCACCAGGACCTGCCGCGCGCGCTGGTGGAGGACATCGGCGCCTTCTGCGACCCGTTCCTGAAATTGTGCGACGATCTCGACGGCCTCGTCACCGAGAACCGCATCTTCAAGCAGCGCACCGTCGATATCGGCGTGGTGACGCTGGAGGACGCTCTGGCCTGGGGCTTCTCCGGCGTGATGGTGCGTGGTTCCGGCGCCGCCTGGGACCTGCGCCGCGCCCAGCCCTACGAATGCTATTCCGAGCTGGATTTCGACATCCCGATCGGCAAGCACGGCGACTGCTACGACCGCTACGTGGTGCGCATGGAAGAGATGCGCCAGTCCACCAAGATCATGAAGCAGTGCGTGGAACGCCTGCTGAAGGAGGCCGGCCCGGTCTCCACCACCGACAACAAGATCGTGCCGCCCAAGCGGGGCGAGATGAAGCGTTCCATGGAAGCGCTCATCCACCACTTCAAGCTCTATACCGAGGGCTTCCACGTGCCGGCCGGCGATGTCTATGCGGCCGTCGAGGCGCCCAAGGGCGAGTTCGGCGTCTATCTGGTCTCCGACGGCACCAACAAGCCTTATCGCTGCAAGATCCGCGCGCCGGGCTTCGCCCACCTGCAGGCGATGGATTTCCTCTGCCGCGGCCACATGCTCGCCGACGTGTCGGCGGTGCTGGGCTCGCTCGACATCGTGTTCGGGGAGGTGGACCGCTGATGGCCCGCCTTTCCGCTTCCCTCCGCCCGATGCCGGCGTGCGCTTCGCGCCCGGCTCGTTCCGGGATCTGACCCCATGTCCGTCCGCCGCCTCGCCGCCGAGCAGCCCGAGAGCTTCGACTTCACGCCGGAGCTTGAGGCCGTCGCCCAGAAGCTGATCGCGAAATATCCGGAAGGCCGGCAGGCCAGCGCCGTGGTCCCGCTCCTGTGGGAGACACAGAAAGCCGCCGGCGGCTGGCTCCCCGAGCCCGCCATCCGCGCGGTGGCGGATCGCCTCGGCATGGCGAACATCCGTGTGCTGGAGGTTGCCACCTTCTACACCATGTTCAACCTGGAGCCGGTGGGGAAGTATTTCGTGCAGCTGTGCGGCACGACCCCCTGCATGCTGCGCGGCGCCGAGGCCATCCGCCACGTCTGCGAGAAGAAGATCGGCCACGAGCGGCACATTTCCGCCGACGGCACCTTCTCCTGGCTTGAGGTGGAATGCCTGGGTGCCTGCACCAACGCGCCCATGGTGCAGATCAACGATGATTATTATGAGGACCTGACGCCTGAGACCTTCGAGACACTGCTCGATGATCTCGCCGCCGGCCGTCCCGTGAAGGTGGGTCCGCAGAATTCGCGGCGCGGCTCGGAGCCCGAGGGCGGCGCACGGGTGCTGCTCGACACCGCGCTCTACGAGTTCAAGACCAGCCTGCCCGGCTTCGCCGACGCACCCACCACCGAGACCCCGGACCTCCTCGCCGCCGGCCTGCCGCGCGCGGCGGCCGAGAGCCCGGTCGATCCCACCGCCGCCATCTCGGCGGCTCAGGAAAAGGCGGCGGACGGCGCGGACACCCGCGAGAAACGCGAGGCCGTCACGGCCGACGCCACCAAGCCGTCCGGCGCAGGGGAGTGACCGCCATGCTCGCCGACAAGGACCGCATTTTCACCAACCTCTACGGCCTGCACGACTTCGGTCTGAAGGGCGCGCTCGCCCGCGGCAACTGGGACGGCACCAAGGCCATCCTGGAGAAGGGCCGCGACTGGATCATCAACGAGATGAAGGCGTCCGGCCTGCGTGGCCGCGGCGGAGCCGGCTTCTCCACCGGCATGAAGTGGTCCTTCATGCCCAAGCAGTCCGACGGGCGCCCCCACTATCTGGTGGTGAACGCCGACGAATCCGAGCCCGGCACCTGCAAGGACCGGGAGATCATGCGCAACGATCCGCACACGCTGATCGAGGGCTGCCTGATCGCCTCCTTCGCCATGGGCGCCCATGCCGCCTACATCTATGTGCGCGGTGAATACATCTTTGAGCGCAACCGCCTGCAGGCGGCCATCGACGAGGCTTATGAGGCCCGCCTGATCGGCAAGGACAATATCTACGACTACCCCTTCGACCTCTACGTGCACCACGGCGCGGGCGCCTATATCTGCGGCGAGGAAACCGCGCTGCTGGAGAGCCTTGAGGGCAAGAAGGGCATGCCGCGGCTGAAGCCGCCCTTCCCGGCGAACATGGGCCTCTACGGTTGCCCCACCACGGTGAACAACGTGGAGAGCATCGCGGTGGCCCCCACCATCCTGCGGCGGGGTGCGGCGTGGTTCTCCTCCATCGGCCGGCCGAACAATGTGGGCACCAAGCTGTTCAGCCTGGCCGGCCACGTGAACACGCCCTGCGTGGTGGAAGAGGCCATGAGCATCCCGTTCCGGGAGCTGGTGGACAAGCATGGCGGCGGCGTGCGCGGCGGCTGGGACAATCTGCTGGGCATCATCCCCGGCGGCGCGTCCTGCCCGGTGATCCCGGCCGAGCAGTGCGAAGACCTGATCATGGACTTCGACGGCACCCGCGCGGTGAAGTCGTCGTTCGGGACCGCCGGCGTGCTGGTGATGGACAAGTCCACGGACATCATCAAGGCCATCGCCCGCATCTCCGCCTTCTTCAAGCACGAGAGCTGCGGCCAGTGCACGCCCTGCCGCGAGGGCACGGGCTGGATGTGGCGCGTGGTCAACCGCATGGCCGAGGGTCGCGCCCAGAAGCGCGAGATCGACATGCTGCTGGAAGTGACGACCCAGATCGAGGGCCACACCATCTGCGCGCTGGGCGATGCCGCCGCGTGGCCGGTTCAGGGCCTCATCCGCCACTATCGTCATGTGATCGAAGAGCGGATCGACCAATATGCCGCCAACCCACATCCGGACCCGGTTCCGGTGGCGGCGGAGTGAGAATGTCCCGCGTGGCGCGCGTGTCGCGACAGGCGGGATTTGGGACTGACATGGGAGGTCCGGCGCGCTGCGCCGCGTCGCCCGCCGTGTACAGCGCGGCATAAGGCAGAGGTGGAAGTGATGGCGAAGATCGTCGTCGACGGCACAGAAGTCGATGTACCGGCCGAATACACGCTGCTCCAGGCGTGCGAGGCGGCGGGCGTCGAGATTCCGCGCTTCTGCTTCCATGAGCGCCTGTCCATTGCCGGCAATTGCCGCATGTGCCTGGTGGAAGTGAAGGGCGGGCCGCCCAAGCCCACCGCATCCTGTGCCATGGCGGTGAAGGACCTGCGTCCCGGCCCCAATGGCGAGCCGCCGGTGGTGCTCACCAAGAGCCCCATGGTGAAGAAGGCCCGCGAAGGGGTGATGGAGTTCCTGCTCATCAACCACCCGCTGGATTGCCCGATCTGCGACCAGGGCGGCGAGTGTGACCTGCAGGACCAGGCCATGGCCTATGGCGCGGACACCTCGCGCTTCGCCGAGAACAAGCGCGCCGTTGAAGACAAGTATATCGGCCCGCTGGTGCGCACTTCCATGAACCGGTGCATCCAGTGCACCCGTTGCGTGCGCTTCTCCACGGAAGTGGCCGGCGTGCCGGACCTCGGCGCCATCGGCCGCGGCGAGGACATGGAGATCACCACCTATCTCGAGCACGCCATGCGCTCGGAGATGCAGGGCAATGTGGCGGACCTCTGCCCGGTGGGGGCGCTGACCCACAAGCCCTACCAGTTCCATGCCCGGCCGTGGGAGCTGATCAAGACCGAGTCCATCGACGTGATGGACGCGGTTGGCTCCAACATCCGCATCGACACCCGCGGCCGCGAGGTCATGCGCATCCTGCCGCGCAACAACGACCTGGTGAACGAGGAGTGGATCTCCGACAAGTCCCGCTATGTGTGGGACGGCCTGAAGGTCCAGCGCCTCGACCGGCCCTATGTGCGCAAGGACGGCCGCTTGGTCGCTGCGTCCTGGAGCGAAGCCTTCGCCGCCATCGCGGCCAAGGTGAAGGCTGCTCCGGCGGCGAAGGTGGGCGCCATCGTCGGCGATCTCGCCAGTGTGGAAGAGGTGTTCGCCCTCAAGACGCTGATCGCCAAGCTCGGTTCGGCCAATATCGACTGCCGTCAGGACGGCGCGGCGCTCGACCCGGCGCTGGGCCGCGCCACCTATGTGTTCAATCCCACCATCGCCGGCATCGAGGCGGCCGACGCCATCCTGCTCGTGGGCACGGATCCGCGCCATGAGGCCTCCGTCGTCAATGCGCGCATCCGCAAGCGCTGGCGGCAGGGCGGGCTCAAGGTGGGCCTGGTCGGCGCCAGGGTCGACCTGACCTACCCTTATGAGTATCTCGGCGCCGGTCCGGAAAGCCTGTCCGATCTCGCCGGCACCGGGGCCTTCGGCGAGGTGCTGCGCAAGGCGGAGCGGCCGCTCATCATCGTCGGGCAGGGCGCTCTGGCGCGGCCGGATGGCGCCGCGGTACTGGCGCTGGCGGCGCGTGTCGCGGTCGCCTGCGGTGCGGTGAAGGACGGCTGGAACGGTTTTTCGGTGCTCCACACCGCCGCAGCGCGGGTCGGCGCCCTCGACGTGGGCGCGGTGCCGGGCGCGGGTGGCCTTGACGTGGCGGCCATGATCGCTCCGGGCGGCCTCGACGTTGCCTTCCTCATGGGCGCCGACGAGGTGGAGGTCGCCCCCGGCGCCTTTGTGGTCTATCTCGGCACCCACGGCGACAAGGGCGCCCACCGGGCGGACGTGATCCTGCCCGGCGCCGCCTATCCCGAAAAGTCCGGCCTCTATGTGAATACGGAAGGCCGGGTGCAGTTCGCCAACCGCGCCGCCTTCCCGCCCGGTGAGGCCCGCGAGGATTGGGCCATCCTGCGCGCGCTGTCGGAAGTGCTGGGCCAGACCCTGCCGTTCGACAATGTGCTGGCGCTCCGGGCGCAACTGGTTGCCGCCTATCCCCATCTCGGCCATATCGACGAGGTGGCGGCGGCCGACCCGGCGGCCGTGTCGGCGCTGGCGCAGGCCGGTGGCACGGTGGACAAGGCAGCCTTCGCGCTGCCCATCGAGGACTTCTTTCTCACCAACCCCATCGCCCGCGCCTCCGCGGTGATGGCCGAGTGCTCTGCCCTGCGCCTCGCGGCGTTGGCGCAGGCGGCGGAGTGACGGGGATGGTGGCGCGCGTGAACGGGACAGCTGCAAGCGGCACGGGATCGAGGACATGAACTGGCAGGATACCCTTATCCAGGTGCTGATCATCCTCGGGCAGAGTCTTGCTCTGCTCGTGGCGCTCCTGGTTTTCATCGCCTTCATCCTGCTGGCCGACCGCAAGATCTGGGCGGCGGTGCAGCTGCGGCGCGGGCCGAACGTGGTGGGTCCCTTCGGCCTGTTCCAGTCGTTCGCTGATCTTCTGAAGTTCGTGTTCAAGGAGCCCACCATTCCGGCGGGCGCCAACAAGGCGATCTTCCTGCTCGCTCCGCTGGTGACCTGCGTGCTGGCGCTCGCCGCCTGGGCCGTGGTGCCGCTGGCGGAGGGCTGGGTGATCGCCGACCTGAACGTGGGCGTGCTCTACATCTTCGCCATCTCGTCGCTGGGCGTGTACGGCATCATCATGGGCGGTTGGGCCTCGAACTCGAAATACCCCTTCCTGGCGGCCCTGCGCTCCGCCGCGCAGATGGTGTCCTACGAGGTGTCCATCGGCTTCGTGATCATCACGGTGCTGATGTGCGCGGGCTCGCTCAACCTCTCGGCCATCGTCGAGGCGCAGAACGGCCGGTTCGGCTTCCTGAACTGGTATGTCCTGCCGCTCCTGCCCATGTTCGTGATCTTCTTCATCTCGGCCCTGGCCGAGACCAACCGTCCGCCCTTCGACCTCGTGGAAGCGGAGTCTGAGCTGGTGGCGGGCTTCATGACCGAATACGGCTCGACGCCCTACCTGCTGTTCATGCTCGGCGAGTACGTGGCCATCATGACCATGTGCGCCATGGCGACCATCCTGTTCCTCGGCGGCTGGCTTTCGCCCCTGCCGTTCCCGCCCTTCACCTGGGTGCCGGGCGTGGTGTGGTTCGTGCTGAAGCTGTGCTTCATGTTCTTCCTCTTCGCCATGGCGAAGGCCATGGTGCCGCGCTATCGCTACGACCAGCTCATGCGACTTGGCTGGAAAGTGTTCCTGCCGATCTCGCTGGTTGCCGTGGTGGTGGTCGCGAGCGTCCTGCACTTCACCGGGATGGCGCCGCGATGACCGCGCCCGTCCTTCTTCCGCACTGCCTTCCGGGAGAGCGTTCATGAAGCTCGATCAGGCCGCGCGCGGTCTCTTCCTGACGGAGCTCGTCTCCGGCTTCTTCCTCGCCATGCGCTATTTCTTCAAGCCCAAGGCGACGCTGAACTATCCCTTCGAGAAGGGGCCGCTTTCCCCGCGCTTTCGCGGCGAGCATGCGCTGCGCCGCTATCCCAATGGGGAAGAGCGCTGCATCGCCTGCAAGCTGTGCGAGGCCATCTGCCCGGCGCAGGCCATCACCATCGAGGCCGGGCCGCGCCGCAATGACGGCACGCGCCGCACCACCCGGTACGACATCGACATGGTGAAGTGCATCTATTGCGGCTTCTGCCAGGAGGCGTGCCCGGTGGATGCCATCGTCGAGGGGCCGAACTTCGAGTTCGCCGCCGAGACCCGCGAGGAACTCTATTACGACAAGGAAAAGCTGCTCGCGAACGGCGACCGGTGGGAGCGCGAGATCGCGCGGTCCATCGCAATGGATGCGCCGTATCGATGAGCGCGCTTCCGGCCGGTGGCCGGAAGGCGAGGGACAGGTGTTGCCGGCTTTCGGCCGGCAGTGGGGGACAGCCGAGCGTCACGCGTCCTGCGCGACGACACGACAGTGGACTTTTGGGATGCGTCAAGGCAATCGACAGGCCGGCCGCCATTCGGGGCCGGACATGACCGGCGCGGGCGCGCCGCGGGGAGGGGGGCTTCGCGCATGAACGTCGCGGCAGCGTTTTTCTATCTCTTCGCCTTCGTGCTGGTGGCGTCCGCCTTCATGGTGATCTCCTCCCGCAACCCGGTGCAGTCCGTGCTGTTCCTCATCCTCGCCTTCGTCAATGCGGCGGGGCTCTTCATCCTGATCGGGGCGGAGTTCCTCGCGCTGATCCTGGTGGTGGTCTATGTGGGTGCGGTGGCGGTGCTCTTCCTCTTCGTCGTGATGATGCTCGACGTGGACTTCGTGGAGCTGCGCCAGGGCTTCCTGCAATACCTGCCGGTGGGCCTTGTGGTCGGCCTCATCTTCCTCGCCGAGCTGGTGCTCGTGGCGGGGGCCTGGGTGGCCGGGCCCGGTGTCGCTTCGGCGGTGGCGTCCGCGCCACCCGCGGCCGGCGACGTGGGCAACGTCCAGGCCATCGGTCGGGTGCTCTACACCGACTACATCTACTTCTTCCAGGCGGCGGGCTTCGTGCTCCTCGTCGCCATGATCGGCGCCATCGTGCTCACGCTCCGCCACAAGGTGAATGTGAAGCGCCAGAACGTTTCGGCGCAGGTCGCGCGCACCGCCAAGTCCGCCATGGACGTGGTCAAGGTGCGTCCCGGCCAGGGGCTTTGAGGGGGATGGGCATGGTCATCGGTCTCTCCCACTATCTCACCGTCGCGGCGATCCTGTTCACGCTGGGGACGCTGGGCATCTTCCTCAACCGGAAGAATGTGATCGTCATCCTCATGTCGGTGGAGCTGATCCTGCTCGCCGTGAACATCAACCTGGTGTCGTTCTCGGCCTTTCTCGGGAATTTGACGGGACAGGTGTTCGCGCTGTTCGTCCTCACGGTCGCGGCGGCCGAGGCGGCCATCGGCCTCGCCATCCTCGTGGTGTTCTACCGCAACCGCGGTTCGATCGCCGTCGAGGACATCAACGCCATGAAGGGCTGAGGCCATGTATCAGGCGATCGTCTTCTTCCCCCTCCTCGGCTTCCTTGTCGCCGGCCTGTTCGGCCGCACCATGGGCGCGCGGGCCAGCGAGGTGGTGACCACCTCCCTGCTGTTCATCGCCTGCCTCCTGTCCTGGATCGCCTTCTTCAGCGTGGGGTTCGGCGAACACGACACGCGGGTCCAGGTGATGCAATGGATCCATGTGGGCGACCTCAAGGTCGACTGGGCGTTCCGGATCGACACCATGACCGTGATCATGCTGATCGTGGTCACCACCGTGTCCTCGCTGGTGCACCTGTACTCCATCGGCTACATGCACGAGGATCCGAGCCGGCCGCGCTTCTTCGCCTACCTGTCCCTCTTCACCTTTGCCATGCTGATGCTGGTGACGGCGGACAATCTGCTCCAGCTGTTCTTCGGCTGGGAGGGCGTGGGCCTCGCCTCCTATCTGCTCATCGGCTTCTGGTACCAGAAGCCCTCCGCCAATGCGGCGGCCATGAAGGCCTTCGTGGTCAACCGCGTGGGTGACTTCGGCTTCATGCTGGGCATCTTCGCCATCTTCGTGATGACCGGCTCCATCGCCTTCGAGCAGGTGTTCGCGGCGGCCCCGTCGCTGGCCGGCAAGACCATTCCCTTCCTCGGCCACCATTGGGACGCGCCCACGGTCATCGCCCTGCTGCTGTTCGTCGGCGCCATGGGCAAGTCGGCGCAGTTCCTGCTGCACACCTGGCTACCCGACGCCATGGAGGGGCCGACCCCGGTCTCCGCCCTCATCCACGCCGCCACCATGGTGACCGCCGGCGTGTTCATGGTGGCGCGCATGTCGCCCATCTTCGAGCTGTCCCAGACCGCGCTCAACGTGGTGATGCTGACCGGTGCCACCACCGCCATGTTCGCGGCCACGGTTGCCCTGGTGCAGAACGACATCAAGAAGGTGATCGCCTATTCCACCTGCTCCCAGCTCGGCTACATGTTCGTCGCCATGGGCGCGGGGGCCTACTCCATCGGCGTGTTCCACCTGGTGACGCACGCCTGCTTCAAGGCACTGCTGTTCCTCTGCGCGGGCTCGGTCATCAACGCGATGCACCATGAGCAGGACATGCGGAACATGGGCGGGCTCTACAAGAAGATCCCCTTCACCTACGCCATGATGCTCATCGGGACCCTGGCCATCACCGGCTTCCCCTTCCTCGCGGGCTATTATTCCAAGGACGCCATCATCGAGTCGGCCTGGGCCTCGCACAATTATTTCGCCCTCTACGGCTGGGTGATGACGGTTGCTGCGGCGGCGCTGACCTCCTTCTATTCCTGGCGGCTGATCTTCCTCACCTTCCATGGCCATCCGCACGATCATCACCACTACGAGGCGGCTCATGAATCGCCGCGGGTGATGACCATTCCCCTCGGCGTGCTGGCGGTGGGCTCGGTGATCGCGGGCTTTACGCTCTACAATGTGTTCGCCGGCGAGGGCGTGCACCATTTCTTCCGTCACTCCATCTTCATGGGCGCGGAAAACCACATTCTCCATGATATGCACGACATCCCGCTGTGGGCGAAATACCTGCCCACGCTGATGATGGTGTTTGGCTTCGTGATTGCCTACTGGTTCTACATCGTCGACCGCACGGTCCCGGTGGCGCTCGCCAAGTCGCAGGATGCGCTCTATCAGTTCCTGCTCAACAAGTGGTACTTCGACGAGCTCTACGACCGCATCTTCGTGAAGCCAGCCCTATGGATCGGCCGGCTGCTGTGGAAGCGCGGCGACGGCACCATCATTGACGGCTTCGGCCCCAACGGCGTGTCGGCGCGCGTGCTCGACGTGACACGCGGGGTGGTGCGGCTCCAGACCGGCTACCTCTACCACTACGCCTTCGTGATGCTTATCGGCGTCGCGGCCTTCATCACCTGGTTCATGTTCGCCGGAGTGTGACGATGACCGACTGGCCCATCCTCTCCGTCGTCACCTTCCTGCCGCTTGTCGGCGCGCTCTTCATCCTGGTGGTGCGGGGCGACGACGAGGTCGCCGCGCGCAATGCCCGCTGGGTGGCGCTGTGGACGACCCTTGTCACCTTCGTGGTGTCGCTGTTGCTGCTGACCGGGTTCGACCCTGCCGCGCCCGGCTTCCAGTTCGTGGAAAAGACAGCCTGGCTGGGCGAGCTCGCCGCCTACCACATGGGTGTGGATGGCATCTCGCTGCCCTTCGTCATCCTCACCACCTTCCTCATGCCCTTCTGCATCCTCGCCTCCTGGGAGAGCGTGAATAAGCGCGTGAAGGAATACATGATCGCGTTCCTGGTGCTCGAGACGCTGATGATCGGCACCTTCTCGGCCTTGGATCTCGTCCTCTTCTACTTCTTCTTCGAGGGCGGCCTCATCCCGATGTTCCTCATCATCGGCGTCTGGGGTGGTCAGCGGCGCGTCTATGCGGCGTTCAAGTTCTTCCTCTACACGCTGGCCGGCTCCGTGCTCATGATGCTCGCCATCATGGCCATGTACTGGCAGGCCGGCACCACGGACGTGCCGACGCTGCTCACCTACGGCTTCCCGTCGGGCATGCAGACCTGGCTGTGGCTTGCATTCTTTGCCTCCTTCGCGGTGAAGATGCCCATGTGGCCGGTGCACACCTGGCTGCCCGACGCCCACGTGGAGGCGCCCACCGCCGGCTCCGTCATCCTGGCGGGCGTGCTGCTGAAGATGGGCGGCTACGGCTTCCTGCGCTATTCGCTGCCCATGTTCCCCGAGGCGAGCCACTATTTCGCGCCGCTGGTGTTCACCCTCTCCGTGGTGGCCATCATCTATACGTCGCTGGTGGCCCTCGTTCAGGAGGACATCAAGAAGCTGATCGCCTATTCGTCCATCGCCCACATGGGCTTCGTGACCATGGGCATCTTCGCCATGAACGAGCAGGGCCTGCAGGGCGCCATGTTCCTCATGATCTCCCACGGCTTCGTCTCCGGCGCGCTGTTCCTGTGCGTGGGCGTCATCTATGACCGCCTGCACACCCGCGAGATTGCGGCCTATGGCGGTCTCGTGCACCGCATGCCCCTCTACGCCACGGTGCTGATGATCTTCACCATGGCCAACGTGGGCCTGCCGGGGACCTCGGGCTTCATCGGCGAATTCCTGACCATGCTCGCCGCTTTCGAGCGCAACACCTGGGTGGCCTTCTTCGCCGCGACAGGCGTGATCCTCTCGGCGGGCTACGCCCTGTGGCTCTACCTGCGCGTGGTGTTCGGGCCGCTCGAGAAGGAGAAGCTGAAGTCCATGATGGATCTCACCCCCCGTGAGATGGTGATCATGGTGCCTTTGGTGATCCTCACCATACTGTTCGGCGTGTGGCCCGCGCCGATCCTCAACATGACGTCCCATGCGGTGAACGCGGTGGTCGCGCGTACCGATTCTGTGGCGGGCGCGGTGAAGACCGCCCTGCTGCTGAGCTTTTAATCCTCGAGGTCGCCTCAATGACGCAGCTCCTGCCTCCCATCGGCGCGATCCTGCCCGAACTGGTGCTCGCCATCTCGGCGATCGTGCTGATCCTCATCGGCGCGTTCCGCGGGGAGGGGTCAGCCAATCTTGTCACCGGCCTCGCCATCGCCGTGCTGGCGGCGGTCGGCGTGCTGGTGCTGCTGCAGCCCGCCGTCGAGGTCACCGCCTTCAACGGCTCCCTCGTGGTGGATGCCTACAGCCGCTTCATGAAGCTGCTGGCGGTGCTCGGCGCCGTGGTCTCGCTGATCATGGCGGTGGACTGGCAGGCTCGGGAGAAGCAGGCGAAGTTCGAATATGCCGTGCTCATCGTCATCGCCACCCTCGGCATGTGCATGCTGATTTCGGCAGGTGACCTGATCGCGCTTTATCTTGGCCTCGAGCTCATGAGCCTGTCGCTCTACGTGGTCGCGGCGATCAACCGCGACTCGATCCGCTCCACCGAAGCGGGCATGAAGTATTTTGTGCTCGGGGCCTTGTCCTCGGGCATGCTGCTTTACGGCGCCTCCTTCATCTATGGTTTCACCGGCTCGGTGAACTTCCAGCAGATCGCCACCGTGGCCAAGGAGCCCTCTTTCGGGCTGATCATCGGCATCGTGTTCCTGCTGGCAGGACTGTGCTTCAAGGTGTCCGCGGTGCCGTTCCACATGTGGACGCCCGACGTCTACGAGGGCGCGCCGACCCCGGTCACGGCCTTCTTTGCCTCGGCGCCCAAGGTCGCTGCCATGGCCATCTTCGTGCGCGTCGTCATCGAGGCGTTCCCGCACGTCACCCACCAGTGGCAGCAGATCGTGGCCTTCGTCTCGCTCGCCTCCATGGTGCTCGGCGCCTTCGCCGCCATCGGCCAGCGCAACATCAAGCGCCTGCTCGCCTATTCCTCTATCGGCCATATGGGCTTCGCGCTGGTGGGCCTGGCCGCCGGCACGGCGGAGGGCGTGCGCGGCGTGCTGCTGTACATGACCATCTATGTGGTCATGACGCTTGGCACCTTCGCGTGCGTGCTCACCATGCGCCGCAAGGGCCAGGCGGTGGAGACCATCGAGGACCTGGCCGGCCTCGCCCGCCGCAATCCGCTGATGGCGCTCGCGCTTGGCGCGCTCATGTTCTCGCTGGCCGGCATCCCGCCGCTGGCGGGCTTCCTCGCCAAATATTATGTGTTCGTCGCTGCGATCCAGGCCGGGCTCTACGGCCTCGCGGTGGTGGGCGTGCTTGCCTCGGTGGTCGGCGCCTTCTACTATCTGCGCGTCGTCAAGATCATGTATTTCGACGAGCCGGTCGATGCCTTCGACCCCATGCCGACGGAGCTGAAGGCGGTGCTGGCGGTGAGTGGGCTTTTCACCATCTTCTATTTCGTCTATCCCGCTCCTCTTATTGAGGCGGCGGGTGCCGCTGCCCGTTCGCTCTTCTGATCGATGGCTCATTACGAATTCCAGGGTTCCACGGTTCCCATCGTCCGCTTCACCCAGATCGGCTCCACCAACGCCGAGGGGATGGCGCGCCTTGCCCGGAGCGAGACCTTCCCGGTCTGGCTGGTGGCTGACATCCAGACCGCAGGACGTGGCCGGCGTGGCCGGCCCTGGACGTCGGAGCTTGGCAATCTGTTTGCCAGCCTCGTGCTGCCGAACCCGGCTCCGGTGGCCAATCTGGCCCAGCTCTGCTTCGTGGCCGGCCTCGCCCTGCGCGACGCCGTGCTCGCGGCCGCACCGGAGATCCGCCCGGAAGCGCTCAAGCTCAAGTGGCCCAACGACCTGCTGCTGGACGGCGGCAAGGTCGCCGGCATCCTTGTGGAAGGGGGCAGTGATCCTTCCGGCCGACCTGCGGCGGTGATCGGATTCGGCGTGAATTGCCTGCACCATCCCGATGATCTGCCCTACCGCGCCACCAGCCTTGAGGCGTCCGGCGCGCCCACGGCGCCGGATCGGCTGCTGGAGGCGCTCGACCTCGCCATGGCGGTCCGCCTCAACCAGTGGAACGCGGGCGCCGGCTTTCCCGCCATCCGCACCGACTGGATGCGCTATGCGCTCGGCATGGGCGACCAGGTGAGCGTCAGGATCGGCGAGCGCGAGGTGGTGGGCCGGTTCGAGAATATCGATACCCGCGGCGCCATGATGCTGCGCCGCAAGGATGGTATCGCGGAGATCATCACCGCCGGCGACGTCTCTCTCGGCAAGACCGATTAAGACCGATTGAGCCGCGCAGACTTTGGTGCGGCCCCTTGCATTGCGGCGCGCGGGCCGCTTCATTGGGAGCGATCCTGATTGACCGCCCCCCGGCCGGAGCGGACCACCTCCGCCGGCCTCCTGATTTTCGGCGCGCCCGTCCGCGTGCTCCGGTCTTTGCCGGGGCCTTGTCGGCGCGGGTGCCGCGTTTGGAAGTGACCTTTTGATGGCACCAACCGACGAACTGGTCTTCGCACCCCTTGGCGGGGTCGGCGAGATCGGCATGAACCTCGGCCTTTATGGCTTCGGCCCGCGCAAGGCCCGCACCTGGCTGATCGTCGATCTCGGCATGAGCTTCGCGGGGGAGGAGGCGCCGGGCGTCGATCTCGTCCTGCCGGATATCCGTTTTCTTGAAGCCGAGAAGAAGCATATCGCCGGCCTGGTGCTCACCCATGCCCACGAGGACCATATCGGCGCGGTGCTGGACCTGTGGCCGCGCCTGAAGTGCCCCATCTACACCACCCGTTTCACCGCGGGGCTGCTGGAAGCCAAGCGCGCGGGTGAGCCCGGCGCGCCGTCCCAACTGCCGGTCACCGTGGTGCGCAGCGGCGGAACCGTGGAGATCGGCCCGTTCGGGGTGGAATTCATCCCGGTGGCCCACTCGATCCCCGACAGCCATGCCCTCGCCATCCGCACCAAGGTGGGGCTGGTGGTGCACACCGGCGACTGGAAGCTCGATCCCACCCCGGTGGTTGGCTTGCCCACGGACGTCGCCCGCCTCAAGGCGCTGGGCGACGAGGGCGTGCGGGCCATCATCTGCGATTCCACCAACGCCGTGCGCGACGGCGTTTCGCCGTCCGAGGCCGATGTGGGGGCCTCGCTTCGGGAGATCGTCGGCAAGGCGAAGCACCGGGTCGCCTTCACCACCTTCTCGTCGAACGTGGCGCGCATCCGCGGCATCGCCGAATCGGCTTACGCCAACGGCCGTGAGGTGGTGGTGGTGGGCCGTGCTCTGGAGCGCGTCATCGGTGTCGCCCGGGAGCAGGGGCTGCTGGACGGTGTGCCGGCCTTCCGCTCCGCCGAGGCCTATGGCTACCTGCCGCGCGAGAAGGTGGTGGCCATCCTCACCGGAAGCCAGGGGGAGCAGCGGGCCGCGTTGCGCCGCATCGCCGACGACGACCATCCGGAGATCGCCCTGTCGCCGGGCGACCTGGTGGTGTTCTCCTCGCGCACCATTCCCGGCAACGAGAAGGTGGTGAACCACATCGTCAACGCCCTCACCAAGCGGGGCGTGGAGGTGCTGACGGATCGCAAGGCCCTGGTCCACGTGTCCGGCCATCCGCGCCGGGGCGAGCTTGCCGAAATGTACAAGCTGGTGCGGCCCCAGGTGTCGATCCCGGTGCATGGTGAGGCGCTGCACCTGCATGAGCATGCGCAGCTGGCGAAGAGCCTCGGGGTGCCCGAGGTGGTCAATTGCTACGACGGCAACGTCATCCGCCTTGCCCCCGGCCCGGCGGAACGGGTGGACGACGTGCCCTTCGGCCGCCTCTACAAGGATGGCCGCCTGCTGATCCCCGATGGCGGCCGCTCGATCCCGGAGCGGCGCAAGCTCTCCTATGTGGGCGCGGTTTCGGTGGCCGTCGCGGTGGACCGGCAGGGGGGGCTTGCGGGCGACCCCTCGGTGGAGATCACGGGTGTTCCCGAGCGGGGGGAGGGGGGCATCGACATGCTCGACCACGTGCTCGATACCGTGGTCGCGACCCTCGATACCCTGCCGAAGGCCCGCCGCCGCGACCCCGATGCGCTGGCGGAGACGCTGGAGCGCGCCGTGCGCAGCGCCGTGAACGCGGTGTGGGGCAAGAAGCCGGTGTGCCACGTCCATATCCTGGAGGTGTGACGGCGGGCCCCTGATCCGGTGGATGAGGCTGCCGCGTCTTCGACCTCCGGCGTGTTCCGCGCCGGCCTCGCTTGCGGTATGGATCGCAAGACCTGAGCGGAGGAAATCATGATCGGACGCCTGAACCATGTGGCCATCGCGGTGCGCGACATCGCTGCCGCCTCGGCGCTTTATCGCGACACGCTCGGTGCGGACGTTTCGGCCGCCGTGCCGCAGGAAGAGCATGGGGTGACCACCGTGTTCGTCACCCTGCCCAACACCAAGATCGAGTTTCTGGAGCCGCTGGGGGAGAATTCTCCCATCGCCAAGTTCCTGGAGCGCAATCCGGACGGCGGCATCCACCACATCTGCTACGAGGTGGACGACATCCTCACGGCCCGCGACCAGCTGAAGGCGACGGGCGCCCGCGTGCTCGGCTCCGGCGATCCCAAGATCGGCGCCCACGGCAAGCCGGTGCTGTTCCTGCACCCCAAGGACTTCAACGGCACCCTGGTGGAGCTGGAACAGGCCTGACCCGATGGCGGGCGGTTGCCGGCTCGATCAACAGGGCCGTCTCTGACCTGAGAGAGGACACGTTGTCCGATCGGATCGCGGTGCAATCTGATCGGCGCGTGCTCTGTCTCGCCGTTTTTACGCAATTCCAGACGCAAGATCGCTGCACACTATCGCTGCACGCTTTTTTGCTGGAATTGCCCGAGCGAGGACTATCGCGTGTCGATTGGTGCCGTCGTCGCCATCTATTTCATCGTCTGGTGGATCGCGCTGTTTGCGGTCCTGCCCTGGGGGGTGCGCTCGCAGGCGGAGAGCCGGGACATCACGCCCGGCACCGATCCAGGGGCGCCCGTGCGCCCCGCATTGCTCAAGAAGGCCCTGGCCACCACCATTCTCGCGGCGGCGATCACGGCCGGCATCGTCTGGCTCATCACCAGCGGCGCCGTCTCGCTGGAAGACCTGCCCATGCCCTTCGACACCAAGGAGGGGTGAGCCGGCCCGTGCGCAGCCCGGCCTTCGCCCGGTTGAGCGCGAGCGGCCGCCGGCCACTTGGGCGATCCCCCGGCGGGGGTCAATGGAGCAGCGCGCTGCCGGGCGGAGCTGCGCCGGTGGACAGCGGCCCCTGAAGTGCGAGGCGCAGGAAGCGCTCGCTGGTCATGGCGCGGCCGAACAGATAGCCCTGCCCATAGCCGCATCCACGCTCCTTCAGGAAGGTGCATTGCTCGGCTGCCTCGATGCCCTCCGCCACCACGTCGAGCCCAAGCGCCCGGGCGATGGAAATGATGGCGGTGGCGATTTCCGCATCGGCGGCGTGCGGCAGGTCGTGCACGAAGCTGCGGTCGATCTTCAGCTTGGAGATGGGAAAGCGCTTGAGATAGGCCAGCGACGAGTAGCCGGTGCCGAAATCGTCGAGCGCGATGCGCACGCCGCTGGCCCGCATGTCGTGCAGCTTGCGCTCGGCCGCCGCCGCTCCGAACAGGACGTTCTCGGTGATTTCGACCTCCAGCCGGGCGGCGGGAAGCCCGGTGCGCCGCAGCACGTCTTCCATGTGCTCGCACAGGGTGCCGCGCTGGAACTGCCGCGGCGAGAGGTTCACGGCGATGAAATCGAGGTCAGCCCCCGCCGCGTTCCACTGCACCATCTGGCGGCAGGCCTCTTCCAGCACCCAGTCGCCCAGCGGCTCGATGAGGCCGGTTTCCTCGGCCAGCGGGATGAAGCGGTTGGGCTGGACAAGGCCGTGCGTCGGGCTCTGCCAGCGCACGAGAGCCTCCGCTCCCACGATGCGCCCGCTGGCGAGGTCGACCACCGGCTGGAAGTTCAGGCGGAATTCCTCGCGGGCGAGTCCGCGCCGGAGGTTTGCCTCCATCTCCATGCGGACCTTGGCGCTGCGGGTGAGGGCCTGGGTGTAGAACGCATAGATCCCCCGTCCCTGGGCCTTGGCCTCGGCGAGGGCCGTGGTGGCATGCTGGAGGAGCTGGGCGGCATCTTCGGCATCGAGCGGATGGAGGCTGATGCCCACGCTGGCGCCCAGATAGATCTCGCCGTCTCCCACGGTGAACGGCCGGGCCAGTTCGTCGATCAGGCGGGTGGCGGCCATGGCAGCATCGTGCGGCCCTTCGATCTCTTCGAGGATCACCACGAATTCGTCGGCGCCGTAGTGGCCGAGCGTCGCATCGGTATCGAGCGCGGCACGGATGCGCTCGGCCGCCGCCTTGAGCACGGTGTCGCCGGCCATGTGACCGAGGCTGTCGTTGACCGTCTTGAAGCGGTCGAGGTCAAGGAACAGGACGGCGCAGCTCTTGCCGGCGCGGCTGACGGCCAGGTCCAGGAGGGAGGCCAGCAGGGTGCGGTTCGGTAGATCGGTGAGGGGATCGTAATGGGCGATCCGGTCCAGCTCGAATTCGGAATGCTTGATCCGGGTGATGTCCTGGAAGGCGCCCACATAGTTGTGCGGCGCGCCCTTCTCGTCGTAGACGGTGCGGATGCTGAGCTGCTGGAGAAAAACCTCGCCGTTTTTGCGGCGGTTCCAGATTTCGCCTTGCCAGACGCCCGTTGAGGTGAGCGCCGCCCACATGCCGCGGTAGAACTCGCGGTCGTGCCGGCCGGAATGCATGATGCGCATGGTCTTGCCGAGGATTTCGTCCTCGGTGAAGCCGGTGATCTGGGAAAAGGCCGGGTTCACCGCCGAAATCACCGCGTCAAGGTCCGTCACCACCAGGCCGTCGTGGGAGCTGGCGAACACGGCGGCGGCAAGCCGGAGGTGGCGCTCGCTCTGCTTGTGCGCCGTGACGTCCGTGATCATGCCCACCACGCGGATCGAGGCATGATCGCCATCACGGGTGGCGAGGCCCTGCCACCGGACGTTGCGCCTTGTGCCGTCGGGCCGGGAAATCTGGACGTCGAGATCGACACTGTTGCCGTTGCCCCGGACGAGAGCCTTCCGCGCCACGGCCACCTTGCGCCGGTCGGCGCCGCGCAGCATCTGGCGAAAGGCGCTTCGCACAGTGATGGGCGCGTCGGGCGCAATGCCGAGGATGTCGCGGGCGAGGGGCGACAGATGCAGGCCGCCGCTGCGCAGATGCATGTCGAACACGCCCTGATTCGACCCCCGGACCGCGAGATCGAAGCGTTCCTCGCGCTCCCGCAGGGCCATGCCCTCGCTGCCCTCGCTGCCGACGGGCGCCAAACCCATCGCGGTGCGCTCGAAGGCCGCAGCAGGCAGGCAGGCTGCGAATGCGGCGGGGATCATCGCTTTGGGTTTTCCGGTGGTGCGGCGCGGGCGTGCTCGCATGATGAGACCGCAGGCGACCATCACCGCCACCAGGACGCCCGCAAAGATGGCAACGGGCAGGGCGGGAAGGCCTGGAAGTTCGATCAGGTCCTGCGGTGCCGCTGCCGTCGCAGGACCGGCCGACGCGGCCAAGATCGCCAGGACGACGGCCACGACGATCGCAAGGACGATCACAACGACGACCGCAAGAAAGGCCGCAAGGCCCGGTGCAGGGATGGAGTGGAACATGGCACCGCGTGCCCTCATTGTCCCATGGCTCCAGCGCTCCGCCCTACGTCCGACCGCTCGTGCCGTGGACGGGGCAATGTCGTGGCATATTAATACCTCTATAACTTGGCTTTATAATTCCTTTTCTGATAAAAAACAATGGCTCCGTCCTTTAAGCGTTGCTTTGGCCCTGCGTCATTTCGGACCCACCGATGCCGGGCCACACCGGGGCGTGCCGGCCGCTTCAGCCCATGCCCATGGCTTTGATCTACCGCCACGAACATATGGAGCCTTGTGAGGGCGCCCATCATCCTCCATTTATGGGATGTGCCCGTCGTCCTTGAAACGGCGTGGCTCGGAGATTTCCCATGAGCGTTGCTTCAGACACGTCCGCCGCGGCTCCCACCAGGACGCCCGCCACATCGCCCGCCAAGCGGAGCCTGCCGCCGGTTATCCGCATCACCGATGCAGCCGCTGACCACCTGCGCGAGATCCTCGCCGCGGCGGCGCCGGACACGGTCTTGCGTGTGAGCATCGAGAATGGCGGCTGTGCCGGCATGTCCTACAAAATGGATTTTACCACCGAGATCGCCCCCTTCGACTCGGTGGTCGAGGACAAGGGCGTGAAGGTGGTGGTGGATACCAAGGCCGTGCTCTTCCTTCTTGGTACCGAAATGGACTTCAAGACCGACAAGGTCTCGTCGCAGTTCGTCTTCAACAATCCCAACCAGACCTCATCCTGCGGCTGCGGTGAATCGGTTGCGATCACGCCGGTGGACGCTGGCGCGACGCCCGCGCAGGGCTGAACGAAGGCCAGATCCGGGGTTCAGCCGCGGTTCATCCGTGGGGGGACAAGAGAAGCGCGCGGCGCAGGCCGCCGGCGTGAAGTGGAGCGTCGGCGGAGACTGCCGCTTCGTCTTCACAGCACGAAAGGTGCCATCTTGACCCCATCTCCTCTCGCCGCCCTTCTGGCGAGCCCCATCTTCGGCGTTGTCGCGCGCCTGCTGCTCACCTTCATCTTCTGGGGCGCGGGCCTCGACAAGCTGATGAACTATCAGGCCACCTTGGCCGAGATGTCGTTCTTCGGCGTCGAGCCCGCAGGGCTGTTCGCACCGGCGGTCATCGCCGTGCTGCTCATCGGCTCCGTCCTGGTGGTGCTGAACCGCGCCGCGTGGCTCGGCTTCGGCATGCTGGCGGTATTCACGGCGCTGACCATCCCCATCGCGCATCCGTTCTGGGCCATGGAGGGCGAGAAGCGGCTGTTCGAGTTCCACGTGGTGGTGGAACACATCAGCCTCATCGGCGGACTGATGGTGGGCGCGATCCTGTGCCGGAAGCTGGAACTGGAGCGCCGCGGGCGGCAGGAGCGCCTTGCGCAAGGGCAGCGCGCTGGCGCGGAAAGCGCAAATGCGCACAAGGTCTGAACGTGTAAAGGCGCAGAAGGTGTGAACGTGGAGGGTGGCCGCGTTGCCGGCGGCCACCATCTTCCCTAAAGTCCCGCTCCCGGTCGTCATCGCGCGTCCGGCCCGGGCGGACGTGGCGAAACCGGTAGACGCACGAGACTTAAAATCTTGCGCCGCAAGGCGTGCGGGTTCGAGTCCCGCCGTCCGCACCAATTCAGAAAATCAGTCCGGACTGGCGCCCGATAGGGCGGATGCGAACCCATTCAGCAGGGGATTTGCCTGCCGCCCGGTCCGCGCGGGACACGCCGCCACCGTGCCCACCGGCGGCGGGATCGGCTCAGGCCGCGCGGGCGAAGGGCGGCTGGTCCCGGGGCGGCTGGTCCTGGGGTGGCCGGCCTTGGGGCGGCTCGGACTGGGTGGCGTTCAGGAGCCGCGTCTGGACCAGTTCGGCGACCGCCAGCATCTCGCTGCTCCAGGCAAGGGCGGATTGCTGCAGGAAGGCGGCCTCGCGCGAGAGCGCTGCGGAGGGGTTCTGCTCCTTGACGAGGTCGTTCAGGAACTGGACCTGCTCCTGCATCTGCCGTCCGACAAACTGCTGCATATGGGTGGACGCGGCCAGCGGACAGTCGAAGAACAGGTTTTTCCAGACCGCGAACGGCCAGGCCACAGGTGGCGTTCCGGTGCTGAGGGCGCGCGCCAGGCCTTGAAAAACGGCGGAATCGTTCATGTTCGTGTCTCCCGTCGGGCGTTGGCCCCCGACCCGGCTGCGACCCGCCGGGGACGCAGCACTCCCATGACCAGTATCAAGGGTCCTGTGCCGGCCGAGCCTTGCGCGAGGTCAAACGCGTTGCGAACGCAATGCGCGAAAATCACCATTCAACGGGTTACCCTTGAGTGCGGGTGATTCCGTCGTCGCGGCCCTTCGCCGCCGTTCCGGCAAAGCCGTTGGCTTGCTGCGGGAGCGGCCGGCGAAAGGTGTGACCGTAAACGCATCGTGATGCCCGTTTTTGGGCCGGCGATGTACGAGACCGTCAGGTCCGGGGAGAGAAACGCATGTCCCAGTTGCCGCACGGCTTCCGTCAGATCCGCATGGAGCTTGCCCGGGAGAAAGGCCATCCGGATGGTTTGCGCACTTTCGGCTATAGCTTCGTGGCGCCGCTGAACGAGGCGGGACGCATCGATCCCACCTTGTGGGCGAAGCATCGCGAGGTGTGCCGCGTGGTCCGCTTCCGCCCCGACGAGGCGGACGAGGTGGGCCATCTGGTGCGCCGTCCCGGCGGAAGCTGGGCGTTCCGCTATGACATCCACGGCACCGACGACGATGAGGCCGGCTATCGCTTCGGCGACGAGCGCTTCGAGGTGGGGGAGTATATTTCCGTCCGGGAAGATGACGAGATGCACACCTTCCGTGTGGTCTCCGCCGAGCAGGTATGAGGCGAAGGCGGCCCGCACTGCAGGGCGGGCCATTTTGCAGGCCGGGCCATTTTTCGGGAAACCGCAGGGCGCGAACCGGCCGTCAGCCGGCGCTCAGCAGCGTCGGCGCGCCCCCTTGTTCGAGCAGCAGGTCGCTTTCGTCCTTCAGCGCCACGCCGGTGATCTGCCTCCGCAGCGCCTCGCGGATGTGCCAGGCGAGCTTGAAGGCGGCGACCTCGAAGCTCAGCCCATCGGGGCGCACGTTTGAGATGCAGTTGCGCTCGGCATCGGTGCGGCCGACCTTGGGATCGAAGGTGAGGTAGAGGCCGAGGCTGTCGGGCGAGGACAGGCCCGGCCGCTCCCCCACCAGCAGCACGCAGGCTTGTGCCTTCAGGAGGGCGCCCACCTCGTCCCCCAGCGCCACCCGCGCGCCGGAGGCAATGACCACCGGCGCGAGGCTCCAGCCAGCCCGGGCGACGAAGGGCTTGAAGGCCGCAAGGAAGGGCAGGGTCTGGGCATGGATGGCGGCGGCGGAGAGCCCGTCCGCCACCACCAGCACCAGATCCACCGGATTGCCCGCCGCCGCGGCGAGCTTGGCGCGGCTGGCGTCCGACAGGCGACGGCCGAGGTCCGGCCGGCGCAGATAGACATCGCGCGCCGGCGCCGCGCTGGACACCCGCAGGGTGGCAAAGCCGAGGCTTTCCACCTCGCCCGCCACCCCATCCGCATCAAACCCCGTATGCACCGCGTCGCGGGCCTGGGCGTGGGCAAGGGCGAAGCGCAGCACCTCTTCCGTGGGCAGGCTGGCTCCGGTGCGGCCGAGCGCGATGCGCGCGGGCGTGTGGCGGGAGAAGATCGCCCAGGGATCGCGGGCGATCATGCCGCGCGCCCGGCCACGTAGCCCAAAAGCGGATGGCGCGCATCGGCAGGTAGCAGGCGGCCATCGGGCGCGGTGATGTCCATGCGCTCCAGCCACGCCGCGAACTCCGGCGCGCGCTTCAGCCCCAGCAGCTCGCGGATGTAGAGCGCATCGTGGAAGGAGGTGGACTGATAGTTCAGCATCACGTCGTCGGCGCCGGGAATGCCCATGATGTAGGTGACCCCAGCGGCGCCGAGCAAGGTGAGCAGCGTATCCATGTCGTCCTGGTCGGCTTCGGCGTGGTTGGTGTAGCAGACATCCACGCCCAAAGGCACGCCAAGCAGCTTGCCGCAGAAATGATCTTCGAGCCCGGCGCGGATGATCTGCTTGCCGTCATAGAGATATTCCGGCCCGATGAAGCCGACGACGGTGTTAACCAGCAGCGGGCTGAAGGCGCGCGCCACCCCATAGGCGCGGGCTTCCAGCGTCTGCTGGTCCACCCCGTGATGTTCGTTGGCGGACAGGGCCGAGCCCTGGCCGGTCTCGAAATACATGGCATTCTGCCCCACCGTGCCGCGCTTCAGCGCGCGGGCGGCGTCGGCGGCCTCGGCGAGCACTTTGAGATCGATGCCGAAGGAGCGGTTCGCACCCTGCGTCCCGGCGATGGACTGGAACACGAGGTCCACCGGCGCGCCGCGCTCCATCAGGCCGATGGAGGTGGTGACGTGGGTGAGCACGCAGCTCTGGGTGGGGATCTCGAAGCGGGTGATGACCTCGTCCATCAGCTTCAGCAGGCGGTCGATCACGGGCAGGCTGTCGGAGGCGGGATTGATGCCGATCACCGCGTCGCCGCAGCCATAGAGCAGGCCGTCGAGGATGGCGGCGGAGACGCCGGCCGCATCGTCCGTGGGGTGGTTGGGTTGCAGCCGCACCGCCATGGTGCCGGGCAGGCCGATGGTGTTGCGGAAGCGCGTGACCACACGGCACTTCTTCGCCGCGAGGATGAGGTCCTGGTTGCGCATGATCTTGGAGACGGCGGCCGCCATCTCCGGGGTCAGGCCCGGCGCGAGCCCCGCGAGGACCTGCGACGTTGCCTCATGGGACAGCAGGAAATCGCGGAAATCGCCCACCGTCATGGCAGACACCGGGGCGAAGGCGGCTCCGTCGTGGCTGTCGAGGATGAGGCGGGTGACCTCGTCCGTCTCGTAGGGCACGAGGGCCTGCGACAGGAACGCCTTCAGCGGCACCTCGGCAAGGCACATCTTGGCGGCCACGTTCTCCTCGGCGGTGGCGGCGGCGATGCCGGCCAGCATGTCGCCGGAGCGCGGCGGCG
Organism: Xanthobacter autotrophicus ATCC 700552; assembly: GCF_043194565.1. GTDB lineage: Bacteria > Pseudomonadota > Alphaproteobacteria > Rhizobiales > Xanthobacteraceae > Xanthobacter > Xanthobacter autotrophicus_F. The sequence goes on along the minus strand of NZ_JBAFVS010000006.1, from coordinate 216,267 downwards.
TCGCCTTGGCCATCAATTCCTTCAGGTCGGCGAAGACGAAGGATTTGGTGCCGATGCGGTGCGCGTAAGCCATGGCCGGTCTCCACGCTGGTCCGGGGAATGGTTTCTTCTCCTGCAACAAATGTGTCTACGGAGAAGCATCGCTGGCGATGCCGCGCCCTATTTCGGCACGCCGTTGATGACGAAGAGCGCGTTGAGGAACTGGTCCGGCGGGAACTTGCCGAAGCTTTTGGCATAGATGTCGCGGATGCGCTCGGTGCGGTAGAGGTCCGCCAGCGTCGCATCCACCACCAGCCGGAAGGCCTGATCGCCGCGCGGCAAGGCAAGCGCGTAGGTCTCGAAGGTGAAATACTGGTCGGAGAGGCTGAGGCGGTTGCCCGTCGGGCTGTTGGCGATCAGATAATTGAGGATGCCGCGATCGCCGAAATAGGCGTCGAGCTTGCCGTCGGCGAGCTGCTTGAGCCCGTCCGGATGGTCGGTGACGGTGATGATATCGGCGGCGATGCGCATCTGGCCAAGGGTGGCACGCAAGTTTTCCTCGGTGGTGGTGCCGCGCAGCACGCCCACCTTCTTGCCCTTGAGGTCCTCCAGCCCCTTCACCGCCGCGCCGCGGGTCACCACGCCCGCCCCGTCGAGGAAGGTGGGCAGGGAGAAGTCCACCAGCGCCCGCCGCGACATGGTCATGGAGGAGGGCTCGCACAGGATGTCGATGCGCCCGTCGCGCACCGCCTCGAAGCGGTCCTCGGCGGTGACCTTCACATAGTCCACCTTGAGGGTTGGCAGCTTCAGCATCCGCTTCACCCCGTCGGCCACCTCACGGCACAGGTCCACGATATAGCCCGAGGGCTGGCCGTTGGCGGCGGCATAGGAATAGGGCGGGGCGAACTGGCGATAGCCGATGCGGAAGGGCTCGCCGCCCGCCACACGGTCGAGGGTCTGGGCGCCGGCGGTGCCCGCAAGGGCGGCGAGCATGGCAAGGGCCGCGAGGGCCGTCGACAGGCCTCGCTTGGGGCAGCCCCCGCCTGATGAGTGACCGGTTCTTGTCGCCATGCCCATTCCCCCAGATCGCGCCCGCAAGGTCTCGCCCGCAAGCTCCCGCCCGCGGCTGCGATCTTGCCGTGCGCCGCGCGCCGCGCCAAGGGCTGCGTGGTTGGCGCGGCGCCCTGTGCCCGTCCCCCACGCGCAAGCGGCAGCCGCGCGCCGGTCATGGTCTGGCGCGCAACCGCGCGGCTGCGGCACCAAGGCCCACGCGCCAGCGCCAAAGGCGGCTTGGTCCAGGTGGCGACTTATTATATCTAATTGAATATAGCTTATGCGCCGTCCGTGGTTTCGGCGCCTGCATTGCCCCGGGGGATGTTCCATGAACGGATTGCTCAATCGGCGGGCGCTTCTCAGTGTGCTTGCAGGCTCTGCCGGGGTCCTCGCCTGGCCGCAGCTGCCGGCGCTGGCGGCCCCGGCGCCGGGGCTCGAAATCCTGGGTGCGCCCAATGGCTCCACCATCGTGCTGCTGCGTCTGCTCCAGTCCGGGGCGCTCGATCAGGTGGCGCCCGGCGCCACCTTCCGCCTGTGGCGCGACACGGACGAACTGCGCGCCGCCATCGTCTCCGGCCGCGCCAGCCTGTTCACCACCCCCACCCATGTGCCGGCGAACCTCGCCAATCGCGGCCTGCCGCTGAAGCTGTTCGCCATCCTGTCCATGGGCCATCTGTTCGTGATCTCGTCGGATGAGAGCATCACGTCGTTCAAGGACCTCGCCGGCAAGGAACTGGTCGGCTTCTTCAAGAACGACATGCCCGACCTCGTCTTCCGCTCCATCGCCAAGGGCCATGGCATGGACCCCGACAAGGACATGACCCTCACCTATGTGCGCACCCCCATGGAGGCGGCGCAGATGCTGGCCGCCGGGCGCGCCACCACCGCCATCCTCTCCGAGCCGCCGGCCACCGCGGCGATTCTGATGGCGAAGCGGGAGGGCCGCACGCTCACCCGCGCCATCAGCCTGCAGGATGACTGGAAGGCGCAGCACAAGGGCCTCGGCCTGCCCATGGCCGGCATCGCCGTGCACGAACGCCTGATCGCTGAGAGCCCGGAGCTGATCGCGGCGCTCGGCGCCGGCCTGCCCGGCGCCCGCGACTGGGTGATGGCCAACAAGGGCGAGGCCGGCCAGCTGGCCGAGCAGAAGATGGATGTGAAGGCCCACATGTTCGCCAATGCCCTCGACCACTTCAACGTGGTGGCCGAGCCGGCGGCCAGGCAGAAGGCCGGCCTCGTCGCCTTCTACGAGACCCTGCTGGCCTTCGAGCCCGATGCGCTGGCCGGCAAGCTGCCGCCCGACAGCTTCTACATGAATTTCTGAGGCGGTGATGGCCTGGGCCGACCGCAGCCGCCCCGTCGCGCGCCTCCGGGCGAAGGACGTGCCGCTAGGCGTGAAGCGGTCGCGCGATCCGGCCTTTGCGGTGGCGCTTTGGACGGCGGCGGGCCTCTGCCTCCTCGCCCTCGCGTGGCAATGGGGCGCCATGGCCCTCGGCCCCTTCGTGCTGCCGAGCCTCCAGGACACGGGACAGGCCATGGTCCATCTGGTGGTGAGCGGGGTAGCCGGCCCGGCGCTCCTTGCCACCCTCGTCCATGCCCTCGGCGGGTGCCTTGCGGGGGGCGCGGTGGGGCTGGTGCTAGGCATTGCCGGCGGATTGGTGCTGCCGGTGGGGGCCATGTCCCGCCCGGTGTTCACGGCGCTGCTGGGCACGCCGCCCATTGCCTGGGTGGTGCTGGCGCTGCTGTGGTTCGGCCCCGGCGGCGCGGCAGCCGGCTTCACCGTTGCGATCACCGCGGCGCCCATCCTCTTCCTCGCCGCGCTGGAGGGCGTCGCCAGCCGCGATCCGGCCCTTGCCGAGATGGCGCGGCTCTATCGCGCACCGCCGCTCCAGCGCCTCACGGACCTGGTGCTTCCCGGGCTCGCCGATTTCCTCCTGCCGGCGCTGGCCACGGCGCTCGCCTTCTCCTTCAAGGTGGCGGTGATGGCGGAAGTGCTGAGCGGCGCCGATGGGGTCGGCGGCGGCCTCGCCACCGCCCGTTCCCATTTCGACCTTGCCGCCACCATGGCGTGGATCGTGTTGGCGGTCATTGTGCTGCTCGTCGCCGATGCCCTGCTGCTGGCGCCCCTGCGCGGCTGGCGGTCATCGCGGACGGAGGCCTGACCGTGCTCGAGTTGGAGGGGCTGCATCTGGGCTTCGGCGGCGTGCCGGTGCTGGCGGGCATCGACCTGGCGGTGAAGCCCGGCGAACTGGTGGTGCTGCTCGGTCCCTCCGGCTGCGGCAAGACCAGCCTGCTGCGCCTCGCCGCCGGTGTTGAGGCGGCGCAGGCCGGGCGCGTGGCCAACGGCTTCGCGCGCACCGCCATGGTGTTCCAGGACCCGCGGCTGATGCCCTGGGCCGACGCGCGCGACAATGCCGCCTTCGGCCTCAAGGCGCTCGGCATGGCCAGGGCGGAGCGCCGTGCGGCGGCGGAGGCGATCTTGCGGCGGCTGGGCCTGAGCGACGCCGATCTGGACAAGCGGCCGGCTCAGCTCTCCGGTGGCATGCAGCAGCGGGTCGCCATCGCCCGCGCCTTCGCGCTGAAGCCGGACCTCGTGCTGATGGACGAGCCCTTCTCGGCTCTGGACGTGGGTTTGCGTAGTCATCTTCAGGCCCTGTTGCGGGCCGAGGTGGAAGGGGCGGGGGCGGCGGCCCTGTTCGTCACCCACGACATCACCGAGGCGGTGCGCCTTGCCGATCGCATCGTGGTGCTGTCGCCCCGGCCGGCGCGGGTGGCGGCGGATCTCCCGCAGGCGCCGGTCCGGCCTGATGCGGCGCCGGGCGCCGTGTTCGAGGCCGCAGCCGCCCTCTTGAGACGGACGGAGGTGGCGGCGGCGCTCGCCGTGCCGGTGACCATGGGCGCGGCCTTGCGGTGCGCTCCAGCTGGGCACTCAAGCCTCGGCAAGCCGGCTCCCGCGCGCTGAAAGCAGCTTTTATCCCCGAACCGGATCGGTGGCCGCCACGCGGCGCACCCGCTCGGCGAAGCGGGCGACGGCGTCCTGCTCCAGCGTGCGCTGGATGGCTTTTGCCGCCACCACGCCATCGGCCATGGAGGTGGCGCAGCACGGATGCATGCGCTGGGCGATCTCGCCGATGGCGTAGAGGTTGGGGACGGAGGTTTCGCAATCCGCGCTGGTCTCCACGAAGCCGCGCGGGTCGCGGGCGAGGTTGAGGTGCCGGGCGTAGGGCAGATAGGGTTCCCAGCCGTAGAGCACCACGATGCGGTCGAAGCGTCGGCCCGCCACCTCGGGAATTTCGGGCGCCACCGGATAGGCGCCGATACGCACGTCCGCGGGGGGCACCTTCTCCAGGAACTCGCGCCGGGCGCGGATGGTGCGGGCGTAAAGGGTGATGCGCTCCGCGCCGCGCTTGCGCACGAAAATGTAGTTCTCGAAGGCATTGTCGCCGCCGCCGAGAATGGCGACGGACTGGCCCTCGAAAGCCGCGTTGAACATGGTGCGGCCGGGGCCGATGATGACCGCGTTGGATTCCGTGAAGCCGCCCTTCACCGGCCGCACGCCGGAGGCGAGCACGCAGGCGCGCCCCAGCAGCGTCTCGCCGCCCGCCGTGGTGATGCGGAAGCCGCCCTCCACCACCTCCAGGGCGGTGACCGACTCGCCGAAGCGGCAGACGATGTCATGCTCCATCACGTGGCGATGGATTTCGGCGGCGACCTCGAACCCGGTCCTGTCGCGGACGGGGGCCATCCACTTGTTGGGATAGGGATTGTCGTTCTGCAGGCCGCCGAGAACCTGCCTGCGCTCGACGATGCAGGGGCGGAAGCCGAGCATCTTCAGCCACAGGGCGCATGACGCTCCCGCTGGCCCTCCGCCGATGATCACCGCGTCGAACATGGCTCCCGCCGCCGTCGTTACCGTCGCTTCGAATACGAAAGTCTATGCGAGGTGGATCGCTGCGGCTAGTGAAGGCATGATCCGACCGCCGCCGTCCCGCCTCTTCGATGGACGGGGCCGGCTCTTTGCTTACGTTTCGAGGGCGATCGACCGAGCAGGTTGGTTCAATTTGCTCGGATCGAGCTCCGACGGGGAGCGCGGGTATTGCCTCGGGTGTTCCCTCGGGTGTTTCCTTGGGGGGAATCCCCATGGCCTCACGCCATCAGCATGCGCGCCATGTCGGCGCTGGCCAGCGGGCGGCCCAGGGTGCGGGCGGCCGCGCAGGCGCGCTGCACCTGCGCGGCGTTGTTCTGTGCCAGCGTCCCGTCCGGGGCGAACAAATTGTTCTCGAAGCCCACCCGCACATGCCCGCCCAGCCCCGCCGCCACGCTGGCGCAGGCATTCTCCTTGGGCCCGAAGGCGCACATGGACCACAGGGGCGCAATCTCCGCCCCCGCCGCGAGGAAGGGCAAGAGGTCGGTGGGCTGGGACACCTGGCCCGTGGTGTAGCGCCCCAGCACGAACAGCGGGAAGTTCTGTCCCTCGCCCAGCACGCCGCGCGCCTTGAGGGCGCCGTAGCGCACCACGTCCTGCGCGCTGTAGAGGATGATCTGTGTGAGGATGCGCTCGCGCCGCACGAAGGCGAAGAAATCCGCTGCCGCCGTCTCGGCCGCGTCATCGGGAATGATCTCCCGGAGCGCCAGCGACACCGCTTCCGGCCTCACGTCGCGCACCACGGCCATCTGCTCCGGCGCCCTGTAGCGGCCCGCCGCCTCCGAGGTGATCTGTAGCACCAGCCGGTCGCCCACCGCCGCCCGGATGGCGGCCGAGGCGTCGCGATAGGCGTCGGCGTCCAGCAGGTGGCGGCCCTCGGCATCACGCACATGGAAATGCAGCAGCGCCGCGCCGGCCTCCAGGCTCTCGGCCGCCGTGCGGGCGAGAGCCTGGGCGCTCATGGGCAGGGCCGGGTGGTCCGCCGTGGTGCGGGTGGCGCCATTGGGGGCGTTGGCGACGATGAGGGGCGGCCAGTCGAAGGTGGACACGGGCGCGGGATCGGCGGCGGTCTTGGTCATGGGGGCCTTTTGGGGGTGTCTGCAGGGGACGAGGTGGCGGATCCGGTGATTGAAATTTCGGTACGGAGCGGGGTTAGGGCAGCTGGAAGGGGAGTGCCGTCCCCCCCCTCTCCCCTTGCGGGAGAGGGCTGGGGTGAGGGGTGTGGTGCGACCTCCCGAGCGGACCGGTGTTTCTCGTGGCGTCGACCCCTCAACCCCAACCCCTCTCCCGCAAGGGGAGAGGGGAGGACGGCCGCTCAAGGACCTTTCGCAGAGGTCCCACAAGCCGGGGAGGGTTCCCACCGCGCCCGGTCGCACGTTCTTACTCCGCGGCGGAAAGCCCCAGCCGCTTCATGCGGTCGGAGAGGGTCTTGCGGGGGATGGCGAGCGCCTGCGCCGCCGCCGAGATGCGCTGGCCGGAGGCTTTGAGCGCATCCTCGATGACGAGGCGTTCCACCCGGTCCAGAAGCGCGTCGAGACCCGGCGGCGCGGCCCCGCCGGCGGCGAAATCGGGGGCGAGGAAGCCCAGCATGTGGCGCTCGGCGGCGTTCTTCAATTCGCGCACGTTGCCCGGCCAGTCGGCCAGCATGAGCGCGCGGCGCAGGGATGGCGGCACCTCCGTCACCGGCCGCTGGTACTTCACCGCCGCCTGTACCAGGAACAGCTCGAACAGCAGGGGAATGTCCTCGCGCCGCTCGCGCAGCGGCGGCAGCACCAGCTTCACCACATCGAGGCGGAAGCACAGGTCCTTGCGGAAGCGGCCGGCATCGGCGAGGGCGGCAAGGTCCTCCTTGGTGGCGGCGATCACCCTGAGGTCCACGGGCACGGCGGTGTTGGAGCCGAGCCGCTCGATCCTGCGATCCTGCAGCACGCGCAACAGCTTCACCTGCATGGCCAGCGGCATGCTCTCCACCTCGTCGAGGAAGAGGGTGCCCCCCGAGGCGTGCTCGATCTTGCCGATGCGCTTCTTGCCCGCGCCGGTGAAGGCGCCGGCCTCGTGGCCGAACATCTCGCTCTCGAACATGCTGTCGGGGATGGCGCCGCAATTGACCGCCACGAACGGCCTGTCGCGGCGGCTGCCGCCCTCGTGCAGGGCGCGGGCCACCTGCTCCTTGCCGGCGCCGGTCTCCCCCAGCACCAGCACGTCGGCGGTGGTGGAGGCGAGCTGAGCCACGTCGTCCCGCAGCCGGCGGATGGCCGGGGACTGGCCCATGAGGCAGCGCTCGATGGCGTCGCCCGCCTCGCCCCGGTCCAGCGCCATGCGCAGGCGGCGGTTCTCCATCACGAGGGTGCGCTTGTCGAGGGCGCGGCGCACCACCTCCACGAAGGCGTCGGAGACGAACGGCTTCTCGATGAAGTCGTAGGCGCCCTCGCGCATGGCCGCCACCGCCATGGCCACGTCGCCATGGCCGGTGATGAGCACCACCGGCAATTCGGGGTCGCGCCGGCGCACGTCCGCCAGCAACTCCAGCCCGTCGCGCACCGGCATGCGCACGTCGCTCACCACCACGCCGGGAAAGTCGCGGCCGATGGCGGGCAGGGCCGCGTCCACGCTGTCGAAGGTCTGAACCGCGATGCCGGCCAGCTCCAGCGTCTGCTCGATGGTGATGCGGATGACCTCCTCGTCGTCCACCAGCACCACGCGCGGCCGGGCGGTCGGGTGCGGGACGGGGACGGACTTGAGGGCTGTGCGCTCAGGACACATGGCGCATCCTTTCCGGCTGGGGCGGGGCGGCGTCCGCGCTCTCCACCGCCTCCATGACGAGATCGAAGCCGAGGCCGCCGCCGGCCCGCGCGCGGGCGGTGAGGGTGGCGCCGAACTCGCGGGCGATGGCGAGGGAGATGGGCAGGCCCAGGCCCAGCCCCTCGCCCGCCGGCTTGGTGGTGAAGAAGGGATCGAAGATGCGCGGGAGGGTGGCCTCCGGCAGGCCGGGGCCGTTGTCCTCCACGCTCAGCACGATGCGGCCGCCCTCGCACCGGGTGGACAGGCCCACCCATGCGCGAGGGTGGCCCTTCACCGCGTCCAGCGCATTGCCCACCAGGTTCACCACCACCTGGCTGAGGCGGATGGGCTCGAAGCGCACGGTGGTGGCCATGGCGTCGAGATCGGTTGCGACGCCGATGCCGGCCACGCGGATGCGCGGGGCGAGGATGGCGAGGCTCTCGGCCACCGCCGCCGCCACGTCCACCGGCACCGTCTGGCTGCTGCTCTTGCGGGCGAAGGCGCGCAGCTGGCCGGTGATCTTGCCGAGCCGGTCCACCATGGCGGTGATGCGGCCGAGGTTGGCCTGCGCTTCCTCCTCGCGGCCCTGCTCCAAGAGCTTGCCCGCATTGTCGGCGAGGCCGCGCAGGGCGGTGAGGGGCTGGTTCAGCTCGTGGGTGATGCCGGCGGCCATCTGGCCGAGGGTGGCCATCTTGGCGGCCTGAACCAGCTCGTCCTGCGCGGCGCGAAGATCCGCCTCGGCGCGGCGACGCTCCTCGATCTCGCCGGCGAGCTGGCCGTTGGCGGCGGTGAGGTCGGCGGTGCGCGCCGCCACCTTGGCCTCCAGCTCGCGCTGGGCGGCCTCCAGCGCGGTGCGGGCGGCAAGGCTTTCGCGGACCCGCCTGAGATGCTGCCACCCGTAGAGGCCGATGAGGCCGAGCACGCCGAAGCCCAGCGTCATGCCCACGCGGGCGGTGCGCCCGGCCAGCTCCAGCGGGGCGGCGTCGGCGAACAGCAGCAGGTGCCAGCCGTAGGGCACGAGCGCCTTGTCGTCGGCGATGACGCGGCCGTGGGGAGCCACGTCCGAGGCCGCGATCAGCGGTACGCCGCCCACCGTCTCGACCGTGCCGAGATTGAGCAGCGGATAAGACGGGCGGCCATATTGGCGGGTCTTCTCCATCTCCCGCGCGGTGGCGGCGTCGATGGGGCGGGTGGCGTGGAACTTGAACCGGGGATCGGAGGCGAGGAAGACGATGCCGTGGTCGTCGGTCACCAGCACCCGGTCCGCCGCCTCCTGCCAGACCGCCTCCAGGGGATCGAGATTGACCTTGGTGGCCACCACCCCGCGCACCATGCCGTCGATGGTCACCGGCGCGGTGATGAAATAGCCGGGCACGCCGGTCAGGGTGCCGATGGCGTAGAAGCGGCCGGTGTGGCCGGCCATGGCCTCGGTGAAATAGGGGCGATAGCTGAAATCCACCCCCACATAGGTCTCCCGCGTGTTCCAGTTGGAGGAGGCGATGGTCATGCCCGAGGGGTCGATGAGATAGAGCACGGTGGCGCCGGCGGCGCGGTTCAGGGTTTCCAGATAGGCGTTGACGGTGGCGACCAGCTTCGGGTCGTCGGGCTGGACCAGGGCGCGCCGCACGTTCAGGTCGAGGGCGGCGGCGGCGGGCAAATAGCCGAACCGTTCGATGGCGCCTTCCAGGCTCTGGGCATAGATCTCGCCGCGATGGCGGGCCTCGCTGGCGAGGCGTTCGCCGAGGCGGGCCTCCGCCATCTCCCCCGTCGTCACTACGGCGAAAACCGCCGCCGCGGCGAGAAGGGCGATGAGCACGGCGCGCGCGGCCGTTGCGAGGTGGGGGCGCATGATCCTTGTCCGTCGGCTCCCTGGTCCCCCGTGGCGTGGGCCTTGTGGCTGGCCGACGCCCGGTGGGGTCCGGGCGCCGGCGGATGCTGGTCCCGCCTCAGTCGGTGGTCAAGCCTTTGAGTTCCACCTCCTCGAACCGGTGCTGCTCGGCGGTGACGAGGGCGGAGAGCTCCCGCTTCAGCTCGTTGAAGGCGGCCGACGCGCTGTCGCGTGGGCGCGGCAGCTGAACCCTGATGTCCTGCTTGATGGTGCCCGGCCGGTAGGTGAGCACGACGATGCGGTCCGCCAGATAAATGGATTCCTCGATGGAATGGGTGACGAACACGATGGTCTTGCCCGTCGCCGCCCAGATGCGGATCAGCTCGTCCTGCAGCGAGCGGCGGGTGAGGGCGTCCAGCGCGCCGAAGGGCTCGTCCATCAGCATCACCGGGCTGTCCAGCGCCAGCACGCGGGCGATGGCCACGCGCTGGCGCATGCCGCCGGACAGGTCCTTGGGGAAGCGGTCGCGGAACTCGGTGAGCTTCAGCATGGCGAGCAGTTCCGCCACGCGCGCGTCGATCTCGGCGCGCTTCATGCCCTTGATCTCAAGGCCGAAGGCGATGTTCGCGGCCACGCTCATCCACGGGAACAGCGCGTATTCCTGGAACACCATGCCCCGGTCGGGACCGGGCGCGGTCACCTTGCGCTTCTCCACCTCGATGGTGCCCTTGGTGGGGGCGGAGAAGCCGGCGATGGCGTTGAGCAAAGTGGACTTGCCGCAGCCCGAGGGACCGAGCAGGCACACGAATTCGCCGCGGTTGATGGTGAGGTCGATGCCCTTCAGGGCCACGATCTCGCCGCCGGGGACGACGAAGCGCTTGTCCACGCCTTCGACGACGATGTGGGGCGAGGCATTGCCCGCCTGGGGTGCGAGAATGGGCTCGATGAGCATGGCGCGCTCGGCGAGGGCTTCGACGGAAGCAGGCTGCAGGGACATGGCGTTCCTCACGATTCCAGGCCGCGGTGCCAGCGGAGCAGGTGGGAGTTGAGGCGGCTCACCGCCATGTCGATGCCAAGGCCGAGGATGCCGATGGTGAACATTCCGGCGATGATCTTGTCGGACCAGAAGTATTCGCGCGCCTCCAGGATGCGGAAGCCGAGGCCGTTGTTGACCGCGATCATCTCCGCCACGATCACCACGATGAAGGCGGTGCCGATGCCGATGCGCGCGCCCGACAGGATGTAGGGCGTCGCCGCCGGCAGGATCACCCGCCGGAAGATGGTGAGGCGGCTCGCCCCGAGGCTGCGGGCGGCGCGGATATAGATGCCGTCCACATGCCGCACGCCGGCGATGGTGTTCATGAGCACCGGGAAGAAGGCGCCGATGGCGATGAGGAACACCGCCGGCGCATTGCCGAGGCCGAACCACAGGATCGACAAGGGAATGTAGGCGATGGGCGGGATGGGCCGCAGCACCTGCATCAGGGGGTTGATGTGGCGGTAGATGGCATCGCTCGATCCCATGAACAGGCCGAGCGGCAGGGCCAGCCCCGCCCCCACGAAGAAGCCGAGGGCGACACGGGTGAGGGAGCCGATGGAATCCTGGATCATCTCGCCGGAGACCAGCCAGGCGAGATAGGAGCCGGCGGCCGGGTCGAAGGGTTCCATGGGGGCCAGATAGGCCCACCAGCGCACGGCCACCGCGGCCGGGGAGGGCAGGACCATGGGGTTCACCAGCCCCAGCGAGCAGGCGAGCTGCCACAGGATGATGGCGGCGACGGGCACGGCGAGGCCCTCCGCCACGGATCTCAGGCGGGACGTTTGCATGGCGATGCCCTCACTTGATGCCGGCGGACGATTTGGCGGCGTCGAGCAGGTCGAGCTTCACCCAGTCCTCGGCCTTGGCGGGGGACGACATCTTGCCGATGCCGTACTTGGCCATCACGTCCGTGGTGTTCTGGATGTGGTCGGCGGTGATCTCCAGCGTGTAGGGCGAATTGGCGAGGGCGTCCTGGAATTCCTCGGCCGTCAGCTGGCCCTTGAACACGTCCTGGGTCACGAACTTCTCGGCCGCCTTGGGATCGTCCATGAAGGTCTTCTGCGCCTTCACGAAGCAGGCCATGAACTTCTTTGCCGCTTCCGGGCTGCCCTTGTAGAACTTCTCGCTCATCACCAGCGTGCGCACCGGCGAGCCCACCGGGGTGTCGTAGGGCTTCAGCATCTCGGCGCCGAAGCCACGGGAGATGGCCTGCGCCGATTGCGGCTCGGTCTGCATGATGGCGTCCACCTGCTTCTGCAGCAGCGCCTGGTTGAGGTCGGGATAGCCCAGATAGATGAGGGTCAGGTCCTTCGGCGTGAGGCCGACCTTGCCCATCTCGGCGGCGAGCAGCACTTCCTGGATGGAGCCGCGGGTGACGCCCACCTTCTTGCCCTTGAGGTCCGCCACCGTCTTGATGCCGCTGTCGGGCACCGCCAGCAGGCGCGCGCCGCCCTTGGCAAACCCGCCCACGATATAGATCTGCGCGCCGTTGCCCCGGCCGGAAATGGCGGCCTCGGAGGCGGTGGCGCCCACGTCCAGCTCGCCGGCCAGGATGGCCTGCAACACGTCCGGACCCTTGGCGAAGATCTTCAGGTCCACCGTGATGCCGCAGGTGGAGGCGATCTCCTTGATGTAGGAGACGCCGGCGAAATGGGCGAGCTTGAGGTTGCCGACGCGGATCACCTCCTGCGCCGAGGCGGGCAGGGCGCCGAACGCCAGCACCGCCGAGGTGGCGAGAAGCGCGGCCAGGCGGGCGGCCCGATGGCCGGTCAGGCGAACACGCGAGGTCAAGCGAAGAGATGTCGGCAAGGCGCTTCTCCCGGGAAGCCGGCTCTTGCGGCCGGCTGGGTGGATGACGTCCTTCCCTTTGCAGCGCGCATGCCAGCCATGCGCGGTCGGTAGGCCTTCTCACAAGCTGTTGTTATATAATATAGTTCTGATGCAGATCAGGCGGTCCCGGCGGGCGGGGGCGGCGGAAATCCGCCGCTGGACGGGTCCCGCCCGGCGAAGAACCGCCGGCCGGCAGGGGCGGCGGATGCGCTTTTCTGGAGGCGCCGGCGCGCCGGACGAAGATACCGGCCGCGCCGCTGCGGAAATCGCCTTAGGTTGCACTGGTGCATCGGCGTCAATTGGCTTAAACGATTCAGGCCTAACCGGCGAAAAGCCGGATCGAACCAATAAAGCCTTAAAATCAGGCAATCAGGGAGTGAAACATGCGAATGAGCGGAATGATTGCGGCTGTTGCCGCAAGCATCGCCATGGCCGGTGTCTCCATCGCAGGCGTCGCCGTGGCAGCGGAACCCATCAAGATCGGCCTGAGCGGGCCCTTCACCGGCGGTTCGTCCTCCATGGGCGTGAGCATGCGCGACGGCGTGAAGCTCGCGGTCACGGAGATCAACAAGTCCGGTGGCGTGCTCGGCCGCCAGCTGGTGCTGGTGGAGCGCGACGACGAGGCCAAGAACGAGGTGGGCGTGCAGATCGCCCAGGAGCTCGTCAACAAGGAGGGGGTGGTCGCCACCCTCGGCTATATCAATACCGGCGTGGCCCTGGCCTCGCAGCGCTTCTACCAGGAAGCGGAAATCCCGGTGCTCAACAACGTGGCCACCGGCACGGTCATCGCCAAGCAGTTCCTGCCGCCGGACAACAAGACCAACTACATCTTCCGCACCTCGGCCAATGACGCCATCCAGAGCGGCATGATCGCCGACGAGGCGATCAAGCGGCAGGGCTTCAAGAAGCCGGCCATCCTCGCGGACTCGACCAATTACGGCCAGCTCGGCCGCTCCGACCTTGAAAAGGCGCTGGCCGCCATGGGCGTGAAGCCGGTGGCCACCGAGAAGTTCAACATCGGCGACACCGACATGACCGCGCAGCTGCTGCGCGCCAAGGAGGCCGGCGCCGACGTGGTCCTCACCTACGCCATCGGCCCCGAGCTGGCGCAGATCGCCAACGGCATGGCGAAGCTCGGCTGGAAGGTGCCCATGATCGGCTCCTGGACCCTGTCCATGGCCAGCTTCATCGACACCGCGGGTGCCAACGGCGACGGCGCGATGATGCCTCAGACCTTCATCCAGCTGCCGAACACCCCCAAGCGCAAGGCCTTCATCGAGGCCTATCAGGCGGCCTACAAGATCGACCGCATGCCGTCCCCGGTGTCGGCCGCGCAGGGCTATGATTCCGTGCTCCTGCTCGCCGCCGCCATCACCCAGGCCGGCTCCACCGACGGCCGCAAGATCCGCGAAGCGCTGGAAAACCTGAGCACCAAGGTGGAAGGCGTGGTCACCGTCTACGACCGCCCGTTCAGCGCCGCCGACCACGAGGCCATCACCGCCAACATTCCGGTGTTCGGCCAGGTGAAGGGCGGCCGCGTCGTCATCGCCCATCCGGAAGATATCGCCGGCGAGAAGGCGGTGCGGGTGAAGCCCAAGAGCTGAGCGGAACCGGTCGCGACTGAACGGCCGGCGCCCGTTTCGCCGGCCGGCGACGAGAAGGCTGCCCGGTGCGCTCCCGCGTGCCGGGCGGCGGCCCTTCCCGCCCCGAAGGGGCCCTCCCGCGCGGGGCGCGGGGGACTCGCGCTCGAGACTTTCGCTCTGGGATTTGCGCTCTGGGATTTGCGCTTCGGAGACCCTTGATGAACATCCTCTCGCAGCTCATCGTCAGCGGCATCGCCGTGGGCATGATCTACGGCGTCATCGCCTTCAGCTACCAGCTCACCTTCGCCACCTCCAAGACGCTGAACTTCGGCCAGGGCGAGGCCCTGATGCTGGGCGCGCTGGTGGGGCTCACCACGGTGAACTTCCTCATCGGCCAGGCGCTGGGCACCCCGCTCGCCTATCTCTTGATGCTGCCCATCGTCTTCGCCTTCGGCCTCGCCCAGGGGGCGGTGGTGGAATGGCTCGGCGTGCGTCCGGCGGTGAAGGCCAATTCCGAGGCCGGCTGGATCATGGCCACCATCGCCCTCGGCATCATCTTCCGCAATCTGGCGGAGAACATCTGGGGCCGCGACGCGCTGCGCTTTCCCTCGCCTTTGCCGGAAGCCTCCCTCAACATCTTCGGGGTGCGCATCCAGCCCATGGAAATCGCCATCGTCGTGGGCGCGCTGGTGATCATGCTGGCGGTGGAAGTGTTCAACCGCCGCTCCATCTTCGGCAAGGCGGTGGTGGCCACCGCCAATGATCGCGACGCCGCCGGCCTGATGGGCATCGACACAAGGCGGGTCATCACCTTTTCCTATGCCCTCTCCTCCATGACGGCGGCGTTTGCCGGCGTGCTCATCGCCCCGGTCACCCTCACCGGCGCCACCATGGGCGCGGTGCTGGGGCTGAAGGCGTTCGCGGTGGCCATCATCGGCGGCCTGTCGAGCGGCATGGGCGTGATCGTGGGCGGGCTCATCCTCGGCATCACCGAGACCCTCACCGGCTATTACATCTCCACCGGCTACAAGGACGTGCCGGGCCTCGTGCTCCTGCTGCTCGTGCTGTCGCTGAAACCCTCGGGCCTGTTCGGCCGCGCCACCATCAAGAAGGTGTGAGGCCATGCTGGCGCGACGCATCCTCTCTACCGGCTTCCCGATCCTCGGCCTCGCCGCGCTGGCGGTGCTGCCGTTCGTGGTGACGAGCCCCTATTACCTGCATCTCACCATCACCATCGCCATCTACGCCATCCTGCTTCTGGGGCTGGACGTGGTGTTCGGCTATACGGGTGAGGTCTCCATCGGCCATGCCGCGCTGTTCGGCATCGGCGCCTACACGGCCGGCTGCCTGGCCATGCATTTCGGCATCGGCTTCTGGCCGGCGCTACCGCTGGCCATCATCGTCACGGCCCTGTTCGGCATCGTTCTGGCACTGCCGGCGCTGCGGGTGACCGGGCCGTATCTGGCCATGGTGACATTGGCCTTCGGCACCATCGTGCAGATCCTCATCAACGAGATGACGGACCTCACCAACGGCCCCCTCGGCATCAAGCTGACCACGCCCCTGTTTCTCGACCTCAGGTGGCTCGGCGATACCATCCCGCTGTTCGACATGTCGCTGAAGCGCATGAAGGAGGTGGAGTATTTCTACATCGCCGCGGTCGCGCTGGTGCTGACCCTGCTGGTGATCAACCGCATCCTCGCCTCCCATCTGGGCCGGGCCTTCGAGGCGCTGCGCGACAGCCCCATCGCCTCCGACTGCATGGGGGTGAGCGTCTACAAGCACAAGGTGATCGCCTTCGTGGTCTCGGCCGGATTTGCCGGGCTCGCGGGCGCATTGTTTGCCTATTCGGAGCAATATATCGCGCCGAACAATTTCGGCTTCGAACTCTCCGTGCAGTTCCTGCTGGCGGTCACCGTGGGCGGGCGCAAGTCGCGGCTGGGGCCGATCCTCGGGGCGGTGATCATCGTCTTTTTGCCGAACCTGCTCTCCGACATCGTGCTGTTCCGCTACATCGCCGGCACCATCGCCGCCATCGCGGTGGTGGCTGGGGTGCGCAGCTTCATCCGCACTCCGGAGCACCGGGTGCAGACCGCCATCCCGGTGGTTTTGTGCATCGCCTTCTTCGTGTTCTCGCTGCTGCTGGAGAAGATCACCGACTACAAGCTCGCCATCTTCGGCGTGATGATCCTGTTCGTGGTCTATTACCTGCCGGACGGCATCGTCGGCTTCCTGAAGAAGGCCGTCGCCCAGCTCTGGCCCAGCCTGGTGAAGACCCATGCGGTCATCACCGCGGAGGCCACAGCCAAGCCGGTCACCGCCACCGCCTCCGGCTATGACGGCGTCCTGCTGCACGTGGACGGGGTGGTGATGCAGTTCGGCGGCCTCAAAGCCCTCGACACCGTGAGCATCGCGGTGAAGCCGGGCACCATCCACGGCCTCATCGGCCCCAACGGGTCCGGCAAGAGCACCATGATGAACGTGCTCACCGGCATCTATGTGCCCACCGCGGGGTCCATCCGCTTCAAGGGCCAGGACATCGCCGGGCGCACCTCCTCCGACATCGCGGCGCAGGGCATCGCGCGCACCTTCCAGAACGTGCAGCTCTTCGCCGAGCTGACGCTGATCGAGAATGTGCTGGTGGGCCTCCACCACACCTATCGCGCCACCTTCGCCGAGGTGGCGCTGGGCCTGCCGCGCATCCGGCGGGAGGAGACGGCGGCGCGGGAGCGGGCCATGAGCCTGCTGGCCTTCGTGGGCCTTGCCGACCTTGCCAACGAGGAGGCGCGCAACCTGCCCTACGGCAAGCAGCGCCTGCTGGAGATCGCCCGCGCGCTGGCGCTGGACCCGGACCTCTTGCTGCTCGACGAGCCGGCGGCAGGCCTCACCGCGCCGGACATCAAGCATCTGGTGGAGATCATCCGCAAGGTGCGGCACGCGGGCGTCACGCTGGTGCTCATCGAGCATCACATGGATGTGGTCATGGGCCTGTGCGACACGGTCACCGTGCTGGATTTCGGCCAGAAGATCGCGGAAGGGCGGCCGGCCATGGTGCAGGCCGATCCGCGGGTGATCGAGGCCTATCTCGGCGGCGCCGCCGTCGCGGCCGAATAGGAGGGCGCCATGCTGGAAGTTACCGATCTCGTCGCCGGCTATGGCAAGGTGAAGGTGCTGCACGGCCTCAGCCTCACGGTTCAGGAAGGCCAGCTCGTCACCCTCATCGGCTCCAACGGCGCCGGCAAGACCACGACCCTGCGCGCCGTCTCCGGCATGATCGTGCCGGAATCCGGCTCGGTGCGCCTGGATGGGGAGGATCTCACCGGCCTGCCGGCGTTCAAGATCACCAAGAAGGGCCTCGCCCACTCGCCCGAGGGCCGGCGGGTGTTTCCCACCCAGAGCGTGCTCGACAATCTGCTGCTGGGCGCCTTCCCGCGCCTCACCGGGGCGCGGCCGCGCGGCGACGTGGAAGCCGACCTCGACCGCATGTTCGCCCTGTTCCCGCGCCTTGCCGAGCGGCGCACGCAGCTCGCCGGCACCCTCTCCGGCGGCGAGCAGCAGATGCTGGCCATGGCCCGCGCGCTGATGCTGAACCCGCGCGTGCTGCTCTTGGACGAGCCCTCCATGGGCCTGGCCCCGCGGCTGGTGGCGGAGGTGTTTTCAACCATCGCCCGGCTGAAGGAGCAGAAGACCACCATGCTGCTGGTGGAGCAGTTCGCCGCCGCCGCGCTGGAGGTGGCCGACTTCGGCTATGTGATGGAGAACGGCCGCCTCGCCGCCCACGGCCCCGCCGCCATGCTGAAGAACGACCCGGCGGTGCGCGCCGCCTATCTCGGCCACGCCCACTAGCGCCTTTTCAAGCGAAGGGGATACCGCTTCGCATTGAGAGTGCCAGACGGGACCCCGCGCGGGATGCGCGGGGTCCCGTTGCTGCGATCAGAAGGTGCGCTGGATGCGGACGGCGCCGGCAAGCGCATCCGCCGACCCGCCGACCAGGGTGGGAATGGTGCCACCGGTCGGGGAGACCGCATTGACGATGCCGAGGGGCTGGTCGCCGCCGACCTTGGTGTAGACCAGCTCGGCACCGATATCGAGGTTGCGGGCGGGCGACCAGATGGTGTTGCAGCCCAGCTGCCACGTATGGAGCGGGGCCGCGCCGACGACGTTGGCCGGAACGTCCACATCCACATAGCCACCGAACGCCGCGCTGCGCACGGTCGGTGTCCAGAAGTGCCGGAACTGGGCCTGCAGAGCCCAGGCCGCAACGGTCTCGTAGGCGCCGAGCGGACCCATCACCGCATCGGCAAGGGGATAGTAGGCGCCGCTCATGGCCCCGCTGCCCGACAGCTGGATGGCGCCGATGCCCGTGGCGCGCCCCTGCTGGGTCCCGGCCAGGCCGACATAATTGAGAGCGCCGTCCGCATAGTTCGCCTGAAGGTAGAGGCTGTCGCCTGCCGCGAGCATGGGCAGCTTGAATTCGGCATAGGCGCCGAGGGCATAGCCCCATGTGGCGGAACTGCCGGTGCCGACGGCGGCCGCGCCGAGATAGACGGGCATCAGGGCTTCCACCTGGTGCAGGGCGCCGGCGACCTGGAGTGAGCCCCAGACCTGGTCCAGGCGCAGGTTGGCGACGAAATCCGGCGCCTGTTGCCCGCCCTGGTAGTTGGCATAGGACAGGCCGGCCCCGGTCGACCCTGTCACGAAGGGAAAGGCTTCAGGCGTGGTGACCGAGCTGATGCTCACCCCCGTCGCCTGGACGCCCGTGGTCCGGTTGGCGGCATCCTCCAGCGCGAGGGACGCGGAGAAGCCATTGCCGAACTCAGCGGTGTAGGCCGCGACCGTGTTCCAGGTGTTCGATCCCTCGAACAGGACCGCGTAGGAATAGGCAATGCCGGTGTCAAAGAAAGACTGGGTATAGCCGAAGGTGAAGCCGCCGAACTGAATGAAGGCGCGCTCGAAATCGATGGCAGTGCCGGGGCCGACGCCGGCACCGCGCTGGGAGTTCCACTCGACGCCGCCGAGGAAATACGAGCGCAACGTGCCGTAGTCGGTCTGGGTGCGGGCGTCGAGTTCCAGCGCTGCGCGCGAGAGGGTGAAATAGTCGGCGTCGTCCTGGTCCCGGAACGGGAAGCCATAGGCGGATGCCCCCGGCCCGTCGAAGCCGGCGCCGGGCAGGAACACCCCCGTGACGTTGAGGTAGGTGTCCATGCGGGCATAGCCGCCGACCTTCAGGCAGGTGTCCGTGCCGGGGATGTAATAGAAGCCGGGTCCGTAGGCGGCGCAGACCTTCACATACTCCACGGACTTGGCCTTCGCGGGCAGGTCTGCGGCGCGGCCTGTGCCTGTCGCCGGGCTCACGGCCAAGCTCGCCGCGCCGGCAGCCAGAATCCATTTCGTGCGTGTTTTCAGCATGTTTCCCTCCCAATTGTGTCGTTATCGGCGTCTTGAGCGCGCCTTCTTGACGCCACAATGGGGGTCGGGTTGCGGTCGGTCAATAGATAATTCATTCCGAGTTATTAATTGACGCATGGGCCACGCCGCGTCGGCGCCATGCTGAAGCACGAACCGGTGGTGCACGTGACCGGTCTCGGACAAGGCCGCTGAGGCGGGAGTCCGCCGCAGGGGAGGGAGGGCCGGAACGGGCTGCGGAACAGGGGGTTGCGCGATGGTCAGCGCTCGGCCATCGCCATCGCCGCGCCCAGCAGGGCAATGTCGCTGCCGGCCGCCCCCACCAGCGAGATGCCGAACGGCACCCCGTCCAGCCGGGCCAGCGGGAGCGAGACCTGGGGCAGGCCACCGAGGCCGGCGATGCACAACAGGTTCATGGCCAGATGCCGGGTGACCACCTCCACCTCGGCCGTCGCCATGCCGCGCAGCGGGGCGGCGCGCGGCACGGTGGGCATCACAAGGGCGGTGCCGGGCTGCAGCAGGTCGCGGAGCCGGGCGCGGATGGCGGCCCGGTGGGCGGCGGCGGCCTCGATCGCCGAGGGGGCGACGGCACGGGCAGCGTCGAACCGCTCCTTCACCCCCGGGCCGAAGGCGGGGCGCACCGCATCGATCCATGGACCCACCGAGGCCCAGATTTCGGCGGCCTGCAGCGTGCGGAAGGTGGCGGACCAGGCATCGAGCCCGTCCGGCGCCAGGGCGATCTCCTCACAGGGCGCGACCGTCTCTTGCGCAAGCCTGAGCGCGGGTGCGAGGGCCGCCGTCGCCTCGACGGACAGAAGGGCGAAGGCCTCGCGCGGGACGAGCAGCCGGGTGACCGGGGCCGCGGGTGAAGCATCGGCCAAAAGCACGCGGCCCACGCGCTCCAGCAGGCCGGCGTCGCGGGCAAACCAGCCCACGCAATCGAAGCTGGGCGCGAACGGCGCCACGCCGGTAAGCGGGATCCGCCCATGGGTGGGCCGCATGCCGAACAGGCCGCAATAGCTCGACGGCACCCGCACGGAGCCGCCGCAATCGGTGCCGAGGGCGAAATCCACCACGCCGGCCGCCGTGGCCGAGGCGGAGCCGCTGGAGGAGCCGCCCGGCACCCGATCCGGCGCCGACGGGTTGAGCGGCGTACCGTAATGCACGTTCTCGCCGGTGAGCGAGTAGCACAGCTCGTCGGCGATGGTCTTGCCGGCAAGGCTGGCGCCCGCATCCAGCAGGCGCTGCACCGCCTCGGCGGAGCGCGCGGCCGGCGGGTGGGTGGCAAGCCAATCGGGATGGCCGTTGCCGGTGGAGGTGCCGGCCACGTCCATCACGTCCTTCACGGCGAAGGCGAGGCCGGCGAGCACTCCGGCAGGCGCGCCGGGCCGGGCGAGGCGCGGGCCGGGGATGAAGGCGCCCAGCGCATCGGCGGCGCTCATCGTGCACACCCGCAGCCGGGAAAGTGCAGCGTCGCCCGCTCCCGCGTCAGGGTGCGCCGGCCGCCCTTGAAGGCGGCGAGAACGGGGGACAATTCGGCCACCGCATCGCGCGGGGAGGGGCTGTCGATGATCACGAAGTCCGCCGCCTTGCCCGCTTCCAGCCCGTAGTCGGGCAGGTTCATGAGGCGGGCGGGGCGGCTCGTCACCATGTGGAAGCACTCGGTCATGTCGTGGGCCGAGCCCACATGGCAGATGTTGGCGTTGAGGTTTGCCATCCGCAATTGCGAGCAGTCGCCGAACGGGGTGAAGGGGTTGAGCACATTGTTGGTGGAGAGCGAGCAGTTCACCCCGTGCTGCAGCAGGACGTGTGCCGGGGTGACCCCCCGCGTCTTCGCGAAGGTGCGGTCGCGCCCCATGAGGAACAGGTCGGTGGAGGGCAGCACCGTGAGCGCGACGCCGGCATCGCGCATGCGCGCCGCGATCTCGACCAACCGCTCCGGCGCCACATAGGCAAGCTTGGTGACATGGCCGATGGCCACCCGCCCGCCCCAGCCGAAACGCGCGGTGAGCGCGCAGACATGGTCGAGATCGAGGGCCGTGGGATCGGCGCCGAAATCCAGATGCATGTCGATGTCCACGTCGAAATCCCGGGCCATCTCGAACACCCGGTCGATCTGGCCGTGGGGGTTGGTGTCGGTGTAGGGCGCCGCGCCCACCGCCTTCGCCCCGCGCCGCAGCGCCTCCACCATCAGCTCGTCGGTGCCGGGATTGTTGGTGAGGCCTTCCTGCGGGAACACGCAGACCTCGATGTCGATGGCCCAGCGATAATCGTCCACCAGCTGCATCACCCCTTCGAACCCGCGCAGGCCGATGCCGGGGTCCACCTCCAGATGGGTGCGCATGTGGGTGGTGCCCTGGGCGATGGCCTTCTCGATGGTGCGCCGGCCACGGGCGTAGACGTCCTGCGGGGTGAAATCCTTTTTGGCGCGGGCCACCTCGGCGATGGCCTCCTCCAGGTCCCCCCGGCTGGAAGCGCAGCGATCGAGGATGCAGGACTTGTCGAGGTGGATATGGGTCTCCACGAAGCCGGGGGCGACGAGGCAGCCGCCGGCATCCACCACCTCGCCCTCCGCGACGATGTCGGGCGCGATGGCGACGATGCGGCCGGCGGCGACGGCGATATCGACGGAGGCATCCGGCGCATCCGGCAGGCGGGCGTTCTTGACGATCAGGTCCATGGGGCGTCTCGACGGGCTGTCAGGGATTGGACCAGGGGCCGGGCGTGAAGCGCGCCGGCCCTGGGATCACTTCTCGGGTTCATTTCACGGCGGGGCGGGCCTTCTCGCCCTTGAGCTTGGCGCGCCAGGTTCCGGTCTCGACCATTTCGGCGATGACGTTGGCCATCACCTTGGCCACCGCCTCGGAGCCGCGCGGGTTCATGCTGCGCTGGGAGACGACGACGGACAGCCGCCAGGAGGGCGTCGGGTCGAGGATGGACACGGCCACCATCTCGCCGCGCGCCATCTCGTCCATGAAGGCGAAGTGGGGCATCACCCCCAGCGCCCGGCCGGAGCGCACCAGCCGGGCAATGGTGGGCAGGCTGTCGCACGCCATGGCGACGGGTTCCACGTCGTTGCGGGCGGCGAATTGCTCGATCACCGTGCGCATCACGTTGGGCGCGCCGGGCAGCACGATGGGCCACTCGAACATGTCGCGGAACGGGACGCTGCCCTTCGCCGCCAGCGGGTGGTCCGGCGCCACGAACAGCATGAGGTCCTCGGCCATCATTTCGGTCCAGGCCACGTGCTCGAACGCCTTGTGGTCGTAGAGCAGGGCCACGTCCAGCCGGCCGGCCTGGAGGAAATCGTCGAGATAGCCGGTCATGGCCTCCACCACGTGGAGGGAGATGTTGGGCTGGTGCTCGGCCATCGCCGAAATCAGCGGCAGGCCGAGGCCCCGGCAGGCGGAGGTGGGCAGCCCCACCGCCACCCGCCCCGAGGGATTGAGCGACTTGGAGCGGACCTGGTCCTTCACCCGGTCCACCTCCTCCAGGATGCGCCGGGCATGGTCGTAGAATTGCTGGCCCAGCTCGGACAGGGTGACGCCGCGGGCATGGCGCAGGAGCAGTTCGACGCCCAGCTCCTCCTCCAGATTCTTCATCTGTTGGCTGAGCGAGGGCTGAGCAATACGCAATACCTCTGCCGCGCGAGAAAAGTTCCCGCTTTCCGCAATCTGGACGAAGTATTTGAGCTGTCGAAGATCCATGGCTCACCTTTGCACCACCTGAAATGGCATTGCTCAAAAGCGATTGTCAAATTGCATGATATATGATCATATGCCTAAACTATAGGCTATATATCCATATATATCGATCATAATCAATGGGTTATGTAGGCAATTCGGGGTACAAGTCAGCCTATTATATAAACCTATAGCCTTAGCCTATGCCTACGATCGGAAAATAATCTTTGTCTTGAGGCTGCGCCTCCATCAGCCTTATCTCGCAGATGATTTTCGGGCGGACATGCCCGGCAGGTCCTGTACACGGCAGGAGAAAAAGACATGCCTCCACGGAGCGTTTTGCGCAGCCAGCTTCTGGCCGCGGCGGTGGCGTTCGGCCTTTCGACCAGCCTTTCGGCGACCGGGGCGCTGGCCCAGCAGGAGCCATGCATCGGCAATTCCGCCGCCGTCACCGGCCCGGCCGCCTTTTCCGGCCAGGCCATCAAGATGGGCGCGGAGATCGCCATCGAGGAGATCAACACGGCGGGCGGGGTGCTCGGCAAGAAGCTGCGGCTGATCCAGTATGACGATGCCGGCGCCCCGCCGCGCGGCGTCGACAACACCCGCCGCATCGCGCTGGCGGACAAGTGCATCGCCGTGCTCGGCGGCTTCCATTCCACCGTCGCCTTGGCGCAGGTGGACCCGGTGCACGAGATCGGCATTCCCTACATGGGCGTGTGGGCGGCCAACACCAAGGCCATCGAGAACGGGCGCGATCCCAACTTCATGTTCCGCGTTTCCGCCAAGGACAAGTGGGTGGCCCGCTTCCTGGTGGACGAGGCGCTGAAGGTGTCCAAGACCGGCAAGGTGGCGTTCTTCTACGAGAACACCGGCTGGGGCAACGGCGCATTGCCGGACGTGAAGGCCGCGCTCGCCGCCAAGGGCAAGGAACTGGTGGCCGCCGAGACCTTCAACTGGAACGACCAGGACATGTCGCCCCAGGTGATCCGCGCCCGCGACGCCGGGGCGGACGTGGCCATCGTGTGGTCCCTTGACCGCGAGGCCAACCAGATCCTGCGGTCCATGGACAAGGCGAGCTGGAAGCCGGCCATCGTCGGCGCCTGGGGCATCTCCGGCAATCTCGGCGAGCTGGCCGGCCCCCTCGCCAACGGGGTGCGGGTGATGCAGACCTATTCCTTCCTCACCCCCCAGAGCGACGCCGGTAAGAAGCTGCTGGCCGCCGTCGAGGCGCGGACCGGCATCAAGGACCCGAAGGACATCAAGGCGCCCTCCGGCATCGCCAATGCCTATGACGCGGTCTACGTGCTGGCCGACGCCATCAAGATCGCCGGCTCCTATGACTGGAAGAAGGTGCAGCAGGCCCTCTACCAGGTGAGCCGCGAGGGCCTCGTCGCCCCCTACAAGCCGGCCTTCGACAAGGCCGATCCCGAGCGGCAGGACGCCATCCTGCCGCAATACTACCTCTTGACCGTCTGGCACGACGGCAAGCTGATCCCCCTCAAGGGCTCGCCGTACGACAAGTGAGCCCGCGCGGGAGGCGGTTTCCCTCGCCGCCCTTGACCGGGCACGGTGCGAACCCTCTCCCGCAAGCGAGACCTCTGCGAAAGTCCCCTTCGTTGGGTTCAAACGTTCGGTTCAAAAAAGTCGTTCTCCCTCTCCCCTTGCGGGAGAGGGCCGGGGTGAGGGGTGTGCTGCGATCCTGCACAGACAGGCGTTTGCCGGCACCACCGCCCCCTCACCCCCACCCCCTCCCCCGCAAGCGGGAGAGGGGGGCGACGGCGCCCCTTTTCAAACTGAGACACGCCCCTCCCTCCGACAGGTCGCCCGCAATGACCACAGTGGTGCAGTACATCCTGTCCGGCCTTGCCATCGGCGGCATCTACGCCCTGGTGGCCCTCGGCTTCCACATCATGTGGTCGTCGGCCAAGGCCGTGAACTTCGCCCATGGCGACACGCTGATGATCGGCGGCCTCCTGGCGGTCTACCTTCTGGCCGCGGGCCTGCCGCTGGGCCTGGCCTGCCTCGTGGCGGTGGTGGCCGGCGGCCTGTTCGGGCTGGTGCTGGAGCGCATCGCGGTGCGCCCCTTCCTGTCCCAGCAGGGCTCGGTGGGCTGGATGCTCACCACCATCGCCGTGGGCATCATGGTGGAGAGCTTTGCCACCATCCAGACCCAGGGCTATGCCCGGCCGCTGCCCTCGCCGGGCGTGGCCTCCTCGGTGCACATCTTCGGCGCCGGCATCTATCCGCAGGAGCTGGTGATCCCGCTGGTGGCGGTGGTGGCCATGCTGGGCCTGCGGGCGCTCCAGCGTCACACACTGGTCGGCCGCGCCATGCGCGCGGTGGCGCACAACAAGAATGCCGCCGCCCTCATGGGCATCAACGTGAATGCGGTGGTGGCCTTCTCCTTCGCCCTCGCCGGGCTTTTGGGCGCGGCGGCCGGCGTGCTGGTGGCGCCGGTGGTGCAGGCTTCCGCCGCCATGGGCGTGCTGCCGGGGCTGAAGGGCTTCGCCGTGGCCATCATCGGCGGCATCACCTCGGCGCCGGGCGTGGTCATCACCGGCCTCGTCTACGGGGTGATGGAGAAGTTCGTCGAGGGCTACATCTCCACCGCCGCGCGCGAGATCATCGGCTTCTCCCTCATGATCCTCACCCTGCTGGTCTTTCCCCAGGGCCTGTTCGGCAAGCGCGAGGTGATGAAGGTATGAGACACCTGACCCGTCATCTCACGCTCCTGGGCTTCGCGGCGCTCGCCGCCCTCCTGGTGATCGTGCCCCTCACCTCCGGCAACGAGTATGAGCTGCGCCTGTTCATGCTGTTCCTGATCTACGGCATCATCGCCGTGGGCCTGAACGTGCTGGTGGGGCTCACCGGCCTCGTCTCCCTCGGACAGGCGGGCCTGTTCGCGCTGGGCTCCTACACCGGCGCCATCGTGGCGACGCGGCTCGGCTTCGACATGATCTCGTCGAGCCTCATCGCCGCCCTGGTGGCGGCCGGCTTCGGCGTGCTCCTCGCCTATCCCACGGTGCGGGTGCGCGGCGTCTATCTCGCCGTGGTCACCATCGCCTTCGGCCTCATCGTGGAGAATGTCGCCATCGAGTGGCAGTCGCTCACGGGGGGCACCACGGGCCTCACCTCCATCCCGCCGCCCAATGCGTTCGGGGTGCGACTGTCCGGCTATGCCTTCTACGGGGTGCTGGCGGTGGCGCTGTTCCTCGCCACCGCCGCCGCGCACAACCTCAAGGTCTCGCGCTACGGCCGCGCCATGCTGGCGGTGTCCCAGAGCGAGATCGCGGCGCGGGCGCTCGGCGTGGACGCCACCGCCATGCGCACGCTGGCCTTCGTGGCGGCGGCGGTGACGGCGGGCCTGGCCGGCACCTTCTACGCCTTCCTCAATTCCTACATCTCCCCCGACATCTTCACCTTCTCGGACAGCGTGCGCTTCCTTTTGATGGTGATCCTGGGCGGGGCGGCCTCCACCTTCGGGCCGGTGCTGGGCGCCTATATCCTCACCTATCTGCCGGAATACCTGCAGGACTTCGCGGTGTGGCAGAAGTTCGCCTATGGCGCGCTGCTGCTCATGGTCATGTTCGTGATGCCGCGCGGCATCATGGGCTCGCTGGCCGCCGGCCTGAAGCGGCTGGTGCCGGTGCCGCGCGCCGTGCCCGCATCCGAAGGCCTGCCCGCCGAGGATACCCTGCGGCTCGATCCCAAGGCGCAAAAGTCCGAGCTGGTGGCGCGCGACCTGACGGTGCGGTTCGGCGGGCTCACGGCGCTCGCCAAGGCCTCGCTGCGGGTGAAGCCCGGCGAGGTGCATGCCCTGATCGGGCCGAACGGCGCCGGCAAGTCCACCTTCGTCAACACCATCTCCGGCTTCTATCGGCCGAGCGAGGGCGCCTTCGAGCTGGACGGCATCCAGCTGGCCGGCAAGGCCTCCCACGAGATCGCCCGCGCCGGCCTCTCCCGCACCTTCCAGAACACCGAATTGTTCGGCGAGATGACCGTGCTGGAGAACGTGATGGTGGGCTACCAGCAGCGCCTCGCCTACGGGCTGCTCGCCGCGGTCCTGCGCACCGGCGCCATGCGGCGGCAGGAGGAGGACTGCCGGCGCGCCGCCATCGGCCTGCTGGTGTTCGTGGGGCTTCAGGACTATGCCAACGAGGAAGCCCGCTTCCTCCCCTTCGGCCTCCAGCGGCGGCTGGAGATCGCCCGGGCGCTGGCCGCCCGGCCGCGCCTGCTGCTGCTGGACGAGCCCGCCGCCGGCCTCACCACCCAGGAGATCGACGCGCTGGAGGCCATGATCCGGCGCATCGCGGCGCTGGGGGTCTCGGTGCTGCTCATCGAGCACCATGTGGAACTCATCATGGCGGTGGCCGACACGGTGACCGTGCTGGACTACGGCCAGGTGATCGCCAGCGACACCCCCGCCGTGGTGCAGGAGAACCCGCGCGTCATCGAGGCCTATTTCGGCACCTCCCTCGACCACGCCACGCCCGCGGAGGTGACCGCATGACCACGCAAGAGACCTCCCACGGGACCAGCCCCGCCGGCGTGCTGCTCGACATCCAGTCCATGGAGCTGCGCTACGGCGCGGCGGTGGCGGTGCGCGACATTTCCCTTCAGGTGAAGCGCGGCCAGCTGGTGGCGGTCATCGGCAACAACGGCGCCGGAAAGTCCTCCATGGTGAAGGGCGCCACCGGCCTCGTCTCCCCCTCCGGCGGCAAGGTGCTGTTCCGCGGCGCCGACACCACCCGCATGAGTGCCCACGCCAAGGTGGGGCAGGGCCTCGTGATGGTGCCCGAAGGCCGCCTGATCTTCCCCGACCAGAGCGTGGAGGACAATCTGATCCTCGGCGCCTATGTCCATGGCGGCCTGAAGGGCGCGCGGGCGAAGCAGACCCGCGATAAGGTGCTGGAGCTGTTCCCGCGCCTGAAGGAGCGCCTGTCGCAGCAGGCCGGCTCCATGTCCGGCGGCGAGCAGCAGATGCTGGCCATCGCCCGCGGGCTGATGGCCGAGCCGGAACTGCTCATCATCGACGAGCTGTCGCTGGGCCTGGCGCCCAAGATCGTCGACCAGCTCATGGGTGTGCTGGTGGACCTCAACCGGGCCGGCCTCGCCATCCTGCTGGTGGAGCAGCTCGCCTCCTACGCGCTGGCCATCGCCGACCACGCCTATGTCATCGCCAACGGCCGCGTCGCGCGGGAGGGTCCGAGCCAGGTGCTCGCCCGCGATCCCGAGGTGATGGAAGCCTTTCTCGGCCGCAAGAAACCGGCGGCCTGAGCCTCTTCTTTTTGCAAGTCCATCCAGTCCAAGGAGCCCCCATGTCCAGAATTGTCGACCTCAGCCTGCTCATCGAAGACAATATGCCCGCCCACAAGCTGTTCCAGCGCCCGGTGATCACCACCCACCTCAGCCACGAAAGCTCCAAGGCCTTCGGTCTCGGCGTGCCCGGCGACGCCATGACCTTCCAGACCAATTTCATCGCCATGCTGGACCATGTGGGCACCCATGTGGACGCCTACCGCCATGTGAAGCCGGACGGCGCCGCCATCGACGAGATGCCCCTCGACATGTTCATGGGCAAGGCCGTGTGCTTCGACCTGCGCCACATCCCGGACCTCGGCGACATCACCGACGACGATTTGGAGAAGGCCGAGGAAGCCGCCGGGGTGAAGGTGGATGGCCACATCGTGCTGCTGTGCACCGGCTTCCACGCCCGCAACTATCCGAGCCTGGATTCCGTCTGGAAGAACCCGCTGCTGACGGTGGAAGCCACCAAGTGGCTCTACGCGCGCGGCTCGATGATGCAGGGCGTCGAGGGCCCCTCCACCGACAAGCCCACCGACAACATCTTCGCCCAGCATCGCCTGTGCCGCGAACTCGGCATGAGCCATTGGGAATGGCTGGTGAACCTGGAGGAACTGGTGGGCAAGGGCGAGTTCCAGTTCTTCGGCGTGCCGCTGAAGTTCAAGGGCGGGTCGGGTTCGCCGGTGCGCGCCTTCGCCGTGCTCAACTGATCTTGCGAATGCGTCTCATCATGCCCTGACCGAGACGTATGGGTCTGTTGGATGGTCACTGTCGGCCATCCAGCAGCACTCGCTTTGGGTCCTGCGCCGGAGAAGCTTCATGTCCGCCGAGTTCGACACCCTGAGCGCCCTCGCCCTGCGCACGCTCGTGGCCAAGCGCGAGGTCTCGCCGGTGGAGCTGACGCGGCGCGCCCTCGACCGCGCCATCGCCACCCAGCCCACCCTCAACGCCTTCTTCGTCATCCTGGAGGAGGAAGCCATGGCGGCCGCCCGCGTTGCCGAGGATGCGGTGATGGCGGGCGCGCCACTCGGCCTCATCCACGGCCTGCCGTTTTCCGCCAAGGATCTCATGGCGGTGAAGGGGGTGCGCTATGCCTCCGGCTCCCGCGCCATGGCGGACAACATCGCCGATGTGGACGCCCCGGCGGTGGAGCGGGCGAAGGCTGAGGGCGGCATCCTCATCGGCAAGACCACCACCAGCGAGTTCGGCTGCAAGCCCATCGGCGACAGCCCGCTCACCGGCATCACCCGCAACCCGTGGAACCTCGCCATGACGCCGGGCGGATCGAGCGCCGGGGCGGCGGCTTCCGTTGCGGCGGGCATCACCCCCTTCGCCCTGGGCACCGATGGCGGCGGCTCCATCCGCATCCCCTGCGCCTTCAGCGGGCTTGCGGGCCTGAAGGGCCAGTTCGGCCGGGTGCCGGTATGGCCCACCTCGGCGACGCCGACGCTGGCCCATGTGGGACCCATCGCCCGCTCCATGACGGACGCGGCGCTGCTGTTTTCCGCCGTGGCCGGCCACGACCGGCGCGATCCCTTCGCCGTCGCCGGTCCGGTGCCGGACGTGATGGGCGCGGCGCGCGCCTCGGTGGCCGGCATGCGCGTCGCCTACAGCCCCACCTTCGGCTATGCCCGCCCCGCGCCCGAGGTGATCGAGGCCACCGACCGCGCCGCCCGCTCCTTCGAGGCGCTGGGCTGCCATGTGGATCAGGTGGACCAGGTGTTCGACACCGATCCCGCCGACCTGTGGACCGCGGAATTCTATGCCGGCGTCGGCACCCGCCTGCGCGACGTGCTGGAAAACCGGCGCGACCTGCTGGACCCGGCGGTGGCGCAGATCCTGATGCCGGCGCTCGACCAGGAAATGAAGAGCTATTATGCCAGCGTCTTCGCCCGCTACGCCCTGCGCGAGAAGATGCGGCTGTTCTTCGAGCGCTACGACCTGCTCATCTCGCCGGTGCTGCCGGTGAGCGCGCTGGAAGCCGGCCGGAACCTGCCCGAGGGGCTGGAGGACCGCAACCTCGTCTCCTGGGTGTTCTACACCTATCCGTTCAACCTCACCGGCCAGCCGGCCGGGGCGGTGTGCGCCGGCCTCTCGCCGGACGGCATGCCCATCGGCCTCCAGATTGTCGGGCGCTCATATTGCGAGGACGATGTGGTGCGCGCGGCGGCGGCTTTCGAGCGGGCCCAGTCGCCAGGCTACAACCGCCCGCCCGCCGACAGCCCTTCCGTTTAAACCGAGACCCGCCCCCGCGTGGGTCCGCTTTGCGGCGCTCCATCGCCGCCGGCCCGTGCGCGGCGGTTGGCCGATGATGCTGAGCGGATGACGCTGAGCCGCTGTTGCCGAGCGGATGTTGCTGTCTGGGAGGGTGGGCTTGATGTGGTACAGGTGGGTGGGCTCGAACCACCGACCTCCGGTTCCACAGACCGGCGCTCTAACCAACTGAGCTACACCTGCACATCGCCGAGACCAAGGGTAGCGGCGGAGAGCGCGGAACCTACGCGCACGACCCGGCAAATTCAAGGGGCCGCATGCACGCAAATCACAGGGGATTTTCGGCCCCGCTGCTGGACCTTCGCCCATGCCGGAAGGCCCTGCGCGCCAGAGCCGCAGGGTGCCGGGGGGCAACTGAAGGTGCGGGCGCCGTCAGTTGGGGCGCGTGAAGCCGGAATCCTCGGCGGTGAGCGTCGCCACCTTGGCGGTGATGGAGGCCCACGCGCGGTGCTCCTCCATCTTGCCGCCGATCTCGAAGCTCTCGGCCATGCGCTGGGCGAAGTCCACGCCCTCGGGTCCGTACTGGTCGGCGATGATGAAGGCGGTCCGCCAAACGTCTTCTTCGGAAACCATGGGGCTCATTCCTTGCGCTGTGGCCGTGACGGGCGTGAAGCGTCTTCAAGCGAAATGGAAACCTGTTCGCATGAAGCAAATGCGCGAACTCGACTTCGAGAGCGGCTTCGCGGGTCCAAGAAACGAGGGTCCATGAAACGCGAAGCCGCCCGAAGTGGAATTGTCACAAATCCAACACCAGCAGGTCGCCTTTGGCACGCGACACGCAGGCGAGGAAATAGCCCTGGGCCTTCTCCTCGGGCTTCAGGCGCTTGTCGCGGTGGTCGACCTCGCCTTCCAGCACCTTCACCTTGCAGGTGCCGCAGGCGCCCTGCTCGCAGGAGGTGGGCACCTTCACGCCGGCTTCCTCCAGCGCGGCGGTGACAGAGCGATCGCCGGGGATCTTGATGACCTTGCCGGAACTGGCGATCTTCACGTCGAACACCTTGTCCAGCAGCGGCGGCGGGGCCTTGGCGGTGAAGCGCTCCACATGAATGCGGTTGACGCCGTAGCCCTTCTGCTGGGCGTTGGCGATCACCGGATCAAGCCACCAGTCCACGCCGCACAGGAACAGGTGGGTATCGTCCGGCCGGTCGGCGAGCAGGGTCGCCGGGTTGAGGCGCGGCTCGGTGGCCTCGAAATAGAAGGTGGTATTCTCGGCGAAGGTCGAGGCCTCGATGGTGGCGCGGAACGAGCCCGGCGAGCCGCCGGCGAACAGATAGTGGAACTCGAACGGGATGTTCTTCGCCTTCAGGTGGTCGGCGATGGACAGCACGGGCGTGGCGCCGATGCCGCGGGCGAACAGCAGCGCGCGCTTCACGTCGCGCGGTACCTCGAAGCGGTTACGCGGCTCGCCCACCTGCAGGCGGTCGCCTTCGTTCACCTGCTGGAACAAGGCCTTGGAGCCGCCGCGGCTGTTGGCATCCTGCCACACGCCGATCACGTAGCGATGCCGCTCGCTGGCGCTGTTGCACAGGGAATACTGCCGCATGAGGCCGCCGGGGATCGTCACATCCACGTGCGCGCCCGCCGTGAAGGGCGCCAGTTCGCCGCCCTCGGCGGGGACGAGTTCGAAGGAGACCATGTTCTCGGCCTCGACCGTCTTTCTGGCCACGACCACCGACTGCAGGGCTTCGTCCGACATTGCTGACCTCTTCATCCGCGCGGAACGCTGTTGAAGAGCAATACGCAAGGTCGGGGCCAACTTTCCCGGGGCGGCCGGGCGCGACGGGTTGCCGGTATCAGAACGAGATGCCGCCGCCGACCACCAGCACCTGCCCGCTGACATAGTTGGATTCCGGCGCGCAGAAGAGATAGACGCCGTCCGCTGCTTCCTCCGGCGTGCCGGCGCGGCCGAGGGGGATGAGGCTGCGGAAGCCGTCCAGCACCTTGGGCGGCAGGCCGATGGAAACCTGGTTGCCCTCTACGGTGATGGACGATTTGGTCTCGGTGGCCGCCGTCATCCGCGTCTCGATGAGGCCGAAGGCGACGCAGTTCACATTCACCTTGAAGCGTCCCCACTCCTTGGCGAGCGTCTTGGTGAGGCCGATGACGCCCGCCTTCGCCGATGCATAATTGGCCTGCCCCATGTTGCCGCCGGTGCCGGCGATGGAGGAGATGTTCACCACCTTGCGGAATACCTCGCGCCCCTCGGTGGCTTCCTGCGCCGCGCGGATGCGGATCGGCTCGGCGGCGGCCCGCAGGATCTGGAACGGCGCCTTCAGGTGCACGTCGAGGATGGCGTCGAACTGCGCGTCGCTCATCTTGCCGATCAGGCTGTCCCAAGTGTAGCCGGCATTGTTGACGATGATGTCCACGCCGTCGAACGCCGCGATGCCGCCATCGATGAAGCTCTGCGCGAAGCCCTCGGCGGTCACCGATCCCGGGACAGTGATGGCCTCGCCGCCCAGCGCCAGAATCTCGGCCCGGACCGCCTCCACGGGCTCCGCGTCGAGATCGTTGAGGACGAGGCGCGCGCCTTCGCCCGCCAGTTTCAGGGCGATGGCGCGGCCGATGCCGCGGCCGGCCCCGGTCACATAGGCGACCTTGCCCGTAAGCTTCGTCATGACTGCGCCCTTCAGCTGTTCTGGGACGTGAGCGCGAGGATCGCCGCGCCCGCAAGTTTCTGTTCGCCGTTCTGGTCGCGGACCGTCAGGTCGAGGCGCGCGCGCGGCTCCCCCTCCGCCTCGAACAGCTCGGCCACCGTCGCGGTCAGGGTGAGGCGGTCGCCGAGGCGGGTCATGGCGAGGAACCGCGTGCTGAACGAGCGCAGGGCGGTGAGCGGCGCGTTGGCCGTCAGCAGGCGGCTGAGGGCGGCCATCACGAACATGCCCTGGGCGAACACGTCCTTTTCCCCGGCGGCGTGGGCGAAATCGATGTCGATATGGATCGGGTTGTGGTCGCCCGACGCGCCGGCATAGAGCGCCAGCTGGGTGCGGGTGACGGGGGCAAGCTGCAGAGTGGCGAAGGTGTCGCCGACTGAAAAGGTATGGCCGGCCGCGAGGGCAGGGGAGGTGCTCATGGGTCTGCCCTAGCCGTTGCGGATCACGAGGGTGGATTTCAGGTCGGCGACGCGCCGGCCGGCCTCGTCGTCCACGGCGGTTTCGCGCAGCACGAATTCCAGCGCGCCGTTCTTCTTGTCGTAGATGTCCGCCACCTTCTGGGTGAAGGTCAGCCGCTCGCCGGCGCACACCACCCGCTGATAGGCGAAGGACTGCTCGCCGTGCAGCAGCCGCGCGAAATCCAGGCCGAGGCGGTTGAAGAAGAGGAAGGGGTCTGGCCCGTCCATCTCCAGGCAGAACAATTGCGTCGGCGGGATCGGCAAAGAGGCATAGCCGGCCGCGCGGGCGGCCGCCTCGTCGGTGAACACGGGATTGGTCTCGCCGATGGTGCGGGCGAAGAAGCGGATGCGCCCCTTCTCCACCTCCACCGTGAACGGATCGAAGACATGGCCGATGAAGCTGCGGTCGATCATCACGCGCCCCGGTCCGCCATATAGAGCGTGACGACGCAGGCGCCGCCGAGGCCCAGATTGTGCTGGAGTGCGACCCGCGCGCCCTCCACCTGCCGCGCCGCCATGGCTCCCCGCAACTGGCCGGTCAGCTCGAAGCATTGCGCCAGTCCGGTGGCCCCCAGCGGATGGCCCTTGGAGAGCAAGCCCCCAGAAGGATTGGTGACCACCTTGCCGCCATAGGTGTTGTCGCCGTCGAGGATGAATTTCTCCGCCCCGCCCTCCGGGCAGAAGCCGAGGCCCTCATAGGTGATCAGCTCGTTGGCGGTGAAGCAGTCGTGCAGTTCGGCCACGTCCACGTCGTCGGGGCCGAGGCCGGACTGGGCCCAGACCGAGGCGGCGGCGGCGCCGGTCATGTCGTAGCCGACCACGCGCATCAGGTCCGGCTCGAAGCTGGAGGGAAAATCCGTGGTCATGGCCTGGGCGGCGATGGCCACGGTGGTGTCGATGCCGTGCCGCCGCGCGAACTCCGGCGTGCACAGGATGGCGGCCGCCGCGCCGCAGGTGGGCGGGCAGCATTGCAGGCGGGTGAGCAGGCGCGTGACCTGAGGCGAGGCCATCACCTCCTCCACGCTCACCTCCTTGCGGAAGATGGCGCGCGCATTGTGGACCGCATGGCGGCTCGCCTTGGCGCGGATGGCGGCGAAGGTGGTGTCCTTGGTGCCGTATTTCTTCTGATGGGCGATGCCGGCGCCACCGAACATCTTCGGCGCCATGGGCACGTCGCCGTCATAGGCCACATCGGTGGTGACCTTGATGAAGTCTTCCAGCGGCCCCGGCCGGTCCTTCCAGTGCTCCACCAGGGCGCCCGGCTGCATCTGCTCGACGCCGAGCGCCAGCACGCACTCGGCCTGCCCCGACAGGATCGCATTGCGGGCCAGCCACAGGGCGGTGGAGCCGGTGGCGCAATTGTTGTTCACGTTCACCACCGGGATGCCGGTGAGGCCGACGCCGTAGAGCGCCTTCTGGCCGCTGGTGGAATCGCCGTAGACATAGCCCACATAGGCCTGCTGGACCTTGGCATAGTCGATGCCGGCGTCCGCCAGCGCGCTACGGATCGCCTCGCCGGCCAGCGCCACGTAGCTCGGGCTTTCGCTCGGCTTCACGAAGCACGTCATGCCCACCCCGCCGACCACCACCTGTGCCATGCGTTTCCCCTGAATTTGGTGTTGTGTCGATGGTGGGCTGCGAGCGGGCAGAGCGACCGCGCCACCGCCTGTCCGATACTGAGCCATTTATCGGTTTGTCCGACAAACTATTTCAGCCGCCCATGGCCTTGTCAACACGTCCGCAAAGGCGGTGCCCTTTCAGTTTGAAAGTCTGCTTCGATTACTCATCATGGACGTTCTTTCCGCCAGGGTGCGGCTATTGCCGCCTTTGGCGCGCTGGAGGGCAGGGCAAGGGCTAGCCTCGCCTTTTCCCGCAGGTCCGCGTGGAAGCCAACGGCATGTCCCCCTCTCCCCTTGCGGGAGAGGGGTTGGGGGTGAGGGGTCACCACCATGCGAAAATGCCTGCCCGCTGAGGGCGCCGCACCACACCCCTCACCCCGACCCTCTCCCGCAAGGGGAGAGGGGGTTCCAGCCTCTCAGGCGGCGGGGGTGAAGTGGGCGGCGGCGGCCTCCTCCTGCACCACTTCGCGGCGGGCGGCGTGGTATTCCGCGATCAACTCGCGGCAGAGTTCGGCGGCGGGCAGCACCGCGCGCACCGAGCCGACGCCCTGTCCGGCGGACCACACGTTTTTCCAGGCCTTGGCCTCGCTGGCCATGTCCAGGCCGCCCTCATGCTTCGGCTGGTCGAGGTCGATGCCGGCGGCGGCGAGGCTCTGGCGCAGGAAATTCGCCGGTATGCCGCTGACCTTGGGGGTGTAGACGATGTCGTCGGCGCTGGCCCCGACCACCATCTCCTTCTGGGCGTCGGGCACCATGCATTCCCGCGTGGCGAGGAAGCGGGTGCCCAGATAGGCCATGTCGGCGCCGAGCATGCGGGCGGCGGCGATGTGGCGGCCGGTGCTCATGGCCCCGGACAGAATGATGGTGCCGGTGAAGAAGCTGGCGATCTCGGGGATGAGGGCGAATGGGCTGAGGGTGCCCGCATGGCCGCCTGCCCCCGCGCACACGGCGATGATGCCGTCCACGCCCGCCTCTG
Source organism: Xanthobacter autotrophicus ATCC 700552 (assembly GCF_043194565.1). GTDB lineage: Bacteria > Pseudomonadota > Alphaproteobacteria > Rhizobiales > Xanthobacteraceae > Xanthobacter > Xanthobacter autotrophicus_F. Next base: position 179,875 of record NZ_JBAFVS010000006.1, on the reverse strand, counting down.
CCGCCTTGCGGGCGTGGCGCATGTTGACCACGTCGTGGAAGATGGCGCCGCCATAGCTGTGGACTGCCTCCACCACCTCGGGCACGGCGCCGAGGGAGGTGATGACGAGGGGCACCTTGTGCTTCACCGTCAGCTCGATATCGGCGGCAAGGCGCGGGTTGGACTTGTGGACGATGAGGTTCACCCCATAGGGCGCCGGGCGCGGGCCGGACTGTGCCGCCGCGGCGAGCCGGTCCTCGATCTCGCCGAGCCAGGCCGCATAGGCTTCGCTGGTGCGCGCATTGAGGGCCGGGAAGGTGCCGACCAGGCCGCTGCGGCACACCTCCACCACCAGGTCGGTGCCGGAGGCCAGGAACATGGGCGAGGCGATGGCCGGGATGGCAAGGTCGCGGAACGCGGCAGGCAGGGCCATGGGGTGTCCTCCGTTATGGGGCGAGGCTCAGCGCCGGGGCTGGCGTCGTTTGGGGGCGCGCGGCGCGAGCCCCTGGATGAGAAAATCGGCGGTCTGGCGGGCGATCTCGGCCGGCGAGAGCGGGCCGCCGGGCTGGTACCAATGGGCGATGGCGTTCAGGGCCCCGGCGATGGCGAAGGCGGCGGTGCGCACATCGCAGGGGGCGATGGAGCCATCCTCGATGCCGCTTTGGATGACGCCGCGCAGCGCCCGGTCGATCTGCGATTTCAGGCGCCGCAGCTCGGCGCGGTTCTCGGGTGAGAGGGCGGTGTCCGGGGTGCGGGTGATGCTCATGCCGAAATCCATGGTCATGGCCTCGGCATATTTCTCCATCAGCGCCCGCAGCCGTTCGAGGCCGCCGGCATTTGAGCCGGGAACCGGCGCCGCCGCCGCTTCGATCATCTCCAGCCCCATGCGGCAGCATTCGAACAGCACGTCGTCCTTGCTGCGGAAGTAATGATAGAGCGTCGGCTTGGTGACGTTCAGTTGCCGCGCCACGTCGTCCAGCGAGGTGGCGTGGAAACCCTTCTCGTTGAACAGCCGCGCCGCCGCCTTCAGCACCGCCTCGCGCTTCAGCGCCCGGTCGCGCCCGCGCTGGGCGGGGGAGCGCCAGGGCGAGGGGGCTGCCAGCGCGGCGTCGGTCTGTTTTGGAGGCGCCATCGCCAAGGTCCGGCTGGGAAAGGGAGGACGGCAGGCGGGATGCTGTCCGACCTGCCAGAATAGATGTTACTCATGAGTAACTTTACGGTCAAGGGAATGCACGGAAGCGCATAGCCGCAATCACCCCGGCCATGACGGATTGGGATGGAACCTTGACCATCGGAGCATTGCCCAGCCAGGCTTTTCCCAGCTGGCTGTTGGGAAGTTCAATCCTCGGCGTAGGTCCTGTCGATGGCCTGGTCGATGGACTTGCCGATCAGCTCGAAGCCGCGCTTCCAATCGGTGATGTGCCGCCGCATCCAGAGCACCGCCTGGGCCTTGTCGCGCGTGCGCAGGGCCTCGATGATGGCGGCGTGGGCCGCCTTGTTGCGCTCGGCGGCATGGGCGTTGCGCCGGAACAGCATCTCGGTGGTGGGGAAGAACAGCTTGTTCTCCGGCTCGCGGGCGAACTGCAGCACGCGGTTGCCGGAGGCGCGGGCGAGGATGTCGTGGAACTCGATGTCGAGCAGCGCCAGTTCGGAGGGCTTCTTCAGCGCCTTCTCCGATTTCTTCATGTTGTCATCCAGCTCGGCCAGAATGTCGTCCGTGATCCGCTCCGCCGCCAGCTCCGCCACCGCGGTCTCGATGGCCATGGTGGATTCCCACAGCTCGCGGAAGGTGATCTCGTTGAGCACGAAGGCGCGGCTGATGCCCCCGGCGAACCGGTCGTAATGGGGCACGGCGGCAAACAGCCGGCGGCTGGAATCGCGCCGGATCAGGCCGCTCTGTTCCAGCAGCCTTATGCCCTCGCGCACGGTGGAGCGGTTGACGCCGAACTGGCGCACCAGTTCCGCCTCGGTGCCCAGGGCATCGCCGGGGCGCACCCGGCCGGAGACGATCTGGCGCTCGATGGCGTCCGCCACCAGCTTGTAGGCCGGTGCGGGGGTGATGGGCGCGAACACGGAAGAAGGTTCCGCCATTCCGGCCTCGCGCGCCTCCTTCGTCTGCGCCATCTGTCCTCGCTCTCGTCCCGCATTGGCGGCCATCGGGGCCTCATCCTGACATAGGCTGCCTGGCAAATCCTGTCGAGGCGGCGGGTCATCCGTGCGAACCCTCTCCCGCAAGCGGGAGAGGGGGGCCGGTCCACTTCAGCCCGCCGCCGCGCGTTCGCGCAGCACGTTCTTCATCACCTTGCCGTTGGGATTGCGCGGCAGGCCGTCCGGCAGGATGGTGACGCGATCGGGCACCTTGTAGTCGGAGAGCCGCGCGGCGCAGAAGCGGCGCAGCTCGTCCACGCTGAGATCGGCGCCGGCCACCACGAAGGCCTCCACCCGCTCGCCCAGCACGGGATCGGGATAGCCCACCACGGCGGCTTCGCTCACGTCCGGATGGAACACCAGCACGCTCTCCACCTCGGCCGAATAGACCTTGTAGCCGGCGCGGTTGATCATGTCCTTCTTGCGGTCGAACACCTTGAGGTAGCCTTCGGCGTCCATGGAGCCCACATCGCCCGAGCGCCAGTAACCGCCGATGAAAGCGGTGGCATCAGCCTCGGGATTGCGCCAGTAGCCGGGTACGACGGAGGCGCCGGCGATCCACAATTCGCCCGCCATGCCGGGCGGCACCTCGCGGCCGTCCTCGTCCATGACCTTCAGGTCGATGCAGGGCATCACCCGGCCCACGCTGTCCAGCCGCTCCGGCGGAGCATCGCGGGGCAGGATGGCGACGGGAGAGCTGGTCTCGGTGGCGCCGTAGACGTTGAACAGGGTGAGCCTGGGGCTCTTCTCTTTCAGCCGGCGGGCGCTGGCCTCCGGCATGGGGGCGCCGCCGAAGGCCGCGATGCGCCAGCTGGACAGATCCAGCTGCTCGAACAGCGGATCGAGCAGGCACAGATTGTACATGGCCGGCACCATGAGCGCGGCGGTCAGCTTTTCCCGCGCCGCCAGTTCCAGGAACAGCCGGGCCTTGAACTGGCCCATGAGGATGAGGCACGCCCCCGCCGCCAGCGTGCCGTGGATGACGCCCACCAGCCCCGTCATGTGCGCATTGGGCACCGCGAGCACGGTGCGGTCGCTCGGCTCCAGTCCCAGCGCATAACGGTAATGCAGGCCGGAATGGATGACGCCCAGATGGGTCAGCACCGCGCCCTTGGGCTTTCCGGTGGTGCCGGAGGTGTAGAGGATGCAGAACGGGTCCTCTTCAAAGATCTCAGTGGCGCGGTCGGGCGCCGGTTGCGTGAACAGCTCCTCGTAGGGCACGGAACCGGGGGCGCTGCCGCCCGAGACGAAGCGGTGGCGCAGCTCGGGCACGTCCGCGCCGTCCGGCAGTTCGCCGGTGCAGGCGGCGTCGTGGACCAGCGCCATGGCTCCGCTCTGGGCGAGGATATGGGCGATCTCCGGCCGCCGCTGGCGGATGTCGAGGGTGACATGGATGGCGCCGATGCGGGCGCAGGCCAGCGACAGCTCCACCACCGCCAGGTGATTGCCCACCAGGGTGGCGACGCGCTCGCCCTTGCGCACGCCATGGGCGAAGAGCCCGTCCGCCAGCCGCTCCACCGCCGCGTCGAGCGCGCCGTAGGTGACGCGCCGCTCGCCATCCACCACGGCGAGCGCATCCGGCGTGCGCGCCGCCCAGGCCCGGAACAGGGCATCGACGCTGGGCGGGCGGTCGATGAAGCACGGCACGACGCGGCCGAAATGCACTTCGTGTCTGATCATGGCTTCCTCCCGGCGGACCCCGCGCGGCACTTGCGGCCGCTTCGCGGGACCCGTCCGCTGGCGTTCGAATAACGTTATGCGAGGCCACCCGCCTCTCACGGCTCCAGCACCACCTTGCCCACGGTGCGCCGACCCGCCAGCGCCGCCAGCGCGGCGGGCGCCTCACCCAGCGGGAAGACATCGCGGATGAGCGGGGCGATGGCTCCGGTCCGGCGCAGCGCGAACAGTTCGTCGAACAGGGCGCCCACCAGCTCGGGATGATGCTGGCGGTAGGCGCCCCAATAGACGCCCATGGCGGCGGCGTTCTTCAGCAGGAGCCGGTTGGAAGGCAGGTCCGCCACCGCTCCGCCGGCAAAGCCGACGATGACCAGCCGCCCGCCCCAGGCGAGGCACCTGAGGCTGTCCACCGCCACCTTGCCGCCCACCGGATCGACGATGACATCCACGCCCCGGCCGGAGGTCAGTTCGCGCACCCGCTCCACCAGCGGCTCGGCGGCATAGTCGATGGTCTCGTCGGCGCCGAGCGCACGGCACAGGGCTGTCTTCTGCGGCCCGCCGGCGGTGGCGATCACCCGCGCCCCCCAATGGCGCGCCAACTGGATGGCGGCGGACCCGACGCCGCCCGCGCCCGCATGCACCAGCACCGTCTCCCCCGCCTTCAGGCCGGCGCGGTGGCGCAGAGCGAGATGGGCGGTGGGATAGATCACGGGCAGGGCGACAGCCTCGCGCAACGGGAAGTCGTTGGGCAGCTTCTGCGCGCCCAGCGCCGGCACCACCGCTCGCTCGGCGAAGCCGCCGTGGTCCAGGAGCGCGCACAGGCGGTCGCCGGGGCGGAACGGGCTCTCCGGCCCGGCCTCCACCACCGTGCCCGCCACCTCGATGCCGGGGGTGAAGGGCAGGGGCGGCTTCACCTGGTAGCGGCCGCGGATCATCAGCGTGTCGAGGAAATTGACCCCGGCCGCCGCCACCTGCACCACGCAGCCGTCGCCGGTCGCGCGCGGGTCCGGTCCGTCGCCGAACACCATGGCGCCGTCTTCGGTAATCTCATGGACGCGCCAGCTGCGCATGGGGGATCCCTTTCCGCTCTCACGCCTCATGAGCGCTGGGCGTGACGAGATAAGCCGCGGTGCTGCCGCGCCGGGCCTTGGCCTTCTTCAGCTCGTCGCGGGCGATGGTGCGCAGGTGCACTTCGTCCGGCCCGTCGATGAAGCGCATGGCCCGGCCCCAGGTCCACAGATAGGAGAGCGGCGTGTCGGGGGTGAGGCCCATGGCGCCGAACACCTGGATGGCGCGGTCCACCACCTGCGTCTGCACCCGCGCCGCCGCCACCTTGATGGCGGACACCTCGATGCGGGCGGCCTGGTTGCCCGCCTTGTCCATGAGCCATGCGGCGCGCAGCACATGCAGGCGCAGCTGGTCGATCTCGATGCGGGACTGGGCGATCCAGTCCTGGATGTTGGCATAGTCCGACAGGTGGCGGCCGAAGGTGCGCCGCTCCAGCGCGCGCTCCATCAGCAGCTCCAGCGCCAGCTCGCACTGGCCGATGGTGCGCATGCAGTGATGTACCCGGCCCGGGCCGAGCCGCGCCTGGGCCAGCGCAAAGCCCTGTCCCTCCTGCCCGAGGAGATTTTCCGCCGGCACCCGCACGTCGCGGAACAGCACCTCGCAATGCCCCTCGGGCGCGTGGTGGTGCATGATGGGCACATCCCGCACCAGCCGCACGCCGGGGGCATCGAACGGCACGATGACCATGGAATGGCGGGCGTGGGGATCGGCCTCCGGGCGCGGATCGGACAGGCCCATCACGATCACGAAGCGGGTGTTGGGATGCTTGGCGCCGGTGGTGAACCACTTGCGCCCGTTGATGACGTAGTCGCCGCCGTCGCGCAGGATGGTGGTCTGCAGATTGGTGGGGTCGGAGGAGGCCGTGTCCGGCTCGGTGATGCCGACGCAGGAGCGGATGCGCCCCTCCAGCAGCGGCAAAAGCCAAGCTTCGCGCTGGGCTGGCGTCGCGAACATGTGGAGGATCTCCATGTTCCCGGTGTCCGGCGCGTTGCAGTTGAACACTTCCGCCGCCCACGGAATGCGCCCCATGATCTCCGCCAGCGGGGCATATTCGAGATTGGTGAGGCGGGTGCCCGGCTCGTCGTCCTTCAGGGCGGGCAGGAACAGGTTCCACAGGCCGTCGGAATAGGCCTTCGCCTTCAGCCGCTCGACCAGATCCAGGGGATAGCGGCCCGCCTCCACCTCGCGGTGCCATTGGGTGTTGGCCGGCAGGACGTGCGCCGCCATGAAGTCGCTGACGCGCTCGCGCAGGCCCTCGACCTTGTCGGAATAAGCGAAATCCATCTTGATCTTCCTTGTTCCCGCAGGCGGGCCTCAGGCGGCGCCGGTGGAGATGAGTTCCACCGCGCGGCGCGCGTAATTCTCGGACAGGCGGCCGACGCTCTCGGCGCCCTCGGAGGCGGCGTTGCCGTTCCTGGCGCGGGCAGAGATGCCCTCGAAGATCACGGCGAAGCGGAACAGGGCGAACACCCGGTGGAATGGCACGAAGTCTTCCGCCCGGCCGCCGGCGGCGCCATACCAGCCGAGGAAATCGCCCCTGTCCGGCAGGCCCTCGGCGGCAAGGTCGATGCCCCTGAGGCCGCCGTATTCGTCCGGCTTCGTGTCCCAGGTGACGCCGAAATGGGCCACGTCCGCCATGGGATCGCCGATGGTGGAGAGTTCCCAGTCCAGCACGGCGATGACCCGGGGCTCTACCGGGTGGAACATGAGGTTGCCGATGCGGAAATCCCCATGGGCGATGGTGGCGGCACCGGAGGGGGGGAAGTGGCGTGGCAGCCAGTCGATGAGCTGGTCCACCTCCGCCAGCTCGCGGGTGCGGGATTGCTGCCACTGGCGGGTCCAGCGCGCCACCTGCCGCTCGAAATAGCCATCCGGCCGGCCATAATCGCCGAGGCCCGCGGCGCGCCAATCCACCCCATGGAGCCGCGCCAGCATCTGCGCGGCGCTGCGATACATGGCCTTGCGCTCCGCTACCGGGGCGGCGGCTAGGCCGCAGTCGCCGAACACCCGGCCGTCCAGCCGCTCCATCACATAGAAGGGCGTGCCGATGACCGCTGGGTCGGCGCAGAAATGCACCATGCGCGGCACCGGCATGTCGCTGTCGGCGAGGGCGTGCTGGATGCGGTGCTCACGGTCCACCGCATGGGCCGAGGGCAAGACTGGCCCGCCCGGCTGCTTGCGCAGCACCAGCCGGTGGCTGGGGCTATCCACGAAATAGGTGGGGTTGGACTGCCCGCCGGAGATGGGCACCACCTCCACCGGCCCGCAGAAGCCCGGCACGGCGGCGGCCAGATGGCGCGCCAGCGTGGGGGCATCGAAACCTGCGGCGGCCGACCCCGGTGGGGCTGCGACAGGCGTGGGTGCGACTGGCATGGTTCCTCGCGTCAAAGGCAGCCGGGAGCGCGTCCCAAGGCGACCGGGAAAGCGGTCTTGTTCCCAGAATGAGGGCTGGGGATGCGCCGCGCGCCCCCCGGCTGCCGGCTCATTTCTTCACCAGCGGGCATTCGCTGCGCGACAGGGGCTGGAAGGCGTCCGCCGCCGGAATGGTGCGGACGATCTTCAGATAGTCCCACGGCGCCTTGGATTCGGCCGGCGTCTTCACCTGCGCCAGATACATGTCGTGGATCATCCGGCCGTCGGGGCGGATGGAGCCGTTGCGGGCGAAGAAATCGTCGATGGGCAATTCGCGCATCTTGTCGGCCACCACATGGCCCTCCACCGAATGGGCGGCGTTGGCGGAGCGCAGGAAATGCAGCACCGCCGAATAGACGCCCGCATGCAGCATGGTGGGTTTGCGGCCGCCCATGCGCTTGGCCCAGCGTTCGGACCAGGCGCGGTTCTGCGCATCCATGTCCCAGTAGAAGCCGCTGGTCAGCAGCAGGCCCTGGGCCTGGGTGAGGCCGAGGGCGTGGATGTCGGTGATGAAGATGACCATGGCGGCGAGGCGCTGCCTGTCGCCGTCGATGCCGAACTCATTGGCCTGCTTGATGGAATTGATGAGGTCCGCCCCGCCGTTGGCGAACGCGATCACCTTGGCGCCGGAGGCCTGCGCCTGCAGCAGGAAGGATGAGAAATCCGCATTGCTCAGCGGGTGGCGCACCGAGCCCAGCACCTTGCCGCCGTTGGCGCGGACGACCTCGGAGGCGTCGCGCTCCAGCGATTGGCCGAAGGCATAGTCCGCGGTCAGGAAATACCAGCTGTCGCCGCCCTCGGCCACCACCGAGCGGGCGGTGCCATTGGCCATGGCGTAGGAATCATAGACCCAGTGGAACGAGGTGGGCGAACAGGCCTTGTTGGTGAAGACGGTGGAGCCGGCGCTGGTGTTCAGCAGCACCTTGTTCTTGGCGCGGGTGATCTCCTGGACCGCCAGGGCGATGGCCGTGTTGGGCACGTCCACGATCACGTCCACATTCTCTTCGTCGATCCAGCGCCGGGCGATGGAGGCGCCCACATCCGCCTTGTTCTGCCCGTCGGCCGAAACGATGGTGATGGGCTTGCCGTCGATGGTGCCGCCGAAATCCTCCGCCGCCATCTTGGCGGCTTCGATGGAGCCTTGCCCCACGAGATCGGTGTAGACGCCGCTGAGATCGGTGAGCACGCCGACCTTGATGCCCCGCGCCGGCACCTGCGCCATAGCCGTGCCGGCAGCCGCCAGCAGCGCCGCGCCGACGAGGCCCGCGAAAAACGGTTTCATTGCCATGCTTTCCTCCCCGCGGACGCCCTCGACGCCTCTTCGAGTGTCGTTATTCTGTTTGTCCGACAATCCGATTATTGATCGGAGGCAGCGTGTGTCAAGCGGGGATTGATGCTTTGGGGTCAGCGCCGGCGGGCGTCAGGCAAGGTGCCTGGCTGGGTGTGCGCCACGGGCGCTTCCGGGTATTCGCTACGGGCGCTTGCCGCGCGGACGTTTCAGTCCGGTGTCTTGGGGTGAGAACATATTGCGAACTGAGAACAAAGCATGTACATGTGCTGCGTTCTCATTTCCCCTTGCGCCAGCACCGGAGCGCGGCGATGACTCAGTCGACACTCAGACTCGTCGAAGGTTCTTCCATGGATAAGACCAAGGCGCTGGATGCCGCTCTCTCCCAGATTGAGCGGCACTTCGGCAAGGGCTCGATCATGCGGCTCGGCAAGGGCGGCAAGGCCTTGGAAATCGAGAGCATTCCCACCGGCTCGCTCGGGCTCGATATTGCCATCGGCATCGGCGGCCTGCCCAAGGGGCGGGTTGTCGAGATCTTCGGACCGGAATCCTCCGGCAAGACCACGCTGGCGCTGCACACGGTCGCGGAAGCGCAGAAGCGGGGTGGCACCTGCGCCTTCATCGATGCCGAGCACGCCCTCGACCCGATCTATGCGCGCAAGCTCGGCGTCAATCTGGACGAGCTGCTCATTTCCCAGCCCGACGCGGGCGAGCAGGCGCTGGAGATCGCCGACACGCTGGTGCGCTCCGGCGCCATCGACGTGCTGGTGGTTGATTCGGTGGCCGCGCTCACCCCCCGCGCCGAACTCGACGGCGAGATGGGGGACAGCCAGCCGGGCATGCAGGCGCGCCTCATGAGCCAGGCGCTGCGCAAGCTCACCGCCTCCATCTCCAAGTCCAACACCATGGTCATCTTCATCAATCAGATCCGGATGAAGATCGGCGTCATGTACGGCTCGCCGGAGACCACCACCGGCGGCAACGCGCTCAAATTCTATGCCTCGGTGCGGCTCGACATCCGCCGCATCGGCATGATCAAGGAGCGCGACGAGGTGGTGGGCAACCAGACCCGCGTGAAGGTGGTGAAGAACAAGCTTGCGCCGCCCTTCAAGCAGGTGGAATTCGACATCATGTACGGCGAGGGCATCTCCAAGACCGGCGAACTGCTCGATCTCGGCGTCAAGGCCGGCGTGGTGGAGAAGTCCGGCGCCTGGTTTTCCCACGACAGCCAGCGCCTGGGCCAGGGCCGCGAGAACGCCAAGACCTTCCTGAAGCAGAACCAGGAGATAGCCGGCCGCATCGAGGCGGCGATCCGCCAGAACGCCGGCCTCATCGCCGAGAAGATCCTTGCCGGAACGCCGGAGGACGATGCCGACGGCGATCCGGCCGACGCCTGAGCGGGGATCGCCGAGGCGTTTCTGGACAAGCGGCGTACCCATCGCTAAACGAACCCGGTTCCGGCGGGCGTCATTTCGCCCTTGCCGGAACCGCGCGGCGGGCCTTCGGGCGGCGCTGGCGCGAAGCGATCACCAGAGCCGGCTTCCGCGCTGGGACCGGCACCGAAGGATTGTGGCCGGCACATGAGCGGCGTTAACGAGATCCGGTCGAGCTTCATCGACTACTTCGTCAAAGAGGGCCACGAGGCAGTCGCCTCCTCGCCCCTCGTGCCGCAGAACGACCCGACGCTCATGTTCACCAATGCGGGCATGGTGCAGTTCAAGAACGTTTTCACCGGCGTCGAGAAGCGGCCCTATTCCCGCGCCGCGTCGTCCCAGAAGTGCGTTCGCGCCGGCGGCAAGCACAACGATCTCGACAATGTGGGCTACACCGCGCGGCATCACACCTTCTTCGAGATGCTCGGCAATTTCTCGTTTGGCGACTATTTCAAGGATCGGGCCATCGAGCTCGCCTGGAACCTCGTCACCCGCACCTTCGATCTGCCGCGCGACCGCCTCGTGGTCACCGTCTTCAGCGAGGACGAGGAAGCCTACGGCCTGTGGAAGAAGATCGCCGGCCTTGGCGACGACAAGATCATCCGCATTCCCACCTCCGACAATTTCTGGTCCATGGGCGACACTGGCCCCTGCGGTCCCTGCTCGGAGATCTTCTTCGACCATGGCCCGCACGTGCCCGGCGGGCCGCCCGGCTCGGCGGATCAGGACGGCGACCGCTTCATCGAGATCTGGAACCTCGTCTTCATGCAGTTCGAGCAGCTGCCGGGGGGCGAGCGGCTGGCGCTGCCGCGGCCGTCCATCGACACCGGCATGGGGCTTGAGCGCGTCTCGGCCGTGCTCCAGGGCGTGCACGACAATTACGACACCGACCTCATGCGCGCCCTCATCGCCGAGGTGGCCGAACTGACCTCGGTGGACCCGGACGGTCCGCAGAAGGCGAGCCACCGCGTCATCGCCGACCACCTGCGGGCGTCGGTCTTCCTGACGGCCGATGGGGTGCTGCCGTCCAACGAGGGGCGCGGCTATGTGCTGCGCCGGATCATGCGCCGGGCCATGCGCCACGCGCAGCTGCTGGGTGCCAGGGATCCCCTGATGCATCGCCTGGTGCCGATCCTGGTGCGGGAGATGGGCCGGGCCTATCCCGAGATCGTGCGCGCCGAATCCCTTGCCGAAGAGACCTTGCTGCTGGAGGAGACGCGCTTCCGTCGCACCCTTGAGCGCGGCCTCTCCATCCTGGAGGAGGAGAGCACGGGGCTGACGTCCGGCGGGCAGTTCCCCGGGGACGTGGCGTTCAAGCTCTATGACACCTACGGCTTCCCCCTCGATCTGACCCAGGACGCCCTGCGCGCCCGCGGCATCTCGGTGGACACCTCGGCGTTCGATGTCGCCATGGCGCGGCAGAAGGCGGAGGCCCGGGCGAGCTGGGCCGGCTCGGGCGAGGCGGCCACCGATACGCTCTGGTTCTCCGTGCGCGACGAGGTGGGGGCCACCGAGTTTCTCGGCTACGAGACCGAGAAGGCGGAGGGCGTTGTCGCGGCCCTGGTGCGCGACGGGGCGGTGGCGGACAGCCTCGCCGCCGGCGAGAAGGGTCTCGTCATCCTCAACCAGACGCCGTTCTATGCCGAATCTGGCGGCCAGGTGGGCGATACCGGGCGCCTGAGCGGGGAGGGCGGCATTGTCGCTCAGGTGGTGGCCACCCAGAAGAAGCTCGGCGATCTCTTCGTCCACGAGGTGAAGGTCGAGGCCGGCACCCTGAAGCGCGGCACCGCGCTGGTGCTGGAAGTGGATCACCATCGCCGGGCCGCGGTGCGTGCCAATCATTCCGCCACCCACCTGCTGCACGAGGCGCTGCGGCGCGTGCTCGGCGACCATGTGGCCCAGAAGGGCTCGCTGGTGGCACCGGACCGTTTGCGGTTCGATTTCTCCCACCCCAAGCCCCTCAGCGGCGGGGAGCTCGCCGAGGTGGAGACCATCGCCAACCGCTTCGTGCTGCGCAACGAGCCGGTGGAAACACGCCTCATGGCGGTGGACGATGCCATCACCTCGGGCGCACGGGCGCTGTTCGGCGAGAAATACGGCGACGAAGTGCGCGTGGTCTCCATGGGCACCGATGACGGCAACGGCGCACCCTATTCGGTGGAGCTGTGCGGCGGCACCCATGTGAAGCGCACCGGCGACATCGGCCTCATCTCGGTGGTGTCGGAAGGCGCCGTGGGGTCCGGCGTCCGGCGCATCGAGGCGCTGACCGCCGATGCCGCGCGCCGACACCTCAATGCCGCCTCCGCCGCCCTGGCGGGGACAGCTGCGGTGCTCAAGGCGCCCGTCGCCGAGGTGGAAGCGAGGGTCGCGACCCTTGTGGAGGATCGGCGCCGGCTCGAGCGCGAACTGGCGGACGCCCGCAAGAAGCTGGCCATGGGTGGCGGCGGCGGCGAGGCGTCGGGCGATGCGGTGCGCACGGTGGGCGACATCAAGCTCCTCGCCCGGCGGGTGGAGGGCATCGAGATCAAGGATCTCAAGGGCCTGGTGGACGAGGGCAAGAAGCAGATCGGGTCCGGCGTGGTCGCCATCGTCGGCGTGACCTCCGACGGCAAGGCCGGCATCGTGGTGGGTGTCAGCGCCGATCTCACCGCTCGCTTCGACGCGGTCGCGCTGGTGCGCCTGGGCTCCGAAGCCCTCGGCGGAAAAGGCGGCGGCGGCCGGCCCGACATGGCCCAGGCCGGCGGACCGGACGGCGCCAAGGCGGAAGCCGCCCTCGACGCCATTGCGGCGGCGCTGGCCGGCTGAACCCTTGGCCGGCGGCCGGGCCTCCCACCTGCGGGTGCAGGGGAGGGCGCCTGGCGGCGTCCTCCATCCGGATGCGCTTGCCGTGCGCCAAGGCGAACGGAAAATCTATAGTCGATCAAAGAGTTGCGGCTCGATCGGGACAGATGGGTTCCATCCGCCGCGGTCGAAATACTAGAGCATTTCCCCGTTTCACTGAATCGGGGAAATGCTCTAGGTCATTGAGTTTACGCGTTTTCTTTGCGCGAACCGGTATCCACTTCGCTCGAAAACGACCTAGCCTTCCGTCTCCGCCACCGTGGTCGGCGCCGCGGCCGGCACTGTCGGTCCGAAGACCGCCTCGAAAGCCACGCGCAGCACCGAATCAACCTCTCCCATGCTCACCGGCAGGCCGAGGTCGGCAAGGCTCGTCACCCCGTGCTCGCGCACGCCGCAGGGCACGATGCCGCCGAAATGGGACAGGTTCGGCTCCACGTTCAGCGAAATGCCGTGGAACGTCACCCAGCGCCGCACCCGGATGCCGATGGCGGCGATCTTGTCCTCGCCGCCGCCGCGCTGGCGGACCCAGACGCCGACCCGGTCTTCCCGCCGCTCGCCGGTGACGTTGAAGGCCGACAGGGTTGAGATGATCCACGCCTCCAGCGCGCTCACATAGCGCCGCACGTCCGGCGAGCGGCGCTTCAGGTCGAGCATCACATAGGCCACGCGCTGGCCGGGGCCGTGATAGGTGAACTGCCCGCCGCGCCCGGTCTCGTAGACGGGAAAGCGCGCGTCCACGAGGTCCTCGGGGCGGGCGCTGGTGCCGGCGGTGTAGAGCGGCGGGTGCTCCAGCAGCCACACGCACTCTCGCGCGGCGCCCTCGGCGATGGCGGCGACCCGTGCTTCCATGGCGGCGAGCGCGGCGGGGTAGGAAATGGGGCCGTCGCTGACGGCCCAGTCCACGGCCGGGGCGTCGGCGCCGGTCGGCTGGAATTGGGTTTCGAGGCTGGCGCGGGGGGCGGAGGCGGTCATGGACAGATGCTTTAATCCATCGCGCCGCGGGGTCCAGTCCTCAAAGCTTCCCGTGGGGTCTCGGTTTGAATCTCTGCCGCTCCGACTGGGCGCACAATCGACCCCTCCCCCGCAAGCGGGAGGGGGGTGGCAATGGTGCTCCATTTCAAACGGGGACACCGCCAGGCATCCCGTGCCACCTTGCGGTCAGGCTGACGGGACAGGCTGGCGTCCTCTCTGGTTTCGCGCCCAATTCCCCGATGGCGGCCTCAACCCGATCGGATGCGGCCCGCCCGCTGGGATGCGTCATCCACAGGCTGGAGGCGGATTGCGCGGGGGGCGCGGGAGACACTTGTAGCCGCCAATACGATCTGTTAGACGATGGCCCCCGGCTGGGAGCGGTCCTTACAGGAACCCCCGGACGGAGCCATCCCTGACTGCGGTCGTGGCGGAATTGGTAGACGCGCTAGCTTGAGGTGCTAGTGGGGAGACCCGTGGAGGTTCGAGTCCTCTCGTCCGCACCAGTGGATTGGTGCGCTTGCAGCGCACGGCGTGCAAGCCACGAAACAGGCGGCCTTCGGGCCGCCTTTTTCGTTTTGGCTCCACCTCGTTTTGGTTCCGCCTCGTTTGGGCCCCTATGCGTCTCACTCAGGCGCCTTCGGCACCATGTGCACCACCTTGTAGCCGCGCTCGGCGAGGGCGCGCAGGAAGGCGGGAATCATGGCCGCGGTGTAGGTCTTGGTGTCGTGGAACAGCACGATGCCGCCGCCGGCCGCATCGAGGCGCTTCAGCACCAGGTCGAGCTCCGCCTCGGGGGTCATCACGTTCCAGTCGCTGGCCCAGAAATCGGCGCCGAACACGGCGATGCCCTTGCCATCCAGAAAGGTGAGTAGATCGGGCGTCGAGGCGAAGCCGGGGAAGCGGAAGAAGGGCACCCGCGGCGTCGGCCCGCTCGCGCCATAGGCGGCCGCTTCGTCGGCGGCGATGCCGCGCTCGATCTCCTTCACCGCCGCTTCGAACGGCATCTTGGCCAGGGTCGCGGCGGGATGGGTCAGGGTGTGGTGGGCGATGGTGTGGCCCTCCGCCAGGGCGCGGCGCACCAGCTCGGGCCGCGCCTTCGCGTTCTCGCCGATGAGGAAGAAGGTGGCGTGGACGCACTCCGCCTTCAGGGCGTCGAGGATGGCGACTGTGGTCTTGGGCCAGGGGCCGTCGTCGAAGGTGAGCACCACCTCCCCGGGCGCCAGCGGCAGGGTGCCGGGAAACGACTTCGTCCCCACCCGCACGCCCCTGGGGTCAAGTTCCAGAACGCGCGCGGTGCCCAGGGCGTCGGCGCGCCCGGGGCAGGGGGAGGCGGCGTGCGCGCTTGAGCCGGCGGCCGCAAGAAGGAAGAGACCAAGCGTTGCGGCGCGCCGCAGGGAGGCTGTCATGGCGTTTTCCGCGTGGTCCTTTCGTTCACCCCGCGGGAGCAAGGGGTGTTGTGCCCGCGTTCGGCCCGGACTGTGTCATGCCCGCTCCCGGGTGTTTCGCGTCAGCCCGACGGGGCAGGGCCGTCCCTGTCGCGCCATGGGCCGGCACACACAGCCGTGATACCGGGCGGCTGTAATTCCACGCCTTTGTGGCGAATAACAGCCCAACGAACATGTGGAGGATGCCGTGCGCCATGCCAACCTTCTCGCTCGGATCGTCGTATCTGCCACGTTGGCGGTCCTGCCCGCCTCCGGCGCCCGGACACAGGGCCTTCTGAGGCATACCGACATGCAGGGCCCGGCGATGACGCAGGCCGAGATGACACGGGACGAGGTGATCGCCCTTCTCGCCGCCGCCACGCTCGAGCATCCCGCCGATCTCGCGGGCAAGCAGCTCAACGGCCTGGATCTTTCGGGTCTCGACTTGCGCCACGCGCGGTTGCGCACCGCGCGCCTCAACAAGGCCCGGCTCATGGGCGCGCGCCTGGACGGCGTGGTGCTGGATCAGGCGTGGCTCATGGGCGCGGACCTCAGCGATGCGCATCTGGCCGGCGCCAGCCTCTTCGGTACCCAGATGATCGGTGCGCGCCTCGATCGGGCGGATCTCGCCGGCGCCCGCATCACCGCCAATCTCACTGGCGCCAGCTTGGCGGGTGCCCGGCTGGCGGGGGCAGACCTTTCCGCGGACATGCGCAACCAGTCCATGGGCCTGATGCGCGGGGACCTCACCTCGGCGAATCTTGCCGGGGCCGACCTTACCGGCGCCAATCTTGGACGAACCATGCTCGAATATGCCGACCTGTCCGGCGCGGACCTGTCCCGCGCGAATCTCACGGGAGCGGAGCTCGGCGGCGCGAACCTCACCGGGGCGACGGTCGCCGGCGCCATGTTCACCGGTGCGGACGTGAACTCGGCACGCCTTTTGGACCTGCGCGGCCTCGATGAAGCCATCGGCTTCGACCGGGTCAGGAACCTCGACCTCGCCGTGCGCCCCGCACTTCGCTGATTGCGCGAGGCCGCCCAAAGGGCGGATCAGAAGTCCGGCGCTGCGGGCAGGGCTGCCGCCCGGGCCATAGGGCTGCGGCATCTTCCGGATAAGGCTTCACAAACGGCTGCCTTCCCTCTAGAGCGACGGACGGGTGCCGATCCGTCCCTGTTGCTTGGCGGGACTTCCTGCCCCAGATCCCCGACCCCGTGCCCGAACCCTTGAGCGGAGCGGGCACCCGACCCCCGCCTCGAAGACCGGGAGGACCCCATGCGCGAGGATGCCGACGCGCCTGTCGCTGAAGGTGCGGATGCCGCGCCCGAAGTCCGCGACGCCGACGGCACCCTGGCCGACGGCTTCCGCGAGGCCATCCGCGAGGCCATCGCCGCGCGCGATGTGGACCGGCTGACGGCGCTCACCGGCGATCTCCATGAAGCCGACATGGGCGACCTCATCGAGGAGCTGGACGGCGACGAACGCCGCCGGCTCATCGAGCTGCTGGGTCCCGCCTTCGACTTCACCGCGCTGACCGAGCTGGACGAGACGGTTCGCCTCGGCATCCTGCGCGGGCTGTCGCCGCTCACCATCGCGCGCGGCATGCGCGACATCGATTCGGACGATGCCGTCTACATCCTCGAAGATCTCGACGAGGAAGAGATGGCGGCGGTGCTGCAGCACCTGCCGGCGCCCGAGCGGGTGGCCCTGCGGCGCTCCCTCGACTATCCCGAGGACAGCGCCGGCCGGCGCATGCAGACCGAGTTCATCGCCGTGCCGCCGTTCTGGACGGTGGGCCGCACCATCGACTACATGCGCGAGACGCCGGACCTGCCGGAGACCTTCTACGAGGTGTTCGTGGTGGATCCGGCCTACCGGCTGGTGGGCTCGGTTTCCCTCGACCGGTTGCTGCGCACCCGGCGCACCATGCTCGTGACCCAGGTGAAGACCGAGCACCTGAAGGGCGTGAAGGCCACCGACGACCAGGAAGACGTGGCGCGCATGTTCGAGCGCTACAATCTGGTCTCGGCCCCGGTGGTGGACGATGCGGGCCGGCTCGTGGGCGTCATGACCATCGACGACGTGGTGGACGTGATCCAGGAGGAGGCCGACGAGGACCTGCGCGCCCTCGCCGGCGTGGGCAGCGACGAGGAGCTCTCCGACAGCGTCGCCTATACGGCCAAGAGCCGCTTTCCCTGGCTGGTGATCAATCTCGGCACGGCCTTCATCTCCGCCTCCATCATCGGCCTGTTCGAGGCCACCATCGAGAAGATGGTGGCGCTGGCGGTGCTCATGCCCATCGTCGCCTCCATGGGGGGCAATGCCGCCACCCAGACCATGACGGTCGCGGTGCGCGCGCTCGCCACCAAGGAATTGTCCAGCCACAATGCCCGCCGCATCGTCTCGCGCGAGGTGCTGGTGGGGCTGTTCAACGGGCTGGCGCTGGCCTGCCTGCTCGGCCTCATCGCCGGACTGTGGTTCGCGAATGCGCAGCTCGGCGCCGTCATCGCCAGCGCTCTGGTGTTGAACATGATGGCGGCGGGCCTGTTCGGCATCCTCATTCCGCTCGCCATCTCGTGGCTGAAGCTCGACCCGGCCGTGGCATCGGGCGTGTTCGTGACCACGGTGACGGACACGGTGGGGTTTTTTGCCTTCCTCGGCCTCGCCACCTGGTGGTTCGGCGCCTAGATCGCGGGCGCCGTCGCGCCAGGGGTTGCGATTCGAGCGGTGGATGGCCCCTTCAAGATGCAAGGCTTCTGGCGTGGGTGCCGCGTGCCGGAATGCCAGCACCCCTTGCGCCGCCGGGGAGTCTGTCGGAAAATCAATCGTGTGCCGCACCTCGTGCGTGATCTGATGCGGCCCCGGCCAGCCTGCAACGCCGCCCATGAAGGAGGGCCCTGCCATTCCCCGCCGACAGGGCAGCCCTGGTTATCGTTCTCTACTGGCGGGCCTGATGGCGCTTGCGCTGCTGGTGGCGGGCCTTGTCACGGTCTTCGTGCTGGCCGGCCTGCGCCAGGACGACACGGCGCGCACCCGTGAGCGCGACGCGCTGCTCGCCTCCCTGCGCGCCCGCGAAACGGTGATGGAGCAGGCGCTGGTCGCCACCAACGACGAGCAGGAAGCGCTCCACCATCTGGCGCTCGGGGACATGACGCCCCTGCATCGCCGCTTCGGCATGAAGCTCAATACCGGCTTCGGCTTCGAGTTCGTCTACATCACCGACGCGAAGGGGCAGGTCATCTATTCCTCCGAGCGCGGCGAGCAGAACCAGCTGCGGGCGTTCGGCTGGATCCGCCCCGCCGTCGCGCGGGCCCTCGCCGACGGGCAGAAGGCGGCGCTCTCGGGCGTCGTCGCCACCCAGGATGCGGCGGGGCTCATGGTGGCCCGGCCGTTCGACGTAAAGGTTGAGGGGCTCCATGTGGCGCAGCCGCTGGTGGCCATCACCGTGGACGTCATCGACCCCGAGTTCCTGCGGATGGTGGGCGCCCCCGCCAGCCTGGAGGAGGTGGAGCTGATCCAGCAGCCGCGTCAGGGCGGGCCGCATACGGGCATCTTCATCCCCAACCTCTATGACGGCTCGGAGGCGGAGCTGGTGTGGCGGGGCGCGCATCCCGGCAGCAAGATGCTGTGGGGGCTGTTGCCTGCGGCGGCCGTGCTCACGTCCCTTCTCGCCGTTCTGTTCCTGGTGCTCATGGTCCGGGCGCGCCGGATGGCGGCCGACCTCGTCGCCAGCGAGGCCAGGGCGCGGGAGCTGGCCGCGCGGGATTACCTGACCGGCCTGCTCAATCGCGGCGCCTTCATCGCGGCGCTGGACGCCGCCATCGCCCGGCGCCGGAACGGGGAGACGCTGGCGCTGCTGTTCGTGGATCTCGACGACTTCAAGGTGATCAACGACAGCGCCGGCCACGCCGCCGGCGACGACCTGCTGCGCGCCTTCGCCCGGCGGACGGAGGAGGCCCTGGGGGAAGGCAGCGTCGTGGCACGGTTCGGCGGCGACGAGTTTGTGGCCGTGGTTCCGTGCCGGGAGGATGGCGACCTCGATCGCACGGTCGCGCGGCTGTTCGAGGCGCTGGCCCTTCCGGTGCTGCTGGAGGGGGGTGGCGAGATGAGCCTGAGCGCCTGCGTCGGCGCTGCGCGGCTGCCCCAGGACGCGGCCAACAGCGCGGACCTGTTGCGGCTCGCCGATGTGGCCCTCTACCAGGCCAAGGCCGATGGCACCGGCCTCTATCGCCTGTTCGAGCCGGGGTTCGACGCGGCGCGGGTCGAGCGGCGGCGCATCGAGGCGGAACTCGTGGTGGCACTGGACAAGGGCGAGATTACGCTGGTCTACCAGCCCCAGGTGGATGTGGAGAGCGAGCGCATCGTCGGCTTCGAGGCGCTGGCGCGTTGGGACCATCCTACCCAGGGACGGCTGTTGCCGGGCGCCTTCCTGCCCGTGGCCGAGACCTCGCGCCTCATGGGCCGGTTCGACGCCTATGTGCTGCGCACGGCCCTGCTGGACGCGCGGGCGCTGCCGGGCGTGACGCTGTCGGTGAACCTGTCGGCGCTGAACCTGCGCAAGGGGGCGATGTACGACATGGTGGTCGCGGCGCTTGCCGAAAGCGGGTTCGATCCGGCCCGGCTGGAGATCGAGATCACGGAAAGCGCCATCCTCGACGCCGCGAGCGAGGGACAGGCGGCGCTTGAAAAGCTGCGGCACATGGGGGTGCGGCTCGCCCTCGACGATTTCGGCACCGGCCATGCCTCGCTGGTGCATGTGCGGCGCTTTCCCATCACCAAGATCAAGATCGACAAGTCCTTCATCCTCAACATGGGCACCGACCGGGATGCGTCGGCCATCGTGGAATATGTGATCCGGCTCGGCCGCTCCCTCGGCATCACCCTGACCGCGGAAGGGGTGGAGACGCGCGAGCAGTTGCGCTTTCTCAGGGCCTTCGGCGCCCAGCAGGCGCAGGGCTATCTGTTCGCGCCGCCGCTGCCCCTCGTGGCCGCCGCCGCCATGCTGGAGCGGCAGCACGTGGCAGATGCCGGTCTCGCGGGAGCCCAAGCGCCCGAGGTGGCGACCCAACGGCACGCACCGGGCTGAACATTATTTTCTTTTAAAGAAAATAATGTTCTCTATAAGAGGGGCTGCCCCGGCCTGGGGCACCCGGTCGTGCATCTCAGCCGTGCACGGTCTGCATCAGCGTCGTGCCGTGACATGGCCTGCTGCGGCGATGAGGCGCCGTTCCGGTCTTGCCTTTGCGCGATGCGGTGGACACAAGTTCGGTGAACATCAAAGCCCGCGAGCGGCGCTGCCTTCCCCTGGACGAGGCGCGCCGCGGCTGGCGGGGTGACGTATTTGGGGGATGTGGTGATCGAGACCAAGCCCATCGACGGAAAGGCGTTCGCAGCCGGGCTGCGGGCCCGCATCGCGCAGGAGGTGGAGCGCCTGGGCGCCGCCCACGGCCTGAAGCCCGGCCTTGCCGTGGTCCTCGTGGGCGAGGATCCGGCCAGCCAGGTCTATGTGCGCAACAAGGCGGCCCAGACCCTGGAAGCCGGCATGACCTCCTTCGAGCACAAGCTCGCGGTGGACACGCCCGAACCGGAACTGCTGGCGCTGATCGCCAGGCTCAATGCCGATCCGGCGGTGAACGGGATTCTGGTTCAGCTGCCGCTTCCCGCGCAGATCGATGCCATGAAGGTGCTCTCCACCATCGATCCCGCCAAGGACGTGGACGGTTTCCATGTGGTGAATGCCGGCCGCCTTGCGGTGGGCCTCGACGCGCTGGTGCCGTGCACACCGCTCGGCTGCGTGATGCTGCTGAAGCACCATCTGGGCAACCTTTCCGGCCTCAAGGCCGTGGTGGTGGGGCGCTCCAACATCGTCGGCAAGCCGGCGGCGCAGCTGCTGCTGAAAGAGGATTGCACCGTCACCATCGCCCATTCGCGCACCCGCGACCTGCCGGGCGAGTGCCGCACCGCCGACATCCTCATCGCCGCCGTGGGCCGCCCGGAAATGGTCCGGGGCGACTGGATCAAGCCCGGCGCCACCGTGATCGACGTGGGCATCAACCGCATTCCCAAGCCCGACGGCAAGACGCGGCTCGTGGGCGACGTGGCCTATCAGGAAGCGCAGGGCATCGCCGGCCTGATCACCCCGGTTCCGGGTGGGGTCGGCCCCATGACCATCGCCTGCCTGCTCCAGAACACCCTGACGGCTGCCAAGCGACAGGCCGGGGTGGAATGAGCAAGGGCCGGAAAATGAGACAAGGGCCGGTGAGCATGGCTCACCGGCCCTTGTCCTGAGAAGGCGACGATTCTGATCTCGCGGCCGACTGCGGCGGCTGCCGTTTAAGATCACAAGCCTCAGATCACGACCAGCGCGCCGACCAGCAAAGCCAGCGGTGGCAGCCAGACCATGGCGAGGGCAAGTTGATGCCGGCCGCGGCGCCACACCATCAGGCCGATGGCAGGGGCCAGCACGCTGATGGCAAGGGTCGAGCCCCAGCCGGCGACGGCCGAGGCTTCGCCGTTGGCGCCTTCCTGAGCACCAAAGACGAATCCGGAGATGGCGATCAGCAGAATCGCAAGCCCGGCGTTCGCCAGCAGCCCCAGGCTGATGGCGAGCTTGAGGGCGAGCGGCGCGGCCGCAGCCCGATCAGGCGTGGTCACGTCGCTCGAAGACTCAGCCGATGGCGCGATCGCGGATGGCGACGCCCTTTTCCTCAAGGAAGGTCGCCAGTTCGCCGGCCTGGAACATCTCGCGCACGATGTCGCAGCCACCCACGAACTCGCCCTTGATGTAGAGCTGCGGAATGGTCGGCCAGCTGGCGTAATCCTTGATGCCCTGCCGGACGGCGTCGTTTTCGAGCACGTTCACGCCCTTGAAGGGGACGCCCACATGGTCGAGGATCTGCACCACCTGACCGGAAAAGCCGCACTGCGGAAACTGGGGCGTGCCCTTCATGAACAGGACCACGTCACCAGACTTCACGATGGCGTCGATGTCTTCACGAATACCCATGGTCTCAAATCCATTTTGATCGGCCGAACGAGGGCCAGCATTCCTCAAGATCGACCCTCGCGCGCCAAAGCGCAAGGGGGCTCCATGGGGGCATTGTGCACTGCCGCGTGAGCGCCGGCGCGGGCTCTAGTCCGGCGCGGCGGTCTGGAGGGCGAGGGCGTGGAGCACGCCCCCCATGTTGCCCTTGAGCGCGGCATAGACCATCTGGTGCTGCTGCACCCGGCTCTTGCCGCGGAACGCCGCCGACACGATGCGGGCGGCAAAATGGTCGCCGTCCCCCGCCAGGTCCTCGATCACCACCGTCGCGTCGGGCAGAGCGTCCTTGATGAGCTGCTCGATCTCGCGGGCATTCATGGGCATGGTCGCAAGTCCTCAAAACGGCGGAGCGGTCAGGATGAGGCGCCCATATAGATGGGCAGCCACGTCTCGTGCCGGTCACGCAGTGATTCTACAACTATCGAGCGGTCGTCGGGGAGGATCAAGCGATCTCCGCCGGTCTTGCCGATCTTGACCATGGGCACGCCGGCCATTTCCGCCTTGTGGATCACCTCTGCGCTCTGGCCGGCGGGCACCGTCACCACGTAGCGGGCCTGGTCCTCGCCGAACCACCACGCGTAGGGGTCCATGCCGGCCGGCGGGTCTTCGAGCGAGGTCCCCACGCGCCCGGCCATGGCCATCTCGGCGATGGCGATGAGGAGGCCGCCGTCGGAGACATCATGCACGGCGGTGGCGAGGCCGTCGCGGATCAGGCCGCGCACGAAGTCGCCGTTGCGCTTCTCGGCGATGAGGTCCACCGGGGGCGGCGCTCCATCCTCGCGCTCGCAGACGGTGGCGAGGAAGGCCGACGCCCCGAGCCAGCCCTGGGTCTTGCCCACCAGCAGAACCGGCTCTCCGGCGGCCTTGAAGGCCAGGGTCATGGAGGTGTGCAGGTCCTCGATCAGGCCGACGCCGCCGATGGCCGGGGTGGGCAGGATGCCCTTGCCGTTGGTCTCGTTGTAGAGGCTCACGTTGCCCGACACGACCGGGAAGTCCAGCGCCTCGCAGGCCGCCCCGATGCCTTTCACGCAGGCCACGAACTGGCCCATGATCTCCGGCTTTTCGGGATTGCCGAAATTGAGGTTGTCGGTGACGGCGATGGGGGTCGCGCCTACGGCGGTCAGGTTGCGCCAGGCTTCCGCCACCGCCTGCTTGCCGCCCTCGAAAGGATCGGCCTCGCAATAGCGCGGCGTCACGTCGGTGGTCAGGGCCAGGGCCTTGGGGCCGTCCTCGATGCGGACCACCGCCGCGTCGCCGCCGGGCCGCTGCACCGTGTTGCCGAGGATGAGGTGGTCGTACTGCTCCCACACCCAGCGCTTGGAGCACAGGTCCGGCGAGGCGATGAGCCGCTCCAGGGCGTCGGCCACCGACGCATTGGTGCGCACGTCCTCGGGGGCCACCACCGGACGCGGCAGCGGCTCCTCATAGGGGCGGCGGTATTCGGGAGCCTGGTCGCCCAGGTCCTTGATGGGCAGGTCCGCTTCCACCACGCCGTTGTGCTTCACCACGAAGCGCAGGGTATCGGTGGTGCGGCCGACGATGGCGAAGTCCAGTCCCCATTTGCGGAAGATGGCCTCGGCCTCCTCCTCCTTGCCGTCGGCGATCACCATGAGCATGCGCTCCTGGCTCTCGGACAGCATCATCTCATAGGCGCTCATGCCGGTTTCGCGGCAGGGCACGGCGTCGAGGTTCAGTTCGACGCCCAGGCCGCCCTTGGCCCCCATCTCCACCGCGGAACTGGTGAGGCCGGCGGCGCCCATGTCCTGGATCGCCACCACGCAGCCCGCCTTCATGATTTCGAGGCAGGCTTCCAGCAGCAGCTTCTCGGCGAAGGGGTCGCCCACCTGCACGGTCGGGCGCTTCTCCTCGGCGTCGGCGCCGAACTCGGCCGAGGCCATGGTGGCGCCGTGGATGCCGTCGCGCCCGGTCTTGGAACCGAGATAGACGATGGCGCGGCCCACGCCGGTGGCGGCCGCGTAGAAGATCTCATCCGTCCTGGCGAGGCCCACCGCCATGGCGTTGACCAGGATGTTGCCGTTGTAGCGCTTGTGGAAGCCCACCGAGCCCCCAACCGTCGGCACGCCGAACGAATTGCCATAGCCGCCGATGCCGGCCACCACGCCCGCCAGCAGCCGCCGGGTCTTCACATTGTGGCAGTCGCCGAAGCGCAGGAAATTGAGCGCCGCGATGGGCCGCGCGCCCATGGTGAACACGTCGCGCAGGATGCCGCCCACGCCCGTCCCGGCACCCTGGTAGGGCTCGATGAAGGACGGGTGGTTGTGGCTTTCCATCTTGAAGATGACCGCTAGGCCGTCGCCGATGTCCACCACGCCCGCATTCTCGCCCGGCCCCTGGATCACGCGCTTGCCCTTGGTGGGCAGGGTGCGCAGCCAGACCTTGGACGACTTGTAGGAGCAGTGCTCGTTCCACATGGCGGAGACGATGCCAAGCTCGGTGATCGACGGCTCGCGGCCGATCAGCTTCACGAAGTGCTCGTACTCCTCGGGCTTC
The DNA here is from genome assembly GCF_043194565.1 of Xanthobacter autotrophicus ATCC 700552. Lineage (GTDB taxonomy): Bacteria > Pseudomonadota > Alphaproteobacteria > Rhizobiales > Xanthobacteraceae > Xanthobacter > Xanthobacter autotrophicus_F. The sequence goes on along the minus strand of NZ_JBAFVS010000006.1, from coordinate 155,079 downwards.
AGGCCATGCTCGGCCACCAGCTCCGGGGTGATGCGGGACGTGTTGGGGATGGAGTTCACAGCGGTTCGATCCGAGTTGAGGGGCGTGCTCACGCCGCCTTCAGGGCTCCGGCAAGGCTCTCGAACAGGCCGCGGCCGTCGGTGGGGCCGATTTCCGGCTCGATGTAGTTTTCGGGGTGCGGCATCATTCCAAGGACGTTGAACTTCTCGGAATAGATGCCGGCGATGCCGTTGATGGCACCGTTGGGGCCGTCGGTCTGGTCGATCTGGCCGTCGCGGCGGGCGTAGCGGAAGGCGACGCGCCCATCATGTTCCAGCCGGGTGATGGTGCCCTCGTCCGCCGTGTAGTTGCCCTCGCCGTGGGCGACGGGAATGCGGATGAGGTCACTCTTGCGATAGGCCTTGGTGAAGGCGGTGTCGGCCCGCTCCACCCGCAGCAGCACCTCGCGGCAGACGAAACGCAGGCGGGCGTTGCGCACCAGCACCCCCGGCAGCAGGCCGGCCTCGCACAGGATCTGGAAGCCGTTGCAGATGCCGAGCACCAGGCCGCCCCGGGCCGCATGGGCGCGCACGGCATCCATGATGTTGGCGCGCGCCGCAATGGCGCCGCACCTTAAGTAGTCGCCGTAGGAGAAGCCGCCGGGCAGCACGACGAGGTCGGTGCCGGGGGGCAGTTCATGCTCGGCGTGCCAGACCACCTGCGGCTTCGCGCCCGCGACAAGGCGCAGTGCGCGCACGGCGTCCTGCTCACGGTTGGAGCCAGGGAAGAGGATGACGGCTGGTTTCATGATCTCTCAATGGGCGCAGGCCAATGGGCACAGACAGGTCGAGCCGGCGTTAAATACGGCGACGGAGCGTTGCAAATGCAAGCCTGTTGCAAATGCAAGCGTGTCGCCCAAGGCGCATCACTCCGCGAACTCGACCTTGTAGGTCTCGATCACGGTATTGGCGAGGAGCTTGTCGCAGGCGTCCTTCAGGGCGCCCTCGGCGGAAGCGCGGTCGTTGCCGGCCAGTTCCACGTCGAAGACCTTGCCCTGCCGCACGCTCTGCACGCCCGCAACGCCGAGCGAGCGCAGCGCGCCCTCGATGGCCTTGCCCTGCGGATCCAGCACCGCCGACTTCAGGGTGACAATGACACGTGCCTTCATGACACCTTCTGCTCTTTTGGTCCGCCCCGGGTGAGCGGTGCGGCATGCTGCAACGCAAACGGGGGCCATTGCGGCCCCCGCCTAGCATTTTTGGGTGGCAAGGCTCAACGCCTCACTTCACCAGGCTCACTTGACCAGCACCGGGCCCTTGCCCTGGGTCGGATCGTTTTCCATGAGGATGCCGAGCCGGCGCGCCACTTCGCTGTAGGCCTCCACGAGGCCACCCATGTCGCGGCGGAAGCGGTCCTTGTCCATCTTGTCGTTGGACTTCATGTCCCACAGCCGGCACGAATCGGGGCTGATCTCGTCGGCCACCACGATCCGCATCATGTCGTTTTCCCACAGGCGACCGCATTCCATCTTGAAATCCACAAGACGGATGCCGGCGCCGAGGAACAGGCCGGACAGGAAGTCGTTGACACGGATCGCGAGCGCGATGATGTCGTCGATCTCCTGGGTCGTGGCCCAGCCGAAGGCGGTGATGTGCTCTTCCGACACCATCGGGTCGTTGAGCGCGTCGTTCTTGTAATAGAACTCGATGATGGAGCGCGGCAGCGGCGTGCCTTCCTCGATCCCGAGACGGGTCGAGATGGAGCCGGCGGCGACGTTGCGCACCACGATCTCGAGCGGAATGATCTCCACTTCGCGGATGAGCTGCTCGCGCATGTTCAGCCGGCGGATGAAGTGAGTCGGCACGCCGATGTCGTTCAGCCGCGAGAAGATGTACTCCGAGATCCGGTTGTTCAGCACACCCTTGCCGTCGATGACATCGTGCTTCTTCGCATTGAAGGCGGTGGCATCGTCTTTGAAGTGCTGGATGAGTGTGCCGGGCTCGGGTCCTTCATAAAGGACTTTCGCCTTGCCTTCGTAGATTCGGCGGCGGCGGCTCATGGGAATATACCGCTGATTGAGGAAATCCATGGGTTTGCCAAGGCTCCGTTCTGGTGACGCTCCTCGGCGGGACCGGGGGTGAATGTTGCCAGTTCACACCAAGCCCGTTCGGACACTAGCCGATCAGGCGCCGCGACACAACGCGCGTCCACGTTCGCCTGTGCATGCCTGCTCTCTGATCTTTGCGCGCTGCCTGTGATTCCAACACCTGCACTGCCACCGGCAGCACCCGGTTTTCGTCGCCTGCGGCGGGACGCGACATGGGGCAGCGCTTCACTGCCGTTGATCTGGGGTGACGTGAGAGATATTCAAGGCACGCGTGCGGTCGTGGGACCGCCAATCCGATCCCGGCCGGCCGTCGGTCGCCAAAGCGTCAGAAGAGGGATGCCATGACCACGTTCGACAAGCGCGAAGAAGGATTCGAGAAGCGCTTCGCCCTCGACGAGGAAGCCCGCTTCAAGGCGGTCGCCCGTCGCAACAAGAAGCTCGGCCTGTGGGCCGCCCAGGTCCTCGGCCTCAGCGGCGAGGCGGCGGAAGCCTACGCCAAGGAAGTGGTGGTCGCCGACCTCGAGGAGGCCGGTGACGAAGATGTGTTCCGCAAGCTCAGGGGCGACTTCGACGCCAAGGGCGTGGAGGTTTCCGACCACCAGATCCGCCGCAACATGGACGAGTTCCTCGCCCTTGCCGCGGCCGAGGTGAAGGCGGGCTGAACGCCCGTTGCCGGTGGGGGCCGTCCGCACGGCGGTCGGCTCCAACCGGATCCCGGTGATGCCAAAAGCAAAAAGGCCGCCCGAGTGGGCGGCCTTTTCGTTTGGCGGGCGCCGATCAGGTCAGCGCGAATAGAACTCGACCACGAGGTTCGGTTCCATCTGGACCGGGTAGGGCACCTCGTTCAGCTCCGGAATGCGGGCGAAGCGGGCGGCCAGCTTGTTGGTGTCGAGCTCGATGTAATCGGGCACGTCACGCTCGCCGAGCTGCTGGGCTTCCAGCACCAGGGTCATCTGGCGGGAGGCTTCCTTCACCTCCACCACGTCGCCGACCTTCACCAGGTAGGACGGGATGTTCACGCGCTGGCCGTTCACCTTCACGTGACCGTGGGAGACGAACTGGCGGGCGGCGAAGATGGTGGGCACGAACTTGGCGCGGTACACCACCGCGTCGAGCCGGCGCTCCAGCAGGCCGATCAGGTTGGCACCGGTGTCGCCCTTGAGGCGCGAGGCCTCGACATACACCTTGTGGAACTGCTTCTCGCCGATGGAGCCGTAATAGCCCTTCAGCTTCTGCTTGGCGCGCAGTTGCACGCCGAAGTCGGACAGCTTGCCCTTGCGGCGCTGGCCGTGCTGGCCGGGACCGTACTCACGACGATTCACCGGGCTCTTGGAGCGGCCCCAGATGTTCTCGCCCATACGGCGATCGATCTTGTGCTTGGCCGCAATGCGCTTGCTCATGTAACGCGGATCCTTGATGGTCTTGGTTGAATTGGGATCGCGCCCCTCCTCTGCGGACCGGATCCTGGCGCAGTGCCGGGACCCCTTCCACCGACAGGCTCATCCAGCGCGCTGCCGAACGATGCCACGGGTGCGTGAAACGCCGAACGGGCCGCTGACGGCCCGAAAGGTGGCGGGTTCTTAATCGTGAACCGTGTCCGAGTCAATGTTTGCCGGCGCCAGGACGGCTTCCGGATCACCTCGCGATGGCCTCGCACGCTTCGATACTCGATGGGAAGCGCGAGCGCGACCCTGCACGGGGCCGCACCCGCCGCCACCTCTGCGACGGGACGGAAGGTCCCGCCGGGCCAATGATTGGGCTGACCCTGCCCTTGTCCCCGCCCTTGCCGCGCCGGCCGGCGGTGCGCCAGTATGGACCGCGCCCGCTTCGCCGGCCCCGGGAGAATCCCTTGAGAGCCCTCGTTTTCCAGCACGTCGCCGCCGAACATCCCGGCAGCTTCCGCGACTTCATGCGCGCCGATGGCGTGATCTGGGACGCCGTGGAGCTGGACGAGGGCGACGCCATTCCCGCCCTCGACGGCTATGACGCCCTCATGGTGTTCGGCGGCCCCATGGATGTGTGGCAGGAGGAGGAGCACCCCTGGCTCGTGGCCGAGAAGGCGGCGATCCGGGCGTGGGTGGCCACGGGCAAGCCCTATCTCGGCGTCTGCCTCGGCCACCAGCTGCTGGCCGACGCGCTCGGCGGCAAGGTGGGCCTCATGCCGCGCCCCGAGGTGGGGGTGACCGACGTGTCACTCACGCCGGCGGGGCAAGACTCCGTGTTCTTCACCGGCCTGCCGCCCACCTTCCCGACCTTGCAGTGGCACGGCGCCGCCGTGCTGAAGCTGCCCGAGGGGGCCAAGGTGCTGGCGCACAACGACCATTGCGCCATCCAGGCGCTGCAGGTGGGGGAGCGGGCGTTCGGCATCCAGTATCATGTGGAGCTGACCGACGACACGGTGCCCGAATGGGCCGAGATCACCGAATATCGCTGCGCACTGGAGGCCATCACCGGCCCCGGCAGCGGCGCCCTGCTGGTGGCGGCGGTGGAAGAGAAGATGCCGGTGTTCCGCAAGGCGGCGGAGCAGCTTTACCGCAATTTCAGGGCGACATGGTAACGCGGTAAAACCCGTGGCCGTAGGCGACGCTTAAGCCGTCACCCGCCCCTTCAACTCCTCCCGCACCCGCGCGAGCCGCGCCGGGTCGAGGCCGCTCGTGCGCCCGGTGACGCACAGGGCGCCGCGGAAGCCGAGATAGTGAGGCTGAAGCGCCGCCAGGGGCGCGATGTCCTCCAGCTTCAGCGAGCCCGCAAGGCCGGTGAGCAGGCCCGCAGCTTTGGCCTTTCCCACGAAGCCGGCGAGACGGTCCACTCCCAGATGGGCAAGGAGGCCGCCGGCCGCCTTGTCCGCCGTATCCAGCATCACCCCGTGGAAGCCGGCTTCGGCGAAGAGCGGAAGGGTGGCAAGGTCCGGATGCTGGTCGGCGAACAGCACGGCGATGAGGCGGGTTTCGCGCGCCAGCGGCCGCAGGGCATCGAGGACGGGGGCCAGCGCTGCCGCCGCACCCTTGGCGGGCAGGGGAAAGCCGATCTTCACCAGCGGCACGCCGGTTGAGGCGGTGCGCCGGGCGGCGGCACGGATGGTGGCCGCCTCAAGGGGCTGGTCGCCCACGGTGGCGCTGAGGCCGGAGGGGCAGCCCGCCGCGCGCCAGCGGGCGACGGCGGCCCGCAGCGGCGCATCCGCCCACGCGCCGAGCGCTCCTTCGGCCGGATTCTTCAGGTCGATGATGTCGGCGCCGGCGCCGAGGGCCACGTCCATCTCGGCGAGATCGGCCACCGAGGCGAGCAGGCCGGGGCGGGCCGCCGGGGGGAGGGTCACATGCACTGTCATGACGCCACCCGCGCGCGATGGTCGGCGATGGTCTCGCACAGCCAGTCCCAGGCCTCGCGCTCGGCGGGGCCGGCGGTTTTCTCGATGGCGATGGAGAGATAATTCATCTCCCGGTCCACCCGCTCGGGGTCCATCATGTGCAGGCGCGAGACCAGCACAGCGCCTTCCAGCACCGCCGCCACCGCCCGGTTGAGGCCGAGGAAGGGGGCGTGCTGCTCGCGGTGGATGATGCGGCAGAAGAAGCGCGGGCGGGTGGGATCGTCCTCCATCCGCGTCACTTCCACCTCGTCATGGGCGAGGCACTGGTCCAGCCGCACCGCGCTGTCGAGCCTTGTGGCGGGGACGGTAGGCCAGGAGCGGTGCCGGCCGGTGATGCAGCCGGCAAACACGCGGGCATCGTCGGTGAAATTCACCACCGCCACCCCGAGCGCTGCCATGTTGTCCAGCGTCCGCGACGGCCGGAATGGCTGGAGCAGGTAGCCGCCTTCCACGAGGGTCGCGCCCATGGGCGCCACATGGGGCTCCCCTAAGGTCGATTGGGTGGTGACGATGGTCTCCCGGATCACGTAGCGTCGCCCTTCTTCTTTGCGGAAAGGGTCGAGCCCGCTTCCTTGAAAGTCAACCGGTGGGCCTCTTCGGCGCGGCCGCCGGTCTCGCCGGCCACGCCCCATTTCAGGGGTTCGTCCTGGGCGTAGCGCTTGCCCAGCTTCAAGGCGATCTCCGCCCGCGCCGTCTCCACGCCGAGATAGAAGGCGTGGGCGCCGTCGTCCTCCACCTTGAGGTGGGGGAAGAGGTCGAACGGGTCGCGCGCCACATGGTGGCCGTCGCGGTTGTAGGCGTGGATGCCCTGTTCCGTCACCTCGATGCGGAAGTTGCGGTCGGCCACCGTGCCGGCGAGGCGATCCACCTCCTCCGGCGTGGTGGTGAAGGGGCGCCGGTCGCGCAGGGCCATCAGGCCGCCGCCAAAGCCCTGGGGTAGGGCGCCCGCCTCCCGCGCGGCGAAAAACTCCCGCCGCGCCCGGTCGAACTCGCGGATCGCGGTGCGGCAATGGGGGCTCACCTGCACCGCCAGCACCGCATTCAGGCGCAGCTCGGAGATGATGCCCATGAGCAAAGCGTTCATGCCGGTGGTGTCGGCGTCGGTCAGCTCGGTGACATTGCCGATGCCCATGAGGATGAGAATGTCCGGCTTCAGCCGCCTCAGCTCCGCATAACGCAGCAGCGAGGCGGTGAAGCCCAGATGGATGGGATCGAGGATGGGATCGGCGAGGAACGGCAGGCCCCTGGCCTCGCACAACTCCACCGCCCGGACGAGGGAAGCAAGGTCGCCCGCCTGCGCCGGCACCAGCACCGGCACGGCGGCGCCTTCCTCGGCGATGGAAAGCGTGTGCTCGTTGAGGCTGAGCAGATAGTCGGCCCCGGCGCGGGTGCCACGGGCCAGCTCCTGCGGATCGAAGCTGTCCACGCTCACCCTGAAGCCGTCCGCCTTGAGCGCGGCGATGGCTTCCTCCAGGTGGGGGAAGGGATTGTCGGGCAGGGCACCAAGGTCGATCACGTCCGCGCCCTCGCCCTTCAGGACGCGGGCGCGGGTGAGAAGTTCGTCGATGGTGAGGCGGGTGGTGTCCACGATCTCGGCGAACAGCAGCACGTCCTGCCGGTCGAGATTCACTGTGCCGCCCCGGCCCCTACCGAAATAGGCGGGGATATCCGCCGCCTCTTCCGGTCCGCGGGCGAAGGGCAGGCCGAAGCGGGTGGCGAGGCGATCAAGGTCGCCGCGGAAGCGGCCGGGCATGAGCACGCGGTCGATGCGCTCCGGCAGCTTCAGGCGCCGTTCCACGATCTCCGCCGTCATCAAGGCCGCGACCTTCACGCCCACATTGACCACCACCGGGTCGAGGGCCTCGTCCGCGATCTCCTGTGCGATGCGGCGGATGCGCGGCTCGGCCAGGGACCCGGTGACGAGGGCGACGCGCTCGGCCATTTCAGGCCGCCGGCGCGGGGAAGAGCTGGGCGAGTTCCGCCCGGCGGTGGGCGATGGCCGCGCGCAGCTCATCCAGCGTCTCGGCCACCACCGTGGCCTCGAACGCCTTGAGCAGGCGCGTGTTTTCGAGGTCGATGCGGCGCGGATAGACCGGCACCGGGCCTTCGGGGGCCATGGTGATCATCTCGGGCATGCTGTCGCAGGCGAAGACGATGGCTGGCACCCGGCACTTGCCAGCCTGGGCGAAACAATTGGTGACGAGAGTGTCGGAGATGCCGTGCACCGCCTTCGCCACCGTGTTGGAGGAAGCCGGCGACACCACCAGGGTGTGGTACTCGCCGTGATAGAAGCGGCCGATGGAGGCGGAGGAGGCGCTGTTGTCGCGGAATATCTGGGTCTGCGCCGGCAGCGGTTCCTTGTCCTGCTTGTACATGCGCAGCACTTCGTCGGCCGCGTCCGAGATGAACAGGTCCACGTCCTGGAGCGCGCGGATGATCTCGATGCTCTCCGTGAAATAATGCCCGGAGCCGGTGAGGGCCCAGGCCCAGCGGGGCGTTTTCGCGCGCGGCGCTTTGGCGGTCATGACGGACGCGAACCTTCCTTGGCTTCCTCATTCAACTCGGTCGCGCGCGCCCCGGTGCGCAAGGCGGCGTCGAGCCGGTCCCCATCGTCGGCGGGGACGGCGAGAATATCGCCTGTAAACCGGACCGCCATGGTCGCAAAGGCCGCATCTGCCAATCCCGTCGCTGACCATGCGGCGATGTCGGCGGTGCGGTCGCCGGAGGGGGCAAGGAATGGCGCCCCCGGCGCCTTCACCAGCACCAGCCGGTCCGCGCCCATCTCGGCCGCGAGCCACACGGCGAGGCTGTCAGAGGTGATGTCCCAGCTTTCGGGAATGCCGGCGTGGCCCAGCGTCATGGCGGCCGGAAACCACAGGGCGGCGCCCTTGGCCGCGGCTTCCGCCAGTTCGGCGGGGGTGCGGGCGGGCAGGAGACGGGATTCGAGGTCCGCCATGGCGTGGGCCATCTGCTCCATGGCGAGCAGCGCCATGCGGTGGGCGGCGGCGTCCGAAAGGTCCCACTGCGGCTGAACGGCGCGGACCTGATCGGCCAGCGCCCCACCGCCCGGCACCACCACCACCCCCTGTTCGCCGGCAAGGCGCGCCAGCAGGCGGCGCGGCGCGGTGCCCCGCATCAGGCTGCCGCCGATCTTCACGATGATGGTCACATGGTCTCCCGCTTGGTCTCAAGGTCGCATCGGTGGGTTTGCTGGAGTCATGCTAAGGAGACGCGGCGCTGCCTCCAACCGAGGATTTTTGTGCGCTGCAGCAAGGGTTTGGGCGACTGAGGTGTTTTCATATATTCGAATATATGAATAATAATACCGGTCGCGACAGTTGAGAGAGGAAAGCTTCATGCGTCTTATTCTGGCTTCGGTTCTCATGCTCGCCGCTACCGGCTCGGCCCTTGCGGATCCGGATGTGGCCAAGGGCGAAACCGCCTTCAAGAAGTGCATGGCGTGCCACGCCATCGGCCCCGACGCCAAGGCGAAGGTGGGTCCGCCGCTCAACGGCATCGTCGGCGCCAAGTGGGCGCATTTCGAGGGCTATGCCTATTCCGCCGATATCAAGGACGGCGCCGCCGCGGGCAAGGTGTGGGACGAGGCGACACTGGATGCCTACCTCACCAACCCCAAGGTGCTCGCCCCCAAGGGCAAGATGGCCTTCGCCGGCGTGAAGAACGAGGACGAGCGCAAGGATCTCATCGCGTTCCTCGCCCAGTTCAACGCCGACGGCAGCAAGAAGTAGGCGGGGCAGGGGGGCGGCCAAGGGGGCGGCCAAATATCTGACTTGTGCTCCGGCCGAATCCCCTTATCGCACGTGCAATCATACCTCATCCCGCATTTGGGGGATGAAGGCCGGCTCCGCTTCATCCATCAAGGGTTGTGCCGGTCAGGGCAAGCACCCTCGTCTGTCGGGCTGGGGGCGGCAGGCGGTGGTCCTCACGGACCCCGCCTGTTCCCGGCAGCTTGAAGCGCCCCGTGAAGCGCCCCCGGGTCGGATGCGCCATCGTCCGTCCCTCCGCTCGCGGTCGAGCTTGCCAAATGGCGGCCTGTCGTGGTGTCCCTCCCGCACCGGAGGAGGACCCCATGCCCGATCATGATTTCCGCGCGCAGCGCCTTTATGTGGATGCCGCGTTGGGGCCGGACGCAGCCGTCCTGCTCGCGCCCGAGCAGGCCCATTACGTCGCGAACGTGATCCGGCTGGCCGTGGGCGCGCATCTGCTGCTGTTCAACGGGCGCGACGGCGAGTGGCGGGCCACCCGCGTGGCCGGCGGCAAGCGCGACGTGCGCTTGGAGGTGACGACGCAGGTGCGCCCCCAGCCGGAAGCGCCGACGCTGGAATACGCCTTCGCGCCCCTGAAGCACGCCCGCCTCGACTACATGGTGCAGAAGGCGGTGGAGATGGGCGCCGGCGTGCTCTCGCCCGTCATCACCCGCTACACCCAGGTGTCGCGCATCAACCTTGAGCGCATGGCGGCCAACGCCGTGGAGGCGGCTGAGCAATGCGGCCTCCTCAGCCTGCCGCGCGTTGCCGAGCCGCGCCCGCTGGCCCAGTGGCTGGAGGCGCTGCCCCCCGAGCGGGTGCTCGTCTTCTGCGACGAAGCCGCGGCCGACCATGATGCCATCCACGCCCTGCGCACGGCGCCGGAGGGGCCGGTGAGCGTGTTGATCGGGCCGGAAGGCGGCTTCAGCCCGGATGAGCGCGCCCTCATCGCCCCGCGCGCGGTCACGCTATCCCTTGGCCCGCGCATCCTGCGGGCGGATACGGCGGCAGTAGCTGCACTCGCCCTGGTGGGGGCGGCGCGGGGCGGCTGAGCGCAACCTACCCGGCGCCGGTCAAAGACCGGAGCCGTTGGTCAGGGCGCCGAAAACGCGCGAACAGCGGATTTGTTCCCATCCCACCCATCAGAATTTCAGCAAATCCTGAAACACTTTCAAACAAGTGATTCGTAGCACGTTGCATTTTGCTAAAATATAGAAAGAGTAGATCCTGCAAAGCCCTCATTCGGGTGCCGCATTTTTGTCGGATTCTGCGTCAGTCTGTCCGGAACTTGGCCGTTGGTTGGGCGTTATTGGCGCACATTTTTTGGCATTTTCTGCGGGAGGCTTGCGTGTCGCACGATTACAGCTTCGGCATCGAAGAAGAGTTCTTCGTCGTGAACGCGGAGACGAAGGCCGTCCAAAGGCGTATGCCGTCAGGCTTTTTCGACGAGCTGAAGGACATCCTGGGCGACAGCGTTTCGGTGGAGATGCTGCAATCCCAGCTGGAGCTTGCGACCCGGCCCTCCACCGGGGCGGGCAGCGCGCTTGACCAGCTGAAGGGGTTGCGCCGCACCGTGGCGGACGTGGCGGCGGAGCATGGATTGGGGCTGATCGCCGCCGGCACCCATCCCACCGCCACCTGGGACGGCGTGCGCGCCACCAAGGCCAATCGCTACGACGGCGTCATGAACGACCTGAAGATGCTGGGCGAGCGCAACATGGTGTGCGGGCTGCACGTGCATGTGGAACTGCCCGACCCCGACGCGCGGGTGGACGTGATGCGCCGCATGGTGCCCTACATTCCCCATTTCATCGCCTTGTCCACCTCATCCCCCTTCTGGGGGGCGAAGCAGACCGGGCTCATGGGCTACCGGCTGGCGGCCTATGACGAGCTGCCGCGCACCGGCCTGCCCGAGATGTTCGAGAACGCCGCCGCCTACGAGCGCTATATCGATGCCATGGTGGAGGCGCGGGCGATCACCGATTCGAGCTATGTGTGGTGGGCCATCCGCCCCTCGCGCCAGCTGCCCACGCTGGAACTGCGCGCCCCCGACAGCTGCACCCGCATCGAGGACACGGTGGCGATCGCGGCGCTGTACCGCGCTTTGGTGCGCTTTTTGGTGCGCAACCCCCACCACAACAAGGATGTGGGCACGGTGGACCGGGCCATCGCCGACGAGAACAAGTGGCGCGCCCAGCGCTACGGCATCCACGGCTCGTTCGTGGATCTCGTCCAGCGCCGCGCGGTGGCGGTGCGCGATGCGGTGGACGGCCTCGTCCATCTGGTGGGGGAGGATGCGGAAGACCTCGGCTGCCTCGACGCGCTCCTGCACGTGCGCACCATCGCCGAGGCGGGCACCAGCGCCGACGTGCAGATCGCGGTCTTCCAGGAAGCCCAGCATCGTACCGGCAAGCGCAACGAGGCGCTCGACGCGGTGAAGACCTGGCTGGCCCACACCACGCTGCAGTGAGGGTGGCTGATGGACGGGCCGCCCGTCCGTCCCTAGGATGCCGGGAGGCTCCTCCATACGGCATTCCATGAGCGCCCCTCCGCCCGACCAGGATCTCATCGTCTTCGACGGCGCGTGCGTGTTTTGCTCCGGCTTCGCGCGGTTCATGGTCCGGTGTGACCGCAAGCAACGGTTCCGCTTCGTCGTCGCGCAATCGGACACAGGCCGCGCGCTCTACGGCCGGTACGGGCTCGATCCAGACCTCATGGAAACCAATATCGTCGTGGTCAATGGTCGCGCCCATCTCCGGATGCGGGCGTTCGCGGCGGCGATGGGCGCCATCGGCTGGCCTTGGGCGGTGTTCCAGCCGCTTGGCTGGTTGCCGGCCGGCCTGACAGATCGGCTCTACGACGTCATCGCGCGCAACCGCTACCGGTTCGGGCGCCGCGCCTGCACTTCGCCTTCCCCGGAATTGCGAGCGCGGCTCCTTGAGTGACATCGTCCTTGTCGTCGGAGGCTACGGCGTCTTTGGTGCGCGCATCTGCATGGGCCTTGCCGGCGAGGCGGGCGTGGATCTCGTTGTCGCGGGCCGCAACATGCGCGCTGCCGAAGCATTCTGCGCCCGCTACGGCGGCCGGCCCTTGCGGTTTGACCGCGACGCTGCCGATTTGGCGGCGCGGGTACGCGATGTCGGGCCGTTCGTGGTGATTGACGCTGCCGGCCCGTTCCAGAATTACGGGCCGGAATGCTACCGCCTCGCCGACGCTGCGCTGGCGGCGGGTGCCCACTATCTGGACCTGTCCGACGATCCGCACTTCACCGCGGGCATCACGGGCCTCGACGCAGCCGCTCGCGCTGCCGGCCGGACCGTGTTGTCCGGCGTGTCGAGCGTGCCGGCCCTGTCGTCCTCCGTCGTGGCCGAGCTTGCCGACGGCATGGCGGACATCCACCTGATCGAGAGCGTGATCCTGCCCGGCAACCGGGCGCCGCGCGGCCTGTCGGTGATCCGCGCCATCGTCGGTCAGGCGGGGCGGCCCCTTTCGGTCTGGCGGGGTGGTCGGTTCGTATCCGTTCCGGGATGGAGCGGCCTTGAGCGCGTCACCCTCGACCCGGCAGGTGCGACGGCCGTTGCCGGACGCTGGGCCAGCCATAACGCCGCGCCGGACCTTGCGCTGTTTCCCCCAAGGTTCGGTGCCCGCTCCGTCCTGTTCCGGGCGGGGCTGGAACTGAAGCTCATGCATGGCGGTCTGCTGCTGCTGTCGCTGCCGGTGCGATGGGGACTGGTGCGCAGCCTTGCGCCGCTGGCGCGCCTGCTGAAATGGGTCGCCGAGCGCCTGGAGCCGTTCGGCTCCGATACCGGTGGCATGCGCGTGCGTGTCGTGGGCCGGACCTGGGCCGCAGACATGGAATTGCGCGAATGGGTGCTGATTGCCGGCGCCGGGGATGGGCCGCATGTGCCGGCCTTGCCCGCCCGCGTTCTCTACCGCCGCCTCCGCGACGGCAAGGTGGCGCCAGGCGCACGGGCCTGCGTAGCGGAGTTTCCGCTCGCGGATGCCGAGGTGCTGATGGCGGGTTTGAACCTTGCGACGCACCGGGCAACGCGGCCCATGAAGGCGCTGTTCGCCGAGGCGATCGGGCCGGATCTTCGCCTGCTTCCACAACCGCTGGTCGATCTGCATGCGGTGATCGATGTAAGGCGGTGGCACGGGGAGGCCGAGGTCACTCACGGTCCCGGCGTGGTTGCCCGGCTCGTTCGGGCCGTGATGCGATTTCCGCGGGCCGGGGGCGCTGTCCGCGTCGGTGTGACCATGGAGCGCCGAGGCAGCGGGGAAGTCTGGGTGAGGGACTTCGCCGGTCAGCGCTTCCGCTCCCACCTGACCCGCAACACCGCGGGTCCCGGCGTCCGCGAGCGTTTCGGACTGCTCAGTTTCGACATCGGGCTGGCGGTCCGTGCCGGCCGGCTCTGGTACCCCGTCGTCGGCGGCCGCCTTGCGGGCGTGCCACTGCCGCGGGCGCTGCTGCCCTCCAGCACCAGTTGCGAGAGCGTGGACGCAGCGGGCCGGGCCTGCTTCGACGTCGCCATCGCGCTGCCCCTCGTCGGCCCCGTCATCCGTTACCGGGGCTGGCTCGTGCCGGACGGCGAGCGAGGCTGACGGCGCTCTGCCATCAGCCTCAATCCCTCACAGCTTGAACGGCACCACGGTCTGCTGCTGTTCGCCGAGGCCGGTGATGCCCACGCGCATCACGTCGCCCGCCTTCAGGAAGCGCGGCGGCTTGAAGCCGAGGCCGACGCCGGGCGGGGTGCCGGTGGTGATCACGTCGCCGGGCTCCAGAACCATGAACTGGCTGATGTAGTGCACCAGGAACGGGACCCGGAAGATCATGGTCCTAGTGGAGCCGTTCTGCACCTTCTCGCCGTTCACCTCCAGCCACATGGCAAGGTCCGAGGTGTCGGTCAGCTCGTCGGTGGTCACGAGCCACGGGCCGAGTGGGCCGAAGGTCTCGCAGCCCTTGCCCTTGGTCCACTGGCCGGAGCGCTCGATCTGGAAATGGCGCTCGGACACGTCGTTGCAGATGAAATAGCCGGCGACGTGGGCGAGGGCGTCCTTCTCTTCCACATAGCGCGCGCGGGTGCCGATGACGAAGGCGAGCTCCACCTCCCAGTCAAGCTTCAGCGAGCCCTTGGGGATCATCACGTCGTCGTCGGGGCCGACCACGCAGTTCGGCGCCTTGTTGAACAGCACCGGCTCTTCCGGGATGGGATTGTTGGTCTCGGCCGCGTGGTCCGCGAAATTGAGTCCCACCGCGACGAAATTGCCCGGCCGCGCCACGCAGGAGCCCAGGCGCACGCCCTCGGGGGCCAGCGGCAGGGAGGCCGGATCGACCGCCGCGATCGTCTTCAGGCTGGCGGGCGAGAGCGCCGCGCCGGCGAGGTCGGGGATGACCTGGGACAGGTCGCGCACCTTGCCGGTTGAATCGATTAGACCCGGCTTTTCCTGCCCTTTGTCCCCGAAGCGGACCAGCTTCATCGGTCGAACTCCCTCATGATATCATTGAATGTCCAGAGCCGGTTCCAATCAGATCGACTCAATCGGATCGGTGGAACTCCGGAGCGTGCGGCGCGCGGTCGCTCACCGGGCGCGCACGCTGGCGCGGACGCGGGCATTGGTCAATGGTGGGGCTCCAAGAAAATGCATGCCATGCCCCGAACCTTGCGATGACCGACCAGATCCTGCCCCTCCTCTTGTTCTCGTTTGCGGCCAGCGTGACGCCCGGTCCAAACAATCTGATTGCCGCGGCGTCGGGATCGCGCTTCGGCTTCCGGCGGACCGTGCCGCAGATGCTGGGGGTGGCGGCGGGGTTTCCGCTGCTGGTCATCGCCATCGGCATGGGGCTCGGCGGCCTGTTCGTGGCGGTGCCGGGCTTGCATCTGGGGCTGAAGCTCGCCGGAGCCGCCTACCTGCTGTATCTCGCCTGGAGCCTGCTTCACGCCGATGCGCCGGACGCGGGGGAAGGTGAGACTGAGTCGGCGCCCTCCTTCCTCGGGTCCGCGGCCTTCCAGTGGGTCAATCCGAAGGCGTGGACGGTGGCGCTCAGCGTCATTCCGACTTTCGTCGATCCCGCGCGAGATGTCCTGCCGCAGGTTCTGGCCGTGGCGCTGGTATTCTCGGCGACCGCACTGCCGTCCGTTGCGCTTTGGGCCGTGTTCGGCGTCGCGTTGTCGCAGCTGCTTTCCGATGAAAAGCTGCGCCGCCGCGTCAATGGACTTTTAGCCGCCTCGGTAGCTGCCAGCGTATTACTGCTGTTTTTCTGACCATGGCGCAACGATGAGCGTTAGCGCTTCCGTTTTTCGCGGTGGCGTCATAAAAGGGAAATGAGACTCCGGCTAAGTCCGGACTGCGCTTTGACGGCGCAAGGTCAGCTGTAGAGACTTCGACGTCGAAAGGCCGTCGCAAGTCGCCTGCCCGCCAAGGGAAATTCCCTAGCGGCAGGTCAAGGCGGGAGATGATTGCGTGAGCGACAGTCCCCAAGCGCGCCGCTTTCGCGCCCTTTTCATTTCCGATGTCCATCTGGGTACCAAGGGGTGCCAGGCGGACCTCCTCATCGACTTCCTGAAGTATCACGACGCCGACACCATCTATCTGGTGGGCGATATCGTGGACGGCTGGCGGCTGAAATCCTCCTGGTACTGGCCGCAGAAGCACAACGACGTGGTGCAGAAGCTGCTGCGCAAGGGCCGCAAGGGCACGCGCGTGGTCTATCTGCCCGGCAACCACGATGAATTCCTGCGCGACTATTACGGCACCCATTTCGGCGGCATCGAGGTGGTGGAAACCGCCGTCCACGAGGCGGCGGACGGCAAGCGCTACCTGGTCATCCACGGCGACGTGTTCGACGTGGTGGTGCGCCACGCCAAGTGGCTCGCCTTCCTCGGCGACTGGGCCTATTCCGCCGCGCTGACCACCAACACCTATGTGAACAAGGTGCGTCGCCGGCTCGGCCTCACCTACTGGTCCCTGAGCCAGTGGGCCAAGCTCAAGGTGAAGAACGCCGTCAACTACATCGGCAAGTTCGAGGAGGCGGTGGCCGATGAGGCCAAGCGCCACGGGGTGGACGGCGTTATCTGCGGCCATATCCACCACGCGGTCATTCACGATCAGTTCGGCGTCAGCTATGTGAATTGCGGCGACTGGGTGGAAAGTTGCACCGCCATCGCCGAATATGACGACGGCCACCTGGAGATCATCTCCTGGACGCGGAACCTCCAGAAGGCCCCGGCGGAGCAGCAGGACATGGTTGAGGGGGCGCGCGCGGCGGCTTGATGCGGGTTCTTGTCGCCACCGATGCGTGGCATCCACAGATCAACGGTGTGGTGCGCTCCCTGGAGTACACCGCACATGAAGCGGCCGCGCTCGGTGCAGAACTCGAATTCCTGAGCCCGCAGGGGTTCCGGTCCATTCCCATGCCCAGCTACAACGAGATCCGCCTGGCGCTGGCCACGCCGCGCATGATCATGCGGCGGATCGAGGCCATGCAGCCGGATTTCGTGCATATCGCCACCGAAGGTCCCATCGGTATCCTGGTGCGGCGGGCCTGCATCGCCTCGCGGCGGACCTTCACCACCTCCTATCACACCAAATTCCCCGAATATCTCTCCGCCCGCGCCCCGGTGCCGGAGCGGCTGACCTATGCTTGGCTGCGCTCGTTCCATAATGCGGGCGGCGGCGTCATGGTCTCCACCGCGACGCTGGAGCGCGACCTTGAGGCCCGCGGCTTCAAGCGGCTGATGCGCTGGTCGCGCGGCGTGGATGCGGAGCTGTTCCGCCCCCGCCCCGAGGCGACCCTGAACCTGCCTCGCCCGGTCTATCTCTTCGTCGGC
The DNA here is from genome assembly GCF_043194565.1 of Xanthobacter autotrophicus ATCC 700552. GTDB lineage: Bacteria > Pseudomonadota > Alphaproteobacteria > Rhizobiales > Xanthobacteraceae > Xanthobacter > Xanthobacter autotrophicus_F. Next base: position 138,030 of record NZ_JBAFVS010000006.1, on the reverse strand, counting down.
CGGGTGGCGGTGGAGAAGAACATCGAGGCGTTCCTGGAACTGGACCTGCCCGGCTCCAAGGTGGTGGTGGGCGGCGGCCCGGCGCTGAACAGCCTGAAGGAGCGGTTCCCGGCGGCTCATTTCCTCGGGCCGAAGGAGGGCGAGGACCTGGCGCAGGTCTATGCCGCCAGCGACGTGTTCTGCTTCCCCTCGCGCACCGACACCTTCGGCATCGTGCTGCTGGAAGCGCTGGCGAGCGGCCTGCCGGTGGCCGCCTATCCCGTCACCGGCCCCACCGACGTGCTGGCGGATGCCACCGAACCGGTGGGCATCCTCGACAACGACCTGCGCACCGCCTGCCTGAAGGCGCTGGAACTGTCGCCGGCGGCGGCGCGGCGCTTCGCGCTGCGCTATACGTGGCGCGAGAGCGCCCGCCAGTTCATCGACAACGTGCTCATCGCCCACGACATCGGCCCCATCGCGCGCCGCTATCGCCTTCGCCGCCGGCGTCGGATAGCGTCCGGGGCATGAGCGCCCAATCCATCCCCGGTCCCACCCCGATTCCCTCCGCCGATGACGTGGAGGCCGCCGCCCGCCGGATCGCCGGCGTCGCCGTGCGCACGCCCCTCGTCTTTTCCCCGATCCTCAGCGAGCGCACCGGCGCGCGCGTGTTCCTGAAGCCGGAGACGCTCCAGCGCACCGGCTCCTTCAAGTTCCGCGGCGCCTACAACCGCATGGTGCAGATCCCCGAGGCGGACCGGCCGGCCGGCGTGGTCGCCTGCTCGTCGGGCAATCACGCGCAGGGGGTTGCCGCTTCGGCCAAGCTGCTGGGCATGCCGGCGGTCATCGTCATGCCCCACGACGCGCCGGCCCTGAAGCGCGACCGCACCCGGGCGCTGGGCGCCGAGGTGGTGGGCTACGACCGCCGCACCGAGGACCGCGACGCCATCGCCCGCGCCATCGCGCAGGCGCGCGGCGCGACACTGGTGCCGCCCTATGACGATCCGCACATCATCGCCGGGCAGGGCACAGTGGGCCTTGAAATCGTGCAGGATCTCGCCGCGCTGGGCCTTGCGCCCGATCTTGTGGCGGCCAACGTCTCCGGCGGCGGCCTCGTGGCCGGCATCGCCCTGGCGGTGAAGGCGCGGGCGCCCGGCGCAAGGGTGGTGGCCTGCGAGCCCGCCGGCTTCGACGACCATGCCCGCTCGTTCCGCTCCGGCGTGCGCGAGCGCAATGCCGAGCCGTCCGGCTCGTTCTGCGACGCCCTGCTGGCGCCGACCCCCGGTGCGCTGACCTTCGAAATCACCCGTCCGCTGGTGGGCGAGGGGGCATCCGTCACCGATGCGGAGGTGGCGCGGGCGGTGGCCTTCGCCTTCCTGGAGCTGAAGCTGGTGGTGGAGCCCGGCGGCGCGGTGGCGCTGGCCTGCCTGCTGGAGGGCCGGCTCGGCGTCTCCGGCGGCACGGTGGCCATCGTGCTCTCCGGCGGCAACGTGGAGCCCGAGACCTTCATCCGCTGCCTCACCGCCTGAGCCCGGTGGTGGCGCGGCAGGTGGGGGAGGGTGAGGGCCGGCCGGGTCGGCCTCAGGCTGCGGGTCCACCGGCCGTGGGGCTGCGGCTTAGCAGCGCTTATGCCGCCTTCTTCCTCGCCATGGGCATTCAGGTGCCCTACCTGCCCTTGTGGCTGCAGGACCGGGGCCTTGGACCCGAAGCCATCGGCGTGGCCCTGGCCGTGCCCATGCTGGCGCGCCTTGTCTCGACGCCGCTGCTCGGCGTGCTTTCCGACCGGTTTGGCCGCCCCAGGGCCATGCTGGTGGCCCTGGCGCTGGCGGCCCTCTGCGGCATGGCGATGCTGGGCCTCAGCGTGGACTTCCTCGCCATTCTCGTCACCCTTGCCTTCACGGCGCTGGCCTGGATGCCGAGCCTGTCCTTGCTGGATTCCTACGCCTCCCGCCAGGCGCGGGCGGGGCGCGCGGACTATGGCAAGGCCCGCCAATGGGGCTCCGCCTCCTTCCTCGTCGCCAATCTCGTGGGCGGGGCGCTGCTCGGCATGCTGGGCGCCGGCTCGGTGGTGCTGATGATGCTGGCGGGGCAACTTGCCTATGTGCTCGCCGCTCTCGCCCTGCCCGAGCTGCCGCGTCCGGAGCCCCGGCCTGCGCCGGTCACCGGGCGGCGGGCGCGACTGGGCGTTCTCGCCGGCATCGTGGCAGCGGCGCTGGTGCAGGCGAGCCATGCCACGCTCTATGCCTTTGCGTCCGTGAGCTGGGTGGCGCAGGGCTATTCGCTCGCCACCATCGGTGTGCTGTGGGCGGTGGGGGTGGCGGCGGAAATGGCGCTGTTCCGCTTCGGCACGCGCCTCGTGGTCCGCTTCGGGCCCCATGTGCTCATCGCCGTGGGCGGGATCGCGGCGGTGGTGCGCTTCGCGGCCATGGCGAGCGACCCGCCGCTGGCGGTGCTTGTGCCGCTGCAGATGCTGCACGCCTTCACCTTCGCCGCCACCTTCCTGGCCATGGTGGAACTGGTGAGCCGCAGCGTCAGCGAGCACCGCTCCGGCACCGGCCAGACCGCCGCCGCCTGGATCGGCAGCATCCTGATGTCGGCGGCGAATGTGGCGTCAGGCCCGCTCTGGGCCGCCTTCGGGCCGCTGGCCTTCCTCGTCTCCAGCGCCATCGGGCTGGCCGGAGCGCTGGCCGCGCTGGTGGCGGCGCGGCTTCAGCCCCACAGCTCCGGCTCCGGCGGATAGACCAGGGCGCCCTCGTATCTCAGCCCCGGCGTGCGGTCGCGGGCCAGCAGCAGCGGCCCGTCGAGGTCCACCACCTGCGCTCGCTGCGCCACCAGCAGGGCAGGGGCCATGGCGAGGGAGGAGGCCAGCATGCAGCCCACCATCACCCGGAAGCCGAGCCCCTCCGCGGCCTCGGCCAGCGCCAGCGCCTCGGTGAAGCCGCCGGCCTTGTCCAGCTTGATGTTCACGGCGTCGTAGCGCTCGCGCAGGGCGGCGAGGCCGGCGCGGTCGTGGACGCTCTCGTCGGCGCACACCGGCACCGCGCGTTCCATCCGCGCCAGCATGCGGTCGTCCGAAGCGGGCAGGGGCTGTTCCACCAGTTCGACGCCGGCGGCGGCGCAGGCATCCAGCAGCACCGGCAGATCGGCCGGGTTCCAGCCTTCGTTGGCATCTACGATGAGGCGCGCCTGGGGCGCCGCCGCGCGGATGGTCCTCAGTCGGGCACGGTCGCCCGGGGCGCCGAGCTTGAGTTTGAGCAGCGGGTGCCCGGTGGCCGTTGCAGCGGCGGCGGCCTGCGCCATGGCCTCGGGCGTATCGAGGCTCAGGGTAAAGGCGGTGGTCAAGGGGTGCAGCGCGCCCAGTCCGGCGTGCTCTGCCACCCGCATGCCCGAAAGCTTGGCTTCAAGGTCCCAGAAGGCGCAATCGAGCGCGTTGCGGGCGGCGCCCGGCGGCAGACGGTATTGCAGTGCTTCGCGGTCGAGGCCCGCCGCGATGTCGGGGCCGAGGGCGGCGATGGCGGCGGCGACGCCGTCCACGCTCTCGCCGTAGCGCGCATAGGGCACGCATTCGCCCCGCCCGGTGGCGCCGTTGTGGGTGAGGCGCGCCTCCACCACCACCGCCTCGGTCTTGGAGCCGCGGGCGATGGTGAAGGTGCCGGCGATGGGGAAACGCGCGATGCTGAGGGCGAGTTGGGCCATGGGTTAAGCTTAATATCCGATTCCGCGGTCCGCTGCGGGGGCTTGAGCGGATGCTGCCGGGGTGTGTCCCTGGTGATCTCGACGCGAAGGCCTGTTGTCTGTATGGCTTAATTTATCGTTCGTGTGGTCGCTGGGACGTGCCTCCACGGGCGCAGTGCCGGCTGCGTGTCGCATCGCAGCAGGCGAAGCTGAATGAAACTGAGTGGGTGATTGCGCGTTCCTGCGGACACGCATCACCCATATGCGGGGCGACAGGCGTTGGGGGTGAGGGCATCGGACCGGTCATGCCGGGCCGTTTCGCCCGGTGCCTCCGGCGAAAAGGACAGGCCGGCGCCGTGCCGTTTCGCGGCGCCCCCATGGAGACCAAGCGTTGCCCCACGCCTCCCTGATTTCCGTGCATAGCCAGGACGACCGGCTCATTGTGGCCGGGCGCGGCGCATGGACATCCGAATATGCCGACGAGCTGGAACAGGCGGTGGACGACACCGCCCACGCCTATGCCCAGCCCAAGGGCGTCGAGATCGACCTGTCGGCGGTCGAGCGCATGGACACCTTCGGCGCGCTGCTGTTCGAGCGTCTGAAGCGGTCGTGGAAGGGCACCGGCATCGAGCCTCAGGTGAAGGGGCTGGCCCCGCGCTACACGGTGCTCATCGAGGAAATGGGCCGCATGGGGCAGGAGCAGCCTCCGCCGGCCCGCCGGCACGAGGCGATCCTGGAGCGGTTCGGCCACGAGACGGTGAATGTGGCTGCCGATGCCGCCGCGCTGCTGAATTTCGTCGGGGCGTCGGTGGCCGCCATGGGGCGGGTGCTGCTGCGCCCGCGTAGTTTCCGCTTCACCGCCATGGTGAACCAGCTGGACCGGGTCGGCTTTCGGGCGGTGCCGATCATTATCCTGATCACCTTCCTCATCGGCTGCATCCTGGCCCAGCAGGGCATCTTCAATTTCCGCCGCTTCGGTGCCGACATCTATGTGGTGGACATGGTGGGCGTGCTGGTGCTGCGCGAGCTGGGCGTGCTCATCGTCGCCATCATGATCGCCGGCCGCTCCGGCAGCGCCTACACCGCCGAGCTCGGCTCCATGCGCATGCGCGAGGAGGTCGACGCTCTGCGCGTCATGGGCTTCGACCCGGTGGAGGTGCTGGTGGTGCCGCGCCTGCTGGCGCTCATCATCGCCTTGCCGCTGCTCACCTTCATCGGCTCCATGTCGTCCCTGCTGGGGGCCGGGCTGGTCTCGTGGGGCTATGGCGGGATCACGCCCGACGTGTTCCTGAGCCGCCTCAAGGACGCCATCGACATGGACCAGTTCAGCGTGGGCATGATCAAGGCGCCCTTCATGGCCGCCACCATCGGCATCGTCGCGTGCCTCGAAGGCCTGCGGGTGGGGGGCAGCGCCGAGTCGCTCGGCGCCCACACCACGGCATCGGTGGTGAAGGCCATCTTCCTCGTCATCGTGATGGACGGCGTCTTCGCCATGTTCTTCGCCGCGATCGACATGTGAGGCGGCATGGACGCGCGCACCTCCCCCGTCGCCGAGGCGACCAACCACCGGGAAGCCATCATCAGCGTCCACGACATCGTGGTGGGCTTCGGTGACCGGGTGATTCTCAACCATCTCGATCTCGACGTGTACCGCGGCGAGATCCTGGGTTTCGTCGGCACCTCGGGCGGGGGCAAATCGGTGCTGACGCGCACCATCCTCGGCCTGGTGCCCAAGCAGTCCGGGACCGTGGAGGTGTTCGGCCAGAACCTGGACGACCTCTCCGAGCGCGAGCGCTCGGCGCTGGAGCGGCGCTGGGGCGTGCTGTTCCAGCAGGGCGCGCTGTTTTCCTCGCTCACGGTGAAGCAGAACATCCAGTTTCCGCTGCGGGAGAACCTGCACCTGTCCCAGCGCCTTCTGGACGAGATCGCCTACACCAAGATCGAGATGGTGGGGCTCAAGTGCGACGTGGCCGAGAAGCTGCCGTCGGAACTGTCCGGCGGCATGATCAAGCGGGCGGCGCTCGCCCGCTCGCTGGCCCTCGATCCGGAAATCCTGTTTCTGGATGAGCCCACTTCCGGCCTCGATCCCATCGGCGCCGGCGAATTCGACGAGCTTATCCGGACGCTGCAACAGACTTTGGGGCTCACGGTTTTCATGGTAACCCACGATCTCGACAGTCTGCATACCGTGTGCGATCGCATCGCCGCGCTGGCGGATGGCAAGGTGATCGCCCAGGGCACCATCGAGGACATGATGGCAGAGCAGCACCCTTGGTTGCGGGCCTATTTCCATGGCACGCGGGCGCGGGCGGTTCAGGCTGCGCGCCGATGAGACACACTTAAGGGGGCGGACCGGACGGCGGGGGCGAGGTCGGAACGGAGCCGGGATCAGGTATGGAAACACGGGCCAACTACACCATTATCGGAGCCTTCACGCTCGCGGTCCTCGTCGCGGCGTTCGGCTTCGTGTACTGGTTCGCCGGACCGCAGGATTCCAACGCGCGCAAGCCTTACGAGATCGTCTTCGACGGCTCGGTGGCGGGCCTGCGCCAGGGCAACAATGTCCTCTTCAACGGCATCCCCGTGGGCCAGGTGACCGGCCTCGGCCTCGTGGCGGGCCAGCCGGGGCAGGTGCTCGCGCGGGTTGCCATCAACAATGATGTGCCGGTGCTGTCGGATGCGCGGGCCGGCATTGAATCCCAGGGACTGACGGGCATCGGCGTCATTTCGATCCGCGGCGGGAAGCCGGATGCTCCGCCGCTGCCGCTCGGACCTCATGGCATTCCGCGCATCACCTCGGATGGCGGCGCCGGCATGGCCGGCCTCATCAATTCGGCCCAGGGCGTGGCCAGGAAGATCGAGGTGGTGCTGGACGCCATCAATCCGCAGGACATCAAGAATATTATCGCCAGCATCGACACCTTCTCGAAGGCCGTGGCGTCGAAATCCGAGGATGTGGCGAGCCTGATCGAGCAGTCGAACGCGCTGGTCAAGCAACTCAACAGCGTTGCCGAGAAGGTCGACAAGGTGGTGGTGAACCTGCAGAAGGCCACCGAGGACAAGGACGGCCTTCTGGTGCAGGCCACCGACGCCGCCACCTCGGTGCGCCGGCTCGCCGACAACCTGGATCAGCGCACGGCGCTCCTCACCGAGCAGGTCAGCCGCTTCACCGGGCCGGGCCTGAAACAGTATGAGGCGCTGGCCACCGATGGCCGCCGCACCCTCAACGAGATCGACCGCGTGCTGCGGAACATCGAGCGCAACCCGCAGCAATTCATCTTCGGCGGCGGCAATTCCATTCCGAAATACGGGCGATGAGCCGATCATGACTTTCGTTCGCAGGAGCCTTCTCGCTCGCCGCCTCGCAACGCTTGCCCATGCTGTGCCGCGGCTGTCCGCCCTTCTGGTCGGCACGGCCCTCGCCCTTGCGCTGGCGGGATGCGGCTCGACGCCGACCCCCACCTACAACCTCTCCGCTCCCAGCGGCTTCACGGCAGGTGGCAGCGGCAACGGGCAGATGGTGGTGGTGGCGCCCACGGCGCTTGCCGTGCTCAACACCGACAAGGTGATGGTGGAGCCGGGCCCCGGCCAGGTGGCCTATCTCTCCGACGCCCAGTGGAGCGATACGCTGCCGGCGCTGCTTCAGGCGCGCACCATCCAGGCCTTCGAGAACGCGAGCAAGCTGCGCCGCGTCGCCCGCCCCGGCGACGGGGTGAATGCGGACTACCAGCTGGTCATCGACATTCGCACCTTCGCCCTGCGCATCACCGACCAGGGGCCGGTGGCGGTGGTGGAACTGTCGGCCAAGCTCATCGGCACCCAGAGCGGGCGCATCCTCGCGGCGCAGGTGTTCAAGGCGGCGGTACCGGCCGCCTCCACCGCAGGCCCGGTCGCAACCGCCGCCCTCGATTCCGCGCAGGAACAGGTGCTGGTGCAGATGGTGCGCTGGGCTTCGGCGAAGTTCTGAGCGCGCCCCTCGCGATGCTCTGAGGCGGCCTCGCGTCGTCGTCGAGCAGGCGCGGGGCTTAAAGCCTTACGCCAGCCGATCGCCCAAGAGGAAGTGCAGCGCCCGGTCGAGGCGGATGTGCGGGATGGGGCCGTCGCCGATTCCCGCCGGCGGGCGGAAACGCAGGAAGCGGAAGTCCGCGTCGCCCTCGATCCCCGTGGCGAGCCCGCGAAATCCGGCCCCCGAGGGATCGAACAGCGCGTCGGGATCGTCCGGCAGGTCGCCGGGGAAAACCGCCATCTCCTCCGTGCCGTCGAAGCGGTGGCCGCCCACCTCCTGCCCCGCCTCCGGCGTGCCGACAATGGCGTCGAGTTCATGCCCGTCACGCCGCACCCGTGCTTCCTGGGTGGCGCGGATGGCGGCAAGCGCCACCACGTCCAGCGCCGCGCCGTGGTCCTGCGCCCGGGCACGGGCGCGTTCCACGAGGCGGGCCAGGATCGCTTCCAGCCGGTCATGGCTGGAGCGGTGCAGGTGGTCGGCCTTGGTGGCAGCGAACAGCACCTTTTCGATGCGCGGGCGGAACAGGGTGCTGACCAAGCTGTTCCGCCCGGTGCGGAAGGCGGCGAGGATACCGTCCAGAGCCCGTTCCAGATCCGCCAGCGCCGCCGGTCCGGCATTGAGCGCGGCGAGGGTGTCCACCAGCACGATCTGCCGGTCGAGCCGGGCGAAATGGGTGCGGAAGAACGGCCGCACCACGGCATTCTTGTAGGCCTCGAACCGCCGCTCCATCATGGCGCCGAGGCTACCGGCCTTCGGCACCTTGGCGTCCACGTCGAGGGGCGCGAAGGTGAGGGCCGGCGAGCCCTCAAGGTCGCCGGGCATGAGGAAACGGCCTGGCGGCAAGAGGCTCATGGCCAGCTTTTCGCTGCGGCAGGCGGAGAGGTATTGGGTGAACAGCGCCGCGACTTCCCGCGCGCGGGTCTCATCCTGCGGTCCATCCACCCGGGCGGCCGCCACCGCCGCCAGCCAGGGCGCGGCCACGTCCGAGCGGGCCGGCGCGCGGGCCAAGGCGAGGCTCTGGCGCGCGAAGTCGGCGTAGCTCATGTCGAGCAGCGGCAGATCGAGCAGCCACTCGCCGGGATAGTCCACCAGATCGAGGGTGAGGGTGCGCAGGCTGCCGCGGGTCGTGGCGTAGCGGATGGACAGGCGCAACTCGCTGACCCGCGTGGTGGAGGAGGGCCATTGGCGCGCCTCGGCCAGCGTCTTCAGATGGTCCTCATAGGCGAAGCGCGGCACCGCGTCGTCGGGCTGGGGCTGCAGCTCGGCGCGGGCGATGCGGCCGGACTGGAGCGCCTCGAACACCGGCAGCCGCCCGCCACGGGTCAGCGCATGGATGAGGGCGGTGGTGAAGATGGTCTTGCCGGCCCGCGACAGGCCGGTGACGCCGAGGCGCAGGGTGGGATGGGCGATGCCCTCCACCCGGTCGGCCAGGGTCCGAATGGCGATCCGCGCCTCGTCCATGGCGTCGGTGACGCTCAGGCTCAGGGCGGGCTGGGCAAGGCCTTCCACGCGGTGCCCCAAGGTCTTGAGCGCAGTCCGCGCCCCGGTCATGGCGTCGGTGACGCGCGCCATGCTCAGTCGTTTCCAGACAGCTCGCGCGGGGTGACGAAGCGGTCGAGCCGCGCGGACGCTGGCACCACGTCGCACCACTCATCCACCGGAAGATCCATGACGGCGAGGGCACCTGTCGGGAATTTCTCTGTCATCCGGGACAGGTGGGAAGCCGCCCCCGACGATACAAGCAGCGCGGTGAGGTCTTCGAGGCCGGGATTGTGCCCCACCAGCATCAGGCAGTGCACCTCTTTCGGCTGCTCGCGCAGCACGGACAGGAGCCGCGCCGCGGAGGCGTCGTAGATGCGGGGCTCGCTGGCCACCACTTTCACCGGCGGCAGCTGGGCGGCCACCAGGTCCCAGGTCTCGCGGGTGCGGCGGGCCGGGGAGACCAGCACGCGGTCGGCCACCAGCTGCTCCCGCGCGATATAGGCCCCCATGAGCGGTGCGGCCGTCCGCCCCCGCACCGCCAGCGGGCGCTCGGGGTCGGCGATACCGTCCGGCCAGTCGGACTTGGCGTGGCGCAGCAGTATGAGACGGCGCATGAGCTTCCAAACCAATCAACGAAATGCCGCTCCTTATGACGTAGGGAATGTGTGCAGTGCAACCGGAATGCCCGCGCTTGAGCGTCACGCCCCGCCCGATACCAGCGCCGGGGTCCCGCGCCAAATGTCACGAGAGCGCCGCAAATAAACGGTTTCTCAAGCGGAAGGCATCAGCATGAGAAGGTGCTCAGCGGACAGTTTTCATGATCGATACGGCCCCGTCCCGCGCGGCGGCGCAGGATGCTACCGACCGCGAGCGGTCGGACGCGGCGCTGAAGCGCACCTACGACTGTGACATCTGCGTCGTCGGCGACGACGTGGCGGGACTTGCCATCGCCATCGATCTGGCGCGGCGGGGGCGTGAGGTCATCCTGCTGACCTTCGCCGGCACGCGGCCGCTGCCTCTCGACGGTATTCTGGGCCCCGGCTTCGCCATGCCCACGCCGACGCTGGTCGATCGCGTGGGGCGCCACGATGCGCAGGAGCTTCTGATCCTCTCCGCCCAGGCGAGCGAGCGGGCGCTGGCATTCGCCCACAAGGCCGGCGTGGCGGTGGGGCCGCGCGGGCGGCTGTCGGTGGCGCGCCCCCATGCGGCCGAGGCTCTCATCTGCGAACATGAGCTGAGGCAGGAGCTGGCGCCCGACACCACCGTGCTGGTGGGCGCGCAGGATCTTGCCGCTTTGCTCGGCACCTCCACCTTCACCGCCGGCCTCGGCGTGGTTCCGGCGGAGCGGGTGTCCCCCGCGACCCTGAAGGTGGCGCTGGAGGCCGAGGTCCTGGCGGCAGGCGTGCGCACGCTGCCGGTGGACGGGTCGCTGGCGGCCGACCTCAAGGGCCTGAGGAAATATCTGACGGCGGCGCGCTGGCGCATCCGCGCCTTCCAGGTGGTGATCACCGGGCCGGAGGCCTTCGCCCGGCTTGGCCCGAAGGTGGCGGTGCTGCCGCGCGCGCCGTGGGTCTACGGCGGCTTCCGCCTGCCGGGGGTGGAGGTGCCCTATGCGGGCATGGTCGAGGAGGCCGGGCTCACCGGCCTGCGCTATCATTTCGACGCCGGCCGCCTGACCCTTGCCGCCGCCACCGCCACGCGGGTGATGACGCGGGTGGGCGCGGCCCGGGTGCTGCGCCGGCATGCCGCCGAACTCTATCCGGTGGAGTCGAGCCTTGCCGATGGCGCCGCCGGCCGCCTGTTGCCGGAACCGGCCGGCATGCCGCTGGTGCATGAGGGGGAGCGGGGCGTGTGGTATGCGCTCGCAGCCGCCGGCGATGCGCTGAGCCACGGCTTCCTCGCCGGCCGCCTCATCTGCGGTGCCATCGCCGAGAAGGACGACCGCATCGCCCTGCTCCAGCCGTTCGCCGCGCCGCCCCTGACCGGCTGGGCCGGCCGGGTGGCGCGCTTCGCCGGCTATTGGCATGTGCGGCTGGCGGCACGGCTGCATATGGACAAGATCGCCGTATCGGCCGCGCCGGATGCCGCGGTTTCGGCTCCGGACCTGATCCCGGAGCCAGATGTCGCCGCTGAAGGGGCGCGTCCTTCCATGCCTTCGCCGGCCCCGGCCGCCGTTCCGGCATCCCCCGCGCGTCCCCGGCGGAGTGTAGCGGCGGCAACGTCCGCCTCGCGACATGCGGCGCGGGCGGCGTTGCATGCGGCGTCCGGCTGGGCCTCGGGCCTTGCCGCCCGCGCGGCGGCCGAACCCGCCCGGCGCCGTCGCGCACGGCCGGAGCAGGACGAGGAGGTCCCGCCTCAGAACCCGCGCGGGGCCTGAGTTCTAGAGCATTTCCCCGTTTCACTGAATCGGGGAAATGCTCTAGGTCATTGAGTTTACGCGTTTTCTTTACGCGAACCGGTATCCACTTCGCTCGAAAACGCTCTAGCCCTTGATGTAATAGGCCTGCGGCCGCCGGCCCTCGCGGAAATAGCCGAAGAAGGTGGCCGCTCCCACCGCCTGGGCCAGCAGCCCCGGCATGAGCGCCGCGAAGGCGCCGAGGTCTGCGCCGTCGGGCGAGATGGCGTTGCGGATGGCGAACTGGCCGTAGGCCGAGGCCGCCACCACCGCGACCAGCATCCACGGCAACAGGCTGAGGGCGATGCGCGCCTTCGCCACCGTCAGCACCACCACCGCTGCCGCCCATGCGAACAGCAGGATCTGCGGCATCAGGCCGAACCGCAGCACCTGCTGCTGCAGCCCCGGGCCGGAGAAGGAAACGAACAGCGCGGACCTGGTCCCCGCGATGCCGAATTCCGCGACCAGCGTGAACAGGCCCGCCAGCGGCAGCGCGGTGATGCCGCAGCAACACCAGAACAGCACCGCGAGCGGCCCGCCGAGGCGCACCGGCTTCGGCTCGGCTCCCGGTGCGGAACCCGGTGCGTGCGCGGGGATGTGGCGGGGGGCAGGGGTGCTCATGTCTGGTCCTTTGAGCGTTTTCGAGCGAAGTGGAAACCGGTTCGCGGAAAGAAAACGCGCCAACTCAACAGCCTGGAGCATTTTCCCGATTCGATGAAACGGGGAAAGGCTCCAGAGCATTTTCGAGCGAAGTGGACACCGGTTCGCGTGAAGAAAATGCGATAACTCTAGGAAGCGAAGTGATCGTGCCACGTCTTCTGGCAATCGGGGAAGGGCAGGCGCGTGGCGCTGTAGATCGCCCGCGCCACCGCCCGTGCCAGCACCACCGAGGCCAGCGCGCCGAGCCGCGCGAGATCGGGCAGGGGCACCTCCAGCGGACGCCGTTCGGTGGAGAGCGCGAACACCACGTCGCCGTCGAGGGGCGTGTGCACCGGAAACAGCGACAGGGCCAGCCCGTTCTGCGCCATGATGGCCAGCCGGCGCACCTCGACCGTGGTGAGGGTGGCATCGGTGGCCACCACGGCGATGGTGGTGGAAAACCGCGAGATGCCGCCCTTCAGGTGCGGATGGGTCACTTCGTCGGCGAGGGCCTGCGACACGGTTTGGGGCAGGCCGAGGCCGCCGAACTCGCCGTCCCTCTCGTACGGCGCGGCGCGAAACTGCGGGCCGTCGCCGAACAGGGGGCTGCCCGCCGCGTTCACCGCCACCACTGCACCGACCACATGGCCCGATGCTGTCATCGCGGACGCCGAGCCCAGCCCGCCCTTCACGGTGGCGGTGGTGCAGCCGGTGCCGGCGCCCACCGAGCCGAGGGTGAAGTCGAGGTCGGCCGCCTCCAGCGCATCGCGGCCGAGCTGGGTGTAGGGCGGGTGGGATTCCCAGCCCTTGTCGCCGCCGTTCAGCAGGTCGAACAGGATGGCGCCGGGCACGATGGGCACCCGCGCCGTACCCACCGCAAAGCCCCGCCCCCGCGCGGCAAGGCCCGCCATGACCCCGGAGGCGGCATCGAGCCCGAAGGCCGAGCCGCCTGCGAGGGTGATGGCATCCACCCGCGCCACCGTGGCGGCGGGATCCAGCAGGTCGGTTTCCCGCGTGCCCGGTCCACCACCGCGCACATCCACCGCCGCCACCGCCGGCTCTTCGCAGAGCACCACCGTGACGCCGGTGCCGATGTGCGGATCGGTGGCATTGCCGACCCGGAGGCCGGGCACATCGGTGATGAGGTTGCGCACCCTCAGGCCTGTGGCCGGCGCTGGTGGCGGGCGCTCAGATGCCGACCCGCCCGAGCTGGACGTAGACCTCGTCGGACCAGGTCTTCAGGTCCATGAGGCCGGCATAGGCGGACCAGATCTCGATGCCGAATTTCTCGGCCAGCTCGTTCTCGGTGGCGGCCAATGCCTCCTCCACCGGGGTGAAGGTGCGCTCCAGGTGGGGCCACAGTTCGGAGGTGCAGCGCGGGATGCTGACAAAGCTGAGGCTGCGCCCTCCGCCCGCCTTCTCGATGCGGGCGAGGTTCTGCCCCTCGAACGTGCCGCCCACCTCGTTCTTCACCACGATGATGTTGGCCACCGGCAGGGCGCCGCCCACCACCACGTCCTCGATGAGGGTGGAGACGTTCTCGATGGAGTGCGTCTCCGGCTTGGTGATGACGATGAGGTCGATTTCCGGCGAGTTGCGCTGCTGCATGATGTGGGTGACGCGCCGGTGGTGGGCCCACTGCACCAGCTGCGGCACCACATTGGCGCCGAGGTCCAGCACCGCACCGCCGGTGAGGAGCAGGCCGCCGAAGCGGTCCCAGTAGCGCAGCGGGGCGTTGGCGTCGTTCTCGGACTTGCTGGACCCCAGCGCCGAGCCGATGCCCAGCTCCAGCACCTTGGAGGGGAAGAACTTGCCGATCTTGGAATGGCCGGTGCCGTCGGTGAAGTCGGCGGCCACCAGCTTGTAGGCGAGGTCGCGCTTCCTGAGCGCGGAAAACACCATTTGCGCGAGCGTAGTCTTGCCCTGTCCGCCGGCGTAGGCCGCACAGATATAGGTCTTCATGGCACAGGCTCCGATCGCTGGCGCGCGATCAGCTCGGGCTCGGTTTTCCCGGGCTGATCCCGCTCTCTGTGAGGGCGAAAAGACAGGTCTGCCGCTGGGGTTGCATCACAACCCGAGCGAAACGGTGTCTTGAAACGGTGTACCGAAACGATGTCTGCCGAAGGGATCGTCCCCGCGCAGGGAAGGCCGGGCACCGATGGATACCCGTGCAGCACGCCGGAGGGAAGCCCCCGCGTGCTGCACTGCATCATTTTCAGTCGAGCCGGCCCGCGGCATGAGCGAGCATGGTGTAGACCTTGCCCGTGTCCGAGGTCAGGTAGGTCTTGGCGAGGGCGCTGCCGCGGTCGTCACCGGAGACCTGGTCCATCAGGCGCTCGAACTCGGTCACGTAGCGGTCCACGGTCTCGCGGAACTCCCCGTCGGCCCGGTAGCGGCGCTTCAGGGTGTCGAACGCCTGCTGGCCCTGGGCGGTGTAGAGGCGGCGCGAGAACACATGGCTCTCGCCCTTGTTGTGGCGATCCCACATTTCGCCGGCCGCCTGGTGGTCCACCATGCGGGCGATGTCCGCCGAGAGGCCGTCGAGGGAGACCGTGCTGGCGGCCGGCGCCTGGGGGGCGCGGGCGGCGGGCCGGTCGTCGTCGTTCACGCTGCTGGAGGCGCGGGCGAGCAGTTCGGTGAGCCAGCCCTCCTGCTCCTCGCCCTGAGTCTCGCGGGAGACGGCTTCGCGGACCGGAGCAGGGCGCGGGGCGGGGCGCTCGACCGGTTCGGCGCGGCGCGGCGCGGCAGCGGGCGCCGAGCGGCGCAGCTCGCTCTGGAGAAGGCCGCTCTCGGAGCGGCTGCGGGAGGTCTCGCGGGACGCCTCCCGGACGGCAGAGGCGCGGGCGGCATCCTGCGTCGCAGTGCGGGCGGAGGTCTCCACCACGTCGAGGGCCTGGCCCTGGCGGGCCACGATCTCGTTCAGCTCGGCCAGCGCCTTGATCTGCTCGGCGACGGCGCGGCGCATGGTGGCGGCGCTGGCCTCGGTCTCGGCGGGCAGCTCCAGGATGCCGCGCTTCATCTCCTCGCGGGCGAGGGTGATGGCCTGCTGCACGTCCTCGGCCACGCGCTTGAGGTCGCCGGCCACCTCGGTGAAGCGGTTGCCGGTCTCGCCGAACAGGGTCTGCACATCCGAGAGGGCCGACGCGTAGGTCTCGCGCAGGGCGGCGGCGGTGCGCTCGCGTTCCTGGTCGGCGGCGCTGCGCACCAGCGAGAGCTGGTTCTCCACCGCCTGGGTGGAGCCGGAGGTGGCCTCCGAGACCACGCTGGCGATCTGGCGGGCGCGCTCCTGCGCCGCCGTGAAGGTCTGGTCCAGCATGGCGTGGAAGGCGCCGACGCGGGCGTCCACGTCGGCGATGCGCTGCACCAGGGACTGGGTCAGCTGGTCCATGTCGCCGCGGCGGGCGGCGAGGGTGGAGTCCACCTGGTCCTGCGCCGTGCCGAGGGTGCGGGCGGCCTCGTCCATGAGCTTGCGGTTCTGCTCCAGCCGCTCCGCCAGCGATGCCATCTGCGCGAGGGCGCCGGTGGACACGTCGCGCAGGGAGTCGACCTGGCCCTGGAAGCGGTAGGCGGTGGCATCGGCGTTCTGGCTGATGCCGTCCACGGTGGCGCCGAAGCCCTCCACCTGGCGGGCGAACGAGCCGGAGAAGGCGTCGAGGTTGTTCACCGCCGTGGACATGGCGCCATGGAAGGTGGCGTTGGCCTCGGCGAGGCGCTCGATGATGGAGCCCACGTCGCTCTTGAGCGAGGTGTTGGTGGCGGTGATTTCCGCCACGGCGCGCTGGCTGGTGCGCTCCAGCGCCGACAGGAAGGTGCCGTTCTTGTCGTCGATGAGATGGGCGATCTCGGTGAGGCGGGTGCCGAGGGCGTCGGCCACCTTCTCCGAATGCTCGGTGAGGGTGCGGCCGACGTTCTGCGACAGGTTCGACAGCGAGCGCTCCACCTCGGAGGCCTCGGCGCGCAGGGTGCCGGAGACGGTCTCGATGCGGCCCACGAGGGTGTCGGCCAGGGCCCCGCCGCGCACTTCGAGGGAGGTGGCCACGCCGTCCAGGCGACCGAGCACCAGTTCCTCGATGCGGTGCACGCGGCCGTCGAGCACCGAAGCGATCTCGGCGGCCCGGGTGCCGATGTTGCGGTTCACCACCTCGGCGCGCTCGGTGAGCACGTCGCCCAGCGCCTTGGACCGCGAGGCAAAGAAATTCTCCAGCGTCTCCACCGACTTGTCGAGGGATTCGGTGGCCGACTTGGTGCCCTCGGAGATGGTGCGGGCAAACGTGACCGTGCGGGTGGCCAGGGTCTCGGTGAGGCTCTGGGAGCGCTGGTCCAGCGTCTGCTCGATGCGCGAGATGCGCTGGTCCATGATGGTGGCCACATTGTCGGTGGTGGCCGACAGGCGCTCGTCCAGGGTCGAGGTGGCGTGCTTGAGGTTCTCGTTCACCGCGGCCACGCGGTGGGCGATCTGCTCCACCAGCTCGGGGGCGTGCACCTTCATGGTGGTGTCGAAGGCGCGCACGCCCTCCTGCATGGTGCGGGCAATGGCGGAGCCGTCGTGCTGCAGGCGCTCGGCGAGGTCGGCGCCGCCCACCGTGATGGTCTCCTCGATCGCCTTGAGGCGGGCGGTCAGCATCTCCTTGATGGCGTCGCCCTTGACCCCGATGGTGGCCACCAGCATGTCGGCGGTCTCGCGGAAGGCGTCGGTGACCTTGGAGCCGCGCGCGCCGATGGCCTGCGTCACCTCGCCGGCGACGCGGGACAGCCGCTCGGTCATGTCCGAGCCGGCAATGTTCAGGGAGGAGCTGATCTCGTTGCCCTTGTCGACGAAGGCCGCCACCACCTGGGTGCTGGACCGGTCGAGGGACGAGGTGATGCGTTCGCCGGTCTCGGCGAGGCGCTGGTGGAGGTCCTCGCCGCGCACCGCCACGGCGTCATAGATGCGGTTGCCGGTGGTCTCGATGCGGTCGGCCAGATCGGTGCCGCGCACCGACAGGGTCTGGGCCACGCGCTCGCCGGTGTCCTCGAACTTCTTGATCAGCTCGCCGCCGCGGGCGGAGAAATCCTGCACCGCGCTTTCGCTGGTGGCGCGCAGGGCGGTGTTCACCTGCGACACCTGCAGGTCGATGTCCTCGGCGAAGCGGCTCGAATTGTCGGCCAGGGTCTCGCCGATGCCGTGCTTCAGGCGATCGATGTTGGCGGTGATGTCCTCGCCCCACCGGTCGATGAGCTGGGCCACGTCCGAGGTGGTGGACAGGAGGTTGGTGGAGAGGTCGTCGGTGCGGGACTTCAGCGTGTGCACCAAGAGGTCGCCGGATTCGGAGAGGTCCTGGCGGATGTCGGAGCCGGTGAGCTGGAGGCGGTCGATCAGCTCGCCACCCTTGGCGGTGAGGCCGTCGATCATGCTGTCGCCCACGCGGGCGAGGGCGGCGGTGATGTGCTCGCCCTTCTGGCCGAGGATCTCGGTGACCTGCTCGCTGGCCTCCATCATGGTGCCGTGGATGCGCGAGGCGACATCCTTCACCTCGTTGGAGAGCACCGCCTCGGCGCTCACGATGCCCTCGCGCAGGCGCTCGGTTTCGATCTGGATGTTGTGGCGCTCGTTCCGCAGCTCGTCGATGAGGGAGCGGATACGGGCCTCGTTCTCCTCATAGGCGCGTTCGAGGATGGACACCTCCGCGCGCACCATGGCTTCCAGCTCGCCGGCGCGGGAGATGGCGCGATCGACGCCGTCGCCCATGGCCGCCACCTCGCGGCGCACCGCCTGGCCCACGGTGACCACCGTCTCGGTGGCGATGGATTCGGGCTGGGCGAGGCGCAGGGCCACCTCGGTCATGGAGCGGGCGATGCCCTGAAGCTCCAGAGACCGGCGCAGCACGCTCGCGAGGCCGAAGAAGGCAAGGGGCGGCAGCAGGATGCCGGCGAAGATGCCGAGCAGGGCCGGGGAATCGATCAGGGATTCCACGCCGCTGGAACTGGCCATCAGGCCGCGGTGATAGGCGAACGCGAAGGCGATGCCGGCGATGACCCACAGGGCCGCGGCGCCGGCCGCCCAGTAATAGGGCGTGGCCGCCGAGCGCTTCTGCAGCTGGCCCAGCAATTGGCCGATGGTCTGGCGATCGTCGTTGGCGGCGCGGCGCTCGGCGTCGATGCGCGCGCGCTGCGGGCCGTCGCGCCGGCCCTCGGGCCGCGGCGCTTCGGGGCGAAGGGCTTCGCCTTCCGGCGGCCGGGGCCTGCGGTTGATGGGCCGGCCGTCGCGGGGCGGCGCCGAGGGCAGGAGGCGCTCGCCTCCCGCGGGCCGATCCCCGACGGAGCGGTCCCCACCAGAGCGATCTTGCGGAAAGCCCGGCTCGGGTCCCCTGTCAGGCCCCCTGTCGGTCCCCTTGGCCGAGGGACCCGCTTCGGCATTGTCGAGCTCCAGCGTCAGAGCTTCCTGGATAGCCGACAGAGCCGCCTCGGTCGGGTCCTGGATCTTCTTTGGTTGCTTCATGTCGCTGTCGCCTCTGCCTTCGACGGCGCGCGCGGGGTGTCCCCGCCGGGGCGCCGTGTCCAGTACACACACCCTTTCGATCCGGCAGGGCCGGACGGAAATGGTTTACCGTTCCTTATCCTAGCCATGGTGCGCCGCGGATTGAACCGGCCTTGCCACAATAATGAAGATATCGTTAACGCCGGTGGCGACCGCCCGCGCGACCCTGGCAAAGCTGGTGTGGCCCCGCGCTTGCAGCTATAGGCATCGCATTACGACGCGACGTCCTCATTCCGCCACGCCGGTTCCGGCGGGCGATCAGCAAGCGGCTCATTCATGGTTGCCATCACCTTCATCGAATATAACGGCACGGCGCATCAGGTCGAGGGGCCCGAGGGCGCGACCGCCATGGAGACGGCGGTGCGCAACGGCGTGCCGGGCATCGTTGCCGAATGTGGCGGCGCCTGCGCCTGCGCCACCTGCCATGTCTATGTGGACGAGGCCTGGGCGGACAAGGTGGGCGAGCCTTCCGAGATGGAAGAGGGCATGCTGGATTTCGCCACCGACGTGCGGCCCAGCTCCCGCCTGTCCTGCCAGATCAAGCTGACGGCGGCGCTGGACGGGATCGTTCTGAACATCCCGGAGACCCAGGGCTGATCCCAACGGCCCCGGTCTTCGACCGGTGCCGAGAGGGTTTCGCTCAAGCGCCGCGCGGGCTTCATGCCAAACGCGGTCCGGCGATGCCGGGCCGCCGCAGTATCATTCCACCTTTTCGTTGGGATAGATGCCGAACAGCTGCGACTGCTGCACGTAGCCGTCGAAGCCGTCGCCCATGAGCCGGCAGAACTTGCCGTCGCAGGTCTTCACCACGCCGAGCACGCTGGGCTCCAGGCGCGCCACCACCTTGGCGTCGGGGTTGGCGGCATCGCGCATGGGCACCGTTTCGCCCTTGAGCCAGGGCGCCACGAGGGCGGTGCGGCGCAGCGACAGCATGGAATGGTAGACCCAGCCTTCCGCACCGTCGGCATCGCGGATGCGGCGCCAGGTCTCGAACTCGGCGGTGACCTCCACCGGCAGGCCGGCGCGGTTGAAGACCCACGACACGTCGTGGTCCTTGTTGGGGCCGTTGCGCACATTCACCTTGTCCGCCTTCAGCGAGACGAAGCGCGGCACCGGCAGGCCGGAGGAGCCGTCCTCGGCCGCCAAAGCGGGCCGCGCGGCAATGGGCTGGAGCCCTGCGCCCCCGGTGACCGCCAGCGCCAATGCAAGGGCCTTGAGGCTTCGCATCAGATGAGGTCGCATCGTGGGCATGACGGGCTCGTCCTTTCGTATTGCACTCGAAACGGGGGAGTGCGCTGCTGCGCCGGGCGCGTCAAGGGCACGCGGTGCAGGGCGCCTTGTGTTTCCCTGTCTGTCTGATAGACGGGACCAGAAGCGTTAAGAAATGGGGAATGGGGAGTAACGATGGTGCGTCGCAAACCCCTCGTCGTCGTCACGCGCAAGCTGCCGGACTCGGTCGAAACCCGGATGCGCGAGTTGTTCGACGCGCAATTGAACCTCGACGATGTGCCCATGGATCAGGCCGCGCTCGTGGAGGCCGTCAGGACCGCCGATGTGCTGGTTCCGACGCTGACCGACCGCATCGATTCGGCGGTCCTGTCGCAGGCTGGGGAAAACCTGCGGCTGATTGCCTCCTTCTCCAACGGCGTCGATCACATCGACGTGGCGAGCGCGCTCAATCGCGGCATCACCGTCACCAACACGCCGGGCGTCCTCACCGAGGACACCGCGGACATGACCATGGCGCTGATCCTCGCCGTGCCGCGCCGCCTTGCCGAGGGCGCGCAGGCGGTGATCTCCGACAAGGACGAGTGGCTCGGCTGGTCGCCCACATGGATGCTGGGCCGGCGCATCTGGGGCAAGCGCCTCGGCATCATCGGCATGGGCCGCATCGGCCAGGCGGTGGCCCGCCGCGCCAAGGCCTTCGGCCTGCAGATCCACTACCACAACCGCCGCCGCCTCCCCACCGCGGTGGAGGAGATGCTGGACGCCACCTATTGGGATAGCCTGGACCAGATGCTGGCGCGCATGGACATCGTGTCCATCAACTGCCCGCATACGCCGGCCACCTACCATCTGCTTTCGGCGCGGCGGCTCAAGCTGCTCAAGCCCGAGGCCTATGTGGTCAACACCGCCCGCGGCGAGGTGATCGACGAGAACGCCCTGACCCGCCAGCTTGAAGCGGGCGAGCTGGCCGGCGCCGGCCTCGACGTGTTCGAGCACGAGCCGGCGGTGAACCCGAAGCTGATCCGCCTCGCCAAGCAGGGCAAGGTGGTGCTGCTGCCGCATCTGGGCTCCGCGACCCTGGAAGGCCGCGTGGACATGGGCGAGAAGGTCATCGTCAACATCAAGACCTTCATGGACGGCCACCGTCCGCCGGACCGCGTCCTGCCCGCCATGCTGTGAGGTCGTGGCCGGGCCCCTTGCGGCCCGGCCACGACCTCACAGCCCCTCGGCCCGCACATGCCCGGACAGGTCGGTGATGCGTTCGCCGGTGCCGGTCAGCGGGTTGTCCGGGTCCCAGGCGTAGCTCAGGGTCTCGAAGCGCATGGCGCGGGCGTCGATCATCAGCAGGCGCCCCACCAGCCCCTCGCCGAAGCCGACCACGGCGCGGATCGCCTCCAGCGCGGCGAGCGAGCCGGCAATCCCAGCCAGCGCCCCCAGCACGCCCGCCTCGGCGCAGGCCGGCACCGTCCCCGCCGGCGGCGGCTCGGGGAACAGGCAGCGATAGGTGGGGTTGGGGGTGCCGTCCGGCGCCGCTTCATGGGCGCGCAGGGTGGTGACCGTGGCGTCGAAGGCGCCGAGCGCCGCCGTCACCAGCGGCTTCCTGGCCAGCACGCAGGCATCCGACACCAGATAGCGCGTGGCGAAATTATCCGATCCGTCCACCACCACGTCCGCAGCGGCGATCAGGTCGAGGGCGTTGCCGGCGTCGAGCCGCACCGCGTGGGTCACCAGCTCCACATGGGGGTTGAGGGCGGCGATGGCATCGCGGGCGCTCTCGGTCTTGGGCCGGTCCACATCCTGCGTGCGGTGGATCACCTGCCGCTGGAGGTTGGAGAGGGAGACCACGTCGTCCTCCACGAGGATCAGCCGCCCCACCCCCGCCGCGGCGAGATAGAGCAGCACCGGCGCGCCGAGGCCGCCGGCGCCCACCACCAGCACGGTCGCCGCCTTCAGCTTCTGCTGGCCGGGTCCGCCCACGTCGTGGAGCACGATGTGGCGGGCGTAGCGTTCGATCTCGTCGGGGGAAAAGGCCATGGCGGAATCCATAATCCCAGTTTCCGCCGGCGTCACCCTAGTGGCGGGCGCTCAGTTTCCCGAGAGGCGCGCGATCAGCGGCAGCAGGGTGGCATTCACCGCCTCGGCCGTCAGCGGCCCGACGAACTTGTGGACGATGGTCCCGTCCTTGGCGACCACGAAGGTCTCCGGCACGCCATAGACCCCCCAGTCGATGGCCGCGCGGCCCTTGGGGTCCACGCCCACCGCCTGATAGGGCAGGCCATATTGGCCGAGGAAGCGGCGGGCATTTTCCGGCGCGTCCTTGTAGTTGATGCCGACGAGGTTGAAGCGGCCGTCCTTGGCAAGCTGCATGAGCACGGGGTGCTCGTCCCGGCACGGCCCGCACCAGGAGGCCCACACGTTCACCAGCGTCGGCTTGCCGCCGAGCGCCGACAGGTCAATGCCCGGCAAGGGCGCGCCGCCGGGACCCTTCAGCCCGTCCAGCGGCGGCAGCGCGATGGTGGGCGCGGCCTTGCCCACGAGGGCGGAGGGGATGCGCGAGGGGTCCCCCCCGGTTTCGAGCCGCGAGAAGAACAGGCCGGCCAGCGCAAGAAACAGCACCAGCGGCAGCGCCACCAGCCACAGCCGACGGCGGGGCCGCGTCGGGCCGGGCGTCTCGTTGGTGTTGCTCATGGGGCATCCCCCGTGCCGCGGCGGGATCGCTTGCCGAGGCCGCGCGCCTCCAGTTCGGCGAGGGCCCGGCGCTGATGGCTGTAATCGACCAGCAGCCAGGCAGCGAGAAGCCCGAGGCCCAGCGTGGCAACGCCGTAGGAGGCGGCAATGAAGGTGAAGTGGCTCATGACAGGTGGTCCATCCGCCGGCTCAGGCCATCGCCTCGGCGGCGGCGCGGGCTTCCAGCGCCTGCACCCGGCGGCGGAGGATTTCCGTGCGCATGCCCAGCATGTGCAGCGCCACGAACAGCAGCGTGAAGCCGATGGCGCACACCAGCAGCGGCCACAACAGGCTCGATTCGATGGTGGAGCCGCCCATGCGGAACACCGAAGCCGGCTGGTGGAGGGTGTTCCACCAGTCCACCGAGAATTTCACGATGGGCACGTTGATGAAGCCCACCAGCGTGAGCACCGCCGCCGCGCGCCCGGCGCGGTTGGGCTCGTCGATGGCGGCGCGCAGGGCCATCAGGCCCAGATACAGCAGAAGCAGCACCAGCATGGAGGTGAGCCGCGCGTCCCACACCCAATAGGTGCCCCACATGGGCCGGCCCCACAGGGCGCCGGTGACGAGGCACAAGGCGGTGAAGGTGGCGCCCACCGGCGCGGCCGCCTTGTGGGCCACGTCTGCCAGGGGATGGCGCCACACCAGGATACCGATGGAGGACGCCGCCATCAGGGAATAGCCGAACATGCCGAGCCACGCGAACGGCACGTGGATGTACATGATGCGCACCGTCTCGCCCTGCTGGTAATCGGGCGGGGCGCGGAAGGCGAGGAAGAAACCGACGGCGAGCGTCACCACCGCCGCCCCCGCGATCCACGGCAGGATGCGGGCGGAGAGGCTCAGGAAGCGGACCGGGTTGGCTAGGTCGAGGATCGCCATGGCGCGGTTCTAAAGCCCCTGCGCCCCGGAGGGAAGCGCTCTCGCCGTTCAGGATTTCGTGTCGCAGGGGTGCCCCTGCCGCCGGGGCCAGCGCTCAGGCCAGCCGCACCTGCCGGCGGATGAGCCATAGGGTGAAGCCGGCGCCCACCGCGCCATAGGCCAGCAGGATGGCGAGGGACAAGGCGAGGTCGCCGAGGCCCTCGCTGCGCCACAGCGCGCCCTGGAACGCCTCGATGCCCCAGGCGGTGGGCGTCAGCACGCCGAGCTTCTGCAGCCAGTCCGGCATCAGGAAGCGGGGCACCATGCTGCCACCCACGGCCGAGAGCAGCAGCACCGCGAAGGTGGAGAGGGTCTGCGCCTGATGGCGGGTGCGGGCCATGGCTGCCAGCGGCAAGGCAACGCCCGCCGCCGCCGCCGAGGCCGCCGCGGCCACCAGCGTGACGGTGCCCAGATGCTGGATGACGTGCACGCCATAAACAACCTGCGCCACGGCGAACAGCACGGCGGCCAGAGCAACCCCCTGGAGGATCAGGAACAGGAGCTTGCCGCCCACCAGAGCCAGCACGCCGCCCCGGCTCATGACGATGCGGTCGAACACGCCCGAGCGCCGTTCGTCCACCAGGCTTGCCGCGCCCTGCACCGCCGCGAACAGCAGGAACAGCATGGCGATGGCGCCGGCATAATAGCTCACCCCCGGCTCGGCCCGGCGGCTGGCGAGGGGCTGGCGCTCCATCAAATCAGCTCCGCCCTGCGCCACCAGTGCCGGTGCGCGCGACACGGCACCGTCCAGCCGCGCCTTCTGCTCGGTGGAGAATGGCCCCACCAGCACCTCGATCTGTCCCGCCACCCGCCGCATGGCGAGGCCCGGCAACTCATCGGTGAACAGGCGCTGGATGCGGGCGGCGAGCAGGGCTGCCGCCACGTTGCGGCCGGCGTCGGTGATCACCACCAGCGGCGGCTTGTCGGTGGCGGCGGCCACATCGGCGCGCACGATGAGGCCCACGTCGGCGCTCCCGTCCGCCACACGCCGGGCCACGTCCTCGGCGGCCACCGGCGTCAGGTGCACATCCGGCGCGCGGGCGAGGGCGTCCAGCAGCATGCGGGCGGCGGGGGCATCGGTGGTCCGCGCTGCCGCCACCTTGATG
This sequence comes from Xanthobacter autotrophicus ATCC 700552, assembly GCF_043194565.1. Classification (GTDB taxonomy): domain Bacteria; phylum Pseudomonadota; class Alphaproteobacteria; order Rhizobiales; family Xanthobacteraceae; genus Xanthobacter; species Xanthobacter autotrophicus_F. The sequence continues at coordinate 113,356 of NZ_JBAFVS010000006.1, read as the reverse complement.
CTGGAGGCCTCTCCGCCGGTGCCGGCGAACACCGCGGCGAACAGCACGAACAGCACCGGCGGCAGCACGAAGGTCATCAGCAGCGCGCCGCGGTCGCGCATCAAGGTGAGGGCCATGGCCCGGACGATGGCGACCATCATGGGGCCGGCTCGCGGGTGACGGAGGCATAGAGCGCATCGAGCCCGGCAGCCTGCAGCGAGAGGGTGCGCGGGACCAGCCCCGCCGCCTTCAGGGCGGCGATCAGGTCGCCCGCCGCGGCCGGCGTATCCACCACCACCCCGCTGAAGGCGGTTTCGTCCGGGGCGGCATGAAGCCCGAGGGCGGCGAGCACCTGCCGGCCCTTGAGCGTGGGCGGGGCGGCGAAGGTCGCCTCCACCCGCCGCTGGTGGGGAAAGTGCGCGGCGACGAGGGCGCCGAGTTCGCCTTCAAGGGCCACCCGCCCGTCCTTCAGGATGGCGACGCGGTCGGCCACGTCTTCGGCGAAGGCGAAATCGTGGGTGATGAGGAGGATGCCGAGCCCTTCCGCCGCAAGGCTGCGCACCAGGGCGGCCAGCTCCGCGCGGGCCGGGGCGTCGACGCCCACGGTGGGCTCGTCGAGCACCAGCAGGCGCGGATCGCCCACCAAAGCGGCCGCCACGTTTGCCCGGCGCTGCCAGCCGCCGGACAGGCGGTCGATGCGCTCGTTGCGGCGGTCGGCGACGCCGGTGCGCACCATCACGTCGGCGACGCGGGCCGGCACGGCGGCGCCCGGCACGCCGGCAAGGCTGGCGAATACTTCAAGGTTCTCGGAAATGGTCAGGCTGCGATAGAGCGCGATATCCTGCGGGGCGAGGCCGATGCGGGCGCGGGCGGCGCCCTCCGCCGCCGGAACGCCGCACACCGTCACGGTTCCGGCGCGAGGGGCGATGCGGCCGCAGATGGCGCGCACCAGTGTGGTCTTGCCCGCGCCGTTGGGGCCGGTGAGCGCCGTTACCGTGGCTTGCGGCACGACAAGATCGACGCCCGCCAGAACGGTGCGCGCGCCATAGCCCACATGAAGGCCCGCAATGGCCAGAGGCGGGGCTGGTGGCGGCATCGGGATCACGACTTCCGCGGGGGGCAGGTTTTCCACGGGGCGATCGTATCGGGACGCGGCGCTCACGGCGCCAGCGGCCCCATCAGTTCGCCGAAGGCGGCGGTCATGAAATCTCGCAGGGGCTCCTGGCCTTCCGTGTTGGGACCCAGCTCTTGCGAGGCGGCGAGTGCGCCCGCCAGGTGCTCGGACAAAAGCTTGCGGGCGCGGGGGGCGCCGAGGGAGGCGATCACGGTGGCCTTGTGGGCATCCTTGCCCACGTCCTTGCCGAGGCTGGCGGTGGAGGCGGAGGCATCGAGAATGTCGTCGAGGATCTGGTAGGCGCGGCCCACATGGCCGGCCAGCGCCTTCAGGTGGCCAAGCTGGGTCTCGTCCGCCCCAGCCACGTGGCCGGCGATTTCCACCGCGGCCGAGAACAGCACGCCGGTCTTGCGGCGGTTCACGTCCTCGGTGGCGGCAAGGCTGCGGCCGGGGCTCGGGCGCAGGTCGTCATACTGGCCGCCGCACAGGCCCAGCGAGCCCACCGCCATGGAGAGGATCGCCACCGCTTCGAGGCGCGCGCGCTCGCTCACTCCCGGTGCGGCCGCGGCCACCCCGAAGGCGCGCGACAGCAGGCCGATGGAGGCCAGCACCGCCACGTCCTCGCCGTACTGCACATGGGTGGTGGGCTGGGCGCGCCGCATGGCGGCGTCATCCATGCAGGGCAGGTCGTCCACGATCAGCGAGGAGGCGTGGATCATCTCCAGCGCGCAGCCGAAATCCAGCACCGCGTGCTCGGAGGCGTTGAGCTGGATCGCGGCGGCAAGGGTGAGCAGGGGGCGCAGCCGTTTGCCGGGCGAGAGCAGGATGTGCCGCATGGCGGCATGCAGCACGGCCGGGTGGGAGGCCGCCGGCGGCACCAGCAGGCCGAGCCGGCGATCGATCACCGCCCGCAGGAAGGACAGGTCGCGCGAGCGCGGCGGGAAGGCGGCGGTCGGCTGCTCCTCCAGATCCTGCATGCGTCCATCCGGCGCCCTGCTCGTCTCCGGCTCCGCTACGGCCAGCGCCAGGGTGGAACCACCTTGCGACGCGCCTTGAGACGTGCTTGGCCGCAGCGCGTCGTGCGAACCTTCCGAGGTCCGCCGGTCCCGTCCGCCCTTCTGCGCCATCCACGCCCCTCATCTTAAGCTGTGCTGCGGGGGCGTACCCCTGCTGGCAAGATACGTTGCCAAATTACGTTGCCTTGAACGACTTTAGATCACCCCTTAAGGAAGGATGCCAGAGCGCGGGGCGCGCCGCGCGACAGATTCTGCCGGCGTGTGGCGTCCTCGCCGCGGCTCAGGCAAATCGCGTTCTCTTTTTGAAGGCGGGTGCCGGCGAGGGTCGATGGACGAAAACGGCGCGGGTCGGCGCAAGGAAGACCATATCGACATTGTGCTCGCGGGTGGGCGCGTGGCCTCGCGCGTGGATGCGGGCTTCGACCGGGTGCGCTTCATCCATTGCGCCTTGCCCGAACTCGATCTTGATGCCATCGACCTGACCACAGGGTTTCTCGGACGCACGCTGAGGGCGCCGTTCCTGATCTCCGCTATGACCGGTGGGCCGGCGCGGGCGGAAGCCATCAACGTCCACCTTGCCGAGGCCGCGCAGGCGCTGGGCATCGCGCTGGGCGTCGGCTCCCAGCGCATCGCCATCGAGACCGGTTCGGCCAGCGGCCTCGGCGCCGACCTGCGGCGGCGGGCGCCGGACATCTTGCTTTTCGCCAATCTCGGTGCCGCCCAGCTTTTGGAGGCGGGAGGTCTGGATGCGGCCCGTAGCGCGGTGGAGATGATCGGGGCGGATGCCCTCGTCATCCATCTCAACCCGCTGCAGGAGGCGATCCAGCCGGGCGGCGACCGGGATTGGCGGGGCGTTCTGGATCGCATCAAGGGGCTCTGCGCCGGCCTGTCCGCACCGGTGGTGGTGAAGGAGGTGGGCTTCGGCCTTTCCGGCGCCATGGCCCGGCGGCTGGCGGACTGCGGGGCCGCGGCGCTGGACGTGGCCGGGGCAGGGGGCACCAATTGGGCGCTGGTGGAGGGCGAGCGCGGCTCCGGGCGCAGCCGCGCCGTGGCCGCCGCCTTTGCCGACTGGGGCATTCCCACCGCTGAGGCGGTGGTCGAGGCGCGGGCGGCCTGCCCGGAGCTTCCGCTCATCGCGTCCGGCGGCGTGCGGCACGGGGTGGATGCGGCCAAGGCCATCCGGCTTGGCGCCGACCTCGTGGGCCAGGCGGCGGGCACGCTGAAGGCCGCCGTCACCTCTACCGAGGCGGTGGTGGAGCATTTTTCGCAGATGACGGATCAGCTGCGCATCGCCTGCTTTGCGACCGGCGCCGCCGACCTTGCGGCGTTGCGCCTGGTGCCGCTCGCGAATGCCGATTAAGGCGCCTTCGAGCTTTGTATTAACGCACTTTCTTCACGCGAACCGGGGTCCACTTCGCGCGAAAACGCTCTAATTGGCCCAGTGGTCCATCCAGATCTTCTCGCCGATGGTGCAGGAGACGCGCGGCTGGGGTGCCGCCGCGCGCTGGACGAGGCCGGGGCCGGGCGGCGGCACCACGCCCGCCACCTCCATCACCAGCTTGGTCTTGATGGCGCGGGCGAACTCTTCCATCCGCTGCACCGGAATGACGAAGGCGCCCGGCCCGCCGATGACGCAATCCTCATAATAGGCGTCCAGCTCCGGCACATCGAGGGCGGAGGAGGCGGTGCGCTTCAGCAGCAGGGGCAGGCCGTTCACGGTGATGCCCCGCTCGACCACCGCGTCGCGCGCCAGGGCCACCGGCGGGCCCTGGTTGTTCACGCCGTCGCCGGAGACGTCGATGACACGCCGCAAGCCCTTGTAGCCGTTGAGATCGAACTGGTCGGCGCTGAACAGCAAGGCGCTTGATATGGAGGTGCGGTACACCCGCCGCAGCGGCGCGCCCAGCACGGCGTCGGCGAAGGCCTTGGCGGTCTGCGGACCGTCGATGACGCGCCAGTCCACCACCACCTGCTGCTCGCCGTCGCCTGCCCATTCCACATATTCCACCGCGATGCGGCCGATGGGGCCGAGGCGCAGGGCATCGAGGAATTCGCGGGAGACGACAGCGGTGGCATAGCCCTCGCGCTGCAGGGACTGTTCTTCCGTATCCATGGAATAGGAGACGTCCACGGCGAGGACGAGTTCGAGATCCACGTCGATGCCGCTGCCGCCGGCGCGGGCCGGCGCGGTGCCGGCGAGAAGGAGGACCGCGAGACCGAGAGCAAGGCGGCCCGCAGCCAGGGGCCGAACCAGGGACCGGGACCAGAAGCGGCGCGAAAACATGGTTTCCTCTCCCGATGGGAAAGCGCGGCATCACGTCACACGGATGCTGACACCTTCCATCGGGGTCGAAAAGAGATTAGCCGCCTGTTTTTAGCTCACGATTTCGCGCGAAGCGTTGCAAACTCTGGTTTCCACACGCGGGGACGAAGTGTCGTCGTTCTGTCACAACGGCTTAGCAGTCCGTGCGCTGCACAAAATTCGCGCAGCAGCGGACCCGCGGTGCTCAGGCGTCGAGGGGCTCGGTATCCATGATCTCGATGCCGAAGCCGGCCAGTCCCACATAGGTGCGGGACTTGGATGCCAGAAGGCGAATCGAGACGATGCCGAGGTCCCGCAGGATCTGGGCCCCGAGGCCCACTTCGCGCCAGTGCCGGTCGCGCTCGATTTCGCTGGAGGACTTTTCGCCGCCCTGGCCCATGGCGATGGCCGGCACGCCAGCGGTGCCGTCGCGCAGATAGACCAACACGCCGCGGCCTTCCGCATCGATGCGCGCCAGCGCGCGCTGGATGGACTTGCCGCCGCCGAAGGCATCGGCAATGGGATCGGCGCGGTGCAGGCGCACCAGCACCTTCTCGCCGTCGCCGATGCGGCCCTTGACCAGCGCCAGGTGGTTCACCGGATCAAACGGCGTCACATAGGAAAAGCCCTGCAGCTCGCCGACGCAGGTGGGCACGGGGAATTCCGCCGCGCGCGTCACCAGCTTCTCGCGGGCCTGCCGGTAGGAGATGAGGTCGGCCACCGAGATGCGGGTGAGGCCGTGCTTTTCGGCAAAGGCGGTGACCTGCGGGCCGCGCTGCACGGTGCCGTCGTCGTTCACCAGCTCGGCGATGACGCCCACCGGCGGCACGCCCGAGAGCCGGCACAGGTCCACCGCCGCCTCGGTGTGGCCCGACCGCATGAGCACGCCGCCTTCCTTGGCGATGAGCGGGAAGACGTGGCCGGGCCGCACGAAATCGGCCGCGCCCATGTTGGGATTGGCGAGGGCGCGCACGGTGTTGGTGCGCTCTTCCGCCGAAATGCCGGTGGTGGTGCCGTGCTTCACGTCGATGGAGATGGTGAAGGCCGTGCCCATGGGCGCGTCGTTGTTCGACACCATGGGGTCGAGCCGCAGCCGCTTCGCCTCCGACGGAGGCAGCGGGGTGCAGACGATGCCCGAGGTGTTGCGGATGACGAAGGCCATCTTCTCGGGCGTGGCGAGGGAGGCGGCGAGGATCAGGTCGCCTTCATTCTCCCGGTCGTCGTCGTCGGTGACGACCACGATCTCTCCCCGCGCGAACGCTTCGATGGCGGACTGGACGCGGGCCTGGGTGTTATCGGTCACGGGCAAACCTCGGATACTGGGCGCGGGAAGGCCGAGGAAATCGTTGGGCGTGACCTCGTGTCCCGTGGCCGCGGCGATCTTCTCGGCGGTCTCGCGGGAGATCCAGGCGCGGTCATCGTTGCACAGGGCCGTGACGCTGGCGGGCGACATGCCCACCTGCTTCGCAAAGGCGCTGCGCTTCGTTCCGGTCGCTGAAAGCCATTCCGCGAGCTTCATGCCGACAGCATAGCGCGGCAAAATTCAGTGACAATGAAAATTTTGCGGCATTCATGCTCGCTGAATTTTGCGGCCAGAAAAAAGGCTGCCGCGAAGGCAGCCTTTCCGTCGCGGGTATGGGACCGCGATCACATGGCGGTGGCGCTGGGCGGCACGCCATAATAGTCCGAGACCCGACGGCTGTTGTCCGAGCTCCAGTCGTATTCATCGGAGGCGCTGTACTTCGGCGCATTCTCGATCTGGTCGCGCGAGATGTTCACGCGGAAGCCGCCGACCGATTCGTCATAGGTCAGCATCTGCCACGGCACCGGGTAATAATCTTCGCCGATGCCCAGGAAGCCGCCGAAGCTCAACACGGCATAGGACACGCGGCCGCTGGTCTTTTCCAGGATCAGCCGCTCGACCGAGCCGATCTTTTCGTCCTGCGGATCGTAGACCGCGGTGCCCACCACCATGTCGCTGGCGACGAGGCTCGGGGTTTCCTTGATATTGGGGTTCTGCGTGTCGGTCTGCATTCGTTTGATCTCCCAAAAGAAGACGGATGCTCTACCAACGCATGCGCGGACACCACGTTCCCATCACCTGAAAATACTGTTTCCGTGACCTGCTATACAGTCGCGCTCCAGCAGGCGGCGCCGCATCACCCCTTGAACGGCCACGCAACGCTTTCGCCCACCTGCCCGCGATGGCGCAGAAAATGGTCGGCGAGCACGCACCACATCATGGCCTCGCCCACGGGCACCGCGCGGATGCCGACGCAGGGGTCGTGCCGGCCCTTGGTGAAGATTTCCGTTTCCTGGCCGGTGCGGTCCACGGTCTGCCGGGGGGTGAGGATGGAGGAGGTGGGCTTCAGCGCGAACCGGGCCACGATGGGCGCCCCGGTGGCGATGCCGCCGAGGATGCCGCCCGCATGGTTGGACAGAAATTGCGGACGGCCCTCGTTGCCGAGGCGCATCTCGTCGGCATTCTCCTCGCCGGTGAGGCGGGCTGCGTTGAAGCCCTCGCCGATCTCCACCCCCTTGGCCGCATTGATGCCCAGCAGGGCGCTGGCGAGGTCGGCGTCGAGCTTGCCGTAGAGCGGGGCGCCGAGGCCCGCCGGAACGCCTTCCGCCACCAGTTCCACCACCGCGCCGATGGAGGAGCCCGCCTTGCGCACCGCATCCAGATACTCTTCCCAGAGCGGCACGGTCTTCGGGTCGGGGCAGAAGAACGGGTTGTTTTGAACCTCGTTCCAGTCCCAGCGGCTGCGGTCGACCTCGATCTCGCCGATGCGCACCACTGCCCCGCGCACGGTGACGCCGGGCAGCACCTTGGCGGCGATGGCGCCGGCGGCGACCCGCGTCGCCGTCTCCCGCGCCGAGGAGCGCCCGCCGCCGCGATGGTCGCGGATGCCGTATTTGATGTCGTAGGTGAAGTCCGCATGCCCCGGCCGGTAGGCGCCGGCGATGTCGGCATAATCCTTCGACCGCTGGTCCACGTTCTCGATGACGAGGGCGATGGGCGTGCCGGTGGTGACGAGGCCGCCGTCCGGATGCTCCAGCGTGCCGGAGAGCACCTTCACCTGGTCCGGCTCGCGCCGCTGGGTGGTGAAGCGCGACTGGCCGGGCCGGCGGCGGTCGAGGGCAGCCTGCACATCCTCAAGGGTAAAGCGCAGGTTCGGCGGGCAGCCGTCCACCACGCAGCCGATGGCCGGCCCATGGCTCTCGCCGAAGGTGGTGACCCGAAACAGGTGCCCGAACGTGTTGAACGACATGACGCGACAAAACCCCTCACTCGTCCCGGCTCAATAAACGAGGATCACGCCCGAGGAAACTCACGTCTCAAGCGATGGCCTCCCATGACTGGCCCAAGCTCGGCCGGCACCCTGCATTGCACCGAAGAAGGGGCGGGTTTGTGAAATCGCGACCCAAATGTGGCCAGCCTGTCACACAGGTACGCGCAGATGTGCTATGAGACCCGCCGACGGAGAATTTTCTACCCCGCCATGCCTTTGCTCGAAATCCTGATCGTCCTTTTCCTGGTGTTGCTCAATGCCGTTCTGGCTGCAGCGGAATTGTCCATCGTCTCGTCGCGCCCGGCGCGACTGAGGACGCTTGCCGACCGGGGCCGCCGAGGGGCCAGCGCCGCGCTGATGCTCGGCGAGGATCCCGGACGCTTCCTCTCCACGGTTCAGATCGGCATCACCCTCATCGGCATTCTCGCCGGTGCCTTTTCCGGTGCCAGCCTGGGGCAAAGCTTCAGCGGCTTCCTGAGTGAGTCCGGCATGCCGGACAGCTTCGCCCAGCCGGTGGGCTATACGGTGGTGGTGGCTGCCATCACCTATGTGTCGCTGGTGATCGGCGAACTCATCCCCAAGCGGCTGGCCTTGCAGAATCCAGAGCCGCTGGCCTGCATCCTCGCGCCGCTCATGGTGACCCTCTCCAAGGTGTCGCTGCCTGCGGTCTGGCTGCTCGACAAGTCGACGCGGCTGGCGCTGCGGCTGCTTGGCGAACGCGGCGCCAGTTCCAGCGCGGTAACCGATGAGGAAATCCGCGCCATCATCACCGAGGCCGAGACCGCCGGCGTCATCGATCCCGCCGAGCGGCGCATGATCGCCGGCGTGATGCGTCTCGCCGACCGGCCGGTGACCGCCATCATGACCCCGCGGCCCGACGTGGAGTGGGTGGACATCTCCAAGGACGCGGAAGAGGTGCGCCAGGTGCTCCTCCACACGCCCCATTCGCGGCTGCCCGCCTGCGAGGGCTCGCCGGAGGAGACCATAGGCGTCATCCAGGCCAAGAGCGTGCTCGACGCCTATCTCAAGGGCGAGCGGCCCGATCCGCGCCAGTTCGTGCAGCAGGTGCCGTTCATCGTGGAAAATGTGGGGGCGCTCGAAGCCATGCGCATCCTGCGCGGGGCCGAGGTGCCCATGGGCATCGTGGTGGACGAGTATGGCGATATGGCCGGCGTGGTCACCGGCTATGACCTGCTCCTCGCCATCACCGGCTCGGTGGATGCGCCCGAATACAACGAGGCCCGTAACGTGGTGGAGCGGCAGGACGGCAGCTATCTGGTGGCCGGCGAAACCCCCATCGACGAATTGCGGGACCTGCTCGACGTGGCCTTCCAGGTCGATGACGGCTACCACACGGTGGCGGGTTTCGCCCTCTCGCACATCAAGGAACTGCCGCAGGAGGGCGCGGTCTTCACGGCGCTGGGCTGGCGTTTCGAGATCGTGGACATGGACGGCCGGCGCATCGACAAGCTGCTGGTGTCCCGTCCCCACGTGCTCCACCGGCAGAAGGTTGCCGGGGAAGCCTGACGCTCTCGCCTGACCGACCCTTGCCCGAACGCCCCTTGCCCGAACGACCATTGCCCGAACGACCCTCGCCCCACGGGAGCGAGGGTCGCACGCAAGGGGTATCAGTCGCGCCGGGCGAGGGAGCGCAGGAAGCCCTCGTATTCCTCGGTCAGCTCCATATCCACGCCGAACGCATTCTTCAGCAGGACGTTGGCGATGAAGGGCTGGTCGTTGCGCGTCTCCTCCAGGGTTTCGCGCAGCACCGGCACCGTGTCCTCGATGTGCTTGAGGAAGGCGATGCCCTTCTCCAGGGTCTCGGTCCACTTGGCGCGATGCCAGAGCGCCAGCGGATACATGATCTCGTGCACGAAGTTGGACTTGCGCGCCTTCTCGAAGAAACGCAGGCCGGCGCTCCAGTTTTCCTTGGCGCGCAGCGGCGGCGGCGGGATATCGCCGAGCAGCATCTTCTTGCCGGCCTGTCCGACGAAGTCCTCCAGCGTGATCGGCGTGTCGATCTGGGTGCGGAAGTGCCAGAGCGCGAAATTGCCGGGATATTCCTTGCCCATCATCTCGATGAGGGCGGCTTCCACCTTGTCCACCGCGGCTTTGTCGGCTTTCAGCGCAGCCGTCATGCAGAAGGCGAAGACCGCGTCGTTGCCCACATTGTGCACGCCGCCATTGGCGAGCTGGGCGGGCGTCAGGGCAGGGGTCTTGCCGTCAGCCGGAACGGTGGTCTCTTCCGCGCGCAGGTCGGTGATGAACTTGGTGATTTCGAGCCAGCCCATGTAGTTGGCGATGAAGGCGTCGGGGTCCACGTGCACGATGGCGAGATTGAGCGGCATCTTCCGCTTTTGCAGTTCGGCCATGTCGGTCATGAAAGGGTCCCCTGGGGCTCGGGTCAAAAGGCATCAACGAAAGGCAGAGTCGTCACGTTCACGACAACGCTGCCGGGCGTACCGGTTTGACACAGCAAGAAAAATGCCAAGGCAGAGGGTCCGCCGGCAGGGATGGCGGCGGGTGTGGCGGCAGGGGTGGTGGGATGCGAGGCGGGACCTTCAGTCCGCCACCTTGAAGCCGCCGGGGGTCACCACGTAAACCGCGCCCTGACGCACTGGCAGCACGGCGGCCTCACCTTCCGGCATGCCGGCCTTCACATGCAGAAGCGCCCGGATGACGCCGCCATGGGTGACGATGACCGCATCGTCCTCCAGCTCGGCACAGGCGGCATTCACCCGCTCGCACAAATCGCCGTAATTCTCGCCGCCGGGCGGGGTGAAATTCCACGGGTCGAGGTCGCGCTTTCGCACGTTGATCTGGTCGCGGCGGCGCAGCTCGGGCCAGGTCTGGCCCTCCCACTGGCCGAACGAGATTTCGGCAAGGCGCGGGTCGGTGGGGAACTCGCTGGCGGGCAGATCCAGGCTGGTGCGCAGGATGCGCATGGTCTCCACCGCCCGCGACAGGGGGCTCGACAGGTAGACCAGCGCCTTGGGGTCGCCGGCAAGCTGGGGGAGCACGCGGCCGACGCGTCCGGCCTGGATACGGCCCAGCGCGTTGAGCGGCACGTCGCGGCGGCCCTGCAGGCGCCCGACCACGTTCCAGTCGGTCTCGCCGTGGCGCACCAGGAACAGGCGTCGCGTGGTGGGGGTCGCGATGGAGGGCGCGGTCGTGGTGGCGATTGTCATGGCAGTCGTACCGGCGCGCGGCTGGGACCGAAAGGCCGAAGCGCCGCCTTGAGGGCGATCACCGTGAGGGAACCGGAATGACGTGGTCATACCAGGCACCGCGCGGCGGATAGGTTACCCTGAGGGCGATCTGCGAACCCGGCGCTGCCTTGCCCTTGAAGCTGACCACCAGCCCCTTGGCCGGACGGCCGAGGCAGAGCGTGGTGGCGCCACCATCGATGGCCCGCGCGGTGAAGCTGCCATAACGGATGAACACCTGCCCGCCGGGCGGGGCCGACAGCACCTTGATGGTGGGCACCTGGGTCTGCTGGCAGTTGAAGTCCGCCGTGCCGGCGGCGAACAGGGCGCCACGCGTGCCCGCGCCGCCAATCAGGAAGGCGGTGCCGTATTCGCTCGGCGTCACATAGTCCGGAAAGACCGCGCCGCCGGGGCCGAAGATGCGGTCCCGCAGCGGGTATTCCTGAAGGGTCGGCGGGCTCTGCGCGAAACCCGCGCCGGACGCTGCCAGAAGACCTGTGGAAACCGCCAGGGCGGACAGGGCGGCGCGAAGGACGATCGCCGGCATGGTTGTCTCCTGATGGCGCGCGGGGGCGCGCGGGCGGGTTGGGACTCAGTCGCGGACGAGGGCGAGGTCGGGCGCGTCGGGGTGCTTCATGCCGACGATATGATATCCGGCATCCACATGGTGCACTTCGCCGGTCACACCGCGCGACAAATCGGACACGAGATAGACGCCGGTGTCGCCCACCTCGTCGGTGGTGACGGTGCGGCGCAGCGGCGAGTTCAGCTCGTTCCACTTCAGGATGTAGCGGAAATCACCGATTCCCGAGGCGGCCAAAGTCTTGATGGGTCCCGCCGAGATGGCGTTCACGCGAATGGCCTTGGGGCCGAGGTCGGCGGCCAGATAGCGCACGCTGGCCTCCAGCGCGGCCTTGGCTACGCCCATCACGTTGTAGTGCGGCATCCACTTTTCCGCGCCGTAATAGGTGAGGGTCAGCAGCGAGCCGCCGTTGGTCATCAGCTTCTCCGCCCGCTGGGCCACGGCGGTGAAGGAGTAGCAGGAAATGAACATGGTCTTGGTGAAATTGTCGGCCGAGGTGTCCACATAGCGGCCGTCCAGCTCGTCCTTGTTGGAGAAGGCGATGCAGTGGACCACGAAATCCAGCGTGCCGAACAGCCTCTCCGTCTCGGCGAAGACGGCGTCCAGGGTCTCCGGCTCGGTCACGTCGCAATGGCCGACCAGATGGCCGCCCAGCTCCGCGGCCAGCGGCTCCACCCGCTTCTTCAGCGCTTCGCCCTGATAGGTGAGGGCGAGTTCCGCGCCATGGGCGCGCGCCGACTTGGCGATGCCATAGGCGATGGAGCGATTATTGGCGACACCGAGAATCAGCCCGCGCTTGCCCTTCAGAAGACCGCTCGCGAAACCGTCCGTCGCCATTGACCCAACTCCACCTGCTCAAGCCATTGATGCGCCAAGGCACGGCCAAAGGCACGCTCCACGGGGCGCGCTTCCTATGGCATGGGGCCATCCACCGTTCAAGCGAGGTGGCTGCACCCTGCCTCTTGCATCGCGCAATAGGGGGCGCTATACGCAGCGCCTCTGGATCGGAGTGTAGCGCAGTCTGGTAGCGCACCACGTTCGGGACGTGGGGGTCGCAGGTTCAAATCCTGCCACTCCGACCAGCTGATCGATTGGCTTGGAACTGATGTTCCGCCGTCCTTCAACCCACGTCATCCCCTTTCGCTCGGCGCGTTAATTCACCGCTTCGGGGCGGGTTGAGCCGTTAGGGCGCAAGGGATCGTGCGCGCCAGGCGCGAATCGATCCCGGTGGGGTATCATCCGCACGCATCGCGTCGATCTACTCCCATCGCCCGGGTGCCATCGCTTGGGCACGATTCGTATGGGCGCGATTCGTATGGGTGCCTTGCGTGGCCATGCGAATCGCGCTTGCCCTGTTGGCGGGTCGGGAGGCGGTCAGCCGGTTCCGCGCCAGCGTGCGGCGCAATTGGCCATGGAATCGGGCTCATGTGGACAATCTTCAACCGGACTGAGCCAAAGTTTCGGGTGGATCGGCTGGTCAGCCTCGGCGCCCTGTGCGAGGTCGCCTTCCAGTTGCGGCGTCTCGCGCGGTCGGATCGGGCCGATCCGTTCGATTGGTGGATTTCGCCGCTTTCGGCGGTGGTGCCGGTGCTAGAGGCCGGTGCCGGGGCGGTGTTCGCGCCGGAACAGATCGTCAAGATCGCCGACTACGATGGCACGCCGGCCCTCTATTCCCGCGTGGGCGGCACGGTGCACCTGCACGAATTTCCAGCCGGTACTGATGTTCTCGCGCTGCCGGAAACGGAGATTGCCGCCCGTCTCGTGCCGAAATACGAAGCGTTGCACAGGCGCATGGTTCGTGAAGCGGCGCAGGGCACCACCCTGTTCGTGCGCCAGTGCCTGCCGGCGCACGATCCGCGGGGCGAAGCGCTGGAGGACGCCATCGACCTGCTGTTCGCGGCGCTGTCGCGTTTTGCCGGCGCGCCGCTTCTGCTGTTGCTGGATTATGAGCCCGTGCGCCCGCGTCCCTGGTTGATCACCGCAACGGTGCCGGCCTGTCGCGACCACAATGATCTCGGCTCGCGCCGGGGCTGGAACCAGGTCTTCCGCACCTGTGGCATCGCCTTTGGGCGCAGGGGCGGGCGCTTTGGCTTCGACGATCTCGTGGAAACCTTCGCCGTCCCGTCGAAACGCAGGAGATAGCCCTCAGGTCGTGCCCTTGAGCCGCCAGGCGGCAAGCGCGAATCCGGCGCAGGCCAAAGTGGCGAAGACGGCGAGGCCGTGCGGGTGCGCCTGCATGGCAAAGCCGGCGCCGAGCGGCCCCACCAGCGCGCCCAGCCCCCAGAACAGGCCCGATACCGCATAGATGCCCACCAGGTCGCCGCCCTTGAACCGGCTGCCCACCAGCGTGATCATGATGGTGTAGATGCCCACGAACGCCCCGCCCCACACGAACAGCAGCGCATAGGTGGCGATCGTGCTGCTAAGGGCGAGCGGCCACACCGCCGCCCCGACGGCGGCAAGCGTCGCCAGCGCAATGACGAGGTGGCGGCGGTCCATCTTGTCGCCCAGCCAGCCGATGGGCAGCTGGAGTGCGATGGCGCCGACCATCATCACCGACATCAGCCGCGTGGCGTGCTCCTCGGCCCAGCCGAGGCTGATGGCATAGAGCGCGAGGAAGGAGAGGCCGGCGGTCTCGATGGCGGCGTTGAGCAGGGTCGCGCTCAGGGCCAGCGGGGCGAGGCGCACGAAGCGCACGGGATTACCCACCGTCGGCTCGTCGAAATGAGGTGCGGTGATGCGCGGCGAGGCCACGAACAGCGCGGCGAGCAGCGCGATGCCCGCCCCCACCACGTAAGGCAGGGCACCGACGGTGCCCACCAGCGACAGGATGATCGGACCCAGCGCCAGCCCCACCGAGAGCGCCGCCGTATAGGCCGCCATGGAGCGGGCGCGCGTGCCCTCGGTGGAAAGGGCGTTGATCCAGGTTTCGGAGGTCACGAACAGCGCCTCGGCCGCCATGCCGAGGAACAGGCGCAGCACGAACCATGCGGCGAGCATGGGCAGCAGCGGAAAGGCCATGAGCGCCGTCGCCGAAATGGCGATGGAAAGGAAGATGAGCTTGCGCGGCCCCAGCGTCGCCACCAGCCGCGGCAGCACCACGGCGGTGATCAGCACCCCCACGGCGTGCATGGCCGCATTGGCCCCGATGACGCCCTCGCTGAGGCCGCGGGCGGCGAGGTCGAAGGCGATGAGCGGCGCCGTGAGCGAATAGGTGAGGCCGAACACCATGGCGGTGGCGATGACCGCGGCGCGGGCGAGCACGCTGGACCGGCCTTCGACGAGGCCGGTTTCCGACGGGGTGGCCTCCATGGGGGCAGCCTCCACGGGGGCGGTTTGGGCGGCCTCATCGCTCATGGTTTGCTCGCGCTTGCCCGTGCGGTGGCGGCGGTGCCGCCCGGGGTGGGATGGCGGCGGTGCCGCCCAGGGCGGAATGGGGGCGGGTCAAGCGCTTCACGAAATCCCGCAGCCGCGCCGCGAACGGCGGTGGCGCAGGCTCGATGATGCGTTTCAGGGTGTTGGCGTAGTCGAGCACCAGGCCGGGCGTCCAGCTCATGGCTTCGGCCCGCGAGCGGATATAGGCGCCCGCCCACACGTCCGGATTGGCCAAAAGCGTGGCGACCCTGAGCCAGGGCATGCGCGAGGCGAGCACGCCTTCGAGCGCCGAATCGAGCGCCGCCGCCACCACCACGGAGCAGTTGCGGTTGGTGAGGTTATAGGTGTCGTCCTGCCGGTAGCCGGCCCAGAAGGCGCGCAGGCGCCGGGCGTCGAAGCGGGTGAATTCCACCCGCGCGTCCGCCTCGCACCAGTTTGCCGATTCGTAGGCGTAGGACGGCTGGAAGCGACCCTTCACGTTGTTCTCGGCGGTGGCGCGCAGGATGCGGGCGAATTCTTCCGGCGGGTGCTCGATCTCCTCCGCCGGATAGTGGCTGATATAGAGATCCGGCCGCAGTTCCAGCGCCGAATGGCCGGTGGAGATGGCGCCGGTGCGGTCCACGGCGGCGATGTAGCGGTCGATGAAGGGGCGGTGCGTGGGCACATCCGCCGAGCCCACCGGGGTCCACACATGCACCGTCATGGGGCCGTCGGAGGGCGGCAGCGGGCCGCTCTCGTCGACGATCACCGGCGCGTTGTCATACCAGTTGCGCCCGCCGAAGAGCGGCAGGGCCAGGATCGCCACCTCGGCGAGATGGGCACGCAGCATCAGGCTCGCGCGCATCAGGATCCAGCCGGACATGAGCAGCAACAGGGCGATGCACAGCGGAACCTTGATCTCGTGGGAAAACGGCCAGTGGCTGGCGATGATCGCCGCCAGCACGATCTCCACGACGCCCACCGCCACCGTCGCCCGCCACAGGCGGAAGCGCACCACCAGAGCGGTGGCGATGCGGGCCACGCCGTCCATGAGGAAGGCGGCGCCGAACAGCAGCGACAGCGCCATGCCGTTGCGCGCCGGATAATCCAGGATGAAGACACCCACGAAGACGAGGGCGAAGGCGCGGGAGAGCACCAGCGCCCGGCTCTGCACCCCGCGCAGGGCGAAGACCGCGAGCAGGCTCAGCAGCCCTTCCAGCACGAACACGCCGCCGAACACCTGCGTCGCCACGGACATGGTGCCGTCCATGGCATCCAACAGGATCAGGCAGGCGACGCCCATGAAGGCGAGGGCCAGCACCAGAAGCACCCACCAGCGGTCGCGCAGGGCACGGGCCCCCACCAGGATGAAAGCAAGCTGGACCATGAGGGGACGGCTTTACGCTTGAGAAGGTCCCCTCAGCTTGATTCAGCTTCGGGGAGGGTGATTCTCCGTTTGAACAAAAGCGGTTCCGCTTCCGCCCAGACGGAGCGTACCCAAAGTCAGGTCGGCACCATGGGGCCGTCGCCCCCGCAGATGCAAGAGGCTGAGGCAGGCGGCTGGGCAAGAGGTTGAGACGGGCCCGGAGGGTGCGGCGACCGCGCCGGCAGGCGAGGGGGCCAAAGTTCGGCATCCGGAACAGCGAGGGCCCCTTTGCGGTTGGCCTTGACGATCCAACAGATACGGAGCTTCGCCATGACCAGCGCCGAAATGGAGCGCCTGAAGGCCGATGCATCGGGCAATACCGGCCTGAGTGCGGTTCTCGCCGATGCGGTGGGCGGCTTTTCCAGCGCGGAGGATGCGGTGGGCTTCCTCGCCTCGCGCGGGTTTGAGGTGACGGTGTCGGACCTTGCGGATGCGGCGGCGGACGCGGACGAGGCGCCCGCCGCGCAGGACGAGGAAGCGGCCGGGGAAGACGGCTACGGGGCGCTCATGCGGTTCCTGCGCCGCAGCTGAGCTTCGCCGCTACAGGATGGTGCCGTGCAGGAACAGCCAGGCTACCGAGAAGTAGATGACGATGCCGGTCACATCCACCAGGGTGGCGATGAACGGCGCCGAGGCCGAGGCCGGATCGAAACCCAGCCGTTTCAATGCGAACGGCAGCAGCGAACCGGCCATGGAGCCGAACGTGACGATGCCGATGAGGGCTGAGCCGATGGTGATGGCCAGCAGCTTCCAGTGCTCGCCATAATCGAAGATGCCGGCCTTCTGCCACACCACGATGCGCACGATGCCGATGACGCCGAGGATGGCGCCGAGCGTGATGCCCGTCGGGAATTCGCGCAGCGCCACGCGCCACCAATCCCTCAGCCGGACCTCGTGCAGGGCCAGCGCGCGGATGATGAGCGAGGTGGCCTGGGAGCCCGAATTGCCGCCCGAGCTCATCACCAGCGGGATGAACAGGGCCAGCACGATGGCCTTCTCCAGTTCGTCCGCATAGACCTGCATGGCGCTGGTGGTGAGCATCTCGGAGAGGAACAGCACGCACAGCCAGCCGCCGCGCTTCTTGATCATCTCGAAAAAGGAGATGTCCAGATAGGGCTTGTCGATGGCCTCCATGCCGCCCATGCGCTGCACGTCCTCGGTCTGCTCCTCGATCATGGCGTCGATCACGTCGTCCACCGTGACGATGCCGAGCACATGGCCGGTGGTGTCCACCACCGGAACGGCGAGGAAGTCGTACTTGGAGATGGTCCGCGCCACCTCCTCCTGGGTCATGGTCGGGGGCACGGTGATGGGGGCGTAGGGATTGGCCACCGACCCGATGGGGGCATCCGGCTCGCCGAAGATCAGGCGGCGCAGGGAGACGGTGTTGACAAGCCGTTTGGTGTCCGGGGTCAGGACATAGATGGCGTAGACGGTCTCGCGGCTGTGCTCCACCTCGCGGACGTGGGCGAGGGTCTGCCCCACGGTCCAGTTCGAGGGCACGCTGACGAACTCGGTGGTCATGAGCGCGCCGGCGGAGCCGTCGGGGTAGGTGAGCAGATGGTCGATGCCGCGGCGCGTTTCCGGCGTCAGCGCTTCCCGCAGGCGGCTCTTGGCCGGCTCCTCGATCCAGCGCAGCACGTCGGAGGCGCGGTCGGCCGACATGCCTTCGAGCAGGGCGACGGCCTTGTCCTGGGGCAGGGCCTCGATGACCGGGCAGGCGTCCTGGAACTGGGGCTGGTCGAGCACCTCCACTGCCCATTGCAGGGGCATGTGGGCGACCAGCTCGGTCGCCTCCTCGGCGGTCTTGCCGTTGAGGAATTCAACGATATCGGCCACATGTTCGTGACCGAGGCGGGCGGCGATGGCGGCCTTGTCCCGATCTTGGGTGGTGACGATGTTCATACGTGCTTCTCCGCCCCAGCTGCGGTTCCGGTGGCGCTCGCCTCGACCGGGTCCATGACCCACGTAGCGAACCTGTCCTTCAACGAAATGACACACTGACGCCGCTCTTGGGCGCCGGTCCTGCGTGCGCCAGAACCGCCCGGGGGCGGGTCAGACGGCTTTGAAGGTGCCGTCGTCGTCAAGCATTTCCAGCCGGCCGGTGGCGACGCCGAAATAGGCGCCGTGCAGCTTGAGTTCACCTGCGCTGATTCGCTCGGCGACCCACGGGAAGGCGGCAAGGTTGGCGAGCGAGAGCTTGACGCAGCATTGCTCGCAGAAGCGCTGCCGCTGATCCCCGGGAAGGCCGGCGTCCTCGGCCATGAGGCGGGCGGGCTCGGCGATCTTCATCCAGCCGGCGACGAAGTCCTCGGCGCCGGGCGGTGCGCCCTCCAGCAGGGCGTGCACGCCGCCGCACTGGGCATGGCCCATCACCACCACGTCCTGCACCTTGAGCACGCGCACCGCGAATTCGATGGCCGCCGACGTGCCGTGATAATTGGCGTCGGGCAGGAAGGGCGGCACCAGATTGGCGACGTTGCGGACCACGAACATCTGGCCCGGCCCGGCATCGAAGATCATCTGCGGATCGACGCGGCTGTCCGAGCAGGCGATGACCAGGGTCTCCGGCTTCTGGCCCCGCGCCGCGAGCTGCTCGAAGAGCTGCTTGCGCTCCGGCCATGCCACTTCACGGAATCGTCTGTAGCCCGAAATCAGGTCATCCACGCGCCGCTCTCCCGTCTGGTCCGCTCAAGGCACGGAAGTCCGAGCGCGACGGCCAAGTCAAGCCGGCAGATCGTCAAGCCGGCAGATCGTTTCGGCTCGGTTCGCAGCGGCAGGTGCGGCGCGCGCTACACCCATCGGACATCGCACCCATCGGACACTGCGGCCGCAAGGGGGCCGTTGGAACCCGATGGGCCGCCGCCACGTTACGTCTGCACAAAGTCAATCCAACAGTGGGGAAAGATCATGCGCGGAATTCTGCTTTGGCTCATGGGAATACCGATCTCCGTCATCGTCATATTGTATGTTTTCAACTTCCTGTGACGCCTTGCATAGTTGCGACTGGAAGAAGAAAGACAGGAATCTCCACGACGGCGCCGGCGGCGCTGGGGGGATCGCTGGTGGACCCACGGAGCGCCTGCATCAAAAATAGGCAGATCAAGTGCGTTGTGTGCGCCGCCACTCCCGGGAAGTCCGAGGCATTCGGGCTCGCAAAAGGGGCTGGAGGGTCTCGGCTCCGGTGCGATGGCCATATTGCTTAATCGAGCGGCATGATGCCAATCGGCGGCCGCCTGCTTTTTCGGCATATGAGCCTTGCCGTCGCCCGTTCCACCCGCTTCGGTCACGGTTACGCCCCCCGTCGCGTCGGTACCGGGCCGGTGGTAAGCCTTGGCACGCGCCTTGCTGTCCATTTCCCTTGGCAGGCCCGGTGGGCCGTCGCAACAGGGGAGAGAGCGCATGCTCGGTTTGCTGGGACAGGCGACCAGGGGGTTTGGGGCGCTCGCCGCCGCCGCCGCCATCGTGGGCACGATGGGAATGGGCGTGGCCAAGGCGCAGGAGACCATCAAGGTCGGCATCCTGCATTCTTTGTCGGGCACGATGGCCATCAGCGAGACGACGCTGAAGGACGCCATGCTCATGCTCATTGAAGAGCAGAACAAGAAGGGCGGCCTTCTGGGCAAGAAGCTCGAGGCCGTGGTGGTGGACCCCGCTTCCAACTGGCCGCTGTTCGCTGAAAAGGCGCGCGAGCTGATCACCAAGGACAAGGTGGCCGCCGTGTTCGGCTGCTGGACCTCGGTTAGCCGCAAGTCGGTGCTGCCGGTGTTCAAGGAACTCAACAACATCCTCTTCTACCCGGTGCAGTATGAGGGCGAGGAGAGCGAGCGCAACGTGTTCTATACCGGCGCCGCCCCGAACCAGCAGGCCATTCCGGCGGTGGATTACCTCGCCAATGACGAGAAGGTGGAGCGCTGGGTGCTGGCGGGCACCGATTATGTCTATCCCCGCACCACCAACAAGATCCTCGAAGCCTATCTGAAGTCCCGCGGCGTGAAGGCCGAGGACATCATGATCAACTACACGCCGTTCGGCCATTCGGATTGGCAGACCATCGTGTCCGACATCAAGAAATTCGGCTCGGCGGGCAAGAAGACGGCGGTGGTCTCCACCATCAATGGCGATGCCAACGTGCCGTTCTACAAGGAACTGTCCAACCAGGGCATCAGCGCCAAGGATATTCCCGTGGTCGCCTTCTCGGTGGGCGAGGAAGAACTGGCCGGCATCGACACCAAGCCGCTCGCCGGCCACCTCGCGGCGTGGAACTATTTCATGTCCATCGATACGCCGGAGAACAAGGACTTCATCGCCAAGTGGCACGCCTTCACCAAGAACCCGAAGCGCGTCACCAATGACCCCATGGAGGCCCATTACATCGGCTTCAACATGTGGGTGAAGGCGGTGGAGAAGGCCGGCACGACCGATCAGGACAAGGTCATCGCCGCGTTGCCGGGCATCAAGCAGGCCAACCTCACCGGTGGCGTCTCCGAGATGCTCCCCAACCACCACATCACCAAGCCCGTCTTCATCGGCGAGATCGAAGGCAACGGCCAGTTCGACGTGGTGTGGAAGACCAAGGACCTCATCCCCGGCGAAGCCTGGTCGCGCTACCTCGAAGGCTCCAAGAATCTGGTGGCCGACTGGGTGAAGCTGAACTGCGGCAACTTCGACAGCGTCAAGAACGTCTGCCTCTCGGCGGCCAAATGATCGCACCCGCCTGGGCGCATCCGCGTGCGCTTCGCGTCCCGGCGGGCGTGGATTTTTTGAAAACTTTGATCTCGAACATCTCTCTTTGAACGCCGCTCTCGAATGCCGTTCTGCCGTCCCGCAAGGGGCGCTCCTCCCTCTCCCCCGCAACGGGGAGGGGGAGCCTCGCTCTTCCCGTCGCGAGCTGCCGGCCCTGCCGGCTGCGCTGGAGCGGATACCTTCATGATGTGCCTGCGCCTTTCCGTTCCGCCGGCCCTCGCGCGCCTCCTCGCGCTTCCCCTTCTCGCCCTTCTTCTGGCCGTCCTTCTTCTGGCCGTCCTGGTCCCCGCCGGCGCGGTGCGCGCCCAGGGCCAGGGGGCTGTTTCGGGTGATCTTTCGGCCATCGTCGCGAAATTCGCGAACGACAGCTATTCGGATACGTCGGACGCGCTGGTCGAGCTTTCGGCCACCGGCAGCGCCCAGGCCGCTGCCGTGGTGGACGCGCTGGCCACCGGCCGGCTGGTGTTCGATCCGGCCACCAAGGCGGTCTATATCCGCACCCCTGCCGGCATGGCCGACGCCGCCACCGGCACCATCGTCGCCAATGCGCCGGCCAATCTCTCCGTGGTGCGCGCCAACAACCGGGTGCGCCGCGCCATCGACGCAGCCTCCGGCGCCCTGTCGCTGCTCAATCCCGATCCGGTCCGCCGCGCCGAGGCCGCAGCCGCCGTGTTCAAGTCGCGCGATGCCGCGGCGCTGGCGACGGTGGAGGCCGCCATCGCCAAGGAGACGGTGGGAAGCGTGAAGGAAACGCTGGAGCAGGCCCGCGCCGCCATCCTCGTCGGCAAGGCCGAGGTGCCGGAAGCCGTGCGGCTCCTCGCCATCCAGAAGATCACCGCCCGCGGCGACCAGGAGGCCATCAGCCTGTTGCGCAGCCTGCCGGCGGACGCCCCTGCCAGCCTGAAAGCGGCGGCCGAGGCCGGCATCGCCAAGGTGGAACAGAACCTCAGGTTCTGGGCCGTGGCGCAGAATGTCTGGTACGGCCTGTCGCTGGGCTCCGTGCTGCTTTTGGCGGCCATCGGGCTTGCCATCACCTTCGGCGTCATGGGGGTCATCAACATGGCCCACGGCGAGATGGTGATGCTCGGCGCCTACACCACCTTCGTGGTGCAGGACTTTATCCGCCATTCGGCGCCCGGCCTGTTCGACTGGTCGCTCGCTATCGCTTTGCCGCTGGCCTTCCTGTTCACGGGGCTGGTGGGCATCCTCATCGAGCGCACGGTGATCCGCTTCCTCTACGGCCGGCCGCTGGAGACGCTGCTTGCCACCTGGGGCGTCTCGCTCATCCTCCAGCAGGCGGTGCGCTCCGTGTTCGGCCCCACCAACCAGGAGGTGGGGGCGCCGTCGTGGATGTCGGGAGCGTTCCAGGTGGGGCAATTGTCCATCACTTATAACCGCCTGTGGATCATCGTCTTCGCCCTGCTGGTGTTCTTCGCGCTGCTTCTGGTGCTGAAGCGCACGCCGCTGGGCCTCTATGTGCGGGCGGTGACGCAGAACCGGCGCATGGCGGCGGCCATGGGCATCCGCACCGGGCGCATCGACGCACTCACCTTCGGCCTCGGCTCCGGCATAGCCGGCATCGCCGGGGTGGCGCTCTCGCAGATCGACAATGTGAGTCCAAACCTCGGGCAGGGCTACATCATCGACAGCTTCATGGTGGTGGTGTTCGGCGGGGTGGGGAACCTCTGGGGCACATTGGTGGGCGCCTTCACGCTCGGCATCGCCAACAAGCTGCTGGAGCCCTTTGCCGGCGCCGTGCTAGGCAAGATCCTCCTGCTCGTCTTCATCATCCTCTTCATCCAGAAGCGCCCGCGCGGCCTGTTCGCGCTCAAGGGCCGGGCGGTGGAATCGTGAGGGGCGCGGCCGCACTTTGTTTCCCCTCTCCCCTCGCGGGAGAGGGTGCCGCGCGCAGCGCGGTGGGTGAGGGGGCGCTGCTCACTCGCTCTGCTGCGCAAGGTCACGCGCATCTCACCCCCTCACCCCGACCCTCTCCCGCAAGGGGAGAGGGAGGCCGTCGCGCTCGACCGCACCCTGCGTGCGAAGTCATCGCAGGGAGCCATTGCGCATGAACCGCTCCGGCATCATCGACCGCACCGGCGGCATCTTCCTTCTCGTCATGCTGGCGGTGGCGGTGCTGGTGCCGGCCTCCAACCTGCTGCTGCCCCCCGGCCATCCGCTGCATGTGCCGGACTATATGATCCCGCTGCTGGGCAAATACCTCACCTATGCGCTGCTCGCCGTGGCGGTGGATCTGGTGTGGGGCTATTGCGGCGTGCTCTCCCTGGGCCACGGCGCCTTCTTCGCGCTGGGCGGCTACGCCATGGGCATGTACCTCATGCGCCAGATCGGCCCGCGCGGCGTCTATGGCGATCCGGTGCTGCCCGATTTCATGGTGTTCCTGAACTACAAGGAACTGCCGTGGTTCTGGCACGGGTTCGACATGTTCCCCTTCGCCATGCTGATGGTGGTGCTGGTGCCGGGGGCGCTGGCCTTCGTGTTTGGCTGGTTCGCTTTTCGCTCGCGGGTCACGGGCGTGTATCTCTCCATCATCACCCAGGCCATGACGTTCGCCCTCATGCTCGCCTTCTTCCGCAACGACATGGGTTTCGGCGGCAACAACGGCCTCACCGATTTCAAGGACATCCTGGGCTTTCCCATTTCGGCACCGTCCACGCGGCTGACCTTGTTCGTGGCGTCGGCGGTGGCGCTGGCCCTGGGCTATCTGATCTGCCGGGCGCTGGTCACCTCCAAGTACGGCAAGGTGCTGGTCGCCGTGCGCGATGCGGAGAGCCGCACCCGCTTCCTCGGCTACCGGGTGCAGAACTACAAGCTGGTGGCCTGGGTGCTCTCCGCCATGCTGGCGGGGGTCGCCGGCGCGCTCTACGTGCCGCAGGTGGGCATCATCAACCCGTCCGAATTCGCCCCGGCCCAGTCCATCGAGATGGTGATCTGGGTGGCGGTGGGTGGTCGCGGCACGCTGGTGGGGGCGGCGCTGGGCGCGGTCATCGTCAATGCGGGCAAGACCTGGTTCACCGGTGTGCTGCCGGAAGCCTGGCTGTTCGCCCTCGGCGCGCTGTTCGTGCTGGTCACCCTGTTCCTGCCCCGGGGCGTGCTGGGCCTTGCCTCCAGCATTTCCGAACGCTGGAAGGCGCGGCGGCCCGCCGCGACGCCCACCCCCGAGCCGGCGGAGTGAGCGCCATGAGCAGCTTCCAGACCCAGTCCTCCGACCCCTATGTGGTGAAGTCCCACGGCGCGCTGGCGCTGGAAGCGGAGATGCGCGAGATCGCGCAGGACCGCCCCGGCGCCAACCGGATGTCCATGACGCCGGCGCTGCTCTATCTCGACAACATCACCGTCTCCTTCGACGGCTTCCGCGCGCTGAACGCCCTTTCCCTCGTCATCGAGGAAGCGGAGATGCGGGCCATCATCGGCCCCAACGGCGCCGGCAAGACCACCATGATGGATGTGATCACCGGCAAGACCCGCCCCAACCAGGGCGTCGCCTATTTCGCCGGCACCCACGACCTCACCAGCCTGGATGAAGCCGCCATCGCCCAGCTCGGCATCGGCCGCAAGTTCCAGACGCCCACCGTGTTCGACATGCATTCGGTGGAGGACAACATCCTCCTCGCCCTGAAGGAGGACCGGCGGCCCTTCTCCAACATCTACTGGCGCCGCACGCCCCACGAGCGCGAGCGCATCGACGAATTGCTGGAGCGGGTGCGCTTGAAGGATAGCCGCTTCCGCCGCGCCGGCGACCTTTCCCACGGCCAGAAGCAGTGGCTGGAGATCGGCATGCTGCTGGCGCAGGAACCGCGCCTGCTGCTGGTGGACGAGCCCGCCGCCGGCATGACCGACCAGGAGACGGCGGACACCGCGGTGCTGTTGCGCGAGATCGCCAAGACGCGATCGGTGGTGGTGGTGGAGCACGACATGCAGTTCGTGCGCGACCTCGACGTGAAGGTCACCGTGCTGCACGAGGGCTCGGTGCTCGCCGAAGGCCCGCTCGACCAGGTGAGCGCCGACGAACGGGTTATCGAAGTGTATCTGGGGAGGTGAGGGATGGCTTATCGCTCTGAAGCCCCCTCTCCCCTTGCGGGAGAGGGATGGGGTGAGGGGTTTGCCGCTGTTGGCACCCGTCTGCCGAGTGAATGGAACCTGCCCAGCCCCCTCACCCCCAACCCCTCTCCCGCAAGGGGAGAGGGGAGCGCCACCGGCTCGCGCTCGGAGCATCCCCATGCTGAAGGTTGAGAACCTCGACCTCTATTACGGCGCCGCCCACACCCTGAAGAAGGTGTCGGTGGAGGCCCATGCGGGCAAGGTCACCTGCGTGCTCGGCCGCAACGGCGTGGGCAAGACCTCGCTGTTGCGCGCCATCGTCGGCCAACGGCCCATCGCTGGCGGCTCCATCATGCTGGACGGCAAGGAGATTTCGCGGATGCCGACGCCCGATCGCGCCGGGCTCGGCATCGGCTTCGTGCCGCAGGGGCGCGAGGTGTTCCCGCTGCTCTCCGTGAAGGAAAATCTGGAGACGGGCTTTGCCCGCCTCAAGGGCAAGGATAAATATGTGCCGGACGAGGTGTTCGAGCTGTTCCCGGTGCTGAACACCATGCTGCGCCGGCGCGGCGGCGACCTTTCCGGGGGGCAGCAGCAGCAGCTTGCCATCGGCCGCGCGCTGGTGACGCGTCCGCGCCTGCTGGTGCTGGACGAGCCCACCGAGGGCATCCAGCCCTCCATCATCAAGGATATCGGCCGCGCCATCGCCTACCTGCGTGACAAGGGCGACATGGCCATCGTACTGGTGGAACAATATTTCGAGTTCGCCCGCGACCTCGCCGACAGCTTCATCCTGATGGATCGCGGCGAGGTGGTGGCGCGCGGCGACAGGAGCGGGCTCGATGGTGACGACGTCCGCCGCCTCATGGCGATCTGATCGCGAGGTTGGCGCCGCTGCGGAGCGCGCCGGCTTGCAAGGCACCCAGGTCGCATCCTCAGTCGCATCCTCACGGGAACGGGCTCTGCGCCAGCGCTCAGAGGGGCGGGTACGCATCGCCGTGTCCGCATTCGGGGGCGTGACGCGCCTGACCGACCTTGCCGAAGGAGGCGCCCTGCGCGCGCGCCTGCCACGGGGCGGGCCGGGGCTGGAGGCGGTGATCGTCAACACCGCCGGCGGCGTCGCCTGCGGCGATGTCTTTTCCATCGCGGCCACGGCGGGGCCGGGCGCGCATCTCACTGTGGCGACCCCCGCCGCCGAGAAGGTCTATCGCTCGGATGGGCCGTGCGCGGATATCCATGTGCGGCTTGTCGCGGAAGCCGGGGCGCGGCTGGATTGGCTGCCGCAGGAGACCATCCTGTTCGACCGCGCCCGCCTCAAGCGCCGCTATGAGATCGACCTGTCCGCCGCCGCCTCTTTCCTCTCCTTCGAGGCGCTGATGCTCGGCCGCCTCGCCCATGGCGACGTGATGGGGGAGGGGCATCTGGAGGATCATTGGCGGGTGCGGCGCGACGGCGCCCTCGTCTTCGCCGATGCCCTGCGCCTTGCCGGCCCGGTGGGTGCGCTGCTCGCCCGGCCGGCGGTGGCCGGCGGCAACCGGGCGCTGGCGACGCTGCTCTACGTGGCCCCCGACGCCGAAGGCCGGCTGGAGGAGGCCCGCGCGCTGCTCGAAGGCGCCCGCTGCGAAGCCGGCGCGAGCGCATGGAACGGGCTTCTATGCGTGCGCCTGCTCGCCCCCGACATCGAAACGTTGCGTCGGGATGCGACCTCGTTTCTCATGGCCTTTCGAGGCAGACCATTGCCACGCGTGTGGGCCACCTGACGTTCGCTTCAAGGAGATTGCCGTGCTGCTGACGCCGCGCGAGAAGGACAAGCTCTTCATCGCCATGGCCGCCGAGGTGGCCCGCAAGCGCCTCGCCCGGGGCGTGAAGCTGAACCATCCGGAAGCCGTCGCCCTCATCACCGACTTCGTGGTGGAAGGCGCCCGCGACGGCAAGACCGTGGCGGAGCTGATGGAAACCGGCGCCCGGGTCATCACCGCCGACCAGGTGATGGACGGCATCTCCGAGATGATCCACGACATCCAGGTGGAAGCCACTTTCCCGGATGGGACCAAGCTGGTCACCGTGCACCACCCCATTCGCGGCGCGCCGTCCCAGATCGTGCCCGGCGAGCTGGTGCCCCAGCAAGGCGACATCCACTTCAATGAAGGCGCCGAGCGGGTGCGCCTCACGGTGTCCAATACCGGCGACCGGCCGATCCAGGTGGGCAGCCACTATCATTTCTACGAAACCAACCCGGCGCTGGCCTTCGAGCGGGAGCAGGCGCGCGGCATGCGCCTCGACATCGCCCCCGGCACGGCGGTGCGCTTCGAGCCCGGCGCCTCGCGGGAGGTGACGCTGGTGCCGTTCGGCGGCAAGCGCGAGGTGTTCGGCTTCCGCGGCGCTGTACAGGGGAAGTTGTGAGCGCGTGAAGTTGTGAGCGCCCGGTTTCGCCCGCCCCGTTTCTGCCGGTTCTGAATTCCTGAAGGCGATTGCCCCATGTCCTCCAAGATGCCCCGCGCCGCCTATGCCCACATGTTCGGCCCCACCGTGGGCGACAAGGTGCGGCTCGCCGACACGCAACTCTTCATCGAGATCGAGAAGGATTTCACCATCCATGGCGAGGAGGTGAAGTTCGGCGGCGGCAAGGTCATCCGCGACGGCATGGGCCAGTCGCAGGTGGCCAATGCCGACGGGGCGGTGGACACCGTCATCACCAATGCGGTGGTGCTGGACCATTGGGGCGTGGTGAAAGCCGATGTGGGCCTGAAGAACGGGCGCATCGTCCGCCTCGGCAAGGCCGGCAATCCGGACGTGCAGGACGGGGTGGACATCATCATCGGCCCCGGCACCGAGGTGATCGCCGGGGAGGGCAAGATCCTCACCGCCGGCGGCTTCGACAGCCACATCCATTTCATCTGCCCGCAGCAGATCGAGGAGGCGCTGGCCTCCGGCGTCACGACCATGCTGGGCGGCGGCACCGGGCCGGCCACCGGCACCTTCGCCACCACCTGCACGCCGGGGCCGTGGCACATCGCCCGCATGATCGAGGCGGCCGATTCCTTCCCCATGAACCTCGCCTTCGCCGGCAAGGGCAACGCCTCGCTGCCCGCCGCGCTGGAAGAGATGGTGCTGGCCGGCGCCTGCGCCCTGAAGCTCCACGAGGACTGGGGCACCACCCCGTCCGCCATCGACTGCTGCCTCACCGTGGCCGATGCCCTCGACGTGCAGGTGATGATCCATACCGATACGCTCAACGAGAGCGGCTTCGTGGAGGACACCATCGCCGCCTTCAAGGGCCGCACCATCCACGCCTTCCACACCGAAGGGGCGGGCGGCGGGCACGCGCCGGACATCATCAAGGTGGCGGGGCTGGCGAACGTGCTGCCGTCCTCCACCAACCCCACCCGGCCCTATACCCGCAACACCATCGACGAGCATCTCGACATGCTCATGGTGTGCCACCATCTCGACCCGGAGATCGCCGAGGACCTCGCCTTCGCCGAGAGCCGCATCCGCAAGGAGACCATCGCGGCGGAGGACATCCTCCACGACCTCGGCGCGCTCTCCATGATGAGTTCGGACAGTCAGGCCATGGGCCGGGTGGGCGAAGTCATCATCCGCACCTGGCAGACGGCGGACAAGATGAAGCGCCAGCGCGGCAAGCTGCCCGGCGAGCGCGACAGCGACAATCTGCGGGCGCGGCGCTACATCGCCAAATATACCATCAATCCGGCCATCGCCCACGGCATGTCGCGCCATATCGGCTCGGTGGAGGCGGGCAAGCTCGCCGACCTGGTGCTGTGGACGCCGGCCTTCTTCGGGGTGAAGCCCGACCTTGTCATCAAGGGCGGCGCCATCGCCATGGCGCAGATGGGCGATCCCAACGCCTCCATCCCCACGCCGCAGCCGGTGCATTACCGGCCCATGTTCGGCGCCTATGGGCGGGCGCTGACCCACACCTCGCTCACCTTCGTCTCGAAATCGGCGGTGGAGGATGGGTTGGCTTCCCGTCTCGGCATCCAGAAAGAACTGGTGGCGGTGGAGAACACGCGCTCGGGCATCTCCAAGAAGAGCATGATCAACAACGACGCCACGCCGCATATCGAAGTGGACCCGGAGACCTACGACGTGCGCGCCGACGGCGAACTGCTGGTGTGCGAGCCGGCAGAGGTGCTGCCCATGGCGCAGCGCTATTTCCTGTTCTGACGGCACCGCGCGAAAGACTTCGCGCACGACGGAACCTATGCCGCGGCTGGTGGCTTCTAGCGGGTGTTGCAACTCGTTTTGATTGAGGAGCCACCCCCATGTCGAATGTGCGTTCATTGTCCAAGAAGTCGGGCAAGACGTCCACCGTTGAGAAGTCCGCCGCCCTCGCGACCCCCACCGATCTGGAGAGCAGCAAGGCCAAGAAAGTGGCGGACGCCATCAATCGCGTGCTTGCAGACACTTTCGTGCTGTATCTGAAGACCAAGAATTTCCACTGGCACGTCAGCGGCAAGCACTTCCGCGACTATCACCTGCTGCTGGACGAGCAGGCCGCCGCCATCGAGGCCACCATCGATCCCTTGGCCGAGCGTGTGCGCAAGATCGGCTGCCGGACGGTGCACTCCTATGCCGAGATCCTGAAGCTCAGCGCCCTGAAGGAGAACGAGGAGGCCTATGTCGCCCCCGAGGCCATGTTCGCGGAACTGATCGCCGACAACAAGGCGGCCATCAAGACCATGCGCGAGGCCCACGGCATCTGCGACGAGGCGGAGGACATTGCCACCGCCAGCCTGCTGGAAGAATATGTGGACGAGGCCGAAAAGCGCCTGTGGTTCCTGTTCGAGACCAACCAGAATCGGCAGGACAGCGCCACCTGAGCGCACAGGTCCGCTCCGTGCAACGGGGCGGGGCGGCGTTCGGGGGCGGTTCCGGAGTGAAGTCATGATCCGCGCCACCATCGTCGTTCGCCGTCCCGCCGTCCGCGCGGAGAAGGTGGCTGACGAGATCACCCTCGATCACCACGCCCGCCACCGCCGCCGCTTCGCCCTGACGGCGGACGGCGGCACCCAATTCCTGCTCGACCTCGACAAGGCGACGGTGCTGGACGATGGCGACGCGGTGAAGCTGGAGGATGGCCGCCTCATCCGCATCAAGGCCGCGCCCGAGGATCTGGTGGAGGTGACCACCGCCAATCCGCTGCGCCTGATGAAGGTGGCGTGGCACCTGGGCAACCGGCACGTCCCGGCGGAAATCACCGAGAGCGCGCTCTATTTCGTGGACGACCACGTATTGACCGAGATGGTGCGGGGCCTCGGCGCCGGTGTCGCCAAGGTGACGCGCCCGTTCCGCCCCGAGAAGGGCGCCTATGAGGCGGCGGAAGCCCATGGCGGCCACGGCCACGACGACCATGGGCACGCTCATGGCGAGGCTCATGCCGAAGCGCATGTCCATGGTCCGGGTTGCGGTCACGACCACGGCCATGACGATGACCATCATGGCCACGCCCATGCCGCTCACGACCAGTCGGGCCACGTTCACGGCCCAGACTGCGGTCATGATCACGACCATGGCCATGCCGGCCACAAGCATGGCTGAGACCGGGTGGGACGATCCGTCTTCCCCGGCGCTCGCGCCCGCCACGCGGGAGAGGGCAGGGGCCGCACGTGAAGGCTTGGCGGGCGAGGGGGCCGCGGGCGAGGGCGCGGCGGCTCACCATGTCGTTTCCACCAGCCTCCTGCCCCTGTTCGCCTGGCTCACCCCATCCTTCCCGGTGGGGGCCTATGCCTATTCCCACACCCTGGAATGGGCGGTGGAGGCCGGCGACATAAGGGACGAGGAGAGCCTCGGCGCCTTCCTGGGCGATCTGCTCGCTTTGGGATTCGGACGGTCCGACGCCATCCTCGCCGCCCATGCCCATCGCGCCGCTGCGGCAGGGGACGGGGCGGCGCTGGCGGAGGTGAATGCGCTTGCGGTCGCGCTCGCCCCGTCCGCAGAATTGCGGCTGGAGACCTGCCAGCAGGGCCGCTCCTTCCTCGATGCGGTGCGCGCGGCCTGGCCTGCGCCCGGCCTCGATGAGGGCGCCGCGGCACTGGTGGGTGAAGTGGCCTATCCGGTGGCGGTGGGGCTCGCCGCGGGCGTCCATGGCCTGCCGCTGGCGCCGACGCTGGAAGCCTTCCTGCTGGCGAGCGTGCAGAATCTCGTTTCCGCCGCCGTGCGCCTTGCCCCCATCGGCCAGACCGCCGGCACCCGCGTGGTGGCGCGGCTGGCACCCACGGTTCACGCGCTGGCGCTCGAAATACCTGCCCTCACGCTGGACGACATCGGCAGCGCCACCTTCCGCGCCGATCTCGGCAGCTTCCGCCACGAAACCCAGTAT
Organism: Xanthobacter autotrophicus ATCC 700552; assembly: GCF_043194565.1. Classification (GTDB taxonomy): domain Bacteria; phylum Pseudomonadota; class Alphaproteobacteria; order Rhizobiales; family Xanthobacteraceae; genus Xanthobacter; species Xanthobacter autotrophicus_F. The sequence goes on along the minus strand of NZ_JBAFVS010000006.1, from coordinate 81,938 downwards.
ACGAGGCTCTTCCGCTCATGAGTTCCGGCACTATTCCCAAGGACTCCCCCCCCAAGGGTGCCCCCTCCAAGGGCGCCCCGTTGCGCGTGGGCATCGGCGGCCCGGTGGGCTCGGGCAAGACGGCGCTGATGGAGGCGCTCTGCAAGACCTTCCGCCAGCGCTACGATATCTGCGCCATCACCAACGACATCTACACCAAGGAAGATGCGCGCCTGCTTACCGTCGCCGGTGCGCTGGAGCCCGAGCGCATCCTGGGGGTGGAGACCGGCGGCTGCCCGCACACGGCCATCCGTGAGGATGCCTCCATCAACCTGCGCGCGGTGGCGGACATGAGCGCCCGGTTTCCGAACCTCGACCTGGTGCTGATCGAATCGGGCGGCGACAACCTCGCCGCCACCTTCTCGCCGGAGCTGGCGGACATCACCATCTACGTGATCGACGTGGCGGGCGGGGAGAAGATCCCGCGCAAGGGGGGGCCGGGCATCACCCGCTCCGACCTGCTGGTGGTGAACAAGACCGACCTTGCGCCCATGGTGGGTGCCGACCTCTCCGTCATGGAGGCGGACACCATCCGCATGCGGGCCGGCCGGCCTTATGTGTTCGCCTCCATCCGCAACGGCGTGGGGGTGGATGTGGTGGCCCGCTTCATTGAGCAGGCCGGAGGGCTGGTGGCGGCGGCCTGAGGGCCGCTCGGTCCGCTCAGCTCTTGCTCAACTCTTGGGCTTGCTGCAGGCGGTCTCGAACTTGGCGGCCTCCGGGGCGATGCCGGAGAGCGATACGCTGCGCTTGGCGCCCTTGACCTCGATGGTCAGGGTTCCGCCCGCCTTGGCGAGGGCCTTGAGGTCCGCGATCTGGGCCGTGGCCTCCACGTCCACGGCGCCGCTTTCCTCATTGGCGATGCCCTTGCCGGCGAAGCTCTTCTTGGTGCTGCCGGCGCTGAGGATGAGGCGGGTGTCGGCGTCCTTTTCCAATCCCTTCGAGCCGATCAGGGACTGCACCGTGAGGCCCGGCGTGCCCGGCTTGCACAGGAAGAAGAGGGTTGCCTCGTCGGTCTCGGGCACGCCGAACACAAGGGCGGCGCTGTCATCGGACTCCTGCGTATGCCAGGTCATCTTCTGCTGCGCGGCGGCAGGTGTCGCCAGAGCGAGAAGCGTTGCGATTGCGAGAGCGGGACGAAACATGGCAGGGGTCCTCATTGCGGCGCGGATCATACCCGCTGCGCGGCAAAGAGGAAGATGGGGAAACCCCCTGCGGGGCCGGGACGCGGGCAATCTTCCGGTTCGGTGAATCGCGTCGGTCAAGTCATTGCGTTGTCATGAGTTTCTGATCCGGTGTCGCGAGCCAGAGCCGCACTTTATGGCCGCCTCGCCACGCAGACCCGGCGGAAGTCGACCAGCTTGGCCTTGGCCCCGGCGAGGGGATAGCTCTCGCTGGCGCCGGGCATGCGCACGACCAGCGTGTCGCCTTCCCCCAACAGGTCGAGCACCCGGGCATCCAGTGAAACCGCCGCTTCCACCACCACCCGTCCCTCGGTCGCGGCCCGGAACGCCGAGGCGGCAAGCTCCAGTCGCCGCTTGCCGGCCACCAGGGTCAGGGCCACGCCGTCCCCGGCCTTCACCTTGCCGGACGCCGCCTCGACCGTGAACTGGATGAGCTGCGCGCCCGGCTGGCACGCCATGGCGAATACCGGATCCGCCGCGCGCGGCATGCCATAGCGCAGGACGAAGGTGTCCTCCGCCTTGGCCAGCACCCACACGCGCGGGTCGGGTTTGGCTTCCGGCTTCTTCGTGTCGGACTTCTTGGCGTCGGACTTCGCTTTGTCCTTGGTCTGGGGCGCTGCCGTCGCCGGCATTGCCGTCAAGGACGCGAGCATCACCGTCAGCGCCAGCGCCGCCGCTACCCGCGAAACAAGCCATGCGCCCATGGATCAGAGATCCTCGCCCAACAGAGGGAAAAAGCCATCTTCAAACATGCGAATGGAGCCCGTTTGGACCTGAGCGCGCCCGACGTCCCGTCTGATCCCCCGCCGCCGCGGATCCGCCCATTGCCGATGGTCCCGAAAAGACAGGGGTTTGCGTCCCCTGGAGCCATCGCATATCACGGCCCCCGGCGGCCCGCGACCTTAGGCAAGGCGCCGCACGGAAAAAATGGTGAAGACGCAACCCGATCCACAACACGGCAGCCCCGCTGCGTCCCCCTCCGGCGGGGCGCGGATGCGCATCGACCGGCTGCTGGTGGAGCGCGGCCTGTTCGAAAGCCGCGCCCGCGCGCAGGCGGCGCTGGCGGCGGGCCTGGTGCAGGTGGATGGCGTCGTGGTGTCGAAGCCCTCCGCCGAGGTGGCGGCAGATGCGCGGATCGAGGCGGCGGACATTCACGATTTCGTGTCCCGCGGCGCGCTCAAGCTCACGGCGGGGCTCGACGCCTTCGGCATCGATCCGGCGGGCAAGGTGGCGCTGGACGTGGGCGCCTCCACCGGCGGCTTCACCGAGGTCCTGCTGCGCCGGGGCGTGCGGCGGATCTACGCGGTGGACGTGGGGCGCGACCAGTTCCACCCCCGCCTTGCCGCCCGGCCGGAAGTGCAACTGATGGAGGGCACCGACATCCGCGCCTTGCGCCGCGATGCGGTTCAAGAGCCTGTCGATCTGGTGGTGGTGGACGTGAGCTTCATCTCGCTCGCCCTGGTCCTGCCCGCGGCGCTCGCCTTTGCGGGCAAAGAAGCGCATCTGGTGGCCCTGGTGAAACCGCAGTTTGAGGCGGGTCGCGCCGCCGTCCGCAAGGGCGTGGTGCGCGATGCTGCCGTGCATGAGGCGTGCTGCACCCGCGTGGAAGGCGAGATCGCGGCTTTGGGCTGGCGTCTCCTCGGCCGCATCGCGTCCCCCATCGCGGGGGGAGACGGCAATCGCGAGTTTCTGGTGGGCGCAGTCCGGGAAAGTGGTGAGTTGTGACTGAATTTCTGATCACCGGCATAGGCGCCCAGGGCGATGGCCTCGCCCAGGGTCCCGACGGCCCCCTGTTTGCCCCCTTTACGCTGGCCGGCGAGCGGGTGAGCGGGCACATCGACAAGGACCGCCTTGCGGTGGAGGCCATCCTGGCCGCGAGCCCGGAGCGCACCGAGCCCTTCTGCCCCCATTTTGGAACCTGCGGCGGCTGTCTGCTGCAGCATTGGCAGCTTGAACCCTATTTTGCCTGGAAGCGGGCGCTGGTGGTGGAGGCGCTGGCGCGGGAGAACATCGAGGCGGAGGTTCTCCCGCTGGTGGATGCCCACGGCGACGGCCGGCGGCGGGTCATCTTCCATGCCCGCCAATATGGCGCGCGCACGGTGGTGGGGTTCGCCGAGCGGAAGTCCCACGCCATGGTGGCGCTGGAGGCCTGCCCGGTGCTGGCGCCCAGCCTCGACGCCGCCTTGCCGGCGGCGCGGGCGGTGGCGGCGGCTCTGGCGCCGCTGAAGAAGCCGCTGGATCTTCAGGTGGTGGCCACCGACACCGGGCTCGACATGGATGTGCGCGGCTCCGGCCCGCTGCCGTCGGGCCTGCTTGCGGACGTGGCGGTCATGGCGGAGCGCTTCGGCCTCGCCCGCCTGACGCGCCACGGGGAACTGGTGCTCCAGCGGGTGGCACCGATCCTCTCCATGGGCCGGGCGAAGGTGGAACTTCCGCCCGCCGCCTTCCTCCAGGCCACCGCCGAGGGCGAGCGCGTGCTGGCGCAGACCGTGCTGGCCGCCACCGAAGGCGCCCGCAAGGTGGCCGACCTGTTCTCCGGCTCCGGCACCTTCGCGCTGCGCCTTGCCGAAACCGCCCGCGTGTTTGCGGCCGAGAGCCATGCCGGCGCACTCGCGGCGCTTATGAAGGCGTCCCGCGCCACCTCCGGCCTGAAGGCGGTGGACGGGGAGGCGCGGGACCTGTTCCGCCGCCCGCTCATGGCCGCCGAGCTTGCCGCCTTCGATGCGGTGGTGATCGATCCGCCCCGTCAGGGGGCGGAGGCGCAGGCGCGCGAGCTGGCGCAGGCGAAGCTGGCCCGTGTGGTCTATGTCTCCTGCAATGTGGCGACCTTCGCGCGCGATGCGCGCCTGCTGGTTGCCGGCGGCTTCCGCCTCGGCGCGGTGACGCCCGTGGACCAGTTCCGCTATTCCCCCCACGTGGAGCTGGTGGCCACGTTCGAGCGCGGCTGAGCGAGCCGGCTCTGACACTGCGAAAGCGAGAGCGTTTTCGCGCGAAGTGGATTCCGGTTCGCGTGAAGAAAAGGCGTCAAAACAAGAGTCTAGAGCGACTTCCGTGAGCCGGTGCGAACAGAAAGCGCTCTAGGCTCCGTGCTGGTTCTGCGGTTTAATGCGGTGCAGCATGGCGCCGGGTTCGCCGGGCGCGACAGCCCTGCGGGCCGGCCCGACCGTTTTCGAGGCTGCCCCGTGAAACCCCAATTGGACGACACCAAATTTGCCGTAGCCGGCGTGGACGAGCCCACCGGCATCCGCGCCGTGGAGGCGCGCTCCCTCGAAGGGGCGCGCCTGCGCTATTACGATTACTGCATGGTGGCCTTTTCGGTCATCCTCATCTGCTCCAATCTCATCGGCGCCGCCAAGGTTTCGGTGGTTCAGGTGCCATGGGTCGGGCCGGTCATCTTCGGATCGGCGGTTCTCTTCTTCCCGCTGTCCTACGTGCTCGGCGACGTGCTCACCGAGGTCTACGGCTATGCCCGCGCGCGGCGCGTGGTGTGGGTCGGCTTCTTCGCCTCGGTCTATGCGGCGGCCATGGCGGCGGCGGTGGTGGCCATGCCGCCGGCCCCCAGCTGGCCGGCGCAGGAGGCCCTGACCACCGTATTCGGCCAGGCGCCGCGCATCTTCGCCGCCTCCATCCTCGCCTTCTGGTGCGGCGAATTCGCCAACGCCTATGTGCTGGCGTGGATGAAGATCCTCACCGGCGGCCGGCACCTGTGGACGCGCACCATCGGCTCGACGGTGGTGGGGCAGGCGGTGGACAGCCTCATCTTCTACCCGCTCGCCTTCCTCGGCGTGTGGGAGACGCATCTGGTGGTCGCGGTGATGATCTCCAACTACCTCATGAAGGTGGGCTGGGAGGTGATCCTGACCCCGGTGACCTACAGGATCGTCGGCTTCATGAAGCGTCGCGAGGGCATCGACGTGTACGACGTGGGAACGGATTTCACCCCGTTCCGGACCAAGGTGTGAGCCGCTGCCCCTGCGGCGACGTATGCAGGGTGCAGCAGGCTTTATTTCAGCCACAGGCGCCGGTAACCATGGCCGCCGTTCGGGCCGATCTTCGCCGCAAATTAAAGTGGGGCGAACGGTGGGGAGAGGTCCGATGGGCCGGTGTGCTGCCGGCTCCGGTGCGCGAGTGATCTGTCGGGAGACGCCGGCTCAATGGATAAACAAGTCAGCGGCCGCCTCGATTCGCCCCCGGTCGCCGTACGAAGCAGCTGGCGTTCAAAGGGCATTCTCGCCGCCGTTGCTCTGGTGGCCATCGGCGGCCTCGGCGCCCTGTACTGGCGCGGCGGGTCTTCCGCCCCCGCGGGTGCGGGCCGCCCGGCGGCGCCTCCGCAGGCCAGCGTTTCCGTGGGGACGGTGGAGCGCGGCGACATCAAGGTCAGCGTTCAGGCGCTGGGCACGGTCACCTCGACCTCCACTGTGACGGTGCGGCCGCAGGTCAGCGGGCAGCTCCTGAGCGTGAATTTCAAGGAAGGCCAGAGCGTCAGGCGCGGCGATCTCATCGCCCAGATCGATCCGCGCCCGTTCCAGGCCACCCTGGACCAGGCCAAGGCCCAGGTGGACCGCGACCAGGCCCTGCTGGAAGGCGCCAAGGTCGACCTGCAACGCTACCAGGGCCTCTCGGCGCAGAATGCTGTGCCGCGCCAGACCCTCGACACCCAGAAGGCCCTCGTGGCGCAATACATGGCGACCATCGAGGCGGACAAGGCGCTGGTCCAGACCGCCTCCATCAACCTCGATTTCACCCAGATCCGCGCCCCGGTGGACGGGCGGACGGGATTGCGCCTCGTGGACCAGGGCAATTACGTCACGCCCGGAGATGCCAGCGGCATTGTCGTGCTCACCCAGCTCCAGCCCATCAGCGTGGTCTTTTCCGTGCCGGAGGATCGCCTGGCGGAGATTTCCCAGCGGCTCAAGGCCGGCGCGCACCTCGCGGTGCATGCCTTCGACCGCACCGGCCAGACCAGGATCGCTGAAGGGGTGCTGGACACCTTCGACAGCCAGATCGACCAGACCACGGGAACGATCAAGCTGCGGGCCAGCTTCCCCAACGCGGACCAGCGGCTCTACCCGAACCAGTTCGTCAATGTGACGCTGGATGTGGACACCCATTCGGGCGTGGCCATCGCCCCGTCCGCCGGCATCCAGCGCGGCGTGCCGGGCACCTTCGCCTATCTCGTCAATGCGGACCAGACGGTCTCGGTGCGACCGGTCACCCTCGGCGTCACCGCGGGCGAGAAGGTGGAGGTCCTCTCGGGCCTTGCCCCCGGCGACCAGATCGTGGTGGAGGGGGCGGACCGGCTGCGCGACGGCGCCCATGTGACGGTGCGCCCGGGTGTCGCCCGCACGCCGCCGGCGGCTGGCGCGCCGCCCGTGCAACCTGGGACACAACCGGGGGCACATCAGGGCCGCCAGCCGGATCGCGCGGCCGCGCAATGAACCCGTCGCGCCCGTTCATCCTGCGGCCGGTGGCCACCACGCTGGCGATGGTGGCGATCCTGCTCTCGGGCGCCATCGCGCTGCTGTTCCTGCCGGTGTCCGCCTTGCCGCAGGTGGATTATCCCACCATCCAGGTGCAGACCTTCTACCCCGGCGCCAGCCCGGACGTGATGACCTCCTCCGTGACGGCGCCGCTGGAGGTGCAGCTCGGCCAGATTCCCAACCTCGCGCAGATGGCCTCCACCAGCTCGGCCGGCGCCTCGATGATCACGCTCCAGTTCAACCTCGCCGTGCCGCTGGATGTGGCCGAGCAGCAGGTTCAGGCGGCGTTGAACGCGGCCGGTAATCTCCTGCCCGCCGACCTTCCGGCCCCGCCCATCTACGCCAAGGTCAATCCGGCCGACGCCCCGGTGCTGACCCTGGCCCTGACCTCGAAGACCATGAACCTGCGCGAGATCCAGGCGCTGGCCGACACACGGCTGGCGCAGAAGATCTCGCAGCTTCCCGGCGTCGGGCTCGTCAGCATCAGCGGTGGCCAGAGGCCGGCGGTGCGGGTGCAGGCCGATCCGCGCCGCCTCGCCGCCTATGGCCTGAACCTCGACGACCTGCGCTCCACCCTCGGCAACGCCAACGTCAACACCCCCAAGGGCAGCTTTGACGGGCCGACCCGCGCCTCCACCATCAATGCCAATGACCAGCTGCAGAGCGCCGCGCAGTACGAGGACGTCATCGTCGCCTATCGCAGCGGCGCGGCGGTGCGGCTGCGCGAGGTCGCGAGCGTGGTGGACGGGGTCGAGAACGACAAGCTCGCCGGATGGATGAACGATGCCCCGGCTATCATCCTCAACATCCAGCGCCAGCCCGGCGCCAATGTCATCAATGTGGTGGACCGGGTAAAGGCGCTGCTGCCGCAGCTCAAGGCCGCGCTTCCCGCGCAGATCGACGTGGCCGTGCTGACCGACCGTACCACCACCATCCGCGCCTCGGTGCGCGACGTGGGCTACGAGCTGGGGCTCGCGGTCATGCTGGTGATCCTCGTCATCTTCGCCTTCCTGCGCAGCGCGCGGGCGACCCTGATCCCCAGCCTGTCGGTGCCGCTCTCCCTCGTGGGCACGCTCGGGGTGATGTACCTCTTCGGCTACAGCCTCAACAACCTGACCCTGATGGCCCTGACCATCGCCACCGGCTTCGTCGTGGACGACGCCATCGTGGTGATCGAGAACATCACCCGCTACATCGAGGAGGGCGAAAGCCCGCTCCAGGCGGCGCTCAAGGGATCGGAGCAGATCGGCTTCACCATCATTTCGCTGACCGTGTCGCTGATCGCGGTGATGATCCCGCTGCTGTTCATGAGCGATGTGGTGGGGCGGCTGTTCCGCGAGTTCGCGGTCACCCTGTCCACCACCATTTTGGTGTCGGGGGTGGTGTCGCTCACCCTCGTGCCCATGGCGTGCGCCAAGCTGCTGCGGCCCTATGCCGAGGCCCACGAGAACCGCTTCCAGCGGGCGAGCCGCACCTTCTTCGACGGCATCATCCGCGCCTATGCCCGCGCGCTCGACGTGGTGCTGGCCCGCCAGGGCCTGACGCTGGCGGTCTTCTTCGGAACGGTAGTCCTCACCGGCTATCTCTACGTCATCATTCCGAAGGGGTTCTTTCCCCAGCAGGACACCGGCGTGATCCAGGCCATGACGCAGGCCTCCCAGTCGGTCTCGTTCGCGCGGATGACTGACCTGCAACGCGAGGTTGCCCGCATCGTCCTCGCCGACCGCGATGTGGAGAGCCTGTCCTCCTTCATCGGCGTGGACGGCGCCAATACCACGCCGAACATCGGCCGCATGCTCATCAACCTGAAGCCGCACGAGGAGCGTTCGGATTCCGTCGAGACCGTGATTGCCCGGCTGAAGCAGGCCGCCGCGGTGGTGCCGGGCATGGAGCTGTTTCTGCAGCCGGTGCAGGACCTCACCATCGATGGCGGCGTCAGCCGCACCCAGTATCAATTCGTGCTGCAGGACGCCAACGCGGCGGAATTGGCGGAATGGACGCCGAAGCTCCTCGCCCGGCTCGCCAGCCTGCCGATGCTGGCGGATGTGGCGAGCGACCTGTCGCAGACCGGCCTGTCGGTGCGGCTCGATATCGACCGCGACCGCGCCGCCCGCTTCGGCATCACCCCCGCCACCATCGACAACGTGCTGTACGACGCCTTCGGCCAACGCATCGTCTCCACCATCTTCACCACGTCGAGCCAGCAGCGGGTGATCCTGGAGGCGGACCCGACGCTGAAGACCTCGCTTGAGGCGCTGTCCTCGCTCTACCTGCCGTCCGCCTCGGGCACGCAGGTGCCGCTGTCCGTGCTCACCACCACCCATGTGGAGACCGCGCCGCTGCTGGTTTCCCATCTGGGGCAATTCCCGGCCACGACCATCTCCTTCAACCTCGCGCCCGGCGCCTCCCTCGGCGAGGCCATCTCCGCCATCCGCAAGACCACCGAAGACATGGGGATGCCGGCGAGCATCGTGGCGAGCTTCCAGGGGGCGGCCCGCGCCTTCGAGGCATCGCTCTCCAACCAGCTGCTGCTGGTGCTGGCGGCGCTGGTCACGGTCTACATCGTGCTCGGTGTGCTCTATGAGAGCTTCGTCCACCCGCTGACGATCCTCTCGACCCTGCCGTCCGCCGGCATCGGCGCGCTGATCGCCCTGATGATGGCGGGGCAGGAACTGACCATCATCGCCATCATCGGGCTCATCCTGCTCATCGGCATCGTGAAGAAGAACGCGATCATGATGATCGACTTCGCCCTCGACGCACAGCGCAACGGGGGCATGACGGCGGAGGCGGCGATCCGTGCCGCCTGCCTGCTGCGCTTCCGCCCGATCCTGATGACCACGCTCGCCGCCATCCTCGGCGCCCTGCCGCTGATGGTGGGCACCGGTGTCGGCTCGGAGCTGCGCCATCCGCTTGGCGTCTCCATTGTCGGCGGCCTGCTGCTCAGCCAGCTTTTGACCCTGTTCACCACCCCGGTGATCTACCTGTGGTTCGACCGGCGCCGCACCAGAGCACCCGCACCGGACGGCATCCCCGCCGTGTCGCCGGGCGTGTCGCCATGAGCCTGTCCGCGCCCTTCATCCGCCGGCCGGTGGCGACGACGCTGATCACCTTCTGGGTGTTCGCGGCCGGCCTCGTCGCCTATCCGCTGCTGCCGGTGGGGCCGCTGCCGGCGGTGGATTTCCCGGTGATCTCGGTGTCGGCGAGCCTGCCCGGCGCCAGCCCGCAGGTGGTGGCCGACACGGTGGCCAGCCCGCTGGAGCGCCATCTGGGCACCATCGCCGACGTGACCGAGATGACCTCGTCGAGCACCAATGGATCGGCCCGCATCACCCTGCAGTTCGGCCTGTCCCGCGATATCAACGGCGCCGCCCGCGATGTCCAGGCGGCCATCAACGCGGCGCGCGCCGACCTGCCGTCGAGCCTGCGGTCCAACCCCACCTACCGCAAGGCCAACCCGGCCGACGCGCCCATCATGATCCTGTCGCTCACCTCCGACACGCTGTCCCGCGCCCAGATCTATGACGCGGCCAGCACCGTGCTGGCGCAGCGGCTGTTCCAGGTGGACGGCGTCGGCGACGTGACGGTGGGCGGCGGATCGCTGCCGGCGGTGCGGGTGGAGCTGAACCCGAACGCGCTCTACAAATACGGCATCGGGCTGGAGGACGTGCGCGCGGCGCTGGCCTCCGCCAATGCCCACGCACCCAAGGGTGCCATCGAAGGCGACAGCCTGCGGTTCCAGATCTACGCCAACGACCAGGCCCTGAAGGCCGATGACTACCGCAACCTCATCGTCGCCTATCGCTCCGGCGCTCCGGTGCGCCTGTCGGACATCGGCGAGACGGTGGATTCCATCGAGAATATCCGTTCCGCCGGCCTCGCCAACGGCAAGCCGGCAACCCTGCTCATCCTGTTCCGCTCGCCCAACGCCAACATCATCGCCACCGTGGACCGCGTGCGTGCGCTGCTGCCCACCCTTGGCGCCTCTATCTCGCCGGCCATCGACCTCAACGTGGTGATGGACCGTTCGGCCACCATCCGCGCCTCGCTGGCGGATGTGGCGCTCACCCTCGCCATCTCCGTGGTGCTGGTGATCATGGTGGTGTTCGCCTTCCTGCGCGACTGGCGCGCCGCGCTGGTGCCCATCGTGGCGGTGCCGGTCTCCCTCGTGGGCACCCTCGCGGTGATGTATCTGTGCGGCTTCAGCATCAACAACCTGTCGCTGATGGCCCTGACCATCGCCACGGGGTTCGTGGTGGACGATGCCATCGTCGTGCTGGAGAACATCGCGCGTCATCGCACCGCCGGGCTCTCCGGCGTCGAGGCGGCCCTGAAGGGGGCAGGGGAGGTGAGCTTCACCGTGGTGGCCATGAGCGTGTCGCTCATCGCCGTCTTCATCCCCATCCTGCTCATGGGCGGACTGATCGGGAAGATCTTCCGCGAGTTCGCCCTCACCCTCTCCGCCACCATCATCGTGTCGCTGCTGGTGTCGCTCACCACCACGCCGATGATGTGCGCCATGCTCCTGCGCAGCGAGGAGGGAAGGCCGCACGGCCGCCTGTTCCGCGCCAGCGAGCGGGTATTCGAGGCGGTGCTCTCCGCCTACCGGCGTTCGCTTTCATTCTGCCTGGACCGGCCCCGCATCCTGCTCGCGGTGTTTTTCGCCACGCTGGCGCTGACGGTTCATCTCTACATCATCATCCCCAAGGGCTTCCTGCCCCAGCAGGACACCGGCCGCATCACCGGCATGATCCAGGCCGACCAGTCCATCTCGTTTCAGGCCATGTCGGCGAAGCTGAAAAGCTTCGTGGACATCGTGCGGGCCGACCCGGCGGTGGAATCGGTGGTGGGCTTCACCGGGGGCGGGCAGGGCAATTCCGGCTTCGTCTTCGCTGCGCTGAAGCCGCTCGCCCAGCGGGGCGTTTCGGCGGACGAGGTGATCGTGCGGTTGCGCCGCGAACTGGCGGCGGTGCCCGGCGCCAACCTGTTCCTGCAGGCGGCGCAGGACATCCAGGTGGGTGGACGGCCGGCCAATGCCCAGTTCCAGTACACGCTGGAGGGCGACAGCTTCCAGGAACTCGCCGAGTGGGTGCCCAAGCTGCTGGCCGCCCTGCAGCGCGACCCGCGCGTCACCCAGGCCAACAGCGACCAGCAGTCCCGCGGCATCCAGACCGAGATCATCATCGATCGCGACACCGCCGCCCGCCTCGGCATTTCGGTGGGGCAGATCGACAACACGCTCTATGACGCCTTCGGCCAGCGGCAGGTGTCCACCATCTATGTGGCGCGCAACCAGTATCACGTGGTGATGGAGGTGGCGCCGCGCTTCTCCCAGCATCCCGAGGTGTTGAACGACGTCTTCATCAGCACCTCCGGCGGCGCGGTCGGGGGTGCGCAGGGGGCCGGCGCCGTGGCGGGCACCTTCTCCGCCCCCGGAACCGCGACCACCGGCAGCGCCGTCTCCAGTGCCGTCCGCAACGCCCAGACCAACGCCATCGGCGCCACCGGGCGCGCCGCGGCCTCCACCGGCTCCGCCGTGAGCACCAGCGCCTCGCCCATGATCCCGCTTTCGAGCGTGGCGCGGTTCGGCACCGGCTCCACGCCCTTGGCGGTGAACCACCAGGGCCTCTTCGTCGCGGCCACCCTCTCCTTCAACCTGGCGCCCGGCGCGGCGCTCAGCGACGCGGTGGCGGCCATGGATGCCGCCAAGGACCAGATCGGCCTTCCGGCCTCGATCCACGGCGGCTTCCAGGGCACGGCGCGCGCCTTCCAGCAATCCCTGTCCAGCCAGCCGCTGCTCATCCTTGCGGCACTGGTGGCGGTCTATCTGGTGCTCGGCATGCTCTATGAGAGCTTCGCCCATCCCGTGACGATCCTGTCCACCCTGCCGTCGGCCGGCGTCGGCGCGCTGCTGGCGCTCATGGCGTTCGGGGGCGAGTTCAACGTCATGGCGCTGATCGGCGTGATCCTGCTCATCGGCATCGTGAAGAAGAACGCCATCATGATGATCGATGTCGCCCTCGAGGCCGAGCGGCATGGCGGCATGGCGCCGCGCGATGCGATCTTCCACGCCTGCCTGCTGCGCTTCCGCCCCATCATGATGACCACGACGGCGGCGCTGTTTGGCGCCATTCCGCTGATGGTGGGATTTGGGGAAGGCAGCGAGCTGCGCCGTCCGCTGGGCGTGGCCGTGGTGGGCGGCCTGCTGTTCAGCCAGTTGCTCACACTCTATACGACGCCGGTGGTCTATCTCTATGTCGATCGCCTGCGCCGGGGGCGCCTCACCACGGACCGGCGTGCCCGCCTTCGGCAGCCGCCAGAGCCGGCCGCATAGATGATTCCCGACAGCACATCCGGGCGCGTCCCCGCGCCGGCCCAACCGGCAGGCGAGCGCCGGCGCCCCCCGCGCCGGGCGCTTCTGGCGGCGGGCGCGACTGCGCTGCTGCTCGCAGGCTGCCTGCCCGAGGCGGAGACGCCGCCGATCGGGATCGCCACCCCCACCCATTATGTGGAAGGGCCGGCGAACCCCAATGCCCACCTGCCGCCGGCCGAATGGTGGCGGAGCTTTCGCTCCAACGACCTCAGCCGCTTCGTGGCGGAAGCCAGCGTCGACAATCTCGACATCGCCGTCGCTACCGCCGAAATCGTGCAGGCCGACGCCCAGGTCGGCATCTCGGGCGCGCCGCTCTACCCCAACCTCACCTTTGCGGGCTCTGCCGCGCAGATCCGCTCCAGCGGCAGCAGCGGCAATCCGGGGAACACCAGCGGCCAGTATATTCTCGGCCTCTCGGCCGGATACATGGTGGATTTCTGGGGCAAGAACCGCTCCGGCCTGCTCGCGGCGGAGGAAAATGCGGCGGCGGCGCGGTTCAATCGCGATGTGGTGACGCTCTCGACCCAGGTGGCGGTGGCCAATACCTATTTCCAGATCCTCGGCGCCCGCGACCAGCTGCGCATCGCCCAGAACAGCCTTGCCGCCGCCACCCGCATCCTCGACATCGTCAAGCGGCAGTTCGCCGGCGGCACCGTCTCGCAGCTCGACGTCTCGCAGCAGGAGGCGCTGGTGGCCCAGGTGCGGGCCTCGATCCCGCCCATTGAGATCACCCTGCGCCAGAACTGGGCGGCCCTGGCCGTACTGCTCGCGCGCACCCCCGTCGCACTCACCCCGCCGCAGGGGAGCCTCGCGCAGATCACCGTGCCGCGCATCACCCCCGGACTGCCGTCCGAGCTGCTCACCCGCCGGCCCGATATCAGCCTCGCCGAGGCTCAGCTTCTGGCCGGCGGCTACAATGTGGATGCGGCGCGGGCGGCGATGCTGCCGCAGATCCAGCTGACCGGCACCGGCGGGGTGCAGAGCGCGGCGCTTCAGGCCCTGTTCGCTCCCGGCGCGTGGTATTACACGCTGGTTGCGGGGCTGACCCAGCCCATCTTCGACGGCTACCTGCTCCAGAGCCAGCTGGACCAGGCCAAGGGCGTCCAGATCCAGGACCTGCAGCTCTATCGCAAGGCCATCCTGTCGGCGTTCGCGGATGTGGAGAAGGCGCTGGTGGCGCTGGACCAGACCAACAAGCAGGTGAAGCTGCAAGCCGCCGTGGTGGACAGCTCCCGCACCGCCTTCCGCGTGGCCGAATCCCAGCTGGCGGGCGGCACCACGACCCTCGTCGCCGTGCTGCAGGCGCAGCAGACCTATTTCACCGCCGAGAACGGGCTGGCACAGGTGCGGCTGGCGCGGCTGCTGGCCGCCACCAGCCTGTTCCAGGCCCTCGGCGGCGGCTGGGGCCCCTGAGCGGAGGGGACAGGGGCCGAGCAAATCGGTTCAATCTGCTCGGCCAATCTCCCTCTGAACTTGAACCTGCGCGGATCTTCCGACCGGCCCGAAGGACGCCAAGTCGACGGTCCTGTCCGTGGAGGAGGAAGCGATCGCAATCAGGTTCGCGGCCTTGTACGCAAATGGCGCGCCCTAGGGGAGTCGAACCCCTCTCTCCACCGTGAAAGAGACCGGTTTTTGCGATTTTTGCGTCCGCCAACGTTTGTTGTAATCCAACTTTTTCAATAACTTAGTCCATTCATGTCCGCGCTTGTGTGCTGATGTGCGCACCCATATAGTTGACGAATAGTCGACGGTTTTGGGGGCTTCCGGCATGGGGCGGGCGGTGGTGGAGGCGGCGGTGACGACGCGCAACGCGCGGTCGCGGCTGAGCGTGGGAATGCACTGGCGGAGCGTCTCACCCGAGGTGCATCTCGGCTACCGGAAGGGTGTCCGTGGCGGTCGTTGGGTCGTCCGGTGGCGGGACGCAGAGGGCTCCTACAAGCAAGAGACGATTGGCGTCGCTGACGACGCCATCGATGGGGATGGTGAAGCCACCTTCAGCTTCGCCCAGGCCGATCGCCGGGCGCGCGATATCGTGGAACAGCGCCAGGCCGACGCGAAGGCGGAGAAGGATGGGCCGGCGCCCACCGTGAAAGCGGCGGTGGAAGCCTACGTGGAAGCCTATGAGGCGCGCCAGCGCGCGGCGAGCGGCGGCATCCTTGGGCGCCGGGCCGCCCGTGGCCAGCTTGGCCGGCATGTTCTCACCGATGAAATTGCCGACGTGAAGCTGCACGAGCTGACACGCGACGCGCTGCGGGGCTGGCGCAAGCGCCTGGGCGAGCGCGGACTCGCCATTGCGACGGTGCGGCGCATCTCCAACGATTTCCGGGCCGCCCTGAACGCGGCGGCGGAAGAGCACCACAACCGGCTTCCCGCCGCCTTTCCGCTGGAGGTGAAGGCCGGCCTCGCCTCCACCGAGCAAGGCTACTCGCCGGTGGCGCGCGAGGCGCAGGTCCTGCCCGACGCCGACGTGCGGCGGATCGTGGCCGCCGCGTGGGAGGTGGACGGGGCAGGGGGCTGGGAGGGGGACCTTGGGCGCTTGGTGCTGGTCCTCGCGGCCACTGGCGCGCGCTTCTCGCAGGTGGCGCGCATGACGGTGGCCGATGTCCAGTCCGCACAGCTCCGCCTGATGGTGCCCACCAGCCGGAAGGGAAAGGGGCAGAAGGTTGCCAAAATAGGGGTGCCGGTCGGGGAGGACGTAATTGGAGCTCTGAGGCCGGCGGTGGCCGGCCGGGTGGGTAGCTCCATCCTGCTGGAGCGCTGGCGACACAAGCAGGTCACCCCGACGAGGTGGGAACGCGTCGGGCGCGGGCCGTGGGGCTACAGCGCCGAGTTCTCGGCTCCTTGGCGGGAGATCACGACGGGGGCGGAGCTGCCGGCCGGAGTCGTGCCATATGCGCTCCGGCACTCATCGATCGTGCGCGGGCTGCGCCAGATGCTCCCTGTTCGCCTGGTTGCGGCCCTGCACGACACATCGTCGGCGATGATCGAGGCGCACTATTCGGCCTTCATCGTCTCCGCGCTTGATGAATTGGCGGCCAGGGCCGTGGTGCCGCTCACCACCGTGCCGGCGACCGTCAGCCCGATCAAGGCGGTGAGGTGATGGCGCGGCGCCCGCCAGCGACAAAGGTGCCGGTACCACCGGCGGGGCGGGTCATGAACGCCATTGATCCGGCAGCTCCGGTGGGCTGCTACGCGATCGACAACCTTGCCGCCGGCTTGTTCAACGGGTTCACGGACGATCCGGTGGGGCTCGCTCGTAAGATTGTGCAGCGCGCGGCCGTGCAGGCCTGGCATGAAGCGAGCCGGATCGTGAGCGAGCCCGAGGTATACGAAGAGGCTCGTTCCATGATGGAGCGCCTGGAGATGATGGAGCGGGACTGCGCTGCAATGGAGCGCTCCGAAGCGTGGTTCGCCTTCTACCCCAAAGCTGACGACGACGAGGATCCAATCTGGGGGCAGATGCGCGCAGCGGATGACATCCGGCAGGCCGCGGCGGCTTTCCGCGCCGCAATCGCGAAGTTCAAGGACGAGAACTTCCTCGGGAACAAGCCGTCGATCGGGCGGGCTCGCCCCTTGGAAAGAGCTTTCGCGGCGCGCTTCAGAGCCCTGTGGCGCGAGGCGACAGGCAAGCCGGCGCCCCGATCGAGAAGCGGTCCGGTGGTTGAATTCGTCTCTGCAGCGTGGGCCGACGTCGGCTTTCCGGAGCTGCCCGCCGACGACGACACCCTAGCAATCTACATGGGCCGGCTGGCTGACGACTGACAAATCAGGCCGTCGATTTTTCTGAGCCTATTTTGATTTCGCACCTCGGCGATGCGCAGCAAGTATCGGCGCGCATTCACAAAATGGAGGTGAGCAAATGAACCAGCCCAGCACGGTGGCTATTGCGCCGCTGCTTGTCAGCCTTCCTGATGCGGCGAAGGCCCTCGGTGTCGGACGAAGCACAATCTACGAGTTGATGCGGGCCAAAAAGCTGGAGTCGGTGGCTGTCGGACGCCGCCGCATGATCCCCGAAGTGGCTATCCGCGATTACGTCGACCGGCTGCGCGCGAGCCAGAAGGCAGCTCCGGTGGCCACGCAGGATGACGACTTCGACTACGAAGATTGAGCTTGGCGCCCGCGCATCCCGCCCTGGCCATTGAGGAAAGGAACCACCATGAACGAGGAGAAGAGCGTTGCATCCCGGGAAGCCGCCGTCCGCCGGGCGTGGGCGAAGGTGACGGACGGCTACGGCAGCCTGATGAAGGCGCCTCGGGTGCATTGGACCCGCCTGAACCGCGGTGATCCCGGCTACATGCTGGCGAGCGACGGCTATGCTGTCTTCGGAGATGATCCTCTCGACCACTGCGCGACGCTCGAAGAAGTCGAAGAGTACGTTCGGCTTGTCCAGGCGGAACAGAAAGCTTCCGCCGCGGCCTGACGTTCACCATCCCCCAGAAAGGACAAACGATGACCACGAACGACAACACCATCAAGAGCCGTATCGCTGAGCTGGAGCGCCTGATCCAGGCCGAGAACGAGTTCATCCACAGGTACGACGCTGACTTCGATTCCGATCGGTACACGAGTGCGATCATCCGGAAAAACCGGATGGAGCAGGAATTGTTCACCATCCGCCCGCGAACGTCGGATGACGCGCTCGCCGCTCTCCAGGTGATCAAGCATGACTATTTGGAAGGCCGGGTAACTGAGACGCTGGGCTGGGGCGAAGCTGGTGTGCTGAACCTCCTCGACGGCGTCGCCGAGTTCATCCGCCAGCAGGCGCGGTGAGGACGCCCGCGCCATGGGGAAAGACCGCAGTATTGGCGCGTTCGACCTGGTCGGCGCAGCCGCAATCGCGGCGTTCCTCGGGCGGTCTGCGTGGAAGGTGCGTGACCTCCACCGCCAGGGCTTCCTCCCGGCCGTCCGCCTGGGCAAGAACGGGCCGCTCATGGCCCGGTCATCCACCCTGCTGAGGTGGATCGAAGAAGACGAGAAGAAGGCCTGCGCGGGCACGGCGCCCTGAGGGCGCCAACTCGGGAATAGGAGCGGCAATCGTGCCGCCCGTCCCATTTTTCTCATCCTGAAGGGCACTCGATTTCGGCCCCTGTCGGCCTGAAGCCCCATGCGAGCCCCGCAAGGATATGCGCGCGCATGCTTGCGTTCATCCCGATTTCTGACACATTTACTCGTCGATATTGAGCTGATCGATGGATCATTTACTTAAGGATATTACTATGACCATTAAAAATGGATCATCAACTGAATATTGGTTGGAAAATAACGTCCGATACTTGGATCGAACGGATCGTTCGGATGTTGAATATATGAAGATGGTTTGGGCAGAGCGATTAATTAAAGACGCTAAAGAAGGTGGATTTTATGGCGAATTGCTGGACGCAACGACGCCCAACAAAAGGGTTATTGAGTTGATCTCAGATGCATACGAATTCGCAGAGCGAAAAGCGAAGGGGCTGCTGTAGCGCAGTGCGGCGGTACGTTGGGGCCGGCGCTGATCCGGTCCTCACTCCCCAGCCACCGGCTCGCAGCGGAGCTTCGCCTTTTGGCGTCGATCCCGCATGTCTTGGACCATGCGGTCCCGATGGCGGTGGTAATAGGCCTTCCAGTTGCACGCGCGGCTGCAATACATCGCCTTCGCAATGAGGTCGTTGCTCAAGGGGGTGCCGCACCCACAGGTCCTGCTGCCCCGGCGTTCGGCAACTTTTTCCCGCCGTTGCTTTTCTCGATGCTGAAGGCTGCATTCCTCGGAGCAGTAAACGGCGAGCGCGCTTCGATGGTCACCGATCGGCCCTCCGCAGTGCGAGCACATCCGTCCGGCCCTGTCCTTTCTGCGCTTCGCCTTATTGTATTCATACAGCTTGGGGAGACTGCTTTTTACTTGACACACGTCCGAGCAGAATTTGCTCCCGGCCTTGCGGTTCGCGGCGATTGGCCCTCCGCACTGCGCGCAGATCCGCTCCCCCCGCATCTCGTATCGGCCGCGCTTCTCCAAGTCGTTATAATCACGCTTGTAGCAGCCCTTGGAGCAGAAGCGCCGTCGCGCGTGGCGATCATCGGGGAGAGGCGCACCGCACCCCTCGCAGACGTCGCCTTGAAGATCATCAATCGAGACCATCAATCACCTCGCGAAGGCCCGCTTCCTCGCGCTTTGTGGAGAGGTAGTACAATTTACTTGTGTAGTTCGTCCTGCATATCGGACCACAGTATTTCGTGTGTCCGTCCGGCAGCGGGGCGCCGCAGTTCACGCATCTCACCCGCTCGACCACCGCAACTCCATCCTGCGTCCACTCAGGTTGACCCTGCTTCCACGTCGGCCGGACCGCGCCGATACGGTTCAAGGCTGCCAACACCACGTCCTCGGCGGCCCTGTCTGCACTCCCCCATTCCCAGCCTTTGAGGCACAGCCTGGAGCGAATCCCGGCACGCAACACTCCCTCGAAGGCGAAGGGCGTCGGTTCGGCCCGGCTCAGGATCGGCGCCACGATGTCGATGAAGCGCGAACGGGCGGCCGCCTTCAGCTTCTGGCCGCGTTTCTCTTTCCGCCGCCGAGCCTCTTGCTCCCGCGCGTACCGGCTCCATTGGTCCGACCGGATCTTCCGGATTTCATCCCATGTCAGCCGGCGCACCGTCCCCACCTGCGAGATGTTGCGATGTGACATCGGCAGATCAGCTCGTTGCGATTGTGAGGAAGACTAATAGATCGAGCGTGACCATGGTGATGAACGGGCTGACGGCGACAAGTTGGGTAGAGTTCGCCACGATCTGGACCACACGTGCCTCGTAAGTCACGCCGTTGATGGACACCGGCATGAGGAAGCGCGCGGTGCCCAAGGACAGGGTGTCGCGGGTGAACTCGATAAAGGCATCCACCTCGGCCTGGTTCATCTCCCGACCCCATTTCACCACGGCGACATTGCCGTCCGTCCGCGGGCGGACCCTGACGTTCCCCGCCTCCATCTCGGTTTCGATGGGATCGCGGAAAGGCTTGCATCCCCACCCATCACGGAACGTCTGGTAGGGGATGGTCCCGGGCCATTCGATATAGGCCATCGGCTCACACCCCCCGCATGGGGTTGAGCCCGAAGCGACCGCGCATGGCGCTCGCCACCGGCCCCATCTCGCGCGCATCCTTGACCAGCTCCGCCTTCATCATGCGGACGAGGTCGACATTGCTCTGCGCCAGCACGCGCTTCATCTCTTCAGCGTCGGCCTTCGAGCCACTGCCTGACGTGGTGATGTTGTAGGTGGGGGACACGCTGACGTTGTTCGTCCGGGGCGCGAAGACGCTGTTGCCGGCGATGCGGGACATGTCGGGCATGCGCATGTCCACCGGGATGCGCCGGCCATCGGGCAAGGGCACCGCCGCCTCGGGGCCGGCCTCGCCGAAGATCGCGGCCTTGCGCGACACCCCGCCACTGGCGAAGCGCGTCAGCCGGCGCGGCCCCTGCGGTGTCATCACGCCGCCGTCCGCGAAGCCGAAGGCGCTGCTGGCGCTCTTCACGAGCGTGCCGATGGCGCCCCCGCCGCCGTTGCCGAACGGCCCCTCGCCGAGGAGAACGGACTTCAGGAGGAGGTCGGCGATGAGCTTCAGGCTGTCCTTGAGCACGTCGTTCCAGGTCTTCGTCCCCTCCACCAGCCCCATGATGGAGCTGGTGGCGAGGTTGCCAAGCTCGCTCTGAAGCTCCCGCAGGCGCTCCTGCGAGGCCCGCGTCTTTTCGATGGCGGCGGTCACGTCGCCGTACCGGGCCGCGAGCTGCTGAAGCTGCGCCACCTGTTCCGGCGAGAGCTTGAGGTTGTGTTCCTGCGCCGTCGCCAGGGCCTGCTGCATGAACTTGTATTCAGCCGCCGCCTGCGTCGTCATGCCGAGGGCGTTGCGTTCCACCTCCAGGTCGCGCACCCGCTGTGCCGACGCCGTCGCCAGGTCCTTGTAGCCGTAAGTTGCCGTGCTGATCGACGCATCGGGCGCAGGAGACGGCGCCGAGGTCGGCGCGCCGCTCACCCTCCCCTTCAGTTCATCAAGGCGCTGCTGCGCCAGCTCCACCGTCTTGATGTACCCTTCCAGCGCGGCCGTCATTTCCGCCGTGTTGGTGGTGGGCATCTTGGCGCCGTACTTGCCGGCCCAGCCGCCCACCTTCTGATTCGCGGCGACGGCCCGCGCGTATTCCAGCTCTGCCTTGGCGTCGGCGAGCGCCCTCTCGGCGTTCTCGACGTGCTGGTCGCCCAGCGCCTTCAGCGCGGCCTCGGCGCCGGGCACCCGGGCCTTCACCTCGGAGATGGCCTTGTCGAGACTCGACATGGCCTCCTTGTGCGCGTCGGTGGCAACCTTCGCCTGATCCTGCCGAAGGGCGAGCGCCGCGATGGTGCCCACGATGGCCATGATGGCGACGCCCCACGGGCCCCCGGCCAGGCGCAGTGCCGCGGCGAGGCCGGCCGATGCGAGCGCCGCCGCCCGCGAGCCCGCCGCCACCGCCAGGATGGTGGCATTCAACGCCGTCATCTGGACGCCGGTCGCCACGGCCGCCGTCGCCGCAGCACCGAGGGATGCCACCAGCGGACCGAGCACCACGCCCGCGGTCACCGCGCCGAAGGCCGCGGCGATGCCGAGAAGCTCCGCCTTGTAGTCCTCCAGCGCCTTGGCGCCCTCCAGCACCCCCGACTTGAGCGCCACCTCGATCCGCAGGGCGAGCGTGTCGAACTCCTTCGCCACCTTCTTGGCCTCTGCGGCAAGGTCGTCCGAGAGGATGACGCCGAGCGCGCGTGCCTCTTCCCGCGCCCTGCCGATAGCTCCCTCGCCCTGTTCCATGAGCCGCACGAACTGTTCGCCGCCGGTACCGCCGAAGATCTCATCGGCAATGCGGATCTGGCCCGCCTTGCTGAAGCCCTTCATCTTGTCGATGATTTCTTCGAACAGGGCGGCAGGATCGGCGAGCTTCGTCTTCAGGTCGGCGGCGGTGTAGCCGAGCCGCTTGAAGGCTTCCACGCTGGAGCCGGCGCCGGTGCGGATGAATTCGTCGGCGCGAAGCTGCATCTCCTTCAGGCCGTCGGTGAGGGCATCCACCCCAACGCGGGCTTGCTCGGTGGCGTACTTCAGCTCCTGAAAAGCCGCGAACGACACGCCGGCCTTCTGCGCCTCGGCGGCGAGGTCTGCCACGGCGGTGGCCGCGCTCTTCAGCGTGGTGATGATGCCGGCGAGGCCGCCGCCGGCGATGATGCCGGCGCCACCGAGGGTGCTGAACGCCGACGCGATGGAGGCCCCAGCGCCGGAGAAGGCAGCTTGCAGGTTCCCCGCCGAGGCCTGCGCCCGCTTTTCAATGGCGGTGAACTTGGCGTTCGCCGTCTTCTGCGCCCGCTCGAAGTTCTTCTCGAAATCGCGGATGCGCGCCTCAAGGGCGACGACAAGGCGTTCGTCTTCTCCAGCCATCACAGCCACTCCAGCAGGTCGTTGGTGAATTCGTCGCTCTCGAAGACCGAGCCGCCGGTGTCGCCCGCGGCCGCGCGGGAAATAGCCATCCAGGTGGCGAAGGCGCCGTCGATCCGATCGCGGCTCTTGCCTTTGTGCATGGTGCGGTTGCCGGCCGGGTCGGTTTGGATGGCGACGTTCTCGAAGCACCAGCGCAGCACGGGATGTCCGCCATGCCGGAAGCGGTGCGAGACGATGGCGCGCTCAAGCTCGTTGAGGGCCGGCGACTGCGTCACCCAGCCGAGCTGCAGGATGGCCACGGGCAGGCCATCGTCGTTCAGTGGCCCCATGACGGGCTGGGCATAGGCCTTGTCGAAGGCGATCTCCTGCACCCGGAATCGGCCGCAGAGGTCTCGGATCCGGGCTTCCACCGCCCGGTAATCGACAACATTGCCAGGCGTCGGGGTGATGAAGCCGTCATCCGCCCACTGCGGATATGGCACCCCGTCGCGATCGGCGCGGGCTCGGAGATTGTCGGCGGGGCAGAAGAAGAAGGGATGGACGATGTACCCGCCATCCCCGTCGCGCCAGCACGCCACCACGGCGGTGAGGTCGGTGGTGGTGGACATGTCGACACCGAGCCAGCACGGTTCGCCCTCCAGGGCGTCGAGGTCCACCGGCGCCGCGCCAGCGTCGTACACGCCCATGTCCACGAACGGGTCGGCGGAGTGGTCCAGCCAGACGTTGAGGTTGAGCTGGCGGAAGGCCTCGCGGTCACCCGGCCGGCGCTCGCCCTCACGTGCGAGCTGGCGCAGCCCTTCGATGTCCGGATAGCCGTGGGCAAGGCCGGGGTTCACCCGGTGCCACACCGCCTCGTCCCGCCAATCCTCGTCCTTCCCGGTCTCGAAGAGGATCGGCAGAATGGACGGATCGACCACCTCGCCACGAGCCACCTTCCGGGCATCTTCCACGATGTCGTGGGCGATGTTCTCCTGTCCGCGCCCGGCGGTGGTGGCGACGATCAGGAGCGAGCCCTTCACCTTTACAAGGCCCGATTTCAGCACGTCCCACATGTCGCGCTTCTTCCAGGCGTGCAGTTCGTCGGAGAACACGAATGAAGGGGTGCCTCCATGCTGCCGATCCGCATCACAGGAAATGGCATGATAGGTCGTTCCGTGGCGCGCGCTGGCGATGATGTGCCTGGAATCGACGACGTGCGTAACGGCTGGGGCAGCAAGGTGGGAATGGGCACGGACAATGCCCCATGCCTCCCGAAATGCGATCCTGGCCTGCTCTCGGTCTGACGCCGCGCTGACGACTTCACCGCTAGGCACCCGCTCCGGTCCAAGGGTGTGCAAGAGGGCCAGCGCCGCCGCGAGCGAGGTCTTCCGATTGCCGCGCGGCAGGAGCAACACCACCGTCTTGACGATGCGCGTGCCGTCCGGATGGCGCGGGCCGTAGATCCGCCGCACGATGCGCTCTTGCCACGGATCGAGCTGGAACGCCTGCCCCTTCGCTCGGCTCTTCGGGTGCTTCAGCGCGCGGAGGAATTTGACCGCCCGCTCGCCATGGCCGAGCGGATCGGGGATCGGAGAGCCGTCAAAGATCCAGGTCGGAAAGGTCTTCATCGTCGCCTTCCTCCCGGATGGTCGGCCGCGAGCGGCTCACGGGCGTCAAGCCCAGCTCGGCGGCATGCTGGCGCGCCGTCGCCATGACGTGGATCTGGAGCCGGGCGAGCTGCAAATCGAGGCGGTCAAGCTGCTGAATGCGCCGTTCGATCTGCCGCACGCGCCCGGTGGCGACGCAGTAATTCTCAAGGGTGCCGAGGTCGCTGGATGTGAGGACCCGGCGCTTCACCAGACCAGGAATGACCCGGCGCCATTCCGTCTTGGCCTCGCGCGACAGCCAGGACGGCGCCGAGGGCGCGCGGACCACGGCGTCGTTGTCGATCACCAGGCGCGGCTTGGTGCCCTTCATTCGGCATTCCTCGCCACGGTGCGGATCTCCAGCCCCTTCCGGCGACCAAGCTCCTTCACCTCCTTCACATCATGGGCCGTGCCCTCGTAGAGCACGCGGTCGCGCACCGTCACGCCGGCGAGGAAGCGGGTGCGGAAGATCACGGCCGCTTCGCCCTGGAGGCCGGCGCCCTGCAGGAACTCGGTGGTGCTCGCCTGGATCAGCGCCGCCCGCAGCGTTGCCACGTCCGCCCACGTGGTGGACACCACGCCGAAGTCGTCCCGCGCCTCCGTGGCGCGCTGGACGGTGATGACGCGATCGAGCGTGCCGGCCCTCATGGCGCGACCTCCGCGAGACAATCCACCGTGAGGACGCCGTGTGCCGTCTCCCCGTCCGGGTCCCGGAGGAAGCGGGCGTCACGCACCACCGTCGAGATGGCCCGATGCCCGCTTTCCAACTGGATCGGCAGTTGCTCCACCGCCGCCGTCACGGCGCCGGCGATGGCACGGGCCGCCGGCATGCTCTTCGTCCACACGTGCAGCGTCGCATAGATACGGCGGCCGTCCCCGGTGAGCGCAAGCGGCTCCCGCACCACCTGCCCCTCGCCCACGACGATGCAGGGGAAGCGCTGCGGGACGCTCCAGCCGTCCACCATGGCGCTGCTCGGCACCAGCACCGTCACGTCGGGCGTGGCGGCGAGGCGCGCGAGCAGCGCTTTCTGCAAGGCGAGGTCCGGGCTCATCAGGTCGCCGAAGCGTGGACCACGACCACGTTGGAGTTGATCTCCAGCGTCGAGGAGAGCTTGAGGATGCTGTTCGCGTCGTCCAGCGCTTCGGAAGCGCTCATCACCAGGGCGGTGAAATAGCGCAGCGAATTCTTGGGCGCGGCGCCGGTGGCAGGCTTGTCGTTGAACTCGATCTTGAAGGCGTAGGAGCCCTTCGCGGCCGCCGCCGCCCGGAGCGCGAGCTGCCCCGCATCGGCATAGTCGGAGCCCATCACGACTTCCATGGAACCCGCGTTCGCGACACCCTTCCGCTTTTGGGTGCGGGCGATGCCAATGACGTCGAAGGTGGAGACCTCGGCGTTGTCACCCAGCGCACCGATGCTTTCGACGGGCGTGATTTCCGTCCAGGTCTGCGAGGTGAAGTCCGCCGCGGCAAGGTCGGCCCCATTGGCCGGCTCTTTCGCAGCACCGATATAGATCTTCGATCCACTGACTCCATAGATAGACATTTGATCTTCCTCAGGTTCGATTTGCTTGAGCGATGGTTCCAAACACTGCGTCGAAGGCCATGGGTGTCAGGTCTGCGACGGGTTTCTCTTTTTCCGCCCCGCCGAAGATCGCCTTCAGCATGTCGATGCGGCCTTCCATGGCGGCCTCGATCTGGGGGATGGGGGTGGCCAGGGCCACCGCCGGGGGCCAGCCGAGCCAGCCGGTGGCGTACCGGAAGAGCGACGCGAAGAATTCCGCGTGGCTCACCCGGCGAAAGGGGTGCCGGGCTTCTCCACCTCGCCTTCGTCCTTGGGCGGCCGCCCGCCATTGGCGAGGATGAAGACGAAGCGCGCCAGGCGCGGCATGAGGTCGAGAACGCCGGCCTCGAAGACCTGCTGCGCCGTTGCTTCCTGTTCGCTCTCGCGCCGGCCGAGACCGAAGCGGACCACGTCCACGGCGGCGATGAGGTCGAGAGATTCAATCTTGGCGAGCAACGTGCCGAAGCTCTCATGCCGCTGGCACAGCGCCATCGCGGCGCCGAGGCTGGGCACCAGCGTGGCGGGCTGGCCGCCGATGGTGATTTCAACGTGTCCTTCGAGCATGTCTTACCTCGCGCTCTTCACGGCCTTGCCCACCGCCCGCTTGATGCGGTTGGCGAGCTTCTTCCTGTTCAGGCGGAAGGCGGGCCAGAAGAACGGCTGCGCCTCGGTGCCGGGATGGTGGGTGCCGGCGAACTCGCCGCGGTTCTCGTGGGGGGCGGTGCCGTATTCCACCAGGTGGGCGTATCGAACGGCGGTGTTGCCCACCGTCACCAGCACCTGATTTTCCGGCACCACCTGCCCGCCGCCAGGTTGCGAATAGGACGGCGTCTGGCTGCCGGACGTCGTCACCGCGATGCTCTCGATCAGGTCGCCGCTGTCGCGCGCCCGCTCGGCGAGGTGCGCCACGTCCTTCGCCAGGTCGTCACCGGCCTTCTTCAAGGCGGGCTGCACGGCTTCCCTTGCGGCCTTCGGAATGGCCTTCAGGCGCCGGTTGAGGTTGGCGAGGCCGTTGTCCGTTGTCATCCGAACGCCCACTTCCGGTGCGGGCCGATCAGGTCGAAGAAGCCCATGGGGATTTCGCTCACGATATTGCCGATGTTGACGGTCTCCCGGTTCTCGTAGAGGTGGCCGGCATAGAGCTTCAGGGCGTGCACCAGGCCGGCGGGAATGGTGCCTGCGATGTCGTCCAGCGGGCCGCACCAGCTCTCGACGTAGCCGCGCGCGGCCTCCAGCATGCCGGTGAGCACCGCGTCGTCATCGTCAGTGGTGACGTTGAGGTGCGCCTTCAGGTCCGCGAGCGAGACGATGGCCAAGGTGTCGGTCACGGCGCGGCCCTCCGCTCGTGACTTTGCTTCCAGCGGTCATGGCAGGTGCGGCAGAGCGCCTGCCAGTTGGAGCGGTCCCAAAAGAGCTTTCTGTCGCCGCGATGAGGCACCTTGTGATCCACCACCGTGGCCGCGGCGCCGCACCGGACGCAGCGGGGACGGGTCTTCAGATAGGCCGCGCGCTCCACGTCCCACTTCGAGGTGTAGCCGCGCTCCCGGGCGGAGGGCCGGCGGGCATCGGCCTCCGCCTTCCGCTTGCGCTCGCAAGGGCAGCGCTCGCCGGAAGCGATCTTCAGGCCGCATCCGCAGATGCGAGGCGCGCGGATCGGCATGGTCTCACTTTTCCTTCCGCGTGCGCCGGCTTGGCTTTGCCTCCGGCTCCGCGGCGCCGGACAAGATGGGGGCTTGGTCCGGCTCGCAGACGAAACCTGCAGCTGCGAGCCCGGCAAACAGGTGGGCCGGCACCTCGTCGCTCGTGCCCTTCACCAGCTTTCGCAGCTGGATCCCGTCGTCCGACAGCGGCACGCTGCAGAGCACGTGCACTTCCTTCATCTCGGTCATGTCGTGCTCCGCAGGGTGTGAGGCTTCAGGTGACGGGGCGGGCCACGGCATCGCCCTTCAGCAGGATGGCGCCCGCCGCAATGGAGGTGCCGCCGTTCTTGGTGATGACGGCGCGCAGGTAGCGCTTGAAGCCGCGATAGCCGACCTTCACCACGCTGTCGGCCGCAAGGCTCGCCGGGAAGGCGCCATGCAGGTCCGCCGCCGCCACGTCCAGGAAGTCGCCCGACGTGGTGGTGTCGCTCTCCTGGAGCTTCGCGGTGAAGTCGCCGGCGCCGACGATGGCTCCGGTGCTCACCACCAGCATGGCGCTGTTGAAGCCGAAGAGGTCGAGGGCCGCGCCGGTGGTGGTCGCGGCGAGAACGGCGGGGCTGATCGCCAGCACCACGCCGAGGTTGTTCTTCAGGTCACGCATGGTTCAACCTCCTCAGCTCGCGCTGATCAGCAGCTTCTTGAGCGAGTCGGGGCGCACGACGGCGCCGCCGACACGGCGGGTGGCGTGGATGCGCATGATGCCCTCGGTCGCGCGGATGTAGGGGTTCACGAGAACCGAGAAGTCCACGCGGTCCACGATCCGGTAACCGCTGTCGAAGTCACCGAAGATCACGGGGAATGCGCCCGCGCCGGTGTCGGGCATGTCCACGGCTTCGACCACGGGGCGGCCGAGAATGGTCTCGGGCAAACCGGCGGAGAAGGCATTCTGCCAGAGGTAATTGCCGTTCGAGTCCTTCAGCAGCCGGACCTTGTTCAGGGTGCCGCTGTTCATCACCCACACGCCGCGCTGCCGATAGAACTGCGGCAGCGAGTGCATGAGGGTGATCAGGCCATCGCCGGTCACGTTGACGGCGTGGCCGGAGGGAACCGAACCAATCCGGGTGTCGCGCAAGAAGCCGTGCGGCTCCAGCACACCGTCACCGGTCAAGAAGGCGGAGCCCTCCTTCTTGCCGAAGTCCTCGGCGAGTGCGAGCCGCACCTCGGCTTCGGCACGGCCGCCGCTGTCGGCGAGAAGCTGGTTCGAGATGTCCACGTATGTGTTCAGCTCGCGCACCTGCACTTCGACCTGTCCGAAGTTGGGCTCGGAGGCTTCGGAGGTCTGCGTCTCGCCTTTCCACTTCGCGTTCGTCACGTTGGTGCGGGTGGGATAGGTGACGCTCGCCGCCCCCGTGGTGCGGACGCCCGCGATGGTGCGGATCGGCGAGAACTCCACCAGGTCGCGCATGAACTCGGCGCTCAGCTCGGTGGGGGCCAGATAGCCGCCCTGCGGGTCGCTGGAGACGGTGAGCGTCTTCAGCTCGTCCGCCGGCGCGGCGTTTCCGAGGCGCAGGTAAGTGCCGAAGGCCTTGCGCTCGACGCTGGGCTCATCAGTCTTCTTCTCGCCGGAGGCCGGGCGGTTGAGCTTCGCCTCGATCTTGTCCAGGCGCTCCACCAGCTTGTCGGCGCCCTTGGTCTCGGGCTCCGGCTTGGCGCCGGCCTGCGCCGCCTCCACCTTCTCCAGGCGGCCGATAACCTCGCCCTTGAAGGCGTCGATGGCGGCGGTGACGACGGTCACCGGATCGTCGCCCTCACCCTTGCATTCGATGGCGCCGGCCGGCGCCGCGGTGTGGTTAAGCATGTTCACCTCTTGCTGATCGCCGATGCGGCGCGATGGAGAGCCCCGGCGATGGCGAGCGCCGCCGTGGCAGTTTTGGCGTTGGTGACCCGGGCGCCGGGGTGCATGGGGATGGAGACCAGCGAGCACTCGACCAGTTCGAGCGCCGTGATCGTCCGACCGCCGCCCTTGCGCGGCGCGGCCTTCCGGGTGACAAATCCGATGGAGAGGCCACCCACGGCGCCGGAGCGCACCAGGGCGCGGACCTCGCGGGCGCGGGCCACCTCATCCACCAGGAGATTGCCCTTCAGCCGGAGGCCGTCCGAGCCTTCGGTTGCGGCGGTCCACACACCCACGGGGTCGTTCGGGTCGTGGCCGAACAGCATGGGCAGCGGCAGGCGGGCGCCCGAGAAGGCGCCTTTTTCGATCACGTCGCCCACGCGATCCGGGGTGCCGAAGGGCCATGCCACGCCTTCGATGGCGCCGGCCTCGTCCACGAGGATCTTGGTTTCGAGGAAGAGCCGTTCCATCACGCAGCCCCGTCGGTCGGTCGGCCGCCGTCAACCTGCGGCGCCGCAGCGCCGGGCTGGCTCATGCCGGTGTTTGGATTGGCGAAGGCGTCGCCGCCCTCGTAGCTGGACAGGCCTTCCCATTCGCGGACCTCGTTCGGGTTCACGACGCGGGAGGCGATGAGGCTCGAATAGGCCGTGGCGCGGGCTCCAAGGTCGGCACGCGTCAGGTCGTCACGTTCGAAATGCACCCGGTGGGTGGGGTATTCCTCGGCGCTGAACAGGGCGATGCGGAGCGCGCCTTCGAGGGCGCGAAGCCAGGGCTCCAGCGTGTAGGTGAGGAATTCGCGGCCCATCTGTTCACTATTGGACCAGGTGGCTCGCTCCAGGTCGTAGAGCATCTGCGGCGGCACGCGGAAGGCGCGGGCGATCTGCAAGATTTGGAAGCCGGTCAGCTCAATGAACTGGCTGTCCACCGAGGAAAGTACGAGCTGCATGTACTCGGCGCCGGCGTCGAGGAAGGCGGTGTTGCCCGTGTTCTGGCTGGCGAGCATCGCCTTGAACGCGAGGGCAGCATTCTTGATCGCCTCGGGCGTCATGCGCTCCTTGAAGCTCACCATGCCCGCCGGGCGCGAGCCGTTGCTGAAGAGCTTCCCGGCGTGTCGCTCCAGGGTGACCGATAGCCCGATGCTCTCGCGCGCCAGCGACACGGGCGAGCGGCCAAAGGGGCTGCGCAGGTGGATGATGTCCGCCGCCGGCAGCTCGCGGCCGTTGAGGAAGTAGCGATAGGCGCCGGTGCCGTCCTCGTGGCGCTGGGCCATCAGGTGGGCCGGGTCGTAGGCGATCAGCTCCACCGGCCGGCCGGAGACGCGGTTAACCCAGGCGAGGCCGCCGTTGTCGTAGATCAAGGCCGACGCCACGAGGTCCCTGACGAACTCAAAGCCGGGCGTCCAGTCGTTCACGCGATCCCGCAGGAGGCCGGCCACCGGATGGTCGGGAACCTCCACCTCGGTTGCGCCCTCGCGGCGCATCACCTTCACGTCGAGGGTGGCCACCGCCTCGCTGATCGCCTGCACCGCGCATTTGACCGCTGGCACCTGAAGCGCGGTGCCAGGCCCGACGTTCACCCCCGACGCGGTGGGCGACGAAACGCCGAAGAGCGCCAGCAAGTCGCCATCCGGCGAGGTGAGCGACTTTTTCGTGAAGCCGAGGAATGAGGCGAGGCGATCGAGCATGCCGCGAGGGAATCGCAGCGCCGCACGTCGGGGAATCCCACCTCACGAACTTTGATGATTCGTCGCGAACTTTTTGGTGAGGGCCAAAAACCCCAATTCGGCTCGATATTGCGCGATGGACCCCCGCCGGTCCGGAGCCGACGCCCTGAAGTCGAAAACCACCCCCCGGGTGGCCCCTCCGGTCGCGTGGCGTGGCCGTGGGCGGCCGTTCGGCGTCCCAGCGGCGCTTGGGCCCGCCCAATGACCCCCTACGGCCTCGCCTCAGTCTTTCCTTCCGCCGCGAGCGAGCCTCCAGCGAGCGCTCGTCCCGCCTCGTCGTCGGAGGTCGCCGCAGATATGGGCCGGACAGGAACGGGACATCGACGGGACATCGGGGTCGCGCGGAGGTTGTTCTCGATGGTTGAGGTTGTGAGCAACTGGTAGAACCATCAGTTGAGTAAGCGGGACGCCCGAGGCGCCCCTTCAACAGAATCCTCTATCCCCAACTTAGGTATAATCTATCCACGCGCACGTCACGCGTACGCGTGGGGGAGGCTCGCGCCCGTCGGTTGCGCCCGCAGCAAGATGCACCACGGCCCAATGCCGATGTCCTGCATTCCGGCCCCCATGTCCTGCAAACCTGCAAGCGTGTCCGGAAACAGCTCGGTCCTGTCCCGCGCCCCTGCCTTTGTGTCCCGCCGTGAATCCCATCGCGAGGAGCATGAAACCGTCGCGGGTCATGTCGAAGCAGCGGTGCTGCTGCATCTTGGTGCTGGGGAGCGTGTAGGACCCCTCCCCAAAATTGGGGAGGCATGCCGGCGCCTGCAAAATCAGCGCATCGATGTCCCGCAACACGTGGTCATGCCGCTTGCCAAAGAACGCGGCCACGTCCCGGCTGCTCGTGACGATCCGCCCGTCGCCCGCCGTGCGCACCGCGGGCTCGCCGCTCGCGCCCGCACGCGGGTCGCGCCACCAGGGGGCTTCCGAGGTGCGACCGAACGCCTCTCCAGATAGGCGGCACGAGCGGTCCGACGAGGTGGAATCCAACCGTCGGTGCGTGCCTGCATTCGCTGATATTTGGGGGTGTTTTCTTGACGAATAGTAGACGGATCGGGCGAATTTTCGTCTAAGTCATTGATTTTGTTGGCGCGCCCTAGGGGAGTCGAACCCCTCTCTCCACCGTGAAAGGGTGGCGTCCTAACCGATAGACGAAGGGCGCGCGTCGCTTCGGTCCAGCGAGGGATCGAAGTGCGCGTCGTTATAGGGGGAGCCCCCTGCGTCCGCAAGGGTCGCAGGGGAGATTTCCAAAGCCGACTTCAGCGCACCCGCGGCAGGGCATTGCGATGCCTGTCGCGCAGCGGGTTCCGGTCGGTCTGCAGCCGGCGCGTGAAAGCGCCCTCGGCGCTGGAGGAGACGGCTTCAGCGGCGCGCGGCCACACTCACCACTTGCCGGTGTTGGCCATGGAGGCCCACGGCTCGGCCGGGGCCTTGGGGCCGCCCTTCTGCAGCAGTTCCACCGAGACGTTGTCGGGCGAGCGGACGAAGGCCATGTAGCCGTCGCGCGGCGGACGGTTGATGGTGACGCCGCCCGCCAGCAGGCGCTCGCAGGTGGCGTAGATGTCCTCCACCTCGAAGGCCAGATGGCCGAAATTGCGGCCCTCGCCATAGGGCTCGGGGTCCCAGTTGTAGGTCAGCTCGATCTCCGCCACGTCCTCCTGGCCGGGGGCGGCGAGGAAGACGAGGGTAAAGCGCCCCTGCGGCACCTCCTTGCGGCGGACCTCCTTCAGCCCCAGCTTGTTGCAGTAGAAATCCAGCGACTGCTCGATGTCGGTCACGCGGACCATGGTGTGCAGAAAGCGCATCGGCGTTCTCATGGTTCAGAGGGAGCGCGGCGCTCCGGATGGGGATAATACCTGCGGGCGATAAGTGTGACTCATTGCCCGCGGGTCCAAGCCCGCACGGCGCTTGAGCAACACCCTCTCGGCACCGGTCAAAGACCGGGGACGTTGGTATAAGGTCCGCGCCGGCCGGGAAAGCCAGCGCCGTTTGGGCAAGTGGAGGGTGCCGGTGGACCGGCACTGCTGAGGTATGATCTTCGACACCGATCTCAAGGGCGCCCAGGCGCGCCTGGCTGAACTTCTTGATCAGGCATCCTGCGCCGTCGCCTTTACCGGCGCGGGCCTCTCGACGGAATGCGGCATTCCCGATTTCCGGTCCCCCGGCGGGCTGTGGACCCAGAACAAGCCCATTCCGTTCGATGTCTTCGTCTCCCACAAGGCGGCGCGGAACGAGGCGTGGCGGCGCAAGTTCGCCATGGAGGAAGCCTTCGCCGCCGCCCGCCCCGGCCGCGGCCACAGGGCGCTCGCCCGGCTCCACGGGCACGGGCGGCTCAAAGGCATCATCACCCAGAACATCGACGGCCTGCACCAGGCCTCCGGCGTGCCCGACGCCGCGCTCGTCGAACTGCATGGCAACGGCACCTACGCCACCTGCCTCGATTGCGGCACGCGCTACGAACTGGATTGGGTGAAGGCGCGCTTCGACGCCTCCGGCGGCTCCGCCCCCGATTGCCCGGCCTGCGACGGCCCCGTCAAGGCGGCCACCATTTCCTTCGGCCAGGCCATGCCCGAGATGGAGATGGCGCGGGCGGACGACCTGACCCGCCAGTGCGACCTGTTCATCGTCATCGGCTCGTCCCTGGTGGTGTTCCCGGCGGCCGGTTTTCCGCTGAAGGCCAAGAAAAAGGGTGCAAGGCTGGTGATCCTCAACCGCGAGCCCACGGATTTCGACGATATGGCCGATCTTGTGGTGCGCACCGAGATCGGCGACCTGCTCGCGCCCTTTGCACAGGATGCATGACGCCGCAGGCTCTCGCGCAAGACGCAGCGTGCGAAGAGGGGGCGCGAAGAGGGTGGGCGAAGGCCCGGCGAGTTGCTATCCTGAACCCGGCGCGGCAAAGCGTGCGCGGCCGCGTGTAAGGTCGGGGTGGTCATGGGGTCTGACGCACTGGGGCTGGGGCCAGCGCCCGCCGGCTCATCGGAGGATGGCATCGAGGAGCCCGCGGGGCTCGTCGAGGTCACCGGCTCCATCAAATGGTTCGATGCCTCCAAGGGCTACGGCTTCATCGTCCCGGACGACGGCGGCCCCGACGTGCTTGTCCACGTCACCTGCCTGCGGCGCGACGGATTCCAGACCGCCATGGAAGGTGCCCGCGTGGTCTGCGAGGCGGTGCAGCGGGCCAAGGGCCGGCAGGCTTTCCGGGTGATCTCCCTCGACCTGTCCACCGCGGTCCACACCGCGCCGCCCCAGCCGCGCACCCGCACCATGGTGGAGCCCACGGGCGGCTTCGAGCCCGCCACCGTGAAGTGGTTCAACCGGCTGCGCGGCTTCGGCTTCCTCACCCAGGGGGAGGGGACGCCGGACATCTTCGTCCACATGGAGACGCTGCGTCGCCATGGCCTCACCGAGCTGCGGCCCGGCCAGACGGTGATGGTGCGCTATGGCGACGGCGACAAGGGCCTCATGGCCGCCGAAGTGAAGGCCGATACCGGTCCCAGCGGGAACAACTGATCATGCCATTCGCCATCGTGAAGACCGGCGCGGTCTCCGCGCCGAAGGGTCGTGGATCGTCGGGTCGCTTTTGTCCCGGCTGGGCGAGTCTCGCCCGCGTGAGTCTCGTCCTTGCGCTTGCCTTGTCCCCCCTTGCACCCGCGCTGGCGGAGCCGGCCCCGGCGGCGCAGGCCACCAGCCTGGAGGCGCTGGAGATCACCTCCGCCAAAGGCGTGGTGACATTCGAGGTGGAGGTCGCGCGCACCGACGAGCAGCGCACCAACGGCCTCATGTATCGCAAGTCACTGGGCGAGCGGGCGGGCATGCTGTTCGACTTCAAGGTGGACCAGCCGGTCTACATGTGGATGAAGAATACCTATATTCCCCTCGACATGCTGTTCATCCGGGCCGACGGGAGCATCGCCCGCATCGCTGCCATGACCACCCCGCTGTCCACGCAGACCATCTCCTCCGGCGAGCCGGTGCGGGCGGTGCTGGAGATCGCCGGCGGCCAGGCACGCAAGCTCGGCATCGCCGCCGGCGACCGGGTGGCGCACCCGGTGTTTTCCGGCAAGTAGCGCAGTCGGCGGTTCAGCGCGGTCGGCGGTTCAGCAGGCGCCGTCTGCGGGTCGGCACCGACCCTACGTGAGCGTCAGGTAGCCCACCGCCCCGCCGGCGAGAATGAGCAGCGCCGGGTTGATCTTCGGCCCGAAATAGATGAGCGCGAAAACCGCGATGGCCAGCAGCGTGGTCTCGGTGCCGGTGATCGCGGTGCGGGCAATGGCGATCATGCCCGACGCCATGAGGCCCACCACGATGGGGGCCAGCGCCTTCTGCAGGGCCAGCCGCCACGGCGATCCCTCGAAGTGGTTCCACAGGCGTGACGCCCCCAGGGCGAGGGTGGAGGCCGGCAGGAAGAAGCCGGTGAAGGCGATGAGCGCCCCTGGCGTGCCGGCCACATGATAGCCGATGACGATCACCATCAGCATGTTGGGTCCCGGCGCCACCTGGCCGAGGCTGTAGATGTCGCGGAACTGGCTGTCGGTGATCCACTGGTGGGCGCCCACCGTGAGCTGCTTCATCTCCGGCAGCACCGCTGTGCCGCCGCCGATGGCCAGCAAGGACAACAGGGAGAAGACGCCCAGCAGGCTCAGGTCCGTATTGGACTGGCTCATGGTGCCTTCTCCCCGGTGATTTTGGGACCGGTGATCTTGGGACCGGTGATCTTGGGACCGTCGCCGCTGCGCGGCCTGTAGATGAACAGGGCGAGCGGCAGCACCGTGAGCAGCACTGCGAGAAGGGAAATGTGGAGGAAGCTCACCATCACCACCGTGATCACCACCAGGGCGATTTCGGTGAGGTGTTCCAGCTGCTTGTGGCCGATCTGGAGGGTGACGGCGGCGAGCAGGCCCACGGAGGATGCGCCGATGCCGGCGAGCACGCTGTGCATGGCCGGGTTGCCGTGATTCGAGGCATAGAAGACGCCGAGCGCGAACACCAGCAGCCCCCCCGGCAGGGTCATGCCGAGGAACCCCGCGATGGCGCCCACGGGGCCGCGCAACCGGTCGCCGACGATGACGCTCATGTTGGTGGCGTTGAGGCCGGGCAGGGCCTGCGAGATTTCAAGCGCGGTCATGAACTGCTCTTCGTCGAGCCAGCCTTTGGAGACCACCAGGGCATTGCGCAGATAGGCCACCACGCCGCCGCCGAAGCTGGTGGCGCCGATGACGAGGAAGGTGACGAAGATCTCGACGATGGACACCGGCGGGACGACGGGAGCGGCCGCCGGGGCGGCTTCGGGCGAGACGGGCGGCTGTGGTGCGCTCATGGCGGCTCCGGCGCGATGGGGCAGGCGGGGGGCAGGCGGGGGCAGGCAGATGGGGTGAGGCAGATCGGGGCGGACGGGCGCAGGCGGCGCAGGCGCCGCCCGGGTTCATTCGCTGTGCGCGACCTGCTTTGCGCCGATGCCGTAGACCATGGCGGTTTTGGTGGTGCCGAGCTGGACCCATTCCGGCGCCAGCGTCTGCACGTCGCGGAAGAAGTCCTCGGACAGTTGCTTCGCCTTCTGGTGGACCTCGTCGTAGTGCTGGAACTTGGCCTGGAAGGCGAACTCGCCCACCAGCGAGGTTTCCGAGGCGCGGTTGCGCCAGATGGCGATGGTGGCCTTGGCGTCGAAGCCGTGGCCGAAATCGAAGTGGCCGGGGTCCACCTGAATCTCTTCCACCGCGATGTTGTTGACGAGATCGACCTCGGTATCGCCATCCACGTCCACGCAGGACATGGCAGGGAACACCGTGGTGATGTTCTTCAATGCCTGACTGAGGACCACGCCCGGCGACATCACAATGCAATTGTGGGAATAGAGCGAACGCAAGCCGCCGAGCGTGTCCTTGAGCGGCAGGATCTCTTCCTTGAACTTCACCTCCACCCGGCCGACGATTCGCGGCACCATATCCACTGCAGTGCACTTCACCCGGTCTGGGCTGCGGTATTTCACCGCCAGTTCGTGCTCCGGGCGCGGCCATCCATCATCGTAATAGGTACGTTTACGCATGATGAACGAGTTCTTGTAGAGGTCATAATCAGGCGTGTCGTAGAACAGAACTTCGCGCACCATGCGTTGAAAGGCATTGTCATTGGTGGTGACGCCAACACCATGCTTCTTTGCGACGCTCTTCACCTCGTTCCAATAGTCCTCGAACCGTTTGGGCGCGTAGAACTGCTCGGGCCGCAGGAGGATTTTATATTCCCGATAGTGGATGTCCTGCATGGGGGGACCCGTACCGCGTTAGGGTGTGAAAACAGGCGAAATGAGCGATTCCGGCTCCCACGCGGAGGGAATCTGAGCCAGCTTTCAGCAGCTTCCGTCCGGTTGCGGGAGAAGTCCACTCTTCCGTCAGGCTGTCACCCGCTGTTACCCGCTATCACCCGCTGTCTCTTGGCTTCACTTCAGGGTGACCTATGGTCATTGTGACAGATGCGCAACAGTGAGCTGTTTTTAGTCGGCACGATGCTCGCGCGAACGTGAACCATGTGGCTGGTGCCCAAATTCTGGGCTATATAAGACCCTGCTTCGGCTTCAAGGATCCGGTGCCGGGATGGCCGGACAACCTCGAAGGTCTCGGGCGGCAATAAGCGGGTAAATCCCCGCGCCGCCAAGGTCGTGACACGCTGCCGCAGCATTCCCCACGCAAGCGCGTGCCCTCCGATCCACGATCGGGGAGCAGAAGGAAGGGTACGTCCGCCTGATTGCGGGCCGTCCGCTGCAGCAGCCGCAAGGGGGCTCGATCCTCCTTCGGACCACAAGAGTCCAGCGCAAAAGCGCTTGAGGAAGCGTCCGCGAAGAGCCCGCCGGTGGGACCCGGGAAGGGCTCACGCCTTTCGGAGGAAAATCATGACGACATTCGCAAGAATGGCGACGGCAGGCTTGTTGTCGCTTGCCGCGCTGGCAACGCCCGCTCAAGCGGGATCTGTCACCCAGCCCGGTGAAACGGTGGGTCTCGCCGTAGGCGCTCCCCTGCCGGAGGGCGCCTATTTCGTGAATACGGCCGATTGGGGGTGCCGCAACACCTCGCCGGAATCCACCTGCGTGGGTGTGACCATCCCGGTTTTAGCCTGGGCGACGCCGGTCTTCCTGTTCGGCGGGCGTATCCAGTTGCTCACGGCCGTGCCGATGATCGAGGTGAACGTCGACAACGGGCCGTCCACGTCCGGCTTTTACAATCCCTTCTTTGCTGGCCAGATCGCCTGGGATCTCGGAAACGGCTTCGGCTTCAGCTATCTGGCCGGGTTCTATCTGGGGGTGAATACCGGGGTGGCCTTTGATTCCACCTCCTTCAACCAGCGCTTCGCGGTGAGCTATACCGCCGATGGCTGGAACCTCACCGCCAATGCCATCTGGGGCATCCAGGCGCAGGGCGTGACGGACACCATCAATCCCAACTTCCTGAACGTGGACCTCACCGCCACCAAGAAGTTCGGCAAGTTCGAGATCGGTCCGGTGGCCTATTACTCGACGGACCTCAATAATCCCACAGCCTATTACCAGAAACAGAGCCAGTTCGCGGTGGGCGGACTCATCGGCTACGACTTCGGGCCGGTGATCACGCAAGCTTATCTTACCACCGATGTTTACCAGCAGAACTACGGCGGCAACGACACCCGGGTCTGGGGGCGCGTGATCATTCCTTTGTGGAATCCCCCGCCGACGCAGACCGCCATGCTCCACAAGTGAGTGCAACCCGGCTGGCCGGATGCCCCGCCGGCCGGGTTCCCTTTTTTAAAACAGCGGCTCAGGTCACGGCTGCCCCACCGCCTTGCCGGCGGTGGTGAAGAAGGATTCAGAATACCAGCGCATCTCCGCCTCGATCTCCGGTTTGCCGGCGAGTTCGCACTGATCCACCAGCATGCTCACCCGCTCGAACATGGAGGCGACGAACGCCTCCGGCCTGTCGTGCTGGCCGGCAAGCTGGATCACGATGTCCCGCAGAATGAAATGCTGCACCATGGTGTGGGCCTGGGCGGTGCCCAGCGCCTTGGTCATCGAGCTCAGCCATTCGGACAGCTCGGTATCGGACGCCATCTGAAAATCCCCATCGAAGAGCAAATACATCCATCCAAATCTCCCGGCGCACCCGAAACGGGGAAGCGCCGGCAGCGTCTTGAGCTTTCGGCGCGCCGGCCGCGGAAATCAAGCGGGACGCGCCGTGGCGATCCGGGTCTGCGGGCGCAACCTTGCGTCGCCCGCGCTGAAACGATACGTACAGCGCAGGCGACAGAGCCGTCGGAGCATAGCGCAGCCTGGTAGCGCATCTGCTTTGGGAGCAGAGGGTCGCAGGTTCAAATCCTGCTGCTCCGACCATCTTTTCGATCGTCCATTCGTCGTTGCCCTGCGTCCTTTCCCTGCGTCCTCGTCCTCCGACCGATCACCTCCGGTGTTCGACGCCTCCCGCGGTCCGGGCTTGCATTCCGCGCCCAACTGCGGCTCAAAGCGTCCAGCCCCGCCCGGCGCGGGCGGATGCGAGGGAGTGGCGTGCATGACGATCAAGAAGGCGGCAAGGGCATTTGGTTTCGGCGGCGTCATCGCGGCGGGTCTTGTGGGCACCCTCCTGTCCGGCACGGCGGCCCTTGCCGACAAGGCGGCCGCCGACCGCTGCGCCACCAAGCTGGCGCCCGAGGCCAAGGCCATCTACGCATCGAGCGCGCCGCTGCTGGTGCCCGGCGCCGATGGGCGGGCCGTGGTGACCGAGCAGACGCGGAGCCTGGTGATGTCCGGCAAGGTCGCCCACGCCACGGCCACCGAATCGGCCCAGGCGGCGGCGGGCTGCCTCGTGCTGCGCTGAGGGGGCCGCGTCGTTCGCCGGTCCGCTCGGTTGTCAGTGCCGCGCGGCTTAACTATAGACGGGAGAGGTCGCGGGCGAGGGGCGCGCGACCTCGTATGACGGGTTCAGCATCATGGTCGCACGCATCTACAAGCCCTCGCGCAACGCCATGCAGTCGGGCGTGGGGAAGACCCGGTTCTGGCTGCTCGAATATGAGCCGGAGCATGCGCGCATGGTGGAGCCGCTCATGGGCTATACGTCCTCGGCGGACATGCGCAGCCAGATTCGCCTGACGTTCGAAACCAAGGAAGAGGCGGTGGCCTATGCGCAGAAGCGCGGCATCCCCTTCCAGGTGTTCGAGCCCCACGAGGCGAGCCGCCGGCGCATGGCCTATTCGGACAATTTCGCCTTCACCCGCGTGGGCCAGTGGACCCACTGAGGGGCAAGCCGCAGGCCTGCTGACCTTTGGCCTGCTGACCCTTTGGGCCGGCTGGCGATCGGATCGATCGAGCCCGCGGGAGGCATCGTCGTCCCCTGTGCCCGATCTTTCTGGAGGTAGGACCCCGCGCGCTTTCGCCCGGTGCCGTGACGCTCCGGTGCGTCAGGCTTCCACCTTTGTGGTGTAGCCGGTATCCCTTTCGCCCGAAAACGAACTAAAAGCGAAACGCTGGCCCCGTAGCTCAACCGGATAGAGCACCCGCCTTCTAAGCGGGATGTTGCGTGTTCGAGTCACGCCGGGGTCGCCATTCCTTGCCGCGCTCTGCGCGGCAGCGCACCCCAGCCGCGCAGGGCGCGGCAGCGCACCCCGGCGGACCTGCCCGTTGCGGCTTTTTGTGCATTGCAACAAAATTGCGTCTTTGTTCTAATCCCCTCGTGCCGCGATGCAGCAAGAGGGGAAGGACATGCAGAACGTCGTCACGATCGTATTGCTCGGCTCGGTTCTCATGGTCGCCATCGCCGCGCTCGACCAGCCGGGCAGCTGAAGCTCTGGCCGGCGCCCGGACTGGCGCATGGCGTCGTCGTCTCAGGCTCGTCGTCTCAGGGTCATGGTCTCAGGGTCATCGTCTCACATGCGGTCGGCGAGTTCGCCGTCCGCCGCGTGAAGCACGCGCTCGGGCACGGCGGCGGCCGCTTCCCGCAGCCGCGGCAGGATGTCTTCCACCCGGTCGGCGGCGAGGATCTCCACCGGCGTCGTCTCGCGGATGAAGGCGGTGGATCGCATATGCTCGATGAGGCTCAGGAGCGGGTCCCAGAAGCCTGACATATTGGCGATGAGGATGGGCTTGCGGTGACGGCCCAGCTGCGCCCAGGTGAGCTGTTCCACCAGCTCCTCCAAGGTGCCAACGCCGCCGGGCAGGGCCACGAAGGCGTCCGCCCGCTCGAACATGAGCCGCTTGCGGGCGTGCATGTCCTCCACCACGATCATCTCCGCCTCATGGGCGAAGGCGCGCTCGCGATTCATGAGGAAGCGCGGGATGATGCCGGTGACGGCCCCGCCGGCCAGCGCCGTGGCGCTCGCCACTTCCCCCATCAGCCCGATGCCGCCGCCGCCATAGACAAGGCGGACTTTTTCGGCCGCGAGGATCTGCCCGAACCGGCGCGCTTCCTCGGCAAACAGCGGATCCGAGCCGGATGCGGAGCCGCAATAGACGCACACACTTTCGATTCTAGCCATGGGAGCACTTTAGCAAACTCGACGCCGTGTGGGACGTGGCGAACGGTCAGGGCGCGCGAGAATGAAGCCCGTGATCCTTTCCCGTGCCTCGGCTACCGGAGGCGCCGCTCCGGTCGCTTCCACCGGGCCGAGCCGCCGCAAAGGGAATTGCGACCCCCGACCAGCTGGCATGCAGACTGACCGGCGCGTGCTTTGAACTGAACGATAGAGAACGCGTTATAAGATCAGGTTGCGATGCAATCTGACCGGCGCGTGCTCTAGCCCGCGGCTGCGACGATGGCGTGACGGTGGGAGAGCCACCCGGCTGCGGTGACAAGCGGGCTTGAAGTCGCCATCTTCATCGGCTATCGCCGATAAACGATGAATAAGAATCCGGTTCCCCGCCCCGGCATCCCCAGCCCTGCCGACACGGAGGATCTGCCATCCGGGCAGGCCCTTGAGGATCGCTCGGCCCTTGAGGATCGTTCGGCCCTTGTGGAGCGCCTGCGGGCGCTGGCCCATCCCGTGCGCCTGCGGGTGCTGGAGACGCTCGCCGGCCAGGATCGCTGCGTGTGCGGCGAGATCGTCCGCGGGCTGCCCCTTGCGCAGTCCACCGTCTCGCAACATCTGAAGGTCCTCACGGATTCAGGATTGATCCGGAGCCGGACCGAAGGCCAGCGCTCCGCCTACTGCCTCGACCGGGAAGCCATTTCCGCGCTCAAGGGAGAGATCGATGCCCTGTTCTCGGCGCTGATGCCGACCGGGGCGTGTTGTGCGCCGCCTGCGGGCCGCACCGAAGACCGATAGGCCATCATGTCCCAATCGCCTCCCCCCGCCGCCAGCCCGCGCCGGCCGGCCGTTTCCGCCGACGCGCTCCTCGATACGGTCCGCGGCCTCTGGCCCTACCTGTGGCCCGTTGGCCGGGCGGACCTGCGGGCGCGCGTCATCGTCACCTTCGTGCTGCTGTTCGCCTCCAAGGGCGCGACGCTGGCGGTGCCGTTCCTGTTCAAATGGGCGACGGATGCGCTCACCGCCGAGGTGTCCTCGGGCGGCAGCAGCGCGCCATCGCCCGCCTTCTGGGCTCTGGTGGTCGGCACCCCGGTGGCGCTGACGCTTGCTTACGGCCTCGGCCGCATCCTGATGGCCGGCGTCACCCAGCTGCGCGACGGCATCTTCGCCAAGGTGGCGCTGAACGCGGTGCGGCGCCTCGCGCTCGAAACGTTCGAGCACATGCACGCCTTGTCCCTGCGCTTCCATCTGGAGCGCAAGACCGGCGGCCTCACCCGCGTGCTGGAGCGGGCGCGCTCGGGCATCGAGACCATCGTGCGCATGCTGGTGCTGCAGCTGGCGCCCACCATCGTCGAGCTGGCCATGGTCATCGGCGTGCTCTTCTTCGCCTTCGACTGGCGCTATGCGGCGGTGGTGGCGGTGACGGTGCTGCTCTACGGCCTCTTCACCTATTATGCCAGCGAATGG
The DNA here is from genome assembly GCF_043194565.1 of Xanthobacter autotrophicus ATCC 700552. Lineage (GTDB taxonomy): Bacteria > Pseudomonadota > Alphaproteobacteria > Rhizobiales > Xanthobacteraceae > Xanthobacter > Xanthobacter autotrophicus_F. Next base: position 39,061 of record NZ_JBAFVS010000006.1, on the reverse strand, counting down.
CGGCTCTCCATCCGCAAGGAGATGAACGAGAGCGATACCGACGCCAACACCAAGGCGGTGGACAGCCTGCTGAACTACGAGACGGTGAAGTATTTCGGCGCCGAGCGCTGGGAGACTCAGCGCTACGACCGTTCCATGGCCCGCTACGAGGCCGCGACGGTGAACACCTACACCTCGCTGGCCTGGTTGAACGCGGGGCAGGCGGTGATCTTTTCCATCGGCCTCGCGGCGGTGATGGTCATGTGCGTGCTCGACATCCGCGCCGGACGGCAGACGGTGGGCTCCTTCGTCATGATCAACGCCATGATGGTGCAGTTCTACATTCCGCTGAACTTCCTCGGCTTCATCTATCGCGAGATCAAGCAGGCCATCGTGGACATCGAGGCCATGTTCGCCGTGCTGGCGGTGGCGCCCGAGGTGAAGGACCAGCCCTCAGCTCAGGACCTGGTGGTGTCGGGCGGCACGGTGCGGTTCGAGAATGTGCGCTTCTCCTATGACGCGGGCCGCGAAATCCTGAAGGGCGTCACCTTCGAGGTGCCGGCGGGGCGCACGGTGGCCATCGTCGGGCCGTCGGGGGCGGGAAAGTCGACGCTCTCCCGCCTGCTGTTCCGCTTCTACGACATCTCGTCCGGCCGCATCACCATCGACGGGCAGGACATCCGCGCGGTCCGGCAGGAGAGCCTGCGTACCGCCATCGGCATGGTGCCGCAGGACACGGTGCTGTTCAACGACACCATCGGCTACAATATCCGCTACGGCCGCGCCGGCGCCTCCGACGCCGAGGTGGAGGAGGCGGCGCGCCTCGCCCAGATCGACGGCTTCATCCGCGCCACCCCCAAGGGTTACCGGACGGAAGTGGGCGAGCGCGGCCTGAAGCTCTCGGGCGGGGAGAAGCAGCGCGTCGCCATCGCCCGCACCATCCTGAAGGCGCCGCCCATCCTGGTGCTGGACGAGGCGACCTCCGCCCTCGACAGCCACACGGAAAAGGACATCCAGGATGCCCTGGAGCGGGTGTCGGAGGGGCGCACCACCCTGGTTATCGCCCACCGGCTCTCCACCGTGGTGGCGGCGGACGAGATCCTCGTTCTGGCCGAGGGGCGCGTGGCCGAGCGCGGCTGCCATGCGGAGCTTTTGGCCCGCGGCGGCCTTTACGCCGCGCTGTGGAACCGCCAGCGCGAGGCGGACGACGCGGCCATGGCCCTCGCCCGGGCGCAGGCGGCCGATCTCGGCGTGGCCGAGGCCGGGCACCCGGACGAGGAAGGCATCAGCGGGGAGCAGGTCAGCGCGGTGAGCTGAGCCGGGTGCGATATCAGTGCGGCTGGTTGAAGGCCCAGACGACGCCGAACGGATCGCGCACCTGCGCGTAGCGCGCGCCCCAGAACATGTCGGACGGCGGCATCATCACGCTCGCCCCCGCCGCCACCGCCCGCTCGAATGCCGCGTCCGTGTCCGTGACCTGCAAGCTGAGATTGAAGCCGCCAGGCGCCTCGACCGGGCCGGCGCAATATTCGGGATAAGGGTCGGCCAGCATCACCGAGCTGCCGTTGATGTAGAGGTGCACATGCATGGTGCGGCCGCTGTCATCCGGGGGGATGGCGAAGGCCAGTTCCGCGCCAAGGGCGCTCTTGTAGAATTCCACCGCCTTCATGGCGCCGTCCACCGTCAGGTAGGCCGTGACGCCACCTTTCACCGGGGGCATTGCGCTGAAATCGGCCGTGGGAGTAGTCGTCTCGGCGGTATCGGACATGATCTTTCTCCTCCTGAAGCCCCTGAAAGGGGGCGCCCGTGCTTCAAGAACGTCTCGCAGGCCGCCGTCCCGACAGCCGGCCGCGACCTTTTTTCAGGTCCCGGCCTCGGCCATGAGCCGGTCGAGATGAGTGCGGATGTGGTCGGCCTCGGCCGGCGTGTTGGCGAGGGCGATGGCACGGTCGAAGGCTTCCCGTGCCTCCGCCCGCCGCCCCAGCTCCAGCAGGAAAGCGCCGCGCGCGCCGAAATAGTGGAAATAGCCGGAAAGCTGCGGCGCCAAAGGCTCGATCATGGCGAGGGCCGCCTGCGCCCCCTTCACCTTGCTCACCGCCACCGCGCGGTTGAGCGTAACCACGGGGGACGGCTGGAGATATTCCAGCGTGGCATAGAGCGCGTCGATCTGCGCCCAGTCCGTCTCCTCCGGCCGGGGCGCGCGGGCGTGGAGGGCGGCGATGGCCGCCTGCACCTGATAGGCGCCGGGCCGGCGGTGACGCACCGCCTTGTCGATGAGGGCGAGGCCTTCGCTGATGCGGGCGCGGTCCCACCGGGAGCGGTCCTGCGCGTCCAGCAGGATCACGCGGCCGTCGGCGTCGAAGCGCGCCGCGGCGCGGGCGTGCTGGAGCATCAGCAGCGCGTTGAGCCCCATGATTTCCGGCTCGGTGGGGAAGAGGCGCAGCAGCAGCCGGGCGAGGCGGATGGCATCGTCGCACAGGGTGGCGCGATCCGGGTCGGGACAGGCCGAATAGCCTTCGTTGAAGATGAGGTAGACCATGGCCGCCACGGTACCGAGCCGCTCCGCCCGCTCCACCGGACCCGGCGCCTCGAACGGCACGTCGGCCCTGGCGATGCGGCCCTTGGCCCGCGTGATGCGCTGCTCCATGGCCGCCTCGCTGACGAGGAAGGCGCGGGCGATCTGCTTCACCGACAGGCCGGAAACGATGCGCAGGGCCAGCGCGATCTGCTGGGTTACCGGCAGTTCGGGATGGCAGCAGATGAACAGCAGGCGCAGCACGTCGTCGCGATAATGGGAATTGTCCAGCCGTTCGGCGAGGCCGGCTTCGGCGTCGTCGAGGTCGGACAATTGTTCGTCCGGAGGCAGGGGATCGTGCCGCGCGCGCTTGCGCACCCCGTCGAGGGCGGCGTTGCGGCCCACCAGGATCAGCCATGCGGCGGGATCGCGCGGCGGGCCGTTCACCGGCCACGTTTTCAGGGCGCGGAGGCAGGCTTCCTGAAAGGCTTCCTCCGCGGTGTCGAGGTCGCGGAAATAGCGCAGCAGGGCGGCCACGGCCTGGGGTCGCGCGGCGGTGAGCGCACCGTTGATCCAGGCCGGATCGCCGAGTGCCGGCGTGGTCACGGGGCCACCCGCTGGTCCGGGAAGAACTGGCCCACCGGCCGGATTTCATAGGCGCCGCCGGGGTTGGCGGCGGCAAGCTCGCGGGCGATGGCGAGCGCGTCGTCGAGATCGGCGGCGTCCACCAGATAGAAGCCGAGCAACTGCTCCTTGGTCTCGGCGAACGGCCCGTCGATGACGAGGGGCGGGTCCTCGCTCTTGCGCAGGGTGGCGGCGGCGGTGGTGGGCAGCAGGCGCAGCGAGGCGCCCATCTTGCCCGCCTTGATCAGGCGCTCCTGCACCACGGCGAGCTTCGCCATGACGGCGTCGTCCTCCGCCTTGCTCCAGGCGCAGACCACGTCTTCTTCATGGTAGCAGAGGATGGCGTACATCATGGGCAAGGCTCCCGTCGTCTTGTCCTTGTGGTTCGACCGCGACTGATGGAACCCATCTGTCGCGGTCGAACCACAACCCTTTGATCTGGTGGATCAACTTTTCGAAACGGATGGGTTCCATCCGTTTCGGTTGATCCACTAGGACGCGGGAGTATGCCCATGACCGACAGGCGGAAGCAAAGATCGAAAAGCTTTGCCGAGGAAGGGTCTGGACGCGTCCCTTCCCAAACGGCAAATGCTCACGCCGCCTGATGCTGCTCCATCTCGCCGCCATAGCGGCGCACGAGGTGGGCCTTGAACACCGAGGCGTCAAGCGGCCGGCCGGTGGCGCGGGTGAGCAGCGCGTCGGTTTCCAGCAGCGAGCCCTGGCTGTGGACGTTGGTGCGCAGCCAGGCCAGCAGGGGCGCAAAATCGCCGCGGGCGATGCCCGGCAGGATGGACGGGTCGGCCGTGCAGGCGGCGTCGAACAGCTGCGCCGCCGTCATGGCGCCGAGGGTGTAGGTGGGGAAATAGCCCCAGCCGCCGCTCGGCCAGTGGATGTCCTGCAGGCAGCCCAGCCGGTCGTCCGGCGGCACCACGCCGAGCAGCGACTTCATGCCGTCGGCCCAGGCGCCGGGCAGGTCGGAAAGCTTCATCTCGTCGCCGATCAGCGCCTTTTCGAGGCGATAGCGCAGGATGACATGGGCGGGATAGGTCACCTCGTCCGCATCCACGCGGATGAAGCCGCGCTCCACCCGCGTATAGGACCGCCACAGGGCCTCGGCCTCCCAGGCGGGTCCGGCGCCATTGAAGGCGGCGCGCATGCGGGGGGCGGCGAAGGTGAGGAATTCGCGGCCGCGGCAGGCCTGCATCTCCATCAGCAGGGACTGGCTCTCATGCACGCTCATGGAGCGGGCCTGCCCCACCGGCTGGAAGATATAGTCGTGCGGGCGACCCTGCTCGTAGAGGGCATGCCCGGTTTCGTGCAGCACCCCCATGAGGGCCTTGGAGAAATTGGCCTCGTCGTAGCGCGTGGTGATGCGCACGTCGTTGTCGGCCCCGCCGCAGAAGGGATGGGTAGAGACATCGAGCCGGCCGCGGTCGAAATCGAAGCCCACCGTCCTCATCATCTCGACGCCCAGGGCGCGCTGCGCCTCCACCGCGAACGGGCCGGACAGCGGCGGCGTCGCGGGGCGGCGGGCCTGCACCTCCAGCACCTGCTCGGTGAAGGCGGGCAGGAACTGGGCGAGATCGTCGAACAAAGCGTCGATGCGCGCGGCGCGGCCGCCCGGCTCGTAGTCGTTCAGGAGCGCGTCATAGGGGGAGAGGCCGAGCTTCTCGCCCTTGGCCTGGCCCATCTCGCGCTGCAGGCGCAGCACCTCTTCCAGATCGGGCAGGAGCGCGGGGAAGTCGGCCTCGGCGCGCGCCTTGCGCCACGCCATCTCGCACTTGGACGAGGCGCGGCTCGCGGCCTCCACGAGATCGGCGGGCAGGGCGGTCTGCACGGTGTATTGCCGCTCGATCTCGCGCAGGTTCGCCTGTTCCCAGGGGCCGAGGTCCTCGCCGGAGGCGGTGGCGAGCCAGTCGCCGATGCGGGGGTCGGTCACCATGCCGTGATGGAGCACCCGCAGCAGGGCAAGACTCTCCGCGCGGGTTTCAGCGGCGCCCTTGGGCATCATGGTGTCGCTGTCCCATTGCAGGATGCCGATGCCATTGCCGAGGGCGGCGGTGCGGGTGAAATGGGCGGAAAGCTCGGAATATGCGCTCATGGTTCTGAAAATCCCGATGGCCGGATGGCCGTGTTCGAAAGCGATGGCGCGACGGTAGAGAACCGCGCCGGCCAAGAAAAGCCCCCGATGCAGGCGCCGCAGAGCGCGCCTGAACCCGCCAGGGCCGAGGCAAAAAGAAACCCGGCGCGGGCGGACCCGGCCAGGTGGAGGTACTCAGAGGTCGAAAAATCGAAGGATACTCAAGCCGCCTTCTCGCCGGGGGTCAGCGAAAGGACGGACTCGTACCCTTCAAACTCCGGACCGCCGATATAGTTCACGCGATTGGACGAAGATCCTGCATCGCGATGGGCGAGGCGGAAGGCCTCGGACTTGGTCCAGGCCTCGAAATCCGCCCTGGTCGCCCACACGGTGTGGGAGATGTAGAGGGTGTATTCCTCCTTCTCCGGGCCGCGGCACAGGTCGAAGGCCACGAAGCCGGGAACGGCGGCGATGTAGGTGTCGCGCTCGCGCCAGACGCGCTCGAACTCGGTCTCCGAGCCGTGCTTCACCTTGAACCTGTTGGTGGCAATGAACATTTTTCATACTCCGACATGTAAAGGGAAGGGGTAGGTGGCGGCCGTGCAGGGATCGGCCGCCATATCTTCGGTCGCCATGTCCTCGGCCGCCAGGTCCTCGGCCGTTTCCCGGACGACCTCAGGCCAGCTCCTGCGCCGCCTTGAGCACGTCTTCGGCGTGGCCGGCCACCTTCACCTTGGGCCAGCTGCGCGCCACTGTGCCGTCGCGGCCGATCAGCAGGGTTGACCGCTCGATGCCCATGTATTTGCGGCCGTACATGCTTTTTTCAACCCAGACGCCATAGGCCTCCAGCATCGCTTTCTCCGGGTCCGAGCCGAGGGGAAAGGCGAAGTCGTATTTGGCCTTGAACTTGTCCTGCGCGCTCACCGCGTCGGCCGAGACACCCAGAATATCGGTGTCGGCGGCGGCGAAGGCGTCTTTGAGGCCATTGAAGGCGATGGCCTCCTTGGTGCAGCCGGTGGTGTTGGCCTTGGGGTAGAAAAAGACCACCAGCTTGCGGCCCTTGAAGTCCTTGAGCGCCACCGTGCCGCCACCGTCCCGGACGAGCGAGAACGGGGGCGCCTTGGCACCGGCTTCCGGAAACTTGGACATCCGCCTTCCTTTCGACGTGTTCGGCGCCATGACGGGGTTGATCGGCGCGTGCTCTTGCCTGAATCCAGAGCCGGATCTGGCTCCGGCGACTCACAAGATCGCCGCCTTCCCGGCGCACATGGTAACGAGCAAGGATTGGTCACGCGCAAGGATTGATCCACCTCATCTTTACGAGGCACGGGCAGGTTAGGGTCAATCGGGCGATCATGGACGAATCGCCGCGCCGGACATGAGCCTGTGCCGCTGGCTCTATGGTGGGCGTCGGGCGCTAAAAAGAAGCGGGAAGGGTCGAAACGGCATGGAGGATCGGGTGCGCAAGCCGGAGCCGGTGCGGCGTCAGCCGCGGCGCTCCCGCTTCCGGGGCATCATGGGGGCGCTGACGCCGCGCAGCCGCGCGGCGCGCGTGTTCACCACGGTATGCCTGCTGCTCATCGCCGTCGGCGGCGTTGCGGCGGTTACCCTGTATGTGCTCATCGCCAATGGCATCATCACCGCCAATCTCGCGACGCCCTATATCGAGCGGGCGCTGGAAGAGCGCATCGGCGGCGGGCACAAGGTGGCCATCGGCTCCACCACCATGGAGACCATGAGAGACGGCGCCACCGCCGTGGTGGTCCATGACATCCGCGTCACCGGACCGGACGGCCAGTTGGTGGCGAGCGCGCCCAGCGCCGAAGTGGAGCTGGAAGGCTCGCTCCTGTCCCTCATGCCGAAGGCGCGGCGGATCGACCTGGTCGGCGCCGAGATGACGGTGCGCATCGCCGCCTCCGGCCATCTGGCAGTCGCCACCGGCAAGGGCGGCAAGGCCATCTCAGCCCCGATCTCGGCGGCTGCCCGCACCCCGTCGCCGCCTGCTCCAGAGGTGCCCGTGGCCGATGGCGCGCCCGCCGCGACCCCGCAATCGGCGGCGCCCGCGCCCGCCGCGGCGGCTGGCGCCAGCGCCCTCGATACCGATCCCCTGAAGCCGGTGGTCCTGGCCCGCTGGATCAACGAACTGGAATCGGCCGGCTTCGATGGCGGCGCCCTGGCCGACGTGGGGCTCAAGGACGGCACGCTCATCGTGGAGAATGAGAGCGCCGGCCGCCGCATCGTCTTCCAGCACATCAGCGTGCGCCTCGCCCGGCCGCAGGCGGGCGGCGCCCAGCTCACCTTCACCATCCAGTCGCCGCAGGGCGTCGCCACCGCCACCGCGCGCATCGGCCCGGCGCGGGACGGGGAGCGGGCCATCGAGCTGGCGATCCGCAATCTCTCCACGCGCGACCTGCTCCAGGCCTTCATCCAGGACCAGCGGCGCTTCTACATGGACACGCCGCTGAACGCGTCCTTCACCGCCCGCCTGTCCGTGGACGGCGAGGTGAAGGCCGGCGAGGCGAGCCTGGACTTCGGCGCCGGCGCGCTGGGCAATGGCGAGGACCCGGAAGAGCGCTTCGTTATCGATCGCGCCCGCATTGGCGCGACCCTCGACGTGGCGCGCCGGGTGATCGTGGTCGCGCCCATCGAGGCGGTGAAGACCGAGAACGTCATCTCGCTTACGGGCGAGATCAAGGTGCCGGCGACGCTGGGTGCGCCCTGGCCATTCCAGATGGCGCAGAAACAGGTGGTGCTCACCGGCAAGGAAATGCCCGAGCCTACCCTCGTCGTCGACAAGGTGGAGGTGGCGGGCCGGTTTGATCCGCCCAGCCGGCAGATCATCGTGGATACGGGCTTCCTCGGCTCGGCGGCGGGCGCCTTCACCTTCACGGCGCTGTTCGATTTCGGCGTGGACGTGCCCTACCTGAAGTTCGACGGCACCGCCTCGCCCATGCCCGTGGCCACCATCAAGCGCTTCTGGCCGGTGAACATCGCCCCGCCGGCCCGGCAGTTCGCCATCGACAACGTTTCCGGCGGCACGGCGGATGGCATCACCGTGGCGGTCAAGCTGGCGCTCGACCTGATCGGCCAGAAGCAGGTGCCCCTGCCGGACGACGGGGTGCGCGTCACCGTTACCGGAAAGGGGGTCACCCTGCGGCCGGTGAAGGGCCTGCCGCCCATCACCAATGCGAGCCTCGCCATCCTCGTCACCGGCCGTTCGGTGCGCATCACCCTGCCGGACGGAACCGCGGTGACGCCGCAGAACCGCAAGATCGCGGTGAGCGACGGCGTGATGCTGATGCCGGACTATTTCCCCCGCGAGCCCACCTCCCAGATCCGGGTGAAGTTCGACGGACCGGCCGACGGCGCCGTCGAGGTGCTGGGCATGGAGCCGCTGAAAGGCCCCACCGGCACCGCCTTCGATCCCTCCACCACGCGGGGCAAGTTCTCCGCCTTGCTGCAGGTGAACATCACCTTCCGCAAGGTGCCGCTGCCGGAGGATTTCGACTATTCGCTCGAAGCCACCCTGACGGATTTCGGCGTCGACAAGGTGTTTCGCGGCCTGCGGCTCGAAGGGGCAACGGTGAAGGCCTTCGCCTCGCCGGCCGGCGTGGTGCTGCGCGGCGACGGCAAGATCGCCGGCGCGCCGCTGGCCTTCGAATACGAGAAGCGCAAGAACGTGGCCGATTCCGATATCCGGGTCAGCGCCACCCTGGACGATGCCGCCCGCGGCAAGCTGGGCGTGGACCTGCCCGGCGTCTCCGGCCCGGTGGGCGTGCGCCTCGTGGGCACCACCAACAACAAGGACACGCGGGCGACCATCGAGGCCGATCTCGTCAACGCGCGCATCGCCGATCTCATCCCCGGCCTCAGCAAGCCGGCGGGCAAGCCCCTGAAGGCGAAATTCGCCCTGAACGACAAGGGCAACAGCGTCCGCCTCGACGACATGGTCATCGACGGCTCGGGCACGCTGCTGAAGGGCTCCATGGAATTGTCCGACAGCGGAGAGCTGGTCGGAGCCAGCTTCCCCACCTTCCAGCTCTCCGACGGCGACAAGGCATCGGCCAAGGCGGAGAAGGTGGGTGACGTGCTGAAGGTCCGCATCACCGGCGACGTGATGGATGCGCGCGGCATCATGAAGAGCCTCGTTTCCGCGCCTGCCGGCCAGCGGCGCGCCCAGAAGATGCCGGACGTGGATGTGGAATCGCGCATCGGCGCGCTCACCGGAAACAATGGCGAGGTGTTGCGCCAGTTCGACCTCTCGGTCTCGCGCCGGGGCGTGGAGACGCGCGACTTCACGCTGACAGCCAAGGCCGGTCGCGACGGCACGGTGGCGGGCGAGATGCGCAACTGGCAGGGCCGGCAGAAGGCGCTGCTGGTGACCACCTCCGACGCCGGTGCCATGCTGCGCTTCCTCGACATCTACCCCAAGGTGCAGGGCGGCGAGGCCTGGCTGGTGGTGGACCCGCCGCGCAGCGACAACGCCCCGCAGGACGGCGTGATCCATGTGCGCGACTTCGCCATCAAGGGCGAGCCGGGGCTCCAGCAACTCTCCAGCGCGGCGCGCGATTCGTCCGGCAAGATCGAGGACGGCACCGCCGCCTTCCAGAAGGCGCAGGCCCAGTTCTCCCGCACCACGGGCAAGATCGTGTTCAAGGAAGGCGCCATCTGGGGCTCATCCGTCGGCGCCACCTTCGACGGCACGCTGGATTTCGCCGCCGACCGCATTTCGGTCCGCGGCACCTTCGTGCCGGCCTATGCCCTCAACAATATCTTCTCCAAGCTGCCGGTGATCGGCATGTTGCTGGGCGGCGGGCCGAACGAGGGCCTCGTGGGCGTGACCTTCGAGATCGTCGGTCCCCTCAGCGGCGGGCCGACCCTGCGCATCAATCCCATCTCTGCGGTGGCGCCCGGCTTCCTGCGCAAGATCTTCGAATTCCGCGATTCCAGCGACGCCCCGCCGACCCGGTAGGTCGCGGCGCGCCGGCCTTCCCCTTGGGCCTTCCCCTTGGGCCTTCGCCTTGGGCCTTCCCCTTGGGCCTTCCCCTTGGGCCTGCCCCTCGGCCTTTGGCAAAGCCGGCGCGGCCTCTGCCTGACCCCTGCCGTTTGCGGCCAAGGATCGGGGCCGCGATATGGCGCCGGACACTGCGACAGTTTGCCCGGACACCCCTTGCCGTGGGTCACGGCACCGCTCACACTCACCCCATAACAAGATACTGGCGGAAACGAAAAAGGGTGGGACTGATGCTGGCACTGGTGTTGATCATCGCCTGCGGCCTGCTGGCCGTGGCGTACGGCGTATGGGCCATCCGCGAACTCATGGCCGCGGACCCGGGCACCGCGCGGATGCAGGAAATCGCAGCGGCCATCGCGGAAGGGGCGCAGGCCTACCTGAAGCGCCAGTACACCACCATCGGCGTGGTGGGCGTCGTCATCTTCGTTCTCGTCGGGCTGTTCCTGGGCTGGCTGGTGGCGGTGGGCTTCGCCGTCGGCGCCATCCTCTCGGCGCTCGCCGGCTTCATCGGCATGAATGTGTCGGTCCGCGCCAATGTGCGCACCGCTCAGGCGGCGACCCAGTCGCTGGCCGGCGGCCTCGACCTCGCGTTCAAGGCCGGCGCGGTCACCGGCATGCTGGTGGCGGGGCTCGCGCTCCTTGGTGTCACCTTCTATTTCCTCGTGCTCACCCAGATCCTGGGCTTCGCCGTCAACAGCCGCACGGTGGTGGACGCGCTGGTGGCGCTGGGCTTCGGCGCCTCGCTCATCTCCATCTTCGCCCGTCTCGGCGGCGGCATCTTCACCAAGGGCGCCGACGTGGGTGGCGACCTCGTGGGCAAGGTGGAAGCCGGCATCCCGGAGGATGATCCGCGCAACCCGGCCACCATCGCCGACAACGTGGGCGACAATGTCGGCGACTGCGCCGGCATGGCCGCGGACCTGTTCGAGACCTATGCGGTGACCGTGGTGGCCACCATGGTGCTGGCCGCCATCTTCTTCGCCGCCGTGCCGGCAAGCCTCGCCACCATGATGGTCTATCCTTTGGCCATCGGCGGGGCGTGCATCATCACCTCCATCGCCGGCACCTTCTTCGTGCGGCTCGGGGCCAACTCGTCCATCATGGGCGCGCTCTACAAGGGCCTGATGGCGACGGCGGGCTTCTCCATCATCGCACTGGCGGCGGTGACGTGGCTTTTGCCCGGCTTCGGACCCATCGCGGGGGCGGACTTCTCCGGCACCAGCCTGTTCCTGTGCGGCCTCGTGGGCCTCGCGGTGACGGGGGCCATCGTGGTCATCACCGAATATTACACCGGCACCGGCTATCGCCCGGTGGTGTCCATCGCCCAGGCCTCGGTGACCGGGCATGGCACCAACATCATCCAGGGGCTGGCCGTCTCGCTGGAATCCACGGCGTTGCCGACGCTGGTCATCATCGCCGGCATCCTGTTCGCCTATGGCCTCGCCGGGCTGTTCGGCATCGCCATCGCCGCCACCACCATGCTGGCGCTGGCCGGCATGATCGTGGCGCTGGATGCCTTCGGGCCGGTGACGGACAATGCCGGCGGCATCGCCGAAATGGCCGGCCTGCCCAAGGAGGTGCGCCAGTCCACCGACGCGCTGGACGCGGTGGGCAACACCACCAAGGCGGTGACCAAGGGCTACGCCATCGGCTCCGCCGGCCTTGGCGCGCTGGTGCTGTTCGCAGCCTATAGCCAGGACCTGAAATACTTCATCGCCCAGGCGGGGCAGGGCACCTATTTCTACGGCGTCGCCCCCAACTTCTCGCTGGAGAACCCCTATGTGGTGGTGGGCCTGCTGTTCGGCGGGCTTTTGCCGTTCCTGTTCGCCGCCATGGGCATGACGGCGGTGGGCCGGGCGGCGGGCGCCATCGTGGAGGAGGTGCGCCGGCAGTTCCGCGAGAAGCCGGGCATCATGGCCGGCACCGAGAAGCCGGATTATTCCCGCGCCGTGGACCTGCTCACCAAGGCCGCCATCAAGGAGATGATCATCCCCTCCCTGCTGCCGGTGCTGTCGCCCATCTTCTGCTACTTCGTCATCTATGCGGTGGCGGGCGGCGGCGCGGCGGGCAAGTCGGCCGCCTTCTCGGCGGTGGGCGCCATGCTGCTGGGCGTGATCGTGACCGGCCTGTTCGTCGCCATCTCCATGACCTCGGGCGGCGGCGCCTGGGACAATGCCAAGAAGTCGTTCGAGGACGGCTTCGTGGACAAGGACGGCGTGCGCCACATGAAGGGCTCCGAGGCCCACAAGGCCTCGGTGACCGGCGACACCGTGGGCGACCCCTACAAGGACACGGCGGGCCCCGCCGTGAACCCCATGATCAAGATCACCAACATCGTGGCCCTGCTGCTGCTGGCGGTGCTGGGCCACTGAGGGAAAGGTGCCGGCGGGCTTGCTGGCCCGCCGGCACCTCTATTTCCCGTCGCCGAAATCCACCACCTGGTTGTTGAGGGGCAGCGCGTCCTGCCGGGGGCCGGCGAGGCGGGTGCGGTCGATGTCGGCCGGAACCGGCTTTTCAAAGAAGTCCGCCCCGGCGGGGTTGGCCACGCCCTCTCCTTCGAAGCGCGTGAAAACATAGGGCAGGCCGTTGGCATCCAGCGGCGAGGGGCCGTCCATCACGTGGAAATGCAGGTGCGGGGCATTGGTGTTGCCGGTGTTGCCGAGCAGGCCGATGACATCGCCCGTGCGCACGGTGTCGCCCAGCTTCACCTTCAGGCTGCCGCGCTGCATATGGGCGTAGAAGGCAAAGTTGCCGCCGCCCATGTCGATCACCAGCATGTTGCCGCCGATATTCTCCGTGGTGATTCCCTTGGCGTCGCCGCCGGGCACCTGGGCGTCGGTGGCGTCGTAGAGGTTCACCACCACGCCGTCGGCGACCGCATGCACCGGCACGCCGTAAAACGCATAGCTCTCCAGCTTGTGCACATCGCCGGTGAAGAGGCGATCGGCGGCGTCGAGCTGGACGAAGTCGATGGCGAAGCGCTCCGGCACCCGCAGCCGCCCGTTGATCGCCATGATCGCCCCGCGATGGGAGGTGAGCGCATCGCAGCAGCCGTTGATGGCCACCCAGCCCTTGCCGCGCAGCGGCGGCGCGATCACCACCGCCGGGCGTCCGATGCCGGTTTCCGCGCCGGTGAAGGTGAAGGTGGCCGGCAGGGGCGCGCTCGCCGGCATGGGCACCGGCTTGCCGTCGGGACCGGCCTCCTGGCGCTTCGCCGTGATACGGGCGAGGACGCGGTCGGGGAGCTTGGCCGCGCGGGCGAAGGGCACGTCCAGGAACACCGCCGCGGTGCCGCCGGGCGGCAGGGTGCGGGCGGTGCCGGCATAGTCCGTCATCATGGCGCCGAGCCCGTCGCCTTCCAGGCTGGCGAGGGCATTGCCCGCGCCGTCCACGGCTTCCACCTTGTCGAGGGTGACGAACAGCTTGCTCGGATTGGTGACGTAAAGCTCATAGGCGAGATGCACCCGGCCGTCGGCGCCGAGCACCGGGTTGGGCGCGGTGATGGGCTGCGCGGCGATGGAGCTGTACACCTCGTCCGACTTCAGCGACTGCGCGAGAGCGGGCGACGCCGCGGCAAGGGCGGCAAGGGAGGCGAGTGCGACAACGAGACGGTGCACGACTGGAACCCCAGGTCAGGAGAAGTGTCGAGAAGGCGAGACCGCGCCGACGGCGCACAGCCTCGTTGAAGCCGGTTCCATGTGCAATCTGCGGCCCGATACCTCCGGTGCAGGGGATGGCGGGCCTCACCCGCTCGGCTCATGCCGGTCGGGGTCCGCCGATCTGCCATACCCGCCTGCCATACCCGCCTGCCATGCGCGCCGGGCAGTCGGCGCGTGACGGGCGCGCTCTTCCCTCGCGCCGCTCGATCGTGTAACAGACCGGCAACTGACGCGCCGGGCTTTTGGTCGTGGCGCGAACATGATGGATTCCATGCAGACGGTTCTCATTGTCATTCATCTCATGGTGGTGCTCGCGCTCATCGGCGTGGTGCTGATCCAGCGCTCGGAAGGCGGGGGTCTCGGCATCGGCGGTGGTGGCGGCGGCGGTTCGGGCGGCTTCTTTTCCGCGCGCGGCTCGGCCAACCTGCTCACCCGCGCCACGGCCATCCTGGCAGTCGTCTTCTTCATCACCTCGCTGGCGCTGACCATCGTGGCAGGCTTGGGCCGTGCCCCGCGCTCGATCCTGCAGCCGGCGACCCAGAGTGGCCCGCAGGTGCCCAACAGCGGCGGCACCATTCTCGACCAGATTCGCCCGCAGGGCGGTGGTGCCGATCAGGGGGCACCCGCGACGCCGGCCGCGCCTTCGGGCCCGCAGGTTCCGCAGTCCAAGTGAGCTTCAAGTAAGGCCGTCGCCGCGATTCGCGCGGCGACACGCTTTCTCCACAGGCGAGGCGAGGCCGCCCCCGGCTTCGCCCTCGCCGAATCGCGTTTGCACGAGGTAAGGTCGAGGCCCATGGCGCGCTACATCTTCATCACCGGCGGCGTCGTGTCTTCCCTGGGCAAGGGCCTCGCCTCCGCAGCTCTCGGCGCGCTTCTCCAGGCGCGCGGCTATACCGTCCGGCTGCGCAAGCTGGACCCGTACCTCAACGTCGATCCGGGCACCATGAGCCCGTACCAGCACGGCGAGGTGTTCGTGACCGACGACGGGGCCGAGACCGATCTCGACCTCGGCCATTACGAGCGCTTCACCGGCCATCCGGCGACGAAGCAGGACAACATCACCACCGGCCGCATCTATCAGGACATCCTGACCAAGGAGCGCCGCGGCGACTATCTGGGCGCCACCATCCAGGTGATTCCCCACGTCACCAATGCCATCAAGGACTTCATCCTGGATGGCAACGAGGGCTTCGACTTCGTCCTCATCGAGGTGGGCGGCACGGTGGGCGACATCGAGGGCCTGCCCTTCTTCGAGGCCACCCGCCAACTGAAGAACGAGCTGCCGCGCGGCCACGCCATCTTCATCCACCTCACCCTGATGCCCTACATCCCCTCCGCCGGGGAGCTGAAGACCAAGCCGACCCAGCATTCGGTGAAGGAGCTGCGCTCCATCGGCATCCAGCCCGACATCCTGCTCTGCCGCACGGATCGCGAGATCCCGCGCGAGGAGCGGCGCAAGCTCTCGCTGTTCTGCAACGTGCGCGAGAGTGCGGTGATCGAGGCGCGGGACGTGGACAACATCTATGCCGTCCCGTCCGCCTACCACGCGGAAGGGCTCGACAAGGAAGTGCTGGCCGCCTTCAACATCGAGCCGGCGCCGGCACCCAACCTCAAGCGCTGGACCGACATCGAGGGGCGCGTGCGCAACCCCGAGGGCGAGGTCACCATCGCCATCGTGGGCAAGTATACCGGCCTCAAGGATGCCTATAAGTCGCTGATCGAGGCGCTGGCCCATGGCGGCATCGCCCATAAGGTGCGGGTCAATCTCGACTGGATCGAGAGCGAGACCTTCGAGCGCGAGGACCCCGCGCCCTTCCTCGAGCATGTGCACGGCATTCTGGTGCCGGGCGGCTTCGGCCAGCGTGGGGCGGAAGGCAAGATCCGGGCGGCCCGCTTCGCCCGCGAGCGCAAGGTGCCCTATCTCGGCATCTGCTTCGGCATGCAGATGGCGGTGATCGAGGCGGCCCGCAACCTTGCGGGCATCCACGACGCCAATTCCACCGAGTTCGGCCCCACCCGTGAGCCGGTGGTGGGGTTGCTCACTGAATGGCTGAAGGGTAACGAGCTGGAGCGCCGCAATGCCGCCGGTGATTTGGGCGGCACCATGCGGCTCGGCGCCTATGCTGCCCATCTGGAGTCCGGCAGCCGGGTGGAGGCGGTTTATGGTGGATGCGACATCTTCGAGCGCCACCGCCACCGCTACGAGGTGAACACCGCCTATCGCCAGCGGCTGGAGCAGCATGGCCTGAGGTTCTCCGGCATGTCGCCCGACGGACTTTTGCCGGAGATCGTGGAATATGGCGACCACCCCTGGTTCATCGGGGTGCAGTTCCATCCGGAGCTCAAGTCGCGGCCGTTCCAGCCCCACCCGCTGTTTGCCTCGTTCGTGGGCGCGGCCATGGAGCAGAGCCGGCTGGTGTGATGATTCGGAAGGTACTCGCCTATTGGTTGTTTCAATCTGATCGGATCGCGTTCTAAGCTCCCGCCCCGGAGAGTCGGGCAGAGGAGTGGCCATGCGACGCGGTCTCGACCATGTGGTGCATCTCGTCCGCGATCTTGATGCGGCGGGAGAGGTTTACGACCTGCTGGGCTTCACGGTGGGCGCCCGCAACCGCCATCCCTGGGGCACCGAGAACCGCATCGTCCAGACCCCCGGCTTCTTTGTCGAGCTGCTGCAAGTGGTTGAGCCGGAAAAGATCCCGCCGCACGAGGGCACGCGCTTTTCGTTCGGCGCCTTCAACCAGCACTTCGTCGAAACCTGCGGGCAGGGCCTCTCCATGCTGGCGCTGGAGGGCTCCGACCCGCAGGCCGACAAGTCCGCTTTCGATACCGCGAATTTCGGCGGGTTCGACACCTTCGCGTTCGGCCGCACCGCCCGCCGGCCGGACGGGCAGGAGGTGGAGGTGGGCTTCACCCTCGTATTCGCCCGCGATCCGCTCTCGCCGGACCTGGGCCTGTTCACCAGCACCCAGAAGCTGCCGGAGAATTTCTGGTCGGCGGATCTCCAGCGCCATTCCAACCAGGTCACCGGCGTTGCCGGCGTGGTGCTGGTGGCAGACACGCCGGTCTTGCACAAGGCGTTCCTGGAGACGGTCACCGGCGGGTCGGTGCTGCGGGCGCGCGACGACTGGTTCGTGGGCCAGACCCCGCGCGGGGCCGTGGACGTGATGACCCGGCCCCTGTTCACCGAGCGCTATGGCGTGCCGGCCCCCGGCGGGGAGGGCCTGCGCCTCGCGGCGGCGCGCTTCAACACCACGGGCGCCCCGGAACTGCGGCGCGGGCTGGCGGCCCGGCGGATGGTGGAGGAAGCCATCGCCGGCGTGGTGGTGGTGCCCCCCAAGGCCGGCATGGGCGCAACCCTGGTGTTCGAGATGCCGGAGGGCTGAGGTCAGGCGCGCCGATCAGCGTTCCGGGCGCAACGAACCCTCGAGGCCGCCGCTGCGATAATAGGCGTAGAGCAATCCGAGCAGCCACAACGGGATGAAGGTGTCGGTAAAGGCCGGCATGAGGTTGTATGGCGCGAAATCGCCCTCGACGAGCAGCTGATGCACATGGCCATAGGCCGCGCCGAGCAGGAAGAACGACCAGCCAAGCGCGGTCGCCAGCCAGAATCCGCCGCCGATGAAGACGCACAGAAAGCCGAGGATGCCCCAGGCGCCGTCGTGCAACCCGACCTCGAACTGGAACGGATTGCCCGGCGGCCAGCCGATCAGCTTTGCAGCCGTGTCGGCGAAGAAGACGTGCGGGACGAAGCCGAAGATGAAGCCGACGGCGCCCACGTCAAAAACGAATGCGTATACGAGGAGCAGGCGCAGGACGTTGCGACGCGTCCAGGGTCCTTTGGTGAATGCCAGATGCAGCAAGGGTAGCAGCATGCCCAGAAGCACCATGACGACATTGACCATGCGGTTTCCCTTCAGCAGCAGTGGCAGCGCGGCCGAATGGAAAACACCACGAAACGGAGCAGTCATCAACGGGCCCTGAGCGCCTTGGCGTCCGATGGCATTGCCGAACACCCGCCGTGCTTTATGGCGCGGGCGGTACGACAAGCTTGCGTCCAGGTTCGCCGGCTTCGTGCAACGCGCCCTCAGAGGACTGCGGCCGGACGACTGGCCTCAAATGCCGCGCATTTGTGCACTGCCTCCGGCTTCACCCGTGCGCGGGATGCCCTAAATGAGGGCAGGGGACATCCGTCCCCTACGGGACGCGGACGGCCGCGCGCCTTTGCATGGTCGAGCGGCGGGGACGACCCCGCCCCTGAGGTACCCGCCCATGGCGTGGATCTATCTGTTCGTCGCCGGTGTCATGGAAATCGCCTGGGCCATCGGCATGAAGCAGTCGGAAGGCTTCACTCGGCTGTGGCCCAGCCTCTTCACCCTGTCGGCCATCGCGGTCAGCCTGTTCCTGCTGTCGCTGGCGCTGAGGGGCATTCCCATCGGCACCGCCTATGCGGTGTGGGCGGGGATCGGCACCGTGGGCACGGCGCTCGTCGGCATCGCCTTCTTCGCCGAATCGACCGACCTGCTGCGCCTGGCCTCCATCGGCCTCATCGGCGCCGGGATCGTGGGGCTGAAGCTGGTCACGCCATAAGGTTAGAGCTAGTTTGGCGCGCCGCCGGGGCCTCGCCCTCGGGCGTTTCCCGGCGGCGCCGTTTCCCAAGGATGATCCCATGAACGCCGCACCGCCCGCCACCAAGCCCCAATCCATCGTCGAGGTGGGACAAGATGTGGGACACGATGTGGGACCCGTGCGCATCGGCAACGGCCTGCCGCTGGCGCTCATCGCCGGCCCCTGCCAGATGGAAAGCCGCGCCCACGCGCTGGAGGTCGCCTGCGCCCTGAAGGAGATCGCGCAGCGGCGCGGCATCGGCCTTATCTTCAAGACCTCCTTCGACAAGGCCAACCGCACCTCGCTCTCGGCCCAGCGGGGCCTGGGGCTGGAAGCGGCCTTGCCGGTGTTCGCCGAGATCCGCGAGAGCCTCGGCCTGCCGGTGCTCACCGACGTGCACGAGATCGACCAGTGCGCCGCCGCCGCGCAGGCGGTGGACGTGCTGCAGATCCCCGCCTTCCTGTGCCGCCAGACCGATTTGCTCATCGCTGCCGCCCGCACCGGCAAGGCGGTGAACGTGAAGAAGGGCCAGTTCCTTGCCCCCTGGGACATGGCCAATGTGGTGAACAAGCTCACCGGCGCCGGCAATGGCCGGGTGCTGGTGACCGAGCGCGGCGTGTCCTTCGGCTACAACACCCTCGTCTCCGACATGCGGGCGCTGCCCATCCTCGCCAAGACCACGGGCGCGCCTGTTGTGTTCGATGCCACCCACTCGGTGCAGCAGCCCGGCGGGCAGGGCTCCTCCTCCGGCGGACAGCGCGAGTTCGTGCCGGTGCTGGCCCGCGCGGCGGTGGCCGTGGGGGTGGCGGCGGTGTTCATCGAGACCCACCCCGACCCGGACAAGGCCCCCTCCGACGGGCCGAATATGGTGCCGCTCTCCCAGCTTGAAGGGCTGATCGGTCTGCTCCAGGCGTTCGACGCCGTTGCAAAAGCCAATCCCGTCACCATCTGATGACAGCTCGGGCTTGGCTGTCCGGCCCCGCCCCGCTCGGATCGAAATGCCCGGGCTGGAACGGGACCGCCGGTCTGGTGCGGCGCATTTCCTTGAGCCGGGCAACCTGCGCTGGCTCCAAGGTGCGCTGGGGCGGTATTGAGAAACCGAAGCGTCTGTTGCCTTGGCCGGGCCGCCGTGTATGGTCTCGCGCCCATTTCGTTGAAGAGATTTCGTATGGCCCGGGACACCCTTGATGCGACCCCCATTGCCGGCCGGCATGAGCTGGTGGAGTGGATGGAACAGGGGTCCAAACCGGAGCGGGCCTTCCGTATCGGAACCGAGCACGAGAAGATCCCCTTCACCCTCGGCCGCCACGAGCCGGTGCCCTACGAGGGGCCCAAGGGCATCCGCAAGCTGCTGGAGGGCATGCGGTCCCTGCTCGGCTGGGAGCCCATCATGGAGGGCACCACCATCATCGGCCTCGCCGATGTGACCGGGGGCGGGGCCATCTCGCTGGAGCCGGGCGGCCAGTTCGAGCTGTCCGGCGCGCCGGTCGCCACCATCCACGAGACCTGCGCCGAGCTGAACGCCCATCTGGCGCAGGTGCGCGAAGTGGCGGAGCCCTTGGGCATCGGCTTCCTCGGCATCGGCATGAGCCCCAAGTGGACCCGCACCGAGACCCCGGTGATGCCCAAGGGCCGCTACAAGATCATGGCCGGCTACATGCCCAAGGTGGGCAAATACGGCCTCGACATGATGTTCCGCACCTGCACCGTGCAGGTGAATCTGGACTTCTCCAGCGAAGCCGACATGGTGCGGAAGATGCGCGTGGGCCTCGCGCTCCAGCCGGTGGCCACCGCGCTGTTCGCCAATTCACCCTTCACGGAAGGCAAGCCAAACGGCTTCCTCTCGTTCCGCTCCGAGATCTGGCGCGACACCGACAATGCCCGCTCCGGCATGCTGCCCTTCGCCTTCGAGGACGGCTTCGGCTTCGAGCGTTATGTGGACTACGCCCTCGACGTGCCCATGTATTTCGTGAAGCGCGGCGAAACCTATGTGGACGTGTCGGGAACCTCGTTCCGCGACCTGCTCGCCGGCCGCCATCCCCTGCTGCCGGGCGAGACCGCGACCCTCTCCGACTGGATCAACCACCTTTCCACCATCTTCCCCGAGGTGCGCCTGAAGCGCTTCCTGGAGATGCGCGGCGCCGATGCCGGCCCCTGGGCCAAGCTGTGCGCCATGCCCGCCTTCTGGGTGGGCCTGCTCTATGACAGCCAGAGCCTCGACGCCGCCTGGGACCTCGCCAGGGACTGGAGCGCCGAACAGCGGCAGCAGCTGCGGGACGACGTGCCCCGCCTTGGCCTGAAGGCCGAGATTGCCGGCCGCCCCCTGCGCGAGGTCGCCCGCGACGTGCTCAAGCTGTCCGAGGCCGGGCTGAAGCGGCGCGGCCTCCACGACCGGCTGGGGCGCGACGAGACGCGCTTCCTGGAGCCGCTGGAAGAGATCGTGCTCACCGGCCGCTCCCCCGCCGACAAGCTGCTGGCGCTCTACAACGGCGAATGGGACCACTCGGTGGAGCCCGCCTTCAAGGTGCTGGCCTACTGAGTCGGGGCGGCGTGCGCGGGCTCCCGCTCTGCTGGCGCTGACGCTTCAGTCGGCCGGAGCATGACGGCAACTCCGCCCGCCGTTGCCGCATGATCTGAGCGCATTGCAGCCATGCGCTGATGCCATGCAGCGAAGTCCTGTTTCCATCCGGACGGCGATGTCTCGATCTGAAATTTCGCTGCTTCGACCGGGCACACCCGGGAACCCTCTCCCGCGTGCGGGGGAGGGCAGGGTGGGGGCAATAGGTGGTTTTTGCTGGCGCCGCCGGTGCCTTTGGACCGCCACCTGCCCCCTCCCCACCCCTCCCCCGCAGGCGGGAGAGGGGGCCGACGGCGCGTCTTTCAAACCTGCGATCAGGTCCACCCGAAACGGGCGTCGCCGGCCGCGCCATGCGCCTGCATCAAGGCCTCGGCCCGACCTCGGCCGCCGGCTGCGTTGCGGGCGGGGCGGGTGCGTGCTCTACCTTGGGGCTCCTGCCCGGATCTGCCCCCCATGCCCCCCGATATGTCCCGAACCGATGGGCCCCTCGGCCCGCGCGACTTCGTTCTTTACGGCGTGTGCGTACTGATCTTCGGCTCGGGCTGGCTGCCGTTGAAGCTCCAGCTGGGCGTGGTGGCGCCGGAAGTGTCGGGCACCTGGCGCTTCCTCGTCGCCACCCTCGCCATGCTGGTGTTCGTAATCGTCACCCGCGCCCCGCTTGCCTTCAAGGCGCGCGACCATCTGCTGTTCGCGGGCCTCGGGGCGACCTTGTTCTCGCTGAACTTCCTGTTCTTCTACTATGCCGGCTATCACCTGCCGTCCGGGCTGATGTCGGTGATCTTCTCCCTCTCGGCCATCCTCATTCCCCTGTTCTCGGCGCTGTTCCTGCGCGTGCCCATGCGGCGGCAGATCCTGCTGGGCGCCTTGGCGGGCGTCGCCGGCACCGCGCTGGTGTTCGGGCCGAGCCTTGCGGACGGGCGGGGCATCCATGGCGCGGGGGTGGGGCTGGCGCTGGGCGTCGCCGGGACGGTGAGCTTTTCGTTCGGCAGCCTGCTGTCGGGGGTGGCCGGGCGGCGGGGCATTCCCATGGCGTCCACCAGCTTCTGGGGCTTTGCCTACGGCTGCCTTATCCTGTTCATCATCAGCCTGGTGCGGGGGGCGCCGTTCATGGTGGACTGGAGCGTGCGCTATCTGGGCTCGCTGGGCTTTCTGATCGTGGTGCAGACGCTGGCGGGCTTTGCCGTCTACATCCAGCTGATCCGCCGCATCGGGGCGAACCGCGCCGGCTACGGCACGGTCATGTTCCCCATCGTGGCGCTGTTCCTCTCCACCCTGTTCGAGGACTACCACTGGACGCTGACGGCGGCGGGCGGCATCGCCCTGGTGCTGGCGGGCAACCTCCTGGTGCTGCGCCAGCCGAAGCCGGCGGCCGGCTCAGGCCCGCGCGGCGCTTGAGCGGACCCCCTCCCGGTCAGGGACCGGGAGGTTACCCCTTCACGATCACCGGCATGCGGCCGGCCGGCGGGGTGTTGCGCGAGCGCTGGGAGCGCACCACGCCGTCGATGACGGTCATGCACACGCCGGGCAGGTCGCCGAGGCGCACGCTGTCCAAGAGGGTCACGCCGGGCGAATGCTGGGCCTTGTCCATCAGCACGAAATCCGCCGCCCGGCCCACCTCGATGATCCCGCAATCCAGCGCCCGCATGCGCGCGGTGTTGCCGGTGGCGAGGCAGAAGGCTTCCTCCGCCGGCAGCTCGCCGAGGGAGGACAGCATGGACACCATGCGCAAAATCCCCAGCGGCTGCACCCCCGAGCCCGCCGGCCCGTCGGTGCCGAGGATGACGCGGTTGAGGTCGCCCATCTCGCGGGCGATGCGCAGGGTGTAGAGGGCGGAGCGCTCGTTGCCGTTGTGCACCAGCTCCAGCCCGCGCTTGCAGCCCTCGCAGATGCAGCGGATCTGGCCGTCGGGCAGCGCGGTATGTCCGCCGTTGATGTGGCCCACCACGTCGGTGTCCGCCTCCAGCACCACATCCTTGTCGATGAGGCCGGAGCCGGGAATGGACGGCCCGCCGGTGTGGATGGTGGACTGGATGCCGTACTTGCGTGCCCATCCCACCATCTTGCGCGCCGTGGGGCCGTCCTTCACGCCGCCGAGGCCCACCTCGCCCAAGAGCTTCACGCCGGCGGCGGCCAGCTCCCTGAAATCGTCCTCCACCATCTCGTTCTCGATGACGGGCGCGCCCGCATGCACCTTCACCCCCGAGGGGCGGAAGGCGTCGAACGAGCGCTGGGCGGTGATGGCGAGGGCCTTCAGGCCGATCACGTCCTTGGCCCGGCCGGGATAATGCACCTCGCCCGCCGAGATCATGGTGGTGACGCCGCCGTGGAGCGAACTGTCGATCCAGTTCATCTGGCTCTGGCGCGGGGTCCAGTCCCCGGCGACGGGGTGGACGTGGCTGTCGATGAGGCCGGGGGTCAGTGTGGTGCCGTTGGCATCGATGAGGGTGGTGGCGCCTTCGGTGTCCACGTCCTTCTCGCGGCCGATGGCGGTGATGCGCCCGCCTTCCGCCACCACCGTGTCGGCATCGAGGATGGGCCGTGCAAGATCGCCGCTGAGGAGGAGGCCGATGTTGAAGATCACCAGCTTGGTGGGGCCGCCTGCGGCTGCGGGGGCATCATGGGCCATGGAAAGTCTCCGGAAGGGGCGGCCGGAAACGCGCGGGCGCACCCGGTCTTTTGTTTGTAGGCATATGAATGGTAAGCCGCCGCCCGGCGCCTGAAAACCGGGGGCGGGCAAAAATCTCACCGCTCGGCGAACGCCTTCTCGATGACGAAATGGCCGGCCTCGCCGCTGTTGCCCTCCGCGAAGCCGCGCGACGCCAGCAGCGTGCGCAGGTCGCCCATCATGGCCGGCGAGCCGCAGATCATGACGCGATCGGTGGTGGCGTCCAGCGGCGGCAGGCCCACGTCGGCGCAGAGCTTGCCGCTCTCCAGCAGCGCGGTGATGCGGCCGGTGTGGCGGAAGGGCTCGCGGGTGACGGTCGGGTAGTAGGCGAGCTTTTCGGCGATCTCTTCGCCGAGGAATTCATGGGCGGGCAGCTCGTTGGTGATGAGGTCCTCGTAGGCGAGGTCGCTCACATGCCGGCAGCCGTGCACCAGCACCACCTTCTCGAATCGCTCATAGGTCTCCGGATCGCGGATCACGGAGAGGAAGGGCGCAAGGCCGGTGCCGGTGCCCAGCAGATAGAGGGCACGGCCGGGCAGGAGATTGTCGAGCACCAGCGTGCCGGTGGCCTTGCGGCCGACGATGATCTTGTCGCCCTCATTGATGTGCTGGAGGCGCGAGGTCAAAGGCCCGTTCGGCACCTTGATGGAGAAGAATTCCAGCGTGTCGGCCCAGCTCGGGCTCACCACCGAATAGGCGCGCAGGAGCGGGCGTCCCTCCACCTTCAGGCCGATCATGGTGAATTCGCCGGTGCGGAACCGGAAGCCGGGATCGCGCGTGGTGGTGAAGCTGAACAGGCGGTCGGTCCAGTGATGGACGCTGAGTATCTGTTCCTCGAAGAAATTGCTGCTCATGTTCAAGTCTCTGGCGGGGTCTTTGGCAGGTCTCGGGTTCAGCTGCTGCGGCGCGGGTACACTGCCAGATTGTTTGTGTACAAATGAAAATAGGGCGATGGGGCGGGGGCTGTCAACGGCTGGAGCGGCTTGGGATTGCGGAGCTTTTGGGCGCGGGTGCGGGAATTTTGGGCAGGGCCACGGGGGTTCGCTGCGCCACGACCGGCCTGCCCCCTCCCCAGCCCTCCCCCGCACGCGGGAGAGGGGGCCTGCCGCTTCTCACCGCCGTCGCCCTCTGGCTTGACCGGACGGCCCATCTCTCCGCCCGTCCCGGCCCCCGCCGCTTTGTCCCGGCGGAGTCATGGGCCGTCCGGTCAAGCCGGACGGCGACGGTGCTCTGTCGCTTTAAGGCTCTGCCCCCTCCCCAGCCCTCCCGCGTGCGCGGGAGAGGGGGCGGGCCGCTTCTCACCGTCGTCGCCCTCCGGCTTGACCGGAGGGCCCATCTCTCCGCTCGTCCCGGCCCGCGCCGCCTTGTCCCGGCGGGGGCATGGGCCGTCCGGTCAAGTCGGACGGCGACGGGGTGCAATGGCCTTAAGCTCCACATTAACCGCTCCAGCGCAGCAACATCGCCGCAGGCGCCGCATCACCCTCACCGCGTCGGCGTCGCCCGCAGGCGTGCCACGGTCTGCGCCAGCCCGTCCCACGCCGGTGCATCGGGGGCGAATTTCGCGCGCATGTAGCGCACGAGGTCAGCCACCTGCGCGTCATTGAGGCTGTCGCGGAAGGCGGGCATGTCGCCCAGCGCGGGCGCGGCGGGAGCGGGGATGCCCTCCAGGATCACCCGGATGAGGTTGTCCGGCAGCGCCGCATGCACATTGGTGTTGAGCGCCAGCGCCGGCCGCGCGCCGAACAGGGTCGGCCCCTCCGGCGCATGGCAGGCAGCGCACGCGCCCTCGAACAGGCGGCCGCCCACGCTGTCCATGGGCCGCAGGGAGCCTTCCGCCTTCGCCTCCAGCGTCGCGGCGGCCACGGCGGCATCGGCGCTGGCGGGGCCGGCGAAGCTGGCGAGATAAATCGCCATGGCGCGGATGTCGGCGTCCGGCAGGTGGGCGAGTTCCTGCACCACCGGCGCCATGGGGCCGGCCGCCGTGCCATGGAAACGCGAGAAGCCGGTGCGCAGATAGGTGTAAAGCTCGTCCTCGCTCCACGGAATGGGCGCCTTCGAGAGCGCGGTGAGGGCCGGGGCCTCCCAGCCGTCCGCGACCCCGCCGGCGAGGTACGCCGCGCCGCCCTTTTCCGCGCCCAGAAGGTTGCGCGGCGTGTGGCAGGCGCCGCAATGGCCCAGCCCCTCCACCAGATAGCGCCCCCGGTTCCACTGGGGCGATTGCCCCGCCTCCGCCTGAAGTTGGCCGGGGGTGAGGAACAACAGGTTCCAGCCGGCCATCAGCGGGCGGATGTTGAAGGGGAAGGTCATGCGGTTTTCGGGCGGGCGCGCCTTCACCGGGGCTTGCGACATGAGGAAGGCGTAGAGCGCCTGCATGTCGGCATCGTTGACGCGGGTGAAGGCGGTGTAGGGAAAGGCGGGGTAGAGGTGGCGCCCGTCGCGGCCGATGCCCTCGCGCATGGCCCGCTCGAAGGCAGCATAGGACCAGGCGCCGATGCCGGTTTCCACGTCCGGGGTGAGATTGGTGGAATAGATCGTGCCGAAGGGCGTGTGCAGTGCTCGCCCGCCGGCATTGGCGATGCCGCCGTCCGCCGTGTGGCAGACGGCGCAATCGCCCAGCGCCGCGAGGATTTTTCCGCGCGCGATCATCTCGGCGGAGAAGGAGGCCGGGTCCGGCGCGGCGATGGGCGCAATGGCGCCACGGATGGGCAAAGCCAGCGTCGCCATGCCCAGCGCACCGGCGAGAGCCGCCCCGGCCATGGCGAACCACGGGCGGCGGCGCTTTTCCTTCACCGGCGTCGGCGGCGCCTCTCCCGACAAAGCGGCGCGCACCCGGTCCGGCGTGAAGGGCGGTTCGCGCAGGCGCACGCCGGTGGCATCGAAAATGGCGTTGGCGATGGCCGCCGCGCTCGGCACCGAGGCGGATTCCCCCGAGCCCAGGGGCGGATCATCCGGCCGCGGCATCAGCACCACGTTGATGACAGGCACTTCCGGGAAGGTGAGGATGGGGTAGGCGCCCCATTCCCGGCTGGTGACGGCTTTGTCGTCGAACGTCACCTGCTCCTTCAGCGCCCGGGAGGTGGACTGGATGACATTGCCGTGGATCTGGTGCTCGATGCCCGCCGGGTTAATCATGAGCCCGGAATCCTGGCCCACCACCACGCGCTTCACCGCCACGTCGCCGGTGCGCTTGTTCACCTCCACCTCGGCCACCCAGGCGGACCAGGCGGCGCCATAGCCGGGGAATTTGGAGTGCACATAAAGGGCATAGGCGAAGCCCTGGCCGCGCACCACGTCGCCCTCCACCACCTCCATGCGCGGGGCGGTGCGCTTCTCCCAGCCGGCGCGGGCGGCGGTGGCCTTCACCAGCTCGGCGGCGCGGGCGTCGTGGAGGTGGCGCAGGCGATAATCCACCGGGTCCACGCCCGCCGCCGCCGCCAGCTCGTCCATATAGCTCTCGTGGGCGAAGCTGTTGGGCAGGGCGGAGACGCCCCGCAACCATGCCGCCCGCACGAGGGGCGCCACATCATCCACCGTGACGCGCATGTGGTCGTAGGCATAGGGCGGGATGGCGGTGCGGTCGCCCATCTCGAACACGGGATTGTCCGCCGGCACCCGTCCCGTCAGCAGCAGCGCCAGCGTCACCGCTGCGTTGGAGGGATAGCGGGTGTTGAAGTCATAGGCCGCGGGGGTGCCGTCGGCATTGATGCCACCCTTCACCTGCATGAGCTGGGCGGCACCCTTGGGCTCCCACGCATGCTCCTGCTCCCGGGTCAGCTGCACCCGAACCGGACGGCCCACGGCGCGCGACAGCAGGGCCGCGTCGGCGGCCACGTCGTCGGCGCAATTGCGGCCGTAGCAGCCGGCGGCCTCGAAGCGCAGGATCTCCACCGCCTCTTCGGGCAGGCCCAGCAGCAGGGCGATATCCATGCGCAGGGGATAGGGGTTCTGCGTGCCGGCCCAGATGGTGGCGCCGTCCTCGCGCACGTCCGCCACCGCGCAGGACGGGCCGATGGAGGCGTGCATCTGGTAGGGCCACACATAGGTGCGGTCGAGGATCTGCGCGGCGTCCGCACGGGCGGCGTCGGGGTCGCCGCGCTCCAGCAGCGTGCGCCGGTTCTCCGCCGGGATCGCGCGCAGGGCGTTTTCCACATGGTCGAGGTCGGGGAGGGTGGGGGTGGGCTTCCATTCCACCTTCAGGCGGCGGGCGGCCTCGGCGGCCTGCTCCTCCCGCTCGGCGACGACGCCCACGAAATCGCCCATGGTGACCACCGCCACCACGCCGGGAATGTGGGCCACCGAGGCCTCGTCCACCTTGATGAGGCTCTTGCCGACGAAGTCGCCGGCATCGATGCCGGCATAGGGCGGGCGCACCACCCGGCCATGCAGCATGCCGGGCACGCGCACGTCGTGCACATAGGTGAAGGTGCCCGTGGCCTTGGCCGGGATATCCACCCGCGGCACCCGCCGGCCGACGATGCGGTGGGCGCTGGCCGGCTTCACCGCCACGTCGTCGGCGAGGATCAGCCGCTCGGCGCGGCCCTTCAGCAGGTCGGCATAGGTGAGGCCGGCATTGCCGCCGTCGCGTGGGCGGATGATGCCGTCCTCCACCTCCAGCGCATCGGCGGGCAGGCCGAGCGCTTGGGCCGCCAGCGCCACCAGATGATGGCGGGCTTGCGCGGCGGCGCGGCGCAGGGGCTGGGCCGAGACCTGGATGGAATCGGAGGCGATGGTGGCGCCCTGGTTGGGCGCAAGGCCGGTATGGCCGAGCACCATGGTGACGCGCTCCAGCGCCACGTCCAGCTCCTCGGCCACGATCTGGGCGAGCGCGGTGCGGATGCCGGTGCCAAGATCCACATGGCCGTTGAAGGCGGTGACGGCGCCGGTGTCGTCCACCAGCAGGAATAGGTCGAGGGCGCCGTCGCGCGGCATGGCGCTGCGCTGGAGGCCGGCCACCGACTGGGCCGGCCGCAGCACGCAGAGAGTGCCGGAGGCGGCGAGGATCTGGTCCTTGTCCGGGTGCGGCTCGCTCATTCGGATGCCTCCCCATGGGCGGCGCGCATCACCGCGCGCAGGATCTCCACATGGGTCCCGCAGCGGCACAGATTGTAGCGCAGGGCGGCGCGAACCTCGTCTTCCGTGGGCGCGGGAGTGCGGGCGAGGAAGGCGACGGTGGTCATGATCATGCCGTTGAGGCAGTAGCCGCACTGGGCCGCCTGCTCGGCGATGAAGGCGGCCTGCACCGGGTGGAGCGCTTCAAGGGTGCCGAGGCCTTCCAGCGTGGTGATGGCGCGCCCCTCCGCCGTGCCCAGGGTGGTGACGCAGGAGCGGGCGGCGACGCCGTCCATGAGCACGGTGCAGGCCCCGCACTCCCCCAGCCCGCAGCCGAACTTGGGGCCGTTGAGGCCCAGGTCGTTGCGCAGCACATGGATGAGGGGCGTGGAGCGGGGCAGCGCGAAGTCGTGCGCTGTTCCATTCACCTGAAGTTGAACCGGCTCGGACATCTTCGCTTCGGTCCGTCCTCGGACGTGCCAGTGTAGGCGACGCGGCAGGCGCCACGCGTGTCTGGATTGTTTCTATACGAATGATCCTGCGTCAAGCGCGTATGACGCACAAATGCGCGGCGCCGGGCACCGCCGAAACCGCCGCCGTGCCGGGGGCGATGCCTGTGGCCGCAAGAGGATAGGACAGGTCTGCTGCCTCTTCAGGCGGCATGCCTCATCGTTGTGCTTGACACTTCGGGCCGCGCCTTTTTCATTAGTGTACATATGAAAACGAAATCGCCCCTCCGGTTGTCCGCAGGGGCCGGAGCCCGCCCTTCATGGCGCAGAACATCCAAGGCGACGCCTCAGGCCAGACCCCCGTCGCCGCATCGGCTGGCGACGACAAGATCCGCTGCGATGCCTGCCCGGTCATGTGCTACATCAAGCCCGGCAACACCGGCGCGTGTGATCGCTACGCCAACCGCGCCGGCGAGCTGATCCGCGTCGATCCCCATGTCGTCCTCGACCGCACGCTGGAGCAGGGCGGCAAGGTGGTGCCCTTCGATCGCGGCGGCGACTGGGACGGCCGCCTCGTCGCCGATGGCGGCACCTTCGTGACCGCGGTGGGCTCCGGCACCACCTATCCCGACTACAAGCCCGCGCCCTTCATCGTCTCCGCGCAGGTGGACGGCGTGGACATGGTGACCGTGGTCACCGAGGGCATTTTTTCCTATGCCGGCGTGAAGGTGAAGATCGACACCGACCGCTTCCTCGGCCCGGAGCAGGCCACCGTGCGCGTGGCCGGCGAGCCGGTGGGCCATGTCACCACCTCTGAATACGGCTCGCAGATGCTGTCGCTGGGCGGGGTGCACCACCTCACCGGCGGGGCCAAGAAGGAAGGCCGCGTCACCTGCGAGGCGCTGCTGGACCTGTGCAATGCCAAGCCGGTGGAACTCACCGTGGATGACGGCGCCACCCTCATCGTGCAGGCGGGCCACGCGCCCATCGTCAATGGCGGGCAGGAAGAGCGCATGCGGGTGGGCTGCGGCTCCGCCACCATCGGCATGTTCGCGCGGCAATGGTTCGGCAAGGTGGACGAGGTGGTGGTGGTGGACGACCACATCACCGGCGTCCTCTCCGAGCATCAGGCCGGCAAGCTTCTGGGCGTGCGCGAGACCGGCATCCGCATGAAGGGCCGCCGCTCCACCCCCGGCCGCTATTTCCAGGTGGCCGAGCCGGGCCTCGGCTGGGGCGGCACCAATATTTCCGATCCCCTCTCCATCCTCGGCGCGTTCGATGCCAAGACGGCGTGGCCCGGCCTGCGGCTGCTGCTGGTGTCCACCACCGGCGAGCATTTCGGCTATTACGTGCTCGACGAAAACCTGATGCCGCGCGAGGCTGAGGTCCCGGCGGATCTGGCCCCCTCCGTGGAGCGCATCCGCGAGAATTGCGAGCCGGCGCTGTCTTCCGTGCTGTTCATGGCGGGGGCGGGCGGCTCCCTGCGCGCGGGCGTCACGGAAAATCCGGTGCGGCTCACCCGCTCGGTGAAGGAGGCCATCACCCGCGTCACCTGCGGCGGGGCGCCGGTCTATGTCTGGCCGGGCGGCGGCATCACCTTCATGGTGGATGTGACGCGGGTGCCGGAAAACGCCTTCGGCTATGTGCCCACCCCCGCCCTCGTGGCGCCCATCGAGTTCACGCTGACGCTGGAGGCCTATGCGGCGCTGGGCGGGCACATGGACCATGTGCGGCCGGTCAGCTCCATCCTCGATCGCGACAGCGTGCGGGAAGTGGCGCCCATCGGCGATAATCCCTGGCCCTTCGCGGCGCGCGGGCAGGGGTGACCGCCATGCGCACCGCTGCCCTCTCTGCCCCGACCGTTGCCCCGCCCGCGCCGCCGCGCGCGCCGCAGGTGGCATTGCTTCAGGACGGGCGCCGGCTGCATCTGAACGATGGTCCCATCGACCTCGTCATCGAGGCCAGCGGCGATGCGCGGCAGGTGGCGGCGGCCTATCGGGCGGCGGTGGTGCGCTTCACCGGACTGCTGGATGCGCTGTGCGCGGAGCTACCTTTGCTGCGTCGTCCCGCCCATCCGGGGGCCTGCCCGCTGGAGGGGCGCGTGGCCCGGCGCATGTGGGAGGCGGTGAAGCCCCACGCGCGGGCCGGCTTCATCACCCCCATGGCGGCGGTGGCCGGCGCGGTGGCCGAGGAGGTGCTGGAGGCGCTGGTTTTGCCCGGCATCACCCGCGCCCATGTGAACAATGGCGGCGACATCGCTCTTTTTCTGGCGCCGGGGGCCGACTATGTGGCCGGCCTCGTGGATCGCCCGGACCGGCCCCGCCTCATCGGCACGGCGCGGGTGGGCGCCGACAGCGCGGTGCGCGGCATCGCCACCTCGGGCTGGCGCGGGCGCAGCTTTTCCCTCGGCATCGCGGATGCCGTCACCGTGCTCGCCTCCACCGCCGCGGCGGCGGATGCGGCGGCGACCGTCATCGCCAATGCGGTGAACCTGCCCGGCCATCCCGGCATCGCCCGCATCGCCGCCCGCGACGTGCAGAGCGACAGCGACCTCGGCCCGCTGAAGGTGACGCGCGCCGTGCCGCAGCTTTCCCCCGCCGAGATCGACGAGGCGCTGGCCGAGGGCCTTGCCTGCGCCTGCGCTTTGGTGGCGCGGGGCCTCATCTCGTCCGCCGCCCTGCATCTGCAGGGCGTGAGCGTCTCCACCGATCCGGCCGACGGAACGTTTGCCGGCCGCCCTTTTTTGTCCCTCGCCCGCCAACAAGAAAGCGAAGCAGCTCATGCCTGAGGTGAAGATCCGCAAGCAGGTCCGGATCGTGGAGGAGATCTTCCACGAAGGCGGCCCCGTCGCCGCCACGCCGCGCCGTCGCGCCGCCATCGTCACGGTCATCGAGAACCCCTATGCCGGCCGCTACGTGGAGGACATCGCGCCCTTCATGGAGGATCTGAAGCCGCTGGGCGTCGCCATGGCGAAGGAGCTGGTGGTGGCCCTTGGCGGTGATCCGGCGGCCGTGGACGGCTATGGCAAGGGCGCCATCGTGGGCGCCGCCGGCGAGATCGAGCACGGCGCCCTGTGGCATGTGCCCGGCGGCTACGCCATGCGCGAGGCGCTGGGCGACGCTCTGGCCATCGTGCCCTCCACCAAGAAGGTGGGCGGGCCGGGCACCCGCCTCGACGTGCCGGTGACACATAGCAATGCTTCCTATGTGAGGAGCCATTTCGACGCCATGGAAGTCGGCGTGTCCGACGCCCCCAGGGCCGACGAGATCGCCCTGGTGCTGGTGATGACCTGCGGGCCGCGCGTCCATGCCCGCGTGGGCGGCCTCGCGGCGGCGGACATCTCGAAGGGGGACGGCCTGCGATGAGCGCGAAAATCCGCAAGATCGTCACCATCGTGGAGGAGACGGCGACCGAGATGGGCCGTCCCGTTTCCCCGCCCACCCGGCGGGCGGCGGCGGTGGCGGTGATCGAGAACCCGTTCGCCGGGCGCTATGTGGAAGACCTTTCCGACCTCATCGCCATGGGCGAGGAACTGGGCGGCCTGCTGGCGGCACGCGCCGTGGCGGCGCTGGGCATCGAGGGGCCGGCGGCCCAGAGCTATGGCAAGGCCGCGCTCGTGGGCGAGAACGGCGA
Source organism: Xanthobacter autotrophicus ATCC 700552 (assembly GCF_043194565.1). Classification (GTDB taxonomy): domain Bacteria; phylum Pseudomonadota; class Alphaproteobacteria; order Rhizobiales; family Xanthobacteraceae; genus Xanthobacter; species Xanthobacter autotrophicus_F. The sequence goes on along the minus strand of NZ_JBAFVS010000006.1, from coordinate 6,208 downwards.
GCTGGAGCACGCCGCCGCGCTGCTCCACCCCAAGATGGGCGCGCCGGTGCGCGCGGTGCTGGGCACCGGCGCGGCGCTCATTCCCTCATCCAAGCGGCGGGGCGGCCTGGGCGCCGAGCTGGACATTCCTTTGGGACACAAGGACGCTGCCTTCGTGCGCAGCCATTTCGACGGCATGCAGGTGAGCATTTCCGATGCGCCACGCGCGGGCGAGATCGTGGTGGCGGTGGCAGTCACCGATTCCGGCCGGCCGCTGCCGCGCGTGGGCGGGCTGAAGGCGGACGAGATCAAGGGTGAGGACGGCTTGCGCTGAGGTGAGCCGCGCCGTCTGTGGTGCAGGACTTCGGATCAAGAGGGGAACAGCACATGAAGAAACTCATCGGTATGACTTTGGGGGCGACCTTCGCCGCCGTTCTCCTTGCTTCCGGCGCCGCCCGTGCGCTGGAAGGGGAGATCAAGGTGGGCGAGATCAATTCCTATTCGGCGCTGCCCGCCTTCACCGAGCCCTATCGCAAGGGCATGGAACTGGCGCTGAAGGAGATCAACGACGCCGGCGGCATCAAGGGCAAGAAGCTGGTCATCATCTCCAAGGATGACGGCGGCAAGCCCGCCGACGCCCTCACCGCCGCCAACGAGCTGGTGTCGCGCGACGGCGTGGTGATGATTTCCGGCGGCTTCCTCTCCAACGTGGGCCTCGCGCTCGCGGACTTCGCCAAGCAGAAGCAGGTGGTCTATATCGCCGCCGAGCCGCTGACCGACGCCATCGTCTGGTCGAAGGGCAACGACTACACCTTCCGCCTGCGCACCTCCAACTATATGCAGGCCGCCATGCTGGCGGAGGAAGCGGCAAAGCTTCCCGCCAAGACATGGGCCACCATCGCCCCCAATTATGAATTCGGCCAGTCGTTCGTGGCGGTGTTCAAGGAGCTTTTGAAGAAGAAGCGCCCGGACGTGGAGTTCGTGGCCGAGCAGTGGCCGCCGCTGGGCAAGATCGACGCCGGCCCGGTGCTGCAGGCCATCGACGCCGCCAAGCCCGACGCCATCCTCAACGCCACCTTCGCCGGCGACCTGGTGAAGCTGGTGCGCGAGGGCAATACCCGCGGCATCTTCAAGGACCGCGCGGTGGTGAGCTATCTCACCGGCGAGCCGGAATATCTCGACCCGCTGAAGACCGAGACGCCGGAAGGCTGGATCGTCACCGGCTATCCCTGGTACGCCATCAAGACCGCCGAGCATCAGGCGTTCCTGGATGCTTACCAGCAGCTCCACAAGGACTATCCGCGCCTCGGCTCCATCGTCGGCTACTCGACGGTGAAGTCCATCGCCGCGGTGCTCAAGGCCACCGACGACCACACCACCGGCGGCATCGTCAAGGCCATGAAGAACCTGAAGGTTTCCACCCCCTTCGGCGACATTGTCTATCGCGCGGGTGACCACCAGTCGACCATGGGCGCCTATATTGGCACCACCAGCCAGCAGGACGGCAAGGGCGTGATGGTGAACTTCACCTTCAAGCCCGGCGCCGACTACCTGCCCCCCGAAGCCGAAGCCGCCAAGCTGCGCCCGGCGAACTGAGGGCGGGCGGGGCCCTCCCCCTCTCCCGCTTGCGGGGGAGGGCCGGGGAGGGGGCAGGGCCTCTCCATCAAGCAGTGTGCCGGCGGGTAGCGCCGCATTCCCCCACCCCAACCCTCCCCCGCACGCGGGAGAGGGGGCAGGGCGGGATAGCACCGATAGCGCGCTCGAGGGCTGAAGGCGGCGCGCCTGGGCGCGAGGCGATGGGGCCGGCGGGCTGGAAAACGCCGGACCTCTCCCTCTCCCGCTTGCGGGGGAGGGCCGGGGAGGGGGCAGGCCCTCTCCATCAAGCAGTGTGCCGGCGGGTAGCGTCGCATTCCCCCACCCAACCCTCCCCCGCACGCGGGAGCGGGGGCAGGGCGGGACTGAAAACCAAAGGCCAGGGCGCCCGCGCCCTTGCCGCAAGACACGCCGCCCTCGACGGCGGTAGGTCCAAGAACAATACCCCTTCCAGGCCGGTGAACGAGAGGCAAGACAAGTGGAATTCCTGTTGGTCCAGGCCCTGAGCGGGCTCGCCAGCGCCGCGTCGCTGTTTCTGGTGGCGTCGGGCCTGTCGATCATCTTCGGCGTGACGCGCATCGTGAACTTCGCGCATGGCGCCTTCTACATGCTGGGCGCTTACGTGGCCTATGTGCTCACCACGCGCTTTGCCGGCCCCATGGGCTTCTGGGGCGCGATCCTCGCCGCCTCGGTCATCGTGGCCGCCATGGGCGCGCTGATGGAAATGGTGCTGCTGCGCCGCATCTATCATGCGCCGGAACTGTTCCAATTGCTCGCCACCTTCGGCGTGACGCTGATGGTGCAGGACCTCGTGGTGGTGATCTTCGGGCCGGAAGACCTGCTCGGCCCGCGGGCCCCCGGCCTTGCCGGCGCGGTGAGCCTGTTCGGCCGCATGGTGCCCACCTACGATCTGTTCCTGATGGTGCTCGGCCCGGTGGTGCTCGGCGCCCTGTGGCTGCTGTTCCACCAGACCCGATGGGGCGTGCTGGTGCGCGCGGCGACGCAGGACCGCGAGATGGTGGCGGCCCTCGGCGTGAACCAGAAATGGCTGTTCACCGGCGTGTTCGCGCTGGGCGTCTTCCTCGCCGCGCTGGGCGGCGCGTTGCAGATCCCGCGCACCACGGTCACCCACACCATGGACCTCTCCATCATCGTCGAGGTGTTCGTGGTGGTGGTCATCGGCGGGCTGGGCTCGGTGCTGGGGGCGTTCGTGGCCGCCGTCATCGTGGCGGAACTGAACGCCTTCGGCATTCTCATCCTGCCCCAGATCTCGCTCATCATGGTGTTCCTGGTGATGGCGGTGGTGCTGGTGGTGCGGCCATGGGGCCTGTTCGGCAAGGCCGAGAGCGCGCCGCGCCCGCCCGCCGGCCTCACCATCCGCCCGTGGCGGCCGTTCTCCACCGCCGAGCGGGTGGCGGTGGCCGTGGCGGTGGCCGCGGTGGCGACGCTGCCCTTCTTCCTCGGCAATTATGCCCTCACCGTGGGCGCGGAAATCCTCATCTTCGTGCTGTTCGCCGCCAGCCTGCATTTCATCATGACCGTGGGCGGCCTCGCCTCCTTCGGCCATGCCGCCTATTTCGGCCTCGGCGCCTATGGCGCGGCCTTCATGGTGAAGTTCCTCGGCGCGCCCATGGAGGCGGCGCTCCTCGTCGGCCCGGCCCTGGGGCTGGTGGGGGCGGTGCTGTTCGGCTGGTTCTGCGTGCGGCTGTCGGGCGTCTATTTCGCCATGCTGACGCTGGCGTTCGCGCAGATCGCCTGGTCCATCGCCTTCCAGTGGGTGGACGTGACCGGGGGCGACAACGGCCTTCTGGGCATTTGGCCGTCGGCGTGGGCGGCCCGGCCCCAGGGCTTCTTCTGGCTGGCGCTGGCGGTGGCGGTGATCGGGGTCGGCCTGCTGCGCATGCTGGTGTTCTCGCCCTTCGGCTACGGGTTGAGGGCGGTGCGTGACAGCACCCTGCGTGCCGAGGCCATCGGGCTTGATCGGGCGCGGCTGCAATGGGCCGCCTTCGTGGTGGCCGGCACCTTCGCCGGCGTGGCCGGAGCGCTCTACGCCTTCCTGAAGGGCTCGGTATTCCCGGACTTCATGGGTATCCCGACCTCGGTGGACGGCCTCGTCATGGTGCTGCTCGGCGGCATCGAGACGGTATCTGGCGCGGTGGTGGGGGCGGTGCTCTACAAGGCGCTCGCCATCTGGCTCATGAGCCAGACCGACCTCTCCAAGCTGGTGCTGGGGGCGGTGATCGTGGTGGTGGTGCTCGCCTTCCCGAAGGGGGTGGTGGGCTTCATCGAAGACATGCGCCACCGCTGGTTTGGACGCAGGAAACCCACGGCCGAGGCGGCGGCCATTGCGAAAGTGGAGGCCGCGCGATGAGCTTGCTGCTTCAGGTCGAAGACCTCGAAAAATCCTATGGCGGCGTCCATGCGGTGCGCGGCGTCACCTTCAGCCTTGAGGCGGGAACGCTTTTGGCGCTCATCGGCCCCAACGGGGCGGGCAAGAGCACCTGCTTCAACATGTTGAACGGCCAGATCAGGCCCGATGCCGGCACCATCCGCATCGACGGGCGCGACATCAGGGGCCTGCCGCCGCGCGCGGTGTGGCGGCTCGGGGTGGGGCGCACCTTCCAGATCACCGCCACCTTCTCCTCCATGACGGTGCGGGAAAACGTGCAGGTGGCGCTGCTCTCCTTCCATGGCCTGATCACCCGGGTGTTCGGCTTCGCCGGCACCGCCTGCCGGGCCGAGGCGGAGGGCCTGCTGGAGCTGGTGGGCCTCACCTCCCAGGCCGAGCGGCCGTGCGGGGAGCTGGCCTATGGCGACTTGAAGCGGCTGGAGCTGGCGGTGGCGCTGGCCAACCAGCCGCGCCTGCTGCTGATGGACGAGCCCACCGCCGGCATGGCCCCCAAGGAGCGGGTGGAGCTGATGCGCCTCACCGCCGAAATCGCGCGGGAGAAGGGCATCGGTGTGCTCTTCACCGAGCACGACATGGACGTGGTGTTCGAGCACGCCGACGCGGTCATGGTGCTGGACCGTGGTCAGCTCATCGCCCGCGGCACCCCGCTGGAGGTGCGCCGCAACCCACAGGTGCGCGCCATCTATCTCGGCGAGGGCCTGCTCTACGACGCCCGGCATCGCGAGGGGAGCGCCGCATGACACTCCAGATGAAACTTCAGGTCTCGAACCTCAACAGCCATTATGGCCCGGCCCACATCCTCTACGACGTGGGGCTGGAGGTGGGCGCGGGCGAAGTGGTGGCGCTGCTCGGCCGCAACGGCGCCGGCAAGAGCACCACCTTCCGCTCCATCGTGGGCCTCGTCCCCCAGCGCGCCGGCACGGTGGTGTTCGACGGGGCCGATGTCTCCGCCCTGCCCACCTATGAGATCGTCCGGCGCGGCCTCGGCTACGTGCCGGAGGACCGGCGCATCTTCAACCAGCTCACCGTGGAAGAAAATTTCATGGTGGGCCGGCAGGCGCCGCGCGAAGGCGTCGCCACCTGGAGCCCGGAACAGCTCTACGTGCTGTTCCCCAACCTCGGCGAGATGCGCAAGCGCCCCGGCGGCCAGATGAGCGGCGGCGAGCAGCAGATGCTCACCATCGGCCGCACCCTCATGGGCAATCCCTCCCTGGTGCTGCTGGACGAGCCCTCCGAGGGCCTCGCGCCCAAGATCGTGGAGCAGATGGCCGACGCCATCCTCACCATGAAGAAACAGGGGCTCTCCATCGTCATCTCGGAGCAGAACCTGCACTTCGCCAAGCTGATCTCGGATCGCGCCTACATCATCGAGAAGGGGCGCATAAGGTTCTCTGGTACCATGGCAGAGCTTGAGGCGAACCCTGAGATTCGCGACGCATATCTGGCGGTGTAGGCATGGCTCCGAGAAAGTCCGCACAGGTTAAGTCCGCACTGGAAAAGGCCGAACCGATGAAGGCCGAACCGGCGGATGCCGCGCCCGCCCGCCGCCCGGCGCGGCGCGCCAAGGCGCCGGCGCCCTATCTTCTCGACGAGCAGGTGGGCTTCATGCTGCGGCAGGTGGCGCAGCGCCATGCCACCTTGTTTGCGGCGCGCATCGGCGACGACCTCACCATGACCCAATGGGCCGCGCTGGCGAAGCTGGCGGAGACCGGCCCCTGCTCGCAGAACCTGCTGGGGCGGCACACGGCCATGGATGCGGCCACCATCAAGGGCGTGGTGGACCGCCTCGCGCGGCGCGGCTTCGTGGAGACCCGGCCGGACCCCGAGGATGCGCGGCTCCTCGTCGTGCTGCCCACGCAGGCCGGACGCGAGGCAATCGCCCGCGCCACGCCCAACGCCTTCGCCATCACGCAGGAGACGCTGGCGCCCCTCGATCCGGCCGAGCGCGCAACGCTGCTGAAGCTGCTGGCGCGGCTGCGGTAGGGGCGGCCTGCCGTCCTCCCCTCTCCCCTTGCGGGAGAGGGGTTGGGGGTGAGGGGTCCCCACCATGAGGGACCGCCAGTCCGCTCAGAACGTCGCACCACACCCCTCACCCCGGCCCTCTCCCGCAAGGGGAGAGGGGGCGACGCTTCCACCCGCTCTCGCAGAGGTCCCGCTTGCGGGGGAGGGCAGGGTGGGGGCTGGGGTGGTTTTCGCCCGTGCCCGCCGGTGCCATTTGGCCAGGGC
>NZ_JBAFVS010000005.1:0-309227 GCF_043194565.1 Xanthobacter autotrophicus ATCC 700552 | reverse complement strand
CACCCTTTCCGCGGCCGGCCGGCCTTGTCAGATGGAGAGGCCCCAGCCCCCTCCCTTCCCTCCCCCGCACGCGGGAGAGGGTCTGACCGATCCCGGCCGCTGGTTCCCCTTCACTCCAGCACGGCGGCCTTCAGCAGGCACACCATGAAGGCGCGGGCGGGGGCGTCGGTACGGTTGCGGATGACGTGGCGGCGATCGCAGCGATAGCGCACCGTCTCGCCTTCCTTCACCGTCTCGATGACGCCGCCCACCTCCACCTCCAGCGTGCCCTTGAGCACGGTGAGGCACTCCACCGCGCCGCGCTGGTGACCGTCGGAATCCAGCTCCCCGCCGGGGGCGGCGTCCATATCGTAATATTGCAGCCACTCCACCGTCTTGATCCAGCCGATGATGGAGAGCCGCACCAGCCCGTCCTCGGACAACAGGATGGGGGTGTCGGCGCGCGACAGCTTCTCCACGAAGGGGGCGTCGTCGGAGGAGGCGAGCACCCGCTCCACCGTCATGTCCAGCGCCTGCGACAGGCGCCACACGGTGGCCAGCGTCGGGTTGGTCTCGTTGCGCTCGATCTGGCTGATGATGGATTTCGCCACGCCCGACTGTTCGGCAAGTTCGGACAAGGACAGGTTGTAGGCCTTGCGCAGGCGCTGGATGGTCTTGCCGAGCTGGCCGGTGATGACCTGCGCCCCGGTTTCAAGGGTGTTCCCGCGCTCCTTGACTGCCATGCCTCGCGATCCTTCATTCCGAACGAACGTTCGCTGCGGCGGACGATACTCAGCAATGACGCGCGAGGGAAGCGGTGGCGGCACGGAAATGGGGGCGCGGGGCGGGCGGGCGCTCATTTCCCCCACAGCTCGAAGAAATGATGCACCGGGCCATGGCCCGAGCCGATGCTGAGGTCGTCCGCCGCGGCGATGGCGCCGGAGATATAGGCCTTGGCCCGGCCCACGGCGGTCTTCAGGTCCGATCCGCCCGCCAGCCCCGCAGTGATGGCGGAGGACAGGGTGCAGCCGGTGCCGTGGGTGTTGCGCGAGGGATGGCGGCGGGCGGCAAAGCGCGTCACCTCGCCGGGGGTGACGAGCAGATCCACGCTCTCGGGGCCGGAGCCGTGGCCGCCCTTCATCAGCACCGCGCCGGCGCCGAGGGCCAGCAGCGCCTGGCCCTGCCGGCGCATGTCGTCCTCGGTCTGCGCCACCGGCACGCCCAGCAGCTCCGCCGCCTCCGGCAGGTTGGGGGTGATGAGGTGGGCAAGCGGGATGAGCACGGCTTTGAGGTCCGCCAGCGAATCATCGGTGAGCAGGCGCGCGCCGGAGGCCGCCACCATCACCGGATCGAGCACCACCGGGCCGGCGCCGTGGCGGGTGAGCCCGTCCGCCACCGTGCGGATGGCGCCGGGACGCGAGAGCATGCCGATCTTCACCGCGTTCACGTCGAGGTCGCAGAACACCGCGTCCATCTGCGCGGCGATGAAGGCGTCGGGCACGTCGTGGATGGCGGTGACGCCAAGCGTGTTCTGGGCGGTGAGCGCGGTGATGACGCTGGCGCCGTAGACGCCCAGCGCGGAGAAGGTCTTGAGGTCCGCCTGGATGCCGGCGCCGCCGCTGGAATCCGAGCCGGCGATGGTGAGGGCGATGGGGACCTTCCGCGACATGGACCTGCCTTGCTCCGCGCTTGGGATAAAGGAGTGCGCGGCCACCCTTGCCAGTCCCGGCGGTTTTGTCCACCTTGGCGCCGCCGGTCCTGGCCCCTTGCGACCTTGGGGCCGGGCGTGTCGATACCGCTCCAGCGGAGTTCAGCCGTGGTTCCCTTCTTCGTCCAGATCAAGTGCCAGCTCGGAAAGTCCTACGAGGTGGCCGACGCCATCGCCAATGCGGAGATCGCTTCCGAGATCTATTCCACGGCGGGCGAGTTCGATCTTCTGATCAAGTTCTACGTGGACGAGGGCACGGACATCGGCCACTTCGTGAACCAGAAGGTGCAGATTTTCCCCGGCATCCAGGACACCCGCACCATCATCACCTTCAAGGCGTTCTGAGGGAGCCTCGTGTCCCGGCCGACTGGAACGCAGCGTAGCGCAGTGGAAGGAGAGCCGGGATCCAGCGCAAGGAACCGCCGCAGGCGCTTCCTGACCCAACCGTCCCTTGGTTTTGCCTGCTCACGCAGGAGACCTGCGCTGGACCCCGGCTCGGCGCTCCCGCTGCGCGGTCGCTGGGCCGGGGAACGGGCGTCACTTCTCCGTCTCGGTGAGCCCGCGCACGAACAATCGTTGCAGCGCCGCGATCACCAGCACCGGCGGCACCAGGGCCAGGATGGCGGTGGCCATCACCAGGTGCCACACCGGGTCCGCCTCCGCCGCCGCGCCCACGAGCCGGCGGATGCCCATGACCACGGTGAAATAGCCTGCATCCGTCGTCACCAGCAGCGGCCACAGATACTGGTTCCAGCCGTAGAGGAACAGGATCACGAACAGGGCCGCGATATTGGTGCGCGAGAGCGGCAGAAGGATCGACCAGAAAAAGCGGAGCGGGCCGGCGCCGTCGATCAAGGCGGCTTCCGTCAGCTCGTCCGGAATGGTCATGAACACCTGCCGGAACAGGAAGGTGGCCGTGGCACTGGCGATCAGCGGTACGGTGAGGCCGGCGTAGGAATTGAGCAGATCGAGCCGCGCCGCCACCTCGAAGGTGGGCAATATGCGCACCTCCACCGGCAGCATCAGCGTCATGAAGATGAGCCAGAACGCCGGCACCCGCAGCGGAAAGCGGAAATAGCAGATGGCGAAGGCGGACAGGATGGAGATGGAGATCTTCCCCGCCGCGATCACCACCGCCACCACCAGCGAGTTCCACAGCATGGGCCCCACCGGCGGGATGCCCGAGGTGGAGGAGCCGGCGGTGAGCGCGAGGCGGTAATTTTCCACCAGATGCGGGCCGGGCAAAAGGCCCACGCGGCCGGAGAGGAAATCGGCCCCCGCATAAGTGGAGGCCACGAACGCCACATAGAGCGGCAGCATCATCACCGCCGCCCCGGCGATGAGCACCAGATGGGCGAACAGAAGGGCGAGGCGCGAGGTGCCGGCCATCAATAGCTCACCTTGCGCTCGATATGGCGGAACTGGAGCGCGGTCAGCGCCACCACGATCACCAGCAGCACCACCGACTGGGCCGACGAGCCGCCGAGGTCCAGCCCCTCGAAGCCGTCGCGGAACACCTTGTAGACCAGGATGGTGGTGGCCCGCCCCGGGCCGCCGCCGGTGGTGGCGTGGATGATGCCGAAAGTGTCGAAGAAGGCGTAGGTGAGGTTCACCACCAGCAGGAAGAAGGTGGTGGGCGCCAGAAGCGGCAGCACGATGTGGCGGAAGCGCTGGAACGGTCCCGCGCCGTCCAGCGCCGCCGCCTCCAGCGCGCCCTGGGGGATGGCGCGCAGGCCGGCATAGAAGAACAGGAAATTATAGCTCACCTGCTTCCACGCGGCGGCAAGGATGACGAGGGTGAGCGCCTGTCCGCCGTCGAGCACGTGGTTCCACCCGATGCCCATGGCGCGCAGGGCGTGGGCGACCATGCCCACCGACGGGTCGAACATGAACAGCCACAGCACCCCCGCCACCGCCGGCGCCACCGCATAGGGCCACACCAGCAGCACCTGATAGAGCCCGGCCGCCTTGCCCAGCGCATCCGCCGACGCCGCGAACGCGAGGCCGAGGCCCATGGCCAGCGCGGTGACGCAGAAGGCGAACAGGAAGGACACGCCCACCGCCTCCAGATAGGCCGGATCGCGCAGCAGGGCGGCGAAATTGCCGAGCCCCACAAATGTGCTGCCGAGCCCGAACGCATCCTGCGCGAACAGGGACGAGACCAGCGCCTCCCCCGCCGGCCACACGAAGAAGACGAGCGTCACCGCCACCTGCGGCAACAGCAGCAGATAGGGCGTGATCTTTCCGGGGAAGGTGACGCGCTTGGCCTGCATGGGTTAGCGCGCCGTCCTTGTGAGTTCCCCGGCCCAGCGACAGCGTAGCTGGAGCGCCGAGCCGGGGGACAGCGCAAAGCTCCTGCGCAGCAGGCCGGAACCTGCCATCGCCGGGCCAGGAAGCGCCTGCGGCGGAGTCCTTGCGCTGGGTCCCGGCTCTCCTTCCGCTTGCGCTCCAGTCGGCCGGGACACGAGGACAGAGCCCCTCACGGATTGGCCTTCTCGAACGCCCGCAGCTGCTCGTTGCCGCGGGCCTCGGCGGCGGCAAGGGCGGCCTGCGCGCTCTTCTGGCCGGCCAGCGTCGCCTCCAGCTCCTCCTCGATCACGTCGCGGATCTGCAGGAAGTTGCCGAAGCGCAGGCCCTTGGAATTGGCGGTGGGCGCCTTCAGCGTCATTTGGCGGATGGAGACATCGGTGCCCGGGTTCTTCTCATAGAAGCCCTGGGTGCGGGAGAGGTCGTAGGCGGCCTGGGTGATGGGCAGGTAGCCCGTGTTCTGGTGCCACCACGCCTGCACCTCGGGCCGCGACAGATAGCCGAAGAACTTGGCCACCCCCTTGTACTCGGCTTCCGGCCGGCCGGTGAGCACCCACAATGTGGCGCCGCCGATGATGGAGTTCTGCGGCGCGCCGGGCACGTCGGGCCAATAGGGCATCATGCCGTAGCCCAACTCGAACTTGGAATTGGCGAGGATGCCCGCCCGCGCCGCCGACGAGCCGATGCTCATGGCGCATTCGCCGGAGAAGAATTTCGGGTCCGCCTTCGACTGCCGGCCGCCATAATCGAAGATCTTCGTCTTCTGCCACCGCGCGAGGGCCTCCCAGTGCTTCTGCGTCAGCGGGTTGGCGATGGTGAGGCGGGTTCCTGTGCCGCCCAGCCCGTTCTCCAGCGTGCCCACGGGCACATTGTGCCAGGCGGAGAGGTTCTCAAGGTTCACCCAGCTCGGCCACTGGGTGGTGAAGCCGCACGGAACCCCCGCCGCCTGCACCTTCAGCGCCGCCGCCTCCATCTCGGGCCAGGTCTTCGGCGGCGTTTCCGGGTCAAGGCCGGCTTTGCGGAACAGGTCCTTGTTCACATAGAGGATGGGCGTGGAGGAATTGAACGGGAACGACAGCATGTTGCCGGCGGTGTCGGTGTAATAGCCGGTGACCGCCGGCAGGTAGGCCTTGGGGTCGAACGGCTCGCCGGCATCCGCCATCAGCTTGTAGGTGGGATAGATGGCGCCCTTGGCGCTCATCATGGTGGCGGTGCCCACCTCGAACACCTGCACGATGGCCGGATGCTGCTTGGCGCGGAAGGCGGCGATGGCGCCGGTCATGGTCTCGGGATAGGTGCCCTTGTAGACCGGCACGATCTTGTACGCGCCCTGGGTGGCGTTGAAATCGGCCGCGACCTTTTCCAGCTTCTCCCCCAGCGGGCCGGACATGGCGTGCCACCACTGGATCTGGGTCTGCGCCGCCGCCGGCTGGGCGAGGGCGGTGAGGAGGGCGGAACCGAGCAACGCCTTGAGCGCGCCGCGTCGAGACGAATGGACCATGCGAACCTCCATGGAAAGCGGCGGCGCCGTGCGGCCCGCGTCAGATCCGGATGGATGAAGTCGTAGCGTTACCATTCCATGACAGGCGGCGATCACAGGCTGCGACCAGACCGCCCCCATCCTGCCGCAGGGCAGGCCCCGGACGCCAGAGGTGGGGGATTTTGGTCGGCAGGCGAGAGTGGAGTCCCGGTTTGAAAGTCTGCTGTCTCGACCGGGCCCCCGGGTACCCTCTCCCGCGTGCGGGGGAGGGGGGCAAGACCGGGCTTTGCTTCAAGTTGAGCCCCCCCGCGCGTGCCGGGATTTGCCGGCTCGCAGGCGCTGGGCTATGGAAAGCGGGCGGAGAGGACGTGAAAGCGTCGCGGATCAGGGCGGAATCGGATGAGTTTGGCTTATCGGGCCGACGTGGACGGCTTGCGTGCGGTTGCGGTGGGAAGTGTCGTTCTGTACCACAGCCACATTCCGCCGTTTACCGGCGGCTATATCGGCGTTGACGTCTTCTTCGTCGTTTCCGGTTTTTTGATTACTTCGATACTTTATCGGGAAATCAAGTCTGGTTCGTTTTCACTGCTGGATTTCTATGACCGCCGCATCCGGCGCATCTTTCCCGCCCTGTTCCTGGTGCTGGCGGTGACGACGCTGCTCGCCGCGCACATCCTTCTGCCAAGGCAGATGGTGCTGTACGCCAAGTCGCTGCCGCCATCTGCGCTATTCTACGCCAACATCTATTTCGAGCAGACGCTCAATTATTTCGGGCCGAAGGCCAACGATACGCCGCTGCTGCACCTGTGGTCGCTGGCGGTGGAGGAGCAGTTCTACATCGTCTTCCCGCTGCTGCTGTTCGCCCTGCTGCGGTTCGGCGGGCGGACGCTGGCGGTGGCCGCCATCGCGGTGATTTCGGTGGCCTCGCTGGTCTATGCGCAGTTCGCGTTGAGCGATGCGCCCTCCATGGCGTTCTACATGCCCATGAGCCGGGCCTGGGAGCTGATGGCGGGGTCGATGCTCGCCCTCGTGGCGTGGCCGCGGGTGGCGCCGAAAGTGGCGGCATGGGTGGCGCTGGCGGGCATGGCCGCGATCATCGTGCCGGTCTTCGCCTATAATTACCTCACCCCGTTCCCCGGCCTTGCCGCCGCGCCCGCCGTGCTCGGCGCGGTGGCGGTGATCTGGGCCGGGGCCTGCGCGCCGGAGGGCGTGGTCTCGCGGGTGCTGAGCCTGCCCGGCTTCGTCACCATGGGCCGCATGTCCTATTCGCTCTATCTGTGGCACTGGCCGCTGCTGGTGCTCGGGCTGGTCTGGAAGGGGCGCGCGCTCACCTATTTCGAATCGGGTGGCGTGGTCCTGTTCGCGGTGCTGCTGTCGGCGCTGTCGCTGAAATATGTGGAAACGCCCCTGCGCCGGCCGCAGGCGCTGGGGGGCAACCGTGCGGCGCGGTTCGGCGCGGGCGCGGCCGCGATCCTGGTGGCGGTGGGGATTTCCGCCGGCATCGCCCAGGCGGGGCGGGGCTTCTGGCCCATCTCCCCGCGCGGCGCCGCGGCGGAGTCGGCCGCCGACGACCAGAGCCGGTCGCAGAAGAACTGCAACAACATGCCGGAAGGCTGGCGTCCCCGGGACCTCGCGCCCATCGTCGACTGCGCCCGGGGCTCCAAGGCCGCCGAGGGGCGCTACGACGCCGTGGTGTGGGGCGATTCCCATTCCGGCGCCGCCTTCATCGGCTTCGCCGAGGAGCTGGAGCGCCTGGGCCTGACCACGCGCATGATGACCATGCCCGGCTGCCCGCCGCTGCTCAGCGCTGCCCGGTCCAGGGGCATTGGCCCGCCGGGCGCCTGCAATGCCTTCAACGAGACCGTGCTGGAGGAGATCCGGCAGGTGAAGCCCAAGCTGGTGATTCTGGTGGCCCGCTGGTCCCTGGTCACGCGCGGGCCGGCGCTGAATGCCGCCCTCATGCGGGGCCGCGGCGGCGAGCCGCCGGAGGTCGAGCAACTCTTCAAGTCACTGCTCGAAGGGCTCGACACCACCATCGAGGCCGTGACCGCCTTGGGCGCGCGGGTGCTGCTGGTGGGGCAGGCGCCGGAATATCGCTATGCCCCGAACCACTGCTTCGCGTGGAAGGAATTCTATGGCGGCGATTCGAACGCCTGCCTGTCCCAGTCGCGGGCCGATGCGTTCTTCTACCTCGCCGATGGCAACGCTTTGCTGGAGCGGGCCGCGGCACGGCATCCGGGCACGGACGTGTTCCTTTTATCCGACGTGTTCTGCGACAAGAACCGCTGCCGCGCCAGCGAGGGGGATGATTTCTTCTACGTGGACGGCGACCACCTCTCGGCCACCGGCGCGCGGGTGTTCAGCATCGACGCGCGACTGCGCTCCATTCTGACGGCGGCCCTGGCGGGTGCCGTCCGCCCCGGCGCGAACGCGCAGTAGGGGCGGGCGGCACGTCTCGAGCCGTCGCCCTCCGGCTTGACCGGAGGGTCCATCTCGCCGCTTTCCAAGCCCCCGCCGCCTTGTCCCGGCGGGGCCATGGGCCGTCCGGTCAAGCCGGACGGCGACGGTGTGTGAGCGCCTCAAGCGCGGCCGGGTGCGGTGCGAACCCTTCCCCGCAAGCGGGAGAGGGGGTTACGCCCTGCCGATTTGCCCGCTCTGAGAGGCTGGGCTATGGAAAGCGAGCGGCGAGACGTGAAAGCGTCACGGATCAGGGCGGTAAAATATGGGTTTGGCTTACCGGGCCGACGTGGACGGCCTGCGGGCGCTTGCGATCGTGCCCGTCGTGTTGTTCCACATCCACCTGTCGGCCTTCCCGGGCGGCTATGTGGGCGTCGATATCTTCTTCGTGATATCGGGCTACCTCATCACGGCCATCCTGTTCCGGGATATGAAGGCCGGCCGCTTCAGCCTGCTCGACTTCTACGACCGCCGCATCCGCCGCATCTTCCCGGCCCTGTTCGTGGTGCTCGTCGCCACCACGCTGGCGGCCGTCTTCATCATGGTGCCGTCGGACCTGCTGCTCTATGCACGCAGCCTCAGGGCCACCACCCTGTTCTTCTCGAACATCTATTTTTCGAAGAATCTCAACTATTTCCAGCCTGAGGCCGATCTCAATCCGCTGCTGCACACCTGGTCGCTGGCGGTGGAGGAGCAGTTCTACATCGTCTTCCCGCTCATCCTGTTCGCGCTGATCCGCTGGGTGCGGCCGAGCCTGTTGCGGCCCATCATCCTCGTGCTGATCGTGGCGTCGCTGGCCCATGCCGAGATCCGGCTGTCGCGCAATCCCATCGAGAGCTTCTTTTCCCTGCCGACGCGGGCGTGGGAATTGCTCATCGGCTCCGCCCTCGCGCTGGGGCTGGTGCCCCTGGTGTCGCCGCGCAAGGGCGCGGTGCTGTCGCTGGCGGGCCTCGTGCTGATCGTATTCGCCATCGCCTTCTACGACCGGCACACCCGCTTTCCCGGCCTCGCGGCGCTGGCGCCGTGCCTGGGGGCCGCGCTTATCCTCCATGGCGGGGCGTCGGGCGCGAAGGGCATGGTGCAGCGCATGCTGGCGTCGCCGGTGCCGGTGTTTTTCGGGCGCATCTCCTATTCGCTCTATCTGTGGCACTGGCCGCTGCTGGTGCTGGTGGGCTACTACCTTGAGCGGCGCCTGTCCCCCACCGAGGGCCTCATGGTCGCGGCCGTGAGCGTGGGCCTGGCCAGCCTGTCCCTGTTCTATGTGGAAGCGCCGTTCCGCAAGGGCCGTTGGGCCGGTGCCAGCCCGTGGGCGCCGGTGTGGGCGGGCGGCGCGGCCATGGCGCTGGTGGTGGCGTTCGCGCTCACCGCAATTGCCCGCGACGGGCGCTTCTGGCCCATGTCCGCCTTCGCCCAGCAGGCCGACGCGCTGGCGCGGGCGCAGGACCCCTACATGTCCTGGTGCAGCGCGCCGCTCAGCGGCCCCATGCGCATGCCGGCCAGGCCCGAGTGCGTGGTGGGCAGACAGGCGGCACCGGCTCCGGGCGCATCGGCCCCGGCCGCCGCACCGGCGTTCGACGTGCTGCTGTGGGGCGATTCCCACGCCAGCGCGCTCATGGCCGGGCTCGGTGAAGCCGCCGCCGCGGCCGACGCCTCCATCCGCCTCGTGATGCTACCGGCCTGCCCGCCGCTCAGCGAGGTGGTGACCCTGCACGACAGCATCAAGGGGCTGGAACGCCAGTGCCCCGCCTTCAACCGGGGCGTGCTGGAACTGATCGCCGAAAAGCGGCCGAAGCTGGTCATCATGGCCGGGCGCTGGTCGCCCTGGACCAGCCTGCAGCCGGGCTTCGCCATCCGCGACGGAAACGGCCATTACCTCTCCGTGGAGGAGGCACGGGCGGCGTTTGCCCGCGGGCTGGCGCGCAGCGTGGATGGCGTGACGCGGCTCGGCATTCCTGTGGTGCTGGTGGGGCAGGTGCCGGAATTCGGCCATTCGCCCCCCCATTGCATCACCCGCGCCGAGTTTTCCGGCGCCGATACCGCCCGCTGCCTCACCCAGGACCGTGCGAAGGTGGTGGCCGGGCTGACCTATTCCAACCAGGTGCTGCTGGATCTCGCGAAAACCAATCCGCTGGTGACCACGGTGCTGCTCTCCGACCGCTTCTGCGGGAATGAGACCTGCCCCGCCATGGAGGGCGGCGCGCTGATCTATCGCGACCCCAACCATCTCAGCGTCGAGGGCTCGCGCGCCGCCGCCGCCTTCATCAATCTGGCCGGTGTGCTGCGGGCGGCGGCCGGGGACCAGCAGGCGGCGGGGCAGGGGACCGGGCAGGCCCCGCCGCCGGCCATGCGCTGATGGAGTTGCGCTGAGGGGTTCGTGGTCCGTCTCGCTCAATCGCCGCGCGGGCTCGATCCTGCAGGCTCAATCCTGGTCGAGCAGGCCGGCGAGCTTGAGGGCCACGCCCTGGGAGCCCTCCACCTTCAGCCGCCCGGTGGAAAACGCCATCAGCGGCCCCATGCGGCCGGTGATGAGCTTGTCCAGCGTGTCGGTGGAGAGTTTCAGCACCGCATCCGCCTCGCCCGAGCCTTCGCCCACCTCCACCGCGCCGCCGGTGGCATCCAGCAGGATGGCTTCGCCGGTGTCGGTCAGGTCGAAGCGCACCTTGTAGCCCAGTTCGGCGAGTGCATCCGAGCGCTCGCGCATGGCTTCGACGAGGGAGGACAGATCGGCCATTCGTGTCACCTCAAAAAAAGCCGCCCCGCAAGCGGGGCGGTGGGAGGAAGTCGTAAGGCGTGCCGGCGGGCGCACCCGCCGGGGAGGAGGCGTCAGAACATGGCCTCGTCGAGGGCCATCATGGACGCCTTTCCGGCCTTGATGGAGCCCCACAGCGCCGCCACGTCCGGCAGCAGCTTCTCCATGAAGAAGCGCGCGGTGGCGATCTTGGCGTCGTAGAAGGCCGCGTCGTCCGGGTTGGAGACGCGCTTCTCGAAGGCCACTTCCGCCATGCGCACCCACATGTAGCCCAGCGCCACCATGCCGAACAGGCGCAGATATTGCGTGGCCGCCGCGCCCGCCTCCTCCGGGTCCTTCAGCCCCTTCTCGGCGATGTGGGCGGTGGCGAGCTGGAGCGCGCCGAACGCCTTTGAGAGCGGGGTGATGAGCGGCCCGAGGTTTTCGTCGTCGAGCTTGGCGTCCATGTAGTTGAGCACGGGATGGAAGAAGGAGCGCAGGTAGCGCCCCATGTGCGCCGGCAGCTTGCGGCCCACCAGATCCAGCGCCTGCACCCCGTTGGTGCCTTCGTAGATCATGGCGATGCGGGCATCGCGCACATATTGCTCCATGCCGTGGTCACGGATGTAGCCGTGCCCGCCATAGACCTGCATGCCCATGGAAGTGGCCTCGAAGCCCAGATCCGTGAACAGCGCCTTCACGATGGGGGTCATCAGCGCGGTGAAGTCCTCCGCTCGCTGGCGCTCCTGCGGGTCCTGCGCATGCTCCATGAGGTCCAGCGCCCGCGCCACCCAGCCGGCCAGCGCCCGGCAGCCCTCGTTGTAGGCGCGCATGGTCATCAGGGTGCGCCGCACGTCCGGGTGCACGATGATGGGGTCGGCCGGCTTGTCGGGATGCTTGGCGCCGGTGAGGGACCGGCCCTGCAGGCGCTCCTTGGCATAGACCACGGCGGCCTGATAGGCGGCCTCGCCGAGGCCGAGGCCCTGGGTGCCCACGGACAGGCGCTCCGAGTTCATCATGGCGAACATGGCGCGCATGCCCTTGTGGGGCTCGCCGACGATCCAGCCGGTGGCCTCGTCGAACGCCATCTGGCAGGTGGACGAGCCGTGAATGCCCATCTTGTGCTCGATGCCGGTGCACAGCACGCCGTTGCGCGGCCCCAGGGCGCCGTCGTCCTTCGGCAGGAACTTGGGCACCAGGAAGAGGGAGATGCCCTTGATGCCCTTGGGCGCGTCCGGCAGGCGGGCGAGCACGAGATGGATGATGTTCTCGCTCATGTCCTGTTCGCCGGCGGAGATGAAGATCTTGGTGCCGGTGATCTTGTAGCTGCCGTCGCCGTTGGGCTCGGCCTTGGTGCGCACGAGGCCGAGGTCGGTGCCGCACTGGGGCTCGGTGAGGCACATGGAGCCGGACCAGGTGCCCTCCACCATCTTCGGCAGGAACCGGTCCTTCAACTCGTCCGAGGCATAGGCCTTCAGCGCCTCATAGGCGCCGTGGGTGAGGCCGGGGCAGATGCCGAAGGCGAGGTTGCCGGAGCAGAGCATCTCCTCCACCAGCTTGTTCAGGCTCGCCGGCAGGCCCTGCCCGCCGTATTTCGGATCGCAGGCGATGCCGTTCCAGCCGCCCTCGCAGAAGGCCTTGTAGGCCTCCTTGAAGCCCTTGGGGGTGCGCACCACGCCATTCTCATAGGTGCAGCCCTCCAGGTCGCCGGACTGGTTGAGGGGCGCGAGCACCTGCGTGACGAATTTTCCCGCCTCTTCCAGCACCGCGTCGATGAGGTCGGGAGTGATCTCCTCCAGGCCCTTGAGGGTGGAAAGCTCCGCGCTGCCATGCAGCTCGTGGAGGACGAAGCGCATGTCGCGCAGCGGGGGGGTATAGACCTGCATGGCGTTTGCTCCCTGATCTATCTGATTTGCATCGCCATGCCGCCAACTCGGGCGCGCGGCGATGACGGACGGCTTGATACGCAAAGCACGGCGCGCGATTTCGAGCCCCGCGTCCCGTTATCCTGCTTTCAGTTCTTCGCCATCATCATAGCGATTATTCTCGGATTATTAATTCCGAGCATTACGATTTTATCGGACGCATAAATAACGTAGCACTCGTCTATTTTCTGGTCGGGTAAGGTGAGCCTCAATCTGAGGCAGCCATCTTCGGTCTCCCAACGTCCGTATCTTGGGATCCGATCTTGCGAGGTGCCCGCGAATTGATGCTTGGCCTCGAACTTCAGCTCGCCATTGGGAAGAAACGTGAAGATTCCACCGCTCAGTGCGGCCACGGTAAAGGCACTGCCGACCACGTATGGCGCTATCTCCTCTGTCCCGATCTTGCGGAACGGAGACGACGACGGCAGTTCCTCCCCGGTCTTGTGTGCCTCGTTGACGAGGGGCAGGGCACGCATGACTTCGGCCCACCGGTCCGTGTCGGTGTCCGCAGCCGCCGGAGCGACCGCGAGACCGACGCCGAGGGACGCGACGCAGACGAAACGGACGAGCCCTGCCACCCGCATTGCTCTATCCCTCAATTCCGCAGCGGCCGCCCGGTTTCCAGAATGTGCTCGATGCGGTCCAGCGTGGCGGTGGTGCGGATCAGCTTCATGAAGCCGTCCCGCTCCAGCTCCAGCACCTTGGCGGCGGGCACCGGCTCCATGTGGTCGGCACTACCGCCCGTGAGCACTTCCGCCAGCACGCCTGACACCACGGTGTCATGCTTCGTCGCCATGCCGCGCTTGGCGAAGCCGGCCACTGCCATGTCCATGGCCGCCTTGCCGGAGGGGCCGGGCAGGAAGAACTCCACGGGCTTGGGCGGGGCATAGCCCTCCACCAGCGCCAGGGCCTTGGCCTTGGCGTCGGCGAGCAGCCGGTCGCGGTTCATGGTGATGCCGTCACCCTCGCGCAGGAATTTCAGCTCCTTGGCCTCGGCGGCGGATTTCGCCACCGTGGCGGTGGAGACCGTCTCGAACACCTTGGAGGGCGCCGGCATGGGTCCCTTGGGGAACTTGGGGTCGGTGGCCCAGCGCTCCAGCATGGCGGTGCAGCCGCCCCAGGCGGGCAGCACCCCCACGCCGCATTCCACGAGGCCGATATAGCTCTCCGCATGGGCCTGCACGGCGCTGGCGTGGAGCAGGATCTCGCACCCGCCGCCCAGCGCCATGCCGGATGGCGCGGCGACCACGGGGAAGGGGGCGTATTTCATGTCCTGGTAGGTCTTCTGGCCGGCGGCCACCAGCTTCTCCACCTCACCGAAGGCGCCGATGTTGCAGGCAAACAGCGCAAGGCCCAGATTGGCACCCACCGAGAAGTTCGAGCCCTCGTTATAGATGACGAGCGCCTTGTACTTCTCCTTCGTGAGCTTCAGCGCCTTGCCGAGCAAGGTGATGATGCCCTCATCCAGCGAATTGCCCTTGGAGGTGAATTCCAGGCACACCACTCCGTCGCCGATATCCCACAAAGCGGCGGAGCCGTTCTTGATCAGCGGCTGCGATTTCAGCTTGATGTCGGCGAGCAGCAGCACGCCGTCCGGGCGCACGATGTCGCGATAGCTGCCGTCGAGGGCGAGATACTGCCGCGTGCCGTTCTCCACCCGGTAGAAGGGCCGGTCTGCCGCCAGCGCCAGCAGGGCCGGGACTTCCTCGCTATCGGCGCTCAGCAGGCTCGCCAGGCGGGCGGCGCCGATGGTGTCGATCAGCTCGAACGGGCCGAATTTCCAGTTGTATCCCAGGCGCATGGCATCATCGATGGCGACGATGTCGTCCGCCGCCTCGGGCACGAGGCGCGCCGCATAGGCCAAGGTCTTCGCCATGACCGAGCGGGCATAGCGCCCCGCCGTGCCGGGCGCGGAGAGGAGCGCGAAGATGTCCTTGCCACCGCCGTCTTCCAGCTCCGGCACGCTCGCCTTTTCCTGCGGGCGATAGGCGCCGGTTGAAAGATCAATGGCTTCCTTCGCCTTGCCGCCGTTCTCGCGGTTGAGCCGGTAGAAGCCGCCCTTGCCCTTGCGGCCGGTATAGCCGGTCTCGATCATCTTCGAGATCAGCGGTTCGTCGCGCAGGGTGGCGTGGAACGGGTCGGACACCGGCAGGGCGCGCTTCAGGGAGCCCTGCACGTGGGGCATGAGGTCGAGGCCCACGAGGTCGAGCAGGCCGAACACGCCGGTCTTGGGAAAGCCGAAAGGCCGGCCCATCACCGCATCCGCCTCCTCCACCTTGAGGCCCAGCCGGAAGGCCTCGCCCACCGCCAGCTGCAGCCAGTAGGTGCCGAGCCGGTTGGCGATGAAGCCGGGGGTGTCCTTGCAGGTGACCACCGTCTTGCCCAGCTTCACGTCGGCGAAGCGGGCGACGGCGGCGACGGTGGCCGGATCGGTGTCGGCGCCGGCCACAATCTCCAGCAGCCGCATGTAGCGCGGCGGGTTGAAGAAGTGGGTGATGAGGAAGTCGCGCTTGAAGCTCTCCGGCAGACCGGCGGTGAGATCGGCGAGCGGGATGGTGGAGGTGTTGGACGACACCGCCGAGCCGGGGCGGCGGGCGGCCTCGATCTTGGCGTAGAGCGCCTGCTTGATGTCCAGCCGCTCGATCACCGCCTCCACGATCCAGTCGCAGGAGGCAAGATCGGCGAGGTTGTCCTCGATATTGCCGGTGGTCACGAGCTTGGCGGCGCGCTTCGACATGAAGGCGGCGGGATCGGCCTTCAGCAGCTTCTCCACCGCCTTTTCGGCGATGGCATTGCGGTTGGCGGCGCCCTCCGGGACGATATCGAGGAGCAATACCTCAATACCAGCATTGGCCACATGGGCGGCGATGCCCGCGCCCATGACGCCGGCGCCGATGACGGCCACCTTCTTGATGTCGAAGGCGCCGAAGCCGGCGAAGGTCTTGCTATCGGTTTCGCTGTTCATGACGCGCCCCCTCAGACGCGTTCGAGCACGGTGGCGATGCCCTGTCCGCCGCCGATGCATTGGGTGGCCAGCGCGTATTTGCCGCCCTCCCGCTTCAGCAACGACGCGGCTTTGCCGACGATGCGCGCGCCGGTGGCCCCCAGCGGGTGGCCCAGCGCGATGGCGCCGCCGTCGATGTTGAGGGTCTCGTCACGGACGCCGAGTTCGCGT
Organism: Xanthobacter autotrophicus ATCC 700552; assembly: GCF_043194565.1. Taxonomy (GTDB): domain Bacteria; phylum Pseudomonadota; class Alphaproteobacteria; order Rhizobiales; family Xanthobacteraceae; genus Xanthobacter; species Xanthobacter autotrophicus_F. The sequence continues at coordinate 293,468 of NZ_JBAFVS010000005.1, read as the reverse complement.
TGGCAGGCAAGGGCCTGGGAGGCGAAGGCCTCGTTCAGCTCGACCACGTCGATCTGCGAGATGTCGATGCCGGCGCGGGTCAGCGCCTTCTTCGTCGCCGCCACCGGTCCGATGCCCATGATCTCCGGCGCGCAGCCAGCAACCGCAACGCTTTTCAGCCGGGCGAGGGGCTCAAGGCCATGCTTGAGCGCATAGTCCTCCGAGCACACCAGCACGGCGGACGCGCCATCGGTGAGGGGGGAGGAGGTGCCGGCGGTGACGGTGCCGTGCTCGTCGAAGGCGGGCTTGAGGCCGGCCAGCTGCTCGGCCGTGGCGTCGCGGCGGATGCAGCCGTCCTGGGTCGCGCTTTTACCGTTGATGCGGATGGAAACGATCTCGTCGGCGAACTTGCCGGCGGCCTCGGCAGCGGTCGCTTTCGCGTGGCTTTTCAAGGCGAAAGCGTCCTGGTCGGCGCGGGTGATCTGCCACTTGGCGGCGACGTTCTCCGCCGTCTCGCCCATGCCCATATAGGCCTGCGGGAGCTTGGCGTAGAGCGCCGGATTGGGCATGGGGTTGAAGCCGGTCATGGGCACGCGGCTCATGCTCTCGATGCCGGCGCAGATGAAGACCTCGCCGGCGCCAAGCTGGATCTGCCCTGCCGCCATGTGCACCGATTGCATGGACGAGCCGCAGAAGCGGTTGACGGTCGCGCCGGCAACGCTGTCCGGCAGCCCGGCGATCATGCCAATGAGGCGGGCGATGTTAAAGCCTTGCTCCGCCTCGGGAAAGGCGCAGCCGACAATGAGGTCCTCGATGTCGTCGACCTTGACCCCGGTGCGGGCCACCAGCTCGGCCACCACCTGTGCGGCAAGGTCATCCGGGCGCACGCGCGCCAGTTCGCCCTTCTTGGCAAGGGCGAAGGGCGAGCGGGCGTACCCCGCAATCACAACGTTTTGCATGGGTTCTCCTGCCTGATGTCTTGTTGGTCCGCGCCATGAGCACGGTCCGGTCAGGTTGGTTCACCTGGCCAGACGCGGTCGCAGCGCGGGGCCGAATGGGGATTCGGTCAACCGGCGGCCTTCTTGTGGGCCGCCTCCTGTTCGAGGGCGGACAGGGTCTGCTCCTCGATTTCCTTCAGCTCGACGATGCTTTCCTCGAGCGCAAGACGCTGGTCTTCCAGCATTTCGAGACGGACCTGCACCTTCTTGAGAAGCAGGCGCATCTGTTCCGCCTGGCTCGGGTCCATGTCGTAGAGATCAAGGTATTCCTTGATCTCGCGCAGGGAGAAGCCGAGCCGCTTGCCGCGCAGGATGAGGACCATCCGCGCCCGGTCGCGCTTGGTGTACACGCGCATGGTGCCGGCGCGGCGCGGGGTGATGAGGGCCTTGTCCTCGTAAAACCGGATCGTGCGCGGGGTTACGGACAGGTCCCGAGCCAGCTCGGTGACCGTGAAGAATGTGTCCGTCAGGGCGCTCCCGGCGCCGCGCTTGCCTGTGGATGCCACGGCCTCACCTATACGTCATCTATCCGCCCCGAAGATACATGCTTTGACCTCCGGCGCAAGACCCGTTGCGGCAAGATTTCATCGCGATTGCGTCATCGCCAAATCGGGCGCGGAGCACGGGCGCCAAGTCGGGCGCGGAGCAAGGCAGGGCGGGCTGAAGGCTTGCCGAACCGTGAGCTTTCGATCTTAAATTGCAGATGACCCGACGCACGCTTCCCTCCGTGCGTCCGGGGGCGGTCGGGGCGGCCAACTGTGGCGTATTTGCAACGAGTCTTGCTTTCCCTTGCGTTCGTCGTCCGGGTTAAAACGAACCCAGTTGACGCAGATATTCGTTTAGGCATGCTACATGACGTATAGGGCATCGAAAAAACCAATACTGCACTGCAATGTGCCGAGCCCAGAGGAAACTGTCTCAAGAGGGGATAACCCAATGACGATGCGCGACTGGGCCGTGCGGGCGGCTCGAGTGCTTGTTCTTCCCATGGCTGCCGGCGTAGCCGGGCAGGCGCATGCCGGCGGCTTCGGCCTGCGCGAGCAGAGTTCCTATTACCAGGGCACGGCTTTTGCGGGCACCGCGGCGGGCGGCGAGGGGCTCGCCTCCATGTTCTGGAATCCGGCTGCCATCAGCTTCTCGCCCGGCCTCAGCGTGGAAGGCAATGTCACCTACATTGCGCCCCACGCCGCCTTCGACATCTATTCCGCCACCGCCCCCCTCACCGGGGCCTCGCTGGGAACGACCGGCGTCAGCGACATCGTAGGCAATGGCGTGCTGCCCACCACCTTCATCTCATATGCCTGGGAGAAGTGGGCCGTGGGCTTCGCGGTCACCTCCCCCTTCGGCCTCGTGACCGACGCGCCCTGCGGCTATTCGGGCCGGTATTACGGTTGCTATAACCGTATCTTCGACATGAATGTTCAGGCTTCCGTGGCCTACAAGGTCACCGAGTGGCTGACCCTCGGCGGCGGGCTGAATGTCAATTACATCGATGCCAAGCTGACAAATGCGCAGTTCGCCGGCTTTACGCCCCCCGCAAATAATCTCTACGCGGAGTTGAATGGGGACGACCTCGGCATCGGCTTCAATCTCGGCGCTTTGTTCACGCTGGTGCCAGGGACGACGCTCGGCATCGGCTATAAATCCTCGATCGGCCAGAACCTGTCCGGCACCCTCGACCTGTCGGTTGCCAACGTCACCACGGTCAATCAGATGTACGTCAATGCGGGGCTTACCCTGCCGGATCAGGTGACGGCCTCGTTCCGCTCGCAGCTGACGCCGCAATGGACCGTGCTCGGCACGGTGGAATGGACCAACTGGTCCACGGTCCAGGAACTTGTGGTGACGTCGCGCTCGATCCCGGTGAGCACGCTCGACCTCAGGTGGAACGACGGCTGGTTCTTCTCCGGCGGCGTCGAATACCAGTGGGATCCCAAGCTCGCGCTCCGGGCCGGCATCGCCTACGAGCTGACCCCGGTGCCGGACGAGACGCGCTCGCCGCGCCTTCCCGATACCAACCGGCTGTGGCTGTCGGGGGGCGTCACCTACAATTTCACCCCGCAATTCTCCGTGGACCTCGCCTATACCCACATCTTCGGCGAAGACAGCCCCATCGCGCTCGACGCATCCGATACCGGGAACGCGCTGCGCGGCTCGCTGGTGGGCGAGGTGAACGATGGCTATGTGGACATCGTTTCGGTGGGCCTGCGCTACAAGTTCGGTGCTCCGGTCACCGCCGCGCTGATCACGAAGTGAACCCCCATCCGGTCATCCGCGTGATGGCGGGTGGCCGGAATCCGCCGCCGGACGCGTGGCATTTATCGTGATCCGGGCGCAATCGGGTCAGATACTGCCTCACGTAACGTGATGGGCGGGAGCATTCCGCGGCCGTGCGCGTTGCGAAATTGCTACAAGCCTCTGATTTATGGTATTTTTCATACGCACCGGTGCCCACGCCGCGCGAGCATGCTTTGCTGTCGATGAGCATGCGAGCCGCATAAGATGGCACCGGCGTAAGGAGGGACGTTCATGCTCCATCGCACCGATGGCGGGGCCACGGCCCCCGCGCCCGTGCCCGAGCTTCTCGAGAACAGCGTGGCTGAGTTCGGCGACCGCGCCGCGCTCAGCTTTTTCGGCCGCAAATGGACCTATGCCCAGCTCGGCAAGCTGGTGAACCAGGTGGCGGCCGGGCTCCAGGCGCAGGGCGTGCACAAGGGCACGAAAGTGGGCCTGTGCCTGCCCAACACGCCTTATTCGGTCATCTTCTTCTTCGCCATCATGAAGGCCGGCGGCACGGTGGTGAACTTCAGCCCGCTCTATGTGGAGCGGGAACTGCGGCACCAGATCCGCGATTCCGGCACGACCATCATGGTGGTGCCGGACCTGAAGCTGATCCATTCGCGCGTCGCCGCGGTGGCGCAGGAAGCGGGCCTGAAGACTATCGTCGTCTGCCCCATGTCCGGCATCCTGCCCTTTCCCAAGGGGCTGCTCTTCAACCTGTTCAAGCGCAAGGAGAAGGCCGAGTTCAGTCTCGGCGACGGCCTGCACCTGGCCTATGGCGTGCTGCTGCGCCATGGCGACCGGCCGCACCCGGTGGAGGTGGACGTCGAGAACGACGTGGCGGTGCTGCAATATACCGGCGGCACCACCGGCGTACCCAAGGGGGCCATGCTCACCCATGCCAACATCTCCGCCAATGCGGAGCAGGTGATCACCCACGCGGATTGCCGGCGCATCGGGGTAAAAAGGGTGCTGGGCGTGCTGCCGCTGTTCCATGTCTTTGCCATGCAGACGGTGATGCTGATTCCCATCTGCCTCGGCGCCGAGATCATCCTGGTGCCGCGCTTCCAGCTGTCCGACCTGCTCGACCGCATCGAGCGGGAGAAGCCCACCATGTTCCCGGGCGTGCCCACCATCTATGCCGCCATCAACGGCGTGGCGGATATCGACAAACGCGACCTGAAGTCCCTCACCCTGTGCATCTCCGGCGGCGCGCCGCTGCCGGCGGAGGTGCGCGAGCGCTTCGAACACCTCACCGGCTGCAAGCTGGTGGAGGGCTATGGCCTCAGCGAGACTTCGCCGGTGGTGACTGCCAACCAGCCCCTCGGTGGGGCGAAGGACGGGTCGGTGGGCACGGCCCTGCCGCAGACGGTGATCGAGATTCGCGACCTTGCAGACGTGCGGCGCATCGTCCCCCAAGGCCAGAAGGGGGAAGTCTGCGTGCGCGGCCCGCAGGTGATGAAGGGCTACTACAATCGCCCGGACGAGACCGCCTCCGCTTTCATCGACGGCGCCCTGCGTACCGGCGATGTGGGCTACCTGGACGAGGATGGCTTCCTCTTCCTGGTGGACCGCATCAAGGATGTGATCCTGTGCGGCGGCTTCAATGTCTATCCGCGGGCCATCGAGGAGGCGCTTTACCTGCATCCGGCGGTGGCGGAAGCGGTGGCCATCGGGGTCCCCGACGCCTATCGCGGCCAGGCCCCGAAAGCCTTCGTCACCCTGCGCGCCGATGCCGAGGCGACCCCTGAGCAACTGATGGATTTCCTCACGGCGCAGATCTCCAAGATCGAGATGCCGAAGGCGGTGGAGATTCGCGACAGCCTGCCGAAAAGCGTGGTGGGCAAGCTCTCCAAGAAAGAGCTGGTGGAGGAAGAGCGCCAGCGCGCGCAAGGGCAGGGCGGGGACGGCGCCTCTGCATAATACCATCGGCCCTTGTCTTCGAGCGAAGCCAAGCGGGCAACGCTCGAACGCCTCCGGTCGGCGCCTGTCGGCGGCGACCGGAACGCCCCGGGACCAATGGGGGACCGTGTTCCGGCTTGCATGACCGGACAGTACGCCCGCAGTTACCTCTGCCCACACATTCCTCCGCCCACACATTCCTCCGCCCACACTTGCCTCTGCCCACACTTGCCTCAGCAAGCCGGCTCGCGTATATGGCCGGCCATCCCGCACGCGGACATCAGGCCCTACTGGCCATCCGGTGCCCTCTCCCTTTCGGGGGTGGGGGTACGTCCGCGGAGGCTCAACCGGAGAATACCGAAATGGCGCTTCCCGATTATTCGATGCGCCAGCTGCTTGAAGCTGGCGTGCATTTTGGACATCAGTCCCACCGCTGGAACCCCAAGATGGCTCCGTTCATCTTCGGCGTCCGCAACAACATCCACATCATCGACCTGTCGCAGACCGTGCCCGCGCTGCATCGCGCGCTGCAGGCCGTCTCCGACACGGTGGCCCAGGGCGGCCGCGTGCTGTTCGTCGGCACCAAGCGCCAGGCCCAGGAGCAGGTGGCCGACGCCGCCCGCCGCTCGGCCCAGTATTATGTGAACTCCCGCTGGCTCGGCGGCATGCTCACCAACTGGAAGACCATCTCCAACTCCATCGCCCGGCTGAAGAAGCTGGAGGAGATGCTGTCCGGTCCCGAGCAGGGCTCCGGCTACACCAAGAAGGAGCGCCTGACCCTGTCCCGTGAAAAGGACAAGCTGGACAAGGCGCTCGGCGGCATCCGCGACATGGGCGGCCTGCCCGACCTGCTGTTCGTCATCGACACGAACAAGGAAGACATCGCCGTGAAGGAGGCCCAGCGCCTCGGCATCCCGGTGGCGGCCATCCTCGACACCAATTGCGATCCGGACGGCATCGCCTTCCCGGTCCCCGGCAATGACGACGCCGGCCGCGCCATCCAGCTCTATTGCGAGCTGGTTGCCCGCGCCGCCATCGACGGCATCGGCCGCGGCCACTCCGATCTCGGCTTCGACACCGGCGCCGAAGAGGCCCCGCTGGTGGAAGACCTGCCGGTGGAACCCAGCGCCTGGTCGACCTTCGAGCCCCTGTCGGGTCCGCGCGGCGTTGCCGACGACCTGAAGAAGCTGACCGGCGTCAGCCCCGAGATCGAGCAGAAGCTCAACGATCTCGGCGTGTTCCACTTCGGCCAGGTGGCCGGGCTCGACGCGATCGACGCCCACCGCATCGGCGAGGAAGTGGGACTGCCCGGCCGCGTGGACGGCTGGGTGGCCCAGGCCAAGGAATTGTCTGCCGAGGTCGAGTGACCTTGTCGCAGATCTGATAGCGAATCGAGAGTAATGGGGCGCCTGGGGCGCCCCCACGGCCGGCTCGGGCACCTCCCTGGCCGGCCGTGGCGCGAGAAGAAGGGATTTTTGACATGGCTGCGATCACCGCCGGGCTGGTGAAGGAACTGCGCGACAAGACCGGCGCAGGCATGATGGATTGCAAGTCCGCGCTCACCGAGACGAACGGCGACATCGAGGCCGCCATTGACTGGCTGCGCAAGAAGGGCCTGGCCAAGGCCGCCAAGAAGGCCGGCCGCGTGGCCGCCGAGGGCCTGGTGGCGGTGGAATCCTCCGGCCACTACGCTGCCGCCGTGGAAGTGAATGCGGAAACCGATTTCGTCGCCCGCAACCCCGATTTCCAGGCGTTCGTGCGCGAAGTGGCCAAGGTCGCCCTGAACACCGACGGCACCATGGAAGCAGTGGCCGCCGCCAAGTTCCCCGGCGAGAGCGTCACCGTCGCCGAGCGCCTCACCGCGCTCATCGCCACCATCGGCGAGAACATGACGCTGCGCCGCTCCGCCAAGCTGTCCGTGTCGGCCGGCGTCATCGCCAGCTACGTGCACGGCGCGGTGGTGGAAGGCCAGGGCCGCATCGGCGTGCTGGTGGCGCTCGAATCCACCGGCGACGTGGAGAAGCTCTCCACCCTCGGCCGGCAGATCGCCATGCACATCGCGGCGCTGAACCCGCTGGCGCTGGATGCGTCGGGCATCTCCGAGGAGACCATCGCCCGCGAGAAGGCCATCCTGCTCGAGAAGCACCAGGGCAAGCCCGCCAACGTGCAGGACAAGATCGCCGAAAGCGGCATCAAGAGCTTCTTCAAGGAGGTCACCCTCCTCGATCAGGCCTTCGTGCACGACGGCTCCAAGTCCGTTTCCCAGGTGCTGAAGGAGGCCGAGGGCCAGGTCGGCGCGCCGCTCAAGCTCACCGGCTTCGTGCGCTTCGCCCTGGGCGAGGGCATCGAGAAGGAAGAGACCGATTTCGCGGCCGAGGTGGCTGCCGCCGCGGGCCAGTCCTGATCAGCTTTCCGTTCTGACGAGAGCGATTCCAGCAGAAGTGCGAAGCAGTTTTGCGTCCGGAATTGCGATGAAACAAAGGGTTGGAGCATGTTTGGCGAACCGGTGTTTGCCGAACATGCTCTCGAGTCTTGTGCTAACGCGTTTTCTTCACGCGAGCCGGTAACCGCTTCGCGCGAAAACGCTCTCAATGGCAAGGGGGCTCTCATGACCGTTTCCACGGCGGACGATTCGGACTTCCCGGAGCCTCCGGCGCCGTTCGCGGCACCGGGCCTCCCCTATCCCCGCATCCTGGTGAAGGTCTCCGGCGAAGCCCTGATGGGCTCGGAGCCTTTCGGCCTCCACCCGCCCACCGTGGCCCGCATCGCCCGTGATCTCGTCGCGGCCCGTGCGTTCGGCTGCGAGGTAGCGGTGGTGGTGGGTGGCGGCAACATCCTGCGCGGCGCCCGGGTGGCCGGCGAGGACCTCGACCGCGCCACCGCCGACCACATGGGCATGCTGGCCACCGTCATGAACGGTCTCGCGCTTGAGGCGGCCATTGAGGCGGCGGGCGCACCGGCCCGCACCCTGTCGGCGATTCCCATGCCCACCGTCTGCGAGCCCTATGCCCGCCAGCCGGCGCGGCGGCACCTGCGGCGCGGGCGCATCGTCGTGCTCACCGGCGGCACCGGCAATCCGTATTTCACCACGGATACCGGCGCGGTCCTGCGCGCCGCCGAGCTGGATTGCGACGCGGTGCTCAAGGCCACCAACGTGGACGGCGTCTACACCGCCGACCCGAAGAAGGATCCGACCGCCACGCGCTACGACCGCATCACCCATGACGAGGCGCTGGCCCGCGACCTCAAGGTGATGGATGCGGCCGCCTTCGCCCTTGCCCGCGAGGCGGCGTTGCCGATAATCGTGTTCGATATTCGTGAGCCGGGCGCCATCGCCACGGCCGCGAAGGGGGAAGGCCGGGTGACGGTCGTCGCCCCCTGAGCATGCAGTGCGCGGGGCGGCTCCGCTTCCGCGCACCATCGGGCAAAAGGAGCGCGGGCAAAAGGAGCGCGGGCAAAGGTCCGCGAACTTGAGACCGCGAACTTGAGACCGCGAACGGGCCGCGGTCGCTGGCTGGGATCTGGGGTTGGGGTTTAGGCTGGGATCGTAGGCCGGGCTTGTGCCGTCGGGGCCGGACGGTCGGGGGCAGCGGCTTTCGCCGTCCCTTTGACCGGCCGCATCTTCGACGGGCGCCGTGCACCGCACCTGCGCGCTGCCATCAAGAAGCCTTACCATCCTGTCATCCGCGCCGGCGCCAGTCTTTTGCCCGGAGCCCCGCATCCTGACGCGGGGTTCGTCCATTGGCATGGAAACCGAAACGTTTCCATGCCAATGGACGAACCCCGACCACAGACGACAGAGGTTAGCCATGACCACCGGGACCTTCGACATGTCCGATCTCAAGCGCCGCATGCAGGGCGCTGTCGGCGTGCTCAGGGACGAATTGGGCGGGCTGCGCACCGGGCGCGCCTCCGCCAGCCTGCTCGACCCCATCACCGTCGAGGCCTACGGCGCGCGCATGCCGCTGAACCAGGTCGCCACCGTATCGGTGCCGGAAGCGCGCCTGCTGTCGGTGCAGGTGTGGGACCGCGCCATGGTGAACGCGGTTGAAAAGGCCATCCGCGACAGCAATCTCGGCCTCAACCCGAACACCGAGGGCCAGGTGCTGCGCCTGCGCATCCCCGAGCTCAACCAGGAGCGCCGCCAGGAACTGGTGAAGGTCGCCCACAAATATGCCGAGGCGGCCAAGGTGGCGGTGCGGCATGTGCGTCGCGACGGCATGGACCACCTCAAGAAGGTGGAAAAGGACGGCGAGATGAGTTCCGATGATCTCGACCGCCTGTCCAAGGACGTGCAGAAGGCCACCGACGAGGCCATCGCCGAGATCGACCAGACGCTCGCCCAGAAGGAAAAGGAAATCCTTTCGGTCTGAGGAGCCGCTCTTGAGCCCGGAGCAAGCCATGTCCCTACGCGCCGCTGCGGGCGAGGCCGCCGTTACCCAACGGTCGCCGGCTGTCGTCCCGGTGCATGTGGGCGTGATCATGGACGGCAACGGGCGCTGGGCCACCTCGCGCAAGCTGCCGCGGGTGGAAGGCCACCGGCGCGGGGTGGAAGCCTTGCGGCGCTGCGTGCGGGCCGCCCGCGAGGTGGGCATCCGCTTCCTCACCATCTACAGCTTCTCGTCGGAGAACTGGTCGCGGCCGGTGACCGAGGTGAGGGAGCTGATGGGGCTCCTGAAGCTGTTCCTGCGGCACGACCTCGCCGATCTGCATGCCGACAATGTGCGGGTGAAGGTGATCGGCGAGCGGGACAATCTCGCCCCCGATATCCGCCAGCTGCTGGTGGATGCCGAGGCGTTGACCTGCAACAACACCGGCCTCACCCTGGTGGTGGCGTTCAATTACGGCTCGCGGCAGGAGATTGCGGCGGCGGTCTCGCGCATCGCGGCGGATGTCGCCGCCGGCCGGGTGCGACCCGAGGACGTGGACGTGGACATGATCTCCCAGCGGCTCGAAACCGCCGGCATCCCCGATCCCGACCTCATCGTGCGCACCTCCGGCGAGCAGCGGCTGTCCAACTTCCTGCTCTGGCAGGCGGCCTATTCGGAGTTCGTCTTCCTGCCCATCTACTGGCCCGACTTCGACAAGGCGGCCCTGCTCTCGGCCATCGACGAATATGCCCGGCGGGAACGGCGGTTCGGCGGCACCACCAAGTGTCCCGGGCCCTGATGCCCGTGAATTTCGGTGCCGATCTCAAGCATCGCACGCTCTCCGCGCTCGTCCTCGTGCCGGTTGTGCTCCTGGCTGCCTATCTGGGCGGCATCCCCTTCGCCATCCTGTGGGTGCTGGCCGGGGGCGCCATTCTCTATGAATGGGCCACCCTGGCGCGGCTGGACAACCGGCCGCTCTATCTCGGCATCGGCGGGCTGGCGCTGATCGGCGGCGGGGTCCTCGCGGTGCTTGAGATGCCGGGCCATGTCTTCAGCGCCGTTGCCCTCGGGGCGGCGGCCTGCGCGCTGGCAGTGCCGCGCCAGAGTGCATGGGCCATGACCGGCGTGATCGTCGCCGGGAGCGCGGCCCTGCCGGTGGTGATTCTGCGCGGCGAGACGCCGTTGGGCCTGATCGCCGTGCTGTTCCTGTGCGCGGTGGTGTGGGCGACCGACATCTTCGCCTATTTCACCGGCCGCGCGCTGGGCGGGCCCAAGCTGTGGCCGCGGGTTTCCCCCAACAAGACCTGGTCGGGGGCCATCGGCGGCACCCTCGCGGGCATGGCGGCGGGCGTGCTGGTGGCGGCGATCCCCGGCGGAGCCGCCCTGCTGCCGGTGGCCGGCCTCGCGCTGGGGCTCAGCATTGTCAGCCAGGCCGGCGACCTTGCCGAATCCGCGCTCAAGCGGCTGTTCGGCGTGAAGGATGCGAGTCGCCTTATTCCCGGCCATGGCGGGCTGCTCGACCGGCTCGACGGATTCGCCGCGGCATCCCTTGCCGCCGTCGTGGTGGCGCTCCTGCGCAGCATGAGCGATCCGGCAGCCGGGCTGCTCTTGTGGTAGGACCTCAGTCATGAAGCGCCTTTCCATCCTCGGGGCCACCGGCTCCATCGGGCACAGCGTCCGGACCCTCCTCGCCGATGCGCCCGGCCTCTATGAGGTGGAAGCGGTGGCTGGCGGGCGGGATGTGCCGGCGCTGGCCGAGACCGCCCGTGCGCTCGGCGCGCGCTTCGCCGCCATCGCCGATCCCGCGGCAGGCAAGGCGCTCGCCGATGCGCTGGCCGGCTCCGGCATCGCCAGCGGCGCCGGGCCCTCGGCCCTGATCGAGGCGGCCCAGCGCGACGCGGACGTGGTGGTGAGCGCCATCGTCGGCGTGGCGGGCCTCGCGCCCACGGTGGCGGCCTTCGCGCCGGGGCGGCGCATCGCCTTGGCCAACAAGGAATGCCTGGTGGCTGCCGGCGCCTTCTTCATGGCCGAGGCGGCACGGCAGGGCACCGAGATCCTGCCGGTGGACAGCGAGCACAACGCCATTTTCCAGGCGCTGGAGGCCGGCCCACGCAGGGCGGTGGAGAAGATCACGCTGACGGCCTCCGGCGGCCCATTCCGGCTCAAGAGCCGGGAGGAGATCGCGCGGGCGGTGCCGAAGGACGCCCTGAAGCACCCCAACTGGTCCATGGGCGCCAAGATCACCATCGATTCGGCCACGCTGATGAACAAGGGCCTCGAACTGATCGAGGCCCTGCACCTGTTCGGCCTGCCGCCCGAGCGGCTCGATGCGGTGGTGCATCCCGAGTCGGTGATCCACGGGCTGGTCTCGTTCGTGGACGGCTCGGTCATCGCCGGGCTCGCCATGCCCGACATGTGCGTGCCCATCGCCCATTGCCTGGCCTTCCCGGATCGAATCGCCACCTCCTGCCGCCGTCTGGACCTCGTGGCCCTGGGCCGCCTCACCTTCGAGGCGCCGGACGAGGCCCGGTTCCCCGCGCTGGCGCTCGCCCGCGCCGCCATGGCCACCGACGGGGTGGCCGCAACCATCCTCAATGCCGCCAACGAGGTGGCGGTGGCGGCCTATCTCGAAGGACGGATTGGCTTTTACGGAATCACCGATACCGTCGCCGCGACGTTGGACCGCATCAATGGCGGGCCGGCTCCGGCCAGCGTTGCCGACGCGATGGAGGCGGATGCACAGGCGCGTCGCGCCGCTGCCGTGCTCTTGCCCAAATTTTCCGCAAAGGCATCTTAGAAGCAGTTTGTCGCCTCACGGGCGGCAGCGTGGGTCATGTCCGTTGCGGCGGACAGGGTGTTCAAGCCGGTTGGCCCGGCGGCATCTGGTCGGCGAGGGCGCGGGACTTCCCCCGTGCCGGGCGCCGTCCGCGGGAAAAGAGGTTCTGATAATGGATGTGCTTTCCGGTCTCGGCGCGCACCTGGGCAGTCTCTCGTCCTCGCTTCTCGGCTATATCGTTCCATTTCTGTTTGTTTTGACGCTTGTGGTGTTCTTCCACGAGCTCGGCCATTTCTGGGTGGCGCGACGCGCCGGGGTGAAGGTGCTCACCTTTTCCCTCGGATTCGGGCCGGAGATCGCCGGATTCAACGACAAGCACGGCACCCGCTGGCGCCTCGCCGCGGTACCGCTGGGCGGCTATGTGCGCTTCTTCGGTGACGAGGACGCCGCTTCCACGCCGAACCAGGAGCGCCTCGCGCAGATGACGCCAGCCGAGCGACGGGAGAGCTTTTTCTTCCAGCCGGTGGCCTGGCGGGCCGCCATCGTGGCTGCCGGGCCGATCGCCAACTTCCTCCTCGCCATCGTCATCTTCGCCTTCGTCTTCATGGTGTTCGGCAAGCAGGTGACGGCCCCGCGGGTGGATCAGGTCAACCCCGGCAGCGTGGCGGAGAGCGCCGGCTTCAAGCCCGGCGACCTGGTGCTGGAGATCGACGGCGCCAAGGTGGAGAGCTTCTCCGACATGCAGCGCATCGTCGGCAGCCGCGCGGGGGAGGGGCTCGCCTTCACCATCGAGCGCGGCGACCGGCAGCTCACCCTGACCGCCGTGCCCGAGCTGAAGGAGGTGAAGGACCCCTTCGGCAATGTGCACCGCACCGGCTTGCTCGGCATCTCCCGTTCCCTTGCGGCAGGTGACGTGACCACCCACCGCTACGGTCCCATCGAGGCCGTCGGCATGGGTGTTCAGGAAACCTGGTTCGTGGTGACCCGCACTTTCAGCTATCTGGGCGGCCTGATCGCTGGCCGCGAGTCGGCGGACCAACTGGGCGGGCCCATCCGCATCGCCCAGGTATCGGGGCAGGTTGCGACTTTTGGTATCGGGGCACTCCTGTCTCTGGCAGCAGTGCTGTCCGTTTCTATCGGACTGCTTAACCTCTTTCCCATCCCGCTGTTGGATGGCGGCCACCTTCTGTTCTACGCTTTCGAGGCCATCCGTGGGCGTCCGCTGAGCGCGCGCACACAGGACATCGGCTTCCGCATCGGCCTCGCCCTGGTGCTGATGCTGATGATCTTCGCGACGTGGAACGACGTGTTGCATATTGCTGCAATGTAAAGGTTTTTGATTTGCCGCACCGGGGTCGTGGCGGGAACGCAACGGTCTCCCGGAAAAGGCAGGCTCGAGGGGCGGCGCGGTTTGCACCGCAGGTAAAAGCCTGTACAAGCGGCAATGCAGGGTGAGAATCCGTCATTGCCCTTCAAGGGCTTCGGGCGGTTTCGAGAACAACGAAATTTCAAGGTTGCGCACCATATGACTGCTCCACTCCGGGTCTTGAGAAATCTGGCCGCCGCCTTCGGGCTCGCCGCGTGCATCGCGGGTGCTTCGGTGGCCGGTTCCCTCATCGTGGCAAGTCCTGCCGCTGCGCAGTCGAGCTCCATCGTCGTCGAGGGCAACCGCCGCGTCGATGCCGAGACGATCCGTTCCTATTTCGGGCCGGGCCCCTATACCGCGGGCAAGGTCGATGAGGCCTGGAAGGCGCTGTACGCCACCGGCCTGTTCTCCGACGTGCAGGTGTCCCAGTCCGGCGGCCGCATCATCGTGCGCGTGTCCGAGAACGAGGTGATCAACCGCGTCGTGTTCGAGGGCAACCGTAAGCTCAAGGACGAGGTGCTGGAGGGTGAGATCCAGTCGAAGCCCCGTGGCACCCTTTCCAAGGCCACGGTCCAGGCGGATACCCAGCGCATCATTGAGGTTTATCGTCGGTCCGGCCGCAGCGGCGTGCGCGTCAACCCGGTGACCATCGATCGCGGCAATGGTCGTGTGGACCTGGTGTTCGAGGTCACCGAGGGTGACAAGACCGGCATCAAGGATATCAAGTTCGTCGGCAACAAGGCGTTCTCGGACTGGAAGCTGAAGGATGTGATTTCCACGACCGCCACCAATTGGCTGTCGTTCCTGAAGTCCACCGACGTGTATGATCCGGACCGGGTGAACTCGGACCAGGAATTGCTGCGCCGCTTCTACCTGAAGAACGGCTATGCCGACTTCCGCATCATCGGTGCCTCTGCCGAGATGGATCCTGCCGGCGGCGGCTACACCATCACTTTCACCCTGGACGAGGGCGAGCAGTATCGCTTCGGCAAGGTGGATGTGGTCTCCAACATCCGCGACGTCTCCGGTGAGTCCCTGCGCCGTTCCGTGCGCGCCACCGAGGGGCAGGTCTACAACGCGGAGCTGGTCGAGAAGTCGGTGGAGAACCTGACCATCGAGGTGTCGAAGAGCGGCTACGCCTTCGCCCAGGTGCGTCCGCGCGGCGATCGCGACTTCGAGGCCAAGCGCATCAACGTGGTGTTCGTGGTCGAGGAAGGCCCGCGGGTCTACATCGAGCGCATCGAGGTGCGCGGCAACACCCGCACCCGGGACTTCGTGGTGCGCCGCGAGTTCGATATCGGCGAGGGCGATGCCTACAATCGCGTGCTCGTCGATCGCGCCGAGCGTCGCCTGCGCAACCTCGGCTACTTCAAGACCGTCAAGATCACCACCGAGCCGGGCTCTGCCCCCGACCGCGTGATCCTGGTGGTGGACGTGGAAGACCAGCCCACGGGTGAGTTCGCCATCTCCGGCGGCTACTCCACCGCGGACGGCGTCATCGCCGAGGTCTCGCTGGGCGAGAAGAACTTCCTCGGTCGCGGCCAGTACGTGAAGGTGTCCGGCTCTATGGGCGAGAACGCCCAGGGCGCGGAATTCTCCTTCACCGAGCCCTACTTCCTCGGCTATCGCCTGGCTGCCGGCTTCGACCTGTACTGGAAAGAGACCAGCACCACGAGCTACACGCCGTATGGCACCACCACCATCGGCGGCGGCCTGCGCTTCGGCCTGCCCATCACCGACGAGATCACGCTGGCGCTGCGCTACAACCTCTACCAGCGCGAGATCAACCTGTGTAACGACTACGCTGTCGGCACCTATTATTACGATTACTGCGCGAGCACGACATCGTGGGCGATCCGCGATGCGGCAGCCCAGGGCGCCACGATCACCTCGGCGATCGGCTATACTTTGTCCTTCAACGGTCTCGACAACAACCTGAACCCCACCCAGGGTCTCTATGCCGAGCTCAAGCAGGACTTCGCCGGCCTGGGCGGTGACGTGAACTTCATCCGCACCACCGGCGACATCCGGCACTACACGCCGCTCTGGTTTGACTCGGTGCTCATCCTGCGCACGCAGGCCGGCTATGTGAGCTCTTGGGGCAATGACGAACTGGATGTGCTCGACAACTTCTATATGGGTCCCAACCTGGTGCGCGGCTTCGCCCCGTCCGGCATTGGTCCGAGGGATAATGCACCCTGTGCTGCGTCCAACGCCAGTTCGCCCATTGGCTACAGCTGCACCAGTGATGAGCTGAATGCGCTGGGTGGCACCACCTATTGGGGTGTCTCTGCGGAAATCCAGTTCCCCTTCGCCTTCCTGCCCAAGGATATCGGCATGAAGGGCGCGATCTTCGCCGATGCCGGTTCGCTGTTCGACTATGGTGGACCGACCAACTTCCCGAAGGTGCCGAACTACGATGGCAACAACATCTTCTACGGGACGCCCAATCAGGTGACTTGTCCGGCTGGTTCTAAGAACCAGTTCCAGACCGCCAACGTCTGCGTGTACGACGACAACGCGGTTCGCTCCTCTGTCGGCGCCAGTCTGATCTGGCAGTCGCCCTTCGGACCGCTGCGCTTCGACTATGCGTGGGTGCTGTCGCAGGCGACCTACGACCGGACCCAGGCGTTCCGCTTCTCCGGCGGCACGCGCTTCTGATCCTGATCCTGCAAGGCGGGCGCCGGAGGGTGGTGGCTTTGGCCCCAACCTCCGGCGCCCGCCGCGTTCTAGAGCAATTCCAGCAAAAGTGTGCAGCCATTTTTCGCCTGGAGTTGCGTCAAAACAAAGAGATAGAGCAATCCGGTGAATGTGACTTCACCCGATAGCTTTAAGCGCCCGGGCCGGTTTTCCCCATGAGCCATGACGTCTTCTTCCCGCTGCCGGCGCCCCTCACCCTTGCGGAGGTGGCAGCCCTCAGCGGGGCGCGCCTGGCGGTTGCCGATGAGGCGCAGGCTGCCGAATTGGGCGCGCGAACCATCAAGGGGGTCGGCACCCTGGAAACGGCGGGTCCGGACGAACTCGCCTTCTGCGACACCGTCCAGTTCGCCGAGAAGCTCGGATCCGTGCGCGCCGGCGCGGTCATCACCTCGGAGCGGTTTGCCGCGAAGGCCCCCCCCGGCCTGACGCTGCTTATTGCGCCGCGTCCCGCAGCAGCCTTTCTCGCCGTGACGCGCACGCTCTTCCCGGCCGCACTCAAGCCGCTGTCCATCTTCGGACAGGACGGAATTTCGCCGGGCGCGCAGGTGCATCCCAAGGCCCGGCTGGAGGATGGCGTTACGGTTGATCCCGGAGCGGTGATCGGACCCGGCGCGGAAATTGGCTCCGGCACCATCGTGTGCGCGGGCGCCATCATCGGGCCGCAGGTCCGCATCGGCCGAAACTGCGCCATCGGTCCCGGCGCCAGCGTCATCCATGCCTTCCTCGGCAACGGCGTGATCATCCATGGCGGCGCGCGCATCGGTTCGGACGGCTTCGGCTACCAGCCGAGCCCCAAGGGCCATGTGAAGGTGCCGCAGATCGGCCGGGTGGTGATTCAGGACGATGTGGAAATCGGCGCCAACACCACCATTGACCGCGGCGCCCTGACCGATACGGTCATCGGCGAAGGCACCAAGATCGACAATCTGGTGCAGATCGCCCACAACGTGGTGACCGGTCGGCACTGCATCATCGTGTCCCAGACCGGAATTTCGGGGTCCACCACCCTCGGGGATTTCGTGATGCTGGGCGGCCAGGTGGGCGTGGTGGGCCACGCAACCATCGGGACCGGTGCGCAGATTGCCGCGTCGAGCAACGTGAAGGGCGACGTGCCGCCCGGCGTGCGCTGGGGCGGGTCGCCGGCCAAGCCCGTCCGCGAATGGTTCCGCGAGGTGACGACCCTGAAGCGCCTCGCCGCGGCCAGCGCCCGGCGGGACGGCAATGACGGGGAAGGGGAAGGATCGGGGGAATGAACGATACCACGCCCGCCGCGGATAGTGCGGCGCCGAAGGTGCTCGCCAGCGCCGACATCCTCAAGGTACTCACCTGCCTGCCCCATCGCTATCCGTTCCTGATGGTGGATCGGGTCGAGCAGATCGACGGCGACCTCTCCTGCATTGGCATCAAGAATGTGACGGCCAACGAGCCGCACTTTCAGGGCCATTTCCCCGGCAACCCGGTGATGCCCGGGGTCCTCATCATCGAGGGCATGGCGCAGACCGCAGGCGTCGTCTGTGTGCTCGGCAAGGACAGCGAGAAGCCCTCTCTGGTCTATTTCATGACCATCGACGAGGCGAAGTTCCGCCGCCCGGTCGTGCCGGGCGACGTGCTCGAATATCACATGACGCGCATCTCCCGCCGCCGCAATATGTGGTGGTATCGAGGTGAGGCCAAGGTGCGCGGCGAGATTGTTGCGCAGGCCAAGGTGGGCGCCATGATCATGGAGAACAGCTAGTGGCGAAGATCGACCCCACCGCACGGGTGGAAAACCCGGCGGGTCTTGCGGATGATGTGGAGATCGGCCCCTATACAGTTCTCGGTCCGGATGTGGTGCTCGGGGAGGGGGTCAAGCTCCTCGCCCATGTGAACATCCAGGGCGCCACCACCATCGGCGCGCGCACGACGGTCTTTCCTTTCGCGTCCCTCGGTACCGCGCCCCAGTCGGTCCATTACAAGGGCGAACGCACCGAGCTGTTTGTCGGCTCCGACTGCATTATCCGCGAGCATGCCACCGCCAGCACCGGCACGGCGGGCGGCGGCGGGGTCACCCGTATCGGCAACGGCGTGATGATGATGACGGGTTCCCATGTGGGCCACGACTGCATGGTGGGCGACAGCGTCATCTTCGCCAACAATGCGGTTCTGGGCGGCCACGTGAGCGTGGGCGAGTTCACCTTTCTGGGTGGGCAGTGCGCGGTGCACCAGTTCACCCGCATCGGCGCCCAGTGCATGATTTCCGGCCTCACCGGCGTGCGCGAGGATGTCATCCCCTTCGGCAATGTGCTCGGCCAGGCGGGCAAGCTGGTCGGCCTCAACGTCATCGGCATGAAGCGTCGCGGCTTCTCCAAGTCGGATCTGCATGCGGCGCGGGCGGTCTATCGCGACCTCTTCTTCGGCGAGGGCACGTTCGAGGCCCGGCTCGATGCCGTGCGTGAAAAGTCGGAGACCTCGGCTTTCGCCGCGGCCGTGGTCAGCTTCATCGACGCCGACCGCAAGCGGCCGATCTGCCAGCCCTCCCGGGGCGTCATCAAGGAGGAGTGAGGCGTGAGCCTTCCAGGGCAGAACGGGCAGGGTCCGACGCCCGGCCCGCGCACCCTGAAGGCCGCAGGCCCAGATGCCGGGGGTCCGGACGGGGTGGGCCGGAGGCCCGCCGGCAGGGGGCCGGTGGGCATCGTCGCCGGCGGCGGCGCGTTTCCGGCGGCGGTTGCCGAGGCGGTCATCGCGCAGGGCCGTGAGGTGCTGCTTCTGCTCATCCGCGGTTTTGCCGATCCGGCGCTGGAGCGCTATCCGCACCTGTGGTTCCGCCTGGGTTCGCTGGGCTCGGTCACGGCCGCGACCAGGGCGCGGGGCGTACGCGACGTGGTGATGGTGGGTGCGCTCACCCGGCCGCGCGTCTCCGATCTCGGCTTCGACTGGACCATGCTGCGCCTGTTGCCGCGCATCGCCCGGCTGTTTCGCGGCGGCGACAATCATCTGCTATCCGGCGTGCTCGAACTGGTGGCCGAACAGGGCTTCAACCTCGTGGGAGCGCACGAGGTTGCCCCCGGCCTGCTGCTGCCACAAGGCGTGCTCGGTGCGCGGGTTCCCTCGGCCCAGGACCGGCAGGACATGGCCCGCGGGCTTGATGTCATCCGCACCCTCGGGCCGTTCGACGTGGGGCAGGGGGTGATCGTGGTGGATGGCTTCGTCGTCGCCGTGGAGGCGGCGGAAGGCACCGACCAGATGCTTGCGCGCTACGGCGAGATGCGCCGCACCGGCCGCCTGCGCTTTCACGCGGGGCGCGGGGTGCTGGTGAAGGCCCCCAAGCCGGGGCAGGACCGGCGGGTAGACCTGCCCTCCCTCGGTCCCGCCACCGTCGCCCGCGCGGCCGAGGCGGGGCTCGCGGGCATCGCCTTCGAGGCGGGCGGCGCCATCGTGCCGGATGTCGAAGCGTTGGTGGCGGGTGCCGATGCCGCCGGCCTGTTCATTTTCGGCATGGGCCGGAGCAGCGAGACGTGAGCGGGCAATCATGAGCGAACACGGGGAGAAGGCGCTCCGCGTCTTCGTGGTCGCGGGCGAGGAATCCGGCGACCAGCTCGGCGGGGCGCTGATGGAGGCGCTCCACGCCGCGGCACCGGGCGTCGCCTTTCGCGGCGTGGGCGGCCGGCGCATGGAAGCGGCGGGTCTCGCGAGCCTCTTCCCCATGGAGGACATCACCGCCATCGGCCTCACCGCGGTGCTTGGCAAGCTGCCCGCCATCCTGCGGCGGCTTCGGGAAACCGTGGCCGCGGTGCTTGCCGAGCCGCCGGATGTGCTGGTGCTGGTGGATGCGCCGGATTTCACCCACCGCGTCGCCGCGCGGGTGCGGGCGGAAAATCCCGACATTCCCATCGTGAAATATGTGTCCCCCACCGTGTGGATCTGGCGGCCGGGACGGGCGGCGGCCATGCGGCCGCATGTGGATGCGCTGCTGGCGCTCCTGCCCTTCGAGCCGGAGGTGCATCGCCGCCTCGGCGGGCCGGCCACCTTCTATGTGGGCCATCCCCTGCTGGAGCGGCTGGCCGAGTTGCGCCCCTCCGAGGCGGACGCTCGGCGCCGCAGCGAACAACCGCCCCTGGTGCTGGTGCTCCCCGGAAGCCGGCGGCGGGAGATCGTCCGGCTGGGGGCGGATTTCGGCGCCGCGCTGGCGCGGGTGGGGCAGACGCGGCCCATGGACCTCGTGCTTCCCACCTTGCCGCGCCTTGAACCGCTGGTGCGCGAGACCATCGCCTCCTGGCCGCTGAAGCCGCGCATCGTCACCACGGACGGCGAGAAATATGCCGCCTTCCGCAGCGCGCGCGCCGCGCTTGCGGCTTCGGGAACGGTCACGCTGGAACTGGCGCTGGCGGGCATTCCCCATGTGGCAGCCTATCGTGTGGGATGGATCGAGGCCCAGATCGCCCGGCGCGTGCTGCAGGGCACCACCGTCATCCTCGCCAATCTGGTGGCGGGGGAAGATGTGGTGCCGGAATTCCTGCAGGAATATCTGACCGTGCCGGTGCTGGCCGACGCCCTCGAGCGGGTCATCGGTGACACGCCCGAGCGGGCGCGGCAGGAAGCGACCTTCGCCCGGTTCGATGCCATTTTCGGGATCACCGGGCCGAGCCCAAGCGCGCGGGCGGCCGAGGTGGTCCTGCGCCTCGCCCGCGGCGGGCGTCCCGGCGCGCTGCCACCGGCCTGAAAAGGCCATCTCCGCCTGCGCGCATTCCAAAGACTGGTACATAAACGAAAAGCGCGGCCCGGGGGCCGCGCTTTCCTGTTTCGATCGGCCGTGATGATCGGCCTCTGGATCATTTACGCCTGAACAATCACTTGCGCTTGGACATGGCGATATAATCGCGCTGGGCGGCGCCGGTGTAGAGCTGACGGGGACGGCCGATGCGCTGGCCCGGATCCTCGATCATCTCCTTCCACTGGCCGATCCAGCCCACGGTGCGCGCGAGGGCGAACAGCACGGTGAACATGGTGGTGGGGAAGCCCATCGCCTTCAGGGTGATGCCCGAATAGAAGTCGATGTTCGGATAGAGCTTCTTTTCGATGAAATAGTCATCGGAGAGCGCGATGCGCTCCAGCTCCACCGCGACGTCCAGCAGCGGATCGTCCTTGATGCCGAGTTCGCCCAGCACTTCGTGGCAGGTCTGCTGCATGATCTTGGCGCGCGGGTCGTAGTTCTTGTAGACCCGGTGGCCGAAGCCCATGAGGCGGAAGGGGTCGTTCTTGTCCTTCGACCGCTTGATGTATTCCGGGATGCGGTCCACATGGCCGATCTCGGTGAGCATCTTGAGGGCCGCCTCGTTGGCGCCGCCATGGGCGGGGCCCCACAGACAGGCAATGCCGGCCGCGATGCAGGCGAAGGGATTGGCGCCGGAGGAGCCGGCGAGGCGCACCGTGGAGGTGGAGGCGTTCTGCTCGTGATCGGCGTGAAGGATAAAGATCTTATCCATCGCCTTCGCGAGAATGGGATTCACCTTATAGTCTTCACACGGAACAGCGAAGCACATGTTCAGGAAATTGGCCGTATAGTCGAGTTCGTTCTTGGGATAAACAAACGGCTGGCCGATGGAATACTTGTAGGCCATGGCCGCCAGCGTCGGCATCTTCGCAATCATGCGGATCGATGCGATCAGGCGCTGGGTGGGGTCGGAAATGTCAGTGGAGTCGTGATAGAAGGCGGAGAGCGCGCCGACGGACGCCACCATGATCGCCATGGGGTGGGCGTCGCGGCGGAAGCCCTGGAAGAAGCGCGTCATCTGCTCGTGAACCATCGTGTGACGGGTCACGGACAGGTCGAACTCGGCCTTCTGGGCCGCGGTCGGCAGTTCGCCGTAAAGCAGGAGATAGCAGGTCTCGAGAAAATCGCCGTTTTCCGCGAGCTGCTCGATGGGGTAGCCGCGATAGAGCAGCACGCCCTCATCACCATCGATATAGGTGATCTTGCTTTCACACGAAGCGGTGGAGGTAAAGCCGGGGTCGTAGGTGAACAGCCCGGTCTGGCCGTAGAGCTTCGAGATATCGACCACGTCGGGGCCAATGGTCCCTTCGTGGATCGGAAGGTCCCAGCTCTTCTCCCCCAAGCTCAGCTTGGCCGCTTTTGCCCCGGTATTGGTGGTGGCGTCCATGGATCCCTCATCCTTTGGGCGGACAAGAACCGGAAATCCACGCTGGCCGGAGGTGGCAATCCGGTTCCCCGAGTGGCAAGTCCGTCCCCGCTCTGGCGTCTTCGCGAATGCGAAGTTGCCGTGAAGCAGTCCTAAACCCTCCCCATTCCTGCCGCAAGCGTGACCATGCTTCATTGCCGGGCAGTCCGGCGAATCTCTGCAATGGCAAGGTCTTCCGGTGTGTTCACATTGAAGAAGGGGTCTTCCGGCTCATTGTCCCACCCCTCTGTTACGGCGTTCAGGGCATCCATGAGAAGCCCGACTTTCAGCCGTCCCGCCTCAAGGCTTTGCCGCAGCGCGGTGCGAGCCGATGCCGGCCAGAGGGCGATCACCGGATGGCGCTGGCCAAGCGAACCGGCGCAGACCAAGCCCCCCGTCTCCGCCTGTCGCTGCTGAAGGCGCACGGCGAGATCGGATGGCAGGAAGGGCGTGTCGGCCGGGACGGTGAGGAGGCTCGCGTCCGCATCCTCGGCGGCCAGCCGTTCCAGGCCCGCCAGCACGCCCGCCAGCGGGCCGGGATGCCCGGAGATGGTGTCGGGGACCAGTTCGCAGCCGAGGCCGGCATAGGCGTCGGCACCGCTGTTGGCGTTGATCCACAGCTGGCCCACCTGCGGCCGCAGGCGCGCAATCACATGGGCGATGAGCGGCGAGCCGCCGAGCCGCACCAGCGGCTTTTGCGGTGCGCCGTGGGCGGGGGCGTCCATCCGTCGGCCGAGGCCGCCGGCGAGGATCAGGGCATGGGGCGGGCGAAAGGGGCTCATGCCCCTTCATAAAGCGCGGTCGGTTGAGAGCGAAACGACTCTGTTGCGCGTGGGCGCCATCGGCTTCGGATGCGGGTCGACGCAAGCACGCCGCTGAAATGAAAACGCCCGGCACGGGCCGGGCGTTTGGATTGCATGTCGGCCTCGGCCGCTTGAAGCCTCAGTCCGCGACGGCGGGCGGCGGCGTGAGGCCGAGGCGGCGCGGCACCACCGCGAGCTTGGCGCCGATCGCCCGCCAGAAGGCGACCTGGTTGAAGCGCGAGGGCTCGAAGGCGCCGATGAGAGCGGCGGCCACGAAGGGCAGGCTCTGCACCATCAGCGCGATGCCGTAGAGGTTGATCTCGCGGATGTGGCGCCAATCGTTCTTGGTGAGCGCCACGCCCGGCCAGTTGTTCAGCACCAGAAGCGCGATGCCGGCCAGCAGCAGCAGGCCGCCCAGCGTCGCCTCCGGCAGGGCCGGGAAGGACCGGGCCGCGCCGGCCAGCCAGTTGTTGCCCTTGGCGGTGCGGGCGAAGGCGAGGTCCTTGTAGCGGAAGCCGTCGAGCACCGCCTTGGCCACCGTGTACTGCACCGCGCTCGCCGCCACCGCCGCGCCCAGCATGCGCAGGGGCGTGGTCTCCACCCGCAGCCGGTAGAGGCTGACGAAGTGCATGAGGTAGACGAGGAAGGTGATCAGGATCGGCAGCGTCAGCACATGGGCCGGCACCGATACGCCGAACAGCAGCACGAAGGGCACGAAGGCCAGCGAGGCGATGGCCATGACGGCGCCCACCGATTCCGAGCCGAGCCAGGAAATCCAGCCGAGCACGAAGTGGCGCTTCTGGGCCGTGGTCAGGCGCGAGCGGTTGGGCAGGAACTTGCGCCAGTGCTTCTTGATGATCTGGAAGCCGCCGTAGGCCCAGCGGTGACGCTGCTTCTTGAAGGACTCGAACGAGTCGGGCAGCAGGCCGTAGCCGTAGCGCTTGCGGGTATAATGGGTCTTCCAGCCGTTCTCGGCGATGGTGAGGCCGAGGTCGGTATCCTCGCAGATGGTGTCGGACGACCAGTTGCCGGCCTCCAGCATGGCGGCGCGGCGGATGAGGCACATGGTGCCGTGCACCACGATGGCGTCGTCCTCGTTGCGCTGGACCATGCCGATGTCGAAGAAGCCGGCATATTCGGCGTTCATGGCCTCGTGCAGCAGGCTGCGGTCGGCGTCGCGATGGTCCTGCGGCGCCTGGACGAGGCCCACGGTGGGGTCGTCGAACACCGGCACCAGCTCCTTCAGCCAGTCGGGCGTCACCACATAGTCCGCATCGATCACGCCGATGATCTCGGCGTCCGGGGCGGTGGCATCAAGGGCGATGCGCAGGGCGCCGGCCTTGAAGCCCGCCACCTTCTCCGCATTGATGAACTTGAAGCGCTCGCCCAGCGTCGCGCAATGGGCGCGCACCGGCTCGACCATCGCCGGGTCGGGCGTGTTGTTGACGATGATGATGGCCTCGAAATTGGGATATTCGAGCGCCGCCAGGGCATCGATGGTCTGCTTCAGCATCTCCGGCGGCTCGCGATAGGCGGGCACGTGGATGGAGACCTTGGGGAAGCGCGTGGGCACCGCGGGCACGACGGCTTTCTGCGCGTCGATCAGGCGGCGCGGGCCGCTGCCGAAGGCGATCGCCGCCATTTCCTCGATGCGGTAGAGCAGCACGAAGACCAGAGGCACCAGCATCACCACGCTCAGGGCGAGGGTGACGTAGTCGCCGCCGGTGACATAGTGGTTGAGCCAATAGTCCACCACCAGCGCCAGCCAGGCCGCGACGCCGTTGGCAGCGCCGGCCAGCACCAGGCCCTGCGACATGGTGAGCTCGCGCATGCGCAGCAGCGGCAGGGTGAACAGCACGCCGAGCAGCAGCGCCAGGATGGTGGTCTGGTTGTAGGTGTGGTCGTAGATCGGGCCGCTAAGCGGGAATTTCAGGTCGCGGTCGGCGTCGAACACGCCCCAGTACTGGCCCACCGAGCCTTCGTTCTGCTTCTTGGGCAGGTCGAAGGCCTCGATGATGTTGTATTCGATGCCGAGCGCGTCGGCGCGCGCCACGAAATCGCGGATGATCATGGCCTGGGCCAGCGGATCGGGCACGGAAGCGCCGCGGTTGTAGCCGTGCGAGGGCCAGCCGAACTCGCCGATCACGATGCGCTTGCCGGGATAGGCGGCGCGCAGCCGGTTGTAGGCGTTGATGGTGAAATCGACCACCTTGTCCGCCGGCACGTCCTCCCAGTAGGGCAGGATGTGGGCGTAGATGAAGTCCACCGAGGAGGCGACCTCCGGATGGTCGAGCCAGGTGTTCCAGATTTCGCCGGTGGTCACCGGCACGTTCACCTGCCGCTTCACCCGGCGGATGGTCTCGGCCAGCTCGGCGTCGGTCAGGTCGGCGCGCAGCAGGGTCTCGTTGCCGACCACCACGGCCTCGACGTTGCGGTTCTCGCGCGCGATCTTGACGGCGCTCTCGATCTCGCGGTCGTTGCCGTCTTTGACGGGAACCATCTCGCCGGTCTTCTTGTCCCGCACCAGGACGGGCTCGCCCGTCTTCGGGTCGGTCTGCTTGTTGAGCCAGGCGCCGACGGTCACCCGGATGCCCTGCTCGCCGGCGATGGGGGCGATCAGTTCCTTGCCGTTGGTGGAGGAATAGGTGCGCACGCCGCGCGAGTAGGGCGCCACCACCTGGATGTCGGAGCGGATCTGCGCCGCATTGGTGGGCGCTTCGCCCTCCGGGCTCATGTCCCGGCCGAAGGGGGCAAAGGACAGGCTGTGGAACCGGTCCGTGATGTTCGGCGCGCTGACCTCGGGCCGCATGGAAATCCACATTGCGGCGTGGATCGAGGTCACAACCGCAATGACCGCTGCCGCAGCAGCAAGACCGGGACGCATGGCGATGCCCACCCTAGAGGGGAATTGGAAC
The DNA here is from genome assembly GCF_043194565.1 of Xanthobacter autotrophicus ATCC 700552. Classification (GTDB taxonomy): domain Bacteria; phylum Pseudomonadota; class Alphaproteobacteria; order Rhizobiales; family Xanthobacteraceae; genus Xanthobacter; species Xanthobacter autotrophicus_F. The sequence goes on along the minus strand of NZ_JBAFVS010000005.1, from coordinate 267,224 downwards.
CTTGAACGCCAGCAGAGGGCGAAGGGTTCCGGGAAACGGCTTCGGGGCACCCTTTCGACCTGCCCCCGCGGTCGGCAACGCAGCCTTGACGATCACTTTACGCTGCACTGCGTCGAGACACTAACATGCTCACTGTTGGAGATAAATCCCGATCGTGGCGCCGCTGGGACGCCGTTGCGTCAACGCCATGATCGGGCTGTGATCTTATTGTTGCGCGGGTGCCGGGGCGGCGGGCTGCGGGGCCGCCGCGACATAATCCGGATTGACCCAGCACTGCTGCACCCGCCCGCCGAGACGCTCCTGTGCCTTGGGATCGATGTTGCCCTGCCGCACCAGGCAGCGGAAGGTGAGCTTGAGATGCTCGGTGGGGCAGCCGAACTGCTGGTACATTTCGAGATGGCGGCGCGCGGTGTCGATGTCGTCGCGCCACAGCAGTGCGGCGATCCGCCGCCCGGTCCAGACGCATTCCGGCAGGCCGGCGGTTCCCGGCAGCTTGGCCGCCTCGCTGAACTCCTCCACCGAGCGGCGCTGGGCTTCGGCGGCGGCTTTCTGCTCCGGCGTCAGCTGCTCCGCGGCGGGCTTCTGATCGGCCGGCTGATTCTGGGCGGCGGCCGGCGAAAGGCAGGCGAAGACGATGGCGGCCGCGAGGAGCGGAAGTCGAAAGCGTTGCATGAGGGCCATTTTCTCAGAGGAACGCGGAGAGGACCGCGGCGACACGTTAGGAGAAGGGCGTGAATTTGTCAGCATGACGGCGCCGCGGATGTTGCGGTGCCGTTGCGGCGCCCGCGGCCGCGGGAAGGCTTCACACCGCCGGTGCAAGGCTCTATGTGGCGGCGGGGTCCCTCGTCTCGTCTGGAGTTTCGATGCCTTCCTCCGTGCGGCTGCCCGTGGTGCTCGCGCTCGTGGTGGCCGGCCTCATCGCCGGCCTCTGGACCCTGCTCGGACGGCCCGTGGCCATGCCGCCCTCGCCGCTGGCGCAGGGCGAGAAGCTGCCGTGCGTGTCCTATGCCCCGTTCCGCGACGGCCAGTCGCCGTTCCAGAAGGGGCTGGTCATATCGGAAGCCCAGATCGACGAGGATTTCGCCAGCCTCGCCAAGATTTCGGCCTGCGTGCGCACCTATTCCATCGAGATGGGGCTCGACAAGGCGCCGGCCATCGCCCGCAAACATGGCCTCACCATGCTGCTCGGCATCTGGCTGGGGCCGGACGTGGACCGCAATCGCGTGGAACTCGACACCGGCATCCGCCTCGCCCAGGAAAACCAGGACGTGGTGAAGGCCGTGGTGGTGGGCAACGAGGTGCTGCTGCGCGGCGAGATGTCCGCTACCGAGCTCGCCAGCACCATCGCCGGCGTGAAGCGCCAGGTGGCCCCGGTCCCGGTCACCTATGCCGACGTGTGGGAGTTCTGGGAGCGCAACAAGGGCCTCACCGAGAACGTGGATTTCGTCACCATCCACATCCTGCCCTATTGGGAGGACCTGCCGGTCTCCGCCGCGGAGGCCGGCCCCCATGTGGACGAGATCCGCCAGCGCATGGCCGAGGCTTTCCCCGGCAAGGAAATCCTGATCGGCGAGACCGGCTGGCCCAGCGCCGGCCGCATGCGCGAGGAGGCGCTGCCGTCCCCCTCGAACCAGGCGCGGGTGATGCACGATGTGGTGGCGTTGGCCAAACGCCAAGGTTACCGCGTCAACGTCATCGAAGCCTTCGACCAGCCGTGGAAACGCCGCAGCGAGGGCACCGTGGGCGGCCACTGGGGCATTTTCGACGCCACCGCCCGCATGCCGAAATTCGCCTGGGGACAGCCGGTGGAGGATTTTCCCGGCTGGCGCATGCACATTGCCGTGGGCCTGGTGGTGGTGGCAGGGGTCTTCGCCAGCGCCTTTGCCGGGGGCCGCAGGCGCGAGGATCAACTTCAGACGCGGGACTGGCTGGCGGTGGCGGGAATTGCGTTGTTCGGGGGCGCGACCCTCGGCGCCGCCATTTCCGCCATGCCGCTGGAAAGCCTCGGCGTCTTCGGCTGGCTGCGCAACGGCCTGCTGCTGGCGGTCGCCGTGGCGGGCCTGGTGGTGATGCCGGCGGTGATCGGGCAGGGCCAGGGGCTGGCGCCGTTCTCGGTGGCCCTCGATGCCCGTCGCTGGGCGGTGTCCTCGGGTGCCGCCATCGCCGCCGCACTGATGGCGGCCCTCGCCACCGTGGCCGTGGGATCGGTGGCGTTCGAACTGCTATTTGACCCGCGCTACAAGGATTTTCCGGTGTTTCCTCTCACCGCCATCGTGGCGGCGGTCTGCGCGCCCATGCTGGTGCGCCGGGCCGACCGCGACGGGGCGGGCCTCGCCGAGGTCATCGCCACCTGGGGGCTGCTGGTGGCGGGCCTCTATGTGCCGCTCAACGAGACGCTCTCCAACTGGCAGGCCGCCTGGTTCGGCGCGCTCTGCCTCATCCTCGCCTTCACGCTGTGGCGGGTCCAGGCCGTGCAAAGGAAAGGATGAGCATCATCGCCGCCAGCGCGCCGGCCACCTCGTTGTGGAACACCAGCGCGAAGGCGGAGAACACCATGCCCACGCTGAAGGTGGCGAGGCCCGGCGCCATGAGCTGGATCAGCGCCACCACCAGCGCCACCGCGCCGAACACGTTCCACAGCGACAGCGCCAGCACCGCCGCGCGGCCATAGCAGCTGGCGCTTTCGAGCCCGGCCTCGCAGGCGAGGGAGACGAGCGTCGGTTCCACCACCATATAGCGCATGTAGAGCGCCCACCCCACGGCGCCCATGCCCAGCGGGATCAGCCAGTTGAGCGTGCGCGGGCCGGGGCGGAAGAGCGGGCGCTCGGAATAGGGGATGTTCGGCATTCACGGTCTCTTCAGCCGGCGGAACGGAGCATGCTCCTTATGAAATGGCGCGGGGCGGGTCCAGTGGCAAGGCGGGATGGATCAGGCGGGATGGCGTATCCGCCGGCGGCAGGGTAAGGGACGGCGCTTCGCCGAGGAGGGGTTAGAATGAGTGACCGGAGCCTGCTCGTCGTGGTTCTCGCGGCCGGGGAGGGCACGCGCATGGCCTCGCGGCTGCCGAAGGTGCTGCACAAGGTCGCCGGCCGCACCATGCTGCACCATGTGCTGGCCGCCACCCGCGCCGCCGGCGCCACCCGCACCGCCGTTGTGGTCGGCCCCGGCCGGGAGGATGTCGCCGCCGAGGTGCGCCGGATCGTGCCCGACGCGGAGGTGTTCGAGCAGACCGAGCGCCTGGGCACCGCCCATGCCGTCCTCGCCGCCCGCGCCGCGCTGGAGAAGGGCGCCGACGATGTGCTGGTGCTCTATGCCGACACGCCTTTGGTGCGGCCGGAAACCCTCGGCCTGTTGCGCGCGCCGCTCAAGGCCGGCGCGGCGGTGGCGGCCCTCGGCTTCGAACCAGCAGACCCCACCGGCTACGGCCGCCTCGTGACGCGGGGTGACGAACTGGTCGCCATCCGCGAGGAGAAGGACGCGAGCGCTGAGGAAAAGGCGGTTCGCTTCTGCAATGCCGGCTTGATGGCGCTGGCCGGCGCCCACGCCCTCGGCATTCTGGAGCGCATCGGCAATACCAATGCCAAGGGCGAATATTATCTCACCGACGCGGTGGAGATCGCCCGCGCGGCCGGGCTTTCGGCAGTGGCTGCCCGCGCGGATGCGGACGAGGTGGCCGGCGTCAACAGCCGGGTGCAGCTGGCCGAGGCGGAAGCCATCCTGCAACGCCGTCTGCGGCTTGCCGCCATGGCTGACGGTGCCACGCTGGTGGCTCCCGAGACCGTGTTCCTCTGCGCCGACACGGTGCTGGGCCGCGACGTGATCGTGGAGCCCCACGTGGTGTTCGGCCCCGGGGTGAGCATCGGCGACGATGTGGTCATCCACGCTTTCTGCCATCTGGAAGGTGCGCGGCTGGAATCGGGGGTCACCATCGGCCCCTATGCGCGGCTGCGGCCGGGCACCCAGCTCGATTCGGGGGTGCGCATCGGCAATTTCGTGGAGACCAAGGCGGCTCACATTGAAAGCGGCGCCAAGGTGAACCACCTGTCCTACGTGGGCGACGCCCATGTGGGGGCGGGCGCCAATCTCGGCGCCGGCACCATCACCTGCAACTACGACGGCTTCGGCAAGTACCGCACCGAGATCGGGGCAGGGGCCTTCATCGGCGTCAATTCGGCGCTGGTGGCGCCCGTGACCATCGGCAAGGGCGCCTTCGTCGGCACCGGCGCCGTCATCACTTCGGATGTGCCGGACGATGCCCTCGCCATCGCCCGCAGCCGGCAGGTGGTGAAGGAGGGCTGGGCGCGGGAGTTCCGCGCCGCGCGCGGCAAACCGAAGGGCTGAGCCTGTTCCTGAGACCTGTCCTGACAGAAAGCGAAAGCGGAAGTGATGCCGTCCGGGCTTGAGCGAACGGGCGGGAACGGTCCATTCAGCTTTGGAGTGGACCTTGGGGTTGGACCTTGGGGCCTAAGCGGGCGCCGACCTTTGGCGACCGGAACGAGCGGAGCTTTTGTGCATGTGCGGCATCGTCGGCATTCTCGGGAAGGGCGCTGTCGCGGATAAGGTGGTGGAGGCGCTCCGCCGCCTCGAATATCGCGGCTATGATTCCACCGGCATCGCGACCCTCGAAAACGGCCACCTGGAGGTGTGCCGGGCCGAAGGCAAGCTGAGGCACCTGGAAACCAAGCTCGACAAGTATCCGCTGAACGGCCATTCGGGCATCGGCCACACCCGCTGGGCCACCCACGGCAAGCCCTCCGAGCGCAACGCCCATCCCCACGGCACCAAGCGGGTGGCGGTGGTGCACAACGGCATCATCGAGAATTTCCGCGAGCTGAAGCAGGAGCTGGAAGCCCAGGGCGTCAGCTTCAAGAGCGATACCGACACCGAGATCGTCGCCCAGCTGGTGGACCGCGAACTGCTCGCCGGTCGCGATCCGGTGGCGGCGGTGGCGGCCGTGCTGCCGCGGCTGAAGGGCGCCTTCGCGCTGGCCTTCCTGTTCGACGGCAAGACCGACCTGCTGATCGGCGCCCGGCGCGGCTCGCCGCTGGCCATCGGCTACGGCAAGGGCGAGATGTTCCTGGGCTCGGACGCCATCGCGCTGGGCCCGTTCACGGACACCATCGCCTATCTGGAGGAGGGCGACTGGGCTGTGCTGACCCGCGAGGGCGTGGAAATCCGCGACGAGACCGGGCGGCTGGTGCAGCGCACCATCCAGAAGGTGCCCGCCGGCGCCATGCTGGTGGACAAGGGCAACCACCGCCACTTCATGGCGAAGGAGATCTACGAGCAGCCGGAGGTTATCTCCCACACCTTCGGCCATTATCTCGACCTTGCCGCCGAGACCGTGGCCCTGCCCGAGCTGCCGTTCGATCCCAAGGCGGTGACCAACATCTCCATCACCGCCTGCGGCACGGCGCTCTATGCTGGCGCGGTGGCGGAATACTGGTTCGAGCGGTTCGGCCGGGTCCCGGTCTCCACCGACATCGCCTCCGAATTCCGCTACCGCGAGACGCCGCTGACGCCGGACGGCATCACTATCGTCATCTCCCAGTCGGGCGAGACGGCGGATACTCTGGCCTCCCTGCGCTACGCCAAGGAGTGCGGGCAGAAGGTGGTGGCCGTGGTGAACGTGCCCACCTCCACCATCGCCCGCGAGGCGGACGTGGTGCTGCCCATCCTCGCCGGCCCGGAAATCGGCGTCGCCTCCACCAAGGCCTTCACCTGCCAGCTGGCGACGCTGGCCTGCCTCGCCGTGGCCTTCGGCCGGGCCAAGGGCGTGCTGGGCGAGGATGACGAGCACAAGTTGGTGCGCGCCTTCATGGAAGTGCCGCGCCTGATGACCGAGGCGTTGAAGCTCTCCCCGGAAATCGAGGTGCTCGCCCGCACCCTCGCCAAGGCGCGGGACGTGCTCTATCTCGGCCGCGGCACCAACTACCCGCTGGCCCTCGAAGGGGCGCTCAAGCTCAAGGAAATCTCCTACATCCACGCCGAAGGCTATGCCGGCGGCGAGCTGAAGCACGGCCCCATCGCCCTCATCGACGAGAAGATGCCCGTGGTGGTCATCGCCCCCCACGACCGCATCTTCGACAAGACCGTCTCCAACATGGAAGAGGTGGCGGCGCGCGGCGGCCGGATCATCCTCGTCACCGACCCCCTGGGCGCGGCGGCGGTGGACGTGGGGGCGGTGCAGAAGCTGATCCTGCCGGAGATGCCCTCCACCGTGTGCCCCATGGTCTATTCCATCCCGGTGCAGCTGATCGCCTATCACACGGCGGTCATCATGGGCACGGACGTGGACCAGCCGCGCAACCTCGCCAAGTCGGTGACGGTGGAGTAGGGGACGGGGCGAAAGGCTACCGGTTCGGCCGGCTCGCCACGAATACGGCGAGGGCGATAAACATCACGCCCAGCACCGCCAGCACCGGCACCGGCGCGCCGAAATACCACGAGCCGGTGAAGGTGCCGACGAAGCTCGACAGGGCGAACAGCTTCACCAGAGGCGGGATGGCGCCGGTGTCGCGCCAGCGCACCACGCCGGGACCAAGCCAGCGGTGGTTCAACAGCCAGGCCTCGAAGCGCGGCGAGGAGCGGGTGAAGCACCAGGCGGCGAGGATCAGGAACACCGTTCCCGGCAGCATGGGCACCACCATGCCGATGGCACCGATGACCAGAAAGACGATGCCGGCGGCAAACAGCAGCTTCTGGTAGATGGCCGCGCGAGACCAGCGGCGCGCCGCCATCCGCTCGCTTTCCGACCGATGCGGGAGGCCAGCGGGCGGCCGAACGCCGGAGGTGTCTGGATCAGGCATCATGGCCGGACCATGGCCCCTCATCCCGCCGAGAGCAAGCGCATGGCGGCATCCCGCTCGGCCAGGTGCAGCAGGGTGTGGAGCGGGCCGGATTGAGGTGCCGCAAGGTCAGGATCGCCCCTGACGCATTGGGCCGCGGCGGCCCGGGCTTCCTCCACCTCGCCGGAATGGAACTCGAGGCGCGCGGTGCGGAAGCCCGGCATGCCGCTTTGCCTTGTGCCGAGCACGTCGCCTTCTCCGCGCAGGCGCAGATCCTCTTCGGCGAGGCGGAAGCCGTCCTGGCTCTCGCGCAGGATGGCGAGGCGCGCCTTCGCCGTCTCGCCCAGCGGCGCGCGATAGAGCAGGAGGCAGACGGAGGGCTTGTCGCCGCGCCCCACCCGTCCGCGCAGCTGGTGGAGCTGGGCGAGGCCGAAGCGCTCCGCGTGCTCGATCACCATCACCGTGGCCTCGGGCACGTTCACCCCCACCTCGATGACGGTGGTGGCCACCAGAAGCCGGGTCTCGCCTGACGCGAAGCGGGCCATGGCCTCGTCCTTGGCCGCCCCGGACATGCGGCCGTGCACCAGCCCCACCTTGTCGCCGAAGATGGATTTCAGCACCTCGAAGCGCTCGGTGGCGGCGGCGAGGTCCGAGGTGTCGGTCTCCTCCACCAGCGGGCAGATCCAGTAGGCGCGGGCGCCGGAGGACAGGGCCCGGCCGGCCGCCGCCACCACCTCGTCCAGCCGGTCGAGGGGGATGGCGCGGGTGTCGATGGCCTGCCGGCCCGGCGGCTTCTCGCGCAGCTCGCTCGAATCCATGTCGCCGAACAGGGTGAGGACGAGGGTGCGCGGGATGGGGGTGGCAGTCATCACCAGCATGTCCACCGCCTCCCCCTTGCGGGCGAGGGTCAGGCGCTGCTCCACGCCGAAGCGGTGCTGCTCGTCCACCACCACGAGGGCGAGGTCGCGGAAGATCACGTCGTCCTGGATCAGGGCATGGGTGCCGATCACAATGTCGGTGCGGCCATGCTGCAGCTCGGTGAGTACCGCTGTGCGGGCGCGCCCCTTCTCCCGCCCGGTGAGGATGCTGACGGACAGGCCCGCCGCCTCGGCTAGAGGCGCGATGGTCTCGTGGTGCTGGCGGGCGAGGATTTCCGTGGGCGCCATCAGGGCGGTCTGGCGGCCGGCCTCGGCCACGGTGGCGGCGGCCATCAGCGCCACCACGGTCTTGCCAGAGCCCACGTCGCCCTGCAGCAGGCGCAGCATGCGGGTGTCGGCGGCCAGATCCGCACGGATGGCCGCCACCGCCTGCTCCTGCCCAGCCGTGAGGCGGAAGGGCAGGGCGGCGATGAGCCGGGCAGAGATGTGCCCGTCGCCCACGGTGGCGCGGCCGCCGGCCTTTTCCTCCTGCGCGCGCAGCAGGGCGAGGGTGATCTGGTGGGCGAACAATTCGTCGAAGGCGAGCCGCCGCCACGGTGCGCCGGCCGGGGTCGCCTCCTGGGGATTGGTCGGCCGGTGCACGCGGGCAAGGGCCTCCTTGAAGGCGGGCCAGCCGTGTTCGGCAAGGAGGTCCTGAGGGATCCATTCGGGAAGCTCGGGCACGCGCTGGAGCGCGGCCTCCATGGCGCGGCGCACATGGCCGGCGGCGAGGCCCTCCACCAGCGGGTAGACCTGCTCCACCGCCGGCAGCCGGGCGAGGCCCGCCGCATCGAGGATACGGTCGGGATGGGTCATCTGCCGCATGCCGTCATAAAGCGAGATGCGGCCGCACAGCCAGCGAGTCTGTCCCACGGGCAGCATGTGTTCGAGGCGCGCCGGGTCCATCTTGAAATGCACCAGCACCATGTCGCCGGAGGCATCCGACACATAGGTGCGGTGGGGCGCGCGGCTGCCGGGGGGCGGGGATTGGTGGGCGTCCACCCGCACCTCCAGCGTCACGTCGGTCTCGGGGATGGCCTCGGCGATGGTGGGGCGGGCGCGCCGGTCCACGAAGCCGGACGGCATGTGGAACAACAGGTCGAGGACGCGCGGCATCTCCCGGCCCAGCAGCCGGCCATAGGGCCGCGCCAGCTTGGGGCCGATGCCGGGCAGGCTGGTGAGCGGCGCGAACAAAGGGAGGAGGGCATCCGGGCGCATGGCGGCGGAAGGTGTCCTGTTCGCCCGCGCGGCGCAAGCGGCTCCTGGTGCGCTTCAACTGGAGGTCACAAGCGTTCTCCTATATCTATCAATATCTAACCCGCACGGATGAGTGTCCCGCATGAGCACCGGCGAAGGCGAAGGCGAACAGGCGGAGCGCATGGCCTTCATCCTCGGCCTGCGCCAGAGGGGGATTCGCGACGTGGGCGTGCTGCGCGCCATGGAGCTGGTTCCGCGCGCCCTGTTCGTGGACCCCGCATTGCGTCGGCACGCCTATGACGACGTGGCCCTGCCCATCGCCTGCGGCCAGACCATGTCCCAGCCCAGCCTCGTCGCCGCCATGACCGAGGCCCTGTCGCTGACCGCCGACCATTCGGTGCTGGAGGTGGGAACGGGGTCTGGCTACCATGCCGCCGTGCTTTCCCACCTCGCCGCGCGGGTGGTTACGGTGGATCGCTACCGTTCTTTGGTAGCGGAGGCGCAGGCGCGGTTCGAGGTGCTGGGCCTGCGCAATGTCACGGCCTATGTGGGCGACGGCACTCAGGGCATGCCCGCCCGCGCGCCCTTCGATCGCATCCTGGTGACGGCGGCGGCGCCCGACATTCCCTTGCCGCTGATCGACCAGCTCAAGTTCGGCGGCGTCATCGTGATGCCGCTGGGCGCGCCGGAAGAGATCCAGACCCTGGTGCGCTACGTGAAGGAGCAGTCCGGGCGCACGCGCACCGAGCTTATGAAGGTGCGTTTTGTGCCGCTCATTCCGGGTGCCGCGGCCACACTTTAACGCAAAGCGCCATGCCGGCGCCCCATTACTCCCGTCTTAGGCTGCAGTGCGGTTGCCGCCCGGGGTCCGCTCGGCTATCGAACCTTAATGTTTCGTTTCGGGGGATGAAGAACGTGGCGGTTGTCGTGTCGCGCCGTGTGTGGCGGGTACTGGCGTGCGCGGTCCTGCTCGGTTCCCTTTCGGGCTGCGGGGGTCGGCCGGCCGGCGTGCTCATCCCGGTACCGGACAGCGTGCCCGGCACCTCCCGCGTCAACATGGTGGTCGCCACCGTCCGCGAACGCGCCGACGGACCGGACATCTTCAACGGCGAGCGCGCGCGCAAGTCGAGCTTCGCCGAGGTCACCGTCTCCATCCCGCCGGCCCGCAAGGAGGGCGACGTGCAGTGGCCGCGGTCCGTTCCTGGCAACCCGGCCACCGACTTTGTCACCACCCAGCTTGACGAGCTGACCCAGGAGCAGGCCATCACGTGGTTCAACGCGCGCATCCGCCGCACGCCGAACCGGCAGGCGCTGGTGTTCGTCCACGGCTTCAACCAGCGCTTCGATGACGCGGTGTTCCGCTTCGCCCAGATCGTCCACGATTCCAACGCCCCGGTGACGCCGGTGCTGTTCACCTGGCCGTCGCGCGGCAGCCTGCTCGCCTATGGCTATGACCGGGAGAGCACCTCGGTTTCGCGCGATGCCCTCGAACGGCTGCTCACCTTCATGGCGAAGGACCCCAACGTGGGTGAGATTTCCATCCTCGCCCACTCCATGGGCAATGTGGTGACGCTGGAAGCGCTGCGGCAGATGGCCATCCGCAACGGCCGCATCCTGCCGAAGATCAAATATGTGATGCTCGCCGCCCCTGACGTGGACGTGGACGTGTTCGCGGCCTTCTTCAACGAGATCGGCCCCAACCGGCCCGCCTTCACCTTGTTTGTCTCGCAGGACGACAAGGCGCTGGCCGTGTCCAAACGGGTGTGGGGCGATATGCCGCGTGTGGGCGCGGTCAATCCGGAGCTGGAGCCCTATCGCTCCGAGTTCGAGCGCAACAACATCAACGTCATCGACCTCACCAAGCTGAAGACCGACGACGCCCTCGCCCATGGCAAGTTCGCCGCGAGCCCCGAGGTGGTGCAGGCCATCGGCGCCCGCCTTGCCGAGGGCCAGGCCATGACGGATTCCCGCGTGGGCGTCGGCGAGCACATCATCCAGATGACCTCGGGCGCCGCCTCCACCGTGGGTACGGCCGCGGGCCTCGTCATCGCCGCGCCGGTGGCGGTGCTGGACGAGAACACCCGCAACCAATACGGCCAGCACGTGAAACAGCTCGGCCATTCCGTGACCGATACCGCCGCCAGCGGCACCCATGCGGTGACCGCCCCGGCCGCACGCTGATCGGGTGCTGCGCACGAGCCGGTGGACGTTCGCCGGCCGGTGTTGCTTCCCGGCAACGGGTCGGGTGAAACGTCGGCGGCCATCCGCTCGCGTGGGCCGACTTAAGCCGCCGTTTACGCCTGGGACCCTTAAGTGACGCATGTATTTCGTTGCGTGCGAGTTCGGTCACATGCGTATTTCCAGCGAGACTCACGGGCGTAATGTCTTCGCGCGACTGGCGCTGATCGGGCTTGTGTCCGGTACGGTTGCCGGATGCAGTTCGGACTCGACCCGGTTCCTGACGGATGGCTTCACGGCTCCCCCCCAGCAGCAGGCGAACGCCGGCTACGGCGGCGGCTATCCAGGCCAGCAAGGGGCGCAGCAGGGGGGCGGTGATGTCACCGGCTCCCTCGGCGCCGCGCCCTCGGGCCGTGTGGATGCTGTCGCGTTGCCCCCGCCCGGACAGGGTGGCCCGGGCACGCAGCCGTCCTCCTATGCCTCCTCCGGCGCGACCCAGCCGCTTTATGGCGCGCAGGGCTATGGTGCCGCGGCGGTGGCTCCGGTGACCGCCTCCGCCCGTCCGGCGGTGCCGGGAACCCATGTGGTGGTGGGTGGCGAGACGCTGGCCTCCGTTGCCCGCATGTATGGCGTCGCCCCGGCGGCCCTCGGTGCGGCCAACAATATTGCTCCGGGCCATACGGTGCGGACCGGCCAGACGCTGGTCATCCCCCCCGGCGGCAACGGTGCGTCACAGGCCCATGCGGCCCAGGCTGCGGCCCAGCCGGCCCTCGCTGCGAAGCCGCCGCAGGTGGCGGCCGCGCCCCAAACCCTGACTGTGCCCGGCAAGCCCGCCAGCCAGCCGGCGACGGTCGCCGCCAAGCCGCTGACGACCGCGCCGGTCCTGTCCCAGAACCTGGCGCCGCCTGCGGCCGCACCCAAGCTCGCGGCGGCCCCGACCCAGGCGGCGGCCAAGTCGGCGGTGGCCAAGTCGGCGGCGCCCGAGCCCAAGGTGGAAACCGCCGCCAAGGTCTCGCCTGTCGCCGATGCCGACGATGCGCCCCGCGCCTCCGGCTCCGGTCCCCAGTTCCGCGCTCCGGTGCGCGGCCGGGTCATCGCCTCCTTCGGTCCCAAGCCGGGTGGCGCCCATAATGACGGCGTGAACTTCGCCGTGCCCGAAGGCACCGGCGTGCGCTCGGCCGAAGACGGCACGGTGGCCTATGCGGGCAACGAGCTGAAGGGCTATGGCAACCTCGTGCTGGTGAAGCATGCGGATGGCTACGTCACCGCCTATGCCCACAACAGCGAGCTGAACGTGAAGCGCGGCGACACCGTGCGGCGCGGCCAGATCATCGCCAAGGCGGGCCAGAGCGGCAACGTCAACTCGCCGCAGCTGCACTTCGAGATCCGCAAGGGCTCCACCGCGGTGGACCCGAGCCGCTACGTGGCCGGCCTCTGAGCCGACCTGAAATTCCTGCGATCACGGCCGGGCTTGCCCGGCCGTTTTCATGTCCGGTGTCCGGTTGCCGACCTGGACGGACGGGGAGGCGCGTGGTGCCGGCGCGTCGTCCCGAGCTTGACGGCGCTTCCCCCCGCTTATAGGCCCAGCATATGACCTCCCGCGCCTTCATCGCCGGCTGCGCCGGTCCGCACCTGACCCCAGACGAGCGCGCCTTCTTCGCGGATGCCGCGCCGTGGGGCTTCATCCTGTTCGCGCGCAACGTGGAAACGCCGGACCAGGTCCGCGCCCTGGTTGCGGATTTGCGCGCCGCGGTGGGCTGGCAGGCGCCGGTGCTGATCGACCAGGAAGGCGGGCGGGTGCAGCGCCTGAGGCCGCCCCACTGGCCGGACTATCCGCCGGCCGAGCCGTTCGGCGCGCTCTACCTGAATAATCCCGCGGCGGCGCTGGAGGCGGTGCGGCTCAATTCCCGCGCCATCGCCGCCGACCTTTACGCCCTCGGTATCGACGTGGACTGCCTGCCCTGCGCCGACCTGCGCCACCCGGACGGGCACGGTATCATCGGCAACCGGGCCTATGGCACCGCGCCCGAGCCGGTGGCCGCGCTCGCCCGCGCGGCGGCGGTGGGGCTGCTGGAAGGCGGCGTGCTGCCGGTGCTCAAGCACATTCCCGGCCATGGCCGCGCCCCGGCCGACAGCCACGAGCGGCTTCCGGTGGTCACCGCCCCCCGTGCCGAGCTGGAGGCAGCGGACTTCGCCGCCTTCCGGCTGCTGGCCGACCTGCCCCTCGGCATGACCGCCCACGTGGTCTATGCGGATATCGATCCGGAGCGGCCCGCCACCACCTCGCCGAAGGTGATGGACGAGGTGATCCGGGGAAGCATCGGATTTACCGGCCTGCTCATGAGCGACGACCTTTCCATGGGTGCGCTCGCCGGCGACATGGCGACCCGCGGGCGCGACGCGCTCGCCGCCGGCTGCGACCTGCTGCTCCACTGCAACGGCCGCCTGGACGAGATGATCATCGTGGCCAGCGTGTCGCCCCTGCTCGCCGGTGTCGCGAAGGAGCGGGCGGAGCGCGCCCTCGCCCTGCGCCGGACGCCGGCGGAGGTAGACGCCGCGGCGCTGCGGGAGAGCGTGGCGGCGCACATCCGGCAGGTCGCCTGACCATGGCGGGCGAGGTCGCACCGGACCCCTTCGAGGCTGGCGCCGACCGCGTCGAGGCCGGGTCCGGCGAGGCCTTCATGGTGGATGTGGACGGCTTCGAGGGGCCCCTCGACCTGCTGCTGGCCCTCGCCCGCACCCAGAAAGTGGACCTGACCCGCATCTCCATCCTGGCGCTGGCGGACCAGTATCTCACCTTCATCGAGGACGCGCGGCGCGGCCGGCTGGAACTCGCCGCCGACTATCTGGTGATGGCGGCCTGGCTCGCCTACCTGAAATCCCGCCTGCTGCTGCCGGCCCCGCCGCAGGAGGACGGGCCGAGCGCGGAGGAACTGGCCGCTGCCTTCACCCGGCGCCTGCGGCACCTGGAGCGCATCCGCAAGGCGGCGCAAGAGCTGATGGCGCGTCCCCAGTTCGGCCGGGACATGTTCGCCCGCGCCGTGCCCCCCGCCTCGGGAGAGCCGCTTTATACCGTCTGGACCGCCACCCTGTATGATCTCCTGTCCGCCTATGCCCGCCAGCGGCAGACCCAGGTGCTGTCCCACGTCACCCTCAAGACGCGGGCGGTGTGGTCGCTGGCCGAGGCGCGGGCGCGGCTGGAACGGCTCTTGGGCGCGGACGCCGTGGGTGAATGGATGCGGCTCGACCAATTCCTGCTAGATTACATGACAGAGCCCGAGCAGCGGGCCACAGCGCTCGCGTCGAGCTTTTCGGCCAGCCTCGAGATGGTGCGCGAAGGGATGCTGGACATCCGGCAGGATGCCCCCTTCGCCCCCCTGTGGCTGCGGTCGCGCCCGGCGGAGCCCGTTTTGCCGCTCGAGACCTTGCCGCTCGAGATCTTGCCGTGTGAGGCGCCGCATCCGGCGTCCGGAGAGGAGACATGAACCGGCCCGCACCGCGCATCGACCTGTTCGACGTGCGTCCGGAGGACGAGCGCGCCTTTGCGTTCGCGCGCGACCTGCGTGTGATCGAGGCGCTGCTCTTCACCTCCTCCGGGCCGGTGGATGCGCGCGCGCTCAAGCCGCATCTGTCCAAGGAGGCCGACCTCGCCGCGCTCATGGAGACGCTGACCGCCGAATATGCCCGGCGCGGCGTCAACATCATGAAGGCCGCCGGCGGGTGGATGCTGGGCACCGCGCCCGATCTTGCCCGGGTGGTGGCCGGTCCCGTTCCCGAAGCGCGCAAGCTGTCGCGTGCCGCTGTCGAGGTGCTGGCCATCGTCGCCTATCACCAGCCGGTGACGCGGGCGGAGATCGAGGAAATCCGCGGCGTCTCCACCTCCAAGGGCACGCTGGACGTGCTGCTGGAGAGCGGTTGGGTGCGCCTGCGCGGCCGCCGCAAGGCGCCCGGCCGTCCGGTGACCTACGGCACCACGCCGGCCTTCCTGGTCCAGTTCGGCCTCGATGCGGTGCAGGACCTGCCGGGCCTCGACGAGATGAAGGGGGCCGGCCTCATCGACGGGCGCCTGGCGGCGGGCTTCGCCATGCCGCTGCCATCCGATGATCCGTCCCTGAGGGAGGACGAGGAGGCGCTGGAGCCCGAAGCCCTCGACTTCACCCTTTCCCCACCCCCGGACGAGGACTATTCGGACACGCCCGACGAGGCCTGAGAGGAAGAGTTCCGGTGCTGATCGACGACATCGTGGAGACCAACCCCGTGCGCAGCCGCACGCCCGCAGCCATCGCCAAGGGCCTCGCCTTCGATGCCGTGGAACTCGCCTATGGCGGCGTGCCGGCGGTGAAGGGCGTGAGCCTTGCCGTGACGCCGGGGGAGGTGCTGTGCCTGCTCGGCCAGTCAGGCTGCGGCAAGACCTCGCTGCTGCGCCTCGCCGCCGGCATCGAGCGGCCGGACCGGGGCCGCATCCTCATCGATGGCGAGCCGGTGGCCGGGCAGGGCGCCTTCGTGCCGCCGGAGCGGCGGGGCGTGGGGCTGGTGTTCCAGGACTATGCGCTGTTCCCCCACCTCACCAATCTGGAAAACGTGCTGTTCGGCCTCGGCGGCCTGAAGCGGGCGGAGGCCGAGCGGGAGGCCCGACTGGCGCTGGCGCGCGTCGACCTCGCCGACCTCGCCGACGCCTATCCCCATGAACTGTCCGGCGGCCAGCAGCAGCGCGTCGCGCTCGCCCGTGCCATGGCGCCGCGTCCGGGCATCCTGCTGCTCGACGAGCCGTTCTCCGGCCTCGACAAGCGGCTGCGCGACCAGGTCCGCGCCGACACGCTGGCGGTGCTGCGCGACGCCAGGGCCACCGCCATCATCGTCACCCACGACCCGGAAGAGGCCATGCGGCTGGCCGACCGCATCGCGCTGCTGCGCAAGGGCGAACTGGTGCAGCTCGGCCCGCCGGCGGAGCTGTACCGCCGGCCGGCGGACCTCGGCGTCGCCCGTTTCTTCTGCGAGCTGAACGAGATGGAGGCTTTCGCACTGGACGGGCAGGTGGACACGCCGCTGGGCCGCTTCGCCGCCCCCGCAGGACTGCGCGAGGGCGCGGTGGTGGTGGCGGTGCGGCCGCAGGGCATCGCGCTCGCGCCCGCCGGCACCGGTATCGCGGGCCGGGTGGTGGAGCGGCGCTTCCTCGGTGAACTCGATCTCGTGGAAGTGATCACCGACGGGCTCGACCGCCCGCTCCTGATCCGCCTGCGGGATGCGGGCGCCGTGGGCAGGGGCGACGAGGTGGGGCTTGTGGTTGACCCCGGGGACGTCCTTGTTTTCGCCGCGGGCGGGGCCTAGTGTCGCCGTCCGAGAAATCCCGTGCGCGAAAATCGCGTCGGGCGCGCTGCGGCGCGAAGAGCTTCCTTGGAGGACGTTAAATGGGTTCGCTGAGCATCTGGCACTGGATCGTGGTGCTGGCCGTGGTGCTCCTCCTGTTCGGTCGTGGTAAGATCTCCGATCTCATGGGCGACGTGGCGAAGGGCATCAAGTCCTTCAAGAAGGGCCTGGCGGAGGACGACGAACCGGCGAAGACCCCGGCCGCCCCGCCTGAGGCGCCGCGCCCCCTCCCGCACCAGACATCGAGCGCCGCCGAGGCCGAGAAGAAGCCCGTCTGACGACGGGCTCCCTTTAACCCTTGAGGAGGGCGGCGGCGGGTCCGCCGGGTTCAGGCGCTCATGTTCGAAATCGGCTGGTCCGAGCTGATGTTGATCGGCATTGTCGCGCTGATCGTCATCGGCCCTAAAGAGTTGCCTTCGGTGCTGCGCACCGTCGGCCGCACCATCACCAAGGTGCGCCGCATGGCCGGCGAATTCCAGGGCCAGTTCCAGGAGGCCCTGCGGGAGGCCGACCTTGCGGACATGCGCAAGGAAATCTCCGACGTCACCGAGAGCGCCCGCTCCACGCTGGCGACCTCCGAGATGTTCGACCCGCTGCGCTCCATCCGCGAGGAAATCCGCAGCACGGTGGAGGGCGGCAATCCGCCGCCCAAAGTTCCCGAGATTCCGGCCCCCGAGGCGCCGGCCGTGGACGCCGCTTCGGCGCCACTGGAGTTGCCTGCCGCTGCTCCCGAAGCAGCCCCCGATCCCATGGCCGCGATCCGCGACGAAATCCGCCGCATGGTGGAGGTCGGCTCGCCGCCCGCCGGCCCGCTTGCGGCCGAACCCGTTTCCGCCGAACCCTTTTCTGCCCCCGTTGCCGGCGAGACCAAGAGCGCGTCATGAGCGACGAGGACGAAATCGACGCCTCCAAGGCCCCGCTCATCGAGCATCTGATCGAACTGCGGTCGCGGCTCATCAAGTCGCTGATCGCGTTCCTCATCGCCTTCTTCGTCTGCTTCATGTTCGCCAAGCAGATCTACAACATCCTGCTGTGGCCCTATGAGTTTGCCTCCGGCTTCGCGCCGGGCATCAAGCTCATCTACACGGCGCCGCAGGAATTCTTGTTCACCCAGATCAAGCTCGGCATGTTCGGGGCGGCGTTCATCTCCTTCCCGGTGGTGGCGACGCAGGTCTACATGTTCGTGGCGCCGGGCCTCTACAAGCACGAGAAGAACGCCTTCCGGCCCTATCTGGTGGCGACCCCCATCTGCTTCCTCATCGGCGCGGCCTTCGTCTATTTCGTCGCCATGCCGTTGGCCATGACCTACTTTCTGGGCATGCAGCAGACCGGCGGCGACGGGAAGGCGGAAATCTCACTCTTGCCGCGCGTGTCGGAATATCTCTCCCTCATCACCACGCTCATCCTCGCCTTCGGCATCTGCTTCCAGCTTCCGGTGATCCTGACCCTGCTCGGGCAGATCGGGGTGGTGACGCAGGACATGCTGAAGAAGACCCGCCGCTACGCCATCGTCGGCGTGTTCATCGCGGCCGCCGTGCTCACCCCGCCGGATGTGATCAGCCAGCTCTCCCTTGCCCTGCCGACGCTGCTTCTCTACGAGGTGTCGGTCTATCTGGTGGGCATCGTCGAGAGGCGGCGGCTGGCGGCAGAGGCGGCGCGGGACGCGGCCGACGCCGCCGCAAGCTGAACGCGGCGACGGGGCCTTTTCCGGATCATTGGGAATTTTATTCGGGCCTGGCGCTCCCTCTCCGCCGTCATGCCCCGGCTTGACCGGGGCATCCATCGTGCCGCCGCGCGCCGGCATCGACGGACGCGTGGATCCCCCGGTCAAGCCGGGGGATGACGGTGGAGGGGACTGTGCGCCGGCCCATAGAGGCCCTTGGGGCCAAGGCGGAGCCTTGCCATGCACGACATCAAATGGATCCGGGACGAGCCGGAAGGGCTTATCAATGCGCTGGCGCGGCGCGGCAACGGATCGCAGGAGGCGCGGCGGCATGCCGAGGCGCTGGTGGCCAAGCTGCGCGGCCTTGATGAAGAGCATCGTGCCACGCTGACCCAGCTGGAAACCCTGCTCGCCCGCCGCAATGCCGCCTCCAAGGAGATCGGCCAGGCCAAGGCCAGGAAGGACGAGACGGCTGCTTCTGCTCTTATGGCAGAGGTGACCAAGATCAAGACGGAAATTTTCTCCCTGGAAGATCGGGTTCGGCAAATCGTCGAAGAACTGCACCGTCAGCTCTCGTCGATCCCCAACGCCCCGCTCGCCGAGGTGCAGCAGGGCGCAGACGAGCACGACAATGAGGTGCGCTGGGTCCATGAACCCGAGAAGGGGCGAGACTATAGCTGGGGTGCCAAGCAGCACTTTGAGATTGGCGAAGCCCTCGGTCAGATGGATTTCGAGACCGCCGCCAAGCTCTCCGGCGCCCGCTTCGTGGTGAACAAGGGCCCGCTCGCCCGGCTGGAGCGCGCGCTGGGGCAGTTCTTCCTCGATACGCATACGGCGCCCGAGCAGGATGGTATCGGCGGTTACATGGAAGTGAACCCGCCGTTGCTGGTGCGGGACGATGCCATGTTTGGGACGGCGCAGCTGCCGAAGTTTCGAGAAGATCAGTTTTTAGCACGTGCTCCCATTGGCCCCGGCCTTCTTTTTGACAACTGGTCTGAGGAGGTGAAAACAAATCCCGAAGGGATAGCGCGTTTGGCCCTCGCCGAACTGGCTGGTCTGGGAATTGAAGAACAAAGTGTATTGGGTGGTGATCGTCACGCTTTCGCGATGACTGATTTTGTCAAATTCCGAGAGGCAATCTCCAAGCCTCTCTGGCTCATCCCCACCGCCGAAGTCCCCCTCACCAACCTCGTCCGCGAGTCCATCCTCTCCGAGGAAGAGCTGCCCCTGCGCCTCACCGCCTGCACCCCCTGCTTCCGGGCCGAGGCGGGTGCGGCGGGGCGCGATACAAGGGGCATGATCCGCCAGCACCAGTTCACCAAGGTGGAGTTGGTCTCCATCACCACGCCGGAGAAGTCGGGCGAGGAGCACGAGCGCATGCTCGCCTGCGCCGAGGCGGTGCTGAAGAAGCTGGACCTGCATTATCGCGTGGTCACCCTGTGCACCGGCGACATGGGCTTTGCCTCGCAGAAGACCTACGACATCGAGGTCTGGCTGCCGGGGCAGGGGGCGTTCCGCGAAATCTCCTCCTGCTCCGTGTGCGGCGATTTCCAGGCCCGGCGCATGAATGCCCGCTATCGCCCCGCCGAGGGGAAAGGCCCGCGCTTCGTGCATACGCTCAACGGCTCGGGCGTGGCGGTGGGCCGCGCGCTGGTGGCGGTGCTGGAAACCTACCAGCAGGTGAACGGCGCCGTCGAAGTTCCGAACGCACTGCTGCCCTATATGGGCGGGCTGAAGACCATCGAGAAGCTGAAGTAGAAGATACGCTCCCTCTCCCCTTGCGGGAGAGGGCCGGGGTGAGGGGTGGCACTGGCGATCCGGAATCGAGAGCCGGCACACAGGCCCGTCCCACACCCCTCACCCGGCTCGCGGCTGGGCCGCGAGCCACCCTCTCCCGCAAGGGGAGAGGGGCCACCCCCTTGCGGAAATGGTCCCATGCGCATCCTGGTCACCAATGACGACGGCATCCACGCTTTGGGCCTTGAGGCCTGCGTCCGCATCGCCCGGAGCTTCACCGACGACGTGTGGGTGGTGGCGCCCGAGTTCGACCAGTCCGGCGTCGCCCACTCCCTGTCGCTCAGCGATCCCCTGCGCCTGCGGCAGGTGGAGGAACGCCGCTTCGCGGTGAAGGGCACGCCCACGGACTGCGTGATCATGGCGGTGCGCCACATCCTGGCCGACAACCCGCCGGACCTCGTGCTCTCCGGCGTCAACCGGGGCCAGAACATCGCCGAGGACGTGAGCTATTCCGGCACCGTGGCCGGCGCCATCGAGGGCACCATCCTCGGCATTCCCTCCATCGCCCTGTCGCAGGCGTTCGGCATCAAGACCCGCGAAAACCCCAACTATATCACCGCCGAGACCCACGCCCCCAAGATCATCCGCACCCTCCTGGGCGAGGGCATCCCCCCCGGCATCGTGATGAACGTGAACTTCCCGGACCGCGCGCCGGACGACATCGCCGGCATCGCCGCCACCTTTCAGGGCAAGCGCGACCAGCGCCTCATGCGCATCGACGAGCGGCGCGACGGGCGGGGCCATTCCTATTACTGGATCGCCTTCGAACGCCGGATCTTCGAGACCTCCCCCGGCTCCGACCTGCGGGCACTGGACGAAGGCCGCATCTCCGTCACCCCCCTGCGCCTCGACATGACCGACGAGCCGCAGATGACGCGGCTCGCCCTGCTGTTCGACGCCAAGTAGAGCGGGGCAGGGCGGGGGCTCAGCCCTCCGCTTCATCCCCGAACGGCAGGCGGATGGTGGCGCTGGCCATGGCGGCGATGCCTTCCCGCCGGCCGGTGAAGCCCAGCTTCTCGGTGGTGGTCGCCTTCACCGAGACGCGGGCGAGGGGCACGCCGGTGATAAGCGAAATCGCCGCGCGGATGGCATCACGGTGCGGCCCCACCTTCGGCGCCTCGCAGATGAGGGTGAGGTCGAGATGGGCGATGCGCCCGCCCCGCGCCGTCACCTTCTCCACCGCATGGGCGAGGAAGCGGTCCGACGACGCCCCCTTCCATTGCGGGTCGGAGGGCGGGAAATGGGCGCCGATATCGCCGTCGCACAGCGCCCCGAGCAGCGCATCGGTCAGGGCGTGCAGGCCCACGTCCGCATCCGAATGGCCGATGAGCCCGGCGGTGTGGGGCACGGCGACGCCGCCCAGCATCACATGGTCGCCGGGGCCGAAGGCGTGCACGTCGAAGCCGGTGCCGGTGCGCACGTCGGCGAGATCGGCGAAAGCGGCGCCGGCGGCGCGGGTCATGTCTTCCGGGGTGGTCAGCTTCACGTTGGTGCTCTCGCCTTCGAAGGTGGCCACGGGATGGCCGGCCCATTCCATCACCGCCGCATCGTCGGTCAGCGTCTCCACCCCGGCTGCGGCAGCGGCGGCATGGGCAGCGCGCAGGGCGTCGAAACGGAACGCCTGCGGGGTCTGCACCGTGCGCAGGGCAGCGCGGTCCAGGGTCTCGATGACAATGCCAGCGGCATCCACCCGCTTCACCGTGTCGGTCACGGCGAGCACGGGAATGGCGGCATCCGCATTGCCTGCCGCTGCCACCGCGCGGGCGATGAGGTCCGGCGAGGTGTAGGGGCGTGCCGCATCGTGCACCAGCACGATCTCCGGGCGCATGCCCCCATCGGTGGCGAGGGCGTCCAGCCCGGCGCGCACGGAGGCCTGGCGGGTGGCGCCGCCGAAGGCCGGTGCCAAGATCTTGGGCAGATCGCGCGCCGTGTCCGCAAAGCGGACAGAATCATCGCTATGGATGACGGCGAGGACGGCCGTGATCCGGGGATGCAGCGCGAAAAGGCGGAGGGTGCGGCGCAGCACCGGCTCGCCGGCCATCATCTGATATTGCTTCGGCAGCGGACCACCGGCGCGCGTGCCGCGACCGGCGGCCACCACGATGGCCACGCATGTGGGATGAGCCTGCCCGCTCATGTTGCGCTCCTCGGCCGGCTTCCCCGGATGCGGGGCTGAAGGCTGTCGCCGCACGGGTCGGAGGAGCGATGCAGGCAATGGCCGGCGGCCTCAATTCTGCTGCGCTGCACTTCCACGCAGACTTCCCTTGCGTGTTCCGTGCACTTGTCTAAGATGTAGGCAGAAGCGAGGTGGCCTAATTTCTGTGCAAGAGACTGTCGCATTTTCCATTCCGGCGTTGCGGATCGGCTCCCATGCGCTGCCCAATGCGGTGATCCTCGCCCCCATGGCGGGAATCACGGACGCACCGGTGCGGCGGATGGCTGTTCGTTACGGCGCCGGCCTCGTCATATCAGAAATGGTGGCGAGCGAAGCGCTGCTGGTAGGCCATCCCGAGATGGTGCTCCGCGCGGAGGGGGAAGGCGTGCCGCTCCACGCCGTGCAGATCGCCGGCAATGATCCGTATCTGATGGGCGAGGCCGCCCGCGTGGCCGAGGCGGCGGGCGCCGGCATCATCGATATCAACATGGGCTGCCCGGCCAAGCGCGTCACCACCGGCGCCGCCGGCGCCGCCCTGCTGCGCGACCTGCCGCTGGCGCGCGCGATTCTGGAGGCGGTGCGCGGCGCGGTCGCCGTGCCGGTCACGGTGAAAACCCGGCTGGGCTGGGACGATGCGGCCGCAACGGCGGTGGATCTGGCGCGCATGGCGCAGGAGAGCGGCCTTGCCATGGTCACCATCCACGGCCGCACCCGCTGCCAGTTCTACACCGGCCGCGCCGATTGGGCGGCCATCCGGGCGGTGAAGGACGCGGTCTCCATCCCGGTGATCGCCAACGGCGACGTGGTGGCGCCGTCGGATGGCCCCGCCATCCTCCAGGCCTCCGGGGCGGATGGGGTGATGATCGGACGCGGCGCGCAGGGCCGGCCGTGGTTTCCCGGCCGGGTGGCCCGCGCCATCGCCGGGGTCCGCGGCACCGCCGATCCGGCGCTGGACGAGCAGCGCGCGGTGCTGCTGGAGCTTTATGAGGGCTGGCTCGGGCTTTATGGCCGGGCGCTGGGGGTGCGGCAGGCGCGTAAGCATGTGGGCTGGGCGCTGGAGGCGGCGGCAGGCCCCGGCGAGGCCCGCGCCGCATGCGTGGCAGGCTGGCGCAAGCGCCTCCTGGTATTGGAGGACCCCGCCCAGGTGAAGGCCGGCATCACCGCTGCCTTCGACGACATCATGTGGAGGGCCGCGGCATGACGGCCGAAGCCAGAAAGCAAGACACACGGAAGATGGACCAAAAGCGCAAGGCTGAGCAGGAAAGCGGCAAGGACCAGGGGATGACGCGCGCCATCCTGGACGCGGTCCCGCACCCTGTCTTCACCATCGCCGGCAACGGGCATGTGGTGGAGGCCAACGTGGCGGCCGAGGCGTTCTTCGAGGTCAGCGCGCCGCTGCTGCGCCGCCGGCCCCTGAGCGACCTCGTGCCGTTCGGCACGCCTTTGCTCGGCCTTATCGAGCAGGTGCGCCAGCGCGGCGCGCCTGTGAACGAGTATCGCGTGGACCTCGGCACCCCGCGCAATGGTGGCGAGCGCGTCGTGGACATCCATGTGGCGCCCGTGAACGAGCGTCCCGACCAGGTGGTGGTGATGCTTCAGGAGCGCACCATCGCCGACAAGATGGACCGCCAGCTGACCCATCGCGGCGCCGCCCGCTCGGTGAGCGCGCTGGCCTCCATGCTGGCCCACGAGATCAAGAACCCGCTCTCCGGCATCCGGGGTGCGGCCCAGTTGCTGGAACAGTCGGCGGACGACGACGACCGCGCCCTCACCCGCCTCATCTGCGAGGAGGCCGACCGCATCGTGAAGCTCGTGGACCGCATGGAGGTGTTCTCCGACGAGCGCCCGGTGGAGCGCGAGCCGGTGAACATCCACGCCGTGCTGGAGCATGTGCGCACCCTCGCCGCATCGGGATTTGCCCGCCACATCCGCATCGTGGAGGAATACGACCCCTCGCTGCCGCCGGTGCTCGCCAATCGCGACCAGCTGATCCAGGTGTTCCTCAACCTGGTGAAGAACGCGGCCGAGGCCATCGACGGCGACCAGGACGGCGAGATCCAGCTCACCACGGCATTCCGGCCGGGCGTGCGCCTGACGGTTCCCGGCGCTTCCTCACGGGTGAGCCTGCCTTTGGAATTCTGCGTCCGCGACAACGGCAAGGGCGTCCCGGACGACCTCATTCCCCACCTGTTCGACCCGTTTGTCACCACCAAGCCCACGGGCAGTGGCCTCGGTCTTGCTTTGGTGGCGAAGATCATCGGCGACCACGGCGGCATCGTCGAATGCGACAGTCAGCCCCGCCGTACAACCTTTCGCGTGCTCCTGCCCATGTATCGCGGCAAGAGCACGGCTCAAGAGGATAACTGAGGTGTCGATGCCTTCCGGAAGCATCCTGGTCGCCGACGACGATGCCGCCATCCGCACCGTGCTCAACCAGGCGTTGTCGCGCGCCGGGTATGAGGTTCGGTCCTGTGGCAACGCCGCCACGCTCTGGCGCTGGGTGAGCCAGGGCGACGGCGACCTCGTCATCACCGACGTGGTGATGCCCGACGAGAACGCCTTCGACCTTCTGCCCCGCATCAAGAAGGCGAGGCCGGATCTTCCGGTCATCGTCATGAGCGCGCAGAACACCTTCATGACCGCCATCCGCGCATCCGAGCGCGGGGCCTATGAATATCTGCCCAAGCCGTTCGATTTGAAGGAGCTGATCGCCATCGTCGGCCGCGCCCTGGCGGAGCCGAAGAAGGGTGACGGCCACCACCATTCCCACGAGGAGCAGGACAATATCCCGCTGGTGGGCCGCTCCCCCGCCATGCAGGAAATCTATCGCCTGCTCGCCCGGCTGATGCAGACCGACCTGACCGTGATGATCGCGGGCGAGAGCGGCACCGGCAAGGAACTGGTGGCCCGCGCGCTCCATGATTACGGCAAGCGCCGCACCGGGCCGTTCGTGGCCATCAACATGGCGGCGATCCCGCGCGACCTGATCGAATCGGAGCTGTTCGGCCACGAGAAGGGCTCGTTCACCGGCGCCACCACGCGCAATCCCGGCCGCTTCGAGCAGGCGGAGGGCGGCACCCTCTTCCTCGACGAGATCGGCGACATGCCCATGGAGGCGCAGACACGCCTGCTGCGCGTGCTGCAGCAGGGCGAATACACGACCGTCGGCGGGCGCACGCCCATCAAGACCGACGTGCGCATCATCGCCGCCACCAACAAGGACCTGCGGACCCTGATCCAGCAGGGCCTGTTCCGCGAGGACCTGTTCTTCCGCCTGAACGTGGTGCCCCTGCGCCTGCCGCCTTTGCGCGAGCGCTCGGAGGATGTGCCGGACCTGGTGCGCCACTTCTTCCTCCAGGCGGAGCGGGAGGGCCTGCCGGCCAAGCAGATCGACACCGCCGCCCTCGACCGGCTGAAGCGCTACCGCTGGCCCGGCAACGTGCGCGAGCTGGAAAACCTGGTGCGGCGCCTCGCGGCGCTCTATCCGCAGGAAGTGATCACCCCCGCCATCATCGAGGCGGAGCTGTCCGAGCCCATGCCGAGCGCCTTCTCCGAGGAGGGGCCGGTGGACGCGACGCTGGCGGCCTCGGTGGAACGGCACCTCAACACCTATTTCTCCGGCTTCGGCGAGGACTTGCCGCCGCCCGGCCTCTATCACCGCATCCTGAAGGACGTGGAATATCCCCTGCTTTCGGCGGCGCTGGCGGCCACGCGGGGCAACCAGATCAAGGCGGCGGAACTTCTGGGGCTGAACCGCAACACCCTGCGCAAGAAGATCCGGGACCTCGACATCCAGGTCATCCGCACGTCGCGGTAGGGGCGGGGAGGGCGGCTTCTGCCGCCTTCCGTCCCGTGGCGGATGCTGATCGCTTCGGGGGCACCGGTTCAGCCCAAAACGGGCCGGCCGTTCGGGCAGGGTGGTGGTGGCGCAGCCCCATGGAAGCGGCGCCGTTGCCGATTCGCGGCGCGGATCGCCGTGTTGCCGCGCCTCTGGCTCGGCCAAAAGGCCCGTGGCCTGTGCACAACACGCGGTGATCTGGACCCCGCTACCGACTCCCGGCATCGGTTGTGCGAATTGGGGCCGCGTTAGGCCCTCTGTCACATTTTTGCACCAGTGTCGTTCCACTGCATCACCTCCGTCGCGCGACTCAGTTCGCGGCGGCGGTGGATGGCTGGGGGACTGTGGCACTGATGACGGATGCGCCGCTCAAGGACGCGAGGGAGAGCACAGTGTCGCGCCGCGGCATCGCCGCCCGCCTGTTCGCGCCCATCGTCGTTGTCCTGTCGCTGGTGCTGGCGGTGGCCACCTTCGTCATCCTGATGGGCCTCACCTCCATCGTGGCGACGCCGTGGGTGGTGGTGGGCCTGCTCATCGCATCGGGCGTTGCGGGGCTCATCCTGCTCGCCATCATTGGCCTGGAGGTATGGCGCATCCTGCGGGCACGGGCGCGCGGCCGGGCCGCGTCCCGGCTGCATGTGCGCATCGTCGGCCTGTTCGCGGGCGTCGCGGTGGTGCCGGCCATCGTGGTGGCGCTGGTGGCCAGCCTCACGCTGGATCGCAGCCTCGATCGCTATTTCTCCGGCCGCACCCGGGACATCGTCGGCACGGCGGCGTCGGTGGCGCAGACCTATGTGCGCGAGCATGCGATCTCCATCCGCGGCGACGTGCTCGCCATGAGCAACGACCTGTCGCGGATGAAGCAGCTCTACGACACGGATATCGAGAAGTTCCGGCAGATTCTCACCGCCCAGGCGGCGCTGCGCAACGTGCCGGGCGCGCAGATCGTCCGGCGCGACCTTTCCGTGGTGGAGCGGGCGAACCTGCGCATGGAGCGCGAGTTTGTCGTTCCCTCCAACATCGCCATCAACGATGCTTCCGCCGAGCAGCCCATCATCTACCTGCCGTCGGATGCGGACTTTGTCGGCGCGGTGGTGCCCATCGCCAATTTCGACAACCTGTTCCTGTATGTCGCAAGGCCTGTCGACCCCCGTGTCATCGGCTTTCTCAAGGTGACGCAGGAAACCCTTGCCGATTACCGGGCGCTGGAGGAGCGGCGCTTCAACGTTCAGCTCGCCTTCGGGCTGATGTATTCCATCGTCACGCTCATCGTGCTGCTGTCGGCGGTCTGGCTCGGGATCAACTTCTCCAAGTGGCTGGTGTCGCCCATCCGCCGGCTCATGTGGGCGGCGGGCCGGGTGGCGGCGGGCAATCTCGACGTGCAGGTGCCCGTGCACCGGGCCGAGGGCGACCTGGCCACACTGGGCGAAACCTTCAACAAGATGACCGTGGAGCTGAAAACCCAGCGCAACGCCCTGGTCACCGCGCGCGACCAGATGGACAGCCGCCGCCGCTTCACCGAGGCGGTGCTCTCGGGCGTCGGCGCGGGCGTCATCGGCCTCGACGCCGAGGCGCAGGTCACCATCCTGAACCGCTCCGCCGAGAAGCTCCTGGGCCTTGCCGAGGATGATGCGCTCGGCCGCAAGCTCGCCGAGGTGGTGCCGGAAACCGATGCCCTGCTGACCGAGGCATTGGGCGCGGGCCAGCGCGCGGTCCAGGGCAACATCACCATCCAGCGCGAGGGCCGGGAGCGGATCTTCGCCATGCGCGTCACCACCGAGCAGTCCACGGCCGAGGATCACGGCTGGGTGGTGACACTGGACGACATCACCGCCCTCATCTCGGCCCAGCGCACTTCCGCATGGGCCGACGTGGCACGGCGCATCGCCCACGAGATCAAGAACCCGCTCACCCCCATCCAGCTTTCCGCCGAGCGGCTGAAGCGCAAGTACGGGCGCCACATCACCCAGGACCGGGATGTGTTCGACCAGTGCACCGATACCATCATCCGCCAGGTGGGCGACATCGGCCGCATGGTGGACGAGTTCTCTTCCTTCGCCCGCATGCCCAAGCCCGTGGTGGATGCGCAGGACCTCGCGGAGACCGTGCGCCAGGGGGTGTTCCTCATGCGCGTCGGCCATCCCGACGTGACCTTCGAGACCGAGCTGCCGCCCTCCATGCCGGCGCGCTTCGACCGCCGCCTGATCTCGCAGGCGCTCACCAACATCCTCAAGAATGCCGCCGAGGCCATCGAGGGGGTGCCCGAGGCCGAACGTGGCAAGGGCCGCATCCGCGTGCGCGTGATTGCGGAGGGCGAGGACCTCGTCATCGACGTCATCGACAATGGCGCCGGGCTGCCGAAGGACAAGCGCAGCCGGCTGCTGGAACCGTACGTGACCACCCGCGAGAAGGGCACCGGGCTCGGCCTCGCCATCGTGGGAAAGATCATGGAAGAGCACGGCGGCTTTATCGAACTCAACGATTCGCCCGAGGGCCGGGGGGCCTGGATCCGGCTTCGGATGCGGGCGGACGGTCAACCACCGGCCGGCGCGGGCGGGGCGCATCCGGTCCCTGAAACAGGGAGGGCCTGACACATGGCCATGGACATCCTCATCGTGGATGATGAGGCCGACATTTGCGAGCTGGTCGCCGGCATCCTGGAGGACGAGGGCTATGCCGCCCGCACCGCCCGGGACGCCGACAGCGCGCTCGCGGCGATCTCGGCGCGACGGCCCAACCTGGTCTTCCTCGACATCTGGCTGCAGGGCTCACGGCTCGACGGGCTGGAACTGCTCAACGAGATCAAGGCCCAGCACCCCGAGGTGCCGGTGGTGATGATTTCCGGGCACGGCAACATCGAGACGGCGGTGGCGGCCATCAAGCGCGGCGCCTACGACTTCATCGAAAAGCCCTTCAATGCCGACCGCCTGGTGATGGTCGCCGAGCGCGCCCTGGAGACCCTGCGCCTGAAGCGCGAGCTGAAGGAATTGAAGCAGCTGGCGCCCCATGGCCACGTGCTGGTGGGCCGCTCCAGCGCGGTCCAGCAGCTGAAGGCCACCATTGATCGGGTGGGACCCACCAACAGCCGCATTCTGATTGTCGGCCCCTCGGGGTCGGGCAAGGAATTGACGGCCCGGCTCATCCATACCACCTCGACCCGTTCCCAGGGGCCGTTCGTGGTGCTGAACTCGGCGGCCATTACGCCGGAGCGGCTGGAATTCGAGCTGTTCGGCGTCGCCGAAGGGGAGGGGCGGGAGCCCAAGCGCGGCGCGCTGGACGAGGCCCACGGCGGCACGCTGTTCCTCGACGAAATCTCCGACATGCCGCGCGAGACCCAGAACCGGGTGCTGCGCGTGCTGGTGGAGCAGACATTCTCGCGCATCGGCTCCAACGACAAGGCGAGCGTGGACGTGCGCATCATCTCCTCCACCGGGCGCAACCTGGAGGAGGAGATCGCCAAGGGCCGCTTCCGCGAAGACCTCTACCATCGCCTCTCGGTGGTGCCGATCCGGGTGCCGCCGCTGGCCGAGCGGCGCGACGACATTCCCGATCTGGTGGAATTTTTCGTCGACACCATCTCGCAGACCACCGGGCTGCCGCGCCGTCCCATCGGCGAGGACGCCATGGCGGTGCTGCAGTCCCACGACTGGCCCGGCAACGTGCGCCAGCTGCGCAACAATGTGGAACGGCTGCTGATCCTCGCCGGCGGCGATCTGGAAGCCACCATCACCGCCGCCATGCTGCCCCCTGATGTGGGCGCGCTGGTGCCCAACCTGCCCAACGGCAATGGCGGCGAGCATCTCATGGGTCTTCCCCTGCGTGAGGCGCGCGAGGTGTTCGAGCGGGAATATCTTGCCGCCCAGATCAACCGCTTCGGCGGCAATATCTCGCGGACGGCGGAATTCGTCGGCATGGAGCGCTCGGCCCTTCATCGAAAGCTTAAGGCTCTCGGAGTAGGCTGACAGGCCAGTTGACGGGATACCCGAAAAAGGGGCTGCATCGGAGCGTGGGGCTCGGGATGCGATCGGTTTTGCCGCGATCTTTCAGGTCGCGATTCGCTTGGGCGCCGGGGGAGGGTTCATGAAGGTCGTGATCTGCGGCGCGGGGCAGGTGGGGTTCGGCATCGCCGAGCGCCTCGCCGGTGAGCAGAACGACGTGTCCATCATCGACGCGAACCCGCGCCGCATCCAGATGGTGACCGAGCAACTGGACGTGCGCGGCGTGGTGGGGCAGGGCTCCCATCCCGATGTGCTCGCCCGCGCCGGCATCGAGCAGGCCGACATGCTCATCGCCGTGACCCTCCACGACGAGGTGAACATGGTGGCCTGCCAGGTGGGCCATGCCCTGTTCAACGTGCCCACCAAGGTCGCCCGCATCCGCGCCCAGACCTATCTGGCGCCCGAATGGCGCGACCTGTTCTCCCGCGACCAGCTGCCCATCGACGTCATCATCTCCCCCGAGGTGGAGGTGGGCGAGATGGTGCTGCGCCGCCTGTCCCTGCCCGGCGCCACCGACACGGTGAGCTTTTCCGACGGGGCGGTGCAGGTGGTGGGCGTGCTGTGCGGCGAGGACTGCCCGGTGGTGGATACCCCGCTCAACCAGCTCACCCAGCTGTTCCCGGACATGCCCGCCACCATCGTGGCGGTGAGCCGGAACGGCAAGACCATGGTGCCCCGCTCCAACGATCAGCTCGCCATCGGCGACAACGTCTATTTCGTCGCCCAGGCGGACCAGGTGCAGCGCGCATTGTCCCTGTTCGGCCACGACGAGGTGCCGGGCCAGCGCATCGTCATCGCCGGCGGCGGCAACATCGGCTACTACGTGGCCAGCGAGCTGGAGCGGCGCAATGCGGCGGCGCGGGTCAAGCTCATCGAGTTCTCGCGCGAGCGGGCCCAGACCATCGCCGAAGTGCTGTCGCGCACCGTGGTGCTGAACGGCGACACGCTGGAGCGCGCCATCCTCGACGAGGCGGGCGTGCGCGAGGCGGACACCATGATCGCGCTCACCAACGACGACCGCATCAACATCCTGTCCTGCCTGCTGGCCAAGCAGATCGGGGCCAAGCGCATCCTGGCGCTGCTGAACGAGCAGGGCTACGCCACCTTTGCCCGGGGCCTGGGCATCGACGCCCATGTGAACCCGCGCCAGATCACCGTTTCCAAGGTGCTCCAGCATGTGCGGCGCGGGCGCATCCGCGGCGTCCATGCGCTGCTCGACGGCTCCGGTGAGATGATCGAGGCGGAAGCGCTGGAGACCTCGCCGCTGGTGGGCCGACCGCTGAAGGACCTCGACCTTCTGGAAGGCCTGCGCATCGGCGCCATCGTGCGGAACGGGCAGGTGCTGCTGCCCCGCGGCGATTTCGTGGTGCGGGCCCACGACCGGGTGGTGCTGTTCGCCCTCGCCGACCGCATCAAGCGCGTGGAGCAGCTGTTCCGCGTGGCGCTCGAATTCTTCTGATCCACCTGTTCTCCTGATCGCAAGGCGCCCATGGTCAACGCCGCCCGCCCGATTGCCGCCGGCTTCTTCACCGTCGGCCTCCTCGCGCTCCCGCCTGCGGTGGTGGCCGCGCGGGGCGGGGAGGGGCATGCGCCGGTCTTCCTTGCCACCTTCGGCTTCTGCCTGTTCCTCGCCGGGCTCCTGCGCTTCACCACGCAGCACACGCCCAAAGGCGCTTCCTTGCGTCTCACGCGGGCGGGCGGCGTGGTGCTGGTGGCCGGGCTCTGGCTGCTGCTGCCGCTGGCGGCGACGCCGGCGGTCGCCATCGTCTCCGGCCTGCCGCCGCTGGCCGCCTGGCTCGAAGCGGTGTCCGCCTTCACCACCACCGGGGCCACCGCGCTCCGGCAGGGACCGGCGAGCCTCTATGTCTGGCTCGGTCTGCTGCAATGGACCGGAGGGCTGCTGACCATCGTGGCGGCGGTGGCGGTGCTGGCGCCGGCGGGGCTCGGCGGCCTGCCGGACCGCACGCCGCGCGGCGGGACCACCCTTGATGTGGTGGATCTCACCGCCGTGCTGCGTGAGATCGCCCCCGCCTATGGGGGCGCCACCCTGCTGGCTGTGATCGTGCTGCTGGTGAGCGGGGAGAGCCCTTATGTGGCCTTCACCCT
Source organism: Xanthobacter autotrophicus ATCC 700552 (assembly GCF_043194565.1). Classification (GTDB taxonomy): domain Bacteria; phylum Pseudomonadota; class Alphaproteobacteria; order Rhizobiales; family Xanthobacteraceae; genus Xanthobacter; species Xanthobacter autotrophicus_F. The sequence goes on along the minus strand of NZ_JBAFVS010000005.1, from coordinate 235,220 downwards.
GGCCACTGCCGTGGTCTCGGCCGGGGCCCACCTGCCGCCGGAAGCCCAGCTGGCGCTGACCCTGGACGAGAGCCCGAAATGGCTGCTGCTGCCGTTCCTGCTGTGGAGCGCCACCAGCGTGCGCTGGCATCGCGCGCTGCTGACGCGGCGCATCAATGCCGCCCCGGAGCAGACGGAAAGCCTCGTCATCCTCGGCTGGTGGGCGGTGCTGGGCATTGTGCTCGGCGCCATCCTCTACCGCTCGGCCGACGTGCCGTCCTTCGAGGCGATCCGCGACGGCCTGTTCTCGGCCGCGTCACTGATTTCCACCAGCGGCATCGGGCCGCGCGAGGGCACCTATATGAGCCTGCCCCTCGGCCTCGTCATCCTGGTGGTGCTGCTGGGCGGCGGCGCCCTTTCGGTGGCGGGCGGGCTCAAGATGCTGCGGCTGCGCGCCATTCTCCTCAACACCCGCGGCGGGCTGATGCGCCTGGTCTATCCCCACCTCGTGCAGCCGGCCGCCTATGAGGGCGTGGGCGTGGGGATGCTCGGCATCTGGGCCGGCGCGGCGAGCCTTGCTGTGGTGTTCGCCGTCTGCGTCATCGCGCTGAGCCCCGGCCTGCCGGGCCTCGACGCCGCGCTGGCCGCCGCGGCCGCGGTGGTGACCAATACCGGGCCGGTCTATGACGCCGGGGGCGCGGGCTGGCCGCCGCTCTCGTCGCTGCCCGCCGGTTCCGTCCTGGTGGCGGGGCTCGGCATGGTGGCGGGACGGCTGGAGATGATCGGCCTCCTCGTCGTCATCCATCTCGCCCTCTGGCGCACCTGAAGAAGCGGTTTGCCATGTCCCGCATCGCCTATGTCAACGGCCGCTACCTGCCCCACCGCCATGCCAGCGTGCATGTGGAGGATCGCGGCTACCAGTTCGCCGACGGCGTCTACGAAGTGTGCGAGGTGTTCAACGGCCGCCTGGTGGACCAGCGGCGCCACCTCGACCGGCTGGAACGCTCCCTGCGCGAGCTGCTGATTCCCGCGCCCATGACCCGGCAAGCCCTTGCGAACGTGCTCGGAGAGGTGGTGCGGCGGAACGGGGTTCGCGACGGGCTGGTCTATCTTCAGGTCACACGCGGCGTGGCGCGGCGCGACCATGCCTTTCCGCCGGCAGGGACCACGCCGTCCGTGGTGGTCACGGCGCGCCGCTCCGACCGCAAGGGGCAGGAGGCGCTGGCCGCCAAGGGCGTCGCCGTCATTACCGTGCCGGAGAATCGCTGGCCGCGGGTGGACATCAAGTCCATCTCGCTCCTGCCCAACGTGCTGGCCAAGCAGCAGGCGAAGGAGGCCGGCGCGCGGGAAGCCTGGTTCGTGGACAGCGCCGGCTTCGTCACCGAGGGCGCGTCCACCAATGCCTGGATCGTGACGGGCGGCAAAACCATCGTCACCCGCCCGGCGGAGAGCGGCATCCTGCGCGGAATCACCCGGACCGTGGTACTCGACGTGGCGGCCGACCTCGGCTACGCGGTGGAGGAACGCGCCTTTACCGTAGTGGAAGCCCTGGCGGCGCAAGAAGCTTTCATCACCGCCGCGACCACGGTGGTGATGCCTGTGGTGCGCATCGACGGCCATCCGGTGGGGGCCGGGACGCCCGGCGTGGTTGCGACCAGCTTACGCTTGAAATTCCACGATTTTTCAGAAGTTTCCTGAGGTATCCACGGCCGCGCTCATGGTGCGGAGCAAAATAATATTGCGCCGCCATGGGGCTGTGCCATTCTAGGAGGCCAACTCCCGTGGCGACCGCACTTTTTTCGTGTGTGTCTGCGACGGACTTAACGCCAAAAAAACGGATACGAAAATGGCGGCGGAACGGACACAAAATCTTCAAGACACCTTTCTCAATCACGTCCGCAAGAACAAGACACCTCTCACGATCTTCCTGGTGAATGGGGTGAAGTTGCAGGGCGTCGTCACTTGGTTTGATAATTTTTGCGTGCTCTTGCGCCGCGACGGGCATTCCCAGCTTGTTTACAAGCATGCCATTTCCACCATTATGCCGGGACATCCGGTGCAATTGTTCGATCCCACCGACGATGTGGGAGAGAAGGCTTAAAGCATCGTGGAGCGTACCACCGGCAAGGGGTCCAGAACGACGTTGAAGACAGGGTCAAAGCTGGGGTCAAAGGGGGGCGCCGCGTCACGGGGCGCCATAACTCGGACGGTCAAGGCCGGCGCGCAGGAAACCCGTGAGCCAGAGGCAGATGCTTCGGCGACCGGGGCTTCCGGGGAACTGCCGGACGATCTGTCCCCCCCTGCACCAGAGGATGGCCGCGGCGGCATCGACCGTCGCGCGCCGCCCACGCGGTGCGCCGTCATCACGCCAGCCCTTGGGAAACGTGCCACCCGCGGCGCGCCGGAGCGGCGTAGCCCCCAGTCCCGGCTGGAGGAGGCGGTGGGCCTTGCCGGCGCCATCGACCTCGACGTGGTCTACTCCGCCACCATTCCCTTGTCCGAGATCCGTCCCGCCACCTTTCTCGGTTCCGGGAAGGTGGAGGAACTGGAGGGCGTGGTGCGCGCCGAGGCGGTGGACCTCGTCTTCTTCGACGCGGCGCTCTCCCCGGTGCAGCAGCGCAATCTCGAAAAAGCCTGGTCCGCCAAGGTGGTGGACCGCACGGCGCTGATTCTCGAAATCTTCGGCATGCGCGCCCGCACCAAGGAAGGTGCGCTGCAGGTGGAGCTTGCCCACCTCAATTACCAGCGCTCGCGCCTGGTGCGTTCCTGGACCCATCTGGAACGCCAGCGCGGCGGCTTCGGCTTCCTCGGCGGTCCGGGCGAAACGCAGATCGAGGCCGACCGCCGGCTCATCGGCGAGCGCATCGTGCGCATCGAGAAGGAACTGGAGCAGGTCAAGCGCACCCGTGGCCTGCACCGGGCCAGCCGCAAGCGCGTGCCCTATCCCATCGTTGCGCTGGTGGGCTACACCAATGCCGGAAAATCCACGCTCTTCAATCGCCTGACCCGGGCGGAGGTGATGGCGAAGGACCTGCTGTTCGCCACCCTCGATCCGACCTTGCGTGCGGTGGACCTGCCCCACGGTACCCGCATCATCCTCTCGGACACGGTGGGCTTCATCTCCGAACTGCCGACCCAGCTTGTCGCCGCCTTCCGCGCCACGCTGGAGGAGGTACTGGAAGCCGACCTCATCCTGCATGTGCGCGACATCTCCCATCCGGACACCGATGCGCAGGCTGCCGATGTCTCCGACGTGCTGGAAGATCTGGGTGTCGATCCCCTGCCGGGCGGGCGCGTGATCGAGGTCTGGAACAAGATCGACCGGCTGGCGCCGGAAGAGCGCGAGCAGGTGGAGAACCGGGCCGCGCGGGGCGGCGCCGAGGCGCCGGTGCCGGTTTCCGCGCTGACGGGGGAGGGGACGGGCGACCTTCTCGGCCTCATCGAGCGCCGCATCACCGCCGGCCGGGTGACGGTCTCGGTGACGCTGGCGGCGGAGGACGGGGAGGGGCTCGGCTGGCTCTATCGCCACGGCGAGGTTCTGGAGCGCACCATGGATGAGGACGGCGCCATCCACGTGGCCCTGCGCATTCCGCCCGACCGCACCGGCCTCGTCACCCGCCGGTTCGGCGCGCGGCGCGTGCATCCGACCTGAGCCCGGCTTTAGCCGCGGTTCAGGCGGTAGCGCTTAACCCGCTCCGCATATATTGGCTACCCCGCTTCGCTCATCATTGGTTATCCCGCTTCGCTCACCATTGGTTACCCCGCTTCGCTCACCATTGGTTACCCCGCTTCGCTCATGCGCCCTCGCGCTCCTTCTCCTTCGCCTCCTGCCAAAGGGCCTCCATCTCGTCGAGGCTCGCCTGTTCCGGCAGGCGGCCGGCGGCGGAGAGCCGGCTTTCCAGATGGCCGAAGCGGCGGGTGAACTTGTCATTGGTACCGCGCAAGGCGGCCTCAGGGTCCACGCCCGCATGCCGGGCGAGGTTGACCACGGCAAACAGCAGGTCGCCCATCTCGTCCCTTATGGCTGCGATGCCGCCTTCCTCCAGCGCCTCGGCGACTTCTTCCGTCTCCTCGCGGATCTTGGCCAGCACCTGGCGCGCATCATTCCAGTCGAAGCCCACGCGGCTGGCCTTTTCCTGAAGCTTCAGCGCGCGGGTGAGGGCGGGCAGCGGCAGGGGCACGCCGGAAAGGGCGCCCTGCTGCGCCTCCTCTTCCGGCAGGCCTGCGGCAGCCCGTGCCTGCGCCCGATCGCGCTTTTCCTGCGCCTTGATCTCACCCCAGAGGCCCTTCACAGCCTCCGGCGAAAGATCGCGCGCAGTGCCGAACACATGGGGGTGCCGGCGGATCAGCTTGGCGGTGATGGCCTCCACCACGCCACCGAAATCGAAGGCTCCGTCCTCCTGCGCCATCCGGGCGTGGAAGACCACCTGCAGCAGAAGGTCGCCCAGCTCGTCCCTCAGGTCGCCCATGTCGGCGCGGGCGATGGCATCGGCCACCTCATAGGCCTCCTCCAGCGTGTAGGGCGCGATGGTGGCGAAGCTCTGCTCCAGATCCCACGGGCAGCCGGTTCCCGGCGTGCGCAAGGCGGCCATGATCTCGATGAGGCGCGCGATGTCGCGGGAGGATTCCATGAGGTTCTCCAATCAAGAGCGCGATCCGAGCAAATTGCTTCCATTTGCGCGACCGTCCTATGCTCCGCCCAGCTTGGAAGAGGAAGAGAGAATGGTCGAGATCGCGCCCGCTGGCCCCATCGACGAGGACATGCGGCCGGGCGAAAAGGCCGTGGCGCTGCCGGAGCGCTTCGATGCCGGCCTCTATTTCATCGGCCGCATACGCACGCCCTGGATCGAGCGTGGCGCCTGTCCCCGCCGCGGCGACCCGGAGGAGGGGCCGGTCTGCGTGCTGGAGATTGACCCGCGCTGGGCGGAGGCCCTGACCGGCGTCGCCGACTGCCCGAGCCTGCAGGTGCTCTACTGGATGAACCGGGCGCGGCGCGATCTGGTGCTCCAGAGCCCGCGCCACGATGGTGCCACGCGCGGCACCTTCGCCCTGCGCTCGCCGGTGCGGCCAAATCCGGTCGCCTCGTCGGTGGTGCGGCTGGTGGGCATCGACGGTCTGCGGGTGCAGGTGCGTGGGCTGGACTGCCTCGATGGCACGCCGCTCATCGACCTCAAGGCGCAGCACGGCTGAGGGGGCGGCGGCGCCGGCCGGGCTAGAGCGTTTTCGAGCGAAGTGGATACCGGTTCGCGTAAAGAAAACGCGTAAACTCAATGCTCTAGCCACGAGAGCCATGCCGGGCGGAAGCGAATGCCAGGCATCGCGCGGGCGCCCAATGAAGGAGTCGCAGAAGAGATATTATGGAACTAAGTCGCGGCCGGAGGTGGGGAAGGGCGAAGCCTCATCGTCCTTCAAAGCGCTGCCGGACGACCTTCAGCACTCCTGAATATTTACAAAAATAATGCGTCGTAACAACGGCTTGCTAGAATGAGTAAATCCATCGCGCGAATCGCCAGCCGCCCTTCATGTGCATCGCCAAGTGCGGGCGATGCTGAACATTAGCCTCGGGCGGCGGCATCAACGGGTGCGGCAGTTGCCCGGACGCAGGACTCAAAACGCATGCCGTCGTAGGCCGGTACGATGCCGTCCGGCAGGCGAGCTGCCAGAACGGCATAGTCGAGATCGGTGTGAAGGTTGGTGAGGATCGCCCGCCTCGGCTTCACGAGCGCCACGTGGTCGAGCGCCTCCTGAAGGGTGAAGTGCGACGGATGGGGCGTCTCGCGCAGGGCATCGATGATCCATACATCGAGATTATGCAGGCGCATCAGGCTGTTCTCGGCAAGCCCGTTGACGTCGCTGGAATAGGCCACGTCGCCGAAGCGGAAGCCGAAGGAATCGATATCGCCGTGCCGCTGGCGGAACGGCAGGGCGCTGATGGCGCCGCCCGCCCCTTCCACCACAATCTCCCGGCCCTCCCGGAAGCGATGCTCTGTAATAATGGGCGGATAGGCGCTGCCGGGCGGCGTGGAGAAGCAGTAGCCGAAGCGCTGATGCAGCATCCGGGAGGTATCTTCATCCGCATAGACATCCACCCGGCTGCGATGATGGATGGCGAGCGGGCGCAAATCGTCGATGCCGTGGGTGTGGTCGGCGTGCTCGTGGGTATAGAGCACCGCATCGATATGGGTCACGGCCTCGCCGAGGAGCTGCTCCCGCAAGTCCGGAGACGTATCGACCAGAACGGTCGTTTTACCGTTCGGCCCAAAGCGTTCCACCAGCATGGAGCAGCGGCGGCGACGGTTGCGCGGGTTCAGGGGATCGCAGGCGCCCCACCCCTGCCCCACCCGCGGCACACCGCCGGATGAGCCGCATCCCAGGATGGTGAAGGTGAGGCTTGCGCCGGTTTCGCTGGGCAAAGGCATGGCTCTCGCGACCTCGCTGCGTCTGCTGCTCGGGTCAGGGGTCAGGGCGGAATCGGCCCGCAGCGTGATCCATATTCGCCGCGGAGTCACACTCCAGGGCGCCAAAGATCATTCAGCGGGACTGAAATCGGGTGATGAGGGCGGAAATCGCACGGCGTATCGCACGAGATCGCGAGCGCCAGAACGGGTCTCAGGTAAAGGCAGATCCGCCCGCTATTGGTGTGACTTAACGCGGGTGATTCGCTTAGGCTCTCAAGTGAGCATTTGCCCCTAAGTGCAAAATGGCGACGGGCACGGATTGTCCCGAGGCGAATTGCGTCGCGCTCCCCACAAGTGCAGGAGCAGGTGCAGGAGCGCGGCATGGAAGGGCGGTGCGGAAGGGCGATGCGGAAGGGCGATCGGGGAGAGACCCAATCCGGGGCTGACTGAATCCGGGGCTGGTCGTGCCGCCTCCCCGCAAAAGGCGCAGCCAAACGGCGCAGCCAAGAGGCGCAATAACGTGAGCCCACGCGACTGCGGGGAACCCGCGTCGTCACGGGCACCGGCGGGATTGGGCAGGGTTTTTGGGGTGTTGAATGGTCGGAGCGAGAGGATTTGAACCTCCGACCCCTAGTCCCCCAGACTAGTGCGCTAACCGGGCTGCGCTACGCTCCGACTGAGGATGGGAGGCTTAGACCATCGATCCGGCGCGGGCAAGCCCCCTCGCACAGGTATCCCATGCTCTCCCCAGTCCTGTGTTTTTCAGCCGCCAATCCCCAGCCAAGCTACAGCTTGAGATTGTCCATTCCGTGCTGAATGCCGGCAAGATTGTGGCGAGGATACCCGAATCATCACCTTTTCGCCGGCAAATTGGGACGCTATCGCCCCATTGCGCCGCCATTCGGCAATCATCCGAAATGACACGGAAGATTGATTGCATGAAGATACGCGTGGTCCTGTCCTGCTTCGCCCTGTCCCTCTCGGCCGGAATGGCCGTCTCGAACACCGCAAAAGCGGACACCTCCACCGGCGTCGCCTCTTATTATTGGCAAGGCCGCAGCACCGCGAGCGGCGAGCGCTTCAACCCCTCCGCCATGACGGCGGCGCACCGTTCCCTGCCTTTTGGCACCAAGGTGCGTGTTACAAATCTGCGCAATGGACGCACCGTCGTCGTGCGCATCAATGATCGCGGCCCCTTTATCCGTGGCCGGCTGATCGACGTATCCCGCGGCGCGGCCGCTGAGCTTGGCTTTACCGGCTCGGGCCTCACCCGCGTTGCCCTGGCCGTGCTGGACTGACGCCGGCGGGGTTTTCAGCAAACAGGCCGAACGAGGCCGCGCGCCAGGATGGAGGCACTCTCCGGCGCAGCCTCGTCGCCTTTTCCCTCAGATGACGTGACGTCGCGCGGATCGCGCCTTGCCGGATGCGGCTTGGCTCCGCGCGACGGAGACTGCGGGGACGCGGCGGTCCCTCATTCGCCCCGACGCTCGGCCGCCCGCGGCGCCAGCACCTCTTCCATCAGCCGCCGGCATTCGCCGAGCTCATAGAGTGCCGACTGCATGCGATGCACGTCGTCGCGCGAGAGCACGGGCGCGGCCATGGGCGGCTGGCCCGCCATCCGCGGCTCCGAGCGCAGGTGCGGCGGCAGATATTGCTCGGGCGGGCCCGGACGCAGCGGCTCACGCGGCACCCGCTGCGCCGGCGGCTCCGGTTCGGGGGCATAGGCCGGCGCCTCCGCCCTCGATACGTCGCGGAACGCCGGATTGGGCAGGTCCAGCGGGGCCTCGGCCCGGCTCCAGGGCGGCGGACCACGCCGTTGCGCCACATAGGGGTCGGGAGCCGCAGCGCGGCCAGCCATTCGCTCGGCGATCCGGCGCTGCTCGGCTTCGGGAAGCACGCCCGAGGCGGGATCCTCCTCTTCGTGGATGGGGCCGATGAGCGGGCCGACCCGTGTCGCCCGCGGCAGGGACTGGGGGGCGCCCTCGCCCCACCCTTCATCCCAAACCCGCCGCACCTCTTCATCCGCCCAGCCCGCCTGGGGCCGGGCATGGGGCTGCGGAGCGCGGCCCGCCGGCGCGCTGGTGGAAGGTGGGTTCGCGGAAGGTGAGTTGGCGGAAGGTGAGTTGGCGGAAGACAGATGCATGGCCGCGGCACCGGTGGGCGCCGCCGCGCTCATGGGCGGCTCGCGCCGTTCCCCACGGGGCGGCGAGAGGGGGGGCCGTCGCCGCTCCTCGTTCATCATCTCGGTCTCCGGATCGGCGGCCATGGCGCCATGGCGCGGGGCGCGCGACGGCCGTTCGATGGGGCGATAAGGCAGCTCATCGTCTTCAGGGAGCGCATCGTCGGCCGCGTCGGAGGCCAACCTGCCGGCGCGATCCCCGGCTGCGCCGTGCCACGTCGCCTCCACCCAGTCGGTCTGCCGCCACTCCCCATCCTGCACGATGGGGCCCCGACGCGGATCGCGGCCTTGATCCCGTCGCGGCGCGCCGGGCAAATCGCGGGCAGGCCGCTCAGGGGTAAAGTCGTCGCGGGCAAAGTCGTCGCGGGTAAACGCGTCGCGGGAGCGCGGCGGCGCGGGCCGTGTGACCGGGCCGGCGCCCCGGTGCGGGGCCGGTGCCGGCGGGTCGGCCTCGTGGTCATAGGCCTCGGCTGGAGGGCTGCGCCGGGCACGGGGAGCGAACGGGTCCGCGAACCCTTCGCTTTGCAGACGGTCATCCTCTTCCCAAGCCGGGCGCCGGGCCTCGGCAGGGGCGGAGGGACGCCGCGGAGCGGGCCGCATATCCTCGTCCTCCGGCGGGTCCAGCAGAGATGCGGCGCGGCGGGCGCGCGGCGGAGCGTCGTCCTCGGGCAGCTCCGCGTCTTCGGCGGTCTCGTGCGGGCGCATGGGCCGCCGCTCCTGCGCGCGCAGGCGCTGGATGCGCGCCTCGATGGGCTCGGATACGGCGGAGACCGACACCGGGATGTCGTCAAGGAACGGCAGCAGCGGATCGTCGAAAGCGGGCGAATGGGGCGAAGCCGCCATGCCCTCGGCGCCATCCCGCTGGGACACGCGGGCGGCGGGGCCTCGGCTTGGCCGCTGCGGGGCGAGGATGGGCTCCAGCCGCTCCCGCGTCCGGGGTGTGGTGTGCGGTGTGGTGTGCGGCGCGACGGTGGGCGCGACCTCCGCGCCCAGGGTCGGCTCGCGCCGCTGGCCCGGTGCCTCGAAGGCGGAGGCGTGGCGCTCGTCGCGCTGCAGGGGCGCGCGGTCGCGGGGCCGGGCCGCCGGCCTGAAGGCGATGGGGGGCTCCGGCGGCTCATCCGCAAGCTCGCGGTCGGCCTCGGCATCCGGAAACGGCAGGGGCAGCTCGGCCACGTCGGGCAACTCGGGGAGCAGGTCGTCCTCCCCTGCCCTGCCACCCGGCCCCGCCTTGGGCCGGCGGCGCGGCAACAGGCCCAGCAGGCCGCCGAAGGTGATGCCGTCCCCGGCCTCGCCGCGCGCCGGCTTCGCCGCGCGCATGACCGCCACCTCGCGCTCCATGCCGAGGTCCTGGACATAGCGCACGCCCTGGTCCTTCAGGATGCGCTGGGCGCCCTTGATGGTGAAGCCGTCCGTATAGAGCAGGTGGCGAATGCCGCGCAGGAGGTCCACGTCCTCCGGCCGGTAGAAGCGCCGGCCGCCGGCCCGCTTGATGGGCTTGATCTGGGGGAAGCGCGTCTCCCAGAACCGCAGGACGTGCTGCGGAAGGGCCAGGTCTTCGGCGACCTCGCTGATGGTCCGGAAGGCGTCCGGAGCTTTCTCCGTGTCGCGCGCGTCCACCGTGTCTCCCGCCTCAATCGACCGAATCGCCCTGAAGTCCGGATGGAATCATACGGGTGATCGCGGCGGGCGGGAAGTTGTAGTGGGTCCCTGCGCGGCGGCGCGTCGCGCCTTGTCCCCGCCCTTTGGGCGGGTCAGTCGCCGTCCCCTGCCCTTTGGGCGGGTCAGTCGTCGTCCACCTCGTCACCCACGGTGCCGTTGATGCGGTGCTTGAGGATGCTGGAGGGCTTGAACACCATGACGCGGCGCGGCTCGATCGGCACTTCCTCGCCGGTCTTGGGATTGCGGCCGACCCGCTCGCCCTTCTCGCGCACGACGAAGGAGCCGAAGGAAGAGAGCTTCACCGTCTCGCCGCGGGCCAGGCAGTCGGCGATCTCCTTCAGAACCATTTCCACCAATTGGGCGGATTCGGTGCGAGACAGCCCCACCTGCTGATAGACGGCCTCACACAGATCCGCCCGCGTTACGGTCCGACCAGCCATTTGTCACCCCGGCCCCAGAAAGAAAGCGATCCGCTCGAAGCCCCGTTCGACGGATGCGGATCGCAGAACTTCGGCAATTTTAACAGAGCACGCTTCAGGAATGTGACGGAAACATCGCCGCACGCTCGAAAGCGACCCAGTACTGGCGAAGGATGTGCAACGCAAACTAGCCGCGCTTGCCAAGGTCGGTCAACGACTTAAATCAATTACCAACGCAGGAGCGCCGATCCCCAGGTGAAGCCTCCGCCCATGGCCTCCAGCAGCACCAGATCGCCCCTCTTGATGCGCCCGTCCTTGACCGCAAGGTCGAACGCCAGGGGAATGGAGGCGGCAGAAGTATTTCCGTGCTGGTCCACCGTGGTCACCACTTTTTCGGGGGCGATGCCGAGCTTCAATGCGCTGGCGTCGATGATGCGCCGATTGGCCTGGTGGGGCACGAACCAGTCGATGCTCGCGGCACTTTCGCCGGTGGCGGCGAAAGCGTCCTCGATCACGTCGGTGATCATGCCCACGGCATGCTTGAACACCTCGCGGCCTTCCATGCGCAGATGGCCCACCGTCCCGGTGGAGGACGGCCCGCCGTCCACGAACAGCTTGGCGCGATGCCGCCCGTCCGAACGCAGGTGTGTGGTGAGGATGCCGGCGCCGTGGGCGTCATCCTCCCGCACCGCTTCCAGCACCATGGCCCCTGCCCCGTCGCCGAACAGCACGCAGGTGCCGCGGTCCTCCCAGTCCAGGATGCGGGAAAAGGTCTCCGCCCCGATCACCAGCGCCCGCTCGAAGGCGCCGGTCTTCAGATAGGCGTCGGCGGTGGCAAGGCCGAACACGAAGCCCGAGCACACCGCCTGGATGTCGAAGGCCGCGCCGCGGGTGATGCCCAATTCCGCCTGCACCGTCACGGAGGTGGCGGGAAAGGTCTGGTCCGGGGTGGCGGTGGCGAGGATGATGAGGTCGATGTCGCGCGCGGCGAATCCCGCATCGGCGAGCGCGCGCTCGGCGGCCTTCAGCGCCAGATGCGAGGTGAACTCGCCCTCGGCAGCGATATAGCGCTGGCGGATGCCGGTGCGCTGCACGATCCAGTCGTCGGACGTGTCGATGCGCCGCGCGAGATCGTCGTTGGAGAGCACCCTCTCGGGCAGATAGGACCCGGACCCCCGGGCGACGGACCTGATTCCGCTCACGATTGGCCTTCCACCCCTGCGGCCTGCGGCCGGGATATTGCGACGTCGGGCGGCTGGCGGCCGACGAGGCTCTTTTCGATGCGCGCGAGAAGCTCGTTGCGCACCATGTCGTAGGCGAGATCCACGGCGGCGGCGAATCCCTCCGCGTCGGTCCCGCCGTGGCTCTTGATGACGATGCCGTTCAGGCCGAGAAACACCCCGCCGTTGGCCCGGCGCGGGTCCATCTTCTCCCGCAGGACGCGGAAGGCGTCGCGGGCGAGGAGGTAGCCTAGTCGCGCCCTCAGCGTGCGTCCCATGGCCGCGCGCAGGTAGGAGCCGAGCTGCTTGGCGGTGCCTTCCGCCGTCTTCAGCGCGATATTGCCGGAAAAGCCCTCGGTGACCACCACATCCACGGTGCCGGCGCCGATGTCGTTGCCCTCGACGAAGCCGCGATAGTTCACGCCCACCACCTCCTCGCGGAGAATGCGGGCGGCCTCCTTGACCTCCTCGACGCCCTTGATCTCCTCGACGCCCACATTGAGCAGCCCCACCGTGGGGGCTTCGAGGTCGAACAGGACGCGGGCCATGGCCGAACCCATGATGGCCATTTCCACCAGGCTCTTGGCGGTGGCGCCGATGGAAGCGCCCACGTCCAGCACCACGCTTTCCCCGCGCAGGGTCGGCCAGATGGCGGCGATGGCCGGCCGGCTGATTCCCGGCATGGTGCGCAGGTTGAAATTGGCCATGGCCATGAGCGCGCCGGTGTTGCCGGCGGAGACGGCCACGTCCGCTTCCTTCAGCTTCACCGCATCGATGGCGCGCCACATGGACGATTTGTAGCGGCCGCGGCGCAGGGCCTGGCTCGGCTTGTCGTCCATGCCCACCACCACGTCGGTGTGGACGATGCGGGAGACGGCGGCGAGCTTGGGGTGGCTTTTCAGCACCTCGGCGACGCGCGTCTCGTCGCCATAGAGGACGAAAGAGGTGTCCGGATGGCGCCAGAGGGAGATTTCCGCCCCGGCAAGGACCGTCTCGGGTCCATGGTCGCCGCCCATGGCGTCGAGGGCGATGCGGACGGGTGCGGTCATCTCAGGCGGGTGTCCCTTGGGCTTTCTTGCGGGTTTAACGGTGCCGGCGCCCGGGAGTGAAAGTCCTCCCCGCATGACGGCTGACGCTTCGGCGGGCGGACAATAGCGTCTCGCGCCCGCATCGCAACTGGCGTGCGGCGTTCATATGCGCCCCAGCGAAATTGGCGTCACTCGGCGTCCTTCAGCCGGGCCAGGGCGGCGAAGGGCAAGGCGGCGGCGTCCTCGGCTGGCGGCTCGAACACGGCGCCGGGCTTGCGGGGATAGGGATCGATGCCAAGAATGAGGAATTCGCATACCAGCGCGCCGGCATCGATCCGCCCGTCCTCGATCTCGTCAGGCGGGTCGATCTCGGATTCTTCGTCGGTCACCGTGGGCTTGTAGGTGCCGGGCGGCACGAAATGCACGTCGATCTCCTCGGAGAGCGGGGCATCGAACGGCTCCAGCGTGACGCCGCAGGCCTGCCGGATGGTGGCGGTGACAAGGCCGGTCACATGGGCCCCTGCCCCGCCCTCGGGCGCCAGGTGAAGGTTGGCCTTCACGTCTTCCACCGCAATCACGCCGGCGAGGCGGGCGATGGCGGCGCAGGTGGCGGCATCAAGGGCGAGGGCCAGATCGAAGCCGCCGGCAGGCAGATCGAGCACGGTGAAGGGATAGGAATAGGGCAGATCGGTCATGTCTCGTTCTCCCGCACGGCGGGGTCGGGCAGCTCCAGCACGCCGCGGGCCAGGACCTCGAACGGCGTTGCATCGAGCTTCGCCGCGGCAGCGCGCACATAGGCGGCGAGCGCAGCGGCTTCAGGCGAAGGTTCAGCTTCGCCGGCGGAAAGGAGGTTGCGGGACAGGGCCTGGACCAGCGCGGCGTCGTCCGCCGCGGCCAGGGCCGCGTCATAGGCGGCGGCGCGGCCATAAAAGGCCTCGCCGATCTTCTTCATCTTCTTAGGCACGGTCAGGTCGCCGATCCCCACCTCGCGCATGGCGGCATCCATGTCGGCGGCGAAGGCATCGAAGATGTCCTGCGACATGGAGCGTTCCGCCGTGTCGCCGCCCTTCAGGCGGTGGCAGACGAGGACGGTGTGGAGAACCACCATCTCGAACCGCCCTTCCAGCGTATCGGGCACGCCGAAGTCGGTGTAGAAGTCCGGCCGCCGCGACTGTGCCACGATCGCGCCATACAGGCGCTCGATGGTCGCGCGCGACATCGCGCGGGTCTTGGACGAGCGGAACAGGTTGAACATCGCAAATCCGGGGCGAGACGGTCCAGGCGGTGGGACTGGCATTCGGCCAAGCGGCGTAACGCGCCTCCGCCCTTGTGGCAAGGGGCGGCGATGCGGAGGCGATGCGGCGGCGGCAGGCGCCGGCCCGTCAGGGCCGGGCGAGCGAACATATGGGGAAGCGTGTGGCGTCACATGAGATGAAGGACATGCGGGGCGGCATGAACTCCGAAAACGCGGGTTCCGGATACCGGACCGCCACTACAGCGCTGCTTCTCGCGGCGCTCGGGCTCGCCGGCTGCGGCGACATGGTGGGCGGCAGCGGCACCACCATTTCAGGCATCACCCGCACCTACCAGCGCGGCTACGTGCTGGCCGAGGGCGCGCTGGATCAGGTGCCTGTGGGATCGAGCCAGGAGCAGGTGCTGCTGGTGCTCGGCACCCCCTCCACCGTCGCGACGGTGAACGGCGAGGCCTTCTTCTATATCTCGCAGACCGCGCAGAAGGTGGCGTTCCTGAAGCCGGAGATCACCGAGCAGAAGGTGCTGGCCATCTATTTCGACAAGAACAAGCGCGTCAGCCGTGTCGCCCAGTACGGGCTGAAGGATGGCAAGGTGTTCGACTTCGTGTCCCAGACCACGCCCACCAGCGGCGAGGAACTGAGCCTCATCAAGCAGATGATCGGCCTCATCACGTTCTGAGTGCGGGCACAGGGCAGATGGGCCGGAACCCGGAGGTCCGGGTTCCGCAGGGAAGGATTTCCAAGGACCGCTCACCAAGGATCGCTCACCAGGGACCGGTCATCAAAGACGAGGCACACGGTGCGGCGGGAGACCTGGCGCCGCACGCCATCCGCCGTCACCGGCGTCGCGTCTCACCGCGCCGGGGTCGCCCGGGCGATGGCGAGGAAATCCGCTGCCTTCAGGCTGGCGCCGCCCACCAGGGCGCCGTCCACATCGGCAACCGCCATGAGGGTGGCGGCATTGTCCGGCTTCACCGAGCCGCCGTACAGGATTCGGATGCCGTCCGCCTCGACGCCGAACTGCGACCTGAGCACGGAACGGATGGTGCCGTGGATGTTGGCCACGTCCTCGGGGGTCGGGGTGCGGCCGGTGCCGATGGCCCAGACCGGCTCGTAGGCGAGGACCAGGTTGGCTGCCGTGCAGCCTTCCGGCAGCGACTGGCGCACCTGCCGCGTCACCACCCCCACGGCCTCTCCGGCGTCGCGCTCCTCGGCGGTCTCGCCCACGCAGACGATGGGCAGCAGCCCGAAGCACCACGCGGCCTTCACTTTGGCCATCACCACCGCATCGCTTTCCGACAGGTTGGTGCGGCGCTCCGAATGGCCGACGATGACCGAGGTGACGCCGGCATCCTTCAGCATCTCGGCGGAAATGCCGCCGGTGTGGGCCCCGGCGGGGGCGGGATGGCAATTCTGGCCGCCCAACAGCACCCCGGAGCCGGCGAGGCGCTCGGCGGCGGAGATGAGAAGTGTCGCCGGCGGGCAGACGAGGAGGTCCAGCTTGGCCTTGAGGTCGCCATCATAGCCCGCGGCCAGGGCCTCGATCTCGGCGAGGGAGCTCTTGAGCCCGTTCATTTTCCAATTGCCGGCGATCAGGACGCGGCGGGAAGCGGGCATGGTTCGGCTCTCCTCTAGTGTTGATCAGGGCTCGCTCTATCAGAGCCCTTTCCCGGCCAAAAGGCATCAAGATGCGCCGTTGCGGGAGCATGGCGGCCTCACTATCATGCGCCGCTTCGCGCCGGACCCGGCCAAAACGAGAACGAACCGTCGATGGTACTTCAGACCCTTCGTAAGGGCGCGTCCGGCTGGATCGCCAAGATTTTCCTCGTGGTGCTCACGCTCAGCTTCCTGGTGTGGGGCATCGCGGATGTCTTCCGCGGCATGGGCGCGACCGCGGTGGCGAGCGTCGGCGCAACCGAGATTTCTGCCGACGCGTTCCGCCGGCAGTATCTCGACCAGCTCCAGCAGATCAGCCGCCGTGCCGGCCGCCCGATCACGCCGGACCAGGCGCGCGCCTTCGGCCTCGACCGGCAGATCCTCAACCAGATGATCGCCGACGCCACGCTGGATGAACAGGCCTCCCGCCTCGCCCTCGCGGTGTCGGACGAGCAGATCGCGCGCGAGATCGCGGAGAACCCCAATTACCGCCGCCCCGGCGCGACCAGCTTCGATCCGGCCTATTTCCAGCAGATCCTGCGCTCGAACAACCTGACCGAACAGCGTTTCGTGGCCTCCGAGCGCCAGCGCGCCGTGCGCGACCAGATGCTGAAGTCGCTGGGCGCCGGTGTCGCGGTGCCGCAGGTGCTCATCGATGCGGTGGGCCGTTTCGAGAACGAGACGCGCACTGCGTCCTACGTGCGCGTCACCCCGGCCGCCGCCGGTCCGCTCGAAGCCCCCACGGACGAGGCGTTGCGCGCCTATTTCGATGCCCACAAGGTCACCTTCCGCGCTCCCGAGTATCGCAAGATCAGCGTCCTGGCGCTGACCCCCGCGACGCTGGCCGCCGCCGAGACCGTGACCGAGGCCGACGCGAAGGCCGATTACGAGCGCAATCTCTCCCGCTTCGGCACGCCGGAGCAGCGGGAGGTGCAGCAGATCGTCTTCACCTCCGCCGCCGATGCGAAGGCCGCCGACGAGAAGATCAAGGCCGGCGCCAGCTTCGCCGACATCGCCGCCGCGCGCGGCCTGACCGCCAAGGACACCGACCTCGGCCTTGTGGCGAAGTCCGCCATCCTCGATCCGAAGATCGCAGACGCCGCCTTCACCCTGCCCGAGGGCGCGGTGAGCGCCGTGGAGGGCCGCTTCGGCACCGTGCTGGTGCACGTCACGAAGATTGTGCCCGGCGCCCGCCTGCCGTTCGAGGCGGTGAAGGACCAGATCATCGCCGACCTGCGCCTTGATCGCGCCCGCCGCGCGCTGCTCGACAAGCACGACCAGGTGGAGGACGAGCGCGCCTCCGGCTCCACCCTCGTCGAGGTGGCGCAGAAGCTGGGCCTGACGCTCCAGGTGTTCGACGCGGTGGACCGTTCCGGCCGCACGCCGGCGGGGGAGCCGGCGGACGTACCCGGCGGCTCGGACGTGCTGTCCGGCGCCTTCGCCGCCCAGCCGGGGGTGGAGACCGACACCGTCCAGCTGCCGCAGAACGGCGGCTTCGTCTGGTACGAGACCAATTCCATCACCCCGGCCCGCGACCGCACCTTCGACGAGGCCAGGGCCGCCGTCACCGTCCGCTGGACCGAGGCGGAGACGGAGAAGGCGGTGGAGGCCAAGGCCACGGCGCTCCTCGACAAGGCCAGGGCCGGCACCCCGCTGGCCCAGGTGGCGGCCGAGGTGGACCTGCCGCTCCAGATCGCCGACAGCCTGCGCCGGGGCCGCGCCGCCGGGCCGTTCAGCGCCGAGAGCATCGCCAGCGTGTTCGACGTGAAGGAGGGCGGCTTCGGCGTCGCGCTCGGCACCACCGAGCCGGATCGCGTCGTGTTCGAGGTGACCAAGATCATGGTGCCGCCGCCGGACATGGACACCTCGCGCGCCTCGGCCGAGCTGTCGCGGCAGATCGAGAATGACGTGCTGCTGCAGTATCTTTCCGCCATCCAGAAGGAGATCGGCGTGAAGGTGAACGACAAGCTCATCGCCCAGGCCACGGGCGCGGGCGCGACCAACTGAAGGTGGGCCGACCCGTGAACGCACCCACCGATTTCGATCTCTTCGCCTCGCGCTACCTGAAGGGCGAGGCGCAGGTGGTCTCCACCACCCTCGTCGCCGACCTGGAAACCCCGGTCTCGGCCTTCCTGAAGCTCGCCGGCGACACGCCCAACGCCTTCCTCCTCGAATCGGTGGAGGGCGGGCAGGCGCGCGGGCGCTATTCCATGATCGGGCTTGCGCCCGACCTCATCTTCCGCGCCAGCGGCGACAAGGCCGAGATCAACCGCACCCCGGCCACCGACAAGGATGCCTTCGTCCCCTGCCCCGAGCCGCCGCTCGTGGCGCTGCGCACCCTGCTCGCCGAATCGGCCATCGACCTGCCGGCCGGCGCCCCGCCCATGGCGGCCGGCGTGTTCGGCTATCTCGGCTACGACATGGTGCGGCAGATGGAGAAGCTGGCGCCCGCCAAGCCCGATCCCATCGGCGTGCCCGAGGCGCTGCTCATCCGCCCCACCCTCATGGTGGTGTTCGATGCGGTGAAGGACGAGCTGACCGCCGTCACCCCGGTGCGCCCGAAGGAGGGCGTCTCCCCCCGCGCGGCCTATGAGGCGGCGCTGGAGCGGCTCGACCAGGTGGTGGCCGGCCTTGACCGCGCCATCGCCCATCCGGCGCCGGAGCCGTTCCACGGCGAGGTGGTGCCGGTCTCCAACACCGGCGCGGACGAATTCTGCGCCATGGTGGAGAAGGCCAAGGACTATATCCGCGCCGGCGACATCTTTCAGGTGGTGCTGTCCCAGCGCTTCGAGAGCCCCTTCACCCTGCCGCCCTTCGCCCTCTACCGGGCGCTGCGGCGCGTGAACCCGGCGCCGTTCCTGGTCTATCTCAACTTCGACGGCTTCTCGGTGGTGTGCTCCTCCCCGGAGATCCTGGTGCGGCTGCGCGGCGGGCAGGTGACCATCCGTCCCATCGCCGGCACCCGCAAGCGCGGCTTGACCCATGTGGAGGACGACGCGCTGGCCGCCGAGCTTCTCGCCGATCCCAAGGAGCGCGCCGAGCACCTCATGCTGCTGGACCTCGGCCGCAACGATGCCGGGCGGGTCTCGCAGATCGGCACGGTGAAGGTGACCGACAGCTTCTTCATCGAGCGCTACAGCCAGGTGATGCACATCGTCTCCAACGTGGAAGGCACGCTGGACCCGCGTTTCGACGCGGTGGACGCACTAGCCGCCGGCTTTCCCGCCGGCACCGTCTCCGGCTCGCCCAAGGTGCGGGCCATGGAGATCATCGACGAGCTGGAGAAGGACAAGCGCGGCATCTATGCCGGCGCCATCGGCTATTTCGGCGCCAATGGCGAGATGGACACCTGCATCGTCCTGCGCACCGCCGTGGTGAAGGACGGCCGCATGTATGTGCAGGCCGGCGCCGGCATCGTCTACGACAGCGTGCCCGAGAGCGAGCAGCAGGAATGCGTGAACAAGGCCAAGGCCCTGTTCCGCGCCGGGGAAGAGGCGGTGCGCTTCGCCGCCCGCGCCGGCAAGGGGCAGTGAGGGCGATGGGCGCGATCCGGCACGAGCGATGGTGAAGCTCCCGGAGCAGCCCCCTCCCCACCCCTCCCCCGCAAGCGGGAGAGGGAGCTGCGGCGGTTGCCCGATTGACCCCGCGCCGACCCTCGCTTTAACACCGCCATCCCGCACCCGCAGCACGCGGGACCCGGAGCCGCAAATGTCCGTCGCCAGTCAAACCGCGCCGCGCGTCACGCTGATCGATAATTACGACAGCTTCACCTACAACCTCGTGCATTACCTGGGCGAGTTGGGCGCGACCGTCACCGTCCATCGCAACGACAAGGTGACCATCGAGGAGGTGCTGGCCGAGAAGCCCGACGCCATCGTGCTCTCCCCCGGCCCCTGCACCCCCAACGAGGCGGGCATCTGCCTCGACCTCATTGCAAAGGCGGGCGAGAGCGTGCCGATCTTCGGCGTGTGCCTCGGCCACCAGGCCATCGGGCAGGTGTTCGGCGGCGACGTGGTGCGCGCGCCCACCCCCATGCACGGCAAGTTGAGCGAGATCCTGCACGAGGGCAAAAGCGTCTTCCGCGGGCTCAACCATTCCTTCCAGGCGACGCGCTACCACTCCCTCATCGTCGAGCGCGACACCCTGCCCGACGCGCTGGAGGTGACCGCGCACACGGCGGACGGCCTGATCATGGGCCTCGCCCACAAGAGCCTGCCCATCCACGGCGTGCAGTTCCACCCAGAGAGCATCGCCTCGGAGAACGGCCACGCGCTCATCCGCAATTTTCTCGAGATCGCCGCTGCCTTCAATGCGCAAAAGGCCAAGGGCTGACGAAGGGCTGAGGCGGCCGACCCGAAAAAGCCCTCTCCCGCTTGCGAGAGCTCTTGGAAAGGCACCGCTGGTCGGTGTCGGAAGCCGGTTCTCCCTCTCCCCTTGCGGGAGAGGGTCGGGGTGAGGGGTGTGCGACTGTACTAAACAGACAGGCGTTTTTCTCGTGATGGGGACCCCTCACCCCCAGCCCCTCTCCCGCAAGGGGAGAGGGGAGGACGGCCGCTCAAGGACCTTTTGCAGAGGTCGCGCTTGCGGGGGAGGGGTGGGAGGGGGAAAAGGGGCATCGACGCCAGTCTGGCTGACGTGGTCACCGGGATGGAGCCCCCTCCCCGGCCCTCCCCCGCAAGCGGGAGAGGAAGATCACTGAACGCCCCGCGATCAAGGGCTGAGGACGAGACATGAACGAGTTCAAACCCCTGCTCGGCAAGGTGGCCACCGGCGCGAGCCTTTCCCGCGACGAGGCGGCCTACGTGTTCGACAAGATGATGTCGGGCGAGGCCACCCCCTCCCAGATGGGCGCGCTGCTCATGGGCCTGCGCGTGCGCGGCGAGACGGTGGAGGAGATCGCCGGCGCGGTCTCCGTCATGCGCGCCAAGATGCTGCCCGTGGAGGCGCCCATCGAGGCGGTGGACGTGGTGGGCACCGGTGGCGATGCCTCCGGTTCCTACAACATCTCCACCTGCGCCTCCTTCATCGTGGCGGGGGCCGGCGTGCCGGTGGCCAAGCACGGCAACCGGGCGCTGTCCTCCAAGTCGGGGGCGGCGGACGTGCTGGCGGCGCTGGGCGTGCGCATCGACCTTGATCCGGCCGGCATCTCCCGTTGCATCGCGGAGGCCGGCATCGGCTTCATGTTCGCGCCCTCCCATCATCCCGCCATGAAGCATGTGGGGCCGACGCGGGTGGAGATGGGCACGCGCACAATCTTCAACCTCTTGGGCCCGCTCTCCAATCCGGCCGGCGTGACGCGCCAGATGGTGGGCGTGTTCGCCAAGTCATGGATCGTGCCCCTGGCCGAGGTGCTGCGCACGCTGGGATCGCAAAAGGCCTTCGTGGTGCACGGGTCCGACGGTCTGGATGAGATCACCATCTCCGGCGACACCGATATCGCCGTGCTGGACGAGGGGCGCATCCACACCTTCACCGTGGCGCCGGAGGACGTGGGCCTCAAGCGCCATCCGGCGCAGGACCTGAAGGGCGGCGATGCCGTGCACAATGCCAAGGCGCTCCGGACCGTGCTGGACGGCGCCGAGGGCGCCTATCGCGACGTGTCCCTGTTCAATGCCGCCGCCGCCCTGGTGGTGGCGGGCCGGGCCAAGGACCTGAAAGAGGGGGTCGAGATGGCGCGGGTGAGCCTTGATACCGGCTCCGCCCGCGCGCGGCTGGAGCACCTCGTCGCCATATCCGAGAAGCTGGCGCCGGAGGCGGCCCAATGATTGATATCCTGAAGAAGATCGAAGCCTACAAGCGCGACGAGATCGCCGTCGCCAAGCACACCCGCCCGCTGGCGGAGATCGAGGCCGCCGCCCGGGCCGCGCCGCGCGTGCGCCCGTTCGCCGAGGCCATCGCCACCAGCCTCGCCGAGGGGCGCACCGCACTCATCGCCGAGATCAAGAAGGCGAGCCCCTCCAAGGGCCTGATCCGGGAGGATTTCGATCCGCCGGCGCTGGCCCGCGCCTACCAGCGCGGCGGCGCCACCTGCCTGTCGGTGCTCACCGATACCCCGTCCTTCCAGGGCGCGCCGGAATTCCTCGGCTCGGCCCGTGCGGCGGTGAGCCTGCCGGTGCTGCGCAAGGACTTCATGTACGACACCTACCAGGTGGTGGAGGCCCGCGCCTGGGGGGCGGACTGCATCCTCATCATCATGGCGGGAGTGGACGACCTGCTCGCCCGCGACCTTGCCGATGCCGCCGCCGCCTATGGCATGGACGCCATCGTGGAGGTGCACGACGACGCCGAGCTGGAGCGCGCGCTGGACCTGCCGTGCCGTCTCATCGGTATCAACAATCGCAACCTGCGCACCTTCGAGACCGCGCTGGAGACCTCCGAGCGCCTTGCCCCCCGCGTGCCGAAGGACCGCATCGCCATCGGCGAGAGCGGCATCTTCACGCCGCAGGACGTGGCGCGGCTGGCCCGGGTGGGCATCGGCACCATCCTGGTGGGCGAAAGCCTGATGCGGCAGGATGATGTCGCATCCGCCACGTCACAGCTTCTTGCGGGCTAGGCTTGCCGTATACGTAAAGTTCCGCCTTAATGGGCGTGACGGCTCCGCAAGCGAGCCGCACCCCTCGGGAGGAATTTCATGAGACTGCGCCTGTTCGCCGGCCTTGCCATTGCCGGTCTGTTCTGTGCCCCGGCGCTGGCCGCCGACCCTGTCGGCCTGTGGCAGACTCCGTCGCGGGGCGGCCAGGTGGAGATTTCCAAGTGCGGCGCCAGCCTGTGCGGCCGGCTGGTGTCCTCCGAGGGGATCAGCGCCGATCCCAACCTCAAGGACGTGAACAATGCCAACGCCTCCCTGCGCAGCCGGCCGGTGAAGGGCGTCACCATCCTCTCCGGCTTCTCGGGCGGGCCCAATGAATGGGGCGGCGGCAGCATCTACAATGCCGAAGACGGCAAGACCTATTCCGGCTCCCTCACCCTCGACGGTGACAACTCCCTGAAGCTGCGCGGCTGCGTGGTGGCGCCGCTCTGCAAGACGCAGGTCTGGACCCGCCTGCGCTGAGGCGGACGCCCTTTTGCCGCACGAACGCCCCCGGCGGCCTTCTGCCTCCCGTCCCGAGGTGGACAGGACCCGCCGCGGGCGCCATCTTCCGTCCCGCATGAAACGATTCCGGGACCACCCACGGAAATGGCGCGCCTGACCCATCTCGACGCCGAGGGCAAAGCCCGCATGGTGGACGTGTCCGACAAGGCCGCGACCGCCCGCGAGGCGCTGGCCGAGGGCCGCGTGGCCATGGCGCCCGCGACCCTCGACCTGATCCTCTCCGGCAATGCCAAGAAGGGCGATGTCATGGGCGTCGCGCGCCTTGCCGGCATCATGGCAGCCAAGCGCACCCATGAACTGATCCCCCTGTGCCACCCGCTCATGCTCACCAAGGTGGAGGTGGAGGTCGTCCCGGATGCCGCCCTGCCCGGCCTTTACGTGACGGCGCGGGCCAAGACCACGGGCCAGACTGGCGTGGAAATGGAAGCGCTGACCGCGGTCTCGGTGGCCTGCCTCACCATCTACGACATGGCGAAAGCCGCCGACCGTGGCATGCGAATTGAAGGCATCCGGCTGCTGGAGAAATCCGGCGGCGCCAGCGGGCATTTCCGCGCGGAACTGCCCACGGACTAGAGCGTTTTCGAGCGAAGTGGGTACCGGTTCGCGTGAAGAAAACGCGTCAACACAAGATTCTAGAGCGATTTCCGTGAGCCAAGGCGAGCGGAAAACGCTCTAGAAGGCGGAGCCACGGATGGAACCGAGCGCGACAACGGGCATGGACAAGCCGGCAGGGAAGAAGGCGCCGCTCATGGGCGTCGAGGAGGCCATCGCCCTTGTGACGGCCGACGCGTCGGCCCTCGGCGTCGAGCAGGTGGCGGTGGCGCTGGCCGATGGACGGGTGCTGGCGCAGGACCTGCCCGCCCGCCGCACCCAGCCACCCGCCGACATGTCCGCCATGGACGGCTATGCCGTGCGCGGCGCCGATATCGCCCAGACCCCGGCGCGCCTCGCCGTGATCGGCGAATCGGCGGCGGGCCGGCCCTTCGCCGGTGCTGTGGGGCCGAACGAGGCGGTGCGCATCTTCACCGGCGCGGTGGTGCCGGAGGGTGCCGATACGGTGGTGATCCAGGAGAACACCAGCCGCGACGGCGAGATCATCACCACCACGGCCCCGACGGCCGCCCTGCGTAACGTGCGCAAGAAGGGCTGCGACTTTACCGCCGGCACGCCGGGGCTCATGGCCGGGCGGCGGCTGACCGGCCGCGACATCATGCTCGCCGCCGCCATGGACCATGCCACACTGCCGGTGGCGCGGCGTCCGCGCGTGGCGCTGCTGCAGACCGGCGACGAACTGGTGCTGCCCGGCCAGGGCACGGGCCTCGACAGCGAAATCGTCGTCTCCAACGCCTTCGGCCTTGCCGCCCTCGCCCGCCGCGCCGGTGCGGACGTGACCGATCTCGGCCTGGTGCGGGACGATCTGGCCGCCATTCGCGCGGTGGTGGCGCAGGCGCTTTCGGGCGCGTTCGACCTGGTCGTCTCCTCCGGGGGCGCCTCCGTGGGCGACCATGACCTCATGGGGCCGGCCCTGCGCGCCGAAGGCGTTGAACTCTTCGTGCACAAGATCGCGCTGCGGCCCGGCAAGCCGCTGATGTTCGGCAGCAAAAGCGGTGTGCGGGTGCTGGGCCTGCCGGGCAATCCGGTCTCCTCCCACGTCTGCGCCATGGTGTTCCTGGTGCCGCTTCTGCGCGCGCTTCAGGGCGACTCGGCGCCCGGCCCGGTAACCGCACCGGCGCGCCTCGCCGTGGACGTGCCGGCCAACGATGTGCGCCGCGATTTCATGCGCGCCCGGATGGACCGGCACGCCGACGGAACGGTGCATGTGACGCCCTGCGCGTCCCAGGACAGCGCCATGCTGAGCGTGCTGGCGGCCGCCGATTGCCTCCTGATCCGCCCGCCCTTCGCCCCTGCCGCCAAGGCCGGAGACCCGTGCGAGATCATCCCCTTTGACGATTGAGCGGCCTTAACCCTGCCTTCACCACTTGCGGAACACAAAAGGAACAGATAGAAGCTGTTCATGATTTGTTTCGCGGCGCCGGGCGAGCGCCAGCAGGGGGCGAGAGATGCTGACGCGCAAGCAATATGACCTGCTTCGCTTCATTCATGAGCGGCTGAAGGAGACCGGCGTTCCCCCCTCCTTCGACGAGATGAAGGAGGCGCTGGACCTGCGGTCCAAGTCCGGCATCCATCGCCTGATCACCGCCCTGGAGGAACGCGGCTTCATCCGCCGCCTGCCCAACCGCGCCCGGGCGCTGGAGGTGGTTCGCCTGCCGGACAGTGTCGCTCCGGGCCTCGCCATCCCGCGGGCCGCCAGCCGCGGCTTCTCCCCCTCCGTCATCGAGGGCAGCCTCGGCAAGGTGCGGCCGGCCTCGGACGATGATGACGGCGCCGGTCAGGTGGTCACAGTCCCGGTCATGGGGCGGATCGCAGCGGGCTCACCCATCTCCGCCATCCAGACCCGCAGCCACACCCTCAACATCCCGCCCGAGATGCTGGGCAGCGGCGAGCATTTCGCCCTGGAGGTGCGCGGCGACAGCATGATCGAGGCCGGCATCCTCGACGGCGACACCGTGCTGATCCGTAAATGCGATACGGCGGACACCGGCGACATCATCGTCGCCCTGGTGGACGACGAGGAGGCGACGCTGAAGCGCCTGCGCAAGAAGGGCGCCTCCATCGCCCTCGAAGCCGCCAACCCGGCCTATGAGACCCGCATCTTCGGGCCGGACCGGGTGCGCATCCAGGGCCGCCTGATCGGCCTTATGCGGCGGTATTGATTTCCGTTTCCTCCCCCAATCGAGGGGGAAGACCAGAACGGGGTGAGGGGCGTGGCGGTCGCCATGCTCAACGGGGCCGGCTCTTCTGGAGCGACGCTTCTCACCCCTGCTTTTTACACCTTGCGATGCGTCCACTCTCCGGAACACATCGGGGGTCCATGCTGCGGATTACTCCGACGCGGCGTCGGCTTCCGGATCGTCCGTCGGCGGGCGCGATGGCGCGGGTTCCGGCGGCAGGGGCGGCATCCAGGGGCGCTGGACCTCGGGCCTGCGTGTCGGCTCGACGTGCCAGGTGCCGTTGCGGAAGTGATAGGCCAAGGTGCCGGTGCGCTGGAGCGCTTCAGGTGTCACCACCTGGGCCGGACAGCGCCGGGGCGGCACATCCCGGGTGACGACGATGCGCGATTCAAGGCAATCGGCCTCCAGGCTTTCCGCCCGCCGCGATACGGCGATGGTGCCACCCCCCGGCAGGGGCGCGGTGCAGCCGAGCGGATCACAGGTGAACAGCGTGGCAAGTCCCTCCGCCTCCGCCCTCCGCATGTCGCCCTCCCGGGTCATCCATTGTTCCACCACCAGCCGCTGGCTGCGTGCGCCGAGGACCGAAAGTCGCCCGTCCGGCCCGCGCACCGCCACTGTCTGGGCATCGGGTGCGATGAGGAGGTCCGGCCGCGCCGGCGCGCCGGCCAACAGCAGGGCGAGGGAGAACGGCACGAGGGCGAGGGCGGTGAGCAGCCCGCGCAGCAGGCACAAAGCGGCAAGCCCCAGGCTGAACAGCGCGAGCGTCGGTGCGCCGACCGCATCCACCCGCACGTCGGCGCCCGGCAGCACTGCAATGGCATCGGAGACCGCCACCATGATCTCGATGCCCTTGCCCATCACCGGCCAGGCCAGATGATCAAAGCCCAGCGGCATCAGCAGCACGCCCAGCAGGCCGAACGGCATCACCAGGAACGAGACCGCCGGCATGGCGGCGAGATTGGCGAGGAGGCCGTAGGGCGCCACGCGCTGGAAGTGGAAAATGCCGTAGGGCGCCGTCGCCAGTCCCGCCACCAGGGACGTCAGCATGGTTCCGCCCACCAGCACCGCGAGCCAGACGGCGGCCTGTCCCATCCATCCGTCCGGGCGCGGCAGGGCGCGCAGGGGCTGCAGGCGCTCATAGGCGGCGACGAGGGCCAGGGTGGCGGCGAACGACATCTGCGTTCCGGGATCGAGCGCTGCCTCGGGCGTGAAGGCGAGCACGCAGACTGCGGCCACGCCCACGGTGCGCAGCGTCAGCGCCGGCCGCCCCGCCAGCACGCCGCTGAGCACCAGCGCCGTCATCACGAACGACCGCTGCGCCGGCACATCGTTGCCGGAGAGCACGAGATAGGCCGCGCTACCCGTGAGCGCGATGATCGCCGCCAGCGACTTGATGGGAAAGCCCAGCGCCAGCGCCGGCACCAGGGCCAGGCCGCCGCGCACGAACGCGAACAGCGTGCCCGCCACCAGCGCCATGTGCAGGCCGGAGATGGACAGGATATGCGTGAGCCCGGACACGCGCATGCTCTCCTCCACCTCCGGTGCGATGGCGGAGCGGTCGCCCGCCACCAGGGCCACGGCGATTTCCGCCGGCGTGCCCGTGAGCGAGGCGCGGATGCGACGGGTCAGGCTGTCGCGCGCCGCGTCCACCGCCATGGCGATGCGCACCGACAGGGGCGGCTCGGCCGGCCCGGCAAGCTTGGGTCGCCCCAGGCCGTAGCCCACGCCGCCGATGCCGGCAAACCAGGGCGTCCGCCCGAAATCATGGGCGCCGGGCATGGCCGGCCCCAGTGGCGGCAGCACCTGGGTCAATTGGGTGATGCGGGTGCCCACCGGCGGCGCCCACCCCTTGCGCAGGGTGAGGCGAACCAGGCGCGGCACCGGATCGAGACCTTTCACCGGGCCGGCGTCGAGCCGCAGCAGGATGCGATCCCCCTTGGCGCGATGCTCCACCCGCTCCACGAAGCCGGACAGCCGAACCGGCGTTTTGCCCGGTACGGCGATCTCGTGCGCCACCCGCGCGGTGCGCACGCTGCCCGTGGCGAAGCCCGCCGCCACCGCGGCAAGGGTCACCACCGCCCCGAACGCCACCGGCCGCGCCCGCAGCACGATCGCGCTCCCGACGAGGAGGGAACAAAGGCCAACGGCGACGACCAGGGACGGCTCCTGCGCCGCGCCGAAATACAACAGGATGCCAAGGGCGAAGGCCGCCGGAAGCCAGAGGATGAGCCGGCCGGAGGCGGCTTCGGCGGCGAGATCGGCGGCAAGGCGGGCCCTGAGCGCATCGAGGACATGGGCCAGGCCCGGCGGCGCCGGGCGCGCAGATACACGCGCGCCGCCGAGAACGGCGGTCCGTCCACGGGTTCGCGCAGGGTGCTGGTCCTGCTGCGTCATGTCGCCCCAGATGCCCCGCTACAGCCCGTTCCGATCAAGGGCATCCGCCCCCTCGTCCGCCGGAAAGGGCGGCCGTGTTCCTTGTGCCCGGCGCCTATGCTACACGGGCGCCTCCCGCGTGCCATGGTGCGTGCATTCCCGCGCGGTCGGCAAGGGATTGCCGGGGCTGAAGCTCGTGCTGACGCTCCTGCCGAAGCTCTTGCCCCTGCCGGCCCGTGCATCGCCCGCGCGCTGCCCTGCCCCGTCCGCTCGCCTGTCCGCC
Source organism: Xanthobacter autotrophicus ATCC 700552 (assembly GCF_043194565.1). Lineage (GTDB taxonomy): Bacteria > Pseudomonadota > Alphaproteobacteria > Rhizobiales > Xanthobacteraceae > Xanthobacter > Xanthobacter autotrophicus_F. The sequence goes on along the minus strand of NZ_JBAFVS010000005.1, from coordinate 206,888 downwards.
CCCACGGACCGAGCCTCGCCGAGTTCCCCCCATGTCGCAGATCGTCACCCGCTTCGCTCCCTCTCCCACCGGCTTCCTGCACATCGGCGGGGCGCGCACGGCCCTGTTCAACTGGCTCTATGCCCGCCACACCGGCGGCAAGATGCTGCTGCGCATCGAGGATACGGACCGCCAGCGCTCCACCAAGGCGGCCATCGAGGCCATCATCGAGGGGCTGGAGTGGCTCGGCATCACCTGGGACGGCGATCCCATCTATCAGTTCGCCCGGGCCGAGCGGCACCGCGCCGCGGTCGACGAGATGCTGGCGCAGGGCAATGCCTATCGGTGCTACGCCACGCCGCAGGAACTGGACGAGATGCGCGAGCTGGCCCGCAAGGAAGGCCGCCCGCCGCGCTATGACGGCCGCTGGCGTGACCGCGACCCGTCCGAGGCGCCCAAGGACCGCGATCCCGTCATCCGCCTGCGCGCGCCGCAGGAGGGGGAGACCGTGATCGACGACATGGTGCAGGGCACCGTGACCTTCCCCAACAAGGACCTGGACGACCTCGTCCTGCTGCGCTCGGACGGCAATCCCACCTATATGCTGGCCGTGGTGGTGGACGACCATGACATGGGCGTCACCAACGTCATCCGCGGCGATGACCACCTGACCAATGCGGCACGCCAGACCCAGATCTACCGCGCGCTGGGGTGGGAGGTGCCGCGCATGGCCCATATCCCGCTCATCCATGGGCCCGACGGCGCCAAGCTCTCCAAGCGCCATGGCGCGCTCGGGGTGGATGCCTATCGCGACATGGGCTACCTGCCGACGGCGCTGCGCAACTATCTGGTGCGGCTCGGCTGGAGCCATGGCGACCAGGAAGTGTTCTCGACCGACGAGATGATCTCCTTCTTCGACCTCGACAAGGTGGGCCGCTCCGCCGCCCGGTTCGATTTCCAGAAGCTGGAAAGCCTCAACGGCCATTACATGCGCGCCTCCAGCGATGCCGAGCTGTTGTCGGCCATCGATGCGCTGGTGCCCCATCTGCCCGATGCCGAGCACCGCCTCGCCCGCATGACGCCGGAGCGCCGCGCCCAGCTCGCCGCCGCCATGCCGGGGTTGAAGGAACGGGCCAAGACCCTGGTGGAGCTGGTGGACAACGCCGAGTTCATCTTCGCGGAGCGCCCGCTGCCGCTGGATGAAAAGGCCGCCGCCCTGCTCTCGCCCGAGGCCCGCGCCCATCTCGGCCGCCTCGTGCCCGCGCTGGAACAGGTGGAGTGGACCGCCGCCGCCACCGAGGCCGCCGTGCGCGCCTATGCGGAGGCCCAGGGCGTGAAGCTCGGCGCCGTGGCCCAGCCGCTGCGGGCCGCGCTGACCGGCAAGCCCACCTCCCCGCCCATCTTCGACGTGCTCACCGTGCTCGGCCGGGAGGAGAGCCTGGCGCGGCTGAAGGACCAGGCGGCTTGAAGGCGCCCGCGCCCGGGACCGTGGAGCTGGATCTCAGAGGGCTGAAATGCCCCCTGCCCGCCCTGCGCACGCGCAAGGCGCTGAAGGACGCGGCCGCCGGCACGCGCCTGGTGGTCACCTGCACCGATCCCATGGCGGTGATCGACATTCCCCACCTGGCGCAAGAGACCGGCGCCATGCTGGAAGAGCGCACGGTGGCGGAAGGCCTCCTCACCTTCATTTTGCGCAAGGCGGGCTGAAGGTTGCGCAAGCCGGGCTGAAAGCCCGGCAAAATACTCAGAGGCCCGGGCTGAAGCCCGGGCGCCTTCGGTTCAGACCGAAAGCGGCAGCGCCCGTTCCACCAGCCGCACCCAATAGGACGCGCCGAAGGGAATGGCGGCATCCGCGAAGTCGTACTGCGGATGGTGCAGGTCGGCGGACGGGCCGTTGCCGATGAAGATATAGGCGCCCGGCTTGGCCTCCAGCATGAAGGCGAAATCCTCCGCCGCCATCAGCGGCGGGGCGGCGGCGTCCACCTCCGACAGGCCGGCCACGTCCGCCGCCACCTCGGCTGCGAACGCGGTCTGCGCCGCGTGGTTGCGGGTGACGGGATAGCCCTGGGAAAAGCTCACCGTCGCCGTGGCGCCGTGGGCCGCCGCCACCCCTTCCGCCACCGCGGCGATGCGGACGCGCAGGATCTCGCGCACATGGGGATCGAGGGCGCGCATGGTGCCGGCGAGCCGCGCGCGGGGCGGCAGCACATTGTCCGCCTCCCCCGCATGGAACATGGGAATGGAGATGACCGCGGCGGCCAGCGGATCGAGATTGCGCGACACCACCTGCTGCAGGGCGGTGACGATGGCGGCGCCGGTGAGCACCACGTCCACCCCCTGGTTGGGCCGGGCCGCATGGGCGCCGCGGCCGTCCACCAGGATCTCGATGCGGTCGGACGAGGCCATGATGCCGCCCTGCCGCATGGCGAAGCGGCCCACGGGCAGCCCCGGCAGATTGTGCATGCCGTAGACCTCGCTCACCGGAAAGCGAGCGAACAGGCCATCGTCGATCATGGCCCTGGCGCCGGCGCCGCCCTCCTCCGCCGGCTGGAAGATGAGCACGGCGGTGCCGGAGAAGGCGCGGGTTTCCGCCAGATGGCGCGCCGCGCCCAGCAGCATGGCGGTATGGCCATCGTGCCCGCAGGCATGCATGACGCCCGGTGCCTGGGAGGCATAGGCGGCGCCGGTCTGCTCGGTGATGGGCAGGCCATCCATGTCGGCCCGCAGCCCGATCATCGGCCCGTCCCCGCGTCCGCGGATAATGCCGACCACGCCGGTGCGTCCCAGCCCGGTGATCACCTCGTCGCAGCCGAAGGCGCGCAGCTTCTCGGCCACCGCGGCGCTGGTGCGGGGCAGCTCGTACATGAGCTCGGGATGGCGATGGAAATCCTGGCGCCAGGCCGCGATCTCGTCGGCGCCGCAGGCGATGTGATTATGGACGGGCATGGCAATTCCAGCAGCAATGAAGAGCCATGGTGGGCATGGGGGGCCAGCCGGTCAATGGGCTTGGGATATGCACAGGCCCTGCGGCGGCCCGGCGCATCTTTCCCAAGGCCTTGCCGCCACCGGCCTTGACCCTGCCGCCTTGGCATCCTAACCACAGCGGCGAGTGAGCCCGTAGCTCAGCCGGTAGAGCACGTGACTTTTAATCATGGGGTCTCGGGTTCGAATCCCGACGGGCTCACCAATGAAATTAATGGCTTAAAATCGGACACCTGAAAACAGGACGAAAATGCGCCCCTGTACCGGGGGCGCGCGGTCGCACATGCGACTTTTGTTCATCGCCCCCATATTTTTTGTGCGACGGATTGCATGTTTTTAGCGGCCGGCTTGCCTCAGAGCCTTCCAGTTCAGGAACGGCCCTACCTCTCGGAGCCAACGGTCATCAAAGTACCTGAGGGGCAGTTCGCGGCGACAACGATCAACGTAGGCCGTCACCGAGCGATAAATTGACTGGTCGTCATTGGTGTCGGCTATTTCCACCTCAGGTGCCAGCTTCCAGGTTTTGAAATGGAAAACCTTGCGTCTCGTCCGATATATGCGTTTTCGATCGGTTCCTACGTATTCTCCACGGATTTGAGAACCGACAAAATGAAGTCGAAGGAACCCAACGACTTCATTAAACTCCCATGCTCCACCGCGTTGGATGGCACTTACTGTCAGAATCCGTCTCGAACGATCAATATGTTCCTGGGGGACATCCCACGACCCGAACGAGTTGGCAATGCACTGATCGATAGATCGCTGGTTTTCCGCCTCAAATGCATCGGGCGACAGTCGATAGATTGGTAAATCGTGGAAGAAGATCATGGCGCTCAAACCCCCATCTCCAATCTCTTTCATCCCTGCCCACAGCTTGACGATGGCGGCGTCTGTCATGCGCGGCGGATGGGTTGCGTCACTAGGACCGGAGCGTGCCGTCGTGGGTGGGCATGAAAAATCCATCATAATCCGGCTGCCGGCCAGTAGGCCCCACACGACCTTTTGCCGCGCCTCAAGCCCCCGCGAACTGAACCCCTGAACCGCTGCTGCGTCAGTAAGGCCGCTTGATGCGGGCAGCCGGATCAGCCATTTTTGCGCTAGATCAAATTCCGTGTCCGGATTGAGATCAATTCAACGCTTATTCAGGTCCGATCATGGAAACAGCCGCGCGCGTCGCCCTTCGTGTCCCCGTCTTCGGGTGGTTCCTCAAGGATGCCATCTACGGAGCGCCGGATGCCAAATATTATTTCATCGCAAATCTTGTGGTGTGCTTCGCGGCGCTGGTTTATTTCTTCGGTTATCCGTTCCTGATCATCTATGCCCTGACCGCGACTGCCGTGGCCTTGGTGTCGCTCATCATCCTGACCGCGTCGGACATGTTCCGGAAGGGCGGCGAGACCGAAGCGGCCCCAAAGCCGGTCGCTCGGGCCGCCAGGACGCGCTGAAGGTTCAGCCTGCAGGCCGTCCAGGCGCGCCGTTGCCAACAGGGCGGCATCATTTCGCCCGGATCGCCTCACGCGGGCATCCGGCCGAGGTCCAGCTTGATCGGTTAGAAATGACAACGGGCGGTCATCGCCGCCCGTTGCGTGGTGGTCCTCGTGGTTGGGGGCGGAACCTGCCCCTGCCCCTGCCCTCGCCCTACGGCTTGGCGACCAGCGGGCAGCGGCCTTCGGCCATGGGCCGGAAGGCATTTTGTGCCGGGATGGTCTCGATCAGGTTGTAATAGTCCCACGGCCCCTTGGACTGGTCCGGCGTCTTCACCTGGAACAGGTACATGTTGTGGATGTGCCGGCCGTCGGCCCGCACCTCGCCCTTGCCGAACAGCGGATCGTTCGAGGGCATCGCCTTCATTTTCGCCACCACCTGCACGCCGTCCGTGCTGTCGGCGGCCGCCGCGGCGCGCAGATAGTGCAGCGTGCCGGCATAGACGCCGGCCTGGTTGGCGGTGGGCCGGCGCCCGTTCAATTGCGCGGCGAAGCGGTCGGCGAAGGCGCGGCTGCCGTCGTTCATGTTCCAGTAGAAGCCCTCGGTGAGGAACAGGCCCTTGGCGGTGGCAAGCCCCAGCGAGTGCACGTCGGTGAGCTGCATCAGCAGCGCGGCGAGGCTCTGCCCGCCGGCGGTGAGGCCGAACTCGGAGGCGGCCTTGACCGAATTGATGGTGTCGCCCACCGCATTGGCAAGGGCCACCACCTTGGCCCCGCTCCCCTGCGCCTGCAGGATGAAGGAGGAGAAGTCCGACGCATTGGTGGGGTGACGGACCGCGCCGAGGATCTTGCCGTCCTCCGCCTTCACCACCGCCATGGCATCAGCCTCCAGCGCATGGCCGAAGGCATAGTCGGCGGTGATGAAGAACCAGCTGTCCTTCTTCTGCTTGAGCAGGGCGAGCGCGGTGCCATGGGCCAGCGCCCAGGTGTCGTAGGTCCAGTGCACCGTGTTGGGCGAGCATTTCTCGCCGGTGAGCAGCGCCGTGCCGGGGCCGGAGGCGATGAAGGCGACCCTGGAGCCGCGCACCGCCTCCTGCACCGCCAGCGCCACCGAGGAGAACGGCACGTCGAGGATGGCATCCACGGTGCCGTCCGCGATCCACTTGCGGGCGGTGGCGGAGCCGATGTCCGGCTTGTTCTGGTGGTCGAGGTTGATCACCTCCACCGCGATGCCGGGCTTCTCCTTCTTGAAATCCTCCACCGCCAGCCTGGCCGCCGTCACCGATCCGATGCCGGTGGAATCGGAGGCGAAGCCGGACAGGTCGGTGAGCACGCCGATGCGGATGCTGTTGCCGGGGATCTCCGCCCGCGCGGACCCGAGCGCCGAAGCGAGGATGGCGGCGCCCGCGAGCAGCGCGAGCGAGGTCTTCCTGAGCATGGTCTTCTCCCTTGTGTGTTCTTGTTGGTAGGCTGGCGCAGCGTCAGCCGCCGCGCACCTCTTCGAGGACTTTTGCGGCCACATCCATGCGCACGCTGGCGCGTTCCACGAGGATGCGGGCCACCTTGTCGACTTCCTCGCCTACGGCCCCGGCCATCATGGCGATGTTCTGGGCGTGAAGCGCCATGTGGCCCTTCTGGATGCCGGTGGTGGCAAGGGCCTTCAGCGCCGAGAAGTTCTGCGCCAGCCCCACCGCGGCGATGATGCGCGCCAGCCGCTCGGCGGTGGAAACGCCGAGGATGGCGAGGCTCGCCCGCGCCGTGGGATGCACCTTGGTGGCCCCGCCGATGAGCCCCACCGCCAGCGGCAGCTCGATGGCGGCGGAGAGGTCGCCGTCCGCGTTCACCTCATAGGTGGTCAGCGAGGTGTAGCGGCCGGAACGCGCGGCATAGGCATGGGCGCCGGCTTCCACGGCGCGGGTATCGTTGCCGGTGGCGAGCACCACGGCGCTGATGCCGTTCATGATACCCTTGTTATGGGTCGCGGCGCGATAGGGATCGGCGGCGGCGAACTGATAGGCGCTGACGATGCCGTCGCGTACCGCCTCGCCGCCGATGTCCACGGTGCGCCACACCGCATGGGCGCGGGCGAGCCGCCGGTCGGCGAGATTGGAGAGGATGCGCAGGTAGACCCGGCCCTGCACCCAGCCGGCGATGGCGGGCGCGAGCTTCTCCGCCATGGTGTTCACGGCGTTGGCGCCCATGGCGTCGCGGGTGTCCACGATGAGGTGGGTGATGACCATGGTGCCCGACGGCGTATCGAGCAGCCGCACCTCCAGGTCGCGGAAGCCGCCGCCGAGGCTGACGAGCACGGGATCGCAGGCATCGCACGCGGCCCTGATCTCGTCCCGCCGTTCCAGGATGCGCAGCCGGGCGGCGGCGGGGTCGCGCACCTCCACCGCCTGAACCTGGGCGATCATGAGGTTGCCGGACACCGAGGTGGAAAAGCCGGTCTCGTAAACCTGCCGGGCGGCGTTGCACACGGCGGCCACCACCGAGGATTCCTCCGTCGCCATGGGGACGAGCACGTCTTCCCCGTCGATCTTCATGTTGGTGGCCACGCCCACCGGCACGTTCATGGTGCCGATGACATTCTCGATCAGCTTGTCGGCCAGCGCCGGGTCGAGATTGCCCATGTTGGCCAGGTGGGAGACGGCCGCGTCGTCGAGGCCCGCGAAGGCGGCAACAAGGTCGAGCCGCTCGCGCGGGGTCTTCTTGTGGAAACCGGCGATGCGGGAGCTACGGTTCTGGCCTGCGGCGGACGTCATCATCGAGCCTTCCTGTGCATTCACGGGCGGGCCGGCACGGGCAGTCGGACGACGAAAAGGGAAGGCGCGCAGGCAACCGGACGCGCTCCGCCCGAGGGGCGGTTGCGGAAGGCGGATGCAGTTGGCGTTTCGTCCCGGTCTCTTGTCCGGCCGCTCTATGGCGGTCCGTTGCCGTGACTTTCGGGCGCGGCCCCTGGGACAGCAAGGAACACTTTGCGCCGGAAATGGGAAGGCCGTACCCTTCCATCCATGGGTACAGTTGACGACGAGCCACCTCGGGAGGAAGCGCTGTCGCGCGTCGCCGCCATCGTGCGCGCGCTGAGCGAACGCATCGATCGCGGCCAGCTGCGGCCGGGGGAGAAGCTGCCGTCCATCCGTGCGGCCTTCGCGGCCTTCGGCGTCTCGCGCAATACGCTGGTGGAGGCCTATGAGCGCCTCGCCGCGTCCGGCCGCGTGGAGGCGCGGGCCGGCTCCGGCTTCTACGTGCAGCGCCCCCGCGCCCCGGCCCCTCCCCCCGCCGCTCCCGCCGTGGTGGAGGCGGTGGACAGCGTGTGGCTGCTGCGCGAGCAGCTGGAGCAGCATTATGACGTGCGTGTCGGCGACGGCCGTCCCCCGCCCTCCTGGATGGAGGGCTCGGAGGTGGGGCGCTATCTCAAGCCCATCAACCGGCCGGGAAGCCGGCCGTTTCCCGCCAGCTATGGCAGCCCGCTCGGCTTCCCCCTGCTGCGCGAGACCATCGCCACCCTGCTGGCCGAGCGGGCCATCGGCGTCGATCCGGCGCTTGTGCTGATGACGCAGGGCGCCAACCACGCCCTCGACCTCATCGTGCGGACGCTGGTGGAGCCGGGCGATGCGGTGCTGGTGGATAGCCCCGGCTATTATCCGCTGTTCGGCAAGCTGCGCCTCGCCAAGGCCCGCACCATCGGCGTGGGCCGCACGCCCGAGGGGCCGGACGTGGCCGACCTTGAAGAGAAGGCCGCGGTGAGCGGCGCGAAGGTCTTCTTCACCCAGTCGCTGGCGCACAATCCCACCGGCTGCTCGCTGACCCCGGCGGTGGCCTATCGGGTGCTGCAGGTGGCTGCGCGGCACGACCTGCTGATCGTGGAGAGCGACCCCTTCGCCGATATCCTGCCCGCCGCCCAGCCCCGCCTTGCCGCCCTCGACCAGCTGGAGCGGGTGATTTACGTGGGCACGCTGGCCAAGACCCTCTCCGCCAGCCTGCGCTGCGGCTATGTGGTGGCATCCGCCGGGCTCATCGAGCGGCTGGGGGCGCTCAAGATGGTCACCAGCGTGAACAGCTCCGGCTATGTGGAACGCATCGTCAACGATCTGATCACGTCGGGCCAGTACCGGCGGCACCTCAAGCGCCTGCGCGGCCGGGTGGATGCCGCCACCGCCAGCGCCCAGGCGACGCTGGGACGGCTGGGGCTGCCCATCTTCGGGCCGCCGGGCGGCGGCTTCTACCTGTGGTGCGCGCTGCCCGATGGCATGGACGACAGCGCCCTGTCGCGGCAGGCGGCGGAGCGGGGCATCCTGCTGGCGCCCGGCGCGGTGTTCCATCCCACGGCGGGGGCGCATCCGCCGGCCATGCGCATCAATGTCGCCTATGCCGACGATCCGCGCTTCGAGCGCTTCATGGCCGAGCGTCTGTTGGCGGATCGCCTGGGCGGTGGCTGACTCCCCTTTCCGGCCCTTGGTCAAGCCCGCGCGGCGTTTGAGCGTAACCCACTCGGCACCGGTTGAAGACCGGGGCCGTCGGTATCAAGTGCCGCCGCGCGGCGGCCGGCGGATGTCCTCGTAGAGCGTGTGCAGGCGCTCCAGCGATTTCAGGGAGCGGTCCGGCTCGGTGGCGGCAAGGCCGATGACCAGCATTTCCAGGCACATGAGCACCAGGCCGTGGAGCGGCACCGTCTCCGACTTGCCGCGCGGCACCTGAATCACCACCTGCGCCTGCCGGCCGAAGGCGGGCGAGGCCGACCCGGACAGCAGGACCATGGGTATGTCGAGCCGGCGAGCCTCCTCCAGCGTGGCGACGCCCTCGCGGTGGGCGCTGGCCTGGCCCATCATCACCAGCACGTCGCCACGCCGCATGGCGAGCAGTTGCTCGCCGAGGCCGATGCCGGTGCGGTTGAGGGCATAGGCGTGCCGCCCGTTGCGTATGAGCAGGCGGGCCGCATAGTCGGCGAGGATGCCGGAGGCACCGATGCCGAACAGGCCGATGCCGCTCGCCCCGCGCATCAGCTCGATGGCGGCGGAAATGGCCCGCCGGTTCTCCGGCTTGGTCACCTCCGCGATGCCGATCATGTGGCCGTCGCGCACGAAGTCGATGGAGGCGTCGATATCGCGCTCCAGTTCCTGCGTGGTGGAGGTCATCTTGTCCACGGACGAGATCACCGCACCAAGATGACCGGCGAGCGTGCGCTTGAGGTCTTTCAGCCCATCAAAGCCGAGGGCCTGCACGGCGCGGATGACGGTGGCGTCGGAGGTCGCGGTCTCGGCCGCGATTTCCAGCGCCGACTGGCCCAGAATGGTGCGGCGGTTCTCGTTGATATAGTCGGCCACCACCTTGAGGCGCGGCGACAAGGTCGCGCCGCGCTGGCGCAGGCGTTCGCCGAACCGGTCCACCTTGCTCCTGCGACCTTGCGCCGGCGTCGTCATCGCACCCTTTGCTTTCTCCATGAAAACACGATCGCTCCATGCTGGCACAGGGCGCCAGGCATTTCCAATCGAGCCTCAGCGCGGCACCGGCTGCTTCAACTCCTGCCGCAGCACCTGCGCCTCCACCGCGGCGACCAGCAGGTTGAGGGCGGCATAGGTGTTGGAGATGGTCTCGTCGCGCGGCAGCAGCAGGTAGCGGCCTTCGCGACACGCCTTCATCAGGCGGCACCAGCCGGGCATCACCTTCTCCATGGCCGCGATCTCCACCGCCGGGCCGTCGCCGAGGTCCGAGCGGAAGGTGCCGAAGAGGAAGTCGGCCTCAAGGTCCGGCAGGCGCTCGGCACTCACGTCCATGCGCCCGCCTTCGGGGATGGCTTCCACCAGCCTGGGGAAGCGGAAGCCGGCATCGCGCAGCACCCGCCCCAAGGCCCGGTCGGTGTGGAACACCGTGATCTTGCCCTGGTTGGCCTGAAAGCTCGCGACGCTGATGCGCGACGTATCCACCAGCGTCCGCAATTGGGCGATCTGCGCCCCATAGCGCGCCTCCAGCACGGCAAGGCGCGCCTGCGTCCCCGTGAGGGCGGCGAGCTTGCCATAGATGGCGGCCGGGCCCCCCCTCAGGTGTTCGATGCTGACCGTGGGCGCGATGCGCTCCAGCTGGGAAATGGGCGTGTCGCGGGTGGGCGAGGTGATGATGAGGTCGGGCCGCGCCGCCACCACCGCCTCCAGATCGATGGCATTGGCGCCGATGAAGGCGATGGGGGCGGTGTCGAAATCCACCCCGGTCAAAAGCTTGCCGGCCCTCAGGAAGCGGGTGCCATCCGGCCGCACCCGCCCGTGGCTCGCCACCGGCACCACGCCAAGCTCGATGAGCGGCAGCGTGAGGTCGAGGTCGTGCAGGGAGACGATGCGCTGCGGGCGATCGGGCACCTCCACCGTGCGCCCGAGATCGTCGGTGAAGGGGCGCGTCTGCGCCACGGCCGGCGTGGCGCCGGCAAACAGCAGGACGACGAGCAGGGCGAAGCGGAAGGGGCGGGTCATGCGCGGGGTCTCGTCGGAGGTCTCTTTTGGGGTCACAGCCGGTCGCGGCGCTGCCACAGCAGCAGGAGAAAGAGGGGCACGCCGGCGAGCGTCATCACCACCCCGGCGGGAATCTGGAGCGGCGCGAACAGGAGGCGGCCCACCGTGTCGGCCGCCAGCACCAGCACCGCGCCCAGCAGCGCGCTGGCGGTGAGCACCGCCGCCTGCCCGCCGCCCACGAGAAAGCGCGCCATATGCGGCGCCATCAGCCCGACGAAGCCCAGGCTGCCCACGCAGGACACCGCCGCCGCCGTCATCAGCACCGGCGCGGCGAGGCCCAGCGCCTTCATGGTCTTGAGCCGCACGCCGAGGCCGGTCGCGACGCCATCGCCCAGCGCAGACGCGTCGGCGCCGCGCGCGGTGGCGATCAGCACTAGCGTGCCGAGGCCGCTCCAGAACGCCAGCGCCGGGATGAGGCTCCAGTCGGCCGCATGCAGGCTGCCGGCGAGCCAGACCAGGGCGGTCTCCACATCATTGATGTCCGCCGTGGTGATGAACACCAGCAGCCCCGCCGCCAGCAACCACGACACGCCGATGCCCACCAGCACGAAGCGCACCCCCGACAGGTCGCGGGCGAGCGCGGTGACCACGAGCGCCACGGCGAGCCCGCCCGCCATGCCCACCGGCAGCCGCCACACCGCATCCACCGTGGGAAAGGCGAGGATGAGGGCCAGCACGGCGACGCTGGCGCCTTCCTTCACCCCCACGAGGCCGGGATCGGCAAGGCCGTTGCGCGTCAATGCCTGCATGGCGGCGCCGGACAGGCCCAGCGCCGCGCCGGCCAGGATGGCCAAGAGGACGCGCGGCAGGCGGATTTCGCCCACCACCTGCTCCACTTCCGCCCGCGCCCCGCTGCGGGCGAGGGCCGTCAGCACCTCGGACAGGGTCATGGACAGGCTGCCCGAGGCGAGGGCGAACAGGCCGGCGGCCATCAGGGCCAGGAACAGAGCCACGGAGATCCCTGCCGCGCGCGGGCGAAACCGCAGGGCGAGCGGGCCGACGGCAAGGCGCCGATAGCCGGCGGCACGGGCGGGCGAGGTCATCGTCCCCTCCGTGCGGCAAGAGCGATGAAGACCGGCACGCCCACCAGCGCCGTCACCGCCCCGGTGGCCAGCTCGCGCGGGGCGAACAGGCTGCGGGCGGCAAGGTCGGCCGCGATCAGCAGTACCGCTCCGGCAATGGCGCACAGGGGCAGGGCGAGGCGCATGTCGCGGGCACCGAGGCCGCGCACCGCATGGGGCACCACCAGGCCGACGAAGCCGATGGGCCCGGCGAGGGAAACCGCCGCCCCGCTCAGAAGGCCAGCCGCCGCGAGCCCCGCCAGCCGCGTGCGTGCCACATGGACGCCGAGGCCGCGCGCCGCGCCATCGCCCAGCGCCAGCGCATCGAGCCGGCCGGACAGGGCGAAGGCGAGGCCCATGCCCACAAGCGCCGGCACCAGGGCAGCCTGAAGCGCGCCATAGGACAGGCCGGAGAGGTCCCCGGCCAGCCACAGCCGCACGGTGGCCAGCGTCTGGTCGTCCAGGATCAGTTGCGCCGAGGTGAGCGACGCGGCGAAGGCCGACAGGGCGACGCCGCACAAAGTCACCTTCATGGGCGTGAGCCCGGTGCGCCCCGCCGATGCGGTGGCGATGACGAGGCCCGACAGGGCCGCCGCCCCCAGCGCGGCAACCAGCGGCCGGGCGGCGAGCAGCGCCTCGGCGGGCAGCCATGTCCGCAGCCAGGGCGCGAAGGTGAGCGTGGAAACCACGGCCAGCGCCGCCCCCGCGTTCAGCCCCAGAATGTGGGGCTCGCCCAGGGGATTGCGGGTGATGCTCTGGAGCAGCGCCCCGGTGAGGCCGAGGCCGGCGCCCACCAGCAGGCCGCACAACAGGCGCAACAGCCGCAGCTCCACCACCACCTTGTGGTCGAAGCTGTCGGGATCGAACGCCACCAGCGCCTCGATCACTGTGCCCGGCGGGATCGGCCGGGCGCCGGCGCCCAGATGGGCCACCGCGAGCGTTCCGAGGAGCGCCAGAAGAACCACTGTGGCCGCGACAGGACGGGTGCGCCGGGCAAAGCTGCGGGCCGGCATGGCGGCCTGCGCCCCCCGCGCAGTCGGCGCGAGGCTCACCGCCGTCCCTCCGGCACGGCGGCGAGCGGGATGAAGACCGGTTTGCCGGTGCGTGGGTTCTCCACCGCCACCACCTCCACGCCGAACAAATCGGCGATCTGCGTGGGTGTGAGGCCGGCACCGTCCTCGACCTTGGCGCGAATGCGCCCGTCCTTCAGGCACAGCACGGTGTCGGCATAGGCGAGGGCCATGTTCAGGTCGTGGAGCACCGCCACCACGGTGCGCCCGTGCTCGCGGGTGAGGCGGTGCAGCAGGTCCAGCACCTCCACCTGGTAGCGCAGGTCGAGGAAGGTGGTGGGCTCGTCCAGCAGGATCACCCGGGTTTCCTGCGCCATGGCCATGGCGATCCAGCAGCGCTGGCGCTGGCCGCCGGACAGCGCCTCCACCGGCGTGCGGGCGAAATCCAGCGTGCCGGTGAGGCGCATGGCGGTCTCCACCGCCGCGTCATCCCGTTCGCTCCACTGGCTCAGGAAGCCCTGGTGGGGATAGCGGCCGCGGGAGACGAGATCGAAGACGGTCAGACCCTCCGGCACCAGCGGGCTCTGCGGCAGGATGCCGAGATCGCGGGCAAGGGCGCGCGTGGGCAGGTGGTGGATGGAGCGCCCGTCGAGATGCACCGCGCCGCCGAGCGGCTTCAAAAGCCGCGCCATGGCCGACAGCAGGGTGGACTTGCCCGAGCCGTTGGGTCCGATGAGCGCCGTCATCCGGCCGGCTTCCACCGCGAACGACACGTCATCCACCACGACCTTGTGGCCCCAGCCGGCCTTCAGCGCCGTAACCGCGAGTTCCACCGCCAGTTGGGGCGCCGGTTGCGGCGCCGCTTCGGCTGGTGCGGCCTCCACCGGGTCACGGCCCGGGGTGGCGGGTTCACGGAGGCAAGTCTCGAACACTCAGGTCTTCCTTGACGGGTCTGGGACAGGTCTGGGACGGGGACGGGCCTTGCTCGCCCCGTGGGTGGTGGGCAAGACGCTCTCGGCAGCGGTCAAAAACCGGGGCCGTTGGCATCAGTCGATCACCACCGTGTAGCAGTCAAACGGCGACAGACAGAAAAATGCGGTAAATCATCGCGATTGTCGTCATTCCAAATCCGCAGAGCGAACAATACGAGCTACTTTTAAATTATTCTATTTCTGAAATACCATTGTTTGCAACCAGACAACCCCCGCGCCAACACCATTCCTGAATGCGAATGTAGCCTAAATGCCAATTCGCACCTTCAGTTTGTATCTGTTTTGAGCAATGATAAATCATTGTTTTCGGGATTATTAGATTGCTTCCAGATTTTACTACTACAGCGATTGCCCAAAACTCAGGGCCGGCGTCCGCCACGGCGGGATCACGGCTTCAGGCCATCGCCCTAGGCAGCGGCCGGGCGATGGCGGGATCAGGTTTAGGGTAGGTCAGATGTTTTCACATGCAGCGCCGAGGTTTCCCCGGCACCGTCTTCGCCGGCATCTTCTGGCTTCGGCCATGGGCCTCCTGCAGCTCACCGCCGCGTCCGGATTCGCTTCCGCCCAGAACGCGCCGCGGGCGGCGCAGGCCGTGGAGCCGGTGCAGAACACCCAAGCCGACAATACCGAGCTGCCCACCGTCCAGGTGCAGGCCGAGCACGGCGAAGGGGTGGTGGTGGGCTATCAGCCCGTCGCCACCTCCACTTCCACGCTCACCCAGATGCCGATCCTCGACATTCCGGCGTCGGTGAACGTGGTGACCCAGGAGGTCATCCTCGACCAGAACGCCCGCACCCTCGACCAGGTGCTGGCCAATATCAGCAACATCACCCAGGCCAACACGCTGGGCGGCACGCAGGACGCCTTCATCCGCCGCGGCTTCGGCGACAACCGCGACGGCGGCGTGCTCACCAACGGCCTGCGCACGGTGCTGCCGCGCAGCTTCAATGCCACCACGGACCGGGTGGAGGTGCTGAAGGGTCCCGCCTCCACCCTCTACGGCATCCAGGAGCCGGGCGGCATCATCAATGTCATCACCAAGCGGCCGCAGGAGACGTTCGGCGGCAGCATCGCAGGCTCGCTCACCAGCTTCGGCGGCAGCTGGGGCGACTTCGACATCACCGGCCCCATCGCCGGGACGAATTTCGCCTACCGGCTCATCGGCGAGATGCAGGACACCAACTACTGGCGCAATTTCGGCGAGACCGAGCAGACGCTGATCTCCCCTGCCCTCGCCTGGTATGGCGACAGCACGGCGGTGAACGTCTCCTACACCCACCGCGATTACAGCGTGCCGTTCGATCGGGGCACCATCTTTGATCTTGGCACCGGCAAGGCGGTGCCGGTGGACCGGCGCACGCGCTTCGACGAGAAATACAACATCACGCAGGGCGATTCCGACCTCTTCCTCGCCAGCGTCGAGCACGAATTCAACGACGCCTGGAAGCTCAAGGTGAACTACGCCTGGAGCCAGGACACCTATTCCGACAATCAGGCCCGGGTGATCGCCTATGATTCCGCCACCGGCATCCTGACCCGCCGGGCGGACGCGACCCAGGGCTCCACCCAGACCGGCAACAATGTGCGCGCCGATCTCAGCGGCCGGGCGGACATTGCCGGCTTCAAGAACGAGCTGCTGTTCGGCGTCGCCTACAACGATTACGACCTGCTGCGCACGGACATGCTGCGCTGCAAGAACCAGAAGGGCTTCGACATCTACGCCCCGGTCTACGGCACGCTGCCCCTGTGCACCACCGTGTCGGCGGCGGACAGCGACCAGACCATCCAGCAGACGCTCTATAACGGCTACGCCCAGGACGCCTTCTACCTGACCGACCAGTGGATCCTGGTGGCCGGCGCCAGCTATCAGTATTACACGCAGCTGGCGGGCAAGGGCCGGCCCTTCAACCTCAACACCGATGAGGAGGGCGGCGCCTTCATGCCCCGGGCGGGCATCGTCTACAAGGCGACGGACAAGCTGTCCCTGTACGCCAATTATTCCACCTCCTTCATGCCGCAGAGTTCCATCGCCGACTATATCGGCGCGCTGGATCCCGAGACCGGCGTGTCCTACGAGGCCGGTGTGAAGTTCGAGCTATTCAAGGGCCTCACCGGTACGGCGGCGCTGTTCAACATCGAGAAGGAGAATGTGCTCTACACCGAGGTTATCAATGGCGAGAGCTATGCCAAGACCGCCGGCAAGGTGCGTTCACGGGGCCTGGAGTTCGACATCGCCGGCGCGGTGACGGACAAGATCAACATCATCGCCAGCTACGGCTATACCGATGCGGTGATCGTTGAAGACGTGCAATATGCTGGCAAGACCCCCGCCAACGTGGCGCGCCACACCTATTCCCTGTTCACCACCTATGATTTCGGCAAGGTGTGGGGCGACAATACGCTGAAGGTGGGCGGCGGTTTCCATGGCCGCAGCGCGGCGCCCGGGGTGCCGGCCAACACCTACTGGCTGCCGGCCTATATGGTGTTCGACGCCATGGTGGCCTACACCATCGCCGCCGAGCGCCCGGTCACGGTGCAGCTCAACGTGAAGAACCTGTTCGACACCACGTATTACACGTCGTCCCAGGCCAACAACAATCTCGGCAACACCATCGGCGACCCGCTGGAAGCCACGCTCTCCGCGCGCATGACGTTCTGAGCGCGGGCGCGGCCGAAGCCGGCCCGCCCGCCATCAGTCGCCGTGGGCCGCGGGCGCCTGTGCCCCCGGTTGCGCCGCCGGTTCCGCCTTGGGCCGCGTGCTGGGGCGCAGTTTCTCGCGGATGCCCTGGAACAGCACGTAGAGCGGCGGGATGACGAAAATGCCGAGGAACGACGCGGCGATCATGCCGCCGAACACCGGCGTGCCCACGTTCTGCCGCGCCATCTGCGCCGCCCCGGTCGCCACCACCAGCGGATAGAGGCCGAGGATGAAGGCCAGCGAGGTCATCATCACCGGGCGGAACCGCAGGCGCGAGCCCTCGGTGGCGGCCTGCAGCAGATCCTCGCCGCGCTCGCGCCGCTCCTTGGCGAACTCGACGATGAGGATGCCGTTCTTGGCCGCGAGGCCGATGAGCACGATCATGCCGATCTGGCCGTAGAGGTCGAGGGTGAGCTGGCCGATGACGATGGCCGCGAACGCCCCCAGCATGCCCACGGTGACGGAGAGCAGCACCGGCACCGGGATCGACCAACTCTCATACAGCGCCACCAAGAACAGGAAGGCGAACAGCACGGCGAAGGCGAGGATCGTCCCGGTCTTGCCCTCCGCCCGCTTCTCCTGGAACGAGGTGTCCGTCCACGCGCCGGAGAAACCCTGCGGCAGGGTTTTCGCCGCCACCTCGTCCATGGCGGCGAGCGCCTGGCCGGAGGAGACGCCCTCCGCCGGCGCGCCCTGCACGGTCACCGCCCGCTTGTTGTTGTAGCGGATCAGCGCCGGCGGGCCGACCTCCACCCGCACCTCCACGATGGAGCGCAGCGGGATCATCTCGCCTTTGTTGTTGCGCACATGGATGCGGTAGATGTCGTCGATGCTCTTGCGATCCTCCGCCTCGGCCTGCACCTGGACCTGCCAGGTGCGGCCGTAGAGGTTCATGTCGTTCACATAGAGCCCGCCCAGCGAAGTCTGGAGCGCCTGGAACACGCTGTCCAGCGGCACCCCCAGCACCTGGGCCTTGTCCCGGTCGATGTCGAGCTGGATCGAGGGATTGGAGGCGGAATAGGTGGAGAAGACGCGGGTCAGGCGCGGGTCCTGGTTGGCAGCCACCAGGAGACCGCGCAGCACCTGCGCCAGCGCCTTGGGGTCTCCTGCCCGCAGGTCCTGCAGCACGAAGCTGAAGCCGCCGCCGGTGCCGAGGCCGACGATGGGTGGCGGCGCCAGCGGCACCACCGTGCCGCCGGAGATGGTGCGCATCTTCGGTCCGAGCCGGGAGAGGATGGCCGCCGTGCCATTCTCCGCGCCGTGCCGTTCCTCGAACGGCTTGAGCGTGACGACGATGAAGGCGGCGTTGGGCTGGGAATAATTGTCGATGAAGTTGAGGCCGATGACGGAGGTGAAATCCTCCACCGTGTGCTCTTCCTTCAACAGCGCCTCGGCCTTGCGGATCACCTCCGTGGTGCGGCCCACGGAAGCGCCGCCGGGCAGTTGCACCACCACGAAGAAGGCGCCCTGGTCGTCTTCAGGCAGGAAGCCGGTGGGGGTCATCTTCGACAGGGCAAAGATGCCGCCGGAGGCCACGAACACGCACACCAGCCCGATGAGCGAGAAGCGCACGATGCGCGCCACCGCCGCGCCATAGGCATCGCGGACCTTGTCGATGCCGCGCATCACATAGCCGATGGGTCCCTTCTTCGGCCCGTGGGCGGGCTTCAGCAGGATGGCGCAGAGCGCCGGCGACAAGGTGAGCGCGTTGATGGCCGACAGGAACATGGCCACCGCCACGGTCACCGCGAACTGGCGGAACAACTCGCCGGAGATGCCGGGAATGAAGGCCACCGGCACGAACACGGAGAGCAGCACCAAAGTGATGGCGATGATGGGCGCGGTGATTTCCGCCATGGCCCGCTTGGTGGCGTCGGCGGGGGAAAGCTCTGGATGCTCCTCCATCATGCGCTCGACGTTCTCCACCACCACGATGGCGTCATCCACCACGATGCCGATGGCGAGCACGATGGCCAGCAGCGACACCGAGTTCGCCGAATAGCCGATGGCGTTGAGCACGATGAAGGTGCCGATCAGGCTCACCGGCACCGCCAGCGTCGGGATCAAGGTGGCGCGGAAGCTGCCGAGGAACAGATAGACCACGAGCACCACGAGGATGAACGCCTCGATCAGCGTCTTCTGCACCTCGTGAATGGTCTCGATCACGAAGGAGGTGGGGTCGTAGGTGACCTTCCAGGCCAAATCTTCGGGAAAGGACTTGGACAGCTCATCCATGCGCGTGCGGATGGCGTTGATGGTGGTGATGGCGTTGGCGCCGGGCGACTGGTAGAGCGCCAGCACCGCCGCCGGGCCGCCGTTGAACAGGGTTTCGCGGTCGAGGTTAGCCGCGCCCAGCTCCAGCCGTGCCACGTCGCCGAGACGCAGCACCGAGCCGTCCGTGTTGGTGCGCAGGACGATCTTCTCGAAGTCCTCGATGCTGGACAGCCGGCCCTTGGTGCGCAGGTTCAGCTGCAGCTGCTGGTCGTCGGAGACGGGCCGCGCGCCGATGCGGCCCACCGCCGCCTGGATGTTCTGCGCCCGGATGGCGGAGACGATGTCCTCGGTGGTGAGGCCGAGGCCGGTGAGCCGATCGGTCTTCACCCAGGCGCGGACGGCATAGTCCTGCGGCCCCCAGAGGGAGGCATCGCCCACGCCCGGAATGCTTTTCAGCTCGTCGAGGATGTTGATGGTGACGTAGTTGGAGATATAGAGCGGGTCCCAGGTCTTCTTCGGCGAAGAAATGGCCAGCACACCGAGCAGCGCCGACGACTTCTTCTTCACCACCACGCCCTGGCGCTTCACGTCATCCGGCAGCTTGGACAGCGCCACCTGGACGCGGTTGTTCATATTGACGGTGTTGATGTCCGGATCGGTGCCGAGTTCAAAAGAGCCGGTAAGCGAATAGCTTCCGTCGTCGCCGGACACGCTCTTCATGTAGATGAGCTTGTCCACGCCCACCACCTGCGCCTCGATGGGCTGGGCGATGGTGGAATCCACCACCTCGGCGGAGGCGCCGGGATAGGCGGTGGTCACCGATACCTGCGGCGGGATGATATCGGGATACTGCGCCACCGGAATGGCCAGCAGCGAGAGCAGGCCCGCGATCACCGTGACGATGGCGATGACGATGGCGAGCCGCGGGCGGTCAACGAAGACGGAGGAGAGCATGGCTCAGCCTTTCAGGCCGATGGCTGTCGGGGTCGCGCGTACAGCGATGCCGGGCTTCAGGCTCTCGAAGCCCTCCACGATCACCGGCTCGCCGGCTTTCACGCCATCGGTGACGATGATGTTCGGCCCCTGGATGCCGCCGGTCTTCACCCGGCGTACCACCGCCTTGCCGTTCTCCACCACGAACACATAGACGCCGGCCTGGTCGGCGATCAGCGCCGCCTGCGGGATCACCACCCGTTCCTCCGGCGTCCCGGCTTTCAGCTCCACCCGGACCAGCTGGCCGTCCACCAGCTTGCCGCTCGCATTCGGCACGTCGGCGCGCAGGATCATGGTGTCGGTGGTGCGGTTGACCGAGACGTCGACGAAATTCACCCGCCCCACTTCGCCGTAGACCCCGCCGTCGGCGAACTTGATGCGCACCTCCACGTTGGCGAGGTCCACCTTCCCCTCGTCCTTCTGCGCTTCCAGATAGTCGCGCTGGCTGACCGGGAAGGTGACATACATGGGGTCCTGGCTCACCACGGTGGCGAGCACGCCGCTCTCCGGACCCACGATGTGGCCGCGGGTGACCGCCGAGCGGCCGATGCGGCCGGTGATGGGCGAGACGATGTCGGTGTAGCCCAGATTGATCTTGGTGGTGTTCAGCGCCGCCTCGGCCGTCAGCAGGGCTCCGATGGAGGATTCCTGATTGGCGACGGCCTGATCGCGGGCCACCGCCGTGCCGGCATTCTTGGCGAGCAGTTCTTCTGCCCGCTCACGCTGGATCTTGGCGAGGGTGACGGCGGCCTTGGCCCGCTCCACATCGCCTTCCGCCTGCTGCACGTCGGCCTGGAACAGGGGCTTTTCGATGCGATAGAGCGGCGCGCCCTCCTTCACCGTCTCGCCTTCCTTGAACAGGACGGCTTCCAGCATGCCCTTCACCCGGGCACGGATCTCCACCCGCTCCGGTGCCTCGACCCGGCCGACGAATTCCATGGCGTCGGAGATGGGCTTGAGCTCCGCGGGAACCACGCCCACCGGAATGCCGCCTTCCTGCGCCTGCGCAACGGAGGGGGAGAGGAGGCCGAGCAAAAGCAGTGATGCGATGCGGACGGCACGGGCGCGCGACATTTCGGTCCTCCTCAAATACCTGCTGGCGCTCCAGTCCGATCTTTCAGTGATACCATCCCGTCACGCATCTGCCATCTGTGGAGAGGCAGGCGCTGCGAAGCGTTATCGACCGCGAAAACAATCGGTACCGGGCGGCAAGTCCCTCATCTACTTATTGGCGGTATTTAATTACGGCAAGTGAGGTAGATGGACGGACCTTATCCCCGATTCGCCATCTTGGGGAGTGCTCCGGAGGAATGATGCCGCCCCCGCGCGCGGCGGCGGTTACGAGATCGGTGGCACGATCGCTCGCAAAACCAGGTGCACGCCACACGGCTTAGCCTCAGCCGCAGGGCTTGGTCTCAGCCGCGGGGCTTGCCGGCGCGCGACGCGATGCCGCCGCCCTCGATGCGGCGCAGGGAGATTTCGAGGCGCGCATCGGCGGCTGCGATCTCGGCGATGACCCGCTGGGTGTAGCTCATGTGCGCCTCGGCGCAGCGGCCGGCGGCGTCCGGATCGCGCGCCATGATGGCCTCGTAAATGGCGCGGTGCTGATCGCGCAGCACATCGCGCACCTCCGGCCGGGCATAGAGCTTTTCCCGGTTGTGGAAGATGCCCTTGCGCAGCATGCCCGACAACGCGCGCATGATGTGCAGCAGAACCAGATTGTGGCTGGCCTCGTACACGGCGAGGTGCAGGTCCACGTCGGCTTCCGCCTCGTCGCCCGCATCCGCCTCGCCGTGGGCGCTGTCGATGCGCTCCATGGCTTCCCGCAGGATGGCGCGGTCCACGTCGTTGGCGCGGGTGGCGGCGAGGGTCGCGGCCATGCGTTCGAGGGTCGTGCGCAGTTCAAGATAATCTCCCGTCACCGCCTCGCCGGACGACAGGAGATCGATCAGCGGGTCGGTGAAGCTGGTCCCGAGGGGGGCCACCACCCGGCTGCCGTTGGTGTCGGCGACAAGCAGGCCCTTGTCTTCGAGCATCTTCATGCCCTGTCGCAAGGTGGGACGCGAGACGTTGAGGCGCACCGCCATCTCCCGTTCCGGAAGCAGCGGCTCGCCGGGGCGCAATGCCCCCTCCACGATCAGTTCCTCGATGTGGCGCGCGGTGCTCTCGGCGGCGCTGGCGCCCTTGATGCCGTCCTTGATCATCCTGCCCATCTGTTCTGCCGCTTATGGAGAATCAAGAGTTTAGCGGCCTTCTTGCGATTTGAACTGATTTTAGCCGGCGCCTTGTGGCGGTGAAAGAGATTTCTCCAGTTGACATATGTGGTCAAAGTATTTTACCGGAATTGCGTAACTGGTTCATTAGAAGACCAGACTGTCATATCCGGAGGAAAAGATTGACCGAGGCTCGCCCGCGGTCGTTTGCATATTCACATACCTATAAACACCACTCAGAGGCAGCAAAGAAGGCACGGGCCGCACCGCGGATCCGAATGCCCCCGCTTGCCCTGAGGCTGGAGGGGCACCCGATGATCTGGTCTCAAATCTATGACCCCATGGGCAGCATGCTGCTGTCCACGTTGCTCGCGGCCGTACCGGTCGTGGTCCTGCTCGGCGCCATCGGCATCTTCGAGATGCGCGCCCATCTGGCGGCACTGCTGGGCCTTGCCAGCGCGCTGGCGGTGGCCGTGTTCGCCTTCGGCATGCCGGTGCAGATGGCGGGGATGTCCGCGCTCTACGGTGCCGGCTTCGGGCTCATGCCCATCGGCTGGATCATCCTCAACGTCATCTTCCTCTACCAGCTCACCAGCGAGAAGGGTGAGTTCGATGTCCTCCAGCGCTCCATCCGGGGCATCTCGGACGACCGGCGCCTCCAGCTGCTGTTTATCGCCTTCTCGTTCGGCGCCTTCTTCGAGGGCGCGGCGGGCTTCGGCACCCCGGTGGCGGTCACCGCTGCCATGCTGATCGGCCTCGGCTTCTCGCCGCTGGCCGCATCCGGCCTCTCGCTTATCGCCAATACCGCACCGGTGGCCTACGGCGCCCTCGGGACCCCGGTGATCGCGCTCGCCGCCGTCACCGGGCTCGACCTGCACCAGCTCTCCGGCATGATCGGCCGGCAGCTGCCGTTCTTCTCCCTGATCGTGCCGTTCTGGCTGATCTGGGCCTTCGTCGGCTTCCGCAAGATGCTGGAAGTGTGGCCGGCGCTGCTGGTGGCGGGCGTATCGTTCGCGGTGCCGCAGTATCTCGTCTCCAACTTCCACGGTCCGTGGCTCGTGGATGTGGTGGCCGCCATCTCCTCCATGGCCGCCCTCGCCCTGTTCCTGCGCGTATGGCAGCCCAAGCGCCCCATGACGGAAGCGCCCCGCGACTGGTCCTCCAAGGACCTCGAGGAGACCGGCCACATGCCCGCCGCCGAGGCCCAGAAGCCGGGCGCGGTGTTCAAGGCCTGGCTGCCCTGGATCATCCTTTCCGTCTTCGTGTTCATCTGGGGCGTGCCCGAGGCCAAGGCGTTCTTCGACAGCATCTGGGTCGCCAAGTTCCCGGTGGAAGGCCTGCACCAGCTGGTGCAGAAGGTGCCCCCGGTGGTGGCCGCGCCCCATACCGAGGCGGCGGTGTTCAGCCTCAACCTCGTGTCCGCCACCGGCACCGGCATCCTGCTCTCCGGCATCGTCTCGGGGCTCGTGCTCGGCTACAGCCCGGCCGGCCTCGTGAAGATGTACGGCAAGACGCTGTACATGATCCGCTACTCGCTGCTCACCATCGCCTGCATGCTGGCGCTCGGCTTCGTCACCCGCTATTCGGGCCTCGACGCCACGCTGGGCCTCGCCTTTGCCCATACCGGCTGGTTCTACCCGCTGTTCGGCACCCTGCTCGGCTGGGTCGGCGTGGCGGTGACCGGCTCGGACACCGCGTCCAACGTGCTGTTCGGCGGCCTGCAGAAGATCACGGCCCAGCAGCTCCATCTCAACCCGGTGCTGATGGCCGCGGCCAACTCCTCCGGCGGCGTGATGGGCAAGATGATCGACGCCCAGTCCATCGTCGTCGCCTCCACCGCCACCAAGTGGTACGGGCACGAGGGCTCCATCCTGCGCTACGTCTTCTTCCACTCCATCGCGCTGGCGGTGCTGGTGGGCTTGCTGATCATGGCCCAGGCCTATCTGCCGCCCTTCACCAGCATGGTCCCCACCGTGATCCTGCCGGGAGCGGCGCACTGACCCACGCATTTCCGCCGGCGCGCCCCTCGCGCCGGCGGAACCGGTTCGCAGACGAAGCCGCCGGCCTGAACTCAGGGACAGAGGAAGCGGTGTCCGATCAGCCCGCGGGCTGATCGGCGCGTGCTATATGTCATTGAGTTTACGCGTTTTCTTTACGCGAAGTGGTATCCACTTCGCTCGAAAACGCTCTAAAGACGCTCCACCTCAACCGGCTCAACACCGCCGCCATGGGGCGCCGCCTGCAGCCAGGCGAGCACCAGGGTGTAGCCGAGGGCAAGCACCACCGGCCCGACGAACAGGCCCAGCACGCCGGAGGTGAGCAGCCCGCCGATGGCGCCGATGAACACCACCAGCATGGGCACATCCACCCCCCGCGCCAGCATCAGCGGCCGCAGCACGTGCTCGATCAGCGACACGCCGGTGCACCACACCGCGAACACCACGGCGGGGACAGGATCGAGGATGGTGAAGGCGTAGATGACCACCGGCAGCAGCACCAGCACCAGCGGCAGCTGCACGATGGCGATGATCAGGCACAATAGCGCCAGCAATCCCGCGGCCGGGATATCCGCCGCCAGGAAGCCCAGGCCCGCGAGCAGCGCCTGGATGAGGGCGACGCCGATGATGCCCTTGGTGACGCTGCGGATGGTGCGCACCGCAAGGTCGGCATAGCCGCGCCCGCCCTCGCCGGCGAGCCGGATGGCCACGTCGCCGGCGATCCTCTGTCCGCTCGCCGCATTGGCCATGAGGGCCGCCGCCACGAAGATGGCGATGATGAATTCAAGGAAGCCCAGGAGGACGTCCGACACGCCCGAGACCATGGAGCGCCCCATGGAGGTGAGCTCCGGGGTGATGGAGGCGAAGGCCTGGTCGAGATTGGTGGAGGCCAGCAGCCAGAACCGGTGGATGGGATCCCCCACCAGGATCCAGCTGCGCACCGATTCCGGCGGCGGCGGCACGCGCAGGGTGCCGTCGGCGAGATGGTGGGCCAGCAGCTTGAGGCTGACGATCAGCGTATCGGCGAGGAGATAGGCCGGCAGCACCAGCAGCGCGAGCGCCAGCAGCACATAGAGCGTGGCCGCCACGGCGGTGCGGCCGTGGACCGCGGCCCTGAGGCGAATGAACAGCGGATGGGACGCAATGGCGATGATGAGCCCCCACAGGATGGGGGTGAGGAACGGCTTCATGATGGTGAAGCACCAGATGAACAGAAGGGCCAGCGTCCCGAACCGGAGCGCAAGGCGGAGCAAGGGTTCGAAGGTCTCCGGGCTGTCCAGCCGCGCGCGCATCTCGTCCATCTCGCCCTCCCCTCCCCCGATCTGTATCAGTGGTGGCCCTGCAGAAGGCGGTGGTCAAGCCACCGATCCGCCGGCTCTGGCCGGGCTATTGCATCGGGGTGGCCGGGCGGCGGGCGCGCCGTATTGCGCCTGTGCCCCGTGAAGCAAATACAGCGTAGGCGAGGATCGCAGCATGTCGGACCATAAGGTCACCGTGGATAAATTGCCCAATGGCAAGTGGGCCTGTTTCCTGCACGTGCCGGGACATGATGAGCCCATCAATCTGGGCCGGGAATTCAAGAACGACGAGCAGGCGGAAAACTGGTTGAACGTGTCGGAATCCACCACCGCTATCGATATGATGATCCGCAAGTACAAGAAATAAGCCGGCAATCAACAAGCCTGGACTGTCGCGGACCAGACAGGTGCGGAGGCCGACATGGGCGGTGTCCGACGGTCTTCGCACGCCCTGTCGCTCCCGGCTCCGCCCGCAAGCCCTCTGGCTTGTTTTTTCAGGCCCTTTATCGAGGCGCACTCCGGAGCCCGGCTCGCGGGCGCAGACGGTGCGAAGATGCTCAGGTGCAGCCGGCGCGTGCGGCCGGCGCGCCGGCCTCTCGCTTGCTCGAGTCGCTTTTGCCCGAGTCGCTTTTGCCCCAGTCGTTTTGCGGGATATGGGCGAACGGCGGCCCGAACGCCTGCTTTATCATGGTAAAGGCCGACGGCTGGCCGGTCTGCGCATCGAAATCGATGATCCAGAAATAGTCGTAGGTGTCGCTCGGCCACGTGGACGGCACCCCGGCGAGCCGATCGAGGCGCAGCAGGTCATAGAGGGTGACCCGCTCCGCCGGCTCGCTCAAATCCTTGGCCGCATCGCGGGCCGCAGCCATGCGATCGTGATCCAGGTCGGCCTTGGCAATGTGGTCGTGCTCCCAGTTCACCACCAGCGTCTGCCCGGCCCATTCGGGCTTGGTGAGCATGTCGCGCACCGCTTCACGCGTGCGCGCGCCGAGCCGCTTGTCGCTCAGGTGAAAGCCGTCGCCCCTCGGCTCCGGCATGGCGCTGTAGAAGATGACCGGCATCTCCCAGCTCTGGGCCACGGGGGAGATGGTATCCAGCGTGTGCATGGAGATGGCGAGAATCGCCTTCGGCGTTTCTCCAGGCCGGAACAGGGACTTCTGCGCGTTGCGCCCGAGATAATAGGCCGCCAGCGCGCGGGCTCGCTCGTTACCGAGGGCGCAGAGTTGCCAGGGGCCGGCCTTTTCGCCATGCCGCAACAGGATGATGCGCGCCGGCGCCGCCTGGGCCTCGAAGGCGGGCAGCGTGCTGGCCGCAAGGATAATCCCGG
This sequence comes from Xanthobacter autotrophicus ATCC 700552, assembly GCF_043194565.1. Classification (GTDB taxonomy): domain Bacteria; phylum Pseudomonadota; class Alphaproteobacteria; order Rhizobiales; family Xanthobacteraceae; genus Xanthobacter; species Xanthobacter autotrophicus_F. Next base: position 180,197 of record NZ_JBAFVS010000005.1, on the reverse strand, counting down.
CGAGGAGCCGGGCCGCCATGCGCTTGAACCGCATCGGTGTTGACCTCCGCACCGGGCGCGCCGCACCGGGCCGCCGTTCGAGCCTGGCTGAGAAAATGCCGTTCCGCCGCGCCGGAGGCAATTGTCTTTGGTGCCGTCCTCCAATGCCTTGGCGCTGGCGCCAGCACACCCCTTCACACCCCGGCGGGAACGTGCTTCAAGGCGGCAGCCGGCGGGTTTCGCTCGGCGGGATGCGGGACGGTATCATGGCGCATGTGAGCTGGGGAGCGAACGGCACCGCGGGAGCGATGCTGCTGGCGATTATGGCGGCGGCGGCCGTGCAGGCTTCGGCCCAGACCTATTCGTCCGGCCAGCGGATCCAGGTGTCGCCCCGCGTCATCCAGCTGCCGGTCATTCCGCAGGGCAATTATCTTGATCCCGGTCCCGGCCCCGCGATCCGCCCCGACGTGAAGATCGGCAACGACCGCAACAACGACTACGTGTTCCCGCCGGATCTTTCGGGCGGCTACGGCTCCGGCCCGCCCGGCGATCCGACCGTCAACGGCCAGTGGAGCCCGCTCGACGGCGACACGCCAAGCTTCTGAAGCCATCCTGACTTCTGACGTCGTCCCGACTTCTGACGGGCGCCGATCCCTCCCGGTGGCGCGCTCTCCATTTCCTGTTGGGTGCGCATGGCCGGGCTCGTCCCGGCCATTTGCGTTTGGCCGGAGCGGTCGCCTGGCGTACCCCGACACCATAAGGCGCACAAAAGAAAACGGCGGGGCCTGGCCCCGCCGTTCGCATCGAGATCGAAACGTTCCGCGCGCGATCAGCGCTTGGAGAACTGGAACGAACGACGGGCCTTGGCGCGGCCGTACTTCTTGCGCTCGACCACGCGGCTGTCGCGGGTGATGAAGCCACCCTTCTTGAGGGGAGTGCGCAGCTCGGGCTCGTAATAGGTGAGCGCCTTGGAGATGCCGTGGCGCACTGCGCCGGCCTGGCCGGAGAGGCCGCCGCCGGAGACGGTGCACACCACGTCGTACTGGCCTTCACGCGCAGCCGCCTGGAAGGGCTGGTTGATCATGAGGCGCAGCACGGGACGGGCGAAATACACCTCGATGTCCCGGTCGTTGACGGTGACCTTGCCGGTGCCGGGGCGAACCCACACGCGGGCCACCGCGTTCTTGCGCTTGCCGGTGGCATAGGCGCGGCCGAACTTGTCCAGCTTCTGGACATGCACGGGGGCTTCGGGCTGGACGGCGGCAACGCTGGCCGCGCCGAGAGCGTCGAGGGACTGGAGAACCTCGGCCATGTCAGTTCCTCACGTTCTTGCGGTTGAGCGCCGCCACGTCGAGGGCGACCGGCTGCTGGGCCTCGTGCGGGTGGGACGGGCCCTTGTAGACACGCAGGTTGCCCATGATCTTGCGACCCAGCGGGCCGCGGGCGAGCATGCGCTCCACCGCCTTCTCGATGACGCGCTCCGGGAAGCGGCCTTCGAGCACGAACTTCGCGGTGCGTTCCTTGATGCCGCCCGGGAAGCCGGTATGATGGTAATAGACCTTCTGGTCCTTCTTGCGGCCGGTGAACACCGCCTTCTCCGCGTTCACTACGACGATGTTGTCGCCGCAATCCACGTGGGGGGTGTAGATGGGCAGATGCTTGCCCTTCAGGCGCATGGCAATGATGGTCGCGAGCCGGCCTACGACGAGGCCACTGGCGTCAATCACCACCCACTTTTTTTCGATTTCGGCAGGCTTGGCCGAATACGTCTTCATGGGATGCTTCCGAATAAGAAGGCCGGTCGCGACGGCCTTGCGGCCAATCGCGATCCGGCGATGAACGGCTTCTAGTGGAGCCCCGCGCATCCGTCAATGTTTCGGAGGCGTTAAAACATGATGAAAAACAATAAGTTATAAAAATGGTGCGATAACACCATCAAAAAACGACCTATAATCCCATGGCCTTGCCCGCTCTTGCGCCCCTATCTCGCGGCGCGGCCCAGGGCATCCATTCGGCTGAGCCAGCGCCGGCGCTTTGCCTCCCCCGCCGCCTCGACGCCGCCGAGCACCGTGGCCCGCACCGGCGAAAAGCCCACAAAGCCCAGGATGTTGCGTGTCAGCGCCGCGAGGCCAGCTTCCAGATACCACAGCCGGAAGATGAGCCCCGGCATGCCCATGGTCACCACCACCCGGGCGGATCGGCCCTCCAGCAGCATGCGCGTGCCGCCATCCTCCAGATAATCGAAGGCGAAGCCGGGCCGCAGCAGCTGTTCCAGAAAACCCTTGAGCACCGCCGGCATGCCACCGAGCCAGAGCGGGAAGAAGACGGCCACGTGCTCGGCCTCCACCAGCGCCGCGCGGGCGGGGGACAGGGCATGGAGCGGCGGGGCATGGCGGAAATCGTGCTGGCTGCGCAGCAGCGGCACATCGAGCCCACCCACCTCCACCCGCAGCACCGTGTGGCCGGCCGCCTCAGCGCCGGCCGCGTAGGCGTCCGCCAGCGCGTGGCACAGATGGCCGCCGCCGGGGTCGGGATGCCCCTGAATGATCAGGATGGTCGCCATGGCCGCCTCTTCCTTTGAGCCACCCCTGGAGCAGGTTCCAGCGAGATTGCGTCGCAATCCGATCGGAACGTCCGTCTCTAGCGGGTCGGGACCGCGGCGTCCTTGACCGGGATCAGGCTTCCGGCCGATCGGGGATGGAATAGGTGGCGACGCAATGGGCGACGAGGTCGTCGCTGCCCGGCCCCCTCAGCCCCACCTCGCCGACGGCAAGGCGCTTGCCGAGCTTGATCAGCTTCGCGTCGGCGAACATGGGCCCCGGCGCCGGCTTGCGCAGGAAATTGATGGAGAGGTTGGTGGTCACGGCAAGTCCCACCGGCCCGATCTGGCCCAGCAGGGCCACATAGATGGCCACGTCCGCCAGCGCCATCATGGCCGGGCCGGAAACCGTGCCGCCGGGGCGCAGGTGGCTCTCGTCCGCATCAAGGCGGACGGTGGCGACGTTGCGGCCCACGCTTTCCACATGGTGCGGCTTGCCCGGGCCGAATGCCTGGGGAAACTCCAGCGTGAGGAAGGCTTGCAACTCCTTCACCGACATCACCGCACCGCGCGCCGCGTCCATGCCATTCATCTCCTGTCCGGGAATGCGTTTGTGACCGGCTCGCGCCGCTCGGTTCCTGTGAATAGGATAGGACCTTGAAGGTCAAACAGAAGAGAGCGCAAACCCATGTTGGCTGAACCATCGGCCCACCCCGTCGCCGGCGCGGCGTCTGCGGTCGTGAAGACAAGCTGTGAGAACGGGGTCGCGACGCTGACGCTGGCGCGGCCGGACGCACGCAACAGCCTCTCCGAGGCGATGATGGCGGCGCTCACCTCCGCCCTTGCCGCCGTCGCGGTTGATGCTTCCGTGCGGGCCGTGGTGCTGGCCGCGGAAGGTCCGGTCTATTCCGCCGGCCACGATTTGAAGGAGATCCAGGCCCATCGCGGCGACGCCGATCGGGGCCGGGCCTATTTCGAGGATGTGCTGAAGCGCTGCGCCACGCTGATGACGGCCATCGTCCGCCTGCCCCAGCCGGTCATCGCCGCCGTGGAAGGCATGGCGACCGCCGCCGGCTGCCAGCTGGTGGCCAGCTGCGACCTCGCCGTGGCCGGGGAGAAGGCGCGCTTCTGCACGCCGGGCGTGAACATCGGCCTGTTCTGCCACACCCCCATGGTGGCGCTCTCGCGCAACCTGATGCGCAAGCACGCCATGGAAATGCTGCTGCTGGGCGAATGGGTGGAGGCGGAGGAGGCGCGCCGCATGGGCCTCGTCAACCGCGTGGTGCCGGCCGGCGAGGCGCTGTCCGCGGCGCAGGCCCTCGCCCGCCGCATCGCCGAAAAGTCCCAGGTGCCGGTGAAGCTCGGCAAGGCCGCCTTCTACGCCCAGTTGGAGATGGGTCTCGACGACGCCTATGCCCATGCCTCCCGCGTGATGGCCGAGAACATGCTGGCCCGCGACGCCGACGAAGGCATCTCCGCGGTACTCGCAAAGCGTGCACCCAGCTGGGAGGACTGCTAAGAAAAACCCGGTGCTTCAGCACCACCGGGCGCCGCAGGGGGCGGATCATGAAACTGCGCTGGCAAGGGCAGGGGTTTTTCGAGCAACCTCATGCCTTCACCTATCTTCTGATCGCGGCGAACGTTTTGGTGTTCGCCCTCATGCTCTCCCGCAACGGCGGCGTCGTGCCACCGCCTGTCGAATTCTGGAAAGCGGGCGCGCTTGATCCCCTGGTCGTCGCTCGGGGAGAGTACTGGCGCCTTGTGACCTACGGCTTCCTGCATGCCGGAGTTTTGCACCTTGCCGCCAACATGCTGTGCCTTGCCTTGTGGGGTGGCCACCTCGAAAAGCGCATGGGGGCAACCTATTTCCTGATCATCTATGCGCTATCCATCGTGGTCGGCGGCCTTGTGAGCGGGGCTTCGCATCAGGGCGCGAAAGTCCTCACAGTGGGGGCCTCGGGGGCGACCTCGGGCATTCTCGGAGCATTGTTCTGCCTCTGGATTCTCGGCAAGATCGAGCTGTCCGCGAGCTTCTTCGTCGCCAATATCGGCCTTAATATTCTGCTGGCCGTGAGTGCTCGGCAGATTGACTGGGGCGCGCATCTGGGCGGCTTCACCGCCGGCCTTGTCGCCTGCGCCGTTATCGATCTTGTGGAGCGGGCCAATGGGCAATGGCTGCGTTGCAAGTTCCCCGAGCCGGTGAAGCTCAATCTGTTGGTGCTGGTTTTCGCCTCAGTGGCGCTCGCCCCCGCTCTGCCAGCTCTTTCCGAGACCGGTCCGAGAGTGGCGGAGGTGGTTGCCGGCGTTCTCGTCTTCGCCCTTGTGATCAAGGGGGTGGACGTGCTGCTCAGCATGCGTCATGGCCTCGCCATCGCTCCATTCGGTCTTGCCCTGTTGAATGCTGTCGTCGTGCTTGCTCTGGTCGACCTTCGGGTCGATGCGATTTGCCCCGCACTTTCTGTCAGCCCGTCCGCGCTGGATGCGGTATGCGGCCATCGTGGTCTGGCAGCGGTGGTGGCGGCCCTCATCGTCCTGTTCGGCTCTCTCGCGTTCTCCCGCAAGACCATTGAGAGGGGGATTCGAGACCTCGGTTTTCAGGCCGCTGCCATGAGGGGCGAACGAAGCCGCAAGGCGGGGCTTTGACAGTCTCGTTTACCAACCATCAACCATAATCCGCTCAACTTGATGCAGGCTGGTGCGACTCGCGCCGCCAGCGTGGGGCCGTTCCGGCCGGGGTGCTCACACCTCCGGCCGGAGAAACGGTCCCTGCCTCGAAGGTTCGGGACGGTCCGGGGCGGCTTGTGGGCTGCGACGGGTCCGGCTCCGGGGAGAGCGGCCCAATGGTGCACACGGACGTGGCGCACACGGATGTGGCTGAGGCCCGCGCCGCAGGGTGGGCGGACGCTCGCGCATGGCGCCCCGGCCTCTGGCAGGTGGCGTGGCTCGCGTTTCTCCTGGCCGTTGTCGCAAGCTTCTTCCCGCTCCAGTTCACCGCCACCACCACCATCGCCTTCGATGTGGGCACCCAGCCGCCCGCCGCCGCCGCGCGGGGCGTGGCCCAGGTGCTCGCCTCCCGCGAGCTTGCCTATGACGCCGCCCGCCGCCTGGCCCCCGATGACCGCGCGCGGCTGGCCGTCGGCCTCTGGCGCCAGCTCGGCGGCGCCCGCGCGGAGGCGCAGGAGCGTCCGGAAGAGGTGCGCGCGGCCTGGCGGCTGCTCGACGATCTTGCCGTCACCACCATCAACGGCGGGCGCGGCCTGAGCCTGTCCCTGTCGGCGCCGACGCCGGGGCTGGCCCTGCGCGCGGCGGAGGCCTACGTGGCCGCCTTCCTCGCCCTGGACGCGACGACGCGCGTTGCCACCGACGATCTCGCGGTCCTGCCTACTGTCTTGCCCACTGTCTTGCCCGCCGTGCGGCGGGGGGAGCCGGCGCGCGTCGCGTTCCTGCCCGATCCGCCGCGGCCGCTGGCGCTCGGGCTGCTGCTGGCGGCCGCCCTGACATTGCTGATCGCCCAGCGCAATGCCGCCGCCGCACCCGAAGCCCAAGGTCCGCTGAACGGCACCGACCTGCCGCTGGAACTCAAGGGCAGCCATCGCATCGCCTGGCTTGGCGGGCCGGAGGGCGGGCTTCAGATCGAGCCGGCGGTGGCCCGCCTCGCCGTCCAGCTGACGCGGTCCGGCGCATCGCCCCTCGTCATTCTCAGCTCCGACGACCTGCCGGAGGCCTCGGCCGCCATCGCCATCGCCCTCGCCCGGCGACTGTCGGAGGAGGCGCGCGTGGCGCTGGTGGCACTCGACGGCGGCTCCAGGTGCCTGGCCTCGCTGGTTCCCGATTCCTTCGCTCCGGGTATGTCCGAATTGCTGTTCGGTGTCGCCGGCTTCGGCGAGACCATCCATCGTGATGCCCGCTCCCGCGCCCATGTGATCCCGCCCGGACGCGATGCGCGCGCCGGATCGTTCGTGGTGGGGGCCGAGCGCCTCGCTTTGGTGCTGGGGGCGCTGAAGCGCACCTATGACTATGTGGTGGTCGCTGCGCCGAGCCTGTCCGGCGCTGACGGCGGCGCCAGGCTGGCCGCCCTCGATCCGCTGGTGGTGTGCCTGACGGCGGACACCGCCCCCTCCACCGCGGCGGTGGAAAGCTTCGACGCGCTGGCACAGCAGCGCTTCGCCCGGGTGGTGATGCTGTGCCTTGCCGTGCCGCAGGATGGAGGCGACGAGACCGAAGGCGACGCGTCGCCGTTGCCGACCCTCGACGCCCTGGCCGCGCCCCTGCGCCACCGCGACGCGCCGCTGCGCTATGCCGGCGCCGCGTAAGGCTGCAACCATAACCATAGCCGGCGAATAATTTTATTAAGCCAGCTAATCATCTAACCTCAAGCACCCACGCCCCTAATGCTGCTATGCAGCATATTGGCGGGATGAGATTCACAGATCACTTAAGCAAAGTGCAATAATGTATTGAGATAAAATGCTATTTTAATTTCAGACCTTTCGGTCCGGTCGCTCCATCCAGCGGATCAACAGGCCGGCGGGGATGACCCAGAGCGCACCCAGCAGGGTGTAGGAGATCAACTGCAGGAACCAGCCAAGCTGGGTTACCCGCCCCTGGGCGAGGGCCATGGCGGACAGCGCCCAGAACACCACCAGCAGGAGCAAGAGCACCGTGCCGATGAGCTTGCGGATGCGTTGGGGCATGGACCTCGTCTCCCTCGTCTCGCCGCCGCAGGGCGGTGCGCGCCCATGGGCATGCGGCACCCGCGCCCTTGCGCGCCATATGCGCCCTCTATAACGGATCGGACCCAAGGGGCCAGAGCACGTTCCCGCCAAGGCGCCTGTCCTGCCGGCGGAATATGCGATCATTGGTCTTGCGCGCATCGCGGGATCGCCGACGGATCGGCCTGGCCGAGCCCTGCTCCAGCCCCCGCGATGGCACAGAAGCTGAGGGACACATGCCGCACGTCGAGGCCATCACGCTCCCCCGCGACCGCCGCGGCCCCGGTCTGGCCGGCGTGCGCCTGTGGCTTTATGCCGTCGCCGCGCTCGTCATCGCCATGGTGGTGGTGGGCGGCGCGACGCGTCTCACCGAATCGGGCCTCTCCATCACCGAGTGGAAGCCCGTCACCGGCGCCCTGCCCCCGCTCTCGCAGGCGGACTGGCAGGCCGAGTTCGACAAGTACCAAACCATTCCCCAATACGAGATCCTCAACAAGGGGATGGGGCTGGAAGCCTTCAAGCAGATCTACTGGTGGGAATGGGGCCACCGCCTGCTCGGCCGCGTCATCGGCTTCGCCTTCCTGCTGCCCTTCCTCTGGTTCGCCTGGCGCGGCGTGCTGCGCGGAAAGCTGTTGGCCAAATGCCTCGTCCTGTTCGTCCTGGGTGGCCTTCAGGGCGCGGTCGGCTGGTGGATGGTGGCGTCGGGGCTGACCGCGCGGGTCTCGGTGAGCCAATACCGCCTCGCCGTGCACCTGACGTTGGCCTGCATCATCCTGTCCGCCATCGTCGCGGTCGCGCGCTCTTTGTCGCCCGAACCGCGTCAGGTGGTGAGTGGGCGCATGCGGGCCACCGCGTGGGCGCTGGTCGTGCTGGTGCTGGTGCAGATCTTCGCTGGCGGGCTGGTGGCCGGGCTCGATGCCGGCATGGCCTTCAATACCTGGCCGCTCATGGATGGCCATCTCATTCCCCCCGCGGCCCAGTTGGCGGCGGCGGAGCCGTTCTGGCGCAACCTGTTCGAGAATGCGCTGACGGTGCAGTTCAACCACCGCATGATCGCCTATGCCCTATGGACGCTGGCACTGCTCCATGCCCTCGACGCACGGCGAGCGGGAGGTGCGGCGGCACAACGGGCGTGGGTGCTGTTCGCCCTCGTCACCGCGCAGGCGATGCTGGGTGTCCTGACGCTGATCCATCAGGTGCCCATCGATCTCGCGCTGGCCCACCAATTCGGTGCCACCCTGGTGCTGGTGGTGGCCACGCTGCATCTGGGCGGGCTGTCCTCCGGGCGGACCGAGGCCGCAGCGCCGAAGCTTCGGCTGGTGAAGGGATAGGATCGGGAAGGTTCTGATTTATTTCAGGGCTTTAGCCGAATCCATTCAAGTTGATTCGTCCTGTGAGGACTTGGCGCCAAGCCTCAGGCCATCAAGGCGGCGACCACCGGGGCCATGAGCACGTTGAACAACCCCGCCAGCACCATCACCAAGCCGGCTATGGACCCCTCTTCCCCGCCGATCTGGTGGGCGCGGGCAACGCCGGCGCCGTGGGCACCCATGCCGAACAGGGCGCCGCGCGCCAGCGACGAGCGCAGCGGCATCAGCTTCATCACCAGCTCCCCGAGCGCCGCGCCGCAGATGCCGGTGACGATGACGAACACCGCCGTGAGGTCCGGCAATCCGCCGATGTCGCTGGACACGCTCATGGCGAAGGGCGTGGAGGTGGAGCGCGGCATCAGGCTGAGCTGGAGAGTGTGCGACAGGCCCAGCAGGTCCGCCAGCAGGAAGGCCGTGGACATGGCCAGCGTGGAGCCCACCAGCACGCCCACCAGCAGCACCGGCCACTGGCGGCGAATAAGCGCGCGCTGCTCATAGATGGGAATGGCGAAGGCCACCGTCGCCGGCCCCATCATCAGCACCAGCCAGTGGGTGCCGCGGATATAGTCCGCATAGCCGGTGTGAAGGCTGAGGGCGACGATGCCCACCGCCACCGGGGTGAGCAGCAGCGGCGAGGTCCACCAGAAGCGCCAGCGCCGGGCGACGAGCCGGGCCGCCGCATAGCAGCCGATGGTAACCGCCGACCAGAACAGCGCGGCGAACAGCGGATCACGCAGCATGGCCCGCCTCCGGCGCCGCCAAGCGCATACGCCAGCGGTAGCACAGGTCCACCGCCAGGGCAGTGCCGCCCATGACCGTGACGGTGCCGGCGAGGATCACCGCGGCGATCTTGAGGCCCACAAGGCCCATCAGTTCGCCATGGTCGAGGATTGCCATCACCGCCGGCACGAAGAACAGCAGCATTTCGGCCAACAACCAGCCGGCGCCGCGCCGCACCACGGCGGGCCGGATGTGGCCGGTGCCGAGCAGGGTCAACACCACCACCATGCCGACGATGCCGCCAGGCAGAGGCAGGTGGGTGAGCCGCACGGTCGCTTCCCCGACCGCCCAGAAGCCGGCGAGAACCGCGATCTGAAGGATCATGCTGCGATGCAGCGTAACACCCATGCTGCGCAGCATGTTGCGCAACATGGGCCAACGGGACAAGGAATGTGAAGATATGGGGGCAAACATGGGAGCAGACACCGTTCGGCACCGGAAGTGCCATTGCCGGCAACATAGTATGCAATGCAGTATGATGAAAATGAATTGACTGAATTAAGTCCATTCCATATTGGAATAGGAATGGAACTCCGCACGCTCCGGGTCTTCGTCGAGGTGGTGCGCCAGGGAGGCTTCTCTCCGGCCGCCAAGGCGCTGTTTTCCACCCAGCCCACCGTCTCCAAGGCGGTGAAGCAGCTGGAAGACGAACTGGGCGTGCCCTTGCTCGACCGCATCGGCCATCGCAGCCAGCTCACGGCGGCGGGCGAGATCGTCTATCGCCGCGCCCTCACCTTGCTGGCGGAGCGCGAGGGCCTGGTGGCCGAGCTGGACGACCTTCGCGGCTTGAGGCGCGGCAGCCTGCGCCTCGGTCTGCCGCCGCTGGGCGCCAGCACCCTCTTCGCGCCGCTGTTCGCCATCTTCCGCGCGCGCTACCCGGGCATCGAGATCCGCCTCACCGAGCACGGCTCGAAGCGGCTGGAGGAGATGCTGCTGGAAGGCGAGGTGGAACTCGCCGGCTCGCTCATTCCGGTGCGTGACGTCTTCGAGGCGCAACCGGTGCGGCGCGAACCCCTCATGGCGGTGCTGCCGAAGGCGCACCCGCTGGCCGGGGCGGAAAGCACCGGCATTGCGGCGCTGGCGTCCTCCCCCTTCATCCTGTTCGAGGGCGGCTTCGCCCTCAATCAGGTGCTGGAGGACGCTTGCGCCCGCAACGGCTTCGCCCCGCAGGTGGCGGCGCGCAGTGGCCAGATCGATTTCATCGTGGAACTGGCGGGGGCGGGCCTCGGCATCGCCTTCCTGCCCCGCACCATCGCCGAGCAACGGGCAACGCCCTCCGTCGCCCTCACCCGGCTCGACGAGCCGGGGACGCAATGGCAGATGGCCATCGTCTGGCGGCAGGGCAGCTACCTGTCCCACGCCGCGCGCGCGTGGCTGGAGCTGACGCGCGAGGTCTATGGCGCCGAAGGCTCCGGCTGAGAGTGCCCCCTCAGACCTTCGCCAGCGCCTGTTCCAGGTCGCCGATGATGTCGGCCACGTCCTCGATGCCCACCGACAGGCGCACCACCTGCGGCCCGGCGCCGGCCACCACCTTGGCCTCGTCCGTCAGCTGGCGATGGGTGGTGGAGGCCGGGTGGATGATGAGGGAGCGCGTGTCGCCGATATTGGCAAGGTGGGAGAACAGCTCCACGCTCGACACCAGCTTCACGCCCGCCTCGTAGCCGCCCTTGAGGCCGAAGGTGAAGACCGCACCGGCCCCCTTGGGCAGATACTGCTTGGCCAGGGCATGGTAGCGGTCGCTCGCAAGGCCGGGATAGCTCACCCATTCCACCTTGGGATGGGCGGCGAGATATTCGGCCACCTTCTGTGCATTCTCGCTGTGCCGCTGCATGCGCAGCCCCAGCGTCTCGATGCCGGTCAGGATGAGGAAGGCGTTGAAGGGCGAAAGCGCCGGGCCCAGATCGCGCAGGCCCAGCACCCGGGCGGCGATGGCGAAGGCGAAATTGCCGAAGGTCTCGTGCAGCACCATGCCGGAATATTCCGGCCGCGGCTTGGACAGGAACGGATAGCGGTCGGTGGCGGACCAGTCGAAGGTGCCCGCGTCCACGATCACGCCACCGATGGAATTGCCGTGTCCGCCCAGGAACTTGGTGGCCGAATGCACGACGATGTCGGCGCCGTGCTTGATGGGCTGCCACAGGTAGGGCGTCGCCAGCGTGTTGTCGACGATGAGCGGCACGCCCGCCTTCTTCGCCACCGCCGAGATGGCGGCGATATCGGTGACCACGCCGCCCGGATTGGCGATGCTCTCGGTGAAGATGGCCTTGGTCTTCGCCGTCACCGCCTTCTCGAAGGAGGAGATGTCGTCCGGATCGGCCCACACCACGTTCCAGCCGAAGCTCTTGAAGGCGTGGTTGAACTGGTTGATGGAGCCGCCGTAGAGCTTGCGGGAGGCGATGAATTCATCCCCCGGCGTCAGCAGCGTATGGAACACGAGGTGCTGCGCCGCATGGCCCGAGGCCACCGCCAGCGCCGCCTTCCAGCGCCGCCACCCGCTCTTCCAGCACCGCATTGGTGGGATTGGTGATGCGGGAATAGATGTTGCCGAAGGTCTGGAGGCCGAACAGGGCCGCGGCGTGGTCCACGTCGTCGAAGACGAAGGAGGTGGTCTGGTAGATGGGGGTCGCCCGTGCGCCCGTGGTGGGGTCCGGCTGCGCCCCGGCATGGATGGCGAGGGTGGCAAAGCCCGGCTCGTGCGGCGCGCTGGTCTCGTCGGTCATAAGCGCTGTCTCCCAGTGGCATGACGCCGATCCGTGATAGTCGGCGTGGATTTTTATTTAATACAGTAAATCGACTATTTTTATGAACTTTTAGGTCCGCGCGGTGCGATGGAAAGCCGCTGCACGCCCTGCCCCAGGCGCAGCGGCTTGCGGGAAGAGATGGTGCGGGAATTCACCCCGGTCCAGCCGATCTCGCCGGAGAGGCGGCCGTATTCGATCTTGGGGCAGCGGTTCATCACCACCTTGAGCCCCGCGGCCTCGGCCTTGGCGGCGGCCTCGTCGTTGCGCACGCCGAGCTGGGTCCACAGCACCTTGGGCAGCGGATCGAGCTTGAGAACCTCGGCCACCACCGCCGGCACATGCTCCGGCGCGCGGAACACGTCCACCATGTCGATGGGCTCGGGCACGTCGGCCAGCGTGGCGACGAAGGTGAGGCCCGCCACCGTCTTGCCCGCCTGCCCCGGATTGACCGGGAACACGCGATAGCCGCGCTCGGACAGGTATTTCATGACGAAATAGGACGGCCGGGCCGCATTGGCGCTGGCACCCACGATGGCGATGGTCCGCACCTCGGACAGGATGGCGCGGATATAGGTATCGTCGTAGCGGTCGTGGTTCACCGGGCGCGTCCTCTTGAAGTCAGGGCTGGCTTTTCGCCTTGGAGAACAAAGTGAAGAAATTCCGCGTGGTGGCCTGCGCAAAGTCCTCGAACGCCTCGCCCCGCGCCTGCGCCAGCACCTTGGCGGTCTCGCGCACGAAGGAGGGCTCGTTGCGCTTGCCGCGGTAGGGCGTCGGCGCGAGGAAGGGCGAATCGGTCTCCACCAGGATGCGGTCGGCCGGGACGCTGGCCGCGATGGCGCGCAAATCCTCGCTCTTCTTGAAGGTCACCACGCCGGAAAACGAGATGTATCCCCCCAGCGCCAGCGCCCGGCGCGCCAGGTCCGGCCCCGCCGTGAAGCAGTGGAGCAGGAAGGGGAAGGCGCCCTTCGCGCTCTCCTCCTCCAGGATGGCCGCCACATCTTCGTCCGCCTCGCGGGCGTGGATGACCAGGGGCAGGCCGGTCTCCCGCGCCGCCGCGATATGGGTGCGGAAGCCCTGCTCCTGTGCGGCGCGGGGGCTGGTGTCGTAGTGATAGTCGAGCCCCGCCTCGCCGATGGCCACCACCTTGGGATGGCGGGAAAGGGCCACGATCTCGCCCAGCGTCACGTCCAGTTCTTCCGCCGCCTGATGCGGATGGGTGCCGACCGAGCAGGAGACCTGATCGAATCGCTCGGCGATGGCGAGGATCTGCGGAAACTGCCGCACCCGCGTGGAGATGGTGACGAGATGGGATACCCCGGCCGCACCGGCGCGGCCCACCACGTCTGGCAGTTCGGCGGCGAAATCGGGAAAATCGAGATGGCAATGGCTGTCGACGAGCATGGCATTCACATTCGAAAGGTCGGCTTCACATAAGCGCATCCCCCCGCCGCGTCGAGGTGGGGCGAGTGATGCGAGGGGCCTCGCTCAGGCGCCGCGCGCTTGATACCCACGGCTTCCGGCGTTGACGGAGCGCGCGGCTTCGGCCTTTGTGCGGGCGTTGCCGCAACGGGTCCCGATCATGCCATCGCCTGCCCCCGCCTTCCGCCCCGCCCTCGCCCGGCTCGCCGATTATTCCGCCGCCTGGGCGGTGGCCGCGCTTGTCGTGGGCGTCGCGCTGCTTTCCTGGAGCGCGCAGGTCTCCATCCCCATCCAGCCGGTGCCCATCACGTTGCAGAGCTATGTGCTGATCACCCTTGCCGCGCTCATGGGGTGGCAGTTCGGCGGCTTGACCGTGGCGATCTACCTGTTTGCCGGGCTCATGGGCCTGCCGGTGTTTTCCGGCGGACGCAGCGGGCTTGGGATGCTCACCGGGCCGTCGGGTGGCTTCATCGTCGGCTTCCTGCTCACGGCGCTACTGGTGGGCTGGTTGCAGGAAAACTGGGCGCGGCTGAAGCCATTGCCCCTGTTCGGGGTTCTGGCCCTCGGCCATCTGCTGCTGATGGTGGTCGGCGCCGGCTGGCTCGCCACCAAGGTCGGGGCGGCGGCGGCGCTGGAAAAGGGCTTCCTGCCCTTCATTCCCGGCGCCGTGGTGAAGACGGTGGCGGCGCTTGCCACCGTCATCCTCGTCGAGCGCCTCTCGGGGACCGGGCGGCCGCGCTGAGGCGCACCCTTCAGTGGGGCCGCCGGCCCAGATGCCGGATGAGGGTGAGCGCCTCCTCCGGCGGTCGCTGCTCGATGCGCCGGTAGCGTCGACCGTCCGGTGTGCGCCAGAGGCGGCCGGTGTCGAACAGGCAACGGCGCAGCAGCGCCGGATCATCGAACAGATGCCAGTCCCGCAGCAAAGCGTTCACTTGCGCCTCGTTGAAGGTCTCGCCTGCCGGAATGCGTGACCACAGCACCCACAGGCACAGGCTGCGGCGGCTGTCCTTGGCTGGCCAGCGCGCCAGCCGGCCGGTGCCGTCGAAGTGCTTGGCGGCATGCTCGACCCGCTTCAGGTCCACCGGCTCGGGGGGAGCCGGCTGGCTGGCGAGGCGCGCCTCGGCGGCATGGTTGGCGCGGAAATGCTGGAAATTGCGATAGCCGGCGGAGCGCGCCAGCATGTTTAAAAGCTCGACGTGGCCGGGCGTCTTCTCGCTGGCGGCAAGCTCGCGACCCAGCGCGCGGGCAAGCCCGGCAACATCGTGTGTCGCGAATGGAAATGCGGTTCTGGACATGACCTATCCCTCAGGTGCCGAGGTTTTCAGTCGTTGGTCGCTGGCTTACGACGCGGCACGGGATAAGTGTCTGCCGACGGAAAATGGCAGGTTTAGCTCCCCTTTCGGGGCAGCGACGCCTCGGTGAACTGCCGACCGGGGGCGCTTGTACACGCACCTGCCCCGCCCCGGCAAGGGGCGTCGGCCGCGGTCAGCCCGACCTCCTCAGCCGGACGCCGAGATTTCCTGCTTGAGCGCGTCGGCATCGCTGGCCGGCATGGTGATGGGATGCACCGACTCGCCCGGCCGTCCCGGATTGGAGACGATGGAGGCTTCGAGCGAGACGGTGACCGTGCCACCGGAGGTGTTGAAGATGTAGTCGAGCCGGAAGGCGGCGTCCTGGCTCTGGCCGTTGGTGCGCTTCAGGGCCTCGTCCGGCGTCAGGCGCTTCTCGGCAACCAGCTGGGCCGGCTGGTCCACGGTGATGTTGTATTGCCGCGCCCGGCGTGAGGTGGAAATGCGCGCGCGCACCAGGGTCGGATCGGCGTTCGGAAGCTTCACCTCGATGCGGGGAACCGCCGGGCCTTCCGGCAAGGGCGCCTGCTCGGCGGGCATCATCGGGGGGATGGGGTCCAGGGACGCCTGTGGCGGAGCGCGGTCGTACCGCTCGCCGCCACAGCCCGCGAGAAGCAGCACGAGGGCCACCGCCGAGATCCCTTTTCCGCCCGTCATCCGCACGGCTCCCGCTGCCTCCACTGCCGCGCGCTTTCGGCGCGCCTGGTGATGAAAATGCCTGACCAAGGTTAAGTCCATGCGGCGCATGAGCGAAATGGATCCCGATCGCATCGGCACGATCAGGGTCCCGTATAGGACACTTTAGGGTCCGGCATCCATCCCGTCGCGCGGTTTTGCGCTCACGACGCCGTTTCCGGCTCCACATAGCGCGGGAACACGCCCACCGGCGCAGGCAGGACGCGGCCGGCGGGCAGCCGGTGGGCGGCGCCCAGCCGGTCGAAGCCGCGCTCGTCCGCCGGCACCACCACGAGGTCGAGCAGCTTGGCGGCGCTCTGCGGCATCACCGGCTGCACCAGGATGCCCACCTCGCGGATCAGCTCCGCCGTCACCCACAGCACGGTCGCCATGCGGGCGGGATCGGTCTTGCACAGGGCCCATGGCGCCTGGGCGGCGAAATAGCGGTTGGCCTCGGCCACCACGTTCCACACCGCGGCGAGATAGTGGTGGATGGCCTGGCCGTCCATGGCCTCGCGGCTCTTCTCCAGCATGCCGTCAGCCAGGGCGAGGATGGCCTCGTCCTCCGGCGACAGCGGGCCGGGCTGCGGCACCACGCCGTCGAGGTTCTTGGCGATCATGGACAAGGAGCGCTGGGCGAGGTTGCCGAGATCGTTGGCAAGGTCCGCATTCATGCGCGCCACGATGGCCTCGTGGCTGTAGGAGCCATCCTGTCCGAACGACACCTCCCGCAGGAAGAAATAGCGGATGGCGTCCACGCCGTAGGTTTGGGCAAGATCGAACGGGTCGATCACGTTGCCCACGGACTTCGACATCTTCTCCCCGCGGTTGAACAGGAAGCCGTGGCCGAACACGCGTTTCGGCGCCTCCAGCCCCGCCGACCACAGGAAGGCCGGCCAGTAGACCGCATGGAAGCGGATGATGTCCTTGCCGATCACATGTACGTTCGCCGGCCAGAACCTTTTGAACAGCTCCGCCTGCGTATCCGGATAGCCGAGCGCCGTGATGTAGTTGGTGAGCGCGTCCACCCACACATACATGATGTGCTTGTCGTCGCCGGGCACCGGAATGCCCCAGTCGAAGGTGGTGCGGGAGATGGAGAGGTCCTGCAATCCACCGGACACGAAGCTCACCACCTCGTTGCGCCGGGCCTCCGGCATGATGAAGCCGGGATTTTCCGCATAATAGGCCAGAAGCCGGTCCTGATAGGCAGAGAGGCGGAAGAAATAGCTCTCCTCCTCCACCCACTCCACCGGCGTGCCCTGGGGGCCGAGGCGGACGCCCTGCTCGTTCAGCTGGGTCTCGTCCTCTGCGTAATAGGCCTCGTCACGCACCGAATACCAGCCGGCATAGGTGGATTTATAGATGTCGCCGTTGGCGGCCATCTTCGCCCAGATGGCCTGGCTGGAGGCGTAATGCCGCTCCTGGGTGGTGCGGATGAAATCGTCGATGGAGAGGTCGAATGCCTCCACCATGGCCTCGAAGCGCGGCACGTTGCGCGCCAGCAGCTCGCGCGGGGTGAGGCCGGCCTTCTGGGCGGTCTGGAGCATCTTGATGCCGTGCTCGTCCGTGCCCGTCAGGAAGCGCACGTCGTAGCCGTCGAGCCTCTTGAAGCGCGCGATGCAGTCGGTCGCGATCGCCTCGTAGGCATGGCCCATGTGGGGCACGCCGTTGGGATAGGCAATGGCAGTGGTGATGTAGAAGGGGGGCTTGGCGGACATCGGGCGCTCGGAACAGGCTGGCTCGGAAAAGGGCTCCGGCCCCGCGCGTCGCGGCGGCTTGTCAGCGCACGGCTTCGGCGAGATCGGCAAAGACACGGAACACCAGCGCCTTGCGATCGAGATTGAAGACATCCGCCTCGCGCGCGCTGCGCCGCACCTTCTCCCATACCTCGCCGAGGCGGACAAGGCGGTGGCGCGGCTCTTCGCCTTGCGTCGCACGGGCCGCCACATAGTCGCTCACCGCCTCGATGAAGAGGTCGAGCCCGTCGGCGCGGTCGCCCTGGAGGCGGGCGCCCAGCGCGTGGAGGTCCTCCGGACGGGGACGGGGGAGCTGTTCCAGCGCCTTCAGGGTGGCGACGCGCACCTCCATCCCCTCCCCCCGTGCCAGCACGATGGCCCGGCGCACGCTGCCGCCGCTGGCCTCGGCGGCGGACGGCAGGGTGGCGGCGTCGAGGTCCGCCATCTCCTCCTTCAGGTGATCGAGGGCGGCGAGCACGTCCGCACTGTCGAGCGGGCGCATCCGCAGCAGGCGGGTGCGCGAGCGGATGGTGGGCAGTACCCGGCCCGGCGCGTGGGAAATGAGCAGGAACAACGCCTTGGGCGGCGGCTCCTCCAGCGTCTTCAAAAGCGCATTGGCGCCGAACGCGTTGAGTTCGTCCACCGCGTCCACGATGCAGACGCGCCAGCCCCCGGCCGCCGCCGTGGCGCCGAAGAAGCTGCGCACCCGCCGCACCATTTCGGCCGGAATGACGGTGGGGATCTTCTCCTCCCCCGCCTCCGGCACCCGGTGCAGCACCAGCAGGTCCGGATGGCTCTGGGATGCCACCTGCCGGAACACGGGATGAGTGACCGGCAGATCCAGCGAGTGACCGCCGGCCTGCGGGCCGCCGGACAGCACCATGCGGGCGAGGCGATAGGCCAGCGTCGCCTTGCCGATCCCCTCCGGTCCGCCGATGAGCAGGGCATGGGGCAGCCGGCCGGCGCGGAAATCGCCGATCAGGTCGGCTTCCACCACGCCATGGCCGAACAGCCGCGCCTGATCCCTGGGATGGGGCGCGCCGGGCAGGATATCGCCGGAGACGATCTCGCTCATAAGACGCGGTTCTTGGGGACGCGGTTCTTCGGGATCTGGCTAAGGGCCGGCGCCATCACGACGCCTCGGCCGTGGCGTGAAGGCGCAGGCGAGCCGCGACGATGCCGGCAATTTCCGCCGCCACCGCGTCCGGGTCCGGCGTGGCGTCCACCAGCACACAGCGCGTGGGCGCCCCTGCCGCGCGGGCGACAAAAGCCTCGCGCACGGCCGCATGATACGCCGCGCCTTCCTTCTCGAACCGGTCGGGATCGCCCTTGCCGCGCGCGGCGGCACGCGCGAGGCCGGTTTCCGGCGGCACGTCCAGGATCAGGGTGAGGTCCGGCCGGGTGCCGCCCGTCGCCATCTCCTCCAGCGCGTCAAGGAGATGGGGCTCCACCTGACCCACGGCGCCCTGATAGACCCGGGTGGAGTCGATGAAGCGATCGCAGATCACGATCTTGCCCGCCGCCAGCGCCGGGCGGATCAGCGCTTGCACATGGTCGGCCCGCGCGGCGGCGAACAGCAGCGCCTCGGCCACCGGGCCCAACGGTTCCGCCGCCCCCGACAGCAGCACATGGCGCACCGCCTCCGCCCCCGGCGAGCCGCCGGGCTCGCGGGTTTCCACCACGTCGTGGCCAAGGGTGCGCAGATGCGCCGCGAGGCGACGGGCCTGGGTGGACTTGCCGGTCCCCTCCCCGCCTTCCAGCGTGATGAAGCGTCCGTTGGTCATTTGTGGAGCTTCGCCAGCGCGCGCTTGGCAAGATCGCGCACGCTGTCGCCCATCAGGGTTAGGCCGCCGTCGAGGGCGCGATCCACCAGCGAGCCCACCGGCACGTCCTCCTGGGTATAGAGCGGCATGTCCAGCACCTTGGTCTGGCCGCGCGTCACTTCGAGCCGGCCCACCTGCGTGCCCTTGGTCACCGGCGCGCGCAGCGGACCCATATAGACCACGCGGGCGCTGATGCGCTCATTGCCCGATCGCGGAGTGAGCACGGTCACTGGCCGTCCCCCCACGAGGCCGACGCTGCCCGAGGCGCCGCCGAACACCTGGGCGCGGCCCACCTCCTGGTCGGCGGCGAAGATCACCCGTTGGCGAAACGACTGGAAGCCCCAATCCACCAGCTTGCGGGTCTCGTCCAGCCGTTCCTTTTCGGACCGCGCCGCCAGCACCACCACCACGAGCCGCTGGCCGTTCTGCACCGTCGAGCCGAGGGCATGGTAGCCGACATCCTTCAGCCAGCCGATCTGGAGCCCGTCCGCGCCGATGCCCGCATCGAGCAGCACGTTGCGGTTGCGTTGCTTGATGCGGCTCCACTCGATGCCGGGCCGCGCGAACACGGGATAATAATCGGGATAGGTGCGGATGATGTGCTGGGCCAGCACGGACAGGTCGCGCGCGGTGGAAAACTGGCCCGGATCGGCGAAGCCCGTGGCATTGCGGAACTCGGAATTGGTCATGCCGATGGCCCTGGCCCGTTCCGTCATCATCTGGGAGAATTCGACCTCGGTGCCGCCGATGCCCTCTGCCAGCGCGATGGCCGCATCATTGCCCGAGACCACCAGCATGCCGGCGAGCAGTTCGCCCACAGGGGCCGGCTTGTTCACCTCGGCGAACATGGCCGCGAGGCCCGAGGGGCCGCCGCCGCGGCGCCAGGCGTTGACACTCACCGTGAATGGCGTGTCGAGGGCGATCTTGCCGGCCTTGAGCTGGGAGAACACCACGTCCGCGGTCATCACCTTGGCGAGGGTGCCGGGGGCGATGCGGCGGTCCGCATCCTTCTCGAACAGGATCGTTCCGGTCTCGTAGTCCACGAGGATGGCGGAGGGCGCCTGGGTCTGGAATCCGTCAGCCGCGTGCGCGCGACCCGTGGCGGCAACCATCGCGGCGGCAACCATGGCGACGGCAACCATGGCGACGGCCGCGAGACGAAGGACGAAGCGACGCTTCCGCAGCATGTTGATCCACCTGGCTAACCCGGATCGGCCACGGCCACCGCGGGCAAGATTTACTGCCCAAGACGTGCCGCCCAAGATTTCCCACCCAAGACTTCCCACCCAAGACTTCCCACCCCGGACGCGCCCGGCCGAGACTCAGCCGCGCAGCCGACCATGCGCCGCGATGATCATCCAAGGTCGACAGACGGGTAAAGCCCTGACGCGCAGCGCAAGGGGAAAAGCAGTTCAGCGCGCGCCTTCGGCGGGCACGCCGGCAAAGCCCAGCCCGCTGACCGGGGCCGCGCCGGAGGACCAGCCCGATGCGCTCGCCACTGCGATCGAGCCCGCATTCGAGGCCGGGCTTCCGGATGTGCCGAGGTCATAAGGCCGCGATGGGGGCACCGGCGCCTCGGCGCTGGGCGGGGTAGAGGCCGGCACCGCGCGAACCGACGGAACCTCCGGCACGAAGGGCCGGGCAGACGCCACCATGACCGGCGATGTGGCCTTCAGGTCCGCCAGGGTGCCATCCTGGCGCAGGGTGGAGGCCAGCTTGACGTCGTCATCCTCGTCGATGGGCGCGCGGCCCATGTAATCGACCCGCACCCGGGCGACGCCGAACTTGGCGAAGCCGAGCAGCTCGGCCGCGCGATAGGACACGTCGATCACGCGGCCGCCCACATAGGGCCCGCGATTGTTCACGCGCACGATGATGGAGCGTTTGTTGGCAAGGTTGGTCACGCGCACATAGGACGGCATGGGCAGCGTCTTGTGGGCCGCCGAGATGGAGCCCATGTCGAAAATCTCGCCGTTGGCGGTCTTTCGCCCGTGGAAATCCTTGCCGTACCAGGAGGCGAGGCCTTCGTCTGAGTAGTTGGGATTTTCCGCCGGCACATAGGTGCGCCCGGCCACCGTATAGGGCTTGCCCACCTTGTAGCCGCCGCCGCCGCGGGGCACCGGATCGCCCTCCGCCACCACACGGGGGCTGGCCGAGACGCCGTAGAGGGGATCGATCTTGCTGCCGAGGGTATCGATGGAGCCGCAGCCCGCGATGGCGAGGCAGCCGGCGAGCGCCGCCGCGACTTTCGCTCCCGCACCGCTTCCGGCCTTTGCCGCTGTTGCCGCGCCTGCCACAGGCGAACAGGACGTCTGCAAGGCAGCCGGAATGCGCGGAAGGAAGTGCAACGACGGTCCCCTCTTCATCGATGCCCGGTCTCCTGCTTGCGCCGAAACCCGGCCGGGATGTCTTCAAGGCGCGCGCCATCCTTGAGCCGGACAACCGCATTCTTCGCCAAAAGCAGGGCTAATGACGGCGAAAATGGGGCGAAGCCGCGGCCATGGTTAACGCAACACCTCCCTGGGGGAGGTCTCGACGGGTGCCGGCGGGTGGGCTAGATGAGGGCTTCAGCCGGACTCGGCACGGGGCCTCAATGCCCCCATGCGCATTCGGAAGGGTGGCCGAGTGGTTTAAGGCAGCGGTCTTGAAAACCGCCGTGGGTGGAAGCCCACCGTGGGTTCGAATCCCACCCCTTCCGCCATTTCAGTCCTCGAATGGGCACTGCGTTTGCGCCGGGTTTCCCGCAACCTTCCTGATGTGGGCGGGAATGACCGGGGGCCTGGAAGCCGGAGGCAACGTCAGGGTTTTGCGCTCATGGCAGAAAGCTCCCGTCCGACGCCAGGATGATCTCATATTCGAAATGGTCGCGAGGTTCGCCCGGCTGCCAACCGTTTCTCGGCTTGCTGTCGTCGAGGTAGATCACCGTCCAGTCAGGCAGTTCACGCTTCACGCATCGTGCGACGAACAGGCCGAATGCAGCGTGCGCGGCATCGTTAAACACGTGTGACATGCTCGAACCAGCCGCGTGCTCATACCACGCCTGCCATCCACGCAGCATGGCGAGCGTTTCCGATGAAACCGGAAGGTCGGCAGCATTGCAGGCCGCACCTCGATAGTCCCACACGCCATCAGCGGAATAGTCGCACATGATGCGGACCCACTTGTCGCGCTTCAGGGTTTTTCCGGACATGCTCATCTGTTCCTGAGTGGCCGTTTGCCTACAGCCTGCATCGCCGGCCCGATTGAACAGACCGGATGGAACCATCGGCGATGGCCGGCCAGCAGACAATTCCCCCGGCCCGACGGCACTCTTTCCAAGGCGCCACCGGAGCTGTAATTTCAGAAGACTATCGTCCATTGGCAACTTCACGGCGGGGTCGTGGCGTAGCGTTCATACCGAGGTGGATCCTTTCGTGAAACGTCCGTCCCGGTTGATCGGCCTGCTCGCCAAGCCGGTGATCATTGCCAGTGTGGTCGGCTGCTTTTCGTTTTTCGGCCTGGCGGACCAGATCGCCGGGTTCAGCGCCAATCTGGGCGACAGGGACAGGATCGTGCGCTGGTCGGCGGTCTTGTCCGGCGCCACCCGCGATGCCGTTCCGGTGACGCTGATCGACATCGATGCGGCGGCGATGGCGCGGCTCGGGCATCCCCAGCGCGCCCCCCGCGATATGGTCGCCGGGCTGGTGGCGCTGGCGGCGGCCAAGGGAGCGAGTGGCATCTTCCTCGACATGGATACCTCGCAGCCGGGAATGCCGGCGGGGGACCAGGCCCTGCTCGCCTTCGTCTCGGCCTATCCGGGGGATGCGCCGCCGCTCGCGCTCGCACGCCGGCTGGGGCCGGCGGAGCCGGCCGGCAACCGCGAGGAGACCCTTGCCGAGCAGCCCTCCATCCTCGATGCCGCCGTGCGCGGGCGGGCGAACATCCTCTGGGCAACGAGCATCAGCCGCATCGACGAGGATCGCGTGGTTCGGCGGTGGGAGCTGAGCCAGACCTTCTGCGCGCCGGACGGTGGGCGCACCCTGCCCTCGCCGCAGCTCTTCGCAGCCGCGGTGGCCAGCGCGCAGCCGCGGCCCCTGTCCGATATCCAGGCCTTCGCGGCCGCCCGCACCCGCGCGATCTGCGGTGCCGGCACGGCCGCCGCCGCTTCGCCTGCCCCTTCCCCTTCCCCTGCCCCTTCCCCGATCCCTAACCCCACCTGGCCGCGCAATCCCGACCAGCGGGCGGCAATCCCGTTCCTGATCGCCGACGGACCCGATCTGGCCGCGCCGCAATTCATCCGGCGCGACGGCCGCAACGTGCCCCTGTTCCGCCGCGTATCGGCGCGCGCGCTGATGACCCCGGCCGGGACCGTCGTCGCTGCGCGCGCGGTGGCCGACGACCTGCTGCGCGACCGGTTCGTCATCATCGGCGCCAGCCATGCCGAAAGCATGGACGGACATCTCACCCCGATCGGCTTCCTTCCCGGAGCGCTGATCGTTGCCAACGCCGTCGCGACTGCGCCTGCCGTGCTGTCGGGGCAACCGCTCGGCGCTGCCGGCGCGACGCTGATCGCGCTGGCGCTGTTCGGTGCCCTGATGGCGATCACCTCGCGGCTGCGGGCGCTCGCAGCCAGCGTCGTCGTCGCCGTCGCGGTGCTGGGCTCGCTGCTGGCGCTCGGCCGCATCTTCGCCCCCTCCACCGCCGGCGACATCGTGCTGGCGGCCCTCGGCATGGTGGCGTTCCTGTCGACCCTTGACGGCCTTTTCACCCTTGGCAAGGACTGGCGCACCCGGGGATGGCGCGCGCTGCTGAAGCCGGGCAAGCCGCGCGCAGCGCAAGGCACGGAGGACGTCGCGTGAGGAGGACAGCCATGCTGCTTACATGGGTGCGCCGTGGGGTGCTGGCCTTCGCCCTGATGGCTGCCGCGAGCCTTCCGGCGCCGGCCGGGGACGGCGCCATGCGCACGCCGGCGGGCTATGTCGTCGGCATCGAAACGCCTGCCGCCGAGCCCGACGAGGCCGCCCATATCCTGCGCGAGGGGCAGGAGGTCCCGGTCCAGATCGGCGGCGCCCTGTTCGATGGCGACCAGGTGGTGGTGCGCACACCCGACACCTGGGTCGCCATCGAGACGGTGAATGATCGCCACATGCGCGTGGATGCGGCGCACTCGCCGCACCCGGTCAAGGGCGAGCTTCCGGCCGGCGGGCGCTTCAGCGCATTCGCGGCCATGGTCGGGGAGCTTTTCCGGGCGCGGCCGGAGGCGCGGACCGTCAACCTCATGGGGCGCAACGAGGGGGCTTTGCGGCTCCAGATCGGCCGAAGCGTCACCCAGCGCGTGGTTCCCGGGACGCGACTGTGGATCGGCTGGCAGGGCGGCGTGAAGCCCTACACCGTCGAGGTCCGCCAGCGGGCCGAAGGCGACGCCGTGCTGGCTGCGACGCGGGCCAGCGGGCGCTCGGCGTCTGTGGCGCTCCCGCGCGCGGCATCCGGCCCCCTGCGGCTCTCGGTGAGCGACGCAGAGGGCGCGCAGGTGCATATGGACCTTATCGCGGACCCGGCGCCGCCCGCCGTCCCGGCATGGATCAGCGATGGCGCGCCGACGCCGGCCTTCGGCCAGGTGGCAACCGCGCTCTGGCTGCTCGACCGCAAGCCTGCCGAATGGGACCTGCACGCCGCCGCCATTGCCGCGGAGGCGGGAGACTACGGCGCCGCCGAGGCCTTGCTGCTCCGCCTCGCCGAAGGCAAGAGGCCGTCGCGATGAGCGTGCGCCGCGCCCTGCTGGTCGCGCTCTTCGTCCTCGGCTGCGCCGTGGCGCCCTCCGCGGCAATGGCGAAGACACGCGCCCTGCTGGTCGGCGTCTCCGATTATCCGGGCTTTCCCGCGGACAAGCAGTTGAAGGCGCCGGCCAATGATGTGCGCCGCATGCGGTTGGCGCTGCAGGCGCGCGGCATCGCGGAAGCCGACCTTGCGGTGCTGGCCGATGGAGTGGAAGGCTCGTCCGGCGCGCCGACGCGCGCGGCCATCCTCACCGGCATGGAGCGCCTCGCACGGGAGGCGGAGACGGGCGACCTCGTCATCTTCTATGCCTCCGGCCACGGCTCCCGCCAACCCTCGCGCACCAGCCTCAAGGTGGATGGCCTTGACCAGGTGTTCCTCCCCCGCGATGCCGCGCCACCGGGGCCGGGCGGGCCGCGCAACCGGTTCGACAACGTCATTGCCGGGCCGGATTTCGGCGAACGCCTCGATGCCATCCGCGCCCGCGGGGCCGATGTCTGGTTCATTCTCGACAGCTGCTTCTCCGGGTCGGCCTCGCGGGCGATCGGCGACGGGGTCCACGACAAGAAGATCGAGCTGGAGGACATCGGCCTGGCTGCCTCCACGGCCATGGCGCCCGAGAAGACCACGGTGCTCGCAGACATGGCGCCGGCCCTGCCGCCCGGCTCGGGCAGGCTGACGGCCTTCTACGCCTCGCAGCCGAACGAGACGGCACGGGAGGTGGCGCTGCCGCCGGGGGCGCCGATGGACAAGCGCGTCTGGGGCTCGATCTTCACCACCGCCCTCACCGACGTGCTCAAGCGCTCTCCCGCGCTCACCTATCGCCAGATGATGGTCGAAACCGGCCGCCTGCTGCGCGCCGACGCCGCCTTCCAGGCGCGGCAGACGCCGAGTTTCGAGGGCGACGGCATGGATGGGGCACTGCCCGGCGCGGCCGTCGCCTCCGCCGGCGCGTTCTGGCGGGTGAGTAAAGGCGTGCTGCATGCCGGACAGATCGAGGGGCTGGAGGCCGGCGCCGTCGTGGCGCTCTACGACAGCGCCGCGCCCACCGTCGAAAAGCCCACGGGCTACGCCATGGTTGAAGACGTGGAGGCGACCCGCGCCACGCTCGCGGCAGTCAAGCCCGGCTGCGTGCCCACGACTAACCTGTGCCCCACGGTGGCGAATGCCCCTGCCCTCAGGCAGGCCGCCTACGCGCGGCTGGCGCGCCCCGCGCCCCCGGCAGCATTCGGCATCTCTCACCCTCGCCCGTGGCCCGGCGCCGGCACGCCGGACGCGGCGGCACAGGCGCGCATGGGCAAGGGGCTTGAAGCCGCGCTGGCCGGCCCGCTGAAGGCGCGTGCCAGGCTTGACGATATCGCCCCCACCCTGGTGGCCTGGATGACAGCCGACGGCATGCGCTTCATGCCGGACGGCCTCGACCCGCTGGCGGTGGAGGCCGGGCCGCTGGCGGTGATCCCGCCCGACGCGAGCCCGGACACGGCCGCCGCCGCCATTGCCCGCGCCGTGCTGCGCGCCCGCCAGCTCTCGCGGCTTCAGGCCCTCGCCGCGGCCACCAGCGCCAACGCCGACCTGGACGTGGCGATCAAGGTCCGGCGCTTCGGGCTTGATCCATCGACGCGGCAATGCGCGTTCAAGGCCAATGCGGAGACCGTCGGCGAAGATGCCATCGTCAAGCTCTGCGACAAGGTGCAGGTTGCGGTTGAAAACCGCAGCACGCGTCCGGTCCTGGCGGCAATCTTCTTCCTCGACGACGGGTGGAACATGATCGCGCGGCGGCCGACCTGCCCCATGGGGCTCACCGTCTCGGACCGGCTGGAGCCCGGTCGGCGGCTGGTGTTCGAGGTGCCCTATCACCCCCGGTCCATCGTGCCCGGACGTGCGCCGACCACCACCAACGGGGTCTTCGTCATGGGCGTGCCCTTCGTGGAAGGCGAAACGGACCTGCCCGCGCTGTGCGCCCTGACCGGGTTCAATGATGCGAGCGGCCAGGCCACCCGCGGCGGCGAGACGGGGGGGCTCGATGACCTGATCGAGGGTGCGACGCGGGGCGGACGGCTGCCGCTCGAAAGCGCCAGCCTGTCCCTTGCCTTCTGGCCCATCAGCCAGCCCGTGAAGCCCTGAGGTTCAGGGGCGCTTCTGCGGCTTGGCGGGTCCTTGCGGTGCCGCCGCCGCCGGGGGGGCTGGCGTGGCGATGGTCTTCCTCATCCAGTCTGTATAGAGGGCTAGCCGGGTATAGACGCCGGGCAACTCGGCATGGCCGCAGCCGATGCCGAAGCTGACAATGCCCACCTGGACGAAGGAACCGTCCGCCTTGCGGCTGAGGATCGGGCCACCCGAGTCGCCCTGGCACGTATCCACCCCGTCCACGGCGGCGCCGGCGCAGAACATCTGTGGCGTCACCACGCCGCCGATCTGGGGAAGCTGCTGCTCCAGCGCCCTGCGCCCCGCAGGCGACAGGTTGAACACGTAGCTGAGATCCTCGATCGCCTTGCGTGCGTCCGGCGAGTTCACCAGCGCCGAGGTGAGCACGCGGTTGCACGTGTTGCGATCCACGGCATTGAGTGTGGTTTCCATCAGGTTGGGCGACGGGCTGCCGCCCTCGGAGGTCGTGCCCCAGCCGATGATGTGCAGCCTGGCCTCGTTCGGAAGCTCGGCGGGCTCGGAGGCCTGGGTCACCACCGTGACCTGCTCCACCTTGACGTTGCGCCGGGGCGCGCGCTCAAGCTCGACCAGGGCGATGTCATTGACGTTGGTGCCGGTCACATATTTCGGATGGGCAATGATGCGCTTGATGGGGATCCAGTCGCGCGCGTCCTCATCGGCGATGAGGCTGGTATTGCCGACGTGAACGAACAGGTTCTTGGTGCTGCGCAGTCCGTCGACCTTGCCACCCTGGCCCTCGACGAAACAATGCGCGGCCGACAGGATCCAGCGCGAGGTCAGCACCGTTCCCCCGCACATGGGGGCGAAACTCGTGACGTTGCCGTTGGTGCCGGCCACGCGGACGATCCCGGCCTGGAACGGATAGGAGCCCGGCGCCGCCTGCTGTCCGCCGACGATCTTCTCGTTGGCGCCGCTCTTGAGGATCCCGCCCTTCTTGAGCGCCATGCCGGCGGCGTCGTAGGGCAGCGCCCGCGCATTGCTGGCGGGCCGGAAGGGCCGATCGGCGGTGCCGATATCGTCCGATGCCGGCAGTGTGGACGGGCGCGCGCCCACCGCGGCAGGCGCCGGCTCAAGGCGCAGCTGCTCTCCCGGCACCTGAGCCTGGGCGGCGAAGGCGCCGCCGGACAGACACGCCGAGAGCGCGACGAAACGGAGCGTCGGCCTGTGGACAAGCGGTCGAAGCAACTGGAGCATCATGTGAGGCACTCTGTGACGACGGTGGGGATTTCCGGGCCGAGTCGCCGGAGTGCTTGCCTCTGGCATTCATGGTCTCCGGGCTGAGCGGGGCAGAGATTAAGAGTGGCAGAGCTGAACGGATCGGGAGGCCGATCCGTTCCGGATGGGACTTGGGTCTCGGAAGCGGGCGTCTGCGGCAACGCCGCCCACGGTCTCCGCGGACGGTGTCAGTGCGCGCCGGGCACCACGATGAATGCTGGCTTCATTCGGCTCCCCGACCCATGACGTTGCGAGAATGTCAGACATTCCGGGAACGTCAAATGCCCCCGCCGGAGCATGCGCCCATTGGCTTGCATGGCAATCCGGTCGGATCCAAGCCATACCTCCGCCCCGGTCTTCGAGCGGTGCCCAGGACGTATCGCCAGGGCGCCGCATTGGCTTGTTCCAACGGGCGATAAGCTCATCGCCCGTCGGCATCGGGCTTCTCCGCCGAACGGCTGCCGAGCCAATCCGCCCCCACCAGCGTCTCCAGCAGCTTGCGGTCTTCCTGCGCGCTCATGGTATCGGTCGCCGGCGGCTTGGGGGTCCGCAACGCGTCGAGGGCGGCCGCGCGCGCCTTTGCCCCGTCGCCCATGCCGAGATAGGCGAACGCCTGTGCGCGCAGGATGCGCCGCCCCAGATCGCGGTCGGCCTTCACCCGCCGGCGCGCGCGATCAAGCAGCGACGACAGGGTTCGGACGGTCTTTTCGTCGGGGCCGTAATAGGATTCCAGGTTGGCGAGCCCGAGCTGGTCGGAGATCGCCTTCTCCTCGCCCACAAGGACGGGATCGCTGGCGGGGAAGACGTAGGTTTCATAGGTCTTGCGCGCGTCGTCCATGCGGCCGAGGGCGGCATAGAGGCCGGCAAGGTTGCGGGCCGGCTCGACGATGGCCCAATTGTCCGCCTTGCCCGCCGCAACGAGGCTGGCAACGGCCCCTTCCCCCAGGCGCAGGGCCAGGGTCCGGTCGCCGTCATCGAAGGCCATGAAGGAGCGCCTCAGGTCGAGCCGCACCTGCGTCGGCAGGTTTACGGTACCGGCCGCCTCCCGCAGCTTCTGCGCCTCGGCGACGAGCGCCAGCGCCAGGCCCTTGTCGGTCTGGTCCGAGGCCATGTCGAGCAGCAGTTCGATGCGGTCCGATTCGCGACCGGGCTGGCTGGCGACGATTTCATAGGCCTCGCGCGTCAAGCGCCCCGTGAGGGCCGGGTTCGAGGTTTCCACGATGCCGGCGCGCAGCGTCAGCAGGCGGGCGAGCGCCGGGGTCCGCCCCTCCGGCGCCGCGCGGATATTGCGGATCGCCTCGTCCGCCATCACGTCAGCGCGGGCGCTGTCGCCCCACCAGGCCTCGACGGCGCTGATCCAGCCCATGATCGCCTCGTCGTGGCGGGGGTCCTGCCCGGGCAGCCGGCGCGCTAGGCGCCCGACGAATTCCACGGCGGCGGCATAGGTGGGGAAGACGTAGTCCTTCAAGCCCGCATAATGGATCACGGTGAGCTGTTCGATCCGCTCGAAATCGTCGAGGGCGAGGGTGGCGACCTGGCGATCGACATCGGCCCATTCGGCTGCAGCGAGGCGTGGCGCGTTGGCGGTCGCAGCGATCCGGGCGTTTTCGATCTGCAGGAGGGCGGCAGTCAGCCGCCGCTCCAGAATGCCCGGCGCAGCGGTGGAAAGAGGTGCGTCGGGCTCGGCCATGCCGGCCAAGGTGGCGGCGCGCTGCAGCGCCAGCATGCGGCGCGCCAGCTCGATGGAGCCGTTTCGCAAGGCCCGCCGGGCGATATGGCCGCACATCTGGACGACGCGCGGGTCATAGGTGGCAAGGTCGATCTGGGTGCGGGCGGTGCGCGCCCCGATGAGAGCGGCCGCCGTCGCTTCGCCGATACTGGCGAGATAGTTGGCGACGAGGTCGGCGCTCGCCAGCAGGTCCCGATCGTGATCCTCGCGGTTCAACTGACGCAGCAGGAGCAGGTCGCGCGCGGCATCGTAGCGTTCCTCGCGCAGCGAACCCGACGGCACGTCGTCCAGGAGATTGGACAGGATCGCGTCTGCTAGGGCGGCATCACCGGTGACGATGGCGCGGTCCGCCGCCTGCCGGCACCCCGCCATGCGGGCCGCATCGGGCGCGGCGGTGCCCTTGCAATCGTCCGGTCCGGGAAGCGGGCTGCCGGCCCGCTCGGCCACCGATGGCTCCAGCGCGCCGATGACCGTATCGAGTTTCCCGGCATTGACCTTGTCCATCCGTCCCTTGCGGGCCAGGGCCTGGGCCCGGCGGAAGAAGAAGAGCGCCAGCTCCGGCCGGTCCTCGGCTTGCAGGCGCTGCCCCATGAGGGCCTCGGCCATGGCCTGCGCTTCCTCCAGATCGTCGGAAAGCGCGCCACCGCCCCGTGGGGGCTTTCCCGCCGCCAGCACGTTCATCAGCACGTAGAATTGCAGCGCGCCGATATCGTGGCGGCGATAGGTTTCGGCAAGCGTCAGTTCAGCGATGACCGTATCGGGGGCGTTCAACGGCGCCATGAGATAGTTCAACAGAACCGAATGGACATTGCCGCGTATTTCCGCGGCGCGATCCTTCAGCCGGGCGCCGGCATATCCCGTCAGATCGTAGAGGGCGAGCAGGAGATTTGGATCGCCCTCGTCCTCCAGGGACTCGCGCAGCGGCAGCAGCAGGGCCATGGCCGCCTTTGCCTTGTTATCCTCGATCAGGCTTTGCGCAGTCGCCAGACGGTCGCGGATATCCGCCCGCCGCCGCGCCGTGTCGGCGGCTTCGTGCGTCGCCTGCGCGGCGGCCGCACCTGTGGTCTGCGACCACACCGGGCCGCCGGCGGGCAGCACCATCAGGTGAACCACCAAGCCCATCAGCGCACGCTGTTTCACCGGCCTTCCCCCACCATGACGAAGGGCGCCCAGATCGCCGGATGCGCCAGCGTGGGGTCCGAGGGATCGGCGATCAGCGCGAGGGTGGCGCGGCGGAACGCCTCCGCCTTGGACAGGCCGGGCTCGGCCCGCAGCGTCGCCAGGGTTCCGGTCGTCAGCCGCGCGGCCGCATCGTCCCGCACCGGCCAATGCGAGACCAGCAAGGTGCGGGCTCCGGCATAGAAGAAGGCTCGGGCGAGGCCCGACAGGCCGTCGGCGCCCGGCGTGCCGTCGCCGCCGGCGGTGTTGCAGGCGGACAGGATCACCCAGTCGGCGGACAGGTTCAGCCGTGCCGCTTCGGAGGCGGTGAGCAGGCCGTCGTCCGGGCCGTCGGCCTCCGGCGGGGTGAAGACGAGGGCAGGTTCCGACAGGCCGGGGATATCGCCCGCCAGCAGGCCGTGGGTGGCGAAGGCAAGCACGCGATAAGGGGAGAGGTCGGCCGCCTGGACCGCGCTCTTGGTGGCGGCGGCGCCGACCTGCACGGTTTCCGGGGCCGCGCCCAGCGTCTGGGCCAGCCGGCGCAGTTCGCCTTCCGTCTGGGGCAGAGGCGCCAGGCTGCGGACGGTTTCCAGATTGACCTTGCCGCCGCGCAGCAGCGTGCCTGCGGTGTCCGCGGCGTTGCTCGCCACCTGGGCCGGGGAGCGGCGACCGTCGAGCTGCGGCGCGCCATAGCCGCGGAACGGCAGCGGGGCCGGCGGCCCGGCGGCGGCCGCCCGCAGCGACTTGAGGCTCGACACCGAAGGCAGCGTCACGATGCCCTGCCGCTTGATCAGCCACGACGTGTCGCGCAGCGCGGAGGGGTCGGCATCGTCCCCGGTGGGCGGCTCGGTCACCAGAAGCGCGAAGGGCAGTGAATCGAACGGGCGCTCGGCGACGACGAAGACGCGCGCGCGATTTGCCAGCACGCCGTCGAGCGGCGCCAGTATCCGCCGGAAGAGGTCATGGGCGGCGGCACGGCTGAAGCGCACCCGCATGCCGCTATCGGCGCCCTCCACATCGGTGTCGCCGAAATCGCGCAGCGCCGAGCGCATCACCGCCACAGCGCCCGGATCGAGCCCGCCGCGCAGGGACTTCACCTGCGCGATCAGGGCCTCGCGCTCGACCGGCACCCGATGCCAGTCCGCAGCATCGCGCGTCACCCCGAAGACGAAGGTCTCGCGGGTGGCGACGAAGACCAGCACCAGCGCCTCGTCCTCCCGCAGCAGGGCCTGCGCCGCGGCGATCGGCACCGGCTGGGGCTGCGAGAGTTCGGCATAGGCGGGGAAGCGCGCAGCCATGTCGCGGTCGCTTTCGGCGATGCGCGCCTGGAGCGCGTCAACCTCCGCGCGCCGGGCCTCCACCACCGGTTCATCGCCCTTGCCCGCTGCTCCAAGCACCTGCACGAGCGCCCGGTCGGCGCTCTTCCATGCCGCGACGAGATCCTGCCGCTGCCGCACGAGGCGAGCCAGGTCGTCCGAGCCGGCGGCGAAACGCACCCCGAGCTGGGCGAGCGCCATGCTGGCCGAGGTGAGCATGGCGCTCTGGGCGGACTGGAAGGCCTCGTCGCGCAGTTGCGCCGGAGGCGGCAAGGCCTCCTGCGCCGTTCCGGGCACCGTGCGCGACAGCAGAATGCCCAGTACGCCGAGGGCAAGCAGGGCGAGGCGGCCAGCCCGGCGCATCAGCGGCTCGCCTCCGGCGGGAGCAGGTCGAGCGTGAACTGCCGCACCACCACCGCGCTTGCTTCGCCGGCCTCCTCCTCGAACGGGTTGGCCGCGCGCAGGCTGGCATCGACCAGCGCCGCCCGTCCCAGCAGATCAACGAAGGCGCGGTGGCCGGCACCGCCGCGCATGGCTGCGGCACCCGCCGCCGCTGCTTCCACATCGCGCTGCAGCAGGTGGCAAAGCGAGGGCGGGATGCCGCCGCTGCGCGGCAGGGCGAAGACGAGGATGCGGTGCAGGCCGATCTGCGATGGCCCGTTCCTGCCCCAGGTGCGCAACGTGGTGCGCAACACCATCGGCCCCGAGGCCCTTGCCGGCAGCGTGGTGATGCAGCCGTTCTGGCGCCAGTCCCGCACGGGTACGTCGATGCCCGCCAGCGGATCGAGGAAGAAGATGGCGATATCCACATCGCGTTCGGAGCGGTTGGCGATGGTCAGGCGCACCGTGTCGCAATGGGCGACGGCCGCGGCTGTGCCGCTGTCCACCGGCAGAGGGGGCGAGGCGCGCGAGACCTGACCGCAACTGCGCCGCGGATCGGCCAGCCGCTCGGGATCGGTCTCGCGGATCCGGTCGAGGCTGATGTCGATGTCCCCCGATCCTTCGGCCGCGCCCCGTTCGGCGACGCTGGCGAGACGCACCAGATTGGCGGCGCGCGCATAGGCCCACACGGCGGCCCGGAGCTGCTGAGCCAGCAGCGCGGCCGGGGTCGCGACCGGGATCGCGGCGCTGCGGCCGTAGGCCTCACGATCGCGCACCAGCAGGCCGCCGTCCGGCACCAGCCAGATCTGCCCGTCGGCGAGGAACAGGCGCAGGTCCGCGGGCTGGCCCGGCGCAACCTGCTCGATGCCGATCGCCGGCACGCCCTCGCGGGGTTGGAAAGCGAGGTCGATCACGCTTACCACGTCAGGATGGTCGATGCCCGCCACGCGGAAGCGGAAGGCGACGCCGGGGCGCTCCATCTGTGCCCAGATGCCGCCGCCGCTGTCGGTGCGGCCGCCCGGTGGCGCCGGCAGGTCGGCCTGTGGCGCCCGGCTCACGCTGGCCGTGGCGGTCGCGAGCCGAACCATGCCGAGCCGGCGCGCATCCGGCAGCGGGCCGTCGAACAGGGCGATCTCCGAGCCTTCGTCGAAACCCTGCAGGGCCCCGGCCTCGATCACCAGATCGGCGCCCTCGCGCTGCGCGGCGAAGCGCGGAACCGCTCCCGGCTGGGCGCCGAGCACGCCGTGGTCGAGGTCGCCCTCGAACACCGGCAGGGGGGCGTGGGCCACGCGCGCCGCCGCCGCGATATCGAGGGAAACCAGGCGGGCGAGGTCGCGGAAGCTGCGCGCCCGCCCGGTTTCAAGCGCGCGCAGCAAATGCCAGGTGAACACGCCGAATGTGGCCTGCGGGCCGTCGCCGGCGAGCGTTTTTCCGGCGAGCCCTTCCGCCGGTGCCGGATAGGCCCGCTCGATTGCGGGGGTCCAGGAATCGACCGCGAAGAAGGCGATCAGGGCACCCGCGCCGCCGGGGGACGACCCGTCGAGACCCCGCAGCGTCCCGCTGCGCTCGGGCGCGCGTGCTGGCACAGGTGCCGACGACGGCCTCGCGCCCGCGGGCATCACCCCGAGGGTCGAGGACTCCATACCCCGCGTGGCTTCGGCCGAGCGCGTGACCGTGCCGGCATGGCAGGCATCGATGACGACCCATACGGTGGCGCCCTTGGCCCGGATGCGGTCGAGCGCGGCGCCAAGCTCATTGTCGACGATGGCGTTGCGGATGGTCTTCGCCACCGGATCGTAGAGGCCGGAATCCTTGGGCAACAGAACCTGGTCAAGGCCTCCGGCCTCGGGCTGGGCGCCGTCGGCGGCGACTTCCGGCTGGGTGGTGCCGTGACCGGAGAAGTGGAACAGCACGAAGTCGCCGGGTCCGGCCCGGTCCGCGAGACGGGCGAGACCTTCCAGTATGGCGGCACGCACCGGCGCGGCCCGGGGGCGCGGCGTGGCGGCGGCCTCCGGCAGCCTCTCGGCCAGAACCTCGATGTCGTCGGCGTCGAAGGCATGGCGGGTGAGATACCGCCACAGCAGGATCACATCGTTGCGCGGCCCGGCGAGGGCGCGGATCTTCGGCTCGTCGTAATCGGCGACGCCCACCAGCAAGGCAAGGTTCCGCGCCGAGGCCGGGGCCGGCAGCACAAGCCATGCAGCAAGGACGAGGAGGTAGGCAAGGAGGTAGGCCGGGATGAGGAGGCCGGCAAGCCTGTCCCTCCCACGCCGGTTGCGCCCGCCGTTCGCCACCGCGCGCCCGATCAAACGGCGCCTCGACTTGTCAGCGAACCGCCCATGGCCGGTCTTTCCCCCTCTTTTGCACGACTATAGGCCGTAGCCTTACGGTTCGGAAGAGATTGGGAGCGCACGGGATTTCGCGTGGCGCGACCGCTCATGCCAACGGCTCCGGTCTCAGTCCCGGCAGCCGGTGAGCTTCCACAGCCCATCCGGCGGCACGAAGCGCCGGCCGTCGCGCTTCCAGGTCCAGAAGGCCTTGGACAGGCCGGGAAGCTGGAGCAGCGGCGGGGCCTTCGGCATGCCCTCGCCCTCGCCCGAGGGATCGACCCGCTTCAGGTCGTCGCCGAAATAATAGAGCAGCGCGGACGGCGCCTTGGTCGCGTTGAAACCCTTGCGCTTGCCGCCGCTCTTGCTCCCGTCCTTGCTCCCGTCCTGGCCACTCTCCGCACTGCCCGGCGGTGCCAGCATGAAGACATGGGTGGCGCTGAAGCCGGGCGGATCGGCGACGCCAAACGTCGCGGTCAGCTTCTGGCGGTTCTCGGCGAGGCGAATCACCCACGGCCGGTCGGAGGACGTGCCCTCCTTGCGCGGATGGGTGATCTCCCAGGTGTTGGCAATGCCCTCCGGCGCGCTCCAGTCGTCATCCGCATCCAGCGGCGTATAGACGGCCCGCTCCAGCGGACAATCCAACGCCGCTGCCGGCCCCGCAGCACTGATCAGAAAGAAGGCGGTGCAGGCGGTGCGGATCATGATCGACCTCGTTGGATTTTGGCGCGAAGTTAGCGCAGGGGACGGGAACGGCAAGACCGGAGCGTCGAGACCGACATGGGGACGAACGAGGACAGGGGCGCCGGGCCGGTGGCGCTCGCAGGGATCCGGATGGATCGCCCTGGCGTGGACCGGCTGGCCGCCCGGGGGCTCATCTCCGCCGCAGCGCGCGACGAGGCCCTCGCCTTGATCGAGCCGCCGCGCCGCTGGGGCCTGTGGGCCGGGCGGCTCATCGGCGCCGTGGGGGCGGCGCTGGTGCTGTCCGGCATCGTCTATTTCTTCGCCTTCAACTGGAACGAGATCCCGCCGCTGGCCAAGCTCGGGGCCATCGCCGCGCTCATCGCCGCCGCCTGCCTCGCCGTCTTCCCCGGTTTCGGGCAGCAAGGCTTCGAGCCGGCCGCGGCGGCGGCGGTGACGCTGGTGGGCGTGTTCCTTGCCGTGGCGGGCCAGATCTACCAGACCGGCGCCGATGCCTGGACCCTGTTTGCCGCCTGGGCGGGCCTGACCCTCGCCTTCGCGCTGCTGGCCTGTTCCGCGGCCACCTGGGCGGTGTGGATCGCCGTCGCCGCCGTGACCGTCGTCACCTGGTGGGACCAGACGCAACCGGCGGACGCGGCCTTGCACATCGGCCGCAACCTCAGCCTGATGGCGCTCTTCGGCCTCGCGCTGGGCGCACGGGAAGCGCTGGCGTCTCGGGGCTTCGCCTGGCCGGCGGCGCGCTGGACGCGGTTCTATCTCGCCCTTCCGGCCCTCGCGGCCGCGACCCAGCTGGCGTTCGTCCTGATCGACAAAGGCAGCGGCTTCAGCCCCGCCGAATGGACCGCCACGGCTCTGGTCGTGTTCACCCTTGCGGCCATGGGCGCGCTGTATCGATATGTGATCCCCGACGTGGTCATGCTGGCGGCGGTGACCCTCGCGGGGTGCGCCATCGCCGATTTCGCCTTGTTCCGGCTGCTCGCGAGCGGCAGCGGGCACGCCCATTTGGGGACTTTTTTCGCGATGGGGCTCGCCACCCTCGCCTTGTTCGCCGCCGCCGTCGCATGGCTCAGGGCGGTCTCGCGGCGGATGGCGGCCCGGCCATGAACCCTTCCTCCATGACCCGGCCCTCAATCGATGCCGAAACGCTCATCACCTCCTGGCAGGTTTCCGGCGCGCTGCCGCCGGAGGCCCATGGGGCGGTGGTCGAGGCAGTGTGCGCGGCAGCCGCAGAAGAGCACCCGCCGCTACACCTGAAGATCCTCTCCGCCGTCGGGACCCTGCTGGCGACGCTGTTTTTCCTCGCCTTCCTCGTGGTCGCCGACATCATCTCGCTCAACAGCGGCAGCAGCCTTCTGGGCTGGGGCTTGGCTTTCCTCGCGGCGGGCATCGGCCTGTCCCTCGCCCTGCCGCGAACCGCACAGGGCATCGGCCGGGACATCCTCGCCCAGACGGCCTTCACCGCCATGGCGCTCGGCAAGGTGATGAGCGTCGCCGGCATTGTCTTTCTGGCGGGCGCGCACACGCCCTGGGTGCCGACCGCCGCCCTCCTGGCGGTAACCGTCGCCACCTATCCGGTGTCCGCCTCCTCGCTGGACCGCACCCTGTCGCCCTATGCGGTTGCCGCCGCGGCGCTGCTGGAGATCCTGGGGCGCGGGAGCTTCGGCCGTGATCCGAGCCTGGCCGTCGCCGCCCTGTTCACGGCGGCGACGGCGGTGGCGGGGCTTCTCCTCCTCACCCACCGGGTCCCGCAGGCGCTGCGGCCGATCGGGATCGCCACCCTCGCCACCATGGGGACCATCGTGTGCATCCTCGCCTCGGGGCGCGACGCCGGGCTGTGGGCGAACCAGCGGCCGCTCGATCCGCGCGTCATCGAGGGGGTGCTGACCCTGTCGCTGGTCGGCACCATCGCCTGGGCCGCGGGTGGGGTGGGCAAGCTTGCCCAGCCGCCGCTGGCCGCGGCAACGGTGGGGGTGGTCCTGCTGGGCTTCGCCGGCGCGCCCGGCATCAGCTTCGCATTGCTGGTGCTCATCGTCGGCCACGCCCTCCACGACGTCCCGCTGCGGGTGGTGGGCGTGCTGGCGCTGCCGGTTTTCCTCGTCCTCTGGTATTATGGTCGGGACATGACGTTTCTGGAGAAGTCCGCCACGCTGGTCGGCAGCGGGCTGCTGCTGCTCGCCGGGCGGGCAGTCATCGGCTGGGCCGGCTGGAATCGGGAGCAGACGCCATGAGGCCGCAGACGAGGCAGGCGACGCGGCGCGCGCTGTTCCTTGCCGCCGGCCTCGCGGTGCTCGCCACGCTCGGCTGGAGCGTCCGGGATTTCGAGGCGCTGATGGCGGCGGGCGACGTGGTTCTCCTGGACCTCGCCCCGGTCGATCCGCGCTCGCTGATCCAGGGCGACTACATGCGGCTCTCGTTTGCGCTGGAGCGGCAGGAAATCAGGCTCGACGCCCCGGCCGGAACCATCATCCTCGGCCTCGATGAGCGACGGGTGGGGCGCTTCCGCCGCCTCGGCAGCACCGGCGCCCCCGGCCAAGGCGAAATAGCCTTCTGGGTGCGCCGCGCCGGGTCCGGCGACGGGGTGACGGTGGAGCCCCACTCCTTCCTGTTCCAGGAGGGCCAGGCTGACCTTTATGCGCAGGCGAAGTATGGCCTGTTCCGCGTCGACGCGAGCGGGCGCCACCTGCTGGTCGGCCTTGCCGACGCCGACGCCCGCAAGATCGAGCCGCACTGACGGCGCAGGCCGGAGCGCCCCGAGCCGTTGTGCCATCGTGCGGCCTAATCCGCCTCGCCGACCGAGCCCCGCATGCCGAGCGCCCGGACCGTCCAGGCCGCGCCGAGGACCACCGCCACGCCCGCCGCAGCAAGGAGCCAGGCGGGCATATCCTGCCATGGGCGCAGCAGGCCCGCCTTCGCTGCCGCCGCCACGAGCACGGTCACCGCGAGGTAGAAGAATGCGGCCTGCCAAGTTTTCGCCCGCCCCGCCGCATTCGGTGCGTCATGGGGATCGAGGAAGCGCGGGGCGACGATGACGAGATAGACCATTTGCTGGAGCGCCCCCAGCACGAACAGCACCACCGCCACGTCGAGAAGCAGGACCAGGGCGAGCCCTCCCGCCCCGATCAGCACGGAGCCGGCGGCAAGCCAGATTTCCCGCGCGCGCTCCGCCGGATGCGCAGGCGCGCCCATGAGTGCCGCATAGGCGCCGTCTGCCATCGCCGAAACCGCGAGCGAGCGCACCACCAGCACACCGCTCAGCACATAGAACAGGCCAAGGAGTCTCAGGATGGTTTCGACGATGAAGGTCATGTGGATCGGCTCACGGTTCGATCAGCCTCAGAAGGCGCGGCCTCAACGGGATCGCGCCAATATCTGACAATGGCTCTTGGACCAAGCTCCTGCGCCAGGCATCGCGCCAGAGAACGACCGGCGGCGTCGAAGGCGGCATGATCTTCCGGCGAGACAAATGTGCTTGCGGGATCGTCCCGGTTCAGCAGGGCATCGTATCGTTCGGCCCACGCCTGAAGCTCCGCTGCCAAGGTTTGGGAGACGCCGAGAGAGACCGGATCGATATCGCCGACCTGTCCGTCCCAGTCCGTCCAGACCGCGTTTGCGCTGTCCCACCACAGCGGGTGGCAGCCGTAATCCGCCATGATCTTGATGGGCATGGGCTTCGCGATAGGCTTGGGCTTGGGCGCGCGCGTCATGGCAGCAATCGGCTCTCTGTGCCAAGGCGAGCTTGGCCTGACCCGTTGGTTTATCGGGAAGGACCTTCAGTCCGGCCTATGCCGCTTCCAGGGTGCTGTCCGGCACCTGGCCGAAGCTCGCGATGAGAACCGGTGGATCGGCATCGTCCGATTCGGGATCCACGTCCCGCGAGAAGGCGATGGCGCCGGCGTTCACGATCGCCATCCGGCGCGCGATCCGTTCGGCGTCTGCCGCCGTGCGGGCTTCCACGGCCGCGCCGGCCTTCAGGGCGCCGCGCTTGCCCAGCTCGAACGGCTGGACCACGTAGAACGTCTTCTTCGCCACGGCTGCTTCTCCCCATGTGAGGGCTGGAGGCTGCCCCAGACATCAGAACAAAGCAAGAACTATTACGCCCGAACCTCCCGCGAACGGGGTGCCATCCGCTCCGCTCCCGTGTACATCAGCCATGGGAATGCCGCGCCGCCCCCGCGCGGTGTAGACCGTGCACCGGAAGCCCGCGCGTGGGCCGCCGGTCATCGCGAAAGGACACCGGGCGTGGAGATCGTCGCTGTCGATATCGGGGGCACCCATGCCCGCTTCGCCCACGCAGAGGTCGCGGATGGAAGGGTGGTGTCCCTCGGGGCGCCGGTGGTCACCCATGCCGCCGACCATGCCAGCTTCCAGCTCGCCTGGCAGGCCTTTGCCGAGACCGTGGGGAGGCCCCTGCCGCGTGCAGCCGCCATCGCCATCGCCTGCCCGGTGGAAGGCGACGTGCTGAAGCTCACCAACAATCCCTGGGTCATCCACAAGCACCTGATCCCGGAAAAGCTCAACGTGGACACCTGGACGCTGGTGAATGATTTCGGCGCCATCGGCCATGCGGTGGCGCAGATCGGCGAGGAGGGCTTCGCGCATTTCGCCGGATCAGACCGGCCGCTGCCCGAGAACGGGGTCATCAGCATCATCGGCCCCGGTACGGGGCTCGGCGTCGCCCATGTGCTGCGCCAGGGCGGCCGCTACCACGTCATCGAATGCGAGGGCGGCCATATCGATTTCGCCCCGCTGGATTCCCTGGAAGAGGCCATTTTGCATCGCCTGCGCCAGCGCTATCCGCGCGTGTCGGTAGAGCGGATCGTCTCCGGTCCGGGCCTCGTCAACATCTACGAGGCGCTTGCCGCCATCGAGGGGTGCCAGATCGACCAGTTGGAGGACAAGGCCCTGTGGGCGCTTGCGACCGAGGGTAAGGATGGCCTCGCCGCCGCCGCCCTCGACCGGTTCTGCCTGAGCTTCGGCGCGGTGGCCGGCGATATCGCCCTGGTGCAGGGCGCCAAGGCGGTGGTGATCGCCGGCGGCATCGCCCCGCGCATCGCGCACCTCATCCCGCAGTCCGGCTTCGCCAGCCGCTTTTCTGCCAAGGGCCGGTTCGCGCAGCGGATGGAGGACATCCCGGTCCGCCTCATCACCCATCCCCAGCCCGGGCTCTATGGCGCGGCCGCCGCCTTCGCGGAGCAGCATACGCGCTGAGCATCGCCGGGGCCGGGGCCGTGGGCGCCCGGCCGGCTCAGCGCCGTCCCGCCGCCAGGAGCAGCGCGGCCCCGCCCACGAGGATGCCGGCGGAGACCCGATCCGCAATGCGGGTGAAGCGGCCGGCGAGCGCGGCGCGGGCCTTGTCGGCCACCACGGCCCACAGCACGTCGCCCACCAGGGCGATGCCTGCGAACACCGCCGCCAGCAGCGCGATCTGCGGCACGGGATCGGCCTTGTCGGTGATGAACTGGGGCAGAAAAGCCGCGTGGAACAGCAGCGTCTTGGGATTGGCG
Source organism: Xanthobacter autotrophicus ATCC 700552 (assembly GCF_043194565.1). Classification (GTDB taxonomy): domain Bacteria; phylum Pseudomonadota; class Alphaproteobacteria; order Rhizobiales; family Xanthobacteraceae; genus Xanthobacter; species Xanthobacter autotrophicus_F. The sequence continues at coordinate 138,819 of NZ_JBAFVS010000005.1, read as the reverse complement.
AAGGCCACCGCCAGCCCCCGCCCGAAAGCCGCGCGGGCCGATGGCGTGGGCGCCTGCCGTCCCGCCCCAGCCCCGCGCCATTGCAGCACGGCGAGCCAGACGAGATAGGCGGCGCCGGCATAGCGCACCAGATCGAAATGGCGGGAGAAAGTCTCCACCACATAGGCCAGGCCCGCCGCCACAAGCGCAAGCTGGGCGATGAGCCCCACATTGACGCCGGTGGCGGTGAGAATGCCGGCGCGCCGGCCGTGCTTGAGGCTGGTACCCACGATGAGGGCCACGTTCGGCCCCGGCGTCGCGGCAAGCGCAACGCATGCCAGCACGAACAGGGCAAGGCTATCCGCCGCTATCATCGCCATTCCCCGATCCGCCGGCAGCCCCGTCGCCCTCTGACGCTTTGGCAAGGTACTGGTGTCAATATACCAGCTCGGCATTGTTCCGGCATCGCCCGATGCCGGAACAACTCCCGATTCTACGCCTCGGAGACCTCGCCCGTCTCATCGCCGTCGCCGTTCTCGGCCCCGGCATCGTCGCTGATATGCTCCACGGAGACGACGCGCTCGCCCTCCGCCGTGTCGAATACGATGACGCCCTGGCTGGCGCGGCCGACGATGCGGATGCCGTCCACCGGACAGCGGATGAGCTGGCCGCCGTCGGTCACCAGCATGATCTGGTCCTGGTCCTCCACCGGGAAGGAGGCCACGAGGCGGCCGTTGCGCTCGTTCACCGCCATGGCGACGATGCCCTTGCCGCCGCGTCCGGTCACCCGATACTCGTAGGACGAGGTGCGCTTGCCGTAGCCGTTCTCCGAGACGGTGAGAATGAACTGCTCCTTCGCCCCCATCTCGGCGTAGCGGTCCTGGCCGAGATGGCCATTGCCGCTGGCACCCTCCTCGGCCTCCACTTCGCCGGCCTCGGTGGCTTCGCCCGCCAGCGCGCGACGACGCTTGATATAGGCGAGGCGATCCTCTGCCGAGGCGTCCACGTGGCCGATGATGGCCATGGAGATGATGGTGTCGCCGTCCTCCAGCCGGATGCCGCGCACGCCCACGCTGTCGCGGCCCTTGAACACGCGCACATCGGTGACCGGGAAGCGGATGCAGGCGCCGGCCGCCGTGGTCAGCAGCACGTCGTCGTCTTCCGTGCACAGCCCCACTTCGGCGATGGCCTCGCCTTCGTTGAGCTTCATGGCGATCTTGCCGTTGCGGTTCACCTGCGCAAAATCGGTCAGCGCATTGCGCCGCACGGTGCCGCCGGTGGTGGCGAACAGGATCTGCAGCCGCTCGTTCTCGTCCGAATCCTCCGGCAGAAGCACAACCGACGTAATGCGCTCATCCTGCTCCAGCGGCAGGATATTGATGAGCGCCTTGCCGCGCGCCTGCGGCGCCGCCAGCGGCAGGCGCCACACCTTCAGCTTGTAGACCTGCCCCTTGGAGGAGAAGAACAGCACCGGCGCGTGGGTGGAGGCGACGAACAGGCGGGTGACGAAATCCTCGTCCCGCGTCTGCATGGCCGAGCGGCCCTTGCCGCCGCGCCGCTGCGCCCGGTAGGTGGAAAGCGGCACGCGCTTGATGTAGCCGGCGTGAGAGACGGTCACCACCATCTCCTCGCGCTGGATGAGGTCCTCGTCCTCCAGATCGCCGAAGCCTTCCACGATCTCCGTGCGCCGCGGCGTGCCGAACTCTTCCTTGATGGCGATGAGCTCGGCCCGGATGATGGCGCGCATGCGCGGACGGCTGGCGAGAATGTCGAGATAGTCGGCGATTTCCACCGCCAGCTTGTCCAGTTCCTCGGCGATCTCATCGCGGCCCAAGGCGGTGAGGCGCTGCAGGCGCAGGTCGAGAATGGCGCGGGCCTGCTCGAAGGACAGGCGGTAGGTGTCGTCCGGGCCAAGCTTGTGGCGCGGATCGGCGATGAGCGCGATGAGGGGGGCCATGTCCTTGGCCGGCCAGTCCCGCGCCATCAGCGACTCACGGGCGCTCGCCGGGTCCGGCGCAGTGCGGATGAGGCGGATCACCTCGTCGATATTGGCCACGGCGATGGCAAGGCCCACCAACACATGGGCCCGGTCGCGGGCCTTGCGTAGCAGGAATTTGGTACGCCGGCTGACGACCTCCTCGCGGAAAGCGATGAAGGCGGTGAGCACGTCGTGGAGCGTGAGCACGCCCGGCTTGCCGCCGGACAGCGCCACCATATTCACGCCGAACGAGGTCTGCAGCAGCGTCAGCCGGTAGAGGTTGTTCAATACCACATCGGCCTGGGCGTCGCGCTTGATCTCGATGACCACGCGCATGCCGTCCCGGTCGCTCTCGTCGCGGATCTCGGAGATGCCCTCGATGCGCTTGTCGCGCACCAGTTCGGCCATCTTCTCGATCATCGTCGCCTTGTTCACCTGATAGGGAATCTCGGTGACGATGAGCGCCTCGCGCTCCTTGCGAATGGTCTCGATGGCGACCTTGGCCCGCATCGGGATGGAGCCGCGCCCGGTCAGATAGGCCTGGCGGATGCCGGTGCGGCCGAGGATCAGCGCGCCGGTGGGAAAATCCGGGCCGGGCAGCAGATCCAGCAGCGCCTCGGGCTCCAGCATCGGGTCGTCCAGCAAGGCGACCGTGGTGTCGACGATCTCGCCGAGGTTGTGCGGCGGGATATTGGTGGCCATGCCCACCGCGATGCCGCCGGCGCCGTTCACCAGCAGGTTCGGGAACTTGGCCGGAAGGACGGTCGGCTCGTGCTCGGAATTGTCGTAATTGTCCTGGTAGTCGACCGTGTCCTTGTCGAGGTCGTCGAGAAGGGCGTTGGTCACCTTCTCCAGGCGCACCTCGGTGTAGCGCATGGCCGCCGGGGCATCGCCGTCCACCGAGCCGAAATTGCCCTGGCCGTCCACCAGCGGCAGGCGCATGGCGAATGTCTGCGCCATGCGCACCAGGGCATCATAGACCGACTGGTCACCGTGCGGATGATACTTGCCGATGACGTCGCCCACCACGCGGGCGGACTTGCGATAGGACTTGTTCCACTCGTACCCGTTCTCGTGCATGGAGAACAGGATGCGCCGATGCACCGGCTTCAGGCCGTCGCGCACGTCGGGCAACGCCCGGGCGACGATGACGCTCATCGCATAGTCGAGGTAGGAGCGCGACAACTCCTCCGTGATGGAAACGGGCCTGATATCGGACGGCGGCTCGCCGCCGGGTTTCGGCGTCTCGGAATCGGCCAAAAGTCAACACTCTCAATCGTGGAACGCGGTGCTTCCTTCTAGCCGATTCACCCCCGCGACGCCAGCGAAACCACCGCCGCGCAATGTTTTTTTCCCTTTTTACGTCAATGACTTGTCGAAGGCTTATTGCGCGACTGACCCACAATTTGACCCTTTTGCGTCGATGTCACCTCCAGGAGTGGCGGACAACGCACCGCGGCGACGAGCCGTAAAGCCACCACCATCCGCGTTCGGCCCGTCGGACGAAAGCTTCAGGACCGAGCCTCGATCGCCCCACAACCCTGCTCGCTCCCGTGCGGCAGCGGGGTGTCAGGTGGCTTCAGAACGGAATTTCATCGTCGAGATCAGCCGCCGGGCGGCCCCCACCGGAAGCGCCGCCCGAAGCACCCGCCGATGAGCCGCCGGACACGCGGCGACCGCCGCCCGATCCGCCGCCGAAGCTCCCGCCCATGGGGCTGGCCGACCCAAAATCGGCGCCGCCGGCATAGTCGTCGCTACCCGCGCCTGCCCCTTCGCCACGCCCGTCGAGCAAAGTCAACTCGCCACGATAGGGCCGCAGCACCACCTCGGTGGTGTAGACCTCGCGCCCGTCCTTCTCGTACTTGCGGGTTTCGAGCTGGCCCTCGAGATAAACCTTGGACCCCTTTTTGAGATAGCGCTCGGCGATCCCCACAAGATTGTCAGACATAATCACGACGCGGTGCCACTCGGTCTTTTCCCGCCGCTCTCCAGAGGCCTTGTCCCTCCAGTTTTCGGAGGTGGCGACCGTGAGGTTGCAAACGCGATTGCCACTCTGGAAAGACTTCACCTCAGGATCCCGGCCGAGGTTGCCAACCAGGATCACTTTGTTGACGCTGCCGGCCATCCCGCTGCTCCTCGCTCGTGGTCACCAATCATCCGCCCGCACCCTAGCGCCCGCAGCGCGGGGGGCCAGCCCAAAGCCGACTTGTCCCCATCATGAACCGCGCCGACGCGAGCGCCGTGATGGATGGCTGCCTGATGTTCATGATGTGTTCCTATCTATTTCGCCGACGGGACGCAAGTGCGATCTTGCGACAGGATGTGGCGCGCGCGTCTGCATTTTGGCTGGCCCACCGAATTGGTTCCTGATATGTTCCCTACCGCATTGCACGCGACTGCCTACATCTTCGATTATAACCACGAGCGAATTCGAAAATGCTGCGATCGGATATCATCACCGTACGGGCGGGTATCGGTGGCCGCTCGCCCGGCCACGCGCTTTCTGCAGCCACGCCGGATCGGCGCAGCGACCGGGTTGCGGCAGGTGAAGGGTGTAAGCTGGAGCCTTTAGTGATCGCTCACGCCGCGCTCTGTGTATCGCCCTTCAACGCCCTCGGTCATGTGACCACCGCTCTATCCTGATCCTTTTGCGCCCATCGGCGGCACCGGAATTCCATGTCAGATCGCGCATTTCCCAAGCGGGCGGCTTCCGCCCCTGATATCGCCGGCCGCCGGGACGCCCGCACCCTGACGGTGCGCGGCGCGCGCGAGCACAACCTGAAAAACGTGGACCTCGAGATTCCGCGAGACAGCCTCGTGGTGTTCACCGGGCTTTCGGGCTCGGGCAAGAGTTCGCTGGCCTTCGACACCATCTATGCCGAAGGCCAGCGCCGGTATGTGGAAAGCCTCTCGGCCTACGCCCGGCAGTTCCTGGAGATGATGCAGAAGCCGGACGTGGACCAGATCGATGGTCTTTCACCGGCCATTTCCATCGAGCAGAAGACCACGTCCAAAAATCCGCGCTCCACCGTGGGCACGGTGACCGAGATCTACGATTACATGCGCCTTCTGTGGGCGCGAACGGGCGTACCCTATTCCCCGGCTACCGGGCTGCCCATCGAGAGCCAGACCGTCTCCCAGATGGTGGACCGCACGCTGGCCCTTCCCGAGGGCACGCGGCTCTTTCTGCTCGCGCCGGTGGTACGTGGCCGCAAGGGAGAGTACCGCAAGGAACTCGCCGAGTGGATGAAGAAGGGCTTCCAGCGGGTGAAGATCGACGGCACCTTCCACGAGATCGCGGAAGCGCCGACCCTCGACAAGAAGATCAAGCACGACATCGACGTGGTGGTGGACCGCATCGTAGTGCGTCCCGATCTCGCCGCGCGTCTTGCCGACAGCTTCGAGACGGCGCTTGGCCTGGCCGACGGTATCGCGGTGGCAGAATATGCCGACGAGAAGGACGAGGCGGGGGCGCCGCGGCGCATCCTGTTCTCGGAGAAGTTCGCCTGCCCGGTTTCCGGTTTCACCATATCGGAGATCGAGCCGCGCCTGTTCTCCTTCAACAATCCGTTCGGCGCCTGCCCGGCCTGCGACGGCCTGGGCGTCGAGCAGACCATTGATCCAGACCTCGTGGTGCCGGACCGGATGCGCTCGCTGAAGCAGGGCGCCATCGCCCCGTGGGCAAAATCCACCTCGCCCTATTATGGCCAGACGCTGGACGCCCTGGCCAAGCACTATCATTTCAAGCTCAATGTGCCTTTTGCCGACCTGCCGGAACAGGCGAGGGATGTGCTGCTGTTCGGCTCGGGCGGCGAGAAGATCACCTTTGCCTATGACGACGGCATGCGCGCCTATGAGACGTCCAAGACCTTCGAGGGCGTGGTGCGCAACCTGGACCGGCGCTGGAAGGAGACGGACAGCGACTGGGCACGGGAGGAGATCTCCAAGTATTTCTCCACCGTCCCCTGCAAGGCCTGTTCAGGCTATCGCCTGAAGCCGGAGGCCCTTGCCGTGAAGGTGGCCGGCATGCATATCGGCAAGGTGGGCGAACTCTCGGTGCGGGCGGCGTCGGCGTGGTTCGAGGCCCTGCCGGGCGAACTCACCGACAAGCAGAACGAGATCGCCGGCCGGATTCTGAAGGAAATCCGCGAGCGGCTGATATTCCTCCTGGATGTGGGGCTTGAATATCTCACGCTCGCCCGCGCCGCCGGCACCCTGTCCGGCGGCGAGAGCCAGCGCATCCGCCTCGCCTCGCAGATCGGCTCTGGCCTGTCCGGCGTGCTCTATGTGCTGGACGAGCCTTCCATCGGCCTGCATCAGCGCGACAACGCGCGCCTTCTGGACACGCTGAAGCACCTGCGCGACCTGGGCAATACCGTGATCGTCGTGGAGCACGACGAGGACGCCATCCTCGCCGCTGACTATGTGGTTGATGTCGGCCCTGGCGCGGGCATCCATGGCGGGCGCATCGTCGCCCAGGGCACCCCGGCGCAGATCCTGGCCGATCCCAATTCCCTCACCGGCCAGTACCTCACCGGCCAATTGTCCGTGGGCGTGCCGGCGCGGCGCAAGCCCAATGCGAAGCGCATGCTCAGGCTGTCGGGCGCACGAGGCAATAACTTGAAGAATGTGACGGCCGAAATCCCCCTCGGCGTGTTCACCTGCATCACCGGGGTATCGGGGGGAGGCAAATCCACCCTCCTCATCGACACGCTTTACAAGGCGGTGGCGCGGCGGCTGAACGGCGCCAGCGAGGCCCCGGCCCCGTTCGATCGGCTGGAGGGGCTGGAGCACCTCGACAAGGTGATCGACATCGACCAATCCCCCATTGGCCGCACCCCGCGCTCGAACCCGGCCACCTATACCGGCGCCTTTACGCCCATCCGCGAATGGTTCTCCGGCCTGCCGGAGGCCAAGGCGCGGGGCTACGGCGCCGGGCGCTTCTCCTTCAACGTGAAGGGGGGGCGATGCGAAGCCTGTCAGGGCGACGGCGTCATCAAGATCGAGATGCACTTCCTGCCGGATGTCTATGTCACTTGTGATATCTGCAAGGGCAAGCGCTACAATCGTGAAACCCTTGATGTCACGTTCAAGAACAAGTCCATTGCCGATGTTCTGGACATGACTGTGGAGGAGGGCGCACAATTCTTCAAGGCAGTGCCTTCTGTTCGCGAAAAGCTGGAAACGCTGCATCGCGTGGGGCTCGACTACATCAAGGTGGGCCAGCAGGCGACCACGCTCTCCGGCGGTGAGGCGCAGCGCGTGAAGCTCTCCAAGGAACTGTCCAAGCGCGCCACCGGACGCACCCTCTACATCCTCGACGAGCCCACCACGGGCCTGCACTTCCACGACGTGAAAAAGCTGCTCGAAGTGCTGCATGAACTGGTGGAGCAGGGCAACACCGTGGTGGTGATCGAGCACAATCTGGAGGTCATCAAGACCGCCGACTGGATTCTCGATCTCGGTCCGGAGGGGGGAGACGGGGGCGGCGAGATCGTGGTGGCGGGTACGCCCGAGCAGGTGGCGCAGCACCCGCGTTCCCACACCGGGCACTTCCTCGCGGAAGTCCTGGCGCGTCGCCCCATGGCCAAGGCTGCCCCGATTGCGCCATCGGTGAAGGCACAATCGACGGAAAAGGTGCCCTTGCGGAAAGCTGGAGCCCGTAAAACGAATCCCAGATCCGCACCGGCAGGCGTGGAACCGGCGGATGCTGAACCGGGGGCAGATGCTCAACCTGGGGCAAAGGTCGCAGAGGCCATTGTCGAGGTCAGCGCAGCACCGACCAAGGCGGGTCCCCGCGCCCGTGGCCGGCGTCGGCAGGCTGCGGAGTAGTTTCCTTTGGGAAGCGGCTCGGCGCCGCGCTCCCGTAGGACCGGGCGGCCCGGTGTTTCAGGCCGGCGATTGCCGGGACATTCCGCCCTACAGCCTTTGCCGGGGACCCGTCTGAACAAGCCGGATGTGCAAGCACGGCGGCGCGCATGCTGAAATCCGGAGCGGCCTCCCATTCCGCGACGAGCTCACGGACGCCGGTAAGCCCTCGTCAACGGCTGCGCTCTGAACCGATCGCAGACAGCGCGAGATGTACTACCAATGGCCCGCGCGCTTGCCTCATGGGCCATTGGTCAAGCCCGCGCGGCACTTGAGCGTACCCACTTGGCATCGGTCGAAGACCGAGGCTGATGGTATAAAGCTTCTCTGTGTTTGGATGTTTTGCCCATCGGTCCCGCGCACATGCGCTGTAAGGCCACCCGCAGCCGGTTTCGGCCTTCCTGCGGGAAAGTTCAGCCGGCCATGCTCCATGCACACCCCGCAATGCTGCAATGCATGATCGACCCTACTGCGTTGCAGCGAGAGGGCGTATCTAGGGGGGGAAAGTCGCGGAAGCAAAAGAGAAGCTTCCGCAATGTGGAGAAGACCAATGTTGCTCTGGGGTTTCCTGGCTCGCCAGTTCCGCCGGTGGCAGACGTACAATCGCACTGTCACTGAGTTGTCCAAGCTCGACGATCGCAGCCTTGCGGACATCAACGTGTCGCGCAGCGAGATTCGTTCTCTCGCCCGGCACGCCTCCGGCGCCGTTTGATCTGACGACGCCGATATAGTCTGGCCCACGGGGCCGGACGTCGATAGTGGCCCCTTTCGGGGCCATTTTCGTTTTCCGTCCGGCTCCACGGCCCACCCGCCGTCGCAGGTGATGATGACCGCAGGGGTTGAAGTTGGCGGCGCGCCTGTGGCACATGGCGTCTCCCGTCGCGCCCCCGGCCCCAAGGCCCCCCTTCCCCGGCGGAGCGGAGGAGCAATGCCCAAGTCAGCCGACCCCGTCCACGTTGTCGGCGGCGGTCTCGCCGGATCCGAGGCGGCGTGGCAGCTCGCGACCCGCGGCGTCCCGGTGGTGCTGCACGAGATGCGGCCCCAGCGCACCACCGATGCCCACCTCACCGACAGCCTCGCCGAGCTGGTCTGCTCCAATTCCTTCCGCTCCGATGATCCGGAAGGCAATGCGGTGGGCGTGCTTCATGCCGAGATGCGGCAGGCCGGCTCGCTCATTCTTTCCGCGGCCGACCGCAATCAGGTGCCTGCCGGCGGTGCTCTGGCGGTGGACCGGGACGGTTTCTCGCGCGCCGTGACTCAGGCGCTGGGAGAGCACCCCCTCATCGAGATCCGGCGCGAGGAACTCACCACCCTGCCGCCGGCCGAGTGGGACCAGGTGATCCTTGCCACCGGCCCCCTCACCTCCCCGGCGTTGGCCGAAGCGGTCCTGTCGCTGACCGGGGAAACGGCGCTGGCCTTCTTCGACGCCATCGCGCCCATCGTGCATTTCGACTCGATCGACATGGGCAAGGCCTGGTTCCAGTCGCGCTACGACAAGCCGGGACCGGGCGGCACCGGGGCGGACTACATCAACTGCCCGCTGGACGAGGCGCAGTATCACGCCTTCGTGGATGCGCTCATCGCCGGCGAGAAGGCTCCCATGCGCGACTTCGAGGCCAAGACCCCCTATTTCGACGGCTGCCTGCCCATCGAGGTGATGGCCGAGCGCGGCCGCGAGACCCTGCGGTTCGGCCCCATGAAGCCCGTGGGCCTTACCAATCCGCATAACCCGACGGTGAAGGCCTATGCCATCGTCCAGCTGCGGCAGGACAACAAGCTGGGCACGCTCTACAATATGGTGGGTTTCCAGACCAAGCTGCGCCATGGCGAGCAGGCCCGCGTCTTCCGCGCCATTCCGGGGCTGGAGAATGCCGAGTTCGCGCGGCTCGGCGGCCTGCACCGCAACACCTATCTGAACTCCCCCCGCCTGCTCGACGGCACGCTGCGGCTGAAGGCCGACCCCCGCCTGCGCTTCGCCGGCCAGATCACCGGCTGCGAGGGCTATGTGGAAAGCGCGGCCGTGGGCCTCATGGCCGGGCGCTTCGCCGCCGCCGAGCGGCACGGCGAGATGATCGTCCCGCCGCCGCTCACCACCGCCCATGGCGCGCTGCTCGCCCACATCACCGGCGGGCATGTGGAGGCGGAGGAGGCTGGATCGCCGCGCTCGTTCCAGCCCATGAACATCAATTTCGGCCTGTTCCCGCCGCTGGAGGAAGCCCCCCGCGGCGAGCCCGGCAAGCGCCTGCGTGGCGCGGAGAAGACCCTGGCCAAGAAGAAGGCCATGGCCGCCCGCGCCCTCGCCCACATGGCGGCCTGGCTCGACACGCCGGCCCGGGCGGCTTAAGAGGCGCCGATGCCGCGCATTTCGAGCCCGCCGCCCCCCGTGGAATACCACGCCGATCCGGCCCGCTTCGCCGTGGACACGGTGCTGAAGCGCGACGTCTTCTCCACCGTCGAGCGCGGCGTGTGGACCGACAGGGACGGGCGGGACTGGCCTGCCGTGCGCCGGCGCTGGAACGAGGTGTCGCTTTGGCTCGGGCCGCTGGCCCGGCGCCTCGCGGCCTTCGAGGTCCATGCGCTGGAGCGTGTCACCAGGACCGGCGTGACCACGCCGTTGCTGGCCGTGGGCCACCGCTTCCTGGTGCGCGGCTGGGTGGAGGGCGCGCCGCTGCAGATCGCGCGGCCCACGGGCGACCTTCACTTTTTCCAGTCTGCCCGCGCGGCACTGCATACGCTGCATGCCGCCGGCTATGTCCACAACGACCTCGCCAAGCAGCAGAACTGGCTGCGCGGGGCCGATGGCGAAGCCTGGCTCATGGATTTCCAGCTCGCCCTGCCCATCAGCCGGCGCTGGAAGATCGGCCGGGTGCTGGCCTATGAGGACATTCGCCACCTGCTGAAGCACAAGCGCACCTATTGCCCGCAGGCGCTCACCCCCCGCGAAAAGAAGGTGCTGGCCACCAAGAGCCTGCCCACCCGGGTGTGGATGGCCACGGGCAAGAAGGTCTACCGCTTCGTCACGCGGCGGCTCATGTCCTATTCCGATACCGAAGGGCGCGGCCCGCGGGTGACGCAGGTGGCCCCGCGCATTGCGGCGGCGCTGGCCGCCCACCCGGCCGTGGCCGAGGTGCACATGGCCGATTTCCAGACCCTGGGCGGCAAGGTGGGGCTTTATGCCTTCGTTGCCCCCCGCGGGGCGGTGACTGCGGAGGATCTGCGCGCGCATCTGGCGCAGGCGCTCCCAGACCGGCCGCATCTCGACCAGCTCCAGCTGGTGGCGGCCCTGCCCCATGGCGCCGACGGCGCGGTGCGGGACGACCTGCTGCTGCTCATCGCCCGCAACCAGATCGAGATGCTCGACGTGCTGGCGGGATCGGAGGCGGTGCGGCTCCAGGTGGCCGAGATCGCCCGCGGGCGACTCAACCTGACGGATCGGATCACCCGCCCGGCGGCGTGAGGCGGACGCGCCTCAAGAGAAGGTCAGAACCAGACCTTGCCGGCCGCGGCACGGCGCGCCCCGCGCCAAAGCGCGAACTGGCGGCGGAAGGGTGACAGCCCGGCCACGGCGCCGAACGGGTCGTTCACCCGCGCCAGTGCCTTGAGATCGCCCGCCACCAGGGCCAGCGGGAGATAGGGCGCAGCAATGGTGACTGACGGACCGAGCCGTTCGGCAGCCGCCCGCGCCGCCGCAAGGTGGCGCGTCGCCTCGGCGCGAAACTCGGCCAGCGCCGCCAGCAGTGGGGGCGAGACCTTGCCCGATACGGCCTCGTCCCGCCCGATCCCGTGGCGGGCCAGAAGGTCGAGGGGCAGGTAGCACTGGCCCCGCGCCGCATGGATGGGGAAGGCACGCATGAGCCCGGTCATGGCGATGGCGACGCCGCCGTGTCCGGAAAGGTCGCCGGTCGCGGCGGAGGCCTGCGGCGACAGCACCAGCGCCGACAGCTGGAGCAGCGCGGATGCGGTCTCGCCGGCATAGCCCTCCAGGTCCGCCACCGTGGGCATGGGATCGTCGTAGAGGTCGAAGATGCGCGCATCCACCAGCGCGGTCAGGCTGGCGCGCGGCAAGGCGAAGCGCTCCGCCGTGTCGAGCAGGGCCGCGGCCACGGGATGGCCTTCCACCTCGCCCCGCCCCTGCCCCTCGATCACCTCCCGCCACCAGGCGAGACGCACTTCGCCCGGCAGCGCCTCCCGCACCACCTCGCGCACACGCGCCACATCGAGGTTGAAGGCATAGAGGGCGAAGAGGTGGCGACGCTTGTCCTCGGGCGCGAACAAGGCGGCGAGGAAGCGGTCGCGGTCCTGCGCCCGCACCTGCTCGGCGCAATACGCATAGGCGGCGAGCGCGGCGGCGTCGGGCGCGATCTCCTCCGGCGTGGTGTCCTCCGGCATGGCCGGGGTCAGACGGCGATGAGGGCCGCGCCGACGCGGCGGCCCTCGCCGAGCAGCACATTGTAGGTGGAGGCGGCGCTTGCGGTGGGCATCAGCTCGAAGCGCAGGCCCTTCTCGCGCAGGAGCTGCTTCAGCGGCTCCTTCAGGTGCGCGGGATCGCGGCCGGTACCCAGCAGCAACAGCTCGAAGGCCCCTGCCTCGGCGAGGATCGGTGCCAGCGCGGCCGGATCCACCTCCGCCATTCGCGCCGGCGCCCAGGGGCGGATGCCCGAGGGCAGCGCGAGGATGGAGCCGGCATGGGACATGCTGGCGAAGTGGAAGAAGCTGTCCCCATAGCCGTCTATGGTGACCTGCCGGGGGAAGAAGGGCGCGCCGGCCGGGCTTGCCACCGCATCACGCCTTGGCTGGGCGGGCCGGCGGGCCCTTGCTGCCCTTGGCAGAGCCCTTCGCAGGACCCTTGCCGGACTTATTGCCGGCGGTCCTGGCCGGAGCGTTGGCCGGGGCCGGAGGCACCGGCTCGTCCAGGACCTCGGCTTCCACCTCGGCGAGCTTGGCCGCCTCGTCCACGCCCAGCACCGCTTCCGGCTCGCTCTTGGCAGGGCCGGCGACCGTCGAGGAGCGCAGGCCCAGATGGATGAGGATGGGCGCGGCCACGAAGATGGTGGAATAGGTGCCGATCACCACACCCACGGTCATCGCCAACGAGAAGCCGCGCAACACTTCGCCGCCGAAGAAATAGAGGGCGAGGGTGGCGAAGAAGGTGGTGGTGGAAACGATGATGGTCCGCGAGAAGGTCGCGTTCACCGCGATGTCGAGCAGTTCCGGCAGCGGCAGCTTCTTGTAGCGCCGCAGCATCTCGCGGATACGGTCGTACACCACCACCGTATCGTTGAGCGAATAGCCCATGATGGTGAGGATGGCGGCGATGGACGTGAGGTCGAAATCGATGCCGAAGGCCGAATAGATCATCAGGGTGACGAAGATGTCGTGCATCGTCGTCACGATGGCGCCCACGGCGAACTGCCATTCGAAGCGGAACCACAGATAGGCGAGCACCGCCACCGCGCCGAGCACGAGGGCGAGGATGGACTGGCGCACCAGTTCGCCGGACACGCTCGGGCCGACGGTTTCCACGCGGCGCACGGTGTATTCGGTGCCCAGCACGTCACGCACCTTGGTGATGATGGCCTGCTGGGCCTCGTCGGTGGTGCCGAACGCGCCGACGCGGATCAGCACATCGCGGGGCGAGCCGAATTCCTGGATCTGCACGTCGCCCACGTCGAGGTCGGTCAGGTGCTCGCGCAGGGCGCCGATGTCGGCCACCTGCTGGCTGGTCTGCGCCTCGATCAGGGTGCCGCCCCGAAAATCGATGCCCAGGTTGAAGCCATAGGTGGCGAACAGCACAACGGCGATAATGGACAGCGCCGCCGAGAACGGGAACGTCCAGTGGCGCAGGCGCATGAAGTGGATATTGGTCTGCGCCGGAATGTAATCGATCAAGGGCATGTGCGGCGGACCTTCAGATAGGCAGCTTTGCCGGCCGCCGCCACTTCACCCAATAGGCGATCATCAGCCGCGTCAGGGTATAGGCAGTGAACATGGTGGTCAGAAGGCCGAGGATATAGGTGACCGCGAACCCGCGCACGGGGCCGGACCCGCCCATGAGGAACAGGATGACGGCGGTGGCGAGGGAGGTGATGTTGGCATCAAGGATGGTGCCGAGCGCGTTCACGAACCCCTTGTCGATGGCGGAAATGGCCGAGCGGCCTTCCCGCGCCTCGTCGCGCATGCGCTCGAAGATGACGACGTTGGAATCCACCGCCATGCCGATGGTGAGCACCACGCCGGCGATGCCGGGCAGGGTCAGCGTCGCCCCCAGCACCGACTGGAGCGCGAACATGAGCATGATGTGGACGGCGAGCGCCACCAGGGCAAACAGGCCGAACAGGCCGTAGACGGCGACCATGAACACCGCCACCAGCGCGGTCGCCACATAGGCGGCCACCTTGCCGGCATGGATGGAATCAGCGCCCAGGCTCGGACCCACGGTGCGCTCTTCCACCACCCGGAGCGGGGCGGGCAGCGCGCCGGCGCGCAGCAGGATGGCGAGGTCGTTGGCCTGCTGCACGGTGAAGGAACCGGAGATCTGCCCCGAGCCGCCGAGGATGGGCTCGCGGATCACCGGTGCGGAAATCACCTGATTGTCGAGCACGATGGCGAACGGCCGGCCCACCGCGTCCTGGGTGGTGGCGGCGAAGCGCCGGGCGCCATTGTTGTTGAAGCGGAACGAAACGATGGGCTCGCGGGTGTTCTGGTCGAAGCCCGGCTGGGCGTCCACCAGGTCCTCACCGGAGACGCGCACCTGCTTCTCGACGAGATAGGGCTGGCCGTCCTGGCCCTGCAGCACTTCGGATTCCGGTGGCGGGCGGCCTTCCTGCGCCTGCTGCGGCGACATGGATTGGTCCACCATGCGGAACGAGAGCTTGGCGGTCTGGCCCAAAAGGTTCTTCAGCCGCTGCGGGTCCTGAAGGCCAGGCACCTGCACCAGGATGCGGTCGAGGCCCTGGCGCTGGATATTGGGCTCCACCGTGCCGAGCTGGTCGATACGGCGGCGGATGATCTCGATGGACTGCTCCACCGCCGAGCGCATACGGGCGTTGAGGCCGGCCTCGCTCAGCTGCACCGTCACGGCGCCATCGGCACTGGAGGAGACCAGCAGGTCCATCTCGCCGGAGGAATTGCCGAACAGCGCGTTGGTCACCGGCGCCGCCAGCTTGCGCAATTCTGCGACCGCCTTCTGGGTGTCGGCGGGATCGCGCAGGCGCAGGCTCACCGAGGTGTCGCGCAAGGCGAGATTGGAATAGCCGATCTTCTGGTCGCGCAGGACGCGGCGGATCTCGTCGCGCACCTGCTCGGTGCGCTCCTTGCGCAGCGCCGATCCATCCACCTCGAGCAGGATGTGCGAGCCGCCCTGAAGGTCGAGCCCCAGCGTCACGCGGCTGGAGGCCAGCCACGTGGGCAGGTACGCCAGCGCGCTCTGGGGCAGGACGTTGGGCAGCGCGAACAAGAGTCCCACGGCGATGGTGAGGAGGATCGCCGTGGTCTTGAGGCGGGAGAAGTGCAGCATGTCGCGCGTTTATCTCAAAAAGGAATCGGGCGGCAGCTCACGCCGCGGGCGCTTCGTCCTTGGCCGGTTCGCCCTTGGCGCGGACGGTGGCGATCTGCGTGCGCAGCTGACGCACGCGGACGTTGTCGGCGATCTGAAGCTCGATCTCCGCCTCGTCCACCACGCGGGTCACCTTGCCCACGAGGCCGCCGGCGGTGACGATCACGTCGCCACGACGCAGGGCACCGACCATTTCCTGGTGGGCCTTGGCGCGCTTCTGCTGCGGCCGCAGGATGAGGAAATACATCACCACGAAGATGAGCAGGAACGGAGCAAGCTGAATGAGCATGTCGGCCCCGCCGCCGGCTCCCGTGGCGCCTTGGGCGAAAGCGGGCGTAATGAACATTTGCGTCCTCGTTCAGTCGGTGGTGGGAATCCGTGCCGCACCGGGGCTCCGGCAGGGCGGCGGGACTATAGCGGCCGGCCCGTCGAATGCAAACGAGGGGCCGGGGCAATCACGGAACTGTTGAAAAGGCGAGGCGCGCAGCAAGCCGGACCGACGTGCCGCGCAGCCTCGAGATAGGCTGATACCACCTGCCGGGACGAGGCGCCGGCCTGTGCGGCGCGAAGGAGACCAGCCCATGGACGAGGAAACCTATGGCCGCGCCGTCGCCGTGCTCGCAGCCTTTCGCGCCCGCGGCCTGACCCTCGCCACCGCGGAATCCTGCACCGGCGGCCTTGTGGCCGGGGCGCTGACCGAGGTGCCGGGCTCTTCCGACGTGGTGGACCGCGGCTTCGTCACCTATTCCAACGCCGCCAAGACGGCCATGCTCGGCGTGAGCGAGGCGATCCTCGCCGCCCATGGCGCCGTGAGCGAGGAAACCGCCCGCGCCATGGCGCAGGGTGCGCTGAAGGCGGCCGGCGTGGACGCGGCAGTGGCCATCACCGGCATCGCCGGGCCGGGCGGCGGCTCGGCGCAAAAGCCGGTGGGCCTGGTGCATTTCGCCTGCGCCCGCAAGGATGGCACCGTGGAGCACCTTGAAAAGCGCTTCGGCGAAATCGGCCGCGGGGAGATTCGCCGCTTCTCCGTGCTGGAAGCGCTGGACCTCCTCGCCCGCGCGGCGTCCTGACGCGGACAGGCGGGCATTTGCGCAGGTCCCCTACCCGTCCTTGATGGCCCCGAGGAACTGGCTGCCGTAGCGCGTGAGCTTGGCCTCGCCGATGCCGGAAATCATGCCCAGCGCCTTCATGGACTCAGGCTTCAGCTCGGCCAGGGCCATCAGCGTGGTGTCGTGGAAGATCACATAGGGCGGCACGCCCTGGGCGCGGGCGATCTCCAGCCGCAGCGCCTTGAGCTTGCGGAACAAGGCCTCGTCCGCCGGGTCCGACAGCACCGGCCCCGGCCCGCGCGAACCGCCGGTGACGCGGGCCGGGCGGGGGCGCGCCTCCGCCTTCAGTTCCACCTTCTCGGCGCCGCGCAGCACGGCGCGGCATTTCTCGGTGAGGCCGAGGCTACCGTGGCCCTCCACGTCCACCCACAGATGGCCCATGGCCACCAATTGGCGGACGATGGCGCGCCACTCGTCCCGCGAGAAATCCTTGCCGATGCCGAAGGTGGAGAGCTTCTCGTGGCCGAACTTCAGCACCTTCTCGTTGGCCTCGCCCTTGAGCACGTCGATGACGTGGCCGGCGCCAAAGCGTTCGCCGGTGCGGTAGACGCAGGACAACAGCTTCTGCGCCGCCTCGGTCCCATCGAAGGTGCGCGGCGGCGACAGGCAGGTGTCGCAATTGCCGCAGGGCTCGGAGAGGTCTTCCTCGAAATATTTCAGCAGCACCTGACGGCGGCAGCTGACGGTCTCGCACAGGCCGAGCAGCGCATCGAGCTTGCCGCGCTCCACGCGCTTCCTCGCCTCGGGCGAATCGGACGATTCCACGAACTGGATCAGCTTGGCCACGTCCTCCACGCCGTAGAGCAGCAGGGCTTCGGAGGGCAGGCCGTCGCGGCCGGCGCGGCCGGTTTCCTGGTAATAGGCCTCGATGCTTTTGGGCAGGTCGAGATGGACCACGAAGCGCACGTCCGGCTTGTCGATGCCCATGCCGAAGGCGACGGTGGCCACCATCACCACCCCCTCCTCCTTCAGGAAGCGGTCCTGGTGGCGGGCGCGGGTGTCGGCATCGAGGCCGGCGTGGTAGGGCAGCGCGGTGCGGCCTTCGGTGGAGAGGATTTCGGCGGTGGCCTCCACCTTCGCCCGGCTCATGCAATAGACGATGCCCGCCTCGTCCGCGTGCGCGTCGAGGAAGGCCCGCAGCTGGGCCCTCGGATTGGCTTTCGGCTCGATGCGGTAGCGGATGTTGGGCCGGTCGAAGGAGGAAAGGAAGACCCTGCCCTCGTCCAGCGCCAGCCGCTCCATGATCTCGCGGCGGGTGGGGCCGTCCGCCGTGGCGGTGAGCGCGAGCCGCGGCACGCCGGGGAAGCGCTCGTGCAGGATCGTGAGCTGGCGGTATTCGGGCCGGAAATCATGCCCCCACTGGGACACGCAGTGCGCCTCGTCGATGGCGAACAAGGCGATGCGCGCACCGTCCAGCAGGGTGAGGAAGCTGTCGGTCAGGAGCCGCTCGGGCGCCACATAGAGCAAATCGAGGTCGCCCATGGCGAGCGCCCGCTCCACCTGCCGCGCCTCGCCGGGGGCGAGCGAGGAATTGAGCATGGCCGCCTTCACGCCCAGCTGGCGCAGGGCCTGCACCTGGTCGTGCATCAGCGCGATGAGCGGCGAGACGACGATGGCGGTGCCCGGCCGCACCAGCGCCGGCACCTGATAGCACAGGGACTTGCCGCCGCCCGTGGGCATCAACACCAGGGCATCGCCCCCTGCGGCCACGTGCTCCACGATCTCCTTCTGATGCCCGCGAAAGGCCTCGTAGCCAAAGACCTGGCGCAGGATGCGGAGCGGATCGGAATCGGGGGCAGCTTCAAAGGCGGGCATGGCGCCTTATAGACCCGTCGGCCGTGCGGGCAATGCGGGCCAAGGCCGCGCCGCAGCTGCCGCGCCGCAGCTTGAGGCAGGCAAGGCTGCGCGGCACTGTCTTCGAACTGTTGCGATCAGGTCGTAGTCAGCGGGGTTGACGATCCGGCTCCATCGGCCCGAAACGGCCGTGCCGCCCCATGCGAGCCGGATTCCCAAGTCGCGCGCCGGACCCCGATCCGGCAGGGGAAGGCGGTGCCATGCGAAAATCCCAGATCGTCGAAGAGCTTGGCGAAGGCGAATTGCTGCTTCCCGCCCTTATCGAGGCGGCGCTGCAGGCCAACGACCGCGCCAAGCTGCGCATGACCGCGCTGCAGGAAGCCGTGGCCCACGCCAAGGCACCGCTGCGTCCGGTCCGTCCCATGGATGCGGAGGCCCGCGCCGCCGGCGCCGCCGAGGACGGGCTTGATGCGACCGTCGCCGGCGCCCAGCTGGTGGAGGGCGGCGGCTACGCCATTCCCGGCGCCCGCCGGCTGATGGACGCTATCCTTGACGACATCTCCGCCATGGCCGCGCCCCTCGACGCGGCGCGCAGTCCTGCGGCGTCGGGCTTTTCCGGGCGCCTCGCCGCCTTGCATGCGGCCTTCGCCGGCATCGCCGGTGACGTGCTGGAGGAGCCGGCCCTGGTGCGCCTCACCTCCGCGCGCCGCGGCGGCGAGGACAGCGCCCACCTTGTCGTCATGGACCTGCACAAGGCGCTCAACCAGCTGTCCGCAACCATTGCCGCGGAGACCATCGCCGGGGCCCGCGCGCTCGGCGTGCTGGCGGAAGACCATGGCCGCATCGAAGCCTTCATGGCCGGCCTCAACCGCACCCGCCGCCTCGCCTTCGGCCATCCCGGGCTTGACACCACGGCCAGCCGCTCGGGCGCGCGCCTGATCCTGCAGAACGACATCGGCACCACCGATGCCCATGTGATCATCGTGGCGGTGGAGGGGCTCAACGCCACCGTCACCTACACCGACGTGCACCGCTCTCGGGCGAAATTCTTCATCTCCCTGTTCCGGGACTTTTCCGCCACCTGGACGCCGCTGGCCGAGCGCAGCGTGGAAGGCCTTGCCGACGGCGGGCGCTTCTTCCTGGTGACGGGGCGGTTTGCGGCGCGCGACGCGGCCGATCTCGATGCCTTCCTCACCGCCGTGGGCGCGCACCTCGTCTTCCTCATCGACTGGAACAAGGCGCGCAAGGCGCTCCAGACCTTCGTGGACAAGGCCACGGCCATCCGCCTCCTCACCGATGCCGCGCGCGCCCGTTTCGGCCACCGGGCCTTCCTGGAGCTGGGCGGGGCGGAGCTGATCTTCGATGCGGTCCGGCGCAGTGCCGAGGGCCGAGTGCCCTATGGCGCCCGCCTCGACCGGGTGCTGGGCGCCGGCGCGGTGGCGCGGCTGCTGGGCGAGGTGCTGCGCCTCACCAGCGAGGGGCTCGGCGCCCAGCGCTCGGTCCGGCTCATCAAGGACGAGGTCCGCGCGGAACTGGCCCGCAGCTTCGGCTCGGCCGAGCAGGAAGTGCTGGCCCTGGCGCTCACACAGCTCGGCCTTGCCCGCATGCTGGCCGCCGAAGTGGCCGAAGCCCTCGACGAGCCTGCAGACGGGAACGTCGGCATCCGCGCCGCCTTCCAGCGGCGGGCCAAGAAGCTGGAGGAAAAGGCCGACCGGCAGGTGCTGGCGGCGCGTGATCTGGCGAGCGGCCCCTTCGGCCGGGGCCGACGCTTCCTGCCGCTCACCGAATCGGTGGAAGAAGCGACCGACGCTTTCGAGGAAGCCGCCTTCCTGCTCGGCACCCAATCCCGGCGGGAGGCCACGAACACCGCCGCGCCCCTCGGCGAGCTGGTGACCGTGGCCATGGCCTGCTGCGGCGATCTGGTCCGCGCCGTGGCCGCCGCCTGCGAGGGACCGGCCGGCCGGCGCGAGGACATCACCGATGCCCTTGAAGCCATCGACGCGGTGATGGAAGGCGAACGCCGCGCCGATGCCGCCCATCGCCGGGTTCTGGCGGCGGCCCTCGGTGAACCGGCACCGGTGCCGGCGTCCGCGCTGGTGGCGACCATGGAGGTCGCCCGCGCCATGGAGGCCGGCACCGACCACCTCGCCCGCGCCGCCCTGGCGCTGCGAGCCTGTGTCCTGGAGGAGGTGGGATCGTGACGACCCTTAGCGCGCGCCTGTCCGAGGCGGACCACCCCCACGGCTCCCACGGGGCGGCCTCACCCCTCATCGGCTTCATCGGTCCCGGCGGCGATACCGCGCCCCTTTCCGCCCACGCCTTCGGCTCCAAGGCGGCGCAGCTCTGGCGCATGAACGCCCTCGGCCTCAACGTGCCGCCGGCCTTCGTGCTCTCCACCGCCCTGTGCGGCAAGGCGCACGCGGAAAAGCGCATCGGCGCCCTGCTGGAACAGGGCATCGCCTATCTCGAACGCGTCACCGCCCGCGGCTTCGGCGACCGGCGGCGGCCGCTGCTCGTCTCGGTGCGGTCGGGGGCGGAAAAGTCCATGCCCGGCATGCTGGAGACGGTGCTGGACGTGGGCATGACCGCCGCGACCACCCGCGGCCTCATGCGCCTTTACGGCAATCCGCGGCTTGCGGCCGATTGCCGGCGCCGCTTCATCGAGGGCTATTGCGAGGTGGTGGCCGGCCTGCCGCGCGGCCCGTTCGAAGAGGTGCTGCGCGCCGTCCTGGCGGCGGAGGAGGTCGCATCCGACCGGGAGCTGGATCCCGAGGCGCTGGACCGGCTGGGCGGCCGCTATCTCGATCTCGCCCGCGAGCGCTTCGATGCCACTGTCCCCGAGGAGCCCATGGACCAGCTGCGGGCGGCGGCCGAGGCCGTGTTCCGCTCCTGGGATGCGCCCAAGGCGCAGGAATATCGGTGCCTCAACCATCTGGAGGACCTGTCCGGCACGGCGGTGACGGTGCAGGCCATGGTGTTCGGCAATGCCAGTGCCCGCTCGGGCTCCGGCGTCGCCTTCTCCCGCGATCCCGCCACCGGTGCGCCGGGCCTTTATGCGGACATGCTGTTCGAGGCCCAGGGCGAGGACGTGGTGTCCGGCCGCCGCCAGCCGGTGGGGCTCGGCCGGCTCCAGGCCATGCTGCCGGATGTGGCGGCACAGCTTGCCGATGGCGTCGGCGCGTTGGAATCGGCCTATCGCGACGTGCAGGACGTGGAATTCACCTTCGAGGACGGCCGCCTGTTCTTCCTCCAGACCCGTTCCGCCAAGCGCACGCCCCGCGCGGCGCTGAAAATCGCGGTGGACCTCGTGGCCGAGGGGATGCGGACCGAAGCGGAAGGCCTCGCCTTGCTCGACGGCATCGACCTGTCGCAGGTGGGGACCACGCACTTCACCGGGACGGCGGAGGTGGCCGCGCGGGGCGTCGCCGCCTCGCCGGGCACGGTCAGCGGGCAGATCGCCTTCGACGGCGAGGCTGCCAAGCGCCTGTCGGAAGGCGGCGAGCCCGTCATTCTCGTGCGGCCGGACGTGGCGACCGACGACATCGCCGGCATGGCACTGGCGGCCGGCGTGCTCACCCGCGTCGGCGGGCGCACCGCCCACGCGGCGGTGGTTGCCCGTCAGCTCGGGCGGGTCTGCGTGGTGGGGTGTTCAGCCCTCGCCATCGATCTCGACGCCCGCAGCGCGCGCCTCGGATCCATTGAGGTCCGGGAAGGGGACTGGCTGTCGCTGGACGGCGACGAAGGAACGGTCTTCGTCGGCCGCCGCGAGAGTGTCGTGGACCGTCCCGAGGCGGACCTCGCCACGGTGGCGGGCTGGACGGCGCGCGCGGGATAGCGGCCGTTCAGCCGAGAGCGCGATCCGATCAGTTCGCGGTGCGGGCTGATCGGCGCTAGCTAGCGCTTGCGTTCGGATGGGCTGAAATTGCTCGCGTGCCCCTCCCGCGCCGCCTGGGCGCGCCACACCTTGGCGGCGGCGGCCAGCTTGCCGTCGGGCGCGATGCGACCGATGGTCCGTTCCATCTTCTGGCCGCCGCAGGACGGGCAGACGGGCGTTTCCGACGCGCCCACGAGCAGTTCGGTACCCTTGTCGCAATCGGGACAATGAAAGTTGTAGAGCGGCACCGCCGAACCTCCGTTCCTGCCACGTTCACGTCCGGCACAACGCCCGCAAATCATTGATTTGACGTGCGATTACACCAAGGACGCGCGGTCGCGCGCCACACCGTCGTCGCCCGGTGCGGCTGCGCCTTGTGTCCAAGAAGCAGGAAACGGGCCAGATCTGGCCAAGGACGGATCTAGCCAGGGTCCGGCGAGCCTCGTTCGCCGGACCCTGGTTCAGCCCGCGCCGCGCTTCAGCGAAACCCGCACGGCGCCGGTCGCACAGACCGGGCCGATGGCTTCACTCTTCGGTCTCGATGCCCAGCACCTGCTCCAGCACGCCGGCGGGGTCCGCGTCCGTCATCAGCGCCGTGCCGATGAGCAGGGCCTTCGCCCCGGCGGCACCGAGCCGCTCGCGGTCGGCGGCGGTGCCGAGGCCGCCTTCCGCCACCACCAGCGCCTTGTTGGCGGGAATGAGCGGGATCAGCGTCTCGCAGGTGCCGGGCTTAAGCTCGAAGGTGTGGATGTTGCGGTTGCTGACGCAGATGAAATCCGCCCCGGCGGCCAGCGCGGCTTCCACCTCCTGCGGGGTGTGGACCTGCACCAGCGCATCCATGGCGACGGAGGCCGCGCGCTCGCGGAATTCGGCAAGCTGCGGGCCGAGCAGGGCGGCGGAAAGCATCACCGCATCGGCGCCGGCCAGCCGCGCCTCAAGGATCTGGTAGACGTCGAAGATGATGTCTTGCGCCAGCAGCGGGATATTCACGGCGTCGCGCACCGTGGCGAGGTCCGAATAGGAGCCGCGGAAGGCCTGCCGCTCCACCGCCACCGACAGCGCCGCCGCCCCGACCGCCTCGAAATCCTCGGCCAGCGGCTTGTAGGGCACCATGGTGCGGAAGGAGGGATCGAACGGCGAACCGCCCTTCAGTTCGGCGATGATGCCCGGCGCGCCGTTGGTCTTGAAGGAGGCGGCAAGGGCGCCCTGGAAGCCGCGGGTCATGGGCATGTCGCCGACCTTGCCCTGGATCTGGCCGAGGGAGCGGCGGACCTTGGCCTTCGCGAGCTGGTCGCGGCGCTGGAGGATGAACGGCTTGAGCGGGCTGAGGTCTGGCAAAATCATGAAGGAACGTCCGTCTCCTACGGGGCAAAGGCGCCCCGGCGCGAAAAAAGCCCCTTGAACTTCCCAGATTTTGCCGCGCTTCGCCACCGTCGCGGTTGGGGCGCGGCATGGTTTCCTCTTCCCTCGGGCGCCATGATGAGCGATCGTGGTTGATATTGTTCGCCCGAAAGATTTTTTGAGATGTTCACCCGCGTCTGCAAAGCAGAAACCCTGCCCGAAGGTGGCATGCGGCTCGTGATCGCCGACAGCCACCTCATCGTCCTGGCCTGGCCCGAGGATGGGGAAATCAAGGCGTTCCAAGGCGTCTGCCCCCATTCCAACACGCCGCTCAACGAGGCCGAGTTCGACGGCACCGTGATCACCTGCCCGCTCCATTTCTGGACCTGGGACCTCAACAGCGGCGATCCTATCGAGCCGAAGGAATGCCCGCTCGCCCAGTATCCGGTGAAGGTGGAGGACGGCGTCGTCTATATCGACACCGAGGGCGTCACGCCCCTCTTTGCGGCCCCCTGAGCGGGGTCCGGGCAGTCCCTGACCTGATCGAGACAGAGGCCGTCCTTCTGCCGGGAGCGTACCGCTCCGGGGCGGAACGGTCCAAGCCGGAGTTTGAGCCGTGACAGAGGAAACCGCCGTTATCGTCGGCGCCGGCAAGGGCCTCAGCGCCGCCCTGGCCCGTCGTCTCGCCAAGGACGGCTTTCGCGTCGTTCTCGTCGCCCGCGACGTGGAGAAGCTCGCCCCCCTCGTGGCGGAGACCGGGGGGCATGCCATCTCCGCCGATGCGCAGAGCCCGCCGGCCGTCGAAGCCATGTTCGCCGAGGTGGACCGGACCTTCGGGACGTCCGACCTCGTGGTCTTCAACGCCGCCATGCGCTATCGCGGCCCCATCGAGGTGCTGGATCCCGTCGACGTGATGGACACCTATGCGGTCGGCGCCTTCGCCGGCTTTGTCACCGCGCAGGCGGCGGCGCGGCGCATGCTCCAGCGCGGCACCGGGTCCATCTTCTTCACCGGCGCCACCGCCAGCGTGAAGGCGATGCCCCACTCGGTGCCCTTCGCCATGGCCAAGTTCGCCCTGCGCGCCCTCGCCCAGGGCCTCGCCCGGGAACTGGGACCGCGCGGCATCCACGTGGCCCATTTCATCATCGACGGCGGCATCGCCTCATCCTGGGCGACGCAGGGGGAGGCCGGGCCGCCGGACAAGTGGCTCGATCCCGCCGCCATCGCCGAGACCTACCTGGCCGTGCACCGCCAGCATCGCTCCGCCTGGACCTCGGAAATGGAACTGCGCCCCTGGGTCGAGACCTTCTGATCGGCCTTCCCGCTAGCCCCTCTTGCCACCCCCTCTTGCCGAGCGTTGTGAGCGGCCTGCGGGCGTGCCATCTTCCCCCTCTTGCAGGAGATCCCGGGTTTGCTGACGCATCCGGGTCTCTTTTGATCGAGAGCACGCGCCGAACGGGCGTGGCCGGCGGACCCTGCGAAGCGCCGGCGTGAAGGGGGAGAGGACACTTGGCGTATTCCTTGGTGAGCGGACGCCAGATCAAGGCCGCGCGGGCCCTGCTCGGCTGGCCGCGCAGCGAACTGGCGGACCGCGCCGGCGTCACCGCTCCGACGGTGAAGGTGGTGGAGCGTGATTCGGGCGTGCTGGACGAACTGGCCTCGACCCGTGCCCGCCTGTGCAACGTGCTCGCGGCGGAGGGGGTGGCCTTCCTCAACGGCGGCGCCATCGGCGTGCAGATCACCCCGAAGGACGAGGGCCTGCGCACCGAAGACCTCAACGCCTCCAACGACGATTGAGCCAAGCCATGATCCTGCACAAAGTCGCCGCGCGGCACTGGATTCTCGTCGCGATCATCCTGGTGATCGCCACGCTCGCCTATCTCGGCAGCTGGTCCTGAGAGCCTGTTTGAAAATTCGCTCGCATGAGCGCCTGTTGCCCTCGCAAGCGCTTTATCACCGTCATGGCCGGGCTTGACCCGGCCATCCACGCGGAGAGGCTGGGCAGAGCTTTCGTAGGTGAGCGCAAGCGGCGCGGCGTGGATGCCCGGGTCAAGCCCGGGCATGACGGGGGTGATCGCGATCGTGCCCTTTCGAATTTCCAAACAGGCTCTGAGGACCGGTCGCCGGTCTTCGACCGGTGCCGAGAGGCTTCGCTCAGGCGCGCCACGCGGGCTTGATGCCTTACTCCACCAGCAGCAGGGCGAAGCCGTCATAGCCCTTGGCGCCCACGGTCTGCACCGCGGTGGCGGACAGGCGCGGGTCGGCGCCCACCAGGTCGAAGAGGCGCCGCACGCCGATGACGTTGGCGTCGGTGCTCTGCGCATCCAGCACATGGCCGCCGCGCACCACATTGTCGCAGACGATGACCGTGCCCGGACGCGACAGCCGCAGCGCCCAGTGGAGATAATCCGGATTGCTGGGCTTGTCGGCGTCGATGAAGACGAGGTCGAACGGCCCCTGCCCTTCCGCCTCCAGCTGCGGCAGGGTGTCGATGGCGCGGCCCACCCGCAGGTCCACCTTGTCGGAAAGGCCGGCGCGGGCGAGGTTGGCGCGCGCCACCTCGGCGTGGCGCGGCTCGAATTCCAGCGTCACCAGCCTGCCGTCCGCCGGCAGGGCACGGGCGAGGAAGATGGCGCTGTAGCCGCCCAGGGTGCCGATCTCCAGGATGCGCTTCGCCCCGATCATGCGGGCGAACAGATGCAGCATCTGACCCTGCGCCGCCGACACGGAGATGGCCGGCAGCCCCGCCTCGGAAGAGGCCGAAAGCACCTCGTCCAGCACCGGATCGGCGGGCAGCAGGCGCTCGACGAAATAGGCGTCCAACTCGGTCCAGAGGGTCGCGCTCATGGTCCCGTCTCCGTGCCTTCCGGGGATTTCAGTACGTCAGTCCAAACCGCGTTAGTCCTGGTCGCTTTCGCGCGCGGCGCGGATGGAGAGCACCGCATAGGCCACCACCAGGGCCAGTTCCACCAAAGTGAACAGCAGGAGCCGGGTCATGCCCGCCGGCGCCCAGGCGCCGAGCACCACCTGCGCCAGCGTGGCGATGAGCCACAGCACCACCGCCCACCCCGCCCTCAGCCACAGCCCGACGCCGGCGATGGGATCGACGATGGCGGCCCAGACGATGGCCGCCTGCGCCGCCATGGGCATGGCCTCGAAGCGGCTTTCCGGCCCGTCGCCGATGCCGAGGATCACCGCCCAGTGGATAATGCCCTCGATGAGCAGGAAGGCGGCGACGCCGCGCAGGAACAGGAACAGCCGCCGCCGCCAGGGCGTCAGTTTCTCCCACTGGGCGCGGGCGCTGGCATCAATGGGATCGTAATGGCTCATGCGCCGGGTGCCAGTAATTCCAGTTCGGTGGGGATGGGATCGAAATGCGCCGCAATGACGGCGCTGTCCACCTCATCGAGCCGCGCCGGCTGCCATTTGGGGGCATTGTCGCGGTCCACCAGCACGGCGCGCACGCCCTCGTAGAAATCGTGACCGGCCATGACGCGCGTCACCACCCGCAGTTCCAGCTTCAGGCAGGCGCCAAGATCCAGCGCCCCGCCCCGGCGCATCTGCTCCATGGCGATGCACAGGCTGGTGGGGGACCTCAGGCGCATCTCCCGCGCCGTGGCGGCGGCGAATTCCCCAAGGGTCCCGCCGGCCGCCGCTGCGTCATCGAGCGCGGCGAGGATGGCGGCCACGTCGGGGCGGCCGAACGCGTCGGCGATGAAATCGGCGCGGTCGGCGAAGGCGCCCGGCCCCGGATCGATGCGATGGTCGGCCAGGATGCGGTCCACATCGCCACCGGCGACCAGGGCTTCCTCCAGCGCGGGGAAGGCGGTGGAGGGGACCACGTCGGTGGCGAGCCCGCAGGCATAAGCCTCGGCGGCGCGGATGCGGGTGCCGGTCAAAGCCAGGAACACGCCGAAGGCGCCCGGCAGGCGCGGCAGCACATGGGTGCCGCCCACATCCGGGAACAGGCCGATATTCACCTCCGGCATGGCGAACAGATAGCGATCGCCGGCCACCCGGTGCGCCCCATGGGCGGAGAGGCCGAAGCCGCCGCCCATGCAGATGCCGTCGATGAGCGCCACATAGGGCTTGGGAAAGCTGCCGATATAGTCGTTGAGGACATATTCCTCGCGGAAGAAGCCGAGCGCCTCGTCGGCGCGGCCGGCAAGGCCCATGTCGTAGATGGAGCGCACGTCACCACCGGCGCAGAAGGCCTTTTCGCCCGCGCCCTTGATGACGACACGGGTGACGGCGGGGTCGTTCGCCCAGGCCCGCAGGCGCGGCAGGATCTCGCGCACCATGGCAAGGTTGAGGGCGTTGAGCGCCTTGGGCCGGTTGAGGGTGATGACGCCGGCGGCGCCCTTCACTTCCAGCAGAACCTCAGGTTCCGATGCCACTGCGCCTCTCCCCTTTGCCGCCATGTTGCCGCTGAGCGGCTCCCCGGCAGGGTTAGACGCGGCCCCGGGCACCGTCAACGCGACGGCGCGCACTTCCACCGTGCGCGGCTGCACATCCCGGCCAAGATGCCCCCGCCCCTCGCGGGTCAGTGCCCGGGCGGGTATAAGGAGCGCAGCGCGCCCGCAGACGGGCGCCCTTGAACAACGAGCGCACCATGGCCTTCACCACGCCCCGCATCCGTCCCGTTTCCGAAGCCGAGCCGGCGCATGCTCCGGGCCTCGACCTCGTCCACCGCCCGCGGCGCAACCGCAAGACCGACTGGGCGCGGCGGCTGGTGCGTGAGAACACCCTCACCGTCGACGACCTGATCTGGCCGATCTTTGTCATGAACGGCACCGCCACGCGCGCGCCCATCCCCTCCATGCCCGGGGTGGAGCGCCTGACCGTGGACGAGGCGGTGCGCGCAGCGGAAATGGCCGCCAGGCTGAGGATCCCCGCGCTCGCCATCTTCCCTTACGTGGACCCGACCCTGCGTGATCCCGTGGGCAGCGAGGCGCTGAACACCAACAATCTCGTCTGCCAGGCCCTGCGCGCCATCAAGGCCGAGATCCCCGAGATCGGGCTCATCACCGATGTCGCGCTCGATCCCTTCACCAGCCACGGCCATGACGGCCTGCTGGAGGACGGGCGCATCCTCAATGACGAGACCGTGGAAATCCTGGTGCAGCAGGCGGTGGTGCAGGCGCAGGCCGGGGCGGACGTGATCGCCCCCTCCGACATGATGGACGGCCGCATCGGCGCCATCCGCGCCGGGCTGGACGCGGCGGGCTTCACCGACGTGCAGATCATGTCCTACGCCGCCAAGTATGCGTCGGCCTTCTACGGCCCGTTCCGCGACGCCATCGGCACCGCCAAGACCCTCTCCGGCGACAAGCGCACCTACCAGATGGACCCCGGCAACGGGCTGGAAGCCATCCGCGAGGCCGCCCTCGACGTGGAGGAAGGCGCCGACATGCTCATGGTGAAGCCGGGCCTGCCCTATCTCGATATCGTCTACCGGCTGAAGGAGGCCTTCGGCCTGCCCACCTTCGCCTATCAGGTGTCCGGCGAATACGCGATGATCGAAGGCGCCATCCGCAACGGCTGGGTGGACGGCGACCGCATCGTCCCGGAGAGCCTGCTCGCCTTCAAGCGCGCCGGCGCCGACGGCATCCTCACCTATTTCGCGCCGCGCGTCGCCGAGCGGCTGGCCGCGCAGGGGTGAGCCCCGCGCCGGGAGAGACAAGATGACAGCCCCCGCCGTCGCCGAAAGCGACCTGAACGGCGACCTTCCCGTAACCCTCGCGGACGTGGAGGCGGCGCGGACGCTGGTGCGCGGCGCGGTGTTGCACACGCCCACCCTGCACGCCCCGCGCCTGTCCGCCCTCACCGGCGCGGACGTGTATGTGAAGTATGAGAATCTCCAGGTCACCGCCTCGTTCAAGGAGCGCGGCGCGCTGGTGAAGCTGGCGCGCCTCACCCCCGAGGAGGCGCGGCGGGGCGTTGTCGCCATGTCGGCGGGCAACCATGCCCAGGCGGTGGCCTATCACGGCACGCGGCTGAAGATTTCCACTCTTATCGTCATGCCGGAGACCACCCCGCAGGTGAAGGTGGCCGCCACGGAAGCCTTCGGCGCCGAGGTGGTGCTGTATGGCGAGACGGTGGCCGATGCCTTCGAGGAGGCCACGCGCATCTCCAAGGCGCAGGGCCGCATCTTCGTCCACCCCTATGACGACGTGGACGTGATCGCCGGCCAGGGCTCGCTGGCGCTGGAGATGATGGAGGACGGTCCGGCCTTCGACGCCGTGGTGGTGCCCATCGGCGGCGGCGGGCTCATCGCCGGCATGGCGCTGGCCTTCGCCGGGCGCTCGCCGGCGACCCAGGTGGTGGGGGTGGAGGCCCAGCTCTATCCCGCCATGTGGTCGGCCATGACCGGAGAGGCGCGGCCCTGCGGCGGGCCGACGCTGGCCGAGGGCATCGCGGTGCGCGACGTGGGCGTGCTGACATCGCAGGTGGTGCGGCGCCTGGTGCCCCATGTGGTTCTGGTGGACGAGACCGCGCTGGAGCGGGCGGTGAACGCCTTCCTCATGCACCAGAAGACGCTGGCGGAAGGCGCCGGCGCCGCGGGCCTTGCCGCCCTCCTCGCCGAGCCCGAGCGCTTCCGCGGCAAGACGGTGGGGCTCGTCGTCTCCGGCGGCAACATCGACCCGCGCATGATCGCCGGCATCCTGCTGCGCGAGCTGGAGCGCGAAGAGCGTATCGTTTCCTTCCGCCTGACCATTCTCGACCGGCCGGGCATGCTGGGGCGCATCGCCACGCTGCTCGGCAAGCTGGGCGCCAACATCCTGGAGGTGCACCACCGGCGCACCTTCCTCGACGTGCCGGCCAAGGGCACCCGGCTCGACCTCACCGTGGAGACCCGCGACCAGGCCCATGCCGAGCTGATCCAGAGGGCGCTGGAAGGCGAGGGCCTGCCGGTGCAGCGCCTGGGCGCCGGAGGCGCGGATTGGTGAGTTGCGCCGGAGGAGCGGATTGGTGATGGGCGCCGGAGGCGCCGACTGGTGATGAGCGCCGGCGGCGCGGATTGGTGACGCACGCCTGAGGCGCGATCTTGCGCCGCAGGCCGGGCCACACCACTTGAATGTGTCGGAAGGAGCTTTCGACCCATGAGCAACACCAGCGACACGTCCCGCCAGCCGCCGTCCTATGGCTATCCGGACGGTGCGCGTCCCAGCGCCTATGATCCGGTGACCCAGCCGGAATATTTCGAGGGCGTGCTGTCCCGCCGGCTCATGGCCTTCCTCGTGGATGCCATGATTATCGTCGGCGCGGTGGTGCTCTTCTATGTCTTCGTCCTGGTGATGGGGATTGTGACGTTCGGCCTGAGCTGGATCGCCTTTTTCTTCATCTGGCCGACCTTCGTGATTGTGGCGCTCACCTACAACGCCGTCACCCTCGGCTCGCCGGCCTCGGCCACCTTGGGCATGCGACTCATGGATCTGGAAATGCGCACCTGGTACGGCGCGCCCTGCTATTCGGTGCTGGCCGCCGTGCATGCGGTGTGCTTCTGGGTGTCGGTCTCCATATTCACGCCGTTCGTGCTGCTGGTTGCCCTGTTCAACGACCGGCGCCGGCTGCTGCACGATTTCCTCGCTGGAACCGTGGTGGTGAACAACGCCATCCGCGCGGATTCCCTGCGGCGCCGGCCTTGATTTTTAGCCGCAATCCCACCTTCGGCTTTGACCTCGTCCAGCGCAGCGGCGATGCTGTCTTTTCCTGAGGCAAGAGCGCCGTGAGCGAACACCAGCGCGATACACCGCAATTCTATCTCACGGCCCCCTCCCCCTGCCCCTACCTGCCGGGGCGGGAGGAGCGGAAGGTGTTCACCCACCTTGTCGGCGACAAGGCCGCCAGCCTCAACGACGTGCTCACCCAGGGCGGATTCCGGCGCAGCCAGTCCATCGCCTACCGGCCGGCGTGCGAGGGCTGCAAGGCCTGCGTTTCGGTGCGCATCTGCGTGGACGACTTCACGGCGAGCCGCAGCTTCCGCCGGGTCCAGGCGGACAATGCGGACCTCATCGGCCAGATCAAGCCGGCGACCCCCTCGTCCGAGCAATACGCCCTGTTCCGCAGCTATGTCACCGGCCGCCACGGCACCGGCGGCATGGCCGACATGAGCGTGCTCGACTACGCCATGATGGTGGAGGACACCCACGTCCACACCCGTCTGGTGGAATACCGCAAGCGCGGGCCGGACAGCCGCATCATTCCCCGCGGCACCGGTGACCTGATGGCGGTGGCGCTGACGGACGTGCTCGTCGACGGCCTGTCCATGGTCTATTCCTTCTACAATCCGCAGGTGCAGGACCGCTCCCTCGGCACGTTCCTGATCCTCGACCACATCACACGGGCGCGGCAGATGGGGCTGCCCTATGTCTATCTCGGCTATTGGGTTCAGGGCTCGCGCAAGATGGACTATAAGCGCCGCTACCTGCCCCAGGAGCGCCTGACGCCGCACGGCTGGGAGCGGGTGGAAAAATAGCCCTTCGGGGCGCCGGGGGGCATGCGCGTGGGCTATTTCAGCAATTCCGTCAATATCTTCCTTGCCGTCTTCGCCGCCCTCTTCCCCATCGTGAACCCGCTCGGCGGGGCGCCCATCTTCCTCAATTTCGTGCGCGGCTGTACCCCGCAGACGCGGGAGCTGCTGGCGCGCAGCGTCGCCGTCTACGGCTTCCTGCTGCTGCTCGGCTCGCTGATCGTCGGCGCGCAGGTGTTGCTGTTCTTCGGCATCACCTTGCCGGTGCTGCGGGTGGCCGGCGGCGTGGTGGTGACCTCGGTGGGCTGGAACCTGCTGCACCAGGGCGACGAGCCGGCCAAGCGCGCCGACGGCACGCCGCTGGACGAGGCCCACGCCAAAGACCAGGCCTTCTATCCCCTCACCCTGCCGCTCACGGTGGGGCCCGGCTCCATCGCCACCACCATCGCGCTGGCCGCCAGCCACAAATCCACCTTCGAGACGGACCTGGCCATGTCCGTGTCGTCCCTGCTCGGGGCGGTGGCGGGGCTCATCGCGGTGGCGCTGACCGTCTATTTCGCCTTCCGGGAGGCGCCCACCATCGAGCGCGTGCTGGGCAAGAACGGCACCAACGTGCTGGTGCGGCTGTTCGCCTTCATCCTGTTCGCCATCGGCGTGCAGATCATCTGGCTCGGCGCGCGCGAACTGCTCGGTGAGATTCCGGGGCGCTGAGGCCTCCCGTCGAACAGGGCAGTCATACCGTCGCAGCTTTGCCGGCCTGCCCCGCCCCCTGCTAAAACACAGGGAATCCCCCGGCCTCAGGCAGGAGTTTCCCATGTCCCACCCCAATCACCCCGTTCGCCGCATCGCCGTGATCGGAGCCGGGACCATCGGCGCGAGCTGGGCCGCGCTGTTCCTGTCGCGCGGGCTCGAGGTGGTGGTGAGCGACCCCGCGCCCGGCGCTGCCGAAGCCACCCAACGCCTGATCTCCGCAGCCTGGCCCATCCTGATGGAACTGGGCGGCGAAGGCGCGATCGAC
Organism: Xanthobacter autotrophicus ATCC 700552; assembly: GCF_043194565.1. GTDB lineage: Bacteria > Pseudomonadota > Alphaproteobacteria > Rhizobiales > Xanthobacteraceae > Xanthobacter > Xanthobacter autotrophicus_F. The sequence continues at coordinate 105,830 of NZ_JBAFVS010000005.1, read as the reverse complement.
CCCACCAACTGGCGCTTCGAGCCCGACCCGGTGGCGGCGGTGGCGGGCGTCGATTTCGTGCAGGAGAACGCGCCCGAGCGCTACGAGCTGAAGCAGAAGCTGTTTCCCGCCATCGACGCGGTGCTGCCGCCGGAGGTGGTGATCGCCTCCTCGTCCTCCGGCCTGCTGGTGAGCCGCATCGCCGAGGGCTGCCGCCATCCCGAGCGCTGCATCATCGGCCACCCGTTCAATCCGCCGCACCTGATTCCGCTGGTGGAGGTGGTGGGCGGCGAGAAGGCGAGCCGTGCCGCCATCGACACCGCCATGGCCTTTTACAAGGCCATGGGCAAGCGCCCCATCGAGATCCACAAGGAGGTGAAGGGCCATGTGGCCAACCGCCTGCAGGCGGCCCTGTGGCGCGAGGCCATCCATCTGGTGGAGCAGGGCGTGGTCTCGGTGGCGGACGTGGATGCGGCCGTTTCGGAAGGCCCCGGCCTGCGCTGGGCGCTCATGGGCCAGCACATGACCTTCCACCTGGGCGGCGGCGCAGGTGGCCTTGCCCATTTCATGCACCACCTTTTGCCGGCGGTGGAGACCTGGTGGGATGACTTCGGCGCGCCCGACATGACGCCGGAGCTTCAGGCCAGGCTGGTTGAAGGTGTGAAGGCGGAAGCCGCCGGCCGCTCCATCGCCGAGCTGGTGCAGCGGCGCGATACGCTTTTGACGCAGATCGTGGCGCTGAAGCACGCGCATGATGTGCTTGAGGAGAAGCAGGACCTGAACGCTCGGCTGGATGAAGCGCTGGAGGAGAGCTTCCCCGCCAGCGACCCGGTGGCGGTGCACCAGGTGGACTGAGGGGCAGACCCCCTCTCCCATTTCCGGAAGAGAGGGGGTCCGCGAGGTGAAGGCTCAGGCCAGCGCCTTCAGCGCGGCCTTGCCCGCGTAGCGGGCGCTGTCGCCCAGTTCCTGCTCGATGCGCAGCAGCTGGTTGTACTTGGCGGTGCGGTCCGAGCGGGCCAGCGAGCCGGTCTTGATCTGCCCGCAATTGGTGGCCACCGCGAGGTCGGCGATGGTCGCGTCCTCGGTCTCGCCCGAGCGGTGGGACATGACGGCGCGATAGCCGGCCTTGTGGGCCATTTCCACCGCGTCCAGCGTCTCGGTGAGGGAGCCGATCTGGTTCACCTTCACCAGGATGGCATTGCCCACGCCGTCCTTGATGCCGCGCGACAGGCGCTCCACGTTGGTCACGAACAGGTCGTCGCCCACCAGCTGGCACTTGGAGCCGACCGTGTCGGTGAGCATCTTCCAGCCCGCCCAGTCGTCCTCGGCCATGCCGTCCTCGATGGTGACGATGGGATAGCCCGCCACGAGGCCCGCGAGGTAAGCCACCTGCGCCTCGATATCGCGCACCTTGCCTTCGCCCTCGTAATTATACACGCCGTCCTTGAAGAACTCGGTGGAGGCGCAGTCGAGGCCGAGATAGACGTCCTCGCCCGGCTTGAAGCCGGCCTTCTCGATGGCCTTGATCACGAATTCCAGCGCCGCCTCGGCGGAGGCGAGATTGGGGGCGAAGCCGCCCTCGTCGCCCACATTGGTGTTGTGGCCGGCGTCCTTCAGGCCCTTCTTCAGGGTGTGGAAGATCTCCGCGCCCCAGCGCAGGCCCTCGGCGAAGGAAGGGGCGCCGGCGGGCAGGATCATGAATTCCTGGAAGTCGATGGGATTGTCCGCATGGGCGCCGCCATTGATGATGTTCATCATGGGCACCGGCAGCACGCGGGCGTTCACGCCGCCCACATAGCGGTAGAGCGGCAGGCCCTTGGATTCGGCCGCCGCCTTGGCCACCGCCAGGGACACGCCGAGGATGGCATTGGCGCCGAGGCGGCCCTTGTTGGGGGTGCCGTCGAGCGCGAGAAGGGCGGCGTCGATGTGGGCCTGGTCCTCGGCCTCATAGCCGCCGATGGCGTCGAAGATCTCGCCGTTCACCGCGTCCACCGCCATGCCGACGCCCTTGCCGAGATAGCGGCTGGTGTCGCCGTCGCGCAGTTCCACCGCCTCGTGGGCGCCCGTGGATGCGCCCGAGGGCACGGCAGCGCGCCCGAGGGCGCCGTCTTCCAGCACCACGTCCACTTCCACGGTGGGATTGCCGCGACTGTCCAGAATTTCGCGTCCGATGATGTCCACGATGGCGGTCATGAAGACTCCTTCCCTGCGTCGTGCCGTGCGGTGCAGCAAAGGGAGGCATCGCCATCGCCCCTGCCCGTCCGCACCCGGGATGCCCAAAGCCCCAGCCTTGCGGGCGTGCCGCTTCTAGCGCGATCTATTGCGCCTGCGAAGGGGGCGAAGGCGCACGCCGCCGCAAATCGGCCGGACGGCAGTTGAACAGTGCGGCCGGCGCGGGTAGAGCACCCGCTCTTGCGCCGCAGGATTGAGAGATATGACCGATCGCCCGCTCCAGCTCGGCGTCAGCGCCGCCCTGCCCGCCTCACCGGACGAGGCGGTGCTCGACCGCGTGCCGAACCCGCACCCGGACGTGGATTATGTGGCGCGCTTCACCTGCCCGGAATTCACCTCGCTGTGCCCGGTGACGGGCCAGCCGGATTTCGCCCACATGGTCATCGACTATGTGCCCGACCTTTTCCTGGTGGAATCCAAGTCGCTCAAGCTGTACCTCGGCAGCTTCCGCAACCATGGCGCGTTTCACGAGGATTGCACCGTGGCAGTGGGCAAGCGGCTGGTGGACCTGCTGAAGCCCCGCTTCCTGCGCATCGCCGGCTATTGGTATCCGCGCGGCGGCATTCCCATCGACGTGTTCTGGCAGACCGGAAAGCTGGCCGAGGGCGTGTGGTTGCCGGATACGGGGGTTGCGCCCTACCGCGGTCGCGGGTGAAGCTGTCCCGTCCGGAGCCGCCGACGCCAGATCATTTCCCCGTTTCACTGAATCGGGGAAATGCTCTAGATTATTGAGTTTACGCGTTTTCTTTACGCGAACCGGTATCCACTTCGCTCGAAAACGCTCTAGACGACACCAGAGCGGGACGGAGGGCACGGGTCATGCCGAAGCTCATTGTCACCAATGGAGATTCCGCCGCCGAGCAACTGCGCGCGGCGGGAATCAAGGGGCATATCCTGCCGTGGCAGGACATGCTCCACGACGGGCCGGTTCCGCCGGGCACCGGCCTTGAGGAGGTGTCGGACGTGCGCGCCGATTTCCTCTCCCAGGCGCTGGGCCTGCCGTTCGACGAGGTGCGGGCGGATTTCGCCCATCGCGACGCGCAGGTGGAGGTGCATATCGCCTACGCGCAAGTGGAGCTGTGGTTCGAGCACGACCTGTTCGACCAGCTCCAGCTGATCCAGCTCCTCGCCTATTTCGCCCACGAGCCCGAGCGCATGGGGCTGAGCCTGGTGCAGGCCTCCCACTATCTCGGCGTCATGGCGCCGGACGAGATGCGCGCCCTGGAGGCGCACCGTATGCCGGTGACCCATCTCCAGTTGGAAACCGCGCGCGAGGCCTGGGAGGCGTTCACCGCTCCCACCCCGCGGCCGCTCGCGGCCTTCCTCTCCCGGTCGCAGGTGTCCCGCGTCTACGAGGTGCTGCCCCATCTGGCGCCGGCGCTCCATCGGCTCATTGCCGAGCTTCCGGCGCCCCGAAGCGGGCTGTCGCTCACCGAGGAGCGGATCCTGCGGCATCTTCTGGATGGACCCATGAAGGTGGCCCGCCTCTATGCCGCCGTCCATTCCATGGACGAGGCGCAGTTTCTCGCCGACCTGCCCTTTTTCCTGCGGCTCGATGGTCTTGCCTTTGCCCATGAGCCGCTGATTTTCGGCCTGCCCTTCCGCTCCAGCGAGGCGGCGGGCATGCAATTTTCCCCGGGCGACGAAAGCGCGGCGGAACGCTCCTATCGCGCCTATGCCACGGCCGAGATCGCGCTCACGCCCACCGGGGCCGCGGCGCTGAAGGGCAGCTTCGACCACGCCTGCCAGAATGCGGTAGAGCGCTCCATCGGCGGCACCCATCTGAAGCCCGGCGCCATGTGGCGGTTCGACCGGACCGCCGGCACCCTCGTCATGCCGAACTAGGTTCGGAAACCGGCTTCGGCTTCGCCTCCATCTCGCCATGGGCCTTGAAGGCGGCGAACGCGAGCACGGTGAGGGGCGTGGCAAGCACCACGCCGAGGGCACCGAACGCATTGCCGAACGCCACCACCGCGAACAGCGTCACCGCCGGCGGCAGCGACACCATGCGCTGCTGCAGCAGCGGGGTGATCACATTGCTCTCCGACTGCTGGACGATGACGAAGACCAGCAGGGTCCACAGCCCCGTATCGACACCCAGCGTGAGGGCGATGAGCACCGCCGGCGCCGCCGCCACCACCGGGCCGATCATGGGCACGAACTCGGCGAGCCCGGCGAACAGGGCGAGCGCCAGCGCCGAGGGCACCCCCACGATGGTCAAGCCGATGAAGGTGAGCACGCCCACCACCACCATGGCGATGAGCTGGGCCTTCAGGAAGTGCCGCAGGTCCTCGGAGACGGCGGCGAGCCGCCGCGCCACCGCCGGCCGGTCCGGCGCGGCCCACAGCGACAGGAACATGCGCCGGTAAAGGTCCGGCGAGGCGGCGAAGTAGATGCCGCCGACGATCACCAGGAAGCTGCCCAGCAGCACCTGGAACACGTTGCTGGTGAGGCCCTGCACCGCCGAGATCACCGTCTCGCCGGAGGGTGCCGATGCCTCGGCCCGGCGCAGCAGGTCGTCGCTCATGCCTTCCAGATGGAATCGCTTCTCGAAGGCGCTCCAGGCGGCGGGCAGCTCGTTGAACAGCTCGGCCACCTGAACCTGAATGGTGGAGCCGAACAGATAGAGGGTGAGCCCGATGCCGCCGAACACCAGCAGAGCCACCGGGAACACCGCATAGCGCTCGGGAAAGCGGGTGAGGCGCGCGAACGGCTCCGCCAGCGCATGCAGCGCCAGGGACACCAGCATGGCCGCGAACACCTGCAGGATCACATCGACGATCTTGAAGGAGAAATAGGCGAGCGCCAGGACGATGCAGGCAACGGCGACGCGCCGCGCCACGAGCCAGTCGGAAGCCATGTTGTCTCTCTCGCGGGGTAAAGCGCCGTGCCGCCTGTATAGCCCGAATGCACGGCCTCGCACATGGGCCGGTGAACGCCGGGGTCCGCCCCGGCGTTGCTACGCCGCCTCCACTGAAACCACCCCCGGAATGGCCTTGATGGCCCCGGCGATCTGCGGCGAGATGGGATATTTGCCGGGCAGGCTCACTTCCACCTCCGCCCGCGCATCCTCCACCAGCAGGATGAGGCTGACCTCGCCGGATCCCGCATCGCCGGCCTTGCCGTCAGCCAGGCGGCGGGCGATGCCCTCGATGGGCTCGGGGGAGCGCAGGAAGATGCGCAACCCCTTCTGGTGGCGGGTGGTCACGGGATCGAGCTTCTCGCAGGAATTGATGCGCACGCGCACATCCTCGCCGTTGAGTTCGGCGGCCACCATCATCAGCAGCGGCGTGCCCGGCTCCAGCAGGTCGCGATAGTGGGCGAGGCCCTCGGAGAAGATCACCGCCTCGTAATGGCCCGAGGGGTCGGACAGGCCGACGATGCCCATGCGGGTGCCGGACTTGGTGCGCCGCTCCTGCTTGGACACCACGGTTGCCGCGAGCCGTCCTGCCGCGGCACCCGAGCGCACCGCCCGGGAAAAATCGGCGAAGGACTGCACCCGCATCCTCTTCAGCGCATCGGCGTAATCATCCAGCGGATGGCCGGTGAGGAAGAAGCCGATGGAATCGTATTCCCGCTGCAGCCGCTCCGAGGGCAGCCACGGCGCCACCTCCGGAATCGGCAGGGACGCCGCCGAGGGACCGGAGCCGAACATGTCGTTCTGCCCCGACTGGGCGTTCGCCTCCACGCGCTGGGCCTCGGCCACGATGGATTCGATGGCGGCGAAGGCGCGGGCGCGGTTCTTCTCCAGGCAGTCGAAGCAGCCGGCGGCCATCAGGCTTTCCAGCGTGCGCTTGTTCACCACCTTCACCGGCAGGCGGGAGGCGAAATCGGCGAAGCTCTTGAAAGCCTTCTCGCCGCGCGCGGCCACCAGCGCATCCACCGCCGCCCCGCCCACGCCCTTGATGGCGGCCATGGCGTAGATGATCCTGCCGTCCTTCACCGCGAACTCGCGGGCGGACAGGTTGATGTTGGGCGGCACCACCTCGATGCCGAGGCGCTGGGCCTCCTGGCGGAATTCCGCGAGCTTGTCCGTGTTGCCCATGTCGAGGGTCATGGAGGCGGCAAGGAATTCGGTGGGATAATTCGCCTTCAGCCATGCCGTCTGGTAGGCGACGATGGCATAGGCGGCGGCGTGGGACTTGTTGAAGCCGTAGTCGGCGAACTTGGCCAAAAGGTCGAAGATGGTGTCCGCCTGCGCCTTCTCGATGCCGCGCCCGGCGGAGCCGGACACGAAGCGCTCGCGCTGCTTCTCCATCTCGGCGCGGATCTTCTTGCCCATGGCCCGGCGCAGCAGATCGGCCTCGCCCAGCGAATAGCCCGCCATGGCCTGGGCGATCTGCATCACCTGTTCCTGGTAGATGATGACGCCGAACGTCTCCTTCAGGTACGGCTCCAGCATGGGGTGGAGATAGTCCGGCCTGGCCTTGCCGTTCTTGCAGTCGCAATAGACCGGGATATTGGCCATGGGCCCCGGCCGGTAGAGCGCGACGAGGGCGATGATGTCCTCGATCCGGTCGGCCTTCATGTCCACCAGCGCCCGGCGCATGCCCGCGCTTTCCACCTGGAACACGCCCACCGTCTCGCCCTTGCCCAGCATGGCGTAGGTCCTGGGGTCGTCCAGCGGGATCTTGGAGATGTCCAGCTCGATGCCGCGCTGGTGGATCAGCTTCACCGCCTTGTCGATGGTGGTCAGCGTCTTCAGGCCGAGGAAGTCGAACTTCACGAGGCCGGCCTGCTCCACCCACTTCATATTGTACTGGGTGACCGGCATGTCGGACTTGGGATCGCGATAGAGCGGCACCAGCTCGTGCAGCTTGCGGTCGCCGATCACGATGCCCGCCGCATGGGTGGAGGCGTGGCGATTGAGGCCTTCGAGGCGCACCGCAATATCGAAGGCGCGCTTGACCACCTCTTCCTGGTCGCGGGAGGCCTGAAGGCGCGGCTCGTCCTCGATGGCCTGCTTCAGCGTGACCGGATTGGCGGGGTTCTGCGGCACCAGCTTGCACAGCTTGTCCACCTGCCCGTAGGGCATCTCCAGCACGCGGCCCACGTCGCGCAGCACGCCGCGCGCCTGGAGGGTACCGAAGGTGATGATCTGCGCCACCTGGGCGCGGCCGTAGCGCTCCTGCACATAATGGATCACCTCGTCGCGGCGCTCCTGGCAGAAGTCCACGTCGAAGTCGGGCATGGACACGCGGTCCGGGTTCAGGAACCGCTCGAACAGCAGGCCGAACCGGATCGGGTCGAGGTCGGTGATCTGCAGCGAATAGGCCACCAGCGATCCGGCGCCCGATCCGCGCCCCGGCCCCACCGGAATGTCGTGGGCCTTGGCCCACTTGATGAAGTCCGACACGATGAGGAAGTAGCCGGGGAACTTCATCTTGGTGATGACGGACAATTCGTAGGCGAGGCGCTCCTCATAGGTGGCGATGTCCAGCCCCGGCGCCGGCCCGTGCTTGTCGAGGCGCTGGGCAAGGCCCTCCCTGGCCTGCCGCTCCAGCTCGGCGGCCTCCTCGGCCAGCGGGTCGCCGTCCCCGGAGCCTGAGGTGAAGCGCGGCAGGATGGGCTTCACCGTGCGCACCCGATGGGCGCAGCGCTGGGCGATCTCCACCGTATTGGCCGTGGCCTCGGGCAGGTCGGCGAAAAGGGCCAGCATTTCCGCACGGGTCTTGAAGCGGTGCTCGGGGGTCAGCCGGCGCCGGTCGCCTTCCGACAGCAACCGGCCCTCGGCGATGCACAGCAGCCCATCATGGGCCTCATAGTCGGTCTTGCTGGCGAAGAAGGGCTCGTTGGACGCCACCAGCGGAACGCCCTTGGCGTAGGCGAGTTCGAGCAGGCCGGCTTCGGCGAAGCGCTCGGCGTCGGTGTCGTGGCGCTGCACCTCCACATAGAGCCGGTCGCCGAACAGGGAGGCCAGCAGATCGAGCCGCTCCGCCGCCAGCTCCGGATGGCCGGACACCAGCGCCTTGTCGAGGGGGCCGGCCGGCCCGCCGGTGAGGGCGATGAGGCCGTCATGGGCCTCGGCGAGCCAGTCCATCAGGATGCGCGGCTCGTCCTCGCTGGCGGTTTCGAGGAAGGAGCGCGAGACCAGGCGCATCAGGTTGCGCCAGCCCGGCTCCGACTGAGCCAGCAGCACGATCCGCGGCCGCTTCGGCCGGATCGCCCCGCGCGGACCGGGCGGCTCCGGCAGGTCCAAGGCGAGGGACACCCCGGCGATGGGCTGGATGCCCGCGCCCGACATCTTCTCGGAAAACTCCAGCGCCCCGAAGAGGTTGCCCGTATCGGTGAGGGCGATGGCCGGCTGCGCGTCCGCCTTCACCAGGTCGGCCAGCTTGCCGATGGAAAGCGCCCCCTCCAGCAGAGAATAGGAGGAATGGACGTGAAGATGGATGAAGCCGGGTGAGGACATGGACCAAGACGGTGCGAGGATGAGTCGATTGCCGGTGATCTTAGAGCGCGATCCGATCAGATTGAATCAATCTGATCGGTGAATCCGTCCCGAAGTTTTTAGAGCGGAGGGGCGATCAAGGTCACTGTGGGAAAATAGCTTGCGTAGCGGCCGCGATCGCGGGTCAGGAGCGGGCGACGGGCGACGGCGGCATGGGCGCCGATGAGGAAATCCGGCAGCACGCCCGTGCGGGCGCCGCCCGCCTTGCGGTATCGGCCGAAGACCTTGCCCGCCAGAAACAGCGCCGCGCGCGGGGTCTCGACGAGGGTGATGCCGGCCATCGCAAAAAACTCGTCCACCGCCTCGACACGGGCATAGCGCACGGACAGTTCGGCATAGACCATGGGATCGGCGAGGAGCGGACCTTCCAGCGCCGCCGCTTCAAGATGGTCTTCCGACCACGCCGCCCAGACCGGATCATCCGTCACCAGATCGAGCAGCACGTTGGTATCCACGAAGGTCATCGCCGCCGGCTCATCCCTCGCCGCGGGTGAGCGCCATGATGGCGTCGGTGCTGAGGCCTTCCCCCGCATGGCCGCGCAATTTCGCGAACCGGCCGTGATGCGTGCTCTCCCCGACCTTGGTGAAGATGACGCGGTCACCCTCCAGGCGGAACTCCACCGCGCTGCCCGGCGTGATGCCGAGCAGATCGCGCACCCTTTTGGGAACGGTCACCTGTCCCTTGCGTGTCACCGTGCTGGCCATTTGGTAATACCTCGCACACTATGCGCATTACCTACCATAGGGACCTCGCGCCCGCGAGTGTTGCGCCTTTGCCCTCCGGTCTTTCCACCTCCTGGCTGCTCTGGGCCCTACTATCGGCGGCCTTCGCGGCGCTCACCGCCATCTTCGCCAAGGTGGGGGTGGCGAACATCCATTCCGATCTCGCCACGCTGCTGCGCACCATCATCATCCTCGCCCTGGTGGCGACCATGGTTTGGGCCGGCGGCGCGTGGCAGCCGCCCGCAGAGATCCCGACGCGGACGTGGATATTCCTCACCCTGTCGGGCGTTGCCACCGGGGCGTCGTGGCTGTGCTATTTCCGCGCGCTGAAGCTCGGCGACGCGGCGCGGGTGGCGCCGGTGGACAAGCTGAGCGTGGTGCTGGTCGCCATCTTCGGCATCGTGTTCCTGGGTGAGCGCCTGAGCGCGCTGGCGACCCTCGGCGTCGTCCTCATCGCCGCCGGGGCGGCGCTGGTGGCGCTGGGATAGTGCCCCGGAGCCGTCGGCTCAGAAGTGGCTGAAGCTGCCGGCACCGAGGTCGAGGGCCTGGCCGCCGGCGTCGGTCACCTCGCAGCCCACGGCCTCCCGCGTCTCGCCGATCAGCGTCACCGGCACGCCCACCCGCGCGGCCTCGGCGGTGAAGGCGTGAACCAGCGCATGGGGCACGCAGGCCACCACCTCGTAATCATCCCCGCCGGTGATCGCGGTGGCGAACAGGCCGCCGTCCGCCGCGATAACCGCCGCGGCGGCGGCCGACACCGGCACGCGCCGCGCCTCGATGCGCCCGCCGCAGCCGGAGGCGGCGAGCATCTTCGCCACGTCGCCCGCGAGCCCGTCGGATACGTCCATGGCGGCCTTGGCGTAGCGGCGCAGCACCGGCGCCATGGCGAGCCGGGGCTGGGGATGCAGATAGCGGTCAAGGAGATGGCCGCGCTGCTCGTCGCTCAGGCCGGCGAAGGCTGCGCCCGCATGATCCTGCCGTAGCCGCAGGCCGAGCGCCGCGTCACCGATGGTGCCGGTGACGAGGATGGCCTGGCCGGGCTTTGCCCCCGTGCGCGGCACGAAGGCGCCCCGGGGCACCGACCCCAGCGCCGTCAATGTGATGGTGACCGGGCCGGGGGTGGAGACCGTGTCGCCGCCGAGGATGGGGCACAGGTAGCGCTCCGCATCCTCGCCCAGCGCGGCGGCGAAGGCTTCCATCCAGGCGTCGGGCGTGCCCTTGGGCAGGGCCAGCGCCAGCAGCGCGCCGAGCGGGTCGGCGCCCTTGGCCGCGAGGTCGGAGAGGTTCACTCGCAACGCCTTGCGGGCGATGGAGGCGGGCGGATCGTCGGCAAAGAAATGCACCCCCGCCACCACCGCGTCCTTGGTGAGCACCAGATCGCAGCCCTCGGGCGGGGTCAGCAGGGCGGCATCGTCGCGGAGGCCGAGGGCGGCGGACGAGCCGGCGATGGGGCGCAGGAAGCGCGCGATGAAGCGATCCTCGCCCGTCTCCCCTGCCCCGTCGCTGCCGCCCGCCATCTCAGCTGCCCTTGAACTCGTCGGGGCGCAGGTCGTGGGCCAGCGTGTCCAGCACGGCATTGACCATGCCGGTCTCGTCGCGATCGAGGAAGGCGGCGGCCACGTTCACATATTCGGTGATGACCACGCGGGCGGGCACGTCCGGCTTCGCCGAGAGCTCGAAGGCGCCGGCGCGCAGCACCGCGCGCAGCACGGCTTCCACGCGCTTCAGCGGCCAGCCCTTGGTGAGGGCATTGTCCACCATGGGGTCGATGCGGCGCTGGTCGTTCAGCACCCCTTCCACCACGGTGCGGAACAGGCGCACGTCGGCCTCGGGAAACTCCACGCCCTCCACCTCCTGGCCGAGCCAGTGGCTTTCGAATTCGGCGAGAATGTCGTTCAAGGGGGTCTGGGCGAGGTCCATCTGGTAGAGCGCCTGCACCGCGCCGAGGCGGGCCGCGCTCTTCTTCATGGGCTTGTTCACGGGCCCGGCCGGGGTGCCCTGGGGAGCGGTCACGTCCTTCATGCTTCCAGCCGCCGTCGCAGGCGCAGCAAAGTGAGCGCCGCTTCCGCCGCGCCGCCGCCCTTGTTGCCTTCGGAGACGCGGGCGCGCTCCCAGGCCTGCGCCTCGGTGTCCACGGTGAGGATGCCGTTGCCCACGGGCAGCGCGTGCGCCATGCCCAGATCCATGAGGCCGCGGGCGGATTCCCCGGCCACGATCTCGAAATGATAGGTCTCGCCGCGGATCACCACGCCGAGGCCAACCACCGCGTCCACCGCATTGCCGGTGACCTCGGCGGCTTCCAGCGCGATCTCGGCGGCGATGGGAACCTCCAGCGCGCCGGGCACGGTGATCACCTCCACCTCGACGCCGGCCGCCTCCAGCACGGCGCGGGCGCCGGCCAACAGTTCGTCGGCGAGCGCATCGTAATAGCGGCCTTCGACGATGAGCACCCGGGCGCCTTCAAGCGGGCCCCCGTTGAGCGAGGCGGCGCCCGCGCCTTCCTTGCGCGTCGTGACCATGGGATGTCTCTCCAGAACCGTTTGGCGCCGCGCGGCGCCGGAATTGGTCGCGAGGCGTACTAGGCCCGGGGGAACTCCGCAAGCCGGGCGGCATAGCGGGCCATCAGGTCCACCTCGAAATTGACCGTGTCCCCCGCCTTCACGCCGCCCCAGGTGGTGACCGCCAGGGTGTGAGGAATGAGCAGGCAGGAGAAGGTGTTGCCCTCCACCGTATTGATCGTGAGGGAGGTGCCGTCGAGGGCCACCGACCCCTTCGCCGCGACAAAACGGGCAAGCTGTTCCGGCACCTCGAACACGAAGCGCGTGGTGGAGCCGAGGTCCTCGCGCGATACCACCTTGGCCGTGCAGTCCACATGGCCGGAGACCATGTGGCCGCCCAGCTCGTCGCCCATCTTCAGCGAGCGCTCCAGATTGATGCGCCGGCCCTGCGTCCAGCCGCCCACGGTGGTCACCGCCAGGGTCTCGGGCGCGGCATCCACGGTGAAGAGGGTGCCGCGCGGGCCGCCGGCCGTCACCGAGGTGACGGTGAGGCACACCCCCGCATGGGCGATGGAGGCGCCCACATCGATGCCCGCCGCCTCATAGGCAGTGGCGATGGTGAGGGTCTTGACCTCCCCCTTCGTCTCCACGGCGACGAGGTCGCCCATGTCGGTGACGATGCCGGTGAACATGTCAGCGTCTCCACAAGCGCACGAGGCGGTCGGCGCCCAGCTCGGCGCGCTCCACCTCGGCGAAGCCCACGGGGGCGAAAAGGCGGCCGAGCGGACGGCCGGCCAGAGCATCATAGGCATCCGGCCCCAGCAGCACCGGGCTGTGGAACACCGCCACCTCGTCCACCAGGCTCGCCTCCAGAAAGGCGGCGGCGGTGGTGGGGCCACCCTCCACCATCAGCCGGGTGATGCCGAGCAGGCCCAGCAGCTTGAGCACCGCCGGCAGGTGCAGCCGGCCCTCGATGCCGCCACGCGGCGCGCGCAATACCTCCACGCCCTTTTCCATGAGGGCGGCGGCGCGCTCGGCCGGGGCATCCTCCGCCGCGATGACCCAGACCGGGACATCGCAGGCGGTGCGCACCAGGGCGCTTTCAAGGGGAATATCGAGCCCGCTGTCGAGCACGAGGCGCACCGGGGAGCGGTCCTCATGGCCTTCCAGCCGGCAGGTGAGCATGGGGTCGTCCACCGTCACCGTGCCGAGGCCCACCAGGATGGCATCCGCATGGGCGCGCATGAGATGGGCCCGCGCCCGCGCCTCGGGTCCGGTGACCACCGCCGGCCGCGGCCCGGCGAGGGCGGCCTTGCCATCGGCGGAAACCGCCATCTTCAGCAGCACATGGGGCCGGCCATCGGTGACGCGGCGGATATGGCCGGCATGGTCGGCCAGCGCCTGCTCGGCGCCCACCCCCACGGTCACCCAGATGCCGGCGGCGCGCAGGCGGGCGACGCCGCGCCCCTTCACCCGGTGGTCCGGGTCCTCGATGGCGGCCACCACCCGGCGCACGCCGGCGGCGATCACTGCGCCGGCGCAGGGCGGGGTGCGACCGTGGTGGGAGCAGGGCTCCAGCGTCACGTAAAGCGTCGCGCCCCGGGCCGCCTCCCCCGCCTGGGCGAGGGCGATGGGCTCCGCATGGGGACGACCGGTGGGCGCAGTGGCGGCGGCGCCGACCATGTGCGGGCGGCCATCCACATGCTGAACCACCACGGCGCCCACGGAGGGGTTGGGCCAGGTGCGCCCGAGGCCGCCCTGGCCCACCTTCAGCGCCTCGGCCATGAACAGCTCGTCTTCCTCCGGAGAGGTGACGGGATGGGCGGACAAAGGGGAAACGCTCATTCGGCGCTCCGGGGCGGGGTCTTGGCGGCCTTGGGCTTGTCCTTGGGGCCTTCGGGCTCGGCTTTCACCTCGCCGTCCTGGGAAAGTTCGGCCAAAGCGTTCTCGAAATCCTTGGCCTCGCGGAAATTGCGGTAGACCGAGGCGAAGCGCACATAGGCCACGTCGTCGAGCTGCTTGAGGCCTTCCATCACCATCTCGCCGATGGTCTCGGAGGTGATGTCGCTGTCGCCCATGCTCTCCAGCTGGCGCACGATGCCGGACAGCATGCGCTCCACCCGCTCGCCATCCACCGGACGCTTGCGCAGGGCCACGTCCACCGAGCGGGCGAGCTTGTCGCGGTCGAACGGCACCCGCCGGCCGGAGCGCTTTAGCACCATCAGCTCGCGCAGTTGCACGCGCTCGAAGGTGGTGAAGCGGCCGCCGCAATCGGGGCAGATGCGGCGGCGGCGGATGGCGGTGTTGTCTTCCGTCGGCCGGGAATCGCGCACCTGCGTATCCAGACCGCCGCAATAGGGACAGCGCATGCTTCACCCTCTCCGGCGCTCAGGCATCTTCGCGCGGGGACACCGGTCCACGAGACGAAGACGCGCTGGCACTTGCCCCTCCTGGGACTTGCCCCTCAGGGATAGATGGGGAAACGGGCGAGCAGGCCCGAGACCTTCTCGCGCACCGTGGCTTCCACCAGCGAATCCTCGTCCACGCCCTTCTGGGAGAGCACGTCGAGCACCTCGGCGATGAAATCACCCACCTGCTGGAACTCGGCCACCCCGAAGCCGCGCGTGGTGCAGGCCGGCGTGCCGAGGCGGATGCCGGAGGTCACGAACGGCTTCTCGGGGTCGAACGGGATGCCATTCTTGTTGGTGGTGATGTGCGCGCGGCCGAGCGCGCCTTCCGAGGTCTTGCCGGTGAGGCGCTTGGGGCGCAGGTCCACCAGCATCAGGTGGGTGTCGGTGCCGCCGGAGACGATGTTGAAGCCGTGGCCCTTCAGGGTCTCGGCCAGCGCCTTGGCATTCTCCACCACGTTCTTCGCATAGAGCTTGAACTCGGGGCGCAGCGCCTCGCCGAAGGCCACCGCCTTGGCGGCGATGACATGCATCAGCGGCCCGCCCTGGATGCCGGGGAAGATGGCCGAGTTGATCTTCTTGGCCAGGTCCTCGTCATTGGTGAGGATCATGCCGCCGCGCGGCCCGCGCAGGGTCTTGTGGGTGGTGGTGGTCACCACATGGGCGTGGGGGAAGGGGCTGGGATGCGCTCCGCCGGCCACGAGGCCCGCAAAATGCGCCATGTCCACCATGAGCTTGGCGCCCACGCTGTCGGCAATGGCCCGCATCTTCAGGAAATCGATGATGCGCGGATAGGCCGAGCCGCCGGCGACGATGAGCTTGGGCTTGTGCTCGTCGGCGAGCTTCGCCACCTCGTCATAGTCGATGCGCTGGTCGTCCTCGCGCACCGTGTAGGGCACGGGCTTGAACCACTTGCCGGACATGTTGACGGGCGAGCCGTGGGTCAGGTGACCGCCGGCCGCGAGGTTGAGGCCGAGAAAGGTATCGCCCGGCTGCAGCAGGGCGAAGAACACGCCTTGGTTGGCCTGGCTGCCGGAATTGGGCTGCACGTTGGCGAAGCCGCAGCCGAATAGCTTCTTGGCACGCTCGATGGCGAGGTTTTCCGCCACGTCCACATACTGGCAGCCGCCGTAGTAGCGCTTGCCCGGGTAGCCCTCGGCATATTTGTTGGTGAGCACGGAGCCCTGGGCCTCGAGCACGGCGCGCGAGACGATGTTCTCGGACGCGATCAGCTCGATTTCGTCACGCTGGCGACCCAGCTCCGCCGTCACCGCGCCGGCGATCTCGGGATCGCTCTCGGCGAGAGGGGCAGTGAAGAAGCGGTTCATGTCCTCCGAAATGGAGGAGCGGTTCGCGTCCTGCGAGGCCATGGCAGGTCTCCGGTAATGTCGGGGCACCCCGGCGGGACGCCGGTTCCAGCGGCCCTCAGGAGCGGACCCTGCGCTTAACACAGGGTCGAGCTGGAGTCCAAAGCCTGGGCATGCGGCAGCAGCGCCGCAGCCCTGCGCCGGCTACAGGTCGAACCGGCGCGGGCGGCGCGTCCCTCACCGCGAGGTGAAGTTGATCGCCACCGAGAAGGTCAGGGGCCTGCCATCCGGCGGCGCCGGAAACGGCGAGGCGCGGTGCGCCATGGCCACCGCCTCGCGGTCCAGCACCTCGTTGCCCGAGCCGCTGACCAGCCGCGCGCCCGTCACCGACCCCGACGCACTGAGCGAGATGGACACGCCGGGCCGGCCCGTCAGGCTGCCCTGCGGACGCTTGTAGCGGTTGAGGTGGGCGAAGGCGCGCGAACGCCAGTCCGCCACCGCCGCCGAACGCACCGCGGCGGCACCCGGCGAGGGCGCGGCGGTGGCCTGCGCCGCCGGCGCATCCGAGCGCGGCGCGGCGGTAGTGACCGGAGCCGAGGGCCGCCGCGTCGGCTTGGCGTCCTTCTTCGGCTTCTCCACCTTCTGCTTCGGTGGCTGCTTCACCTCTTCCTTTTTCGGCTCCGGCTTGGGCAGCACCACCTCGGCCTGCTCCTTGGAGGGCTCGACCTCCGGCAGCTTTTCCACCACCTCGTTCACCACCGGCTCAGGCGGCGGCGCGGTCTCGGCCGGGATGTCCGGCGCATCGGGGACGGATTCGGGCGCCTGGACCATCTGCGGTCCCGGCGCTGCATCCTCGACCTGCTGCTGCTCGCTCACTGCGAGCGGGGCCAGCTCGATCATGATCGCGGCCGGCGGGGCCGATTCGCCCGCCTCCACCTTGCGCCAGAACAGGGCCGCATAGACCGCCACGGCATGCACCGTGATAATGAACAAGGCGCCGGCGGCGAGGCGCAGCACGCTGTCACGCACGTGGGTGCGGTCGAAATCGTGCCAGTGATGCACCGTGCTCACGGGCGCGCTCCCGGAGCAGGGGCCGTGGCCGGAGCCGGAGCCGGGACAGATCCCGCCGCCGGGGGCACGGGCGCGGCCTCCCCTTCCAGGCCCACCAGCGCCACCTTGAGGTAGCCGGCCGAGCGCAGAAGGTTCATCACCTCCATCACGTCGCCGAAGGGCACCGCCTTGTCGGCGCGCACGAACACCCGCTGCTGGCGATCGCCGGAGGTCTTGCCGTCGAGCGCCTGGGCCAGCGCCGTTCGCGCCAGGGCATCATCCCCCAGCGCCAGGGACAGGTCTTTCTTGACGGTGAGGAACAGGGGCTTGTCCGGCCGCGGCTGGGGCTGGGCGTTGGAGGCCGGCAGATCCACCTTCACGTCCACCGTGGCGAGCGGCGCTGCCACCATGAAGATGATGAGCAGCACCAGCATCACGTCAATGAAGGGCGTGACATTGATTTCGTGGTTCTCGGCAAGGTCTTCCCCGCCGCTTTCGTCGAGCTTCGCGGCCATGGCGGATCACTCCGCAGCGGCGTGAAGGCGGCGGGGCTCGACACCGCTGGCCGCCCGGTCGAGATCGCGGGACAGATGGCGCATGACCTCGGCCGAGGTGTCGGCGAGGTGGGCCTTCTGGGCGGTGATGGCGCGGGCGAACAGATTGTAGATCACCACGGCCGGGATGGCCGCGACCAGACCGATGGCGGTGGCGAGCAGCGCTTCGGCGATGCCCGGCGCCACCACGGCGAGATTGGTGGTCTGGGACTTCGAGATGCCGATGAAGGCATTCATGATGCCCCACACGGTGCCGAACAGGCCCACGAACGGGGCGGTGGCGCCGATGGTGGCCAGCACGCCGGTACCGGCCGACAGGCGACGGCCGGCCCGCGCCTCGATCCGGTTCAAGGCGACGGCAACGCGCTCCTTGATGCCCTCCACCGGCAGCCCCTCGGAGACCTTCCATTCGGCCAGCGCGGCCCTGACGGTGGCGGGCGCGGCCCCCCGGTCCTTCGGCATGGCCGAAGCTGCATCGACAAGGGTCGGCGCCCCCTTCAGCGCATTGAGGGTGCGCGTGACCGCGCGGCGCGCGAAAACCAGTTCAAGCGACTTGGCGAACCACACCGTCCAGGTCACGAGGGAGGCGAAGGCGAGCCCCACCATCACCACCTTCACCACCAGGTCGGCGGCCATGAACATGCCCCAGGGGGACAAGTCATGTGGCAGCCGCGCGTCGATGGACGGGCTCTCGTGGGCGGGCGGATGCTCCGCCGCAGGCTCGACCGGAGCGGCGACCGCAACCGGAGCCGGCACATCCACGGGCGCAGGGGGAGCAGCCGAGGTCGGCGAAGCTGAAACGGGCGCAGCGGCGGGCAGTGGCGCGGCGGGCAGTGGCGCGGCGGGCAGTGGCTCGACAGGCGCGGTCGGCTGGGCGAGGGATGCGCCCGTCACAAGCATGAAAGCCAGGAAAAACAAAGCAGCGCCAGCAGGCACCTGGAACAAGGCACGCCAAAACGGCATGCGCAATATCGACCGAACAGGCATCGCGCGTCACCAATCAAATTTGCAAGACTTGCTGGCGATCCCTGGCAACGGGGTTGGCTGGCTGCCTCCTTTATAAGCCCATTCGGCCTCGACGCGAACCCTTATGACGCTCTCATGTCAGGCGGCGGCATGCCGCAGGGACCTGTGGATCGCCATTGCCGGGAGCGGCGCCCGCAACGGCGCCCGCTCTGCGACCGTTTGAAAAACCCACGCATGGGCGCTTGCAGCCCCATCCGGCCCCTCGCCATGGTCACGGCCGGGTTTGCCCCGGCCAACCGGGCGGGTCGGCGTGGATGCCCGGGACAAGCCCGGGCATGACAGGGTGATGCCGGCAATGCCCTCGTTGTTGACCAAACGGGCGCTCAGGCCGTCTTGTCGAACAGCTCGCGGCCGATGAGCATGCGGCGGATCTCGCTGGTGCCAGCGCCGATCTCGTAGAGCTTGGCGTCCCGCAGCAGGCGGCCGGTGGGGTAATCGTTGATATAGCCGTTGCCTCCCAGGGTCTGGATGGCTTCCAGCGCCATCCAGGTGGCCTTCTCGGCGGCATAGAGGATGGCGCCGGCGGCATCCTGGCGGGTGGTGGCGCCACGGTCGCAGGCCTTGGCCACGGCATACACATAGGCCTTGGTGGCGTTCATGGTCACATACATGTCGGCGATCTTGCCCTGCATCAGCTGGAAGGTGCCGATGGGCTGACCGAACTGCTTGCGCTCGTGGACATAGGGCAGGACGATATCCATGCACGCCTGCATGATGCCCGTGGGGCCGCCCGCCAGCACCGCGCGCTCGTAGTCGAGCCCGCTCATGAGCACGTTGACGCCCTTGCCCACGGTGCCGAGCACGTTCTCCTCCGGCACCTCGCAATCCTCGAACACCAGTTCGCCGGTGTCGGAGCCGCGCATGCCCAGCTTGTCCAGCTTCTGCGCGGTGGAGAAGCCCTTGAAGCCCTTCTCCACCAGGAAGGCGGTCATGCCCTTGGGGCCGGCGGCGGGATCGGTCTTGGCGTAGACCACCAGCGTCTCGGCGATGGGGCCGTTGGTGATCCACATCTTGGTGCCGTTGAGAATGTAGCGGTCGCCCTTCTTCTCGGCGCGGGTGCGCATGGAGACCACGTCCGACCCCGCCCCCGGCTCCGACATGGCGAGCGCGCCCACATGCTCGCCGGAAATCAGCTTGGGCAGGTATTTGGCCTTCTGCTCGGGCGTGCCGTTGCGGCTGATCTGGTTGACGCACAGGTTGGAGTGCGCGCCATAGGACAGGCCCACCGAGGCCGAGGCGCGGGAAATCTCCTCCATGGCGATGACGTGCTCGAGATAGCCGAGGCTAGAACCGCCATATTCCTCCTCCGCCGTGACGCCGAGCAGGCCCAGCGCGCCGAGCTTGGGCCACAGGTCGCGGGGAAACTGGTTGGTCTTGTCGATCTCGGCGGCGCGCGGGGCGATCTCGGCCTGCGAAAAATCCCGCACCGTGTCGCGCAGCATGTCGGCGGTCTCGCCGAGGTCGAAATCGAAACCGGCTTGGCTGTTCGGCAGCATCTTGTTGTCCCTCCCACGCTCCCCGGATCTTGTTGCGCCGGGCGCAGGCGCCAGCGGGGAAGCTGGGGCTAGAATAAAACGGTTGTCCGTTTATTCAATGGGGTTGGGAGGGAGCGGCGAAACGGTATTTTAGTTCCCCGGACAAGCGAAGGCGAAGCCGGAGCGCTGATCCGGGGCCCAGCGCAAAACTGCGCCGCAGGCGGCCGTCTTAAGATACCATCGATTTCGTGAGCACCTTTTTCGTCTACATCCTCGCCAGCCGCCGGAACGGCACGCTTTACGTGGGCGTGACGAATGATCTTGCCCGACGCATGGCAGAGCACAAGTCGGGGGCGGTCCCTGGCTTTACGCGGCAATACGATGTGACCCGGCTCGTCCACGTCTCCGCTTTCGACGACCTCGCCGCAGCCCGGGAGCACGAGCTAAGGCTCAAAAAATGGCAGCGCGCCTGGAAGCTGGCGCTGATTGAGCACGACAATCCCGAATGGCGCGATCTGGCCGACGACCTGCTGAAATAGGGCGCCTTCGGCACTCTTCTGCTGGACCCCGGATCGGCGCTCCGGCTGCGCCGTCGCTGGTCCGGGGCACTGCCCTACCCTGCCCAGACCGGAATATCCCCCCGCGCCCAGCCGTCCTTCACCCCGGCCAGATAATCCCCATACCGCCCCTCGCCGATGGCGGCGCGGGCGCCGGCCATGAGCTGCTCGTAATAGTGGACATTGGCCCAGGTGAGCAGCATGGAACCCAGCATCTCCTCGCAGCGCACGAGGTGGTGGAGATAGGCGCGGGAATAGTCGCGCAGGGCCGGGCAGTCGCTCTCCTCGTCCAGCGGACGAGGGTCCTCCGCGTGGCGGGCGTTCTTCAGATTGATGCGACCGAAGCGGGTGAAGGCCAAAGCATGCCGGCCGGAACGGGTGGGCATCACGCAGTCGAACATGTCGATGCCGCGCGCCACCGATTCCAGAAGGTCGTCCGGCGTGCCCACGCCCATCAGGTAGCGCGGCTTCATGGCCGGCAGGTGCGGTTCCACGGTCTCGATCATGGCGAGCATGACCTCCTGCGGCTCGCCCACCGCAAGGCCGCCGATGGAATAGCCGGGGAAGTCCATGTCCGCGAGCGCGCGGGCCGATTCCACCCGCAGCGCCGGCACCGCCCCGCCCTGCACGATGCCGAACAGCGCCCGCCCCTTCGGCTGCGCCTCGAATGCGCGCTTGGAGCGCTCGGCCCAGCGCAAAGAGAGGCGCATGGCGCGGGCGGCCTCTTCATCCGTGCAGGGCAGGCGGACGCATTCGTCCAGCTGCATCTGGATGTCGGCGCCGAGCAGGCCCTGGATCTCCACCGAGCGCTCCGGGCTCATCTCGAAATAGGCGCCATCCACATGGGAGCGGAAGGTGACGCCCTGCTCGCTCATCTTGCGCAGGCTCGACAGGCTCATCACCTGGAAGCCGCCGGAATCGGTGAGGATCGGCCCGTCCCAGCGCATGAAGGTGTGCAGCCCGCCGAGCTTGGCGATCCGCTCCGCGCCGGGGCGCAGCATGAGATGGTAGGTGTTGGCGAGGACGATATCGGCGCCGGTCTGCCTCACCTGGTCGAAATAGAGCCCCTTCACGGTCGCCGCCGTGCCCACCGGCATGAAGGCCGGCGTGCGGATGGCGCCGCGCGGCGTCGAGACGAAGCCGGTGCGGGCGGCACCGTCGGTGGCGGACAGGGTGAAGGAGAAAAGAGGTGCTTCGCTCATGACCGAACTCAAAACATCACCTTGATCGTCTCTTTTCTACGATTAAATAGTCCATCGTAAATGGATAAGGCATCGCGAAGAACATTTCTTGCAATTATCTCTTGGTCGCTCGAGAATTGAAAGGGTGTTAATTTTTGAACATCGCTCCAAATAACAACGTGATCTCCATTTTCAAACTTGTACTTACAAGAAACAAAAAATCGACCCATTTTTCCATTTAAATGGACGACGAGCAGCATCCCGCCTTCCCGGCTTCGGCGTTCGCCGCAGATCACATAGATATCCGGATCCGAACAGATCAGCCGCTCATTGTGGTAGGTGAATTCAATCTTAGTCATGCCCCGCCTTCTGGCAGAAGCAGGCACGCATCGCCATAGGAATAGAAGCGATAGCTTGCCGCGATGGCATGGGCATAGGCCCGCTTCTGCGCCTCATGCCCCACGAAGGCCGCCACCAGCATCACCAGCGTCGAGCGCGGCAGGTGGAAGTTGGTGAGCATGCCGTCCACGGCGCGGAAGCGGTAGCCGGGGGTGATGAAGATGTCCGTCTCCCCCACGAAGGGGCGGATGAGGCCGTCCGCCCCCGTCGCGCTCTCGATGAGGCGGGTGGAGGTGGAGCCCACGGTGAAGATGCGCCCGCCGGCCGCCTTCACGGCGTTGAGGGCGGCGGCGGTGTCGGCGCTCACCTCGCCCCATTCGGCATGCATGCGATGGCCGATTGTGTCCTCCGCCTTCACCGGCAGGAAGGTGCCCGCCCCCACATGCAGCGTCACCGTGTGCATGCCGGCCCCGGCGGCGGCGATGCGCGCCAGAAGCTCGGGGGTGAAATGCAGGCTCGCCGTGGGCGCGGCCACCGAGCCGGAGACGCGGGCGAACAGGGTCTGGTAGTCGGCGCGGTCGCGGTCGTCCTCGGCCCGGCGGGCGGCGATATAGGGCGGGATCGGCATGTGCCCCACCGCCGTCACCGCCTCGTCCAGCGCAGCGCCCGCCAGATCGAAGGCGAGGATGACCGAGCCGTCCTCGTCCTTGGCCGCAATACGGGCATCGAGGGCGCCGAGCAGGCAGGCGTTCCCCTCCCCGCCGAAGCGCACCAGGTCGCCCACGCGCAGGCGCTTGCCCGGCTTGGCGAAGGCCTGCCAGCGGGAGGCATCGAGCCGCTTGATCAGGTTGGCCTCGATGCGCACCGCCGAGCCGCCGTCCCGCTCGCGCACGCCTTCGAGCGCTGCGGGAATGACGCGGGTATCGTTCACCACCAGCGCGTCGTTGGAAGTGATGAAACCCGGCAGGTCGCGCACCTTGAGGTCGGACAGCTCCGGCGTCCCGCCCGGACGCACCACCAGCATCCGCGCCGCGTCGCGCGGTTCGGCCGGGCGCAGGGCGATGTGCTCCTCCGGGAGATCGAAGTCGAAGGCGTCAACACGCATGTGTGAGGGCTGCTGGCTCGTTTGGCGGGGAAGCGGGCGGGGTCAGAAGATGGCGACCGCGCCCTGGTAGATGGCCCAGCTCATGGCGGCGGTGATCAGGAGCCCGAGGACCGTCGCACCGAAGCCGGCGAGGATCACGAGGCCGTCCCGCTCCACCAGCCCGAGGCCGAAGATGCACACGGCGAAGCCTGGCGGCAGGTTGCCAAGGAAGGGGATGGGCAAAAGCAGGATGAAGCCCAGCAGCACCACCGTCGCCCCCACCACACGGCGGGCGGTGGGGCCGGCGAACTGCTCGTAGCGCGGCCGGGAGATCTTTTCGAACCGCTCGATCCAGGGCCGCGAGCGGGTGACGATGCTCTCCAGCATGGCCCGGGAAAAGGTGCGCCGGGCGATGCTCTCCGGCAGCCACAATTCCTGCCGGCCCAAGGCCATCTGCAGGCCGATGAGGCCGAGGATGATGCCGCAGATCACCGGGATGCCGGGCGGCATGGGGATGCAGTTGGGAATGCCGAAGATGAGGAAGAGAATGCCGAAGGCGCGGTTGCGCAAGGCGTTCACGAGGTCGCCAATGGCCACCTTGTCCTCTTCCTGGGCGGCGAGGACGGCGGCGAGCAGTTCGGACGTTCGGGGCGTGCGGTGATCCAACGGGGCCTCGTTTCCAACCTCGTTTCCATGGGTCGCCTTCCTCTTAGCATCGCGAAAACGGCGGTGTCAGGGCGTCGGGGCCGCACCCCCCTCACGCATCCACACCCTGATGCCGCCCCTGCGCGCCTCAGGCCGCCGGAGATGTCCGGCGGGCCGGGAGAGGCGTGTCGCGCTCGGCGTGGAGGATGCGGTCGACGTCGAGCGCCGCCAGCGCTCCCACCTCGGGCACAAGGCCCTGGGCCCGCAGCGCCAGATAGCGCCCGCAGCACACCCGCAGGAAAGAGGTGAAATTGTCGATGTCCCGGCCGGCCTGGGCCTTCTCGTCGTAGAGCCGCGACAACAACCGATTCACGGAGAGGCCGTCGCGTGCGGCGATGTCCTCGATCACGTTCCAGAAGAAGGCTTCAAGCCGCACGCTGGTGCTGAAGCCATTCAGGCGCAGCGCCCGGGTCTCCTGGACCCACAGGGCGGCATCGGCCTCGCTGAACAAACGGCACATGGGATGGTCCCTCCCGCTCGCCTGCGCCCTGATCCTTTGGCCTGATCCTTTGGCCAAGCCCGCGCGGCGCTTGAGCGTACCCACTCGGCATCGATCAACGCAAAAGGCGATGGACCGACGCCGATGGACCGCTGCCGATGGCATGGGATGGACCGGGCGGCCGGCATGCGCGCAACCCCCGCGGTGCACGCATGCCGTATCGCCGCCCTGCCTCATCCATAACCCGACCGGCGGCTCAAAGCGAGATGGATGTTCCCAATAGGGTAAGGAACTGCGCAACAAAGGCCGGATGCGCCGGCCAGGCAGGGGCGCTCACGAGGTTGCCCTCGGTGACGGCGGCATCCACCGGAATATCGGCATAGGTGCCGCCACCAAGCTCCACTTCCGGACGGCAGGCGGGATAGGCCGAGCAGGTGCGGCCCTTGAGGACGCCGGCGGCCGCCAGCATCTGCGCGCCGTGGCAGATGGACGCCACCGGCTTGCCGGCGTCGAAGAAGTGCCGGACCGCGGCAATCACCTCGGGATACAGCCGCAGATATTCCGGCGCGCGCCCGCCGGGCACCAGCAGGGCGTCGTAGCTCGCAACGTCCACCTCGGCGAAGGTGGCGTTGAGGGCGAAGAGATGGCCCGGCTTCTCCGTATAGGTCTGGTGACCCTCGAAATCGTGGATGGCGGTGGCCACCTTGTCGCCGGCCTTTTTGCCGGGACAGACGCCATGCACCGTGTGCCCCACCGCCAGTAGCGCCTGGTAGGGCACCATGATCTCGTAATCCTCGCCGAAATCACCGACGATCATCAAAATGCGCTTGCCCGCCATGGCCTGCTCCCCTGGTGCGTCGGCGCGCGAACACGGCCGACGTTGAGGGGCAGGTTAGGACGCGCCTCGCCCGCCGGGTGTTATCCGGTTGCGACAGCTCACCGGCGCCGGAACGATCAGTTCAACAGGAACATCCCGTCCACGGTTCTCAGCTCCGCCGGCTTGATCAGCCCGCTATGGGCCACCCGCACCGAATGGAGCCGGCCCTCGATCTCCCGTTGCCAGAACTCGAGAAACTTGTTCAGCTCGGGAAATCGCGGGCAGAGGTCGTATTCCTGCCAGAGATAGGTCTGAAGCACGGCGGGATGGTCGGGCATCCGGTAGAGGATCTCGGCCGTGGCAAGGCCGTAGCCCTCCATCTGCAGGACGAAATCACGCGACACCTTGGACGGATGGGACACCATGGGGCACACCTCCATATCCCTGTCCCGGACGTCTCACCGCCTGTGTGAAGAGCGTCGGGACCAGACAAATGCATTGTCGGCTCCAAAGTTTCCAACGGCCAAGGCTAAAGATTAGTTTCCTTATGCAAAAACAATGATCTAGCAGCCTCGACGCGAGACTGCTGACAGCCGCGTCGATGAGTGCGCAGGCGCTCGAAAACCGGGCCGGACCCCACCCCTCCTTGATTTAGTTTGGATTTCAGGCCTGCTAGCACTCCATCCCCACGAGTGCTAAATTTTTGCGGCGCCCCCCTTGCGGGACGAAAACGGCGGCCTTAGATCGCGGTCGGGCCGGGTGCTCTTAAGCCCGGCGCCTTGAATTGAAGCATCGAACCGGAGGTTTCCCGATGGGTTTCCGTCCTCTGCACGACCGCGTGGTTGTGAAGCGCATCGAAGCCGAGCAGAAGACTGCCGGCGGCATCATCATTCCTGACAGCGTCAAGGAAAAGCCCCAGCAGGGCGAAGTCGTCTCGGTGGGCCCGGGCGCCCGCAACGAGAAGGGCGAGCTGGTCGCCCTCGACGTGAAGGCTGGCGACCTGGTGCTGTTCGGCAAGTGGTCGGGCACCGAGGTGAAGATCGACGGCCAGGAGCTCCTGATCATGAAGGAGAGCGACATCCTCGGCGTGCTCGACGTTTCCGCCAACGCCCAGAAGGCCGCCTGAGTCAGCCCGGCTGACCGCGACTTTCAACCACATCCCGTCTTCCGTCCCACTCTGAAGGAGCAGGCCACATGGCTGCCAAGGACGTAAAATTTTCCGTTGATGCGCGCGACAAGGTTCTGCGCGGCGTCGACATTCTCGCCAATGCCGTGAAGGTCACCCTCGGTCCCAAGGGCCGCAACGTGGTGATCGAGAAGAGCTACGGCGCCCCCCGCATCACCAAGGACGGTGTGTCGGTGGCCAAGGAAATCGAGCTGGAAGACCGCTTCGAGAACCTCGGCGCCCAGCTGGTGCGTGAAGTCGCCTCCAAGACCAACGATCTGGCCGGTGATGGCACCACCACCGCCACCGTGCTGGCCCAGGCCATCGTCCGCGAGGGCGCCAAGGCGGTTGCCGCCGGCATGAACCCCATGGACCTGAAGCGCGGCATCGACCTCGCCGTGGACGCCATCGTCAAGGACCTGGCCGCCAACTCCAAGAAGGTGACCTCCAACGAGGAGATCGCCCAGGTCGGCACCATCTCCGCCAACGGCGACGCCGAGGTCGGCCAGTTCCTCGCCGAGGCCATGAAGCGGGTCGGCAACGAGGGTGTCATCACCGTCGAGGAAGCCAAGTCCTTCGAGACCGAGCTGGACGTGGTCGAGGGCATGCAGTTCGATCGCGGCTACCTCTCGCCCTACTTCGTGACCAACGCCGAGAAGATGCGCGTTGAGTTCGAGGAGCCCTACATCCTCATCAACGAGAAGAAGCTCTCCGGTCTCCAGGAGCTTCTGCCGGTGCTCGAGGCGGTGGTGCAGTCGGCCCGTCCGCTGCTGATCATCGCCGAGGACGTGGAAGGCGAGGCGCTGGCCACCCTCGTGGTGAACAAGCTGCGCGGCGGCCTCAAGGTCGCGGCCGTGAAGGCTCCGGGCTTCGGCGATCGCCGCAAGGCCATGCTGCAGGACATCGCGATCCTCACCGGCGGCACCGTGATCTCCGACGATCTCGGCATCAAGCTCGACAGCGTGAACCTCTCCATGCTCGGCCGCGCCAAGAAGGTGGTGATCGAGAAGGAGAACACCACCATCGTCGACGGCTCCGGCGAGAAGGCCGACATCGAGGCCCGCATCGCGCAGATCCGCGCCCAGATCGAGACCACCACCTCCGACTACGACCGTGAGAAGGCGCAGGAGCGCCTTGCCAAGCTCGCCGGCGGCGTCGCCGTGGTGCGCGTGGGCGGCTCCACGGAAGTGGAAGTCAAGGAGAAGAAGGACCGCGTGGACGACGCCCTGCACGCCACCCGCGCCGCGGTGGAAGAAGGCATCGTCCCCGGCGGCGGCGTGGCCCTGCTGCGCTCCATCAAGGCGCTCGAAGGCCTGAAGGTCGACAATGCCGACCAGAAGACCGGCATCGAGATCGTCCGCCGCGCCATCCAGGCTCCGGCCCGCCAGATCGTCCAGAACGCGGGCGACGACGGCTCCGTGGTGGTGGGCAAGATCCTGGAGTCCTCGGACTACAGCTTCGGCTACAACGCCCAGACCGGCGAATATGTGGACATGGTGAAGTCCGGCATCATCGACCCCACCAAGGTCGTGCGCACCGCGCTGCAGGATGCCGCGTCCATCTCCGGCCTGCTGATCACCACCGAGGCGCTCATCGCCGAGCTGCCGAAGAAGAACGCCCCCGCGGCCCCGGCCATGCCGGGCGGCGGCATGGACTACTGAAGTTAGAACAAGTCCGCGACGCCGCCCGGCTGTTTTCGCGTAACGCAAACCGGCAACAGCCGGTTTGCTCGGGCGGCGGCATGGATTACTGAGGCTAGAGTACACCTGCGACGCCGCCCGGCTGTTTTCGCGTAACGCAAACCGGCAACAGCCGGTTTGCTCGGGCGGCGGCATGGACTACTGAGGTTAGAACAAGCCTCTGACGCCGCCCGGCTCGTCTTCGCGTAACGCAAACCGGCAACAGCCGGTTTGCTCGGGCGGCGGTGGATTTGGATTGGGACGGCCGGGCCTCGTGCCCGGCCGTTTCTATTTGGCGGTGCCTCAATTTGAAATGGAGCGCGGTTGCCGCTCCCTCTCCCGCTTGCGGGGGAGGGTTGGGGAGAGGGCAGGGCCGTATCCAGACACGCCGGTAGTGCCGGTGAAAGCGCCCGTGCCCCCTCAACCCCCGTGCTCCGGAACCGACGACGCCGTTTCGGCCACCTGCGCCCACCAGCCCCGCCCGCGCTTCACCTGACCCCTTCCCTTCAACTCCCGCTGATCCCTCCTCTGGCACCATGGCGGGTGTCCCTCGGGCAAGCTATGGTTGACGAGGGACAGCAGGCCAGAACGCCCCGTATGGTCACGCGCCCGGTCGCGACGGCCCGTCCGTCCGGCCATCGGGAAGTGTCGAGCACGAAAGGATCAGTCATGAAGACGACCATTGTTGCGGCAGCCCTCGTTCTGGCGCTGGGCGCCACCGCCGTGTCAGCGCAGGGCGTGGTCAAGGGTGCCGAGCAGGGCGCCAACAAGGGTGCCGAAGTGGGCGACAAGGCCGCCGGGCCGGTGGGCACCGCCGTGGGCGGCACCGTGGGTGGCGTCGGTGGCGCTGTCACCGGTGGCGTGGCCGGCGGCGTCAAGGGCACCGGCGAAGGCGCCAAGGAAGGCGCCCGCGCCGGCGAGAAAGCGGCTGGCCCCGTGGGCGCCGTGGTGGGCGGCACGGTCGGCGCGGTGGGCGGCGCCGTCGGCGGCGTGCTCGGCGTCAAGTAAGATCGAGCCTCCCGCTTCACAGCCACAGAACAACAAGACCCGCCGCGGCGCCGCCCCGGCGGGTCTTTTCATGTCGGCAGCCCTACGGACGCCGGCTCAGAGCCCCCTCTCAGAGCGCCTTCTCAGAGCGCCTTTTTGGCCGCCAGCGCGGCGAGCTTCTTCAGCACCACCAGCGTGCCCTTCAGGCGGGCCTCGGCGGTGGACCAGTCGCGCAGGAACACCACCTTGAAGTCGGGCCGCACCTTGGCCTGGTTGCCCTCCTGCCCGATGAGCTTCACCAGGCCGGACGGGTCGGCGAACTCGTTGTCGCGGAAGCCCAGCACCACGCCCTTGGGGCCGGCGTCCACCTTCTCCACGTTGGCCTTGCGGGCCAACGCCTTGATCTGGGTGAGCTTCAACAGCTGGCCCACCTCCTCCGGCGTGGGGCCGAAGCGGTCCACCAGCTCCGCCCCGAAGGCGTCGATCTCGCCATCGTCCTGGATGTCCGCGAGGCGGCGGTAGAGGGCGAGCCGCACATGCAGGTCGGCCACATAGTCTTCCGGGATCAGCACCGGCATGCCGATGGTGATGTTGGGCGACCACTTGTCGTCCACATAGTCGGTGATGCCGGCCTTGAGGTGGGCGATCGCCTCCTGCAGCATCTCCTGGTACAGCTCGTAGCCCACTTCCTTGATGTGGCCGGACTGCTCGTCGCCCAAGAGATTGCCGGCGCCACGGATGTCGAGGTCGTGGCTCGCCAGCTGGAAGCCGGCGCCCAGCGTCTCCAGCGACTGCAGCACCTTGAGCCGGCGTTCCGCCTGCACCGTCATGGGCTTTGTCGCCGACACGGTGAAGATGGCATAGGCCCGGGCCTTGGCCCGGCCCACGCGGCCGCGCAGCTGGTAGAGCTGGGCGAGGCCGAACATGTCGGCGCGGTGCACGATCAGCGTGTTGGCATTGGGCACGTCGAGGCCGGACTCCACAATTGTGGTGGAGAGCAGCACGTCGTACTGGCCGTCGTAGAAGGCGGTCATGATATCTTCCAGCGCCCCGGCGGCGAGCTGGCCGTGGGCCACCGCCACCTTCACCTCGGGCACGGAGGCGGCCAGGAACTCGCGCACCTCCGCCAGATCCTCGATGCGCGGCACCACATAGAAGCTCTGGCCGCCGCGATAGCGCTCGCGCAGCAGCGCCTCGCGCACCACCAGCGGATCGAACGGCGTGATGAAGGTGCGCACCGCAAGCCGGTCCACCGGCGGCGTGGCGATGATGGAGAGTTCGCGCACCCCGGTCATGGCCAGTTGCAGGGTGCGGGGAATGGGGGTGGCGGTGAGGGTCAGCACATGCACCTCGGCGCGCAGCTGCTTCAGCCGCTCCTTGTGGGAGACGCCGAAATGCTGCTCCTCGTCCACGATGACCAGGCCGAGGTCCCTGAAGCTGATGGCCTTGCCGAGCAAGGCGTGGGTGCCCACCACGATGTCCACCGTGCCGTCGGCGATGCCCTTCTTCACGGCGGTGAGGTCCTTGCCCGTCACCATGCGCGAGGCCTGGGCCACGTTCACCGGCAGGCCCTTGAAGCGCTCGCAGAAGGTCTTGTGGTGCTGGCGGGCGAGCAGCGTGGTGGGCACCACCACCGCCACCTGCTTGCCGGAGAGCGCCACGGCGAAGGCCGCGCGCAGGGCGACTTCCGTCTTGCCGAAGCCCACGTCGCCGCAGATCAGCCGGTCCATGGGGTGGCCGGAGGCGAGGTCGTCCAGCACCGCGTCGATGGCGGCGTCCTGATCGTCGGTCTCCTCATAGGGGAAGCGGGCGCGGAACTCGTCGTAGAGGCCCATGGCCGGCACCAGCTTGGGCGCCTCGCCGAGCTGGCGCTGGGCGGCGATCTTGATGAGTTCGGACGCCATCTCGCGGATGCGCTTCTTCATCCGCGCCTTGCGCGCCTGCCACGCGCCGCCGCCCAGCTTGTCGAGCTGGGCCTCGGTGTCCTCCGAGCCGTAGCGGCTCAGCAGTTCGAGATTTTCCACCGGCAGGAACAGCTTGTCCCCGCCCGCATAGTGGATCTCCAGGCAGTCGTGGGGGGCGCCCATGGCCTCCACGGTCTTCAGGCCGATGAAGCGGCCGATGCCGTGGTCCACATGCACCACCAGGTCACCGGCGGTGAGCGCGGTGAGTTCCGTGAGCACGTCCTGCGGCCGGCGGGCCTTGCGCTTGGGGCGCACCAGCCGGTCGCCGAGGATGTCCTGTTCGCCGATGACGGCGAAGTCCGGCGTCTCGAATCCCGCTTCCACCCCGAACACGGCGAGCGCCGCCTGGGTCTTGGGCAAGGCGGCGAGGCTGTCGAAGCGGGAGATGGCGGCAAGGCCCTTCAGCCCGTGGTCGGCCAGCACTGTGCCCAGCCGCTCGCGCGAGCCCTCGGACCAGCCGGCGAGGATGACCTTCTTGACCTTCTGCAGCTCGCGCACATGGGCGATGGCGGCGTCGAAGACATTGGCCTCCGGCTCCGCCCGCTCGGCGGCAAACGAGCGGCCCTGCACGCCGCCGAGATCGATGACGCGGGCCTCCGCCCCCTCCGGCGCGGCGAAGGGGCTGAGCCGGGCGAGGCTGTGGCGGGCCAGGCGCTTGTTCCATTCCGGGCCGGAGAGATAGAGCCGGTCCGCCGGCAGCGGATTGTAGATGGTGCCACCGCCCAGCTCCTGTGCGCCCTTGCGGGCGTCGTAATAGTCGGCGATCTGGGCGATGCGCTCGCCGCCCGCCTCTTCCGCCAGCGGATCGAGCAGCAGCGTGCCGCCCTCCAAATAATCGAACAGGGTGTCCATGCGCTCGTGGAACAAGGGCAGCCAGTGTTCCATGCCGGCGTGGCGGCGGCCTTCGCTCACCGCCTCATAGAGGGTATCGCCTTTGCGGGCAGCGCCGAACTGCGCCACATAGGCCATGCGGAAGCGGCGCATGGTGTCCGTGGTCAGCTGGAACTCGGCCATGGGCACCAGTTCCAGCGAACGGACCTGACCGGTGGTGCGCTGGGTCTCGGGATCGAAGGCGCGGATGGTCTCCAGCGTGTCGCCGAAGAAATCGAGGCGGATGGGGGCATCAAGGCCCGGCGGGAACAGGTCGATGAGGCCGCCGCGCACCGCATATTCGCCGGTGTCGCGCACGGTGGAGGTGCGCAGGAAGCCGTTCTGCTCGGCCCATTGGGTCACGCCCTCAAGGTCGATGGTATTGCCCGGCGCGGCCACCAGCGATTGCGCCGCCACCAGCCCCTTGGCCGGCACCCGCTGCACCGTGGCGTTCACCGTGGTGAGCAGCACGCTGGCGTTGCCGCCCTTGATGCGGGCGAGCTTCGCCAAGGTCGCCATGCGCCGGGCCAGGATGGACGGGTTGGGCGAGGCGCGGTCATAGGGCAGGCAATCCCACGAGGGGAAGCTCAGCACCTCCAGCTCCGGCGCGAAGAAGGCAAGGCCCCGCTCCAGCGCCGCCATGCGCTGGCCGTCGCGGCAGATGACGGTGAGGCTGGGCCAGGGTGCGTTCTTACGCCCGGCGAGGGACCGGGCGAGGTCCGCCACCACCATGCCCTCCATGCCGTCCGCGACGCGGGAGAGGATGAGCGGCCGGCCTTCGGCCAGCGCGTCGGCAAGGAGCTGGGGACGCTTCACGAGGGCACTCCGGGATGAATCAAGGCGGCGGCGCGGTCAGGCCGGCAGGCCGCGTCCGGACAGATGGAAGTCGCAGATCTTGCGGAACAGCGGCGTGTCGAATTCCGCCGGCGTCGGCTCGCTGCCGCTGATCCAGGAGAAGACCTTCTGGTCTTCCGGCTCCAGCAACTCCTCGAAGGCGTCCAGCTCGGCGTCGGAGAGATTATCGATCTCCGCATTGGCGAAGCCGCCCAGGATGAGGTCCATCTCGCGCATGCCGCGATGCCAGGCGCGGAACAGGATGCGGCGACGGCGCTCGTCCAGACCGTCGCTGGACCTCGTTAAGCCGGTCATGATCTCGATGCCTCCAAAGCACGGCGTCGGCCGGGCCAAAAAAGCCCGTCCGTGCGGGGCATATAGGGGCATGGGGCGCGGTTTGGCCAGTGGGGCGCGCTGGCGCGGGGGGCGCTGCCCCTTGACCCGGCCGACTGAAGCGGCAGCGCAAGGAGAAGTACCAAGGAAAAGTACAAGGAGAGCTGGGCCCAGCGCGGAAGTCCGCCGCAGGCGCTGCCTGCCCCCCTCAACCGTTGAAGCCATTGCCTGCTGCGCAGGACTTGTCTCCTGGGTGCCGGCTCGGCGCTCCGGCTTCGCCGTCGCTGGTCCGGCACACGAGCCCGCGGCAATCACAATGATCCCGCCCCTTGACCCCGGCCGCAAGACAGGGTCCCAAGGGCGGGCGGCGGGTTCCATCCGGCGCGCCACCGCCACGGCCAGCCGGAACGCCATGCAGCTCGATCGGATCGGACAAGACCTCGCCGCCGCCCTGCGCTTCTATTCGCGGCTGCCGCTCCCCGCCGGACGCGACGACCCCGACGCCTTCGCCATGCCCAGCCTCGACCGCATAGCCTATGCCATTCCGCTGGCGGGCGCGGTGATCGGCCTGATCGGTGCGCTGGTGCTGGTGGGTGCCATGGCGCTGAAGCTACCGGCGTTTCTCGCGTCGGTTCTGGCGGTCACCGCCCTGGTGCTGGCCACCGGCGCGTTCCACGAAGATGGACTTGCCGACGCGGCGGACGGCCTCGGCGGCGGGCGCGACAAGGCCCAGCGCCTCGCCATCATGCGCGACAGCCGCATCGGCACCTATGGCGGCTGCGCCCTCGTCCTGGCGCTGCTGCTGCGGGTGGCGGCGCTGGAGGCCCTCGTTACGTCGGCCGGCATGCTCCGCGCAGCGCTGGTGCTGGTGGCGGCGGAAGCGGCCTCGCGCGCGGCCGGGGTGCTGCTGCTCCTCGCCCTGCCCCCTGCCCGCACCGATGGCGCCGGCGCCTCGTTGGGACGCCCGTCCGAAACTGCGGGTCTTGCCTGCGGGCTGGTGGCGGCGCTGCTGGTGGCGGTGATCCTGGTGCCGGGCTTCGGCATCAGCACCGCCTTTGCCGGCCTGATCGCCCCGCTGGTGGCGCTGGTCGCCATGATGCGGCTGTCCGGCCGGCTCATCGGCGGGCAGACCGGGGACGTGGCCGGTGCCACCCAGCAGGTGGCGGTGATTGTCTTCCTCCTCGGCGTGCTTATCTTCCCAGGCAGGTGAGGCGGGACACGAGTCGCCGCCGCCGGTTTCCATTGATCTTATCCAACGAGCGCCGCGCCCTTGACGTTGAGACCACCCGGACAGACGCCTGACACGGACGCCATCGCGACGCCGGGTATCGCGACGCCGTGTATCGAGACCCCGTGCATCAAGCTGTGCGCCATCGAGCCCCTCAGCGGACTGTGCCTCGGCTGCGGCCGCTCGCTGCGCGAAATCGGCGCCTGGATGTCCTATTCGCCCGATACGCGCGCCGCCGTCATGGCCGCCCTCCCCCAGCGCCTCGCCCGGCTCAAGGCCGAAGCGCGAGATTGTGTTCCGGACTGACACCATGCGCAGCGACCGGCTCCTGTGGATCCTGCTGCTCGGCCTGTTGGGCGGGGTGGTGGTGCTCGCCGTCCATCACGAGCAGGGCGAGGTGGCGGGCATCGACCTCAACCAGTTCGGCTCACTGGTGAGCCAGCTCGCCATCGCGGTCTTCATCGGCGCCGGCCTGTGGTCAGTGGTGCGCGGCCGCATCGGCGAATCCCTGATGGCCGCCGCCTTCTGGCTGGTGCTCGCTGGCCTGCTGGCCCTCGGCTACACCTATCGCGAGCCCTTGAAGCAGGTGGGCCAGCGGGTGCTGGCGGAGGTGGCGCCGGGCTATGCGGTGAACGTCGCCCAACCGGGCAGCGTCGCGGTGGAGGTGGCGCGCGCCAGTGGTGGCGATTTCGGCGTGCGCGCCGCCATCAACGGCACCAGCGTGAACATGCTGGTGGATACCGGCGCCTCCTCCGTGGTGCTGACCCACGAGGCGGCGAAGGCCGTGGGCCTGCCGGTGGATTTCCTGAAATACGACGTGCCGGTGGACACCGCCGGCGGACGCACCCGCGCCGCCGCCGTGGTGCTCGACAACATCATCATCGGCGGCATCGTGGAGCGCCACGTGCCGGCCCTCGTCTCGCCACCCGGCATGCTGCGCACCAGCCTGCTCGGCATGAGCTTCCTGTCGCGGCTCCAGGGCTTCGAGTTCCGCGGTGACCGCCTGCTGATGCGCGGCGCCGCGGAGCGCTGAACGTCCTCCGACCGGCGCGGTTCCAGAGCGTCTTCCGTTCGCAAGGGCGCACGGCAGTCGCTCCGGCTTTGACGCGTTTTCTGCACGCGGAGCGGCATCCGCTTCGCTCGAAACCGCTCTATTGGCCCTTGGCCGGGGTCGATGCCGCGCCGGCCTTCATCTTCGCGGCGGCCATGGCCATGGCGGTGTCGGTTTCCTTCATGAATTGCGCCTCGTCCACCTGCATGCCGTTCAGCACCGTGCTCCAGTGGCGCGTAATGGCGGCCATGGCGACGGCCTCGCGGATTTCCGCCTCGCTCGCCCCGTGCAGGCGGGCCGCGGCGGTGTGGAAATAGACGCAATAACTGCACGGCACCTGCGCCGCGACCGCGAGCCCGATCAGCTCCTTTTCCTTGCCGGACAGCTGGGTCTGCGGGTTGAGCTGCACCGACTTGAACTCGGCCCAGGCTCCGGCGATGCCCGCATCGGGGAACGCCTTGAAGAAGCTCGGCACGAGGCCGAGAGTCTGCTCGATGTCGCGGTACGTCTCCTCGGCGCTCACGGAACGCGTCGTGGCCTGCGCAGGCGACTGGGCCTGCGCCGGACCGACGGGCAGGCAGGCGATGGCCACCGCGATACCGAGGCTCGCGGCGCCGAACGCGTGGCGGTAGATGATCTGGGACATGGCGGAAACTCCCCTTTCAGGGATGCGGCCCTCCAGCCGTTCTCCGACGCGACATTAACGCCGCAGCCCCGCCCCAGTTCCATCACAGCCCGAAGACCCCGCACCGACAGGCGTTTCGCCCTTGGCTAAAGCATCTCCAGCCCCACCTTGCGGCGCGGCGCGGGGAAGGCGCGGTCGATAGCGGCAAGGTCGTCCGCATCCAGCACGAGGTCGCGGGCGGCCGCGTTCATCTGAACATGGGCGAGGCGGCTCGCCTTGGGGATGGCGATCACGTCACCACGGCGCATCACCCAGGCGAGCGCCACCTGGAACGGGTCCACGCCGTGCTTCTTCGCCACCGCGCCCAGCGCCCCGCCGCGCGGCAGGCGGGCCTGCTCGATGGGGCTGTAGGCCATGGCGGGAATGCCGGCATCGGCGAGGAAGGGCAGGAGATCGAATTCCGGCCCCCTCCGGCTGGGATTGTAGAGCACCTGGTTGGCGGCGCAGGCGCGCCCGCCCGGCGCCGCGAGCAGTTCCTCCATGTCGTCGGTGTCGAGATTGCTGACGCCCCACATGCGGATCTTGCCCGCCGCCTGCAGCGCCTCGAAGCCGGCGATGGTCTCGCGGAGCGGATGGCTGCCGCGCCAGTGCAGCAGATAGAGGTCGATCACATCGGTCTTCAGCCGCTTGAGGCTGCGGTCGCAGGCGGCCTGCACCCCGGCCCGGCTGGCATTGTGGGGATAGACCTTGCTGACGAGGAACACCTCGTCGCGGCGGCCGGCCATGGCCTCGCCCGCCACCTCTTCGGCGCCGCCGTCGGCATACATCTCGGCGGTGTCGATGAGGGTGAGGCCGAGGTCGAGCCCCGCGCGCAGGGCAGCCACCTCCCCTGCCCGCGCCGACGCGCTCTCCCCCATATACCAGGTGCCCTGGCCGAGGGCCGGCACGGTTTCGCCGTTGGGGAGCGTGACGGTCTTTGGCATATGGTATTCCAGCATTGAGATCCGCGGCGACCTTAAAACCTCGGAGCGGGCGGCGAAAGAGCATCGTCGGACCACCGCCCTCGCCTCGCCTCGCCCTCGACTGGGGCGATACAATGCTTTCGGAGCCGTTCACCATGGGGGCATGCGCGAAAGGCCTCCCCATGTCCCCCGTTTGCCTTGTGCCTTTCATCCCTTACAAGGAGTGTTGGGCTCGGAAGGCGGGCACGGCTTTCCCAACCAAGGACGGTACTATTGGACGGCGCGAACGTTTCCAGGCGACAGGCTTCGGCATGGACCCGCCTGCTTGCGCCCCTGATGATACTGGCCCTTGCCGGCTGTGCGCGCCCCGAAGGCCTGCTGGTTCCGGTGGCGATCGACGCGCCCACCGCCGGCAAGGTGGACATGCTGGTGGCCACCACCCGCGCGCCGAGCAATGCCGAGGGCGTGCTCTTCACCGGCGAGCGGGGCGACGGCCTCGCCTTCACCAATATCGTCGTCTCCATCCCGCCCAACCGGGAGGTCGGCTCGATCCAGTGGCCGAGCCGGGTGCCGGCGGACCCCGCGCGGGAATTCGCGGTGACGCGGGTGGACCCCATCCCCAACACGCAGGTCTCGTCCTGGTACAGGCAGCAGCCGCGCGCCAAGCACCGGGTGCTCATCTTCGTCCACGGCTTCAACACCCGCTTTGATGCCTCGGTGTTCCGCTTTGCCCAGTTCATCCACGATACCAGCGCCGATTACATGCCGGTGCTGTTCACCTGGCCGTCCCGCGGGCGGATTACCGATTATATCTACGATCGGGAAAGCGCCAATTTCTCGCGGTCGGACCTGGCCTACGTGCTCTCGTCGGCGGTGAAGAGCCCGCAGGTGGACGAGGTGGTGGTGCTCGCCCATTCCATGGGCGCGTGGCTTGCCATGGAATCCCTGCGCCAGCTTGCCTTGAGCGAAGGGCGGGTGCCGGCCAAGATCACCAATGTGGTGCTCGCCTCCCCCGACCTCGACATCGATGTGTTCGAGCGGCAGGTGCAGGAATTGGGGCCGAAGCGGCCGCACCTCACCCTCTTCGTTTCCCGCAACGACCAGGCCCTGGGCATTTCCCGCCTGCTGGCCGGACAGGTGACGCGGGTGGGTGCGGTGGACCTCACCAATCCCGACTATAGCGCCCGCCTCGAACAGGCGACGGGCATTGTGGTTCTGGACCTCACCGCCTTGCAGGGCGGCGACGCGCTGAACCACAGCAAGTTCGCCACCCAGCCGGATATGGTGCGCCTGCTCGGCGACCGGCTGATGGCCGGCCAGAGCATTTCAGACGATGTCACGCCCGGCGCAACCGCGGTCCAGGCCGTGGGCGGCGCCGTGGGCACGGTGGTGACGGCCCCCTTCCAACTGCCGATCCAGGTATTCGCAGCCGGGCGCAACTGACGCGGTGAACCGCGCCGGGTTTGGCGGAGGCCGTTGTGTTTGAGGCACTCTGCCGCCCGACGGATGGGCCCAGCCGGTGCTCTGTTGAATGCCTGCCAGGGATCATTTCGCGAGACGTGCGCAGTCGCGTTTCCTGTTCAATGGCCGAGCAAGGCAGCCGGCCGGTCCGCAGTTGCTCATCGAGAAGCGGGCGGACGTCGCTCGTCCGCTCCGTTGGCGTGGTCATGGTTCCTCCCTGGCGCCCCCTTGCTGCGGTGGTGTCCGGCCTGCCGTTTTGCGTCACACGTCGAAGAACACGGTCTCGTCTTCACCCTGCAGGCGGATGTCGAAGCTGTAGGTCACGAGCCCGTCCACGTCCGAGCGCTGGCCCAGCAGCGTGGCGCGTCGGCCCGCGTGCTCGATGGACTTCAGCACCGGATCGGCGGCGTTCGCCTCCGC
This sequence comes from Xanthobacter autotrophicus ATCC 700552, assembly GCF_043194565.1. Lineage (GTDB taxonomy): Bacteria > Pseudomonadota > Alphaproteobacteria > Rhizobiales > Xanthobacteraceae > Xanthobacter > Xanthobacter autotrophicus_F. The sequence continues at coordinate 67,426 of NZ_JBAFVS010000005.1, read as the reverse complement.
CGCGTCCGAGAAATACATGCGGGTGTGCAGGTGGATGTTGATGCCGCGGGCGAAGACGAGCAGCGAGACATGGGGCGCCTGAATGCGGCCGTCCCGCCAGGGCAGCGCGCCCGGCTTGATGGTATCGAACGTCCACTCACCCGTGACGAAATCCGCTGCCGCGCGGCCGAAGCCAAGGAAGTCCGGATTGTCGTGCCGGCCGTCGCCGTCCGCCTGCCACAGCTCCACCAACGCGTCCTTGACCGGATGTCCGGAGCCGTCCCACACCTTGCCCAGGATGCGGATCCGCTCGCCCGGCACGCTGCCTGACGCGAGGATGGACAGGTTTTGCTGCGTGCGCACCGGCAGGCCCGCCACCGCCGGCAGGGTGCCGATATGCACGTAGGGACCGCCGGTCTGCGACGGCGTCTCCTTCAGGTATTCGACCGGCATCAGTGCCCCTCCCTCTGGTTCTCAAAGAACGTCTGCCGGCGGCCGCGCAGCACGATATCGAAGCGGTAGGCCAGCGCGTCGAAGGGCATCTGCTGGCCCATGTCGAGGCGGGCGATGAGCCGGTCGATGGCGGCCTTGTCCGGAATGGTATTGACGATGGGACACAGCGGGATCAGCGGGTCGCCCTCGAAGTAGAGCTGGGAGACCAGCCGCTGCACAAAGGCCTCGCCGAAGATGGAAAAATGGATGTGCGCGGGCCGCCAGTCGGAGCCGTTGTTGCGCCACGGATAGGGGCCGGGGCGGACGGTGCGGAAGAAGTAGCGGCCCTCCCCATCGGTGAGGCAGCGCCCGACGCCGCCAAAGTTCGGATCGAGCGGGGCGAGATAGCTGTCGTTCTTGTGCCGGTAGCGTCCGCCGGCATTGGCCTGCCACACTTCGATAAGGGTGTGGGGCACGGGTCGGCCGTTCTCATCTTGTACCCGGCCGTGCACCACAATGCGCTCGCCGATGGCCTCGCCGCCCTGGGAGAAGTTGCGGATGAGGTCGTTGTCCAGCGGGTCGAGGCCGGAGCGCGGGAAAATCGGCCCCGCCTTCTCTCCGATACCCTGTTCCAGCGAGACCAGCGCGCAGCGCGGCGACCTCAACACGCTCGTCTTGTAGCCGGGGGTGAAGGCCGGCGGATGGCCGCCCCTGTCCCGGCGGATGAAATCCCCCTTTTCACTCATGGCTTCCTCCATTTTTTTCAGGGTCTGCCGGCGGCTCGGCATAGACCTGCTTGGCAATCTTGAAGGCCCGATTGGCGGCCGGAACGCCGGCATAGACCGCCACATGCAGCAGCGCCTCGGCCACGTCCGCAGCGCTCGCTCCGGTGTTGCGGGTGGCGCGCACATGCATGGCCACCTCCTCGTCGTGGCCGAGGGCCGCAAGGAGCGCGATGGTGATCATGGACCGCTCGCGCTGCGTCAGTCCGGGCCGCGACCACACCGAGCCCCACGCACCTTCGGTGATGAAGGACTGGAAGCCTTCGTCGAACGGCGTCGTTCGGGCCTGGGTGGCATCCACATAGACATCGCCGAGGACGGCGCGGCGCGTTGCCATCCCGGTCGTCCAACGGGCGGTGCGGTCTTGGGGAGATGGCAAGGCATGGCCTCCTCTTCGGGCAGAACGGGCACGCAAAGGCTAAGCTTGGACGAATCGCGCAGCCGATCCGTATTCGCATTCCGTTTTCCCTGCTTGTGCCGAGCGAAAATTTCATACGCATAACGATATTGAAAGTGATACTTTCTCATCCATGCATACGTTTTTGATATGTAAACTCCCATGATCGACGGCCGGATCAAGCTGCGCCATATCGCCTGCTTCCTTGAAGTGGCGTCACGTTCCGGCTTTGGCCGGGCGGCGGAGGCGCTCCACCTCACACAGCCTGCGGTATCACGCGCGATCGCTGAACTTGAAGATATCGTCGGCAAGCCGCTGTTCGAGCGCGGCCGCGGTGGTGCCGTCCTCACGGCGGACGGCCGGGCGTTCCGCACCCATGCGGGAGCGGCCTTTGCCGAGCTCGGGCGGGGCATCGATCGGGTGAAGCGGCCGGGTGGTGCCACAGGCGGCGAAATCACGGTGGGCGCCCTGCCTACGGTTGCCGCCCGGATCATGCCCGAGGCGGTCAAGCGGGCGAAGGAAACCGGGCTTGCCGCAAGTATCGCCATCGAGGCGGGACCCAACGGCTGGCTCATCGACCAGCTCAAGCAGGGGCGGCTCGACCTGGTGGTCGGCCGGCTCGCCGAGCCCCAGGTCATGATGGGGCTCGCCTTCGAGCATCTCTATTCCGAGCCCATCGTGTTCGTCGCGCGACCCGGCCATCCGGCAGCAACGGGCCGCCCGACAAGACTGGTCGACCTGGCCGGCTACACCCTCATCATGCCGGGGCGCGGCTCCATTATACGCCCCGAAATCGACCGCCTCTTCATCCTGGACGGCGTGGCCGGAACGGGGGATCGAATCGAGGCCACGGATCCCAGCTTCTCCCGCGCCTATGTGCGCATGAGCGATGCGGTCTGGATCATTTCCCATGGCGTGGTGGCCGGCGATCTCGATGATGGCACGCTGGTGCGTCTGGCCATGTCCTCATCCGCTTCCGGCGGCCCCGTGGGGCTCACGACCCGGGCCGGCCAAGTGCCGTCGCCCGCAGTGGACCTGCTGATGCGCGCCGTGCGCGAAATCGCGCGGGCGCTCTGAAGGAGCGTGCGGGTGGCGGCGGGCGCCGTCACCCTTTCCGCCCAAGCACCGCCCAAGCACCGCGCGACGCACTGCGCTTTGCCGGGCAATGCGGACTTTAGAACGGCAGGCCCACGTAATTCTCCGCCACAGTCGTGGATGCCGCCGGCGAGCCGGCGATATAGTCCAGCTCGGCATGCTGCATGCGCGCGCCGAAGTCCCCTGTCTCTGGGAACAGGTGCAGCATGGAGGTCATCCACCATGAAAAGCGCTCCGCCTTCCAGATGCGGCTGAGCGCCCGGGCTGAATAGGCGTCGAGGCCGGCGCAGGACTTTTCGCCGTAATATTCAATGAGGCCGGCTGAGAGATAATGCACGTCGCTGGCTGCCAGATTCAGACCCTTGGCGCCGGTGGGCGGCACGATGTGGCCCGCATCGCCCGCCAGGAACAGCCGTCCGAAGCGCAGCGGTTCGGCGACGAAGCTGCGCAGCGGCGCGATCGACTTCTCGATGGACGGCCCGGTGACAAGGCGCGCGGCGGCATCCTGCGGCAGACGACGCCGGAACTCCTCATAGAAGTGCGCGTCCGACCAGTCCTCCACACGATCGGACAGGGGCACCTGGATGTAATAGCGGCTGCGGGTCTGCGAGCGCATGGAGGCGAGCGCAAACCCGCGCGCATGCCGGCAATAGATCAGCTCGTCGGACACCGGCGGCACATCGGCGAGAAGCCCCAGCCAGCCAAACCCATAGACGCGCTCGAAGAGTTTTATTGACTGCTCCGGAATTGAGCGCCGGGCGACGCCGTGGAAACCGTCACAGCCGACAATAAAATCACAGGCGATCTCATGAGTTGTACCGTCCTTGCGATAGGTCACGCGCGGCCGTTCACCATCGAAATCATGAAGAGTGACATCTTCTGCTTCATAGATGGTGGGTGCACCGGTGGCCACGCGCGCATCCATGAGATCCCGCGTCACTTCGGTCTGGCCATAAACCACCACCGATTTGCCCCCGGTCAACGCGGCCAGATCCACCCGATGGCTGCGGCCTTCAAAGGCCAGGGTAAAGCCGTGGTGAACAAGACCTTCCGCCTCGAGCCGCGCACCGCATCCGGCGCGGTGCAGCAGGTCCACCAGCCCGGTCTCCAACACGCCGGCACGGATCCGGGAGCGCACGTAGTCGGCGCTCTTGGCTTCAAGAATGACGGCATCAATGCCTGCCCTCGCCAGCAACTGCCCCAGAAGCAGGCCGGAGGGTCCAGCTCCAATGATGCATAGCTGATATCTCACCGGTTGTTCCTCCCATAGCGCGCGCCGCTCGTCATGGCGGCGGACTTGCGCGGCAGCCTGCGCCTCAAGCCGCTTGCACGGAATGGACCGGTCGGGCATGTTATTGGACAAATCGAACATTCAGGCAGGCATGTTTATCATCAGCATGCAACCCGGCGTCGTTCAGCGAGGCGCACGCGTCATGCCCTGCCGACGGCGCACCCAGCCGCTCACGCTTACTCATAAATAATATATAATTATTACATCGATATACTTTACTGATCGTGTGAGATTTCTACGCTATCTTAAATTTCATGACAAAAGACGAGGGCGGGGGACGGGGGCGGAATGTCGAGCAGGACCCGAACGGCGGAAAGATACGAGTGGACCTCGGCGAGCGGCCCCGCGGGTTGGGGGAAGGTGTAGCGCGGCCCGTTCGACGTGCAATGGACTGCCGAAAAGGACAATTTCCCGAACTATCTCGAATGGCGCGGGGCGTCACGGCGCCTCATCTGCGCGGCGACCGCGCACGGCTCTCGCCGCCCTTCCGCACCTGCCCACCCTTTCCTGTCTTTCGCACCGGGGCGGGCCTGCCTGCTTGATCCGAGCCCGGTGACAGAACCGGCGGCGGACCCCAATCGATTTCGAACGCCGTCCGCAGAACCTCCATGCGGTCTCGACCGATCACCGTCGCCAGATGGTCTTCGAGTGCACACAGCGTCTCGAAAATGAACGTCAACTCATCCCTGCCGGACGGACTGAAGCCAACCAGCGAGGCCCGTGCATCCTCCGGGTCCGGCGTGATGGCGATCCTTCCTGAAGCGCTCAACTCTGCAAGCATGAGGCTGACGGCCTGTTTGGTCACGCCAAGGGCGCGCGCCAGACGCACCGGACGGCGCTCGCCGAGCGCGATATTGATCAGAAGGAGCGCCTGCGTCTTGGTGACAGGGACTTGGCCCTGCGCCTCCTGCGACATCCTCAGCGCCTCGTCAAACCAATAGGTTGCCCGCAGAAGTTTTGGAAGGAGCGGGGAAATATCTGCGCTCATGAAGTCTGTTTCCGTTCCAGCCGTTTTCATCGCGCCCGATCCGACCTGACTGAATCAACCAGGGCGGGGAAACGGCTTCTGTTTGCGCGATCGAGCTGAATCGGTGCGCAGATCGGGTATTTATAGTCAAGTAAAATGACGACTTCCGAGTTGCATATCGGCCAGGTCGATGCTCGCCGCCGCCCGCGTCGTGACAGAGGACGCGTTCTAGCCGCGAACGATGGCGGCGGCGAGCGTCACACAAGTGACACGAATGCCATGTAGCGATCCGTCCATACCTTTCGATATATTGACTCGTTAGGGTACGCGCCCGGCGAGGTGTCGCGAGGGCACCAGGGAGGCCAGCCGTGAATCGCATTCTTGCCTTGACCGCCGCCGCTGCGCTTGCAGCCTTATCGCTGCTCGCGCCTGCCGCGCACGCGGCGGAAGTGCGGGGCGCCGGCTCCACCTTTGCCTATCCCATCATCTGGAAGTGGGCGCAGACGTTCCGCGAGCGCGCGGGCACCCTCGTCGGATACCAGTCGGTGGGCTCGTCCGCCGGCATCAACCAGCTCAAGGACGGCGTGGTGGATTTCGGCGCGTCGGACAAGCCGCTGAAGTCGGCGGAATTGGAGAAATATGGCCTCGGCCAGTTCCCCATCGTGTTCGGCGGCGTCGTGCCGGTGGTCAACCTGGAGGGCGTGGCACCGGGCCAGATCCGCTTCACCGGTGCCCTTCTGGCGGACATCTATCTCGGCAAGGTCGCCATGTGGTCCGACCCTGCCATCAAGGCGCTCAATCCCGATCTCAAGCTGCCCGACGCCAAGATCGTGGTGGTCCATCGCTCCGACGGCTCGGGCACCACCTTCAACTGGGTGTCCTACCTCGCCAAGGCGAGCCCGGAGTGGAAGCAGCAGGTGGGCGAAGGCAGCGCGGTCGCCTGGCCGGTGGGAACCGGCGCGCGCGGTAACGAGGGGGTGGCCACCGAGGTCAAGCGCGTCAAAAATACCATCGGGTATGTCGAATACACCTATGTGGTGCAGGTCAAGCTCGCCTACGGCCTGGTGCAGAACCGCGCCGGCAAGTTTATCGCTCCGAGCGCGGCGTCGTTCGAGGCTGCGGCCCTGAGCTTTGACTGGGCTTCCGCCAAGGATTTCTTCGTCATCATCAACGATTCCCCGGCGGAAGGCGCCTACCCCATCGCCGCGACCACATTCGCTCTCATGTACAAGGAGCCCAAGGTTCCGGCGAACAGCCCGGCGGCGTTCGAGTTCTGGCGTTTCGCCCTCGGCGACGGCGAAAAGCTCGCCTCCGAGCTTGGCTATGTTCCCCTGCCGCCGGTACTGGTTCAGCAGGTGAAGGACTATTGGGTCAAGACCTTCAAGGGCGGGGCCTGAACGCCCGGCCGGACGCTTGAGGGGTCATTGCGACAGCGAGGCGAGATGGACGAGACACGGGTGAATGCGGAAGACGCCACGCGGATCTTCGATGCGCTGTCCCAGGGCACGCGCTTCGAGACCTATCGTCTCCTGCTGCGCTATGTGCCCTATGGACTGCCGGCCGGCGACATCGCCCGCCTGCTGGCGGTGCCGCACAACACCATGTCCACCCATCTCGCCGTGCTGGAGCGCGCCGGCCTCGTCACGGCACGGCGGGAAGGCCGATCCATCATCTATGCCGTTCGTCTGTCGGACGCAGGTGTGATGCTGAGCCAGCTGATGGCGGAAATGGGCTTTGCCGTGTCGCCTCGGCGCAGCACGGGTACCGCCGCCTTTCCGCAGGTGCGCCCGGCGGCCGCGAACGATCGCGTCTACAACGTGCTGCTGGTCTGCTCGGCCAATGCGGCCCGCTCCGTGATCGCCGAGGCGCTGCTGAGCCGCGAGGGGCGCGGCCGGTTCAGGGCCTTTTCTGCGGGCAGCCGACCGAAGCCGAAGCCGCACCCCATGGCGCTCAATCTGCTCCGCTCGCTTGGCTACGATACGTCATCCCTCGCCTCCAAGAGCTGGGACGGGTTCGCCGGGCCGGATGCGCCCCAGATGGATTTCGTCATCACCACCTGCGATGCGGCGGCCGGCGAAATCTGTCCGGCCTTCCCCGGCCATCCGCTCCAGGCCCACTGGGGCCTGCCTGACCCCCTGAAGGTGAAGGGGAGCGAGGCGGAGCAGAAGGCTGCCTTCCTCGCCACCTACCGCCGGCTCGCCGCGCGCGTTTCCGCCTTCGTCAACCTGCCGTTCGAGCAGCTCGATCTTGCTTCGCTGAAGGAGCGCATCGGCGAGATCGGGAAGATGGAGGGGGCAACCGACCTCACCCTCTCGGGACAGGCGGCATGATGGCGTTCCCGACGCATGGCGGCACAGCCGCGCCTTTTCGATTTCGATACTTCAAGGATTGACGGTGCCATGAGAGTGGGGATCAACGGCCTCGGCCGCATCGGACGGCTTTCTCTGCGCGCGGCCATGGGGGCGGCGCAGCGCCCGGACGACGACCCGCGCGGCAACAACCGGCTCGACATCGTCCATCTCAACGAGATCAAGGGCGGCGCCGAGGCCATTGCGCATCTGCTGGAGTTCGACAGCGTACAGGGGCGCTGGCGCGCGCCCATCTCCCATGACGAGGGGAGCGTGCGCATTGGAGAGAAGGCCATGTCCTTCTCCTCCCATCCCAATCCGGAAGACATCCCCTGGGGCGATCTCGGCGTGGACGTGGTGCTGGAATCCACCGGCAAGTTCCTCACCCCCGCCGTGCTCGAAGGCCACCTGAAGCGCGGCGCCAAGCGGGTCATCGTCGCCGCGCCGGTGAAGGACCCGTCCGTGCTCAACGTGGTGGTGGGGGTGAACGAACATCTCTACGACCGGGAGAAGCACCCCATCGTCACCGCCGCCTCCTGCACCACCAACTGCCTCGCCCCGGTGGTGAAGGTGGTGCACGAGGCCATCGGCATCCGCCACGGCCAGATCACCACCATCCACGATCCCACGAACACCAATGTGGTGGTGGATGCGCCCCACAAGGACCTGCGCCGCGCCCGGTCCGCCATGCTCTCGCTGCAGCCCACCACCACCGGCAGCGCCACCGCCATCGCCCTCATCTATCCCGAGCTGAAGGGCAAGCTGAACGGCCATGCGGTGCGCGCGCCCGTGCTCAACGCCTCGCTCACCGATTGCGTGTTCGAGCTCAACCGCGAGACCACGGCACAGGAGGTGAACGCCTTGTTCGTGGAGGCCGCCGCGGGATCGCTCAACGGCATCCTCGGCTTCGAGCCGCGCCCTTTGGTGTCGGCGGACTATGCCCGCGACACCCGCTCCGCCATCGTCGACGGGCCGTCGACGCTGGTCACCGACGGCACGCTGCTCAAGGTCTATGCCTGGTACGACAACGAGATGGGCTATGCCTGCCGCATGGTGGACCTCGCCTGCCATCTCGAACGGGCGGGCCTGTGATGGCGGCGTCCTCCTCCGCGGGCCTGCGCAACTACGCCATCGTCACGGCGGCCTATTGGGGCTTCACCCTGACCGACGGCGCCCTGCGCATGCTGGTGCTGTTCACCTTCTTCAAGCTCGGCTACTCGCCCTTCACCCTCGCCTTCCTGTTCCTGCTCTACGAGGCGGCGGGCATTGGGGCCAACTTCATCGGCGGCTGGCTGGCCGCCCGCTTCGGCATCACCCGCATGCTGACCGTGGGGCTCACCACCCAGATCGCCGGCTTCCTGCTGCTCTCCGCCATGTCGCCCTCGTGGGAGACCGCCTTCCTGGTGGCCTGGGTGGTGGCGGCGCAGGGCGTGTGCGGGGTGGCCAAGGACCTCACCAAGACCGCGTCCAAGTCCGCCATCAAGGTGACGGAGGCGCAGGCCAAGGGCAACGCCGAGGGGCGCCTGTTTCGCTGGGTGGCGTGGTTCACCGGCTCCAAGAACGCCATGAAGGGCTTCGGCTTCTTCCTCGGCGGCGTGTTGCTGGAGGCGTTCGGCTTCCGCCTGTCGCTGTGGCTCATGGCTGGCGTGCTGGCGATCGTTCTTCTCGGCGTGCTGCTGTCGCTGCCGCCCATGATGGGCAAGGCCAAGGCGAGCAGCTCGGCGAAGGAATTGTTCGGCAAGAGCCGGGGGGTGAATTTGCTCGCCGCCGCCCGCGTGGCCCTGTTCGGCGCGCGGGACGTGTGGTTCGTGGTGGGCGTGCCGGTGTTCCTCTACGGCACCGGCTGGACCTTCCCCATGGTGGGCGGCTTCCTGGCGCTGTGGACCATCGGCTACGGCATCGTGCAGGCGGCAGCTCCCGCCGTGGTCAGCCGCAGCCCGGATGGCCTGTCCAAGGAAGTGCCGGCGGCGCGCTGGTGGGCGCTCGGCCTTGCCCTGGTCCCGGTGGTCATCATCGGGCTGCTCGCCGTGACACCCCTGCGGCCGGACCTCGTGGTCGTCATCGGCCTCGCCCTTTTCGGCGCCGCCTTCGCGGTGAATTCCTCGCTGCATTCCTACCTGATCCTTGCCTATGCGGGGTCGGAGAAGGCGGCGGAGGACGTGGGCTTCTATTATGCGGCCAATGCGGCGGGGCGCTTTGCCGGGACGCTGCTTTCCGGCCTGCTCTACCAGATGGGCGGCATCACCGCCTGCCTCACCGGCTCCGCCGTCATGCTCGGCATTTGCTGGCTCACCACCCTGCTGTTACCCACCCATGCTCAAGCCGCCGGGAAGTCTGGCGCGGGCAGCGCCGTACCGAGCAACTGAGCCGCCGCAGGAGAAGTTCATCCCCCATCACCTTCAAGGAGACCTGGGCGGTGGTGCGGCAGATCGACGACGCCATGGGCGTCAGCTACGCCTGCAAATAGGCGAGAGCCGCAACAGGCGTGAGCGAGAGAAAGACTGCGGGATGCGGACCATCTTCGCCCGCTTGGGACGTAGAATTCCAGTTCGAAGTGATCGCGGAAGAAGCGGCTGAACGCGTGGACGATCAGCACGTCGAACGGTGCGGGCTTCGATGTGCTCGCATCGATCATACGCTGGAACTTGGGGCGGCAGTCATTGGTGGCCGAAGCGCCCGGCACGGTTTCGGGCCAGTCGTCGGTGACGGTCCACGTCGGGGGATCGTGCTTCGGCGGTCGGCCTCCGAAATCGCAGCCGACCGCTGACAGCAAAATCGGCCGGCCTCAGGCTCATGCGTGCCGCGAGGCACCGGCCCGCTTCATCCACCCCAGCCCCTCGAGCGTGCCGCCCCGCGGGGAATACTCGCAACCGACGAAGCCGTCGTAGTGGACTTCCTCTAAGGTCGTATAAAGCCGGTCAAAATCGATGATTCCCGTTCCGGGCTCGTGGCGACCGGGATGGTCGGCGATGTGGACATGGTAGATGAGCGCGGCATGGTCGCGAATGAAGGCGAAGGGATCGGAGCCGATCATCGTGGCGTGGAACACATCGAAGAGCAGGCGGACATTGGAAGCGCCGATTTCGGTAATGGCGCGTACCGCCTCCAGCGGGTCCTCGATGAAATAATCGGCGATGCTGCCGCTGCTGATCGGCTCGATCAGGACGAGCACGCCACGCTCGGCGGCAGCTTCCGCCGCCACGCGCATATTGGCGATGTAGATGTCCCACATCCGCTCCGGATCGGCGCCGGGCGGGCGAACGCCGGCCATGCAATGCAATGCGGGAATACCGGCCTGAACCGCGTAGTCGAGGCTCACTGAAACCGAGGCGCGGAAACGCTCGATCTCGTCCGGAAGGGCGGCAAAGCCTTTTTCGCCGCGCGCGATGTCGCCGGCGGGGAAGCTCGACTGGACGATGCCAAGGCCGCAGTCGGACAGAAGCTGCCTCACCCGTGTCGCCGGCAGAGCATACAGCGAGGGGTGTTCCACCATGCGAAAGCCCGCATCGCGCGCCGCAGCGAAGCGGTGCTCAAGCGGCAATTCCTGGAAGAGATATCCAATGTGAGCGCTGAAGCCCTTCATCCTGGGTGATCCTCTGTTGATTGGGCGGTGCACCGGCGGTGCACTCACGACTTGCCGAAAACAGCGTGGAGTTCATCAACCTGGGCGACCGTCAGCCGACGCGGTTGACGGGCGTGCAGCAGCACCAGGAGCTTGGCCGTTTCTTCAAGTTCCTCGGCGGCATAGACGGCACTGGAAAGGTCCGCTGCCGTGACAACAGGGCCGTGATTGCCGGCAGAGCCGACCAAAACCCGCGCCCGTAATGCGAGCGTGAGAGCCGCACCAGCTCCGTTCGTGCGGTCATTTCGTTCATGGCGTTCACGTCGCGCCTCCGCCCATCGCCCGGATCGCCTTCGCGAAGAAATCGACACTGCCGAAGTTGCCGGATTTGAGGGCCATGCAGAGCGGGTTGCCGTCCTCGGCGGTCAGCACGGGCACGCCGGGATCGATCTCCCGGCCGATGCGGAAGGAGCTGAGCCCGAGCGCGGAGACGACAGCGCCGGAGGTCTCGCCGCCGCCGACCACGATCCGCCGGACACCCAGGCGATAAAGCGCGCGGGCGGCGTCCGCGAACAGCGCGTCGAGCCGGTGGGCCACGGCGTCGCGGCCGTATCGGCGCTGAAGCGCAACGACCTCCTCCGGACGCGAGGATGAGTAGGCAAGCGGAACCTGGCCATGATGGGCACGGATGAATGCCACGACATCGTCCGGGCCAAGCGCGCCCTGCATGACCTCGTCGACATCGACGGCGAAGACCGGGTGGCCGGCCGCGTGGTGTTCGATCTGCGCCAGTGTGGCCCGTGAGCAGCTACCGACCAGCACCGCTTCCGGCCCCTCAATGACCGGGCTCTCCGCCCCCCTTCCCCCGGCGAGCCCGGCGGAGATGAAGTTGCGCGGCAGGCCGCGGGCGATGCCTGAGCCGCCCGTGAGCAGGCGCGCGTCGCGGCATGAGGCGGCGATGGTCAACAGGTCGTCATTGGAAATGGCGTCGACGATGACGAGCCGCTCGCCCCGGCCGGCGGCATCTTCAAGCGCAGCGCGCAGGGACGCGGGCCCCTTCTGCACAACGCCCCAGTCCACCAGACCGACGGGGTCGTAGCACTGGGCCGCAAGCCAGCGGCGCAGATCCGCATCGGTCATCGGGTTGAGCGGATGGTGCTCCATGCCGGATTCGTTCAGCAGCCGGTCGCCGACGAACAGGTGGCCCTTGTAGAGGGTGCGTCCGGCATCGGGGAAGGCCGGGCAGGCGATCACGCCATGAGCCTCCAACCGACGGGCGAGCGCCTCACCGACCGGGCCGATATTGCCGTCGGGCGTGGAGTCGAAGGTGGAACAATATTTGAAGATGATCTGCCGGCACCCCTGGCGCAGCAGCCAGTCCAGCGCCTGAAGCGATTGCGCACAGGCCGCCTCCGCAGAGATGGAGCGGCTCTTGAGGGCGACGACGCAGGCTTCCACATCCGGCGCCGCATCGGCGGCGGGAAGGCCGAGATATTGCACGGTCCTCAGCCCGCCTTCCGGCGCGACGCCCTTGGCGATGGTGTTGGCGATGTCGCTCGCCCCGGTGAAATCGTCAGCAATGACGCCGAGCAGTGCCATGTGCAGCCTCCCGTTCTTGTTGGTTTTCGTCAGGCTCGCCGGCCCGCCCTCACGAGGCGGCGAGCCACGAGGCGAGCGGTTCATCGCGGCGTTGCAGCCGCTGCAGCAGGTAGTCGACCTCGGCCCGCGCCGTGGCGGACAGCGCGGAGCCGGGCTGGCGCTGCGCGTCGCAGGCCAGCGTGCCACTGCGCATGAGCACATATTTGCGTACTGCGAGGCCGATGCCCTGCTGCTGCTCGTAGCGCAGCAGCGGGAGATGGGCGTCGAACAGATCGTGCGCCTCGTCCCGGCGTCCTTTCTTCTGCAGGCGCACCACGGCGGCGAGCATTTCCGGGAAGGCGTAGCCGGTCATGGCGCCATCGGCGCCGCGTTCCATCTCGAATTCGAGGAACAGCCCGCCATTGCCGGTGAGGATGGAGAGTGCGCGCATCGACCCTTCCTTCTGGAAGGCGCGAAGGGCGGAGATCTTCTCCAGCCCGGGCCAGTCCTCGTGCTTCAGCATCACGCAGGAGGGGTTTTCCTCAACGATGCGACGGATGACGGAGGGAGACATCTGCACGGTGAGGGTGAGCGGATAGTCCTGCAGCACGAACGGAATGTCCGCGCCGATGGCCTGAACGGCCTGGCGGAAATAGCCAGTGATCTGCTCGTCGGCGCGCAGCGCGGGCGGGGGCGCGATCATGACGCCCGCCGCGCCCCGTTCCATCGCGGCATGGGCGAGCGAACGCATCGCGGCAAAGCCGGGCGCCGAGACGCCGACAATGACCGGCAGGCCACCGAAGCCATCAATGAAGCGCGCGGTGATCGCGAGCGATTCCTCGGGCTCCAGCTTGGGCGCCTCGCCTAGAATGCCGAGCACGGTGACGCCATCTGCGCCGGCGGCGCGATAGCGCTCGATCAGGCGATCGATCGAGGCTTCGTCAATGCGACCATCGGGGTGAAACGGGGTCGGTGCGATGGGGAACATGCCGGCGGCGGTGGCGTCGAGCTTCATGAGCGGTTTCCTGTGCGTTCCGTGTCAAGGACGGCGAAGCGACCGTCTGCGCGCCACAGCGCCCGCACCGCATGCCGAGCGGGTGCAAATCGCCGAAGCCAGCGGACGCACGGCGGCACGGATGGATCATGCACGTGACCCGCGCCGGCGGTGGGGAACTGGAACGTCTGCCCAGTGGAAGCCGCCGCAGGCCGCCCGTCCTGCAGCCGCGAAGCCGCGTGCCGTTGCCGTGGCGGCTCAGGCGGCCACCATCTGCTTCATGAGATCGACCGCGGCTTCGGGAGCCGTCAGCACGGGGACGTCGACGGCCTTGCGGACGGCCTCGGCGGCGCTGGAGGTCGAGAAATGCGCGAGCATGATGGCATCGGCATTGTTCAGCTCGGGCGCCCGCGCTGCCACCAGACTGTTGTGCGCGGCGGCATCGCCGCCCCGCAGCCGCGCCATGGCGTGATCGACGACAATGGTGGTGAGCTGCGCCGTCGCGCCGGTCTGGCGCACGAACTCGTTGAACTCCTCGTTCATCGTCACCACCGCCGGGGCGAAGGTGGCCAGCATGCCGATCTGACCGCCCCGGCCGATAGCGGCGCGGAACATCGCCTCATTGGGCTTGAGCACGGGGATCGGCAGTTCGGCGATCAACCGGTCGATGGCGGGGCCGAACGCCGAACAGGTGATGAGGATGCCGTCGGCGCCCGAACGGTGGGCATAGCGCCCGAAGGCAACGAAGCGCTCTATCAACGCCTCCGTCAGCTCCGGCTCGCGGGCGCGGTCGACCGACAGGCTGTCGTCGAGCAGGTTCACCGTCTCTGCCGTCGGCCAGCGCTGGCTGAAAGCGATGCGGATCGGCTCGACCGCCACCGGCGTGGCATGGAGCAGGACGATGCGGGGAGTGGCTGTCATGGGCTCTTAACCTTCCGTGGAGCGGCGATCACGCCGCCGAGGGCGCGCGCACCAGCGAGGCCAACCCGCCATTGCCATAGGCAGCGATCGCCTCATCCGACTCGAGGAGGTCGAGAAAGGCCTGCGCGGCCGCTGGATGCCGGGCGTCGGCGAACAGGGCGGCGGAGAAATCCGTGAAGGCCTGGATCTCCTCGGGGAATGGCCCGATGACATCGACGCCGTCGATCGACATCAGCTCGCTGATCTGCTGCACCGCATACTCCGCATCGCCGCTCGCAACCTTGGCGGCGGTGAAACCGGCGGGGATAGTCACCGCGCGGGCCTTCACCTCGTCGGCGATACCGAGATCCTGAATGAGCTGCTGGAAGTAGATGCCGCTGGCGCCGCCGAGAGAAAAAGCGACCGAACGGGCGCCGCGCAGGACGGATTTCAAGGCGTCCACCGTGGAGATGTCGGGGCGGGGCGCGCCCTTGCGGACCGCGAGGCCGACCATCGCCCGCGCGACGGGAATGCGGGTTTCGCGCCGGACGATGTCATCCTGCACCAGCCGGTCCATGGCATGGTCGATGGCGAGGATGATGTCGGCGCGCTCACCGTTCTCGACACGGCGCATCAGCACGGTGGTCGGTTCCCACACGATACCGGGCCGGATTCCGGTCTGCTGCTCGAAGCGCGGCACGATCCAGCGCTTGAACGCGACCTCGACCGCGAGCGCGCTCATGATGGAGAGGGAACCGGCGTCCTTGTTCGTCATGCTCTTCTCCTTCGTGTTCCTGCACAGCGGGCGGCGCTCAGCGTCCACCCGGAATAGACCGCACCATGGCAGGGGATATTTCGTCGAGCCCGCGCAGGCCCATCAGCGCCATGTCGCGGTGGATCTCCTCCGACAGAAGCCGGATGGCGTGCTGCACGCAGGGCGCGCCGCCGAGCGAGGCGGCGTAGAGGAAAGGACGGCCGAGGAAGACGAAATCGGCTCCGAGCGCCAGCGCTTTGAGCACATCGGTGCCGCGCCGGATGCCGCCATCGAGCATGACCGCCATGCCCTCGGCTTCCGCCCGCAGTTCCGGCAGCGCGCGCATTGGCGCCAGCGCATAGTCGAGCTGGCGCCCGCCATGGCTGGAGATGATCACGCCATCGGCGCCGATCTGCCGCGCCATCCGCACATCGGAGGCGGCCAGCAGCCCCTTGATCACGAGCTTGCCCTTCCAGCGCTTGCGGATCGCCTCCACATGGCGCCAGGCCAGCTGGTCGCGGCTGTTCATGTTGCGCACAAAATCGCGCGAGAACATGGGCGGGCCCTGCACAGCGTCCATGTTCTCGAAATGCGGTACGCCATAGTTCAGGAACGTGCGGACGACCGTGCCGATCAGCCAGCGCGGATGCAGAGCGCTGTCGAGCATGACCTTGGGCGTGATCCGCAACGGCATACTGAAGCCGCTGCGTGTGTTGTTTTCGCGGTTTCCAGGAACCGGCGTGTCGGCGGTGACGACCAGCGTACCGAACCCGGCCGCTTCCACGCGGTCGATCAGCGCGTCGATACGTGGCTGATGGCCAGCGAGATAGGCCTGGAACCAGGCATCGGGATTCTCACGCTGCACGTCCTCCATCCTGATGAGCGAGGAGGCGCTGAGAATCATGGGCACCCCGGCCGCACGGGCGGCCGCGGCGAGCGCGACGTCGGCGCGATAGGCGACCATGGCCGCACCCCCTAGCGGGGCAATCCCGAAGGGGCTGGCATAGGACCGGCCGAACAGCTCGCGCGCCTGATGCCGACCCGCGACATCCATGAGGGTGCGGGGCAGAAGCGCGAGATCGGCGAAAGCCTGACGTGCTTCCCGCAGGCCGGAGCCGGTTTCAACCGCGCCGGACACATAGCCATAGATCATCCGCGGCAGATGCCGCCGCGCCGCCTGCTCGAAATCATCCAGCGCGAGATAACTGCGGAACCGGCGCGGAGTGCTGGGAGCCGATGTTCGCACGGCCGCCTGCAAAGGGGCGACCTCGGCAACGGTCTCCCGCGCCACATGAGGGTGAGACACAGAACCGACGTCCTTCATCACTCACGCTCCGTCGAGTGCATGCAAAAGCGTTGATCGACAAGCATCGCGACAATGAAATTATGTGCTTTGTCGATATTATTATATTTTTTTAATATAGAATGCATGCTGCTCACGTTTAGATCAGTGAGAACCCATATCGACCTTGATGGGGCGATCTTGTGGAAGATGTACATAGCTCGCACAGCTTCAAATGCCTGTCAACCGCGACGTTCGAGTCATGATTTTGGTAATAAATATATATAATATAATGATTTTATGGATTACGGATGTATGTAAACTTTTCATCTACGCCAAATTCCTCGGCATACTCCTTCCAGCAAAGCTGTCGTTCGGCCGGCGGTGGGGTGCACCTGATGTGTTGGACAGCAACTTGGATTCGCAGCGCCATCCGCATGTGAGGCGATCTGGTATACGAAATACACCGTTTATGCTGCGCGTTGCATCGCATATCGCGAGCACATTCGGCACTTTACCGTGCATTGTAAATTTTACAATCGGCGTAAATATGTAAATTATTGAAATATAACGACTATTAATTGGATCGTCGTACTTGACGGATGGATTTTGACTGAAATAATGTAAGAGCAATCACAAAAAAGGGCGTTCATCGCCCATATCTCAGGGAGAAGACCATGAAGGGATGGACTGCGCAGATCCGCGCGTTCGTGGCGGCCGGCGCGTTAAGCATCGGCGCGCTTATGGCCTCGAGCGCGGCGTCTGCGGTCGAGATCAAGATCGGCTATATGAAGCATCCGATCCAAGAAGCTTCGATTGCCATCATGGAAAAATGGGCCGCCAAGAACGGCGTGACCATCGTCAAGATTCCGATGGCCTACGAGATCTTCATGGAGAAGGTCACCGCTACGCTGACCTCCGGCGGCGATCAGTACGATATCATCTGGCACAATGACGACTGGGGACAGCTCTGGAAGAGCTGGCTTGCCACGACCAATGACGTGCCCGGCATGGATACGGTGCTGAAGCAGACTGTCGACGTCGCCTTCCTCAACGATGACGGCAAGCCGACCGTGGTGCCCATGGCCCACACGTTCGGCGTTTTCTACTACCGCACCGACCTCGTCAACGAAGCGAACCTGCCCAAGACCTGGGATGAACTGTCGAAGCTCTCCCAGAAGCTGCAGCAGGACGGCAAGGTGAAGTGGGGCTTCGTCGGCTCCATGTCCATGAACCACAGCTGGTTCAGCTGGTTCTGGGCCAACTGGACCAACAATTGCGACGTGCTTGCCCCGGCCTATGAGCGCAACAACAAGGTTCTGGCCGCCAATGGATGGAAGCCAATGATCGCCGAGCCCTGCTCACAGCAGGTGGTCGAATATTGGTGGGACGCGATCAACAAGACCAAGATCAGCCCGCCGGCGATGATTTCCTATACCCGCAACGACGCCAACGCGATCTTCCAGGCGGGCGATGCCGCCTTCACCGTCGCGGATCTGACGCTCTATGGGCAGTTCAACGACCCCAAGAAGTCCAAGGTCGCTGGCAAGATCAACATCGGCTTCCTGCCGCTGGGCCCTTCGCGCAAGGAACACGTCGCATGGAACGACATCTGGGGCTGGGCGATTCCGAAGGGCGTGCCGGCTGAACGCCAGGAAGCTGCCAAGAAGATGCTCGGCGCCATGCTGCTCGACAAGGAAGGGCAGATCGATCTGTGGAAGGCCACCGGCGGCCCGCCGCCGAACACTGAAGTGTGGAAGACGCTGATCGAGATCGATCCGCTGTTCCGCCGCGCCGATGAAGTGGTCTTCAAGGTGATGCAGGTCATCGCCGGCGGCTATTACACCCCGGAATGGCCGGCCATCCACAAGGCTTACAATGACGGTGTCGTCGGCGCCCTGAACGGATCGCGCGAGGATATTCCGAAGAAGTTGCAACAGGCTGCTCCCGCCATCCACGAAGCCGCGGCGCGGACCAACTGATCCCTCCCCAGACCTGAACTTGGCGGAAGCCCCACACGGCTTCCGCCCCCTTTCCGCGTAGGGACCGCACAATATGAGACGCCTTGCCTCGTTTTTCGGTGAGAAGGAGCGCTTCATGCTGGCGCTTATCGCGCCGGCCGCCCTCACCATGGCTCTGTTCCAGGTGGTGCCAATCGTCCTGGGCGTCAACGCCTCTTTCCGCGACTGGATGCTCTACGACCCCAAGAAGACCTGGGTCGGCCTGAAGCACTATATCGAAGTCATCACCGATCCGGCGTTCTTCGGCCTCGCCATTCCCAACACACTGCTGTTCCTCATGCTCAGCGTCTCGCTCTCGCTGACCTGCGGGCTGGGCCTCGCCCTGCTGCTCAACCGCAAATTCGTCGGCCAGTCGGTGGTGCGCACCATCATACTGCTGCCGCTGATGGTTGCCCCGGTGATCGCCTCGATCATGATGCGCTGGATGTTCAACGACCAGTTCGGCATCGTGAACGTGGTGCTGGAGGGCGTCGGCCTGCCGCCGGTGGCCTGGCTCGCCTATCGCTGGACCACGATGATGGTCATCGTCCTCGCCGATGTCTGGCTGTGGACCCCCTGGTTCGCCGTGCTGCTTCTCGCCGGGCTGCAGAGCTTGCCGAAGGAGCCGTTCGAAGCGGCCGCCATCGACGCTGCCGGCCGCTGGCGCGTCTTCCGCTCCGTGACCTTGCCCATGCTGCGCCCGGTCATCGTAGTGTGCGTCGTGATCCGTTCGATCGATGCCTTCCGCGTGTTCGACCAGGTCTGGGTCATCTCCGGTGGTGGCCCGGCCCGCACCACCGAGATGTTCAGCATCTACGCCTATGTCGAAGCCTTCCAGCGCATGAATTTCGGCAAGGGCTCCGCCGCCGCCCTGATTGGCGGCGTCGTGATCGTAATCTTCGGCCTGGTGCTCTACCGGCTGCTCAACCGTGCCGTTGAGGTATCGAAATGACCCTTGCCACTCTCCACACGCCTTCCCCCGTGTACAAGGCCGAGCGCGGCTTCTTCGCCCTGATGGCGCCGGGCGCGCGTCGGGTCTTCTTCTACCTGTTGGTGATCGGCGTCGCCTTCACCATCGCGTTTCCGGTGCTCTGGCTGCTGCTGACCTCTCTGCGCCCAGCCTCCGGCATGTTCTATGTTCATCGCGGCACCGAGTTCACGCTCGATAACTTCGCCGAGGTGTTCGAAAACCGGACGGTTATCAAGGCCTATGTGAACAGCGCGATCATCGCCACGCTGGCGACGGTCCTCTCTCTCGGCATCACCGTGACCAGCGGCTACATGCTCTCGCGCTTTCGCGGGCCCATCGCCAGCAGCTGGTTCTCGATCATCTATGTGTTCCGCTGCGTACCTTATATTTCGTGGGTGCTGCCGCTCTACCTCCTCACGCAGAACCTTGGTGTGTACGACACCTATCTCGGCCTGCTGCTTCCGCATATCGCGGTCCACATCTGCTTCTTCTCATGGCTGATGAAGGGATTCTTCGACGGTATCGACCCGTCGATGGAATATGCCGCGCTCATCGACGGGTGCACCCGCTGGGGCGCCTTCGTCCGCGTGGCGCTGCCTTCCGCCGTGCCGGGGCTTGCGGCGCTTGCCGTGCTCTGCTGGCTGTGGACCTGGAACGAGTTCCTGTTCGCACTGCTGCTCACCAGCCACAACACCCCGGTGCTGACCGTGGTGATGGCTCAGTTCGTCCACGAGCTCGGCATCGAATGGAATCTCATGAGCGCCACCGCCATCATGGCGCTGGGCCCGGCCCTGCTCATCACCTTCTTCGGCCAGAAATACGTCATCACGGGCCTGAAGATCTGATCACGCGCACCTGGTGCGAATTCTGGAGTTTTACCGATGGCGGAAGTCGTTCTGAACAAGCTCGTGAAGAGCTATGGTGGCGTGACTGCGGTGCGCAGCATCGACCTGAAGATCCCCGATGGCGCCTTTGCCGTCCTGGTCGGCCCGTCCGGCTGCGGCAAATCGACGACGCTGCGCATGATCGCCGGCCTTGAGGACATCAGCGGTGGCACGATCAGCATCGGCGGAAGGGTCGTGAACGACCTGCCGCCCAAGGATCGCGATATCGCGATGGTGTTCCAGAACTATGCGCTCTACCAGCACATGACGGTCTACGACAATCTCGCCTTCGGCCTGCGCAACCGGAAGGAAAGCGAGGCGAAGATCGCCGAGAAGATCGCCCATGCGGCCTCGATCCTGAGCATCGAGCCGCTGCTCCAGCGCCGTCCCCGGCAGCTTTCGGGTGGCCAGCAGCAGCGCGTCGCGCTCGGGCGATGCATCGTCCGCCACCCGCAGGTCTTCCTGTTCGACGAGCCGCTGTCAAACCTCGACGCCAAGCTGCGCGCGCAGATGCGCATCGAGCTCAAGCGCCTGCGCGAGCGCGTGCCGGCGACCTCGGTCTACGTCACCCACGATCAGGTGGAGGCGATGACGCTCGGCGATCTCGTCGTCATCATGAAGGATGGGATTGTCCAGCAGGTCGGAACGCCGTTGGAGGTCTATAATCGGCCCGAAAACCTGTTCGTCGCGGGCTTCATCGGCGCGCCTGCAATGAACGTGCTCCGCGGCCGGCTCGACGCCGCCGGCGAGCGCGTCAACATCGAAGGCGGCTCGCTGCAGGTGGGCGAGCGCAACAAGGCGGCGCTGCGCGGCTATGCCGGCCGCGAGGTCATGGTCGGCATCCGTCCCGAGCACATGGCCCTCGGTGCCTCCAACAATCAGGTGGACGGCGTGGTGGACGTGATCGAGCAGCTGGGTTCGGAAATGCACCTCGACCTGCGGCTCGGCGGCGCACCGCTTACCGTCGCGCGGGTCGCGCCGGACGCGCCGATCCGCCTTCACGACCGGGTGACGGTCTCGATAGCGCCCGAACAGATGCACTTCTTCGATGTCGACACACAGCTGGCGATCCGCACGCCGGCGGCGGTCGGCGCGCTGGCGGCCTGAAGATGAAGGGGAAATCGGCAATGCGCGTCGTGATCACGGGTGCGGCGGGGGGGATCGGGCGCGAGGCGCGGCACCAGCTGGCCGGCCGTTACTCCGTCCTGCGCCTGCTCGACAGGGAAGAGGTCGATCCGGCCGGGCCGGACGAAGAATGCCTCAAGGTCGACATCTGCGATCTGGCGGCGCTTGAGGCGGCGATGCAGGGCATGGACTGCGTCGTCCATCTCGCCGGCGTCTCGGTGGAGCCCGAAAGCAATGCCTGGGAACAAGTCCTGCCGGCGAACATCGTCGGCACGTATAACGTGTTCGAGGCGGCGCGGCGCGCAGGCGTGCGGCGGGTTGTCTATGCCTCCAGCCACCACGCGGTCGGCTATCATCGCCGGAGCGAAATCCTGACCGGCGCGGCCCTGCCGCGCCCCGACAGCTTCTATGGCGTGAGCAAGGTGACGGGCGAGGCGCTCGGGCGGCTCTATGCCGACAAATACGGCCTGAGCGTCGTCAGCCTGCGCATCGGGGCCTATCGGCCCAAGCCGACGGATATCCGCCACCTCTCGGTGTGGATTAGCCCCCGCGACATGGTGGAACTGCTGCGCTGCTCGATCGAGGCACCGCTGCTGCACTACGTCGTGGCCTACGGAATGTCCGCCAATTCACGCGCGATCTGGGACAACCGGGAGGCAGCCGTTCTGGGTTACAGGCCGCTCGACAATGCCGAGGACTTTGCCGCCGAGGTGCTGGCCGATGGCGCACCGGAGCTGGAGGGTGCCAAGCCCTTCCATGGCGGATGGTATTGCGGCTGGGACCTTGGCAACCATGGGCTGTTCATCGATTGACACTGCTTCCGCGCCTCGGCCAAGGTCGACACGGATGTGACGAAGGGGAATGAGAGTGCGGCCCAAGCGTACACTGTCAGGTCGGGTCCGGGTGGAGGACATTGCGCGGGCGGTCGGTGTCTCCGGCGCGACGGTGTCGCGGGCGCTCAACGGCACCGGGCCGGTGGCACCGGAGGTGAAGAGCAGCATCGAGGCGGCCGCCACCCGGCTGGGCTATGTGCCGCAGGGCGCCGCGCGCACCGCGCTGTCGCGGCAGATGCCGGTGATGGGGGCGATCATCCCGCATCTCGAGAACCCCAACTTCGCCGCCGGGGCCGAGGCCATGCAGAGCCGCCTTCGCGAATCCGGCTACGGTTTCATGCTGGCGAGCAGCGGTTATGACCGCAAGAACGAACTTGAAAGGGTGATGGCGCTGGTGACGAATGGCGCCCAGGGCATGATGCTGGTCGGTGCCGAGCACGATCCGCAGACGCTGGACTTCCTCAGACAGCGCAACATTCCCTTCGTCGTGACGTGGGTGCTCTCCCCGAACATGCCCTGTGTGGGCTTCGACAATGTAGAGGCGGCCGGGCGCATCGCCACCCATCTGCTCGACCTCGGCCATACCCGCATCGGCGCGATTGCCGGCATCACCCGCGACAATGACCGAGCGCGGGGGCGCCTCGAAGGCATACGCCGGGTGCTGGCCGAGCGCGGGTTGACGATCGGCCAGGAAGCGCTCATCGAGCGCCCCTACCGGATCGTCGAGGGTCAATTGGCGCTCCGGGCGCTTCTCGGCGCGCCGAACCCGCCAACGGCGGTCTATTGCGGCAACGACATGCTTGCCTTCGGCGCTCTCATCGAATGCGCGCGGCAGGGCATCCGCGTTCCGCAGGATCTTTCGATCGCCGGTTTCGACGATCTCGACTTCGCGTCGCAGATCCGCCCGGCCTTGACCACGCTGCATGTGCCGGCCCGCGAGATCGGTGAGCGCACTGCAGAATACCTGCTCGCGCGCATCGCCGGCGAGCCTGTGCCGGCAACCATCGAGATTCCGGTCGGCCTGATGGTGCGCGACACCACCGCGCCGCCGCGCAAAGGCTGATCCTCCTCCCATTTCCGGCAGACATCCATGTATGCACCTCCCCCCGTCATCAAGACCGAGGTCTTCGCGCGCGTTCCCGAGCATTTCCGTATCCATGGCCGCACCTCGAAATGGGCGCAGGTCCAGCGGGGCGGACGGCCGACGCCGGTCTTCCTGGAAGGGCCCTCCTTCGACCGGGACGGCAATCTCTATGTCGTCGACGTCGCCTGGGGACGCATCTTCCGTATTTCGCCGAGCGGCGTGTTCACGCTGTTGATTGAATATGACGGCGAGCCGAACGGCCTGAAGATCCACCGCGACGGCCGGATCTTCGTCGCCGATTATCGCCACGGCGTGCTGCGGCTCGACCCCGAGCGCGGTGTCATCGAACCGGTGGTGGAGATGTCCGAGTTCGGCCCGTTCAAGGGCGTGAACGACCTCTTCTTCGCCTCAAACGGCGACCTCTATTTCACCGACCAGGGCCTGACCGGCTTCCAGGATCCCAGTGGCCGCCTTTACCGCCTGCGCGCTTCGGATGGCCGGCTCGACATGTTGTTGCAGGGCATTCCCAGCCCCAACGGACTGGTGCTCAATCTCGACGAGGATGTCGTCTTCCTCAATGTGACGCGCGACAACGCGGTGTGGCGCGTCCCCCTGAATGCCACCGGTGCGGCGTTCAAGGTCGGCGCCTATATTCGACTGTCGGGAGGCAATGGTCCCGATGGCCTCGCCATCGACGAGACGGGCGGGCTCGCCATAGCGCATCTGGGGCTGGGCAGCGTGTGGATCGTCAACGCCATCGGGGAGCCTGTCGCCCGCGTGACGTCCTGCGCCGGGCTCGCAACCACCAATCTCGCTTATGGCGGAAACGATCTGCGCACGCTCTATATTACCGAATCGGAGACGGGGCAGATTCTGACGGCGCATGTGCCAACGCCTGGCCGCCCGATGTACTCGCATAGCTGAATCATGTCGCGCGGCACAGCCTCCGCCAGCCGGATGCCCACGCCGCAGAAGGGGCCGTTTACGAAGGCGGATGGAGAAGTGGTGATCGATGCCGATGGCCGGCGTATTTGCTGAAGCGCGGGAACCGCTTCCAAGCATACCTCAATGATTGACGTATCGATGATTGACGTATCGATGATCGATGCATAATCATCCAACATGTCTCGAACCTCCCCATCCGCCGCTCCACCCGTTCCGCCGTCGCCCGCGTCGGTACCGAAGCCGGGCCCCGATTTCCTGAGCCGTGCCTACTGGAACGGCACCATCAAGATGAGCCTGTCCAAGTTCTTCATCCTGTGCGTGCTGCACCAGCGGCCGATGCACGGATACGACGTGGCACGGGCGGTGGAGGCAACCACCAACGGCTGCTGCTCCCCCACGGAGGGCACCATCTATCCGGTGCTGCGGGAGTTCGAGGAAGGCGGCTACCTCACCGCGGCGAGTGAAGTGGTCTCGGGCCGCGAGCGCAAGGTCTATACCCTCACCGACAAGGGCCGCGCCGCCTTCAAGGTGGCGGTGGAGGCCTGGATGGACGTCACCCGTTGCCTGGTCGACGCCGAGAAGATGATCGCCGCCGCGCCGTTGACGACAGGGGCATCCGGCTGCTGCAGTACGGCCCCATGACCAGCGGCCTGAGCGGCGAACTCGCGCAACCGGCGCCGGCGCGCCCGCTCTCGGGGCGCAGCCTGTTCATCACCGGCCTCGGCATTGGCCAAGTCTGCTCCTGGGGATCGCTCTATTACAGCTTTCCCCTGATGGCCGAAGCCATGGGGCGCGATCTCGGCTGGTCCAAACCGGACCTGTTCGGTGCCGCAACCCTCGGCCTCGCCCTCGGGGGCATTGCCGCCTTTCCCGTGGGCGCCGCCATCGACAGGGGCTACGGCAGATGGGTGATGGCGGCGGGCGCGGGCCTCGCCGGCCTCATCCTCCTGGCCTGGTCGCAGGTGCAGCAGCTCTGGCTGTTCTATGGCCTGATGGCCGCCATCGGCATCCTGCAGGCGGCAACGCTTTATGAGCCGGCGTTCGCGGTGGTGGCGCGCAGGACCGGAGCGGCCGACGCCCGGGCGGGCATCACCGCGCTCACCCTGTGGGGCGGATTCGCCTCCACGGTCTTCATACCGCTGATCCAGATCCTGCTGGATATGGTGGGTTGGCGCGGCGCGCTGGTGGCGCTGGGCGCCGTGAACCTCGTGGTTTGCGCGCCGCTCTATGCCGCGGTGATCCGGCCCGCAGCCGACCATGCGGCCTCGCCGGCCCACACTCTTGCCCTGTCGGGAGCCCTCACCCTGCGACAGATCATGGGGCGCGTCGCCCGACGGCCCACCTTCTGGGCCCTGGCGGTGGCGTTCACCGCCTATGCCGCCACCTTCTCAGCCTTCACCTTCCATCTCTATCCCCTGCTGCTGGAACGCGGCTTCACGCCGGGGAGCGTGGTGCTGGCCATGGCCATCATCGGCCCGACGCAGGTGGCCGGCCGGATCGCCGTCTCGGTGTTCGCGCCGCGCGCTCCGGTGCGGCTCATCGGCAGTTGTGCCGTGCTGGCCTTTCCGGCGGCCATTCTCGCCTTGGCCTGGCTGCCGCCCAGCTTTACGCTAGTGGCGGCGATCATGGCGCTCTACGGCAGCGCCAACGGCATCATGACCATCGTGCGCGGGCTCGCCGTGCCTGAAATGCTGACCCGGCAGGCCTACGGCGCCGTGAATGGCGCGCTGGCGGCGCCCGCCATGCTCGCCCGCGCTTTGGCACCCGCCGGTGCCGCGCTCCTCTGGGCGCAATCCCAGTCTTACGGTGCGGTCCTCTCTGCCATGGCTGCGGGAGGCGTCCTGCTGGCGGGTGCCTTCTGGGCCGCGGCAGCCTTCTCGCGGAACGAGGACATGGAGCGCCGCGAGAAGGCCGCTCCTATGCCGGACCGCGGCTAATTCCAATGGCCTGCGACGCCATGTAGATCGCCGGAGCCGGGATGTTGAAGTCGAACCCCGGGTCAAGGCGCAGCGCGTCGCGCGCTATAAACGTCTCAGTCTCGTGGCATCCGGTCGTGGAATCACGTTGGTTATCGAATCGAAATGTCTGGCCTGCCCCTTCCGACGGATCTGGGCTCTCCAGGAGCCGGATTTTAGTTTAGTGAAGGTGGCCAATCCGGGTTCACTCCGGCGCACTCACGCGTCGAAAAATCGGAATTTGGGGCGTATCGTGGCGTAAAATCGAGCACGCACGATGAGACTTAACGCTTTGAAGTTACGAATGTAATGTCGAAAAATCAAGAGCTTATATTTTCCGTGGCGCCCATGATGGATTGGACGGACCGCCATTGCCGGGCCTTCCACCGCACCCTCTCGCGTCAGGCGCGGCTCTATACGGAGATGGTCACCGCCCCCGCCATCCTGCACGGCGATCGCGCGCGCCTGCTCGGCTTCTCGCCCGACGAGCACCCGGTGGCGGTGCAGCTGGGCGGCAGCGATCCGGCGGACCTCGCGCAGGCGGCGCGGGTCTGCGCCGATTTCGGCTATGACGAGATCAACCTCAATGTGGGCTGCCCCTCCGACCGGGTGCAGGGCGGCAATTTCGGCGCCTGCCTCATGCGCGAGCCGGACCTGGTGGCCGATTGCGTCGCCGCCATGAAGGCGGTCGTCGCCATTCCCGTCACCGTCAAATGCCGCATCGGGGTGGACGAGCAGGACCCGGAAGAAGCCCTCGACCGCCTCGCCGACGCCGTGGTGGCGGCGGGCACCGACGCGCTCATCGTCCATGCCCGCAAGGCGTGGCTGAAGGGCCTGTCGCCCCGCGAGAACCGCGATGTCCCGCCCCTCGACTATGACCGCGTGCGCCGCCTGAAGGCCCGGCTGCCCCATGTGCCCATCGCGCTCAACGGCGGCATCGCCAGCCTCGCCCAGGGCCTGGAGGAAACGCGCGGCCTCGACGGCATGATGTTGGGCCGCGCCGCCTATCAGGACCCGGAACTGCTGCTTGGGGTGGACCCGCTGCTGTTCGGCACGCCCGCCCCCCATGCGGACGGCTTCGCCGCGGTGGTGGCGTTCGAGCCCTATGTGGCGCATCACCTGGAAGCCGGCGGCCGGCTCTCGGACATTACCCGCCACATGCTGGGCCTGTTCACCGGCCGCAAGGGCGCGCGCATCTTCCGCCGGCATCTCTCCACCGAAGCCATCCGGCCCGGTGCCGGCCTCGACGTGCTGCGCGCGGCGGTGGACGAGGTGCGCCGGCGCCAGCCCCTCGCGGCCTGAGCGGCCCTGCCCCTTTCGGTGTGATCTGCACGCCATGCGCGGCTCGCGAACGCGCGCATGCGGGCGTGGCGGTGGACAGGCGCGCCGATCCGCGCCACTGCTGCGGCATCCCCTGTACCGCTCCTTTTGCCGGACCCCGCCCCATGCTTGCCGCCATCTCGACCCACGACATCGTCTTCCTCGTGGGCGCGATGCTGGTGGGCGGGGTGCTCACGGGGCTCATCGCCGGCATGCTGGGCATCGGCGGCGGCGGCGTCATCGTGCCGGTGCTGTACGAGGTCTTCGGCGTGATGGGGGTGGACGACAGCCTGCGCATGCAGCTGTGCGTGGGCACCTCGCTTGCCATCATCATTCCCACCGCCATCTCGTCCCACAACGCCCACATGAAGAAGGGCGCCGTGCTGCCCGGCGTGGTGCGCAACTGGCGGCTGCCGGCCATCGTCGGCATCCTCACCGGCAGCGCCATCGCGGCGGTGGTGGCCGGCTGGGTGCTGCAGGCGGTGTTCGTGGTGGTCATCTCGCTGCTGGGCCTCAAAAGCCTGCTGGGGCGCAACGACATCCGCCTCGCGGAGCACCTGCCGGGGCCGGGCGCCATGCGGGCCTACGGCTTCGTCATCGGCCTCGCCTCGTCGCTGGTGGGGATTTCCGGCGGCGGCATCGCCACCAACATCCTGCTGCTCTATGGCGTGCCCATCCATGCGGCGGTGGCGACCTCCGCCGGCATCGGCATCATCATCCCCATCCCCGGCGTCATCGGCTATGCCATCGCCGGCTGGCCGCACCTGTCGGAGCTGCCGCCGTTCTCGCTGGGCTATGTCTCGGTGATCGGATTTGTCTGCATCGCGCCGGTGGCGGCGCTGGTGGCGCCGTTCGGTGCGCGGCTCGCCCATCGGCTGGGACGCCGGCAGCTGGAAATCGGCTTCGGCCTGTTCCTGCTGCTGGTGGCCTCGCGCTTCCTCGTCGCCATCATCTGGGGCTGAGAGCGCTCACCAGCGGTGGGTGAAGCCTGCGGTGATGCTCTTGTTGAGCGTCGCGCCGGTGTCGGCGACCGCGGTGGTGACGGTGATATCGCCCAGCACCGTCTGCTGCGCGCTGAGGCTGGGCAGCAGGGTGGGCGTCTCCTGCGTGGCCTTGGTGGCGAGGGAGAAGGTGGTGCCGGTCTCCACCAGCTTCAGGCTGACGGACTTGTCCGTCTCCCAGGCCTCCGCGCCCGACGCCATGCGATAGGTGTCGGCCAGCGTCGCGTCGAGGCCGCTCGCCAGCGTGACGGTGCGCGAGAAGGTGGTGGCCACCTTGCCGGTGGCGCCGGCGGGATCGAGGGAGACGTTCACCGTCCCCTTCTGCCACAGCAGCCAGTCGGGCAACTGGGCAAGCGTGACCTTGGCATAGGCGGTGCCGCCGAGGTCGCTGGCGCCGGATGCGACCACGGGCGCGGCGCTGGTGGCCGACCTGGAGAGATCCATGCCGAAGACGGTGCCGATGTCCTCCACCGCGCTCCAATAGGTCATGGAGACGCTGCCGTCGGCATTCAGGGTCTTCTTCGTCTCGCTGCCTCCGTCGGCGCGGACGGGCGCGGCGGCGCACAGCAGGACCGGCAGAAGCAGCGCGGCGGTGGTGCGTGGCATCATCGAAGGCCTCCGGGCAGCTTTGAAATACGGCGCCGCAGGGCAGCGGCGAGGCACGACTTTCATCATGGATGCGGAAAAGTTAGGGCGAGATTGCTGCGGCGCGGTATTTTCCGCGCATGCGCGCGCCGCATGGCTTTTGCGCAACACCGGCACGGCTGCACCTTGCGGCGGCCCCTCCCCCGTCCTAATCCCCCGGCGGGAGGATCAAGATGACACAACAGAGCGACCCCGCGTCCGCCGCCGCAACGCTGGAGGTGCTTGCCCGCATCGCCGATGCGCTGGAGCGCCTTGCCCCGCCTGCCGTCCCCACGCCGGACTTCGAGGCCGCCGACGCCTTCGTGTGGCATAACGAGCCGCCCCGCTTCGAGCCGGTGCCACGGGTGAACCGGGTGGAGATGGACCTGCTCCAGGGCATCGACCGGGTGCGCGACCAGCTGGTGGAGAACACCTCCCGCTTTGCCCGCGGCCTGCCGGCCAACAACGCGCTCCTGTGGGGCGCGCGCGGCATGGGCAAGAGTTCGCTGGTGAAGGCGGCCCATGCGCGGATCAACCGCGACCTCGCCGCACAGGCGCCCCGCCTCAAGCTGGTGGAGATCCACCGCGAGGACATCGAGGCGCTGCCAGCCCTCATGGGCCTCGTGCGCTGTTCGGCGCATCGCTTCATCGTGTTCTGCGACGACCTCTCCTTCGATTCGGATGACACCTCCTACAAGTCGCTCAAGGCGGTGCTGGAAGGCGGCATCGAGGGGCGGCCGGACAATGTGATCTTCTACGCCACCTCCAACCGCCGCCACCTCCTGCCCCGCGACATGATGGAGAACGAGCGCTCCACCGCCATCAATCCCGGCGAGGCGGTGGAGGAGAAGGTCTCCCTCTCCGACCGGTTCGGC
The DNA here is from genome assembly GCF_043194565.1 of Xanthobacter autotrophicus ATCC 700552. Taxonomy (GTDB): domain Bacteria; phylum Pseudomonadota; class Alphaproteobacteria; order Rhizobiales; family Xanthobacteraceae; genus Xanthobacter; species Xanthobacter autotrophicus_F. The sequence continues at coordinate 37,449 of NZ_JBAFVS010000005.1, read as the reverse complement.
CTCTGGCTCGGCTTCCACAAATGCAGCCAGGACGAATATCTCGCCATGGTGGAAGGCTATGTGGCCCACCACGGCCTTGGCGTGCCGGAAGAGCAGTGGCGGCCGCAGGCGCTGGAATGGGCCACCACCCGCGGCGCCCGCTCGGGCCGCACCGCCTTCCAGTTCGTGCAGGATCTGGCGGGCCGCCTCGGCCTGCCGCTCAAGGCCGCCTGATCGCCCCGCCCTGAAATGCAAAAGGCCGCCTCGAAAGGCGGCCTTTTTCTATGCTGGTCGGCCGAGCGACCGGCTTCGTCAGTTCTTGTTGACGACGCAGTCGCCGCCCTGGGCGCGCAGGGACTGGCACAATTCGTTGGCCTGATCGCGGGAGGCGAAGGGGCCGACCTGGGCACGGAAATAGATGCCCTTGTCGGCCAGATCCACCTTCTTCACCGTGGCCCGGTAGTTGCCGAGCAGGTTGGGATACTTGGTCTGCAAGGCGCGCCAGGAGCCCATGGCGTCCGCCTCCGAGCGCTGCGACGCCACCTGCACCACATAGGCCCCGGCCGAAGACGGCGCCGGGGTGGTGGATGCCGTCTGGCTCGGAGCGACGGCGGGCACCGTGGTGACCGGGTTGGGATCAGGCAGGCCGGCGGGAATGGGATTTTGCATCGGCGCATAGGCCGAGACCGAAGTGCCGGGCACGGTCTGCGCCAGGCTGCCGTCGGCGCGCACGGCCACTGTGCGCACCCGCTTCGGCTCGGTCAGGTTCTGGGTCGCCTGCATGGGGGCGGGCGACGGGCTCGCGTCCGATGGCAGGGCCCGGGCGGCGGCGGTCACGTCCACCGGCTGCTCCTCGCGCGACACCATGCGCTCGTTGCCGGCATTGGCACCCATGCGGTCGTAGATCATCTTCTGCCCGCCGTCGGCGGACTGCGGCGCGGGCGTCGCCGTCTTGGCGGGCGCTGTGTCCGCCTTGATCACCGGGGTTGTCCCCGAAGCCGTGCCGGAGGACCTGCCCGCCGCCATGTTGAAGGCGAACACGCCGGCCGCGCCGGCCACCACCAGACCCAGCACCGAAACGCCGAGAATCAGCGCGAGGCGGCCTTTGCGACGGCGCGGCTCGGCGTCGTACATCTCCTCGCCATGGGGCGGCATGTAGCCGTCTTCCCCATATTCGGGGTCGTAGGTGTCATCGTAGTCGTCATAGCCGTCGTCGTCGCGGCGGGCGGCCGAATAGGCATAGCCGGCCTCGTCGTCCTCCGCCTCATTGCCGCGCCCCTGGGCGCCGGCCTGAGACCGCTGATCGCCACGGGGGGCGTTGCGCGGATCTTGGCGCGCATCCTGCCGCGAGGGCGCATATCCGCCCTGCTGACCATAGGCCGAGGCCCCCGCCGGGCGGGCGGGCGGCAGGTCGTCATACTCATCCTCGTAATCGTCGTCGTCCCGGCCCTGCCCGCTGGCCGGCGGCGCGACGCGGGACAGGGACCCATAGCCGGAGCGCACCGCAGCGTCGGGAACGCCGCGCGCGGCCGCCGGGGCGGGAGCGAAAGAGGGCGCCGCCTGGGGCTGGGGCGCGCGGGCGGCCGTCACCGCCGGCTGCGACGCGGAGGGCGGGGCATAAAGCGAGGGGCTGGACGGACGCGGGGCGGCCACCGGAGCAGGACGCGCCGGCGCATCGCCATAGCGCGCCGCATCAGAGCGCGCGGGCACCTGAGACGGGCTCTGGGCGGCCGGACGCGCGCTCTGGGGCTCGGCGTCCCAGTCCTCGTCGTCCTCATCGTCGTAATAGGTGGGAGTCGGCGGCGGCACCGGCCGTGCGGGAGCGCGGGCCGCGGCCGTGCGGGGATCAGGATAGGCGGGCGCTGCCGGCGGCGCCTGGCGCTGCGCGGTCACCCGCGGATCTGCCACGCGCGGATCAGCAGCCTGCTGGGTGCGATCTTGCTCGGCGCGATCGAGGCCCGAAAAATCGTCGAACGGGTCGTCGTCGCCGATCAGCCTGGCCAGTTCGGCCAGGGGATCGCCCGAGGGATCGCCCCCGGTCGCGGCGGTCGACGGAGCGGAGCGGGGGCGCGACCCACTCTCCGCGGCGCCTTCATCACGCCGGTAGCGGAACCTGCTTTCGTCGACCATATCGCCTCGATGTGTTGTCGCCCGCCCGTGGAACCTGCGGCTTCGAAACCGCTTCGAGAAGTCTGACCCGTCGGGTCAACCGCTCCATCCGCAGCCACGGGACAAGCGATCATTTCATCTCATCTACGGCCGTCACCCCCAGAACCTTGAGACCGGAGGCGAGTACCGTGGCCACGCCATGGACCAAGGCCAAGCGAGCCAAGGTCAACTCTCGATCATTCTCGATAATGAAGCGTAAATGAGGCAAGTCCTTTCCACGGTTCCACTGGCCGTGAAACTCGCTGGCGAGTTCGTGCAGGAAGAAGGAGATGCGGTGCGGCTCCCGCGCCCCCGCCGCCTGCTCCACCAGGCGCGGCCAGCTCGCGAGCCGGCGCAGCAGCGTGAGTTCGCCTTCGTCGTCGAGCAGGCCCAGCGGCGCGGTGGCGAAGGCAGCCGGCTCCTGCGGCAGGTCGGTGAACTCCTCGGCCGCCTTGCGCAGGATCGATTTGGCCCGCGCGTGGGCATATTGCACGTAGAAGACCGGGTTTTCCCGCGACTGCTCGATCACCTTGGCGAGATCGAAGTCGAGGGGCGCATCGTTCTTGCGGAACAGCATCATGAAGCGGACCGCGTCGCGCCCCACCTCGTCCACCACCTCGCGCAGGGTGACAAACGAGCCCGAGCGCTTGGACATGCGCACCGGCTCGCCGGCGCGGAACAGGCGCACCAGCTGGATCAACTCCACATCCAGGCTCGCCTTGCCGCCGGAGACCGCCTTGACCGCCGCCTGCATGCGCTTGACGTAGCCGCCGTGGTCAGCGCCCCAGACGTCGATCATCTTCAGGAAGCCGCGGTCCACCTTGTCCTTGTGGTAGGCGATGTCGCCGGCAAAATAGGTGTAGCTGCCGTCCGACTTCATCAGCGGCCGGTCCACGTCATCGCCGAAATCGGTGGAGCGGAACAGGGTCTGCTCGCGATCCTCCCAATCCTCGATGGGCGCGCCCTTGGGCGGCGGCAGGCGGCCTTCATAGACCTCGCCGGAGGCGCGCAGCGCCGCGATGGTGGCGCCAACCTTGTCGACCGCTCCCGTCGAGAGCGAGCGCTCGGAGAAGAACACCTCGAACGCGATGCCCAGCGCCGCAAGGTCCTCGCGGATCATCACCATCATGGCGCCGATGGCGAAGCTGCGGAAGATCGGCAGCCATGCGCTCTCCGGCGCCGCCATGTACTCGCCGCCGTGCATCCGCGCCAGTTCCTGGCCCACGGGCACGAGATAGTCGCCCGGATAGAGCCCGTCCGGAATGTCCGCCGGCTCCCCGGTCACCGCCTCGCGGTAGCGCAGGAAGGCGGAACGGGCCAGCACGTCCACCTGCGCGCCGGCGTCGTTGATGTAATATTCCTTGGTTACGGCAAAGCCGGCGAAGTCCATGAGGCGCGCCAGCGCGTCGCCGAACACCGCGCCCCGGCAATGGCCCACATGCATGGGGCCGGTGGGGTTGGCGGAGACGTATTCCACGTTCACCTTCTCGCCCGCGCCCAGCGCCGAGCGGCCGAAATCCAGCCCCTGCTCCAGCACGGCGGCGAGCACCACCGGCCAGAAGCTGCCGTCCAGCGCGATGTTGATGAAGCCGGGACCGGCCACATCCACCTTCTTCACGCCCGCCACCGCGCGAAGCTTGCCGGCGATGGCCTCGGCGAGGTCGCGCGGCTTCAGGCCGGCATCCTTGGCCAGCACCATGGCGGCGTTGGTGGCCAGATCACCGTGGGTCGCGTCGCGCGGCGGCTCCACCACCACGCGGGCAAGATCGAGGTCCTTGGCAATGGAGCCCTCGGCGACGAGGGCGGCGACGGCTTCGCGCACGTGATCGGCGAAGATCGCGTAAACGTTCATGGGGCGGGGTCCAATCGGGTTGCTTGGCCCGGCGCCTAACGCAAGTCCGGCGTCAAGTCAAAGAAGCGGGCGTGCTGGTCGAGGGCGTAGCGGTCGGTCATGCCGGCGATGTAGTCGGTCACGCGGCGGGCGAGCCGCCGGGCGTCGAGCTGGTCGAGGTCGTCGTGCCAGGAGGGCGGCATGTCCTTGGGGTTGGCGATGAAATGGCCGAACAGGTCGCGCAGCACCCCCTGCGCCTCCGCCATCACCCGGTTGACCCGCTCGTGGCGGTACATGCGCGCGAAGAGGAAGGCCTTGAGCGCCTTTTCCTTCTGCTTCATGGCGTCGGAAAAGGCGATGACCGGATGGTCGAGCGCGCGCACGTCTGCCGCCGAAGCCACCCCCGCCGCCTCGGCGCGCCTCGTGCCCTCGGTCACCACGTCCTCGATGAGGCGGGTGATGACGCGGCGAAGCACCTCGTTCACCGTCCGCGCCACCCCGAGGCCGGGATAGAGCCCGCGCACCTCCGCCAACGCCTCGCCCACCAGCGGCAGGCCGGCGAGTTCGTCGAGGGTGAACATGCGCGCCCTCAGGCCATCGTCGAGGTCGTGCACGTCATAGGCGATGTCGTCGGAGATGGCGGCCGCCTGGGCCTCGGCGGACGCGTGGCTCCACAATTCCAGGTCCTGCTGGGCGCAATGCACCTCGATGGCGTGGGGCAGGCCGCCGAGGTAGCGGCCGATGCCGCGGCCGTCCCGGCCGGTGAGCGGGCCGTTGTGCTTGGCGATGCCTTCCAGCGTCTCCCAGGTGAGGTTCAGGCCGTCGAACTGGGCATAGCGCCGCTCGATGCGGGTGACGACCCGCAGCGACTGGGCGTTGTGGTCGAACCCGCCCTGCCCGGCCATGCAGGCATCCAGCGCCCGCTCGCCCGCATGGGCGAACGGCGGGTGGCCAAGGTCGTGGGCCAGCGCCAGGGCCTCCGCCAGATCCTCGTCGAGCCCCAGCGCGCGGGCGATGGACCGTGCCACCTGCACCACCTCCAGCGTGTGGGTGAGACGGGTGCGGTAGTGGTCGCCCTCGTTGAAGATGAAGACCTGAGTCTTCTGCTTCAGCCGCCGGAAGGCGGTGGAATGGATGATGCGGTCGCAATCGCGCCGGAACGGGCTGCGCGGCGGCATCTCCCCTTCAGGGACCAGCCGGCCACGCGCCATTTCCGCGTCGCAGGCCCACGATACCAAGGGCCGCGCGCCGCTCACCGCCATGTTCGCCCCCTCCCCATCCACCCCATGCAGCCGACGCTGGCCGCCGGATGGGACAGCCTCGCCGACGTTTTTCCGACACCGCCCTTTAACTCGGGGGCCGTTGGACTTACCTTATGGGCCATTGCCAGCTTCAATTCGTAAAGTCGATATCATGGAAACAACACTCGCCCCGACCCCGGCCGCCGACCTCCCGGCGATCGAAACCGAATTCACCGTGACCGATGCCGCCGCGCGCCGCATCTGCCAGATCCTCTCTCCTGAGCCCGCGGGCACCTTCCTGCGCATCAGCGTGGAAGGCGGCGGCTGCTCTGGCTTTTCCTACAAGTATGATGTGACACGCGAGCAGGGCGAGGACGACCTCGTCATCGAGAAGGAAGGCGCCAAGATCGTCGTCGATCGCATCTCGATCGACTACATCAAGGGCTCCCAGCTCGACTACAAGGCGGACCTGATGGGCTCCGCCTTCAAGATCTCGAACCCCATGGCCACCGCCAAGTGCGGCTGCGGGTCCAGCTTCGGGGTCTGAGGGCTCTTGCGTCTCGCAGGCGTCACCACCCGGCGTGTCCGGGTGGGCGGTCGGTCTTTGCGTCGTGCTTCCTCCAGGGCATTGACCGCGAGGGCATTGGCCGCCGGGCACAGCGTCACGGCGCCACGTTCTTCGGCACGGCATGGGACCAGGGCCTTGGCAGGCCGGCCGGCCAGTCGTCGCCGTAGCAGGGGAAGAAGCGCTCGGTCCGGGCCATGATGATCAGGTCCGGGGCGAAGTTTTTCACATCGTCGAAATTGAAGTCGCATGATCCGGTGACGCGCCGGGATTCGTGCATCCACGCCACCACGCTCACATCCGCATTCAGGAACAGGCGCGGCCACGCTCCGCCGGTGAAGGAATCGCCGAGGATCAGTACCCGCTGGCCGGTGGGTGCGTAATCATACGCCAGCGACCTGAAGGCCGCGTGCTCGTTGTGGTGCTTCAGCGCCGGATCCAAACGCGGCGCGGCGGCACGGTCCTTGATCCTGAAGGGCTCCTCCTGCTCCTTCATCTTCGGCGGCAGGCGGGTGGTGCGCAGCAGATCGCCGCGCGCCGTCGGCTCAGGCGGTCCCAATACCGCGGCCGGGTCCACCTGCCAGTCCGGATGCCCCGCCGCCACCATCACCGCATTGAAGGACAGCACGCCGGACCGGCTGGTCCAGTGGGTATCGGTCATCAGATACCGCGGCCTCGGGCTGGCCCTCAGCACCGCCCGCAGATCCACGGCGGTGACGCCCTCCGCCTTCAGGCCCGCGAGGGCGAGGTCATATTCGGTGACGGGGTAGTTCAACGCGCCGTACCATTCGGGTAGCGCCTCCATCTCCACCGACTGGGCGTTGGGCGGGATGGCGACCACGATGCGGGTGCCCGCGGGCGCCAGCACCCGCTGCATCTCCCCCACCATGGTCACGAAACGCTCCACATTGGCCGTACGCACCAGCGCGCCCGCCGACTGGGCCGGCGTCTGTTCGCGACCCCAGAACAGCTGGCCGTCGCGACCGGTATAGAACGGCCGGCTGTCGGGGGAGCCGAGCGCCTCGCGCAGATCCCGGCGCAGGATGGGCAAAGTGGCGCGGAAGCCGAAATTGTCCTGGAGGTAGATGCCGATGTTGCGGAACTTGTAGTTCAGCCTCTGGCTCCAGCTGAAGCTGTCGGGGATCGGCACCCGCCACTGGCCGGAGGCCAGCGGATCGGGGATGAGGTTGGACACCAGCAGGAAGCCGAACAGGCCGGCGACGAGGAGGCCGATGTAGCGGCGCGGACGCGAGAGCAGGGTCACGGCGGCGCCTCCTCAGAACCGGTAATAGAGGAAGGGCGTTGCCGTGGTGCCACCCACCCACGCCACGCTCGCCAGCATCAGCACGGCGACGAACGCGAAGTCAGCCACCACCGCGAAGGCCCCCTGCCCGGCCAGCGCCTTCCAGCGCGGCCAGCGGAAGAAGCCGATGAGCCCGCCGACCACCAGCGCCGCAAGGGCGAGCGGCGTCAACCCGAAGCCCAGCGCCAGCGAGGTCCGGCTGAAGCCGTTGAGGCCGACAAGCCCGGAGAACATATCCGTGGCGCCGCCGAGGCTGTCGGCGCGGAACCACACCCAGCCCAGCATCACCGCCAGCACCGTATAAAGATGGGCCACCGCGCCTGGCGCCCGCTTCAGCCAGCGGCCGAGGAAGGCGCGCTCGATGATGAGGAAGGCGCCATGATGCGCGCCCCAGATGACGAAATTCCAGCTCGCCCCGTGCCACAGGCCGCACAGCAGGAAGACGACGGAAAGGTTCAGGTAGGTGCGCATCTCCCCGCGCCGGTTGCCGCCGAGGGGGATGTAGAGATAATCGCGCAGGAAGGCGGACAGGCTCATGTGCCAGCGCCGCCAGAAATCGGTCATGGAGTGGGCGGTATAGGGCACGCGGAAGTTGCGCGGCAGCACGAAGCCCACCATCACGCCGAGCCCCACCGCCATGGTGGAATAGCCGGCGAAGTCGAAATAGATCTGCACCGTATAGGCATAGAGCCCGAGCCAGGCCTCCACGAAGGTGGGATGGGTGGTGGTGTCGAACACCCCGTCCGCGAGCCGCGCCACCTCGTCGGCGATCAGCACCTTCCAGGCAAGGCCGATGACGAAGAGGCGCGCCCCGGCGGAGAACCGCCCCATGGTGGTCCGCCGCTGGGACAACTGCTTCGCCACCGTGGCGTAGCGCACGATGGGTCCGGCCACGAGCTGCGGGAACATGCACATGTAGAGCGCGAACTGCGCCGGATCGTGATTGGCCCGCACCTTCCGCTTGTAGATGTCGGCAAGGTACGAAATGGCGTGGAAGGAATAGAAGGAGATGCCCAGCGGCAGCGAGATTCGCGGCATGGGCAGCGTGGCGCCCAGGGGCTCGATCAGCGCGTTGACGTTCTCCACCAAAAAGCCGGTGTATTTGAAGATGCCCAGCAGCAACAGGTTGAAGACGACGCCATAGATGAGCAGCCGCTGGCGCGGCGCGCCGTCGCGATCATCGATGGCACGGGCGAGCACGAAGTTGATCGCCACCGACGCCAGCAGAATGAGGATATGCGGCGTATAGCCTACAGAATAGAATACGAGGGAGAAGGCCAGAAAGATATAATTCCGCGTCGTGATGGACTTCGCGGAGAAATATGCAGCAAGGAACAACGGGAAGAAGTAGAACAGAAACTCGATGGACGCGAACGTCATGCCACTGCGCCGCCACTGAAGGACAAGAGGGCGTTCCTGCCATTCTTTGCCCGCCATCGCAACCCTTGCCGTCGCAGCCCTTGGCCTGATTTGAGGCGCGCCGGCTGGAACGGCCATTGCCTCCCGGCGGCACCGGGGTATCCTCCGCCACCGAAGGAGCCCGCCCCATGCGCATCGCCACCTGGAACGTCAATTCCGTCCGCCAGCGGCTGGACCACGCCGTGCGCTGGCTGGGCGAGACGCGGCCGGACATCGTCTGCCTCCAGGAGATCAAGTGCCAGACCGAAGCCTTCCCGAAGGAGGCATTCGAGGCGCTCGGCTATAACGTGACAGTGCACGGGCAGAAGGGCTTCAACGGCGTCGCCCTGCTCTCCCGCCTGCCGCTGGAGGATGTGACCCACGGCCTCGCCGGCGACGAGACCGACGTGCAGTCCCGCTTCATCGAGGCGGTGGTGTCGGTGAAGGGCGGCGTGGTGCGCGTCGCCTGCCTCTACCTGCCCAATGGCAATCCAGTGGACACGGAGAAATATCCCTACAAGCTCGGCTTCATGGCGCGCCTTCAGGCTTTTGCCGCCGACCGGCTGAAGCTGGAGGAGCCGCTGATCCTCGCCGGCGACTTCAACGTCATCCCCGAGCCGCGCGACGCGGCTGACCCCTCGGCCTGGGTCAACGACGCCCTGTTCCTGCCGCGCACCCGCTCGGCGTTCCGGTCCCTGACCCATCTCGGGCTCACCGATGCCCTGCGCGCCACCTCCGACGCAGGGCGGCTCTACACCTTCTGGGATTACCAGGCGGGGGCGTGGCAGCGCGACATGGGCATCCGCATCGACCACCTGCTGCTCTCGCCCCAGGCGGCGGACAAGCTCATCGCCACCGGCATCGACAAGCATGTGCGCGCCTGGGAGAAGCCGTCCGACCATGTGCCGGTCTGGGCCGATTTCGCCATCGCGGCGTGAGCCGGCCATGTGGGAAGGATCGCTCACCGGCGGCTGCCTGTGCGGACACCTGCGCTACCGGGCGCGCCACATCCAGAGCGCTTATTGGTGCCATTGCACCATGTGCCGCCGCGCCTCGGGCTCCGCCGCCTTGCCCTGGCTCACCGTGGCGCGGGCGGATTTCGAGGTGACGGCGGGCACGCCGGCGCGATTCTCATCCTCGCCGGGCGTGACGCGCCTGTTCTGCGGCGCTTGCGGCAGCCCGATCCTGTTCGACATGGCGAAGGAAGCCGGGGTGGACGTGACCCTCGGCACGCTGGACGATCCAGACGCCGTGGTGCCCAGCCATCACATCTGGACGCAATCGGCACTCAAGATGACGGCCGGGCTCGGCGCCGGCCTGCCCCGCCACACGGCGGAGCGGGAGGAGTAAGACCGCCTCACCTTTTGGCGGTCTTCAGCCACGTCTCGAGGTAGGCGAGCGCCTTTTCACGCTCGTCCGGCGTCGCGTCGGCGAAGGCCTCCTCCTGGAGCGCCACCACCCATTTGTCCTCGGGCCGCACCGCGGCATCCCGCGCCAGCGTGAGCCACATGAGGCCGCGCGCCGGCTGGCGCGGCACCCCATCGTCGCCTCGCAACAGCAGCTGGCCCAGCGTCGCCTGCGCCTGGAACTGGCCCTTCTGCGAGGCCAGAGTCAGCCAGCGGCCGGCATTGCGCGCATCGCGCGGGCCGCCGACGCCGTCCAGATAGAGTTTGCCCAGATGGTACTGGGCATCCGCATCGCCGAAATAGGAGGCGGCGTAGGAGAACATGTCCCGCGCCCGCCCGGCGTCGCGCTTCACGCCCGCGGAGGGAATGCCCACAAGGTAATAGGAGCCCAGCGCCACGAAGGCATTGGCCACGAAGCGCGATTGCGCCGTGCCGGGATAGTCCTCGGCATGGGTGTTGGCGATCCGGGAGAAATAGTCGAACGCCTTGGCGTCGTCGCGCTTCACGCCATCGCCGTCGGCATAGATGCGGCCGAGCTTCCACTGGGCCATGGCGTGGCCCTGGGCGGCGGCATAGCCGAGGGCGTCGATGCCCTTGGCGGTCTGGCCGGCACGCAGGGCCTGTGCCCCGGTGCGGAAGGCCTCGTCCACGGGGCGCACGGCGGGCGCCAGCGGCACGTTGGCCGGCGGCGTCATCGGCTGGGTCTCGTAGGGCTGGAGCGTCTGCGCCGTGCCGTCGAAGGCGTGCGCCAGCGGCACCGAAAGGCACGCCGCCACGGCCCCCGCGAGCACGACGGCGCACGCGCGCCGCGCGCCCGCCGACCGCCCGAGGCGCCCGGCCGCGCGGCCCGCATATGTGATCTTCGTTGTGCCGCCCAAAATCATGATGGAGGGAAGGTGCCGGAGCGTGGCGGCAATATCGGGGCCGTGGAAAGGCCGAGCCGCGGCGTTGGAGCGGCAACCTGTCGAGCGTTCCCTCAGGCGTCGCCCGGAGCGAAGCTCCGCGACGCCCAGCGGCGCCACCCGTTCGAGAATGCAACGTCCGTCCATAAGGACCCACCCCAGGCGCGGCGTTCGGAAACACTTTCCGAGCTACGCTCACGTCGCGCGTTGCTTTCTGTTTCACTGGGGTTTTGTGGCGGCTTCGCGGCACCTTGGGGCCCCTGCCGGGGCAGCAACTTCAAAGGCTCGGGAGTGTGTCTTCGCTGTCACAATATTGAGACCGGAAGCCACCCGGTTCCTTTGCGCGAACACTATATCGGGCGATGTGGCGGCGCTGGAGCGTGGCAAAGACGCCACACTCCACGGCCGACCTCTTGAAGGACGGGGGCCTGGCCCCCGTCGCAATACGGTCTCAGGCCGCCCCGCCCGAGAGCTGGGTGATGGCGGCGCGGACCTTGTCCTTGCGGTTGAGATATTCCTCGCGCTTCTCGCGCTCGGCCTCGACCACCTCTTCCGGCGCTCGGGCGACGAAGCTCTCATTGCCGAGCTTGGCGTCGATGCGGGCCACCTCCTGGTCGAGCTTAGCCTCTTCCTTCCTCAGGCGGCCGAGTTCGGCGGCAAGATCCACCACGCCGGCCAGCGGCAGCGTTGCTACATCGCCGCGAACAACCATTTGGACGGACCCAGCTGATGCGGTGGTCACCACGTTATTTGCGCTGAGGCGTCCAATGCGTCGAAGAGGTTCATCAAACTTAATCGCGAGGGCCTTGACCTCAGGGCTCGGCGAAACATGCTCCAAAGGCACCTGCGCCCCAGCCGGCACGTTCATCTCGGCGCGCACGGACCGGATCTCGGTGACGAGGTCGACCACCCAGCCCACCTCGGCCTCGGCGTCGGGGGCTTCCAGGCCCGAGAGGTCCGGCCAGGGGGAAAGCGCCAGCAGGCTCTCGCGCGGCGGGCCGTCCTTGCCGGTCTCGGCCCACAATTCCTCGGTGAGGAAGGGCATGAAGGGGTGCAGCAGCGCCATGGCCACGTCCAGCACATAGGCCGTGGTGGCCCGGGCCTCATCCTTGGCCGGGCCGTCGGGGCCGGAGAGCAGGGGCTTGGCCAGTTCCAGGTGCCAGTCGCACACCACGTTCCAGAGGAAGCGGTAGATGGCGGCGGCCGCCTCGTTGAAGCGGTAGGCCAGGATCGCCTCTGACACCTCGGCACAGGCGCGGGCGGCCTCGCCGATGATCCAGCGGTTGAGGGTGCCTTCCACCTTGGCCGGGTCGAAGCCCTCCACCCGCACGCAGCCGTTCATCTGGGCGAAGCGCACCGCGTTCCAGAGCTTGGTGGCGAAGTTGCGGTAGCCCTCCACGCGGCCGGTGGCGAGCTTGATGTCGCGCCCCTGGGCCGCCATGGCGGCCAGTGTGAAGCGCAGGGCGTCGGCGCCGTATTTCTCCACCAGGTCCAGCGGGTCGATGACGTTGCCCTTGGACTTCGACATCTTCGCCCCCTTCTCGTCGCGGACGAGGGCGTGGATGTAGACATCCTTGAACGGCACTTCGCCATCCATGAAGTGCAGGCCCATCATCATCATCCGGGCCACCCAGAAGAAGATGATGTCGAAGCCCGTCACCAGCACGCTGGTGGGGTAGAACTTCTTCAGCTCGGCGGTCTCGTCCGGCCAGCCCATGGTGGAGAAGGGCCACAGGGCCGAGGAGAACCAGGTGTCGAGCACGTCCTCGTCGCGGGTGAGGAAGCCGGCCCGCTTGTCGGCATCGTCGATCAGCGCCTGGGCGTCCTCGGGCGAGAGCGACTCATTGCCCACATTGTGCGCCAGCGCCTGCTCGAAGGCCTCGTCCTCGTCCATGGCGACGAAGACATTGCCGAAGGCGTCGTACCAGGCCGGAATCTGGTGGCCCCACCACAATTGGCGGGAAATGCACCAGGGCTGGATGTTCTCCAGCCACTCGAAATAGGTCTTCTCCCAATTCTTCGGCACGAAGCTGGTGCGCCCCTCCCGCACCGCCGCCAGCGCCGGCTGGGCCATGGTCTTGGCGTCCACATACCACTGGTCGGTGAGCCACGGCTCGATGACCACGTTGGAGCGGTCGCCATGGGGCACCATGTGGGTGTGCGGCTCGATCTGCTCCAGCAGTTCAAGGCCGGTCAGCAGTTCCACGATCTGCTTGCGCGCGGCGAAGCGGTCCTGCCCCTTCAGGTGGGAGAGCTGGCCGGCGGCGTCGGGCGCGTCCACATAGGCCTCGGGACGCTCGGCATAGTCGTCCAGGATGCCCTGCGGGTCGATGCGCGCTTCGGCATCCAGCACGTTGATCATGGGCAGGGAATGACGCTTGCCCACCTCGAAGTCGTTGAAATCGTGCGCCGGGGTGATCTTCACCGCGCCCGAGCCCTTCTCGGGGTCGGAATATTCATCGGCGACGATGGGAATGCGCCGGCCCACCAGCGGCAGGATCACATATTCGCCGATGAGGTCGCGATAGCGCTCGTCCTCGGGGTGCACCGCCACCGCCGTATCGCCCAGCATGGTCTCGGGACGGGTGGTGGCCACGGTGATGAAGCGGTCCTTCTCGCCCTCGATGGGATAGCGCAGGTGCCAGAGGTTGCCCTTGACCTCCACCGGCAGCACTTCGAGATCGGAGATGGCGGACTGGAACTTGGGGTCCCAGTTCACGAGGCGCTTGTCCTTGTAGATCAGCCCCTCGCGATAGAGCTGCACGAACACCTTCAGCACGGCTCGGCTGAGGCCCTCGTCCATGGTGAAGCGCTCGCGCGACCAGTCGCAGGAGGCGCCGAGCTTCTTCAGCTGGTTGACGATGGTGCCGCCGGATTCGGCCTTCCACGTCCACACCTTCTCGACAAAGGCCACGCGGCCCATGTCGCGCCGGCCCGGCAGCTTCTGGGCGGCGAGCTGGCGCTCCACCACCATCTGGGTGGCGATGCCCGCATGGTCGGTGCCCGGCTGCCACAGCACGTCCTTGCCGCGCATGCGCTCGAACCGCGCCAGCACGTCCTGCAGCGTGTTGTTGAGCGCGTGGCCCATGTGCAGGGAGCCGGTGACGTTCGGCGGCGGGATGACGATGGAGAAGCCTTCGGCGTCCTTGCGCTCGGGACGGCCGCACCGGAACGCGCCGGCCTCTTCCCACTGGGCGGCGATGCGTTCTTCCACGGCGGCGGGGTCGAAGACTTTTTCCAGCATGAAACAGGCTCCGCGGATGGCGCCGGGCGGAGTGCGGGAACGCACGTCGCGACCGGCCTTGCCTCCGCAACGGACGGGACAGGTCAGCGGGCGTTAAAGCCGTTCCGGGAGGCCGGCGTCAACCACGCGGCGCGAAGCGCCTTCGCCTGGTGCCGCTTCCAAGCGCGGCGGCGACGAAAAGGCCGCCGGGCGACTGGCGCCGGCGGCCTGAGACCAAAGCAAGCAAATGGCGTCAGGGGGACGTCAGCGCGGGCGGCGCGCCACCCGCTCGATCTCGGCGCGCACCAGCCGCTCCACGATGGACGGCAGATTCTGGTCCAGCCAATCCTTCAGCATGGGCCGCAGGATCTCCTTCACCAGATCCTCAATGGTGCGCTGCTTCTGCGGCAGCAGCAGGTCGCCCAGCGACTGGAAGGCCGCGGCCACCACGTCATCCACATTCGGCGAGAGCAGATCGCGGCGGCGAACCGCTTCGCCGCGGTCGTCGGCGTCGGGCTGGGCATCCATGGCGGCGGCTTCCTCGGCAACGGGTGATGCGGCGCGCCGCGCCATATGCGCAGCGCGATCCTCACTGCGCGGGCCGGCGCGATGCTCCGGGGCCGGCGGCTCGGCAAGGCGGGCGGGGCGGGCAGCAGGCGGCGCATCGAAGCGCTCCGGATCGGCGGGGGTTGCGCCCCGCCGCTCGAACTCCCGGACCACGCGCTGCCCGGTGTCGGGCGTCCGGCCACGCTCCCGGCCCGACGGCTCCGGCGGCATCTGCCCGTTGACCGCCTGGCCATGGGGCGGACGCCTGTGGGCGGGCGGTGGGGCGTCGTGCTGATCGCTTTCGGGCAGATCGCCCGCGTGGGTCTCGTTGGTCAAATGCTCGCTCAGCTCCTCAAGGTCGATGCGGGCGCGGGCGCGCATCTGCCCGTCGCCGGCCGCGGCACGCGAGGGACCCTCGCGGCGCCCGGCGTCGCGCGGGTCCTGGACCCGGGGTTCGGCGCGGCGAACCGGACGCTCGGCTGCGTCGGGTTCGGGGGCGTCGCGTTCGGCCGCGACGGGTTCGGGGGCCTCAGGCCTGCGGCGGTCCATGTGCCCGGGCCGGGCCGCCCGCTCGGGCGCCGGGCGCGCAGCGGCGGGTGGCACGTCGTCATCCGCCATGATGCGACGGATGGAGGCGAGAATGTCTTCCATTGACGGCTCTTGCACCTTTGGGATCGCAGCCATGTTCGACCTCGGCCGAAAGCGTCCCGGCGCACCTATCCGTGCAGCCGCACCGGCGGGCGAGAATCGCCAAACGCGAAGGCAAGTATTGACCCGGAAATCGGGCTGCAAAAGAGCCCGTCACACCCGAATGCAGCGTTATTTTGAGGGCTACTTTCCGTCGGGCGTGCGAACGCCGGCCCAGCTGTCACGCACCTGATTGTAGTGCACCTGGGGATTGTAGACGTCCACCTTCAGCCCCAGCGAAATCGCATCGAGCCGGCCGATGATGGAGACCAGCGAATAGGCGGCCACCACACGGTCCCGCTGCGCCACCACGAGGGCGGACTGGGAATTGGTGAGGTCGCGCTGCGCGTTCAGCACGTCGGTGGTGGTGCGCTGGCCCACGCGCCATTCCTCGCGCACGCCTTCCAGCGCCAGCGTGTTGGCGGCAACGGACGCCTGCGCCGCCTGGATCTGCACCTTGGCAGCCTCCAGCGCGCCCCAGTACTGAACCGCCTGGGCGCGGATGGCGTCGCGGTTCACGTCCACGTCGATCCGCGCCTGCGACAGCAGTTCCTTTGCCTGGCGGATGTTCGCGTACTCCACGCCGCCCTGGTAAATCGGAACCGAAAGGTTGAGGGTGGCAGCGGCCGTCCCAACCCGCTCGACGCCGATGCTCGAATCATAGGCCTGCGAGAGCTGGCCCTGAAGGCTCAGGTTCGGCAGCAGCGCGCCTTCGGCGACCTTCACCTGGAAAACCGCGGCATCCACGGCAAATTCCGATGCCTTGATGGCCGGGTGCTGGGTCAGCCCACTCGAAATCACGCGATCGACCTTGCCGGGCAGCATGGTTTCGATGGAGCGGGGGTTGAACAGCTTGCCCGGCTCGACACCGATGACCTGCCGGTACACCGCACGGGCCGAGGAGAGGTTCGCGACGGCCTGGCTCACCTGATACTGCGCATCGGCAACCCGAGCCTCGGCCTGGGCCACGTCGGTGCGCGTCACCTCGCCCACGTTGAACCGGTCACGGGTGGCCCGCAGTTCCTGCTCGAAGGCGGCGAGGCTTTTCCGCTGAAGGTCCAGCAGGGCAATGGCCTGGATGACGTTCATATAGGCCGTCACGCCATTCAGCAGCACCGACTGCTCGGTGTTGCGCAGCGTCTCCCGCGAGCCACGCACCTGCGATTCGGCGGTGCGGGTCTGGTTGGCGGTGGTGAAGCCGTTGAACAGGGTATAGGCCGCGGTCAGGGCGAACTGGCGGGGCCAGGCCGTGCCACTGGTCGTGGTGCTGCCCGTGGGCTGGTAGCGGTAGGCCTCCGGCCCGGCCGATGCCGTGGCCCCCAGGGTCGGCCGATAGCCCGAGAGTGCCTGCGGCACCCTCTCGTCCACCGCCCGGGTCCCCGCACGCTGCGAATTCAGCGTGGGATTGTTGACGTAGGCCATGGCGAGAGCGGCATCGAGGGACTGGCTGGACGCGCTCCCCATGCCGAGCGCGATGATGCTGGCCCCCGCCAAAATTGCATATCCGTTTCGGCGAACGAGTCTCGCAACCGACATCCCAATCTCCCGGTCCGACGCAGCATGCAGACGAGCTGCAGCGACTCATGCCGCGCGGTAACTTGTCCGAAAGATATCTGCACTGCTCGCAATCGGGAACCGACCGGTTCGATCTCCCGGACGTTTTCGGGTCAGCGCGGCAATCGCGCCACAGGTGCCTAGAAAACGAAGCGTGGCGCGGCTTTGAAGCCGGGAAGCGCGGGCACGGCGGCGTTGAAGGCCACCCGCTCGCTCATGGCACCCGCGACCTTGGTAAACACCTTGGCCTGTCCGGCGCCCCCATGGCCCACCACGGCGACGACTCGGCCACCTTCCTTCACCTGGGCGAAGAGGTTCGCCGGCACCTCGTCCACCGCTCCGTTGAGCAGGATGAGGTCGTAGGGTGCCTCGGCGGCCCAGCCGGCGTTCAGCGGCCCCTGCATCACCGCCACGTTGGCGACGCCCAGTTCGGCGAGGGTCGTATTGGCGATCGCTGCGAGGCCGGCATCCTCCTCCACGGCCACCACCTGCTGGGCGAGGCGCGACAGCACGGCGGCCGAATAGCCGGTGCCGGTGCCCACATCGAGCACGTGCTCATGCTCCTGCACGTCGGCGAGTTGCACAAGGCGCGCGAGAATCATGGGCTCGATGAGATAGCGCGGGGCATTGCCGGAGGTGAGCGCCAGATCGTCGTCGATATAGGCCAGCGACTTCAGCTGCGCCGGCACGAACTTCTCGCGCGGAATCTCCAGCATGGCGGCAACGATGCGCGGATCGGTGACATTGTTGGTGCGGACCTGCCCGTCCACCATGCCGCGGCGAAGCTCGACGAAATCGATCATGATGCGTCTCCGGCCAAATACTTTAGAAGGCTCCGTTGCCGCTCGGACTCGGGTGCCACGCCCGGACCGGCCCGGCCGAAACGTCCCGGGCGGCGGCTCCGTGCCGAAACTCTTGATGGAACACCCTCCTGCCGACCGGATCGCCAGACGATCCGCCCGGATCGGGCGCTGGCGCGGTCGGCAGGCCGATGGGGTTCGGAATACCTGTACCGCCCGGCTCAAGAGCCATATTGCCGCCCCTTTTGCAAGGCGCTCCACACCTCGGGGACGGTCGCGGGACGGACGATGTGGCCGCAAGTCGCATGGTTCCGCACCCGCTGCGGGTGGAGGTTGGCCCCTTGCCAGGTTGGCCCCCTGCCCCGGCTTGAACCCGCATCGGCCGGACGCCCGCTGGGCGACGCCCTGCCGCGTGTCGCTGGTGAAGGCGGCCAAATGGAGGCAGCCAAGAGAAGGCAGCCAAGAAGGACGCAGGGAGACCCGCAGGATGGACGCTTCCCTTCCCCCGGCCGCAGCCGGTCCCGCCCCCGCCGGCCTTGACGAGGAGGCCGTGCGCCGGCTCGTTCACCTTTTCTACGATCGCGTGCACGAGGACGCGGTGCTTGGTCCCATTTTTTCCGGACGCATTGCCGCCGATGCCTGGCCCGTGCATCTCGCCAAGATGTGCGACTTCTGGTCCTCCGTGCTGCTGAAGTCGGGACGCTACGACGGCCGCCCCCTGCCGCCGCACCTCGCGCTGGGATCGGACGCCGGAGAGGCGCAGTTCGCCCGCTGGCTCGCCCTGTTCCGCCCCACGGCGCTGGAGGTGCTGCCGCCGGACGCGGCCCAGGCGGCCATCGCCCATGCCGAACGCATGGCCCATTCCTTCCGCCTCGCCATCGGCTTCCACACCGGCGAGGACATCACGCGCATGCCGCCCGTCCGGTAGGTCGGCGCCGCTTCTGGCTCTGCGCCTCAATCCCCGCCCGACCCTGCCGGCGCTTTGGCTCCTGCTGCGCTTTGGCTCCTGCCGCCCTCAGGTGCGGCCGCCCCGCTGTGCGCCCGCTCCGGCCCTCCGAGCTGTCACCCGATATGACTAGGGGTTGAACGACCACCATCAGCCAGTTGCGGTCCCACCGCCGGCGGCGAGACCCGACGCCCTCCGTAAGCCCTTAAAAATAAACCCATTCATGAAACCGATTTCATTGCGGCATTTGGTCCGGGTCCACCCGTTGCTATCCTGATACCTTACACTTTATACAATTATAACGTGTAACACGCTGTCAGGGCGGCAATATGCGAAACAATGCGATCACCGTTTCGGCGGTCATTCCCCTTTACAATGGGGCCCCCTTCATCCGGGAGGCGCTGGAAAGCGTCCTCGGCCAGACGGAGCCCGCGGACGAAATCATCGTGGTGGACGATGGATCCACCGACGACGGCCCCGCCATCGTCGAGGAGATGGCCCTCCATCACCCCATCACCTTGCTGCGCAAGGCGAATGGCGGCCAGTCGTCGGCGCGCAACCTCGCCATCCGCCACACCACGTGCAGCCACGTGGCGTTCCTCGACCAGGACGATGCCTGGTACGAGGAACATCTGGAAATCCTCAAGCGGCCGTTCACGCAGGGCCAAGTGCGCCGCCTGGGCTTCGTCTACGGCAACCTCGATCTGATCGACAGGAAGGGGCGCCTGTTCATGCAGGGGTGCCTGAGCCAGATCGTGTCGCCGCAGCCCAAGCGGTCGCTCGGCGACTGCTTGCGGCACGACATGTTCATCCTGCCCGGGGCGACCCTGGCGTCGAAGCAGGCCATGATCGATGCCGGCCTGTTCGACGAACGGCTGTCCGGCTACGAGGACGACGACCTGTTCGTGCGGATGTTCGCGCTCGGCATGCGCAGCATCTACCTCAACGTGGCCGTGTCGCGCTGGCGCATCTATTCCGGCTCGACCTCCTACAGCCCGCGCATGGCGCGCTCGCGCATGATCTATTTCGGCAAGCTGGTGGAGATGTTTCCCGATGACCCGCTCATCGGGCTTTTCCTCAGTCGGGATGCCATTGCGCCGCGTTTCCTTGGCCTCCTCACGAGCGAGTTCATGGTCGCCTCCCGATCCGGGGATACCGAACGCCTGCTGCGCACCTGGGGCGATATCCAACAGGTGATTCCAGCCATGTCTCCCAAGGCGCAACGCAGGATGCGGCGGGTCCACCCGGTCGTCGAGGCCACACTCCTCACCCCTGTCCGTTCCCTGTCGCGACGCGCAATGCGCCATGTGGCGCGCGACGTCCTGCGGGAGCAGCGGGAGCTGGAGGACATGCATAAATGGACCGGGGACAAGCTGAAGGCTCTGCTTGCGCCCGCCGCGGTAACACCTTAAGAACGCGCCTTCGTGAGGCCACGTGGCGGAGTGGTTACGCAGCGGACTGCAAATCCGTGCACCCCGGTTCGATTCCGGGCGTGGCCTCCACTTCCCGCCGACCATTCCCAAGTCTTGGTCCCGAGGCATCGCCGCCAGCGCCCGAGCGCGGCTTGCGTGCCACAGACGCCGCCGAAGCGGCGGTTCCGGGCCTTCTCGCCACGGCGACACAATATCAGGATACCACACACCGTTGACTTGCGCAGGCGGCGGCGGTTGATGAACCCTATGCGGCCCGTTCCTTTGGCCGCCGGAGACAGGCATGAGTGCAAAAGCCCCCCCGAGCCAGAGCCAGGGCGCCGCGAAGGACGAGACCAGGACGGTGCTGCGCCGCCTCCTCCTTTCGGACGGTCGCACCCACTGGAAGGGCTATGCTCTGGCCTTCGTGTTCATGGGCCTCATGGGCGCCTGCACGGCATTGCTCGCCTATCTGATGCGGGACGCGGTGAACGCCATCTTCGTCGCCCCCACGCCGCAGGCGGTGTGGGCGGTGTCCGGCGCCGTCATGCTGTTGTCCATCGTCAAGGGGGCGTCCGCCTACGGCCAGAGCATCACCATGGCGCGGGTGGGCAACCGCATCGTCGCCGACAACCAGAAGCGCGCGTTCGACCAGATCCTGATGCAGGACGCGTCCTATTTCGCCAGGCACCACACCGCCGAGATCACCGGCCGCTTCTCAGCCGGCGCCAACGGCGCGCGCGGCGCGCTGGACCTTATCATCACCAGCATCGGGCGCGACGCCCTGTCCCTGGTCATGCTGGCGGCCGTGGCCATCGTGCAGGACCCGTTCCTGGCCGTCATCGCCCTGGTGGTGATGCCCGCGGCGGTCATCGGCACCCGCAAGCTGATCAAGAAGACCAAGACGCTCTTCACCTCCGGCTTCCGCTCGGGGGTGCAGCTGTCCTCCATCGCCATGGAGGCGATCCAGGGCGTGCGCACGGTCAAGGCCTATACCCTTGAGCCGGTGATGCGCGAGCGCACCCACAAGTTCATCGACGACGTGGAAGCCAATTCCAACCGCCTCGTGCGCACCCAGGCCAAGTCCAGCCCGCTCATGGAGACGCTGGGCGGCCTCGCCATCGGCGGCGTGGTGCTCTACGCCGGCTACAATGTGATCGAGCTGGGCCGCTCGCCCGGCCAGTTCTTTTCGGTGCTTACCGCGTTGCTGCTGGCCTATGAGCCGGCCAAGCGGCTTGCCCGCGTGCATGTGGACCTCGCGAGCCACGTCATGGGCGCGCGCATGCTGTTCGAGCTGCTCGACGCCCCCGCGCCCGACCGCGATGCTCCAGGCGTCCCCGCCCTGCCCCGCCCCCGCGGCCGGGTGGAATTGCGCGAGGTGGTGTTCGGCTATCGCCCCGGCGAGAGCGTGCTGCGCGGCCTGGACCTGGTGGCCGAGCCCGGCCAGACCACGGCCCTCGTGGGCCAGTCGGGCGGCGGCAAGACCACCATCATCAACCTCATCGAGCGCTTCTATGATCCGCAGGGCGGCGCCGTGCTCATCGACGACATCGATGCCCGCAGCGTGACGCGCTCGTCGGTCAGGGCCAACGTGGCCCTGGTGAGCCAGGACGTCTACCTGTTCTCCGGCACGGTGAAGGACAATATCGGCTTCGGCCGGCCCGGCGCCTCCGACGAGGAGATCGTCGCGGCGGCGCGCGCGGCCCACGCCCACGATTTCATCATGGGCTTCGAGAACGGCTACGACACGCCGGTGGGCGAACATGGCGCCCAGCTTTCCGGCGGCCAGCGCCAGCGCATCGCCATCGCCCGCGCCTTCCTGAAGAACGCGCCCATCCTGCTGCTGGACGAAGCCACCGCCGCCCTCGATTCCGAATCGGAAGCCCTGGTGCAGCGGGCGCTGAACGAGCTGCAGCACCAGCGCACCACCATCGTCATCGCCCACCGCCTGCAGACCGTGGTGCGCGCCCACAAGATCTGCGTGGTGGAGCACGGCCGCGTGGTGGAATACGGCACCCATGACGAGCTGATCGCCCGGCGCGGCCGCTATTACGGCTTCTATTTCGCCCAATTCGCGCATGAGCAGCAGCAGCAGGCAGGTGCGGACAGCGCCGACGCGCCTGTGGACAATCTTGGCGAGACCGGCAGCGCGCGTCTCCACGCCTGACGCCGCAAGGCTTTGCACCCGGTTCACGAACCGGGTGCGGCAATGCGGGCGCAGAAAATGCGCGTTTCGACTTCACAAGCGGGCAAGCGGTTGCTATATCGCCGCCTCGGTCGCGAGACCCACGGTCCCTGATAGCTCAGTTGGTAGAGCGTTCGACTGTTAATCGAATGGTCGCAGGTTCGAGTCCTGCTCAGGGAGCCATTTCCACCCGATACAGCACGCCACGGGGCGCCAGCGGAGCGAAGGCTCGGCCGTGCGGCGTTTCAGGTGCAACCGGGTCCTCCGGCCTCGCCACCCCACTTCCGATCGTCGCCCCCCGTTCAGGCTGCGGCCGCGACCAGCGCCCGCTCCAGCTTGCCGAGCCCCTCGTCGAGGAGGGCGTCCGGGATGGTCAGCGGGTTCAGGAGGCGGATGGTGTTGCCGTAGACGCCGCAGGATATGAGGATCAGCCCGTCGGCGAGCGCCGCCTGGGTCACGCGCTTGGCGGCATCGGCGTCGGGCTCGACGGTACCGCGCTTCTTCACCACGTCGAAGGCCACCATGGCGCCCGGTCCCCGGATCGAACCGATGGCCACGCCATCGTTGCGCAGGGCCATGCGGGCGAGGGCCGCCTTGATGCGCTCGCCGATCACGTTGGCGCGCTCGATCAGCTTCTCGTCGGCGATCACGTCCAGCACGGCGAGGGCCGCAGCGCAGGCGATGGGATTGCCGGCATAGGTGCCGCCGAGGCCGCCGGGCTCGGCGGCATCCATGATCGCCTCGCGGCCGATCACGCCCGAGAGGGGAAAGCCGCCGGCCAGCGACTTGGCCACGGTGACGAGGTCCGGCTCGACCCCGGAATGCTCGATGCCGAACATGCGGCCGGTGCGGGCAAAGCCGGTCTGCACCTCGTCGGCGATCAATACGATACCGTGCGCGTCGCAGGTCTGGCGCAGGGCCACCAGCAGCTCCGCCGGCGCCGGCAGGAAGCCGCCCTCGCCCTGCACCGGCTCGATGATGATGGCCGCCACGTCCTGCGGGCCGATATCGGCGCGGAACAGATAGTCGAGCGCCTTGAGCGTGTCGGCGACGCTCACGCCATGGTCGGCGCAGGGGAACGGAAGATGGAAGATGCCGGGCGGGGAGATGCCGAACTTCTTCTTGTAGGGCAGCACCTTGCCCGTGAGCGCCATGGTCAGCGCCGTGCGGCCGTGGAAGCCGCCGGAAAAGGCGATGACGCCGGTGCGGCCGGTGGCGGCCTTGGCGATCTTCACGGCATTCTCCACCGCCTCGGCGCCGGTGGAGAACAGGATGGATTTCGCC
Organism: Xanthobacter autotrophicus ATCC 700552; assembly: GCF_043194565.1. Taxonomy (GTDB): domain Bacteria; phylum Pseudomonadota; class Alphaproteobacteria; order Rhizobiales; family Xanthobacteraceae; genus Xanthobacter; species Xanthobacter autotrophicus_F. The sequence goes on along the minus strand of NZ_JBAFVS010000005.1, from coordinate 14,042 downwards.
GCGCCGGTGAAGGGGGCGATGGCGTTCAGCCTCTCGCATAGCGCCACATAGGGCTCGTAGGGCACGATCTGGAACGCGGTGTGGGTATAGGCGTCGAGCTGCGCGCGCACCGCCGCCAGCACCTTCGGATGACGGTGGCCGGTGTTGAGGACGGCGATGCCCCCGGCGAAATCGATGTAGCGGGTGCCGTCGGCATCCCAGACCTCCGACCCCTCCGCCTTCTGCGCGAACACGGGAAAGGCGGTGGCGATGCCCCGGGGAATGGCCTTGGTTCGACGGGCTTGCAGCGCGGCGTTCTCGGACATGGCGCTCCTCCTTATCGTTGCCTCAGGATAAGACGTGATCGCGTTCCGCGGGAATGGGATAGATCGGGTGGCACCCGCTATCCCCCGGCTTCAGCCTGCGGAAACAGCTCCCGGTTCGGGCGTGCGTCCGGCGCGCTCGGCGTTGATCCGGCCGTCCACCAATTCGACGATACGGTCGCAGCGCTCGGCGAGGGCCATGTTGTGGGTGACCACGAGAAAGGTGGTGCCCCGCTCGGCGTTGATCCGGCGCAACAGCGCGAACACGCTGTCGGCGGAAGCGGTGTCGAGGTTTCCCGTGGGCTCGTCGGCGAGCACAAGGGCCGGCTCCATGGCCAGGGCCCGGGCGATGGCGACGCGCTGCTGCTGGCCGCCGGACATGTTGGTGGCGCGGTTGTTGCGCCATCGGCTCAGGCCCACCCACTCCAGCAGCTCGTCGGCGCGCTGCTCCATCCGCCGGTCGGCCCGGCCCTGGTCCACCAGCATGGGCATCATCACGTTCTCGGCCGCTGTGAAGGCCGAGATCAGGTAATGGTATTGGAATACAAAGCCGATGGCGTGGCCACGCAGCCGGGTCCGCGCGGCGTCATCGAGCTGCGTCGTATCCGCCCCGGCGACCGCAAGGCGCCCGGACGTGGGGCTGTCCAGAAGGCCGATGATGTTGAGCAGCGTGCTCTTGCCCGAGCCGGAGGGGCCGATGAGGGCCACGAACTCGCCGGCCCGCACGGTGAGGTCGATGCCGTGCAGCACCTCGGTCTCCACCGCCGTGCCGATGGCGTAGGATTTGCGGATCGCCTCAAGGGCCAGCACGTCAGCCACGAATCGCCTCCACCGGATCGATGCTGGCGGCGCGCAGCGCCGGGGCGAGGCCGGCGACGACGCCGGTCAAGGTGGCCAGCAATGCCGCGGCCAGGAACAGGCTCGGCTCCAGGATCAGCGGGAACAGCTCCGAGCCGTCCACCTGCCGCAACAGGCGATGCCAGAGGACCAGCGAGCCCGCGCCGGCCGCCGACCCCAGCACCGAGCCCACCAGGCCGAGCACCCCGCCCTGGATGAGAAAGACCCGCAGGATCCGCCCGCGGGAGGCACCCATGGCCCGCAGGATGCCGATGTCCTTGGAGCGCTGGATCACCGACACCACCAGCACGGCGGCGATGCCGAAGGCCACCGATATGCCCACGAACAGCCGGATCAGGGTGTTGGAGGTCTGCTGGGCCCGCACCGCCGTGAAGAACTGGGCGTTGGTGGTGATCCAGCTGTCCGCCTCCACCGGCACCACGGCGGCGATGTCGCGGGCGATGGTATCGGCGGCATAGGTATCGGTCACGGTCATGTCGATGGTGGTGGCGCCGCCGATGAGGTTGAGCAGGCTCTGGGCGGTGCGCAGGGCCACATAGGTGTTGCGCGCGTTGGCGGCCTTGTTGCCGAAATCGAAGATGCCGGTGATGGTGAGGATGCGCCCGCCGCCATTGGCGGTGGTCACGTTCAGCTTGTCGCCCACCCCGGCGCCGAGGTCCTTCGCCAGCTCGGTGCCCACCAGGATGTCGTCGGTGCCGAGGCGCACCTCCCCCGCCACCAGATAGTCGGGCACGCGCACGATGCGGAAATACTGCTCCGGCTCCATGCCGGTGACGGAGATGCTGCGGCTGGCATCGCCCCGCACCGCCAGGGCCGAGCCGGACGCCGTGGGCGCCACCACCACCACGTCGGGCCGCGCCCGCATGGCGACGGCGATGGACTGCCACTGATCGATGGAGAGGATGCGCTGGGACGGCTTCTGCACCACCGCGCCCTCGATTACGCCCTTTTCGAAGCGCAGCGGCCGCGCCACCTCGTCCGGCGGCAGCAGCTGGATCTGGGGCTGGGAGGTCAGCACCCGTTTGATGAAATTGGCCTGAAGCCCCGCCAGCATGGCCGACATGAACACGATCACGCCCACGCCGATGGTGATGCCGCCGAGGATGAAGGCGGTCTGCATGCGGCCTTCGCCGAGGAAGCGCAGGGCGGCGATCCATTCGAACGGCAGCCAGCGGTTCATCGCGGCACCGGCCGGATGCGCTGGCCGGCGCGCACGCCCGAGGCCACGGGCAGCACCTGTTCGCCGGGGGTGAGCCCCTCCAGCACCTGCACCTGATCGCCGGCCCACAGGCCGAGGCGCACCTTCTGTTCCCGCGCGCGCCCGTCCCGCGCCACCAGCACGAACGGCGCCGCCGCCGTGGGAGCGTGCACGGTCCGCGCGGCGACCACCACCGCATCCGGCCGGCGATCCACCGCGATGTCCACGGACACGGTCATGTCCTGCCGCAGATAGGCCGGCGGATCGGGCACCGTGAGCTTCACCTCCACCGAGGCGCGGGTGATGTCCACGGAGGGGTTGATATAGGTGAGGCTGGCGGGAAACCTCTGGTCCGGATAAGCGTCGGCGGAGGCGACGGCGTCCTGGCCGAGCTTCAGCAGCCTCAGGTTCTTCTCGTCGATCTGCACCACCAGCTGAATGGCGCCGGCCGGGGCCAGCACCAGCAGCGTCTTGCCCGCCTGCACGACGCTTCCGCGTTCCACGCTGCGGGTGATGAGCACACCGTCGCGCGGCGCGGTGATGGTGGCGTAGCCAAGCCGCGCATGGGCGGTGGCAAGGTTGGCCCTGGCCTGGCTGAGCTGGGTCTCGGCAATCACGTAGTCGCTGCCGCCGGGGCTGGTGGTGTAGACCTGCAGTTCGGCGGTACGCGACAGGGTCATGGCCACATTGAGCGCGCGGGTGGCCTCATCCAGCGTGGCCTGGGTGCCGGCGCCGGATTTCGCGAGCTTGTTGGCGCGATCAAAGGCGGTCTGGGCATTTTCCAGGTTGGCGCGGGCCTGCTTCTGCGCTTCCTCGGCGGCGGGCCGGGACAGCTCGCGCAGCTGACGCATGCGGGCATCGGCCTGGGCCACCGCCCCCTCGGCCTGCACCACCGCCGAGTTGAGCTCGGTGCCGTCGAGGGCGACCAGCGGCTGGCCCTCCCGCACGCTCTGCCCCTCCTCCACCAGCACGTCCTTGACGGTGCCGGTGATCTGGCTGCCGATGTCCACCCGGTAGGGCGTTTCCACATGGCCGGTGGCAACCACGGTGCGCACCAGCTCGGCCTGCACCACCGGATAGACCACCACCTCCGGCCCCGCGAACCAGCGCAGCAGCCCCCACGCCACCCCGGCCAGAACCAGCACGAGGGCCGCGATCCGCCACTTAAGGCGCCACAGGACGCAGATGAAGCCGCCGCGTCCCGCGTCCTTCGAGGGATCGCGCGACACGGTGTTGGCGGCGGGGAGGGGCTGATCCACTTGATCCCTGACCGGTTCCGGCGTGGCGGCACGCACGCGGCTCACATCCCGGCAGGCTGGACGCCAGCCTGCAGCGGTGCGAGTCGCACCATCATGGTCTGCATTGCTGACCGCTTAAAGGCGATGGCTCAACTTGAGCGTAGCAATAGGACGGATGCGCGACCGCGATCCGGCCACGCCTTCCCCCGCCCGGCGCGCTCAATAATCCCACTGGGCGCCGACGCCCACCTCGGCCGAGCCGTCGGCGCCGGTGGCGCCCTGCAGGCGGATGTTCTTGGTGATGTCCATGTCCACCGTGACCTGGCTGGAGCCGGGCGTGGTGCCCTGCCGCACCCCCATGTACATGCGGTCGTTGAGGCGCCGGCCGATGCCCACCTGGCCGCCGGTGCCGGCCGCATTGGTGCCCACGTCCAGGCTGTCCACGCCCAGCGAGCGCCGCATCTGGTCGAGCACCCCGGAACCGCCGGAGAATTGCGCGATGGTCTGGGCGATCTGCAGCGCCTGGGCGCCGGTGAGCGAGCCGGCGGAGCGGCCGAACATGAGGCGCGAGAGCACCTCGTCCTGGGGCAAGGTGGGGGTGGAGCTGAAGGTCACGTCGGGGCGCGAGGCCGCCCCGGTGACCAGGATCTGCGCGGTGATGTCGTTGGCGGTGGTTTCCGCCACGAAGTCGAGGTCCGGGTCCGTGGTGCCGTTGAAGGTGATCTTGCCGCGGGTGAAATTCAGCCGCCGGCCGAGCACGTCGAAGGTGCCGCGCCGCATCTCGAAGCCGCCCAGCGTGGCCGGGCTGGCGGTGGTACCGCCCACCTTGAGGTCGCCGCCCAGCTCGGCTTCCAGCCCCATGCCGCGGACGAACACATTGTTCGGCGCCGAGACCGTGAGGTCGAGAGCCATGCCGGCATTGCTCCGGCGCGGCGCGGTGGCGCCCGCCTTGCCGCCGGGCCGGTTGGTGCTGACGTTCCAGTTACGGCCGCCATTGACGTGCCGCACGTTCAGCGCGGCCCCGCCGCCGGGCAGGCGATCGGGAATATTGACATCCAGGTGGCGCACCACGATCCGGCCGGTGAGGCGCGGATTGTTGGCGAACGCCCCTTCCACCGCCAGCCGCCCCTCGGCCACGAGGCGCATGAGGTCGCTGTTGACGAGGCCGGCATTGGTGAGGTCCACGTCGATGCGGCCGGGAAAGCCCTGCGCCGGGTCCAGCGCCACCGTGCCGCGCGCCGAGAGGCCGCCGCCGTTGGGCGTGCGCGCGGTGAGGGAAGACAGCGTCACCGAGCGATCCGTGCCGGTGATCACGCCCTCGATGTTGGAGAGGTTTACCCCGTTCACGCCATCATCGAAGCGGGCGCCGGAGATGCGCACCGTGCCACCCGCCCGCGGCGCGGCGGCGGTGCCGCGCACGGTGGCATCGATGGCCGCGCGCCCGCGCACCTGTGCGCCGGAAGTGGCGAGCATGGGATTGGCGAGCCCAAGGTCCAGCGCGCCCCGGATCGCAAGGTCGAGGTCGCCCGCGCCCAAGGGCGCCGAGCCGGTGAGGGTGAAGTCCGACAGGAAGCGCCCGGTGACGGTCGTCCGCGTGCTCACCCGCCCATCCGCGAACCGGCCATCGGCGCGGACATCGAGGGGGCCGATGCCGTTGGCCGACAGGTCCCGGGTACTGACCCGGGCAATTGTGAGGGAATAGGTGCCGGTGGGCGCCGCCGCCGGCCCGTCGAGCCGCGCGGTGCCCGAGAGCGTGCCGGCCAGCCCCAGGCCGGGGGCGGCGAGGTCCGCCAGCGCCAGCGGCAGGGTGGTGAGCGTCACGTCGAGCGCCAGCGCGGAGCCGGCCCGGCCGGACACGCTGGCGCTGCCGCCGCGCGTGGTGAGCGTCAGCCGATCGATGGCGAGGGTATCTCCAGACCAGCGAAAATTGGCCGGCGCGGCATTGGTGATGCTGGTGCCGCCACGCGCCAGGGTAAGGCGATCGAGACGGAAGCCGATGGTGCCGTCGCGCGGGGTCAGGAGGCCGGCGGTGGTGAGGGTCGCGCCATTGACCACGGCATCGAGATTGAGGCTGGTTCCCGCCGCGCCATTGCCCGCCGCCGCGCCGGTGGCGGTGAGGTTGGCCTGGGAAATGTCCATGCCGCCGGCATTCACCGCGCGCAGCCGCACCGTGCCGTCCAGCACCGGCGCGCCGGTGGGGTCCACCACGGTGGCATCGATGCGGGCGCTGCCCACGCTTTGCCCGGCGGCAGAGACATTGGCCGCATCCGCCTTCACCGCCACGCGCTGGCGCCCGCCGGTGGCGTCGAGACGCACATCGGCATTGAGCCGCCCGGCCAGCTCGGTGAGCGCGAGGGGCGAGAGATCATTCAGGTCGCCGGCGGCGACAGTAAGCGTCCCGTCCACGAGGCCCTTCCCATCGAGCCGCACGTCGCCCTTGGCCGAGACCGAGCCGATGGCGATTGCAAGGTCCTTCAGCTGTCGCGCCCCGTCGGCCAGCGTCGCGAAGGCGCCCGAGCCGGTGGCGGGCTTGCCGGCCACGCGGCCGTCGAGGGTGAATTGCGCCGCAGGGTTGCCGGTGAGGTCGGAGGCCGTCACCGCGAGGCTCAGGCCCTCCACCTTCTGCTTCATGGCCGTGCCGGCGGGCATCAGCAGCCGCGCGGTGAGGCCGAGATTATCGAGGCTGCCGCGGAACGCCGCCTCGCCCGTCACCGCGCCGGAGACGCGGGGATCGAGCTTGGCCACATCGACCAGCGCGAGCTTGGCCGCAAGATCGGCACTGGTGCGGGAGATGGTGCCGTCGGCGGTCACCGTCAGGCTGTCGGACGCGAGGTTGAAGCGGTCGACACGGATGGCGTTCTGCCCGTCCCGCGCCAGCTTGGCGGAAAGCGTCGTGGCGCCGCCGAACAGGCCGTCCACCGCCGCGATCCCGGTGGCCACGTCCTTGCTGCCGCCGGTGATGGTGGCATCCACGCGGGAAAGATCGCCGCTGGCGTCGATGGTGGCGTCCAGCGCCGCCGTGCCCGCCAGCCGGCGACCGGCGAGGGGGGAGAAGGCGGCGAGATCGAGCTTGTCCAGCTTGAGCGTGCCGGCGATCTTCTCCGCCGACGCATTGCCGCTGAAGCGGCTGGTGAGGGCGGCCAGCTCCACGGTGGCTGCGGTGACGGACGGCGCCCGCCCCTTGGGCTGGGTGCCGGCCACATGGAAGCGGGCGGTGCGGCCCAGCGCCTGCGCCACCTTGGGGTCGTCGGCGGAAAGCCCGTCCGCCCGCCCGTCGAGGGTGAAGGCAAGGTTCCGAGCGGCATCCGGGAGGGTGGCGGCGTTGATTTCGACGGTGGCGGCGCCATAGCCGGCGCCCTTCAGGCCCTCGGCCGTGGCGCGGGCGGACAGGACCGGGGCCGCGAACGCGCCCTTCAGGGTGCCGTCCACCCCCGCCGCCTTCCAGGTGATCCCCGGCGCGAGCGCGGCGAAGCGGGCCGCCTCGCCGGCCTTGAGGCCGAACACGAGATCGGCGGTCATGGCGCCCGCATCCACGGTGCCATGCACACCCGCGCCGAAGCCGACCGCACGGGCGGTCGCGCTCTCGATAGCGATGCGCCGGGCCTTGTCCACGGTGGCGGCCCCGGCGAGTTCCAAGCCGCCCTCCAGCAGGGGCGCGATCTGGGCCGGAAGCAGCCGGGCGATATCGGCCTCGGCGGTGAAGCTCACGCGCCGCCCTGCCCCGGTTGCCCGGACTTCGGCCGTGCCATTGACCTTGGCGGCCGCGCCGGCGGCAACGTCGAGACGGCCGTCCCAAGCGTCCAGCGGCCCCACGCCCTTGAGCGTCGCCGTGATGGCCGGCAGGTCGGCGATTCCGGCGGCCCGCGCCACGAGGCCGCCCGCCGGCTCCTCGGCGGTGATGTCGAGGTCGAGATGCTCGGTCTGCGGCACATAGCCGAGACGGCCGGTGAGGCTGCCCGGCTGGTCCCGCCGCTTGAGATTGAAGGCGCCGGACAGGCCCCGCTCCAGCGCGCGCAGCTCGGCGGTGGCCACCAGCGACAGCACGGCGGCATGGCCGAGCACCGGCTCGTCGATGACGATCTCGTCGAGGAAAAAGCGCCCGACCCGCACCGGCAGGGCGAAGCCCCCGCCGCTGCTGCTGGCGCTCTGGGTTTCCGGGGGGGCCGGCGGCAGTTCGGGCTTGCGCTGGAGCGCGACGCGGGTGGCGCCGGCGGCATTGATGTCGAGGGTGCCGAAAAGAAGCGACAGGGGGTTCCAGTCGAGGCTCAGGTTCTCCACCTCGGCGAAGGGACCCCTGGCATCGGAGAGCTGGATGCGCGCCACCGCCATGGTGGCCGGCACGAAGCCGGTGATGCCGGAGACCTCGACGCCCAGCCCGCCGGAGGAGGCGAGCGCCGAGCCCACGCGGGCCAGAAGCGCCTTGCCCGGCGGGGTCTGGATGGCGCCGAACGCCACGGCGAGCAGCACCAGCACGCCCGCGAGCGCGAGGCCGGTCCATTTGGCGAGGGTGCGCATGATTGCCATCAGAAGGCCTGCCCCAGGCTGACGTAAACGCCGAAGGACCCGTCGTCGGGGCCGGGATTGAGCGGAACGGCGAAATCCAGCCGCAGCGGCCCGATGGGCGTGTAGTAGCGCAGGCCGATGCCCGCCGCGTATTTCAGGCCGTTGAAGTCCGGATACTCGCTCGCGAAGGCCGAGCCCATGTCGAAGAAGGGCACGATGCCGATGGTATCGGTGATGCGCACGCGCACTTCCGCCGAAGCCTCGAAGAAGGAGAGGCCGCCCACGATCTGGCCGAACGCATTGCGCGGGCTGGCCGACTGGAAATCGTAGCCGCGCACCGAGCCGCCGCCGCCCACATAGAAGCGCCGCTGCGGCGGCACGTCGTAGAGGTCGCCGACCCCCACCAGGCTGCCAGCGGCCACCCGGCCGGCGAGGATGATGCGGCGGTCGTCGTCGAAGGCGTGATAGGCGGACAGCGCGGCCTTGAGCATCACCGGGCCGGCGCCGCTGTCGCCGAGATAGGCGAAGGGCTCCACCGTGGCGTTGAGGCGGATGCCGCGGGAGGCATCGAGCGCATTGTCGGTGGTGTCGTAGAAGATATCGACGGGAATGCCGGTAACGAGGGCGTTGTAGGTGCCGGTGGTGTCCTCCACCTGCCCGTCCTCGAAGTCGAGGCCCACCTGCATGGACAGCTGGTCGTCGAAGCGGTGGCGCACGGCGAGGAGCGCCACCACGCCCTCGCGCACATAGGCGTTGGTCACCTCGCGCAGGATGGCGGCATTGACGATCAGGTCGTCCTGGGCGGTCCAGATGCCGGGCTTCACGAAGCTGGCGGCGAGCTTGTAGCCGAACGGGTCGGCATTGGGCACCGCCTCCGGCACCCCGCCGAACCAGGACACGGAGGCGTCCAGCCGCAGGGTCTCGCCGCCGCCGAACAGGTTGCGGTGGCCCCAGAAGCCGTTGATGGACGAGCCGTCGGTGCTGGAATACTTGGCCGAGAAGCCCACATAGCGCGGATCGCGCGGGCGCACCTCGATAAAGATGGGCAGCCTGCCCTGGGCATCGAGCCGCTCGCCCTCGCGGAGGCGCACGCTGGCGATGGCCTGAATGGTCAACAGGCGCTTGCGCAGGCGCGTGAGCCGATCCGGCGAATAGGGCGTGCCGGGCGGGATCTCGACGCGATCCTCGATGAAGTTCGGCGGCAGGAAGTCGGCGCCGGAGACGGTGAAAGTGCCGAAGGTGGCCACCGGCCCGGTCTCGATCAGGAGGGTAACGTTGAGCCGGTGGGTGGCATGGTCGGCCACCACGTCCTTGCCGGTAAGGCGGGCGAAGGGGTGGCCGCGCTCGCGCCAGAAATCCACCAGCACCGCCTCGGCGCGGACAACGCGATCGGCCCGCGCCGATTCGCCCGGCTCCAGGCCCAGGGCGCGCAGGCTCGGGCCGTCGGCGAGGGGGCGGCGGGTCGAGGCATCGAGAATGCGGATGTCGCCGAAGACGAAGGGCGGGCCGGGGTCCACATCCACCCGCACCGGCACCGGGCCGGCCTTGCGGGCCCGCTCCACCACGTCGAAGATGTTGGGCGCATTGGGCGCCATGCCGGCGACGGTGATGCGGATGCTGGCGCCATAGCGCCCTTCCCCATAGAGCGCGGCGGTGATGCGCTCGAAATCGGAGAGCGCGCGGCGCACCAGGCCGGCGGCGCCGGAGGGCGGGCGATCCTTCAGGCTTTCAAGGTTCGAGGCCTGGGTAATGGCGCTCTTCAGGCCGCCGTCGCCGCCCTGCACCTCCATGTTCAAAGTATAGGGCGTGGCATCGATGACGGGGGTCTGGCGGGAGGTCGCATTCGGATTGAACAACGCGGCGATCGAACCGAAGAAATCGTCGCTCTGCGCATGCGACGGCACAGCCGAGAGCATTACAGCCACGGCTGCAAGCAGTAACGGACGCAGCCGGGTCCAATAATATGCAGCAGATATCGTCACCAGCCCTGCCCAACGCCCTCAGTTTAAGCCATTGCTACGGTGAAGATATGATTATTTTATCACGGGTTAGCCTACACGATGGGCTGCCCTTACGCCACCCTGTACGCCATTTAGCCTTAAGCAATTACCACGCATCGCCGCAAGGGGCGGGAACCTGAAGCTGGTGAATTCCCATGTGGTGGCCGCCGCCGATCCGGTGCTGGCCCGTACCGGCGCGCTTCTGGACACGCGCATCGCGGCGGGCCACGAACCCATCGCGTTGTCCTGAAGGGGGCAGAAGCGCGCGCGGCCGCAGGTCAGTGCCGGGGCGCCAGCAATTCCTGCGGCAGGGCGCGGCACACCCGCGCCACCTCGGCCAGCAGCCGGCCCATGGCGGAGGTCTTGCGCCAGAGCAGGGCGATCTGCCGGCTGGGCTTGGAATCGCTGAATTCCAAGAGATGGATGTTCTCGGCCGGCTGGGCCGGATTGCGCGTCGCCAGCATGGGCAGGAGCGTCATGCCCACGCCCGCCGCCACCATCTGGCGCAGGGTCTCAAGGCTGGTGGCGCGGAACTCCGACTTCTCCCGCGCCCCGGCCATCTGGCACACGTCCAGCGCCTGGTCGCGCAGGCAATGGCCGTCTTCCAGCAGCATCAGATTGTAGCGCGACAGCTCGGTGATGGAGAGCTTGTCGCGGGTGGCGAGGGCATGGGTGCCCGGCACGGCGAGGAGAAAGGGTTCCTCGAACAGGAATTCGCTATGGAACTGGCTGTCGTGCACCGGCAGCGCTAGGAAGGCGGCATCCAGCGTGCCGTAGTTCAGCCGGGAGATGAGCGCGGCGCTCTTCTCCTCGAACAGCAACAGCTCCAGGTCCGGGAAGCGGGCGCGGATCAGCGGCACCACATGGGGCAGAAGATAGGGCCCCAGCGTCGGGAACACGCCGAGCTTGAGGGTGCCGGCCTCCGCCGCGCAGCTGCGGCGGGCGCCCTCCTTCAACTGCTCCACCTCGTCGAGGATGCGGCGCGCCCGCTCCACCGCCTCGCGCCCGGCGGGGGTGAGCATGACACGTCGCGGCGCCCGCTCCACCAGCGGCACGCCCAATTCCTCCTCCAGCTTGCGCAGCTGGGTGGAGAGGGTGGGCTGGCTGACGAGGCACGCCTCGGCCGCCCGCCGGAAATTGCGGTGGTCGGCCAAGGCGACGAGATATTGCAGTTCGCGCAGGGTCATCGCGGGCGGCCCCCGTGGGAGGTCGCCCGGAGGAAGATGAAGTGGCGTGCCCGGCCGGTCACGCGGCCTTCACCGCCTCTTCCTTCGGCGCGCTGGAGCGGATGAGGTGATCGAAGGCGGACAGCGAGGCCTTGGCGCCTTCGCCCAGGGCAATCACGATCTGCTTGTAGGGCACCGTGGTGCAATCGCCGGCGGCGAACACGCCGGGCACCGAGGTCTGGCCGTGGGCATCCACCACGATCTCGCCGCGGGGGGACAATTCCACCGCGCCCTTCAGCCACTCGGTGTTGGGCAGAAGGCCGATCTGCACGAAGATGCCTTCCAGCTCCACCTTCACGCTGTCGCCGGTGTTGCGGTTCTCGTACACGAGACCGTTCACCTTCTGGCCGTCGCCGGTGACCTCGGTGGTCTTGGCGGAGGTGAGGATGGTGACGTTGGGCAGGCTCTTGAGCTTGCGCTGGAGCACGTCGTCGGCGCGCAGCGCGCTGTCGAACTCGATCAGCGTCACATGGGCGACGATGCCGGCCAGGTCGATGGCCGCTTCCACGCCGGAATTGCCGCCGCCGATCACCGCCACGCGCTTGCCCTTGAACAGCGGGCCGTCGCAATGGGGGCAGTAGGCCACGCCCTTGTTGCGATAGGTGTCCTCGCCCGGCACGTTCATCTGCCGCCAGCGGGCGCCGGTGGCCAAAATCACGGTCTTGGAGCGGAGACTCGCGCCGTTGGCGAACGCCACCTCGACGATGTCGGCGCCGGGCACCAGCTTCACCGCCTTCTGGAGATTGAGGATTTCCACCTCATACTCGCGGACGTGCTGCTCCAGCGCGGCGGCAAGCTTCGGCCCCTCGGTGTAGGGCACGGAGATGAAATTCTCGATGGCCATGGTGTCCAGCACCTGCCCGCCGAAGCGCTCGGCGGCAACGCCGGTGCGGATGCCCTTGCGCGCTGCATAGATGGCCGCCGTGGCGCCGGCAGGGCCACCGCCCACCACCAGCACGTCGAAGCGGTTCATCTCGGCCATGCGCCTGGCGTCGCGGGCGGCAGCGCCCGTGTCCAGCTTGGCGACGATCTCCTCGACGCCCATGCGGCCCTGCCCGAACACTTCGCCGTTCAGATAGACGGTGGGCACCGACATGACCTGCCGGGCGTCCACTTCCTTCTGGAACAGGGCGCCGTCGATGGCCACATGGCGGATCTTCGGGTTCAGCACGGCCATGAGGTTGAGGGCCTGCACCACGTCCGGGCAGTTCTGGCAGGACTGGGAGAAATAGGTCTCGAAGACGAAGTCGCCGTCCAGCGCCTCGATCTGCTCGATGACTTCCGGCTCGAGCTTGGGCGGATAGCCGCCGGTCTGCAGCAGCGCCAGCACGAGCGAAGTAAATTCGTGGCCCATGGGCAGGCCGGCGAAGGTGAGCGCGATGCTCTCGCCGGGGCTCGACAGGGCGAAGGAGGGCACGCGGGCGCCGGCGGCATCGCCATCGCGGCGCTCGGCGACGGAGACCTTGGCCGAGCAGTCGGTGATGTCGGAGAGCAGTTCCAGCATCTCCCTGGACTTCGCGCCATCATCCACGAATGCGGTGATTTCGACGGGTCGAACCAGCCGCTCCAGATACGCCTTGAGCTGGGTCTTCATGGCTGTGTCGAGCATGGCAATTCTCCGACGAATGCTTTGGAAAACAACAAGGGGCTCCGCATCCGCCGCGCGCGGGACGCGCGTAAGATGCCACCCCAGATCCGCCACGCGCAGGACGCGCGGCGGAGAGGATGGGTCCTTCCCAATGGAAGGACCCGAACGCGTGCCTCAGATCTTGCCGACGAGGTCGAGCGAGGGGGCGAGGGTCGCCTCACCTTCCTGCCACTTGGCCGGGCATACCTCGCCAGGATGGGAGGCGACGTACTGCGCAGCCTTGATCTTCCGCAAAAGCTCGGAGGCGTCGCGGCCGATGCCCTCCGCGGTGACTTCCACGGCCTGGATGATGCCGTTGGGGTCCACGATGAAGGTGCCGCGATCGGCGAGGCCGAGGCCCGGGCGCATCACTTCGAAATTGGTGGTGATGGTGCCGTTGGCGTCACCGAGCATGGCGTACTGCACCTTGCCGATGGTCTCGGACGAATCGTGCCACGCCTTGTGGGTGAAGTGGGTATCGGTGGAGACGGAATAGATCTCCACGCCGAGCTTGGCGAAATCGTCGTGGTGATCGGCAAGGTCGCCCAGCTCGGTGGGGCAGACGAATGTGAAATCGGCCGGGTAGAAGAAGAACACGGACCACTTGCCGACAAGGTCGGCCTCGGACACGTCGATGAACTTGCCCTGCTTGAAAGCGGTGGTCTTGAAAGGCTTGACCGGAGTATTGACGAGGGACATGGCAATTCCTTGGGTGGCTGTTGCGGTGCGAGAGGCCTTGGCCTTCGCGACGCAACATAGGGCCGAGCTATGGATAAATGAAATAGATAAGATTGTCGATATCGATAGATTTTAGCTATCATTAAAGCGCCCAACCGCTTCATTTCGCGGCGAAAGCCCGTGAAACAGGGGGGCCGGGGGAGCGGGAGCGCAGCCAAAGGTGCGGTGCGACATTTGCGCACGATTATCGCCAGGAAAGACGATGGCGCGGTCCCACAGCGGCTAGCTTGGCACCCGGCCAGCGCAGCGCTGCCCCGGCCACTCCATGGATCCCCCGGTCAAGCCGGGGGATGACGGCTGGGAGGATTTACATCCGCTTGAAACTCAGCGCCGTCGCCCCCTCTCCCGCGTG